>NZ_JACBGE010000010.1 GCF_021401345.1 Hydrogenophaga sp. NFH-34
GTGCCAACCCTGCATCGTGAACCTCAAAAGTGGGAGGCCACCATACCCGTTTACAAAGCGAACAGGAAAGTCAATGAAATCAACGGTCTACCCAGACCACCCCCGCGCCAGTGCTAGCTTTGCGTACCGTCACTTATTGCACTGAAAACGAGGAGACCCCTAGTTCTGCGTCGTGGGAGTGGAGTCAGCTCGGGCCATGGCTTTGTATTGTGCAATACACATTGATTGATTTGATTTTAATCACTATGATTCACTTTGAGTGAGCTGGAATGACCGGCCCAGCAACGTCAAGTTCTGACAGGAGAAACCCCATGACCGCAGCTACCAGGGTGCTGACCGCACATGTGCCGCTTCCACTGGCCGACAAGGTCGATCAGATGGCATCCCGACTTGAACGCTCTCGCGGCTGGGTGATGAAGCAGGCCCTTTCAGCCTGGATCGCCCAGGAAGAGGAGCGCGACAGGCTGACCCAAGAAGCGATGGCGGACGTAGACGCCGGTCATGTGTTCGACCACCAGGCGGTGCAAACATGGGCGCAGAGCCTTGGCTCTGACCAGCCGTTGCCGGTGCCGCGCTGATGGAGCTGAAGTGGACCAGCAAGGCGCTTTCCGACTTGGTACGCCTGTATGAATTCCTGGCTCCGGTGAACAAACCAGCGGCTGCGCGTGCGGTGCAGGCACTGACCAAGGCCCCTACTGTTCTGTTGACCAACCCGCGTATTGGCGAGCAGCTTTTCCAATTCGAGCCACGAGAGGTCCGGCGAATCTTGGTCAAGGAGTACGAGATTCGCTACGAGATTCAGAACTCGATCATCTACGTGCTGCGGTTGTGGCACACCAGGGAAGACCGCTGAAATGGCATTGCCAGTGAGGAGTGCATGTTGTTGAACAAATCCGGCGTTGACGACATCGAGGAGCCCGTGGAAGGCCCCCTGCAGGATCTGGACGTCGCCGGCATGGCCTGGTGGAACGGCTTATCCGAGGCCGACCGGCGCTACTGGTGCCTGGCTGCGATGACGGCCGTGCCGGCGGAGGCCTGGAAGTATTTCCGGCTGGTGACGGCGCCGCGCCGTTCGGTGAAGGTCAACCACTGCGATTGACGCGTGCCGACGTAGGTTGCGCACTGGGACCGACTCGACGAAAATCCCCTTTAAACCCCAAGGGAGAACAACATGACAGCAAAGCTTTTCTATCGCTTGGTCGATGCGGCAGCCGAGAAGGTCTACCGTGCTGCGACGACGCTCGGGCCTGCCGTGGGAAATGCTGTGCTTGATGGAATGTCGACCGCGACGAGGGCGCGCCCACCTGTAAACGAATGGCAAGGGATTCCCAACATTGATGCAGTTGAGCATCCAATGTGGGAAGAAACCTATGGCCCCAATAGGCGCCCTTGGTAGGGCTGTATCAACGTCGCCCCCTGGGAACCGATGAGTTCGTAGTGCTGTTTGCGGTTGAATCAGCACTTTTCAATGCTGATGTGATGCCATTGCCTAAGCTGTAGCCTAGCCAAGCCATCATCCCCGTCCAAAGCAGCGGCAAGCCAATAAACATCCCCAGCATCAGCAGGTTCAGCAGCATCCGCTTGTGACCCTGCATGGCCGACCCGAAGATGTCGGTCAGCGTGAAGCTGCCGACCGGGTACATGGCGCGGATCAGGTGGGCATCCACCCACACCGTGATCGCCCACAGCGCGCCCCAGAACTTCACCGTGAAGACGCCGATGGCGCCGTAGAGCATCACCTTGAGGTTGTAGCCGGAGAAGAAGGTCACCAGGGGCAGGAACATGTACATGCCCATGAGGATCAGCGCCTGCATCATCAGCAGCCCGTTCTTCAGTGGCCCTGAGGTGATGTAGCTCAGCAGCGAGACGATGCCCAGCCCGACGTTGGAGAGCACGCCACCGGCCGTCCTGGCCACGCCATCGGCGATGCCGGCCGGGTCGCTGATGCGGGCGTTCTGGTACCAGCGGTCGCCCAGCGCCTGGGTCGGATCGACGAACATCGGGTTGGCCTTGACTTGGGCCAGGCGGGCCAACTCGTCCTTGGTCCGGTCCTCGCTGGAGAACAGCGTGCGCGCCCGCCCCCACAAGGCCTGCCAGTCGGAAGAATGGGTGATCATGGCCTCGCGCAGGCCGATGCGGGTGTCTTCCCACCACTCGCGGCAGGTCGGGCGTCCCCAGTCGGGATTGGCAAAGCCCTCGAACGGCAAGGGCTCGCCCGAAGAGGGGTTGTAGTAGTCGACATCGCGCCCAAAGTCGATGGCAAAGCCGGTGACCGGGTTGACCGAGCGCATGTCGGTGTAGAAGCCCGGCTCGGTGCGGAACAGCTGCGAGCCCATCCAGCCGGTGTCGTCCGGGCCGTACTCGGTGTTGGTGGTGGCGATGATGGCGCGGCCGGCAGCCGTGAGGTCCGCAGGGTCCATCTGAATGAACCGGCTTTGCGCCGGCACGAAGCACTCGCTGTAGAAGCGCTGGATGTTGTGCAGCAGGCGCGGGTCTTCGATGGTGGCGATGCGCGCCAGTTCCTCGACCGCGCGCAACTCGCTCTGGCTGGCGTTCAGGCCCGCCTTGATCGAATGGTTCATGCCCGAGGAGATCGCCATCACCGTCATCCACCAGGCGGGCACGTGCGCCAGCGACCCGCTGACGTTGCTCATGCTGCCGTCGATGGCATCGACCAGCGCCGCGTCGTAGGTCGAACCCGTCCCGCTGTCGCGCGAGACTTCGGGTGGGTTGGGCTCCAGCGCCGTGGGCGGCGGCTGATAGCGCAGGTTGATCGAATGCAGCGAAGTGAGCGGGCTGGTCGCAAAGCAGGTCATGAAGACGAACAGGCCCACGATCAGCTGGGTGCCGATGCTGTCGACCAGGCCGAAGACGCCGATCTGCTCGGCGCCCTGTTCCTTGGCCTGGCGCCAGGCGTTGAAGGCCATGATCATGAACGGCAGCACGACCAGGCCGGTGCCGGTGAGCGCTTCGCCAATGATGTTGGCGAACGCCCAGCCGTACATGGTGGTGAAGATTTCCAGGTAGGAGTCCAGTTGCATGGTGCGATCCTTCCTTCTTCAGCCGCCAAGCACCCGCAGCAAGGTCGCGGGTCCGACAGGGATCAAGAGCCAGTAGGCCAGCAGCATCAGCATGACCTTGCCGCGCGCCGCAATGACTTGCTCGTACTCCCACTCCTGGACGATGCCTCGGCGGCGACCCCAGTTCACCACCTGCGTCCAGCGCAAGCCGATGAGCACGATCAGCGCACCCTGGATCGCGATACCCCAGGGCTTGAACACCCGGACCGTATCGAGCTGGGCCTCCAACTTGACGCCCAGGGCGAGGAAGATGGCGACGATCACGCCGATGAGCAGCACCAGCGCCAGCATGCTCAGGGCGGGCAGCAGCTTGCGCAGCCAGCGCTTTGAGCGGCTGGTGCTGGGCATGGGTTGGACGGGGAGGGGGTTGTTCATGAGGACCTCGGCTCAGGGAGTGGTTCGCACGCGGCCACCATCGAGCGGTGCGGGATCGGGGCGGCCGGCCGGCGGCACGCGGGTGGCCTGGCCATCGCGTTGGGTGCCCGATTCCAGGATGGCCAGCGCGTTGTTGGCGGTGATTTCCTTGCGGATGCGGTGCTCGAACATCAGGTCCTCGATGTGCTGCGTCATGCGTGCGACCTTGCCCTGCATGTCCTGCGAGACCTTGCCCGCTGCCGTGACCTCGGGCAGGCTCATGCCGGTGATCAGCGCGTTGCGCGCGATCAGGGCCTTGTCCACCACCCGCTGCATGCCCAGCTCGTGGGCCAGACGGCTGGTGGCCAGGGTCCGGTTTTCAGCGGGCATGGCTCGCAGGGCCTGAATGACCTGGGCGTTGACGGTGATGCCGGGTGCGCCGATTTCGGCCAGTGCCGCGCTGGTGGGGATGGTGGTGCCGTTGACGATGGCCTCCAGGCGCGGGCGCACAAACACGATTTCTTCCTCCAGCAAGGGACCCAGACCCGTGGCGGTCGAGGTGGAGGTGGCCGCAGGGCAGTTGGCGATGCCCTCGCACAGGTAGATCTGCTGGTCGCCCAGCACCTTGGTAGTGAACACCGCCAGCGCGTCCGAGGTGGGGAACGCGGCCACCATCCGGGCGTCTGCGGGGCCTCCACCGGAGGAGCCAGGCTGGCGGTTGAGCGTGACGTTGTAGCCCGCAACCGAGAGGTCGCGCACCGGCCGCAGCGGCTGGGTGCCCACACCACCAGCCCGTTGTCCAAAAATCCAGCTCACGCCGTTTCGGTGGCCTTCCTCCTGCTCGTTGATGGCCCGTTTGGCCTCGACCACGTCGCCGTTGAGGGAGGCGCGCATGCGCCAGGACTCGCCCTTGGCAATGCCCGCCCATTCCTCGTAGGGGTTGTCGCCCTGCTTGATGGCGGCCTCCATCTCCTCGCAGGTCTTCAAGGCCGCTGCGATCATGGCGTCGGCCTTGAGCGAGTAGGTCTGGAACAGCTGGTAGAGACCGGGCTGGGCACGCTCAAAGATGTACATCGGCAGCGCAGCGATGCCGGCGCGGATGGCGTTGGAGAGCGTGTCGCCGAACTGCTCGATGTTGTTCATCAGCGTCTGCCAGGACAGACCGATGTCGAACTTGCCGCAGGAGTAGTTCAGCCGCAGGTTGGCCGCGAGGCTGAGCTGCAGCGGGATCTGGGAGCGGTAGTTGGCGTTGCCACCGGGCGAGTTGCCGCCGAGCTGGTAGTACAGCGCGCCGCGCGAAGCCTGCGCGCTGGCGGGCGCGGACCAGGTCAGTGCCACCAGGCCGGCCAGGGCAACGCCGGCCAGCAGGGGCCGCACACGAAAACGGAGTCGGTTGTGGGTCATGGTGGTTCCAGGAAGAAATGGGATCGCGCGTCACGGCGCCTCAAGGGACCGCGAACAGGAAGATTTCGGTGCGGCGCCGGCAGCACTCGTACCGGGTCCAGAGGTTCCAGACGAAGCTGTTGTTGGGCGTGTTGCGGTAGTCGCCGTATCCGAGCAAGGCCACCGAGTCGTTGGCGCCGAAGGTGTGGCAGCCCGAGGGGTAGGGGTGCACCATGGACCACTTGGGGTCGGCCACTTGTGCAAACCACACGTAGGAGTGTGGGCTCTTGGGCCGCAGGTGCGCATAGATGTGCGGCTGCGAGGGCTTGAGGATGATCTGGGCCGAGCGCTCGGCCAGAACGGCCGAGGCCTTGACCGGGTGCTGCTGGACCACCTCGCCTATACGGGGGTACTTGCTGCCCCACGTGCTGAAAACCGGTGTCTGCGAGACTTCCTTGTAACCGGGAAACCAGGAGCCCACGTAGAGCAGCTCCAGCGGGATCATGCTGCGCCAGAACAGGGAGTCGACGTCGGAGCTGAAATACACGCCGAAGGCATCGGCCGAGCTGGGACACAGGAAGTCGTTGCCGCCGCCAGCGTCGGCCGCGCCTTCGAGCATGCCGCGCAGCTGGCCCAGTTGCTCCTGAAAACCGCCCTGACTGGCCGAGTCCATCCCACCTGAGGCAGCGGGTCCCATGCTGCTCATGTCGGGGCCCATGTTGCCCATGAGGTTGCCAACGCCGGTCACGGTGTTCATCAAGGCGCTGGGGTTGGTCAGCAGGTTGATGACTCCTTCGCCGGCCTGCTGCATCAGGCCCACGGGCGCCACGGCCCACTCGGCCAGGATGTCGGGCAGCGTGGAGGGAAAGCTCATCAGCTCGGTGATGCCGGGCACCACCATGCGCGTGCCCGAGTTGTTGATGAGTACCGCCGGATTGCCGATGGCGTCGACCGTTTTCATGGTCACGGGTTCGGCCGCGCCGCGCCGCTTGGCCGAGGTGTTGGCCGTTGCATCCAACGGGCTTCGCAGGATCGCGGCGCCAATGCGGTCGCCGATGCCGGAGACGGCGCTGCCCACGTCGCGCCAGGGGTGGATGTACTGGTCGTTGTAGGTGCTGACCACCACGTCGGGCATGTAGTGGCTGACCCGGATGGAGGTCTCTACCGTGCAGCCGAACGGTGTGCAGCGCAGGAAGAAGCACACCCCGGTGACCATGTAGGAGATGCAGCTGGGTGCCGAAGCAGCGGTCGCGGCCAGCACGCCGAGCGTGTTGGTGCTCGGTGGCGGCGCGGGCGACTGGGCCCAGGCCGGCCGCGCCAGCACCAGGGCACACACCAGGCCGCGCAGGAGCGCCAGGGCGGCGCGGGTGAGTGGGTCAAACCGTCGGGTCAAGGTGGATCTCCCTTCAGCGCTTGGCGGCTGCGGCCCGGTGCTGCTGGACCAGCGCAAGGGCCTGCGGTACGTCGGGCACCCCGTAGATGACGTTGGCGCCATCCACGACGATGGCCGGCAGGCGGTCGATCTTGTAGTGCCTGGCCAGCGCGATGCCGTTGGCGGCACCGAGCACGTGCGGGGTGATCTGCTTCTTGATTTCGGCCTGGTTGGCCTGGAAGTACGCGCGCGCGGCCGCTTCGGTCTTGGGCAGGCGCTGGTTGATCGCCGCCTCGACGTTCTTGAGCGCATCGAGGCGGTAGATGGCCAGCTGGTAGCGCTGGGGTTCACCCCCCGTGATGACCATGGCCGAGTTGGCAAACACCTCGACCTTGGTGATGCCCCGGTAGAGCTCCGTGGAGGCACTCTGTGCGTGGACGGAAGCGGCAAGGAGCCAGCCTGCCAGCCATGGCATGCGGCGCGCTCTGGCAAGGCGCCTGTTCGATTGGGTGGTGGGCTTGTGCATGAGCATGTCAATTCCCCTGGAGCTTCTGAAAGATCGCGACGGCCCGATCCACATCGGTCACGTCGTAGATCACCTTGGTGCCGTTGATCACGATGGCCGGCAATGCGGCAATGGCGTACTGGCGCGCCAGTTGCTCCACCTGGTAGTGGCGACTGACCAACGGAGCGAGCTGGTGCAGGACGGCCTTTCCCTGCTCGCGCAGGTAGGCTGCCTGCAGCGATTCGGTTTCCTTGTCGTTGCGCCCGGTGCCCGCCGGCGCCAGCAGTGCCCGCTGGGCCTGTTCCAGCTCGTCGGTGCGGTAGATCGCCAGCGGGTACGCAGGCTTGTTCGGGACGTTCAGTGGGGTGGCACTGACGGCAAACACCTCGACCTTGAGGATGGCGGGCGCTGCCCCCTGGGCGAGCACAGGGCCCGCACTGGTGACCCCCCACAGAAGCAACGCGGCGATCCTGGGCCGAACCGGTGGCGTCCAGCCTCCGCAGACAACAGACGACTTCATCTCAGCGCCCCCGGTAGTGCTTCTGGTAGGCGCGCAGCGCCTCGTGCAGGTCGTTCGTGTGGTCAAAGACCGCCACACCATTGATCACGAACGCGGGGTAGTCCAGCAGCTTGTAGCGGAACGTGAGTTCCTTGCCCTCCAGGTACATGGCCTTGAGGTCCTTGGACTCGGCCTCGATCTGGGCCTTGTTCGCTTCGATGTAGGCCGAGATGTTGTGCTGGATCTCGGTGCTCGATGCGCCCGGCGGCAGCTTGGGAATCCTGGGCATCAGGGTCTGCTCGATGTACTGCTGGTGGGCGTACAGGCGGTAGACCTTCACGGGCACCTTGGCGCCCTGGACATTGCGCACCGGGGTCGGGCGTGCCAGGAACAGCTCGATGCGCTCGACGCCGCCGTACAGGTCGGCGACTGCTGCTCTGGACTGCGCCTGGACGATGCCGCTGCCAAGCGCCAGCATCACCAGCAGGATACAAAGCAGGGCAGAGCGGACGACACCCGCGCTGAGACTGAACGTGTTTTCCTCTTGATGGGTCATGTCAGCGTCCCCCGGTGTCAAATTCCTGCAGCGCCTTCTCGCGACCTTCCGGGTCCAGATAGTCCCAGCGGTAGGCCACTTCCAGTGCCGCCGCGTGATGCACCTCGGGAATCGCCCTGAGGCGCTCGTCCACCAGTTCGGAGAACAGGCGCTGGTAGCGGTCATGGGCGCTGCCGCAATTGCGCGAGGCCTGCGCGGCCAACTGCACGCACAGCTCGTTCCAGCGGGCCGCGTTGAAGCTGGTGATTTCCTGGTCCATGGTCCGTCCCTTCTCGATCAGCCGCGCTTGGCGGTCAGTTCGTCGGCCACCAGCTGAGCGGCCTGCATTTCGGAGCAGCCGTGCTGATCCATCAGTCGGCGACGGTGGGCTTTTTCGTGTCCCTCGGTCATGGCCAGGGCAATCGGCAGGGCCGGTGGCACGTTGCGAAACAGCGCCTGGTCCGAAGCCGAGATGAGCACGCCCTCGGTGTACTTGGGCGGCTCCTTGCGAGCCGACTCCATGAGGGCGCGCTGTTCGGGGGTGAGGCTGCGAAACCGCGCCACCTCCTCAATCTCGGAGCGGTCCATGGTCAGCAGCATCCAGTATTCGCACATCGACAGCACGCGGCTCATGCTGTCGGGGAAGTCCTTCAAGTTCTGCGTGGCCAGCCAGAACCAGATGTTGAGCTTGCGCCACATCTTGGTGCCCTTGGCGATCTTGGGTCCCAACAGCTCATTGGTGGTGATCAAGTGCCCCTCGTCGGTGAGCATGATCAGCGGCCGGTCCTCGGCCTGTGCGCGCTCGCCGCGCGACTGCACCGAGTCGATCAGGCTGGTGTAGGCCACGGCCAGCGCATCGCCGTAGCCGTCCTGCGTCAGGGTGCCCATCTCCACCAGGGTCACATCGGCATCGGGCCAGTCCACGCCCTCGCGGTTGAACAGCTTGCCGCGCAGGCCCTGGGTGAAGCTCATCATGGCCTGACCCATTTCTTCGGCGCGCGCCTGGCGTGCAGGGGAGAGCGTGGCATCGGCGTGCATGCCCATGAGGGCGATGGCCACGTCGTGCGTCAGCGGGTGCTTGCGGCCTTCGGCTGCGGAGCGGGTGGCGGCGCGGATGATGGCGTTGGTGATCAGGTATCGGTCGGCGCGGGACATGCGCTCGACCTCCTGCTGCTCGCCACCGGTGATCATCATGATCGCAGCAATCAGCATTTCTCCCAGCAGATCGCGCTTGTCGGTGCCTTCGTCGTCGGCGTCGGCCTCATCACCACTTGCGGCCGTGGGCTCGCGCTCGATCTCGGCCGGCTTCTTGCCGTCCAGCAGCGCATCCAGGCTGGCATCGTCGGGCATTCCGGCGTTCTGCCGGGCCTGCTGCTCGGCGGCGCGGTAGGAGGACATCACGTCCTGGTCGCCCAGCAGCCGGTGGGCGTGGAAGAACGGCGGCAGGGACACGTCCGCCTCGTTGGTCAGCGTCACGCTGTAGGTGGACAGGCCCATGGTCTTGAAGTAGTCCATGAGCAGGGAGAAGGAGCGGCCGGCGTCGGCAATGACCAGGCGAGGGCGGTGCACCGCCATGGTCAGCATGGCGATGTAGTTCAAGGTCGCGCTCTTGCCCGCCCCTGTAGGTCCGAGCACCAGCATGTGGGCGTTCTTCTTGCGGTCGTGCCGGTTGAGCGGATCGACCCACAGGGGTTCGCCGCCCCGGTTCCAGAACCACATGCCCGGGTGCGGAGTGCCACGCGAGCGGCCGTAGACCGGCAGCAGGGCGGCGATCTGTGAGGCGAAGGTCAGGCGGGTGCGGCGCAGCTGCTTGGCATCGAAGGCCGGATCGAAGGCGAAGGGCAGACCCCGGATGAAGCTGTCCAGGGCCACCAGGTCCTGGCGGGCGTCGATGAAGCGAAGGCCAGAAGGCACGAGCTGGGCATTGACTTGCGAGATCACGGCGCCCAGCTCCTCGCGGGTGGGGGCCGTGACGTACAGCGTCATGAGCATCGGATACAGCTTGTCGCCCTCGATCATGCGCTTGAGCACCTGCACGCACTCCTTGTGCGTCTCCATGGCCAGCGGCGTCTGGGCGCGCGAGGCGTCGCGGATGCGGGCGATGTGCTCGTCCAGCCGGTGCTGCGGCTCCACGGTCACGGTGATGGAGAGCATGCAGCCGGCCGGCAGCCGGTCAAAGCGCGCAAAGGCTTCCTTGCCCAGGCTGCGCTCGGCGGTGAAGTGGCCGATGTTCGGGTTGGTGCGCATGCCGTCGAGCGTGAGTGCCTTGACTGGCACGCCATCGAACTCGAACAGGCCTGCCTCGGCATCCGAGACGGGTGGGCTCACGCTCAGCAGATCGGCCATGTCCCACCCGAAAACCGGCGCCGCCTCGCGGCCGTCGGCATCGTGTGCGGGGGACTGATCGCCGGGGTAGGGCAGCTGCTCCAGCAGGTCGCCGGTATGTCGGCTGGCCCAAGGCACCTTGCGATTGAAGAAGGGCAGCAGCCACTCGTAGAACTCGCGCGAGCTGCAGCGGCGGGCCTGGACGCCCGACTCATGCAGCGTGGCCATCAGCGTGACCGAAACCGCCTCGATCTGTTGCTGCGCGGGCGAGGGGTCCTCGGACAGGCGGGTGAAGCGCTTGTAGACCGCGCAGCGCACGCGCCGCTGCTGCCCGCGCCAGGGTTGGCCACTGACCAAGGTGTCGGTGAACAGGCCTTGCGGGCGAGAGACCAGGGCCAGGTGCTTCTCGAACTCCTTGAGCACCGCCTGGGTGTAGGGGGAACTCAGGATGGCGTCGCGCCGCTCGGGATACCGCTCGTGCACCTGGGCGATGTAGTCGCGCAGGTAGGTGTTCAGGCCGCTGATATCGCGGTCGTCGTTGACGAAGAACTGGACGATCCACGGGGTGTCGGTGGACTCGGGCAGCGCCTGCAGAGCCTCCTGCACCTTGCGGGCCTTGTCGATCAGGTAGGCCGGTGCCTGGGCTTCGGTGGGCACCGCACCCAGCTCGAACAGCGCCCCGAGCGTGGTGCCGTCGCCCAGCACGAAGGTCTTGGCATCTGCCTCGTAGCTGACATACGGCAGCAGGTCGGTGAACGAAGGCGGACGCTGGGCCATGCCCTGACGGCGCCCTACGGTCATGGGCTCACGCGGGGCAGCATCCTTGGGCCCTTGACGGGCAGCGCTGGGCTTCTTCGGCTCCGTACCCGCAGCGTCTGTGGCACCAGCACGCCCCTTGGGCATCAGACCCAGGGCCTGGATCACGGACAACAGACCGAGTTTTTGTGTAGCAGCCATGGACGGCATCCCTCTTGATGGGCGGGTGGTCGGATTCGGTGGGGTTGTTCTGCGGCTCAGCGGGACGGGATGAAGCGCTCGCGCGCCTGGCTGTCTTCCTGCTCGATCTCGCCGGGCAGGGCGTACTCCACCGTCTCGTACATGGGAAACACCGTCACGTAGCCGGGCACCGGGTACTTGCCCTTGGACAGGTGGGGGTAGACCACCATCACCAGGTCGGGGTTGGGCACACGGGCAAAGCGCTGCTGCGTGGGATTGAGCGGGTCCCAGTACTTGCTCTGACGCGCATCGCGCCCGTCCACCGTGCGTGCGCGGCTGGCCAGTTGCAAGTTGTCGCGGGCCTGCAGGTTGCGGCCCTGAGCGCCCTGACCCGACTGCTGGTCGCGGTAGACCTCGGTGACCGTGGGACTGCCCTCGGTGGCGCCGATCAGGGGAGACTCGCGCGGGCCAGCGGCCGAACATGCGGCCAGGGCCAGCGGCACCAGCACCGAGAGGGTGAGCAGCGCCGGGCGATGCCAGCGGTGGTGGGGGTGGCGTGGGGTGTCATTCGAGGCCATGGTTTCCTCCGCGTTGGGCGTTGCTGGTGTTCTGGGCGCGGTGCGCGATCTTTCGGGCGGCGACGGCCTTGTCCAGGCGCAGCTCCTGATCCAGGTGGATCACCACCTCGTCGCCCGAGGGGGTGACCACCGCGTCGAAGGAGTTCTTCAGGCGTGAAAGCAGCCAGGCCGTGAACTCGTCGGTGGCGCCGCTGACGGCCTGGCCCATGACGTAGCGGCTGGTGTCTGTGATCTGGGTGGTGGTCGATCCCAGGGCGTTCTGGGTGACCAGCTTGGCGGCGTCGGCGTAGGCCTGGCCTGCCACGCCCAGCGTCTTGGCACCGATGATGTCGGTCAGGTACGCTGGCGCGTTGGTGACGAACTTGCCAACGATGCAGGGGTTGCCGCGCGGGTCGCTGATGAAGCCCAGGTCGCCGCTCGATCCGGCCGTAGCGCCTCGACCGCGCGAGGAAACCGTGCGGATCGTGCCGTCGTTGAACACGAAGGTGGCCGAGCGGATCTTGCCCTCGGAGCAGGACAGGGCCATGTCGCCGATGGCCACGCCGGTGAGGATCATGCCGGCGATGTCCTCGGGCAGCTCCCAGCCATTGGCCGCGAGGTTCTCGCGCCCGACGATCAGCTTGAACTGCATCGGATCGGTCACCCGGCCGTCAATCGGCACCCGCCCGATGATGGCGGTCATGGCCTTGGCACCCACCAGTGTTGAGTTCTCGGGCAGCGTGAAGTAGGCCTCGTCCTGTTCTGCCTCGGCGACACCTGCCGCGCCCCCGGTGGCTGCGCCACCTGCACCTGCCGGTTCTGTGCCGGCGCGGGCGCTGGCGTTGGTTCGCACGTACCGCGTCGAGGGAGGTCCCTGATTGCGGTTGCGCGTGTCCTCGAAGGCCGCGTAGCCCATGGGCGCCACGGTCTTGTAGGCCACGGCGCCCGGCGCCGCTTCCTGCTCGCCCAGGTTCAGGTCCGCCGTGATGGGCGCTGCGGCACCGCCGTTGACCGTGCGGCCGACCTGCGAACCCGGCGCAGGGCGCGACGTGGGCAGGGTGGGCAGAGCGCCCAGCAACGATTCAGCGGCCTGGCCAGCCGCATCCACGGTCGCCCCGAACTCCCCGTCTTTCTGGCCGGACCCCGTGGTCGGGCGCGCTGCGCCGCGCCGGGCCGCTTCCTCTTCGAGCTTCTTGTTGCGCTCGACGATCTCGGCCACTTGCTTGCGCAACTCGGCGTTGCTGGCCACCACCGTGGCCAGGGTCTCGCCCGCGTTGTCGTTGTCAGCGCCTTTGGTGGGTGGCAGCTCGCTGGGCTGGGGCACCGCCTTCATAGGTGCAGCGGGTGCGCCGCCCTGCGAGCCGCTGAACTGCTGGTACAGGATGACCCCCACGATGAGCAGGGAGAGCAGGCCCAGGACGGGCAGCAAGGTGTTCTGTTTGATGGCCATGAACAGTTCCTCCGCTCAGAGACAGGCGTCAAAGGCACGGTCGCAGATCAGGTACAGCGCCGTGGTGTCCGTCTCGCTGCCAGCAGGACCAATGCGCCCGTGCTGCGCGGTCACCGCCAGCCAGCGCCCACGCAGGTGCTCAAGCGGCAGCTCGAAGGGCTGAGCCGACTTGTTGGTCACGCGAACCGCCGTGACATACAGGCCGGCCGAGCGCCACTGACCCAGCGGCACCGTCTCGACCAGGCCACCACGCACCAGCCCTGGCACGGGCTTGGTGCTGACCTGGACTTGCGAGATGCCGGGCCGCGTGGTGGCCAGGCGACGGGGCGCATACAGCATGCGGGAGGCAAAGCGCGTGAGTTCGACCATGTCCGCAGCCGGTGGGCCGGCCTCGGTGGCCGCTGCAGCGCCGGCAGAGGCATCGCGGCTGCCGGATCGGTCCAGGAACACCTCCAGCTCGGCGCTGGCGCCCGAGGTCTGGGCGTTGGCCACCAGGTCCAGCGGGATTTGCCGTCCACCGTCGATCAGCTCGGCCACGATGCGGATTGGGGCGAAGGGCACCAGCGCGGTGACATAGATGGTGCGGTCGATGGCCTCCACGCGAGCCACCGACTCGATGTCGGCGGGCACATGCAGGGCGGCAGGGCCGGGGAGCGTGATTAAGCGCTCGCGCTGGACCGGCAGGCCGACCCGCACGGGCTGCCGGTTGAAGACCGCCCGCTCCACACCGGGGCGATCCGACGGCGCAGCAGCGCCGGACGATGCTGCCGCGCGGTTGGCATTCTTGGTAGCTGGCTTGGCCTTGGGGGTGGGCGCGGCCTGGTTCGAAGACGCAGGCGTTCCCGAGTCGCGGGCCGCAGCGGCCGCGCGCGCGGCCACGCCCTGGGGCATGGGAGCGGGTGAAGCGCCGGCAGCGACGGCGCCGGCCTGTCCCAGATCCACCTCAGCGACCACGGGAGGGGAGGCGGTGCTCGATGCCGGTACCGGCTTCTGGCCTGCAGCAGGCAGGGCGATCAGCGGTGGCTGGGTCGCAGCAGGCGCGATGTCCTGCACCTGCTGCGCCAGCGACGGCAGGGCTGCGAACACGGCCAGCGCCGCCAGGCTGACGCTCAGGACATGGCCCGCAAGGGTTGGGGTGTGATCAGACATGGGTCGTCCTTTGGGAGGAATGGCCTGCTGCAGCGCAGAGGGGGATGGCGTTTCATCGGCTCGATGCCGGTGCGGAGGGGGTGGTTGCTGGCGCACCGGTCGCGGTGTTGGCGCTTTCGGCAGCGAGCGGTGTCGTGGTCGGCGATGGCGACACCGCAATCGGTGCCTGGGCGCTGATCGCTGGCAGTGCTGCAGGGGTCAGTCCCTGAGCGGCGCCGATGGCGCTGTCCTTGATGTCCAGCCGGGCGGGCGCGGCAGAGCCGAAACAGTCCACGGCCAGCCTGAACGGGTTGCGCTCGCGGTCGACGTCGTAGCGCACCACGCGAACGGGATAGCGGATGAAGGCGTCCTTGACCGCCTGGCCTCGGAAAGTCTCGGTCACCTGCATGTCCAGCAGCACGGTCCAGGCCGAGGGACCTTCACCGATCACCCGGTTGTCCTGGAATCCCAGGCCGGGAATTTCGCTGATCTGACGCGTGCGCTGGTGCAGCTCGCCAGCCCGGTTGCGGTTGTCGATGTCGCCCTGCAACTGCGCCTGGCAGCGCGGGGTCAGGTAGGACTGGAAGTCGTAGATCTGCTTGCCGTAGTCCTTGCCGCCATCGCTCTGCCAGCGGTTGACCTGCTGCCAGACGTAGTAGGCGAAGCTGTACACGTTGGGGTTGGGCACGGGCGCCACGCCACCGGTGACCGACACGCGCTCCCCGGCGCGCAGGTCCGGGTTGATGTGCAGGTCGATCTGGCGCGGCCTGGCCCACAGCAGGGCCATCCCGACGACGGCCACCAGGCCGATCACCACCAGGGCCCGGAACAGTCGGGCGTTGTGGGCGCGTTCGGCGGCAAGGGCATCAAGGTATCTGGACATGGTGATCGGCTCGTTGGTAAAACTCAGGATTCATGGGGCGTGCGGCGCGGCCGCGCCAGCCGGCGCCAGAGGGAACGGCCGGCCTGTGGGTCCAGAGGGTGGCTCAGCGAGAACGGCAGAGAGCGACCCAGCGACCACTGCCCGTGGTGGGTGAGAAACCGGCTCTTGCTCAGGCCCTTGCGTGCAAACCACAGGTGCAGCGCCTGGGTGTAGTAGCCGTCGGGCCGACCGCGCTTGAGGTCCTGCAGCTTGGCCGATCCGAACCACAGGGCGGCAATCGGCCCGAAGATGGCGGGCAGCAGCATCAGCTGCCACAGGCCCGTGAACAACAGCAACACCACACCCAGGAGCAAGCAGACGGGGATGGAGATCGCCGCCATCACCTTGGCCTCGGTCACCGTCATGCCGCGAAGCACAGACGGCTCGACGTTGACGCGGTGGGTCAGTGGCACCCGCTCGGGCGCCTGGCTGCGCTCGGCGCTGCGCTGGGTGTCGTCGGAGGCCGTCGGTGTGCCGCTCATGACCTGTTCCCTTGCTTGAACCTGGATGTGATTTGCTGCGCGGGACGGTCAGGTCTGACCGATCACCTGGAAGGCGTAGGTCACCAGGATCACAAGGAACACCGTGAGGATCATCCCCATGATGAAATACTCCTTGAGGTCGGCGATCTGCGCGCGGCCGGCCGTGTACTCGCGCCACTTGGACAGGGCACCGCCGACCACGTAGAGGAAGCCCAGCGCGACCAGCACCAGGCCCAGGATGGCCATGCCCGCCTTGAAGTAGGCGCTCATGGCGCACATCCAGTCGCCAGCGGCGCAGGTGGCGCCGTTCATGTCCGTGCCCGGCGTGGGCATGGTGGGCAGCGCGGCCAGGGCCGGGCTGCACATCACGGCCACGACCGGTGCCAGCGCCCAGCGCTGCAGGCGGTCGCCCAAGTGTTTGAACCCTGCGGCAGCGGCCTGCCGGGCGGGTGGGTGTTGACGCTGGGTCATGGGTGTGCTCCTTGAAGAAGTGATGGAGATGAAGGAAGGAAAACCGGTGGATGGGTCAGGACATCACTCGCGTCACCGGAACACCGCGAAGAACAGAACCGCCAGGATCACCATCACCTTCAGCGCCGACCAGGTGGCCGACATCAGCGAGGCGCGCTCTTCCTTGTAGGCGTTGAAGATGGCCAACATGGCCCAGGCAAAGACCAGCAGGATCACGCCGCTGGCAATGAGCTGGACCGTGGTCCGCAGGGCGGTGGGCGAGACACCCGATCCCGCCTCGAATGCCAGACTCATCGTGGGGTCCATGCAGCAGCTCCTGTGAAAAGTGGAGTGGGTGGGCTCACTGGCGGTAGTCGCCACGCAGCGGCGGCACCGGGCGTGGCTGGCGCGGCGCATCCACATGGGAGGTGATGCCCTCGCGCAACTGGCCCAGGTCGCGCAGCAGCCAGTCGTAGCGGAACTTCACCCGCTCGCCCGTGGGAGCGGTCTGTGCGGCTTCGGAGACCATCACTTGCACGCGCTCGATCTCCGAGGCGATGCGCGCCAGGTTCTCGCGCTCGGTGTCGGCGTCGCCCGCCTGGGCGTTGGTGGCGCTCAGCGCCACATAGAGCACGGCGAGCACCCAGCTGCGGCGCACGCGCGAGCCTGGGGTGGCCTGCTGGGGCGTTTGGGACGGGAGCATGGAAACGGAGGTGTTCATCGGGACTCCTTGGGGTGAAACAGGGGTGGTCTGCGCTGCGCCGGACTCGAAGAGCGATGGGATGCGGTGCGAGGTGATTCGGTGGGCTGGGTAGCTGGGCTGCATCAGACGTACTTCTTGAAGGTGGCCACCGTGGTGGACATGGCGAACGCGACCAGGACGGTGAAGACGATCACCATGTGAGACGGGTTGAAGTTGCCGAACGGCCAGGCCAGGTACAGACCGAAACCGCCGGTCAGCGCCCAGGCTGTGTAGCGCTTGGCGTGGTGATAGACGAAGGAGCTTTCGCGCCCGCCACCCCAGCGGCGCAGGTCACGGCGCACCAGGCCATCGACCACGCCCACCAGGCAGGCCAGGATGAAGGCAGGGGCAGCAAACGCCGCCACCGACAGGCGCAGCAGCACGTCCTGCAGCACGTACATGGAGGTCACCGCCCAGCGGCTGAGCAGAATCTGCATGGAGCGGTTGGCGCGGGCGGCGTTGTGGCGCAGATCGCCCGTGGGCGCATCCTGCGCGGCCTGGAAGATCGCCTGCTGACGCTCGTACCAGCCGATCACCCCCAGGCGCTCGTAGGGCAGGCGCACGTTGCGCACCAGCTGCTCGGACCAGGCCACGGTGTCGCGCACCAGCAGACTGCGCGGCGCCTGGGCGATGTACTCCAGGTCCTGCTCCACGATCTGCTGGGCGTGGTTCTCCTGCAGGTCGCGCCAGAGCGTGAACGAGCCCACGATCTCGATCATCATCCCGATGAACCAGGCGAAGAGGGTGATGAACAACAGTCCAAAGCCCATCTCCAGGCCCAGCTCGACCGGACCGCGTGCGCGCGGCCGGCCCGGGGTCTTGGCCACCATGGCACTCATTCAAGGACTCCCGTGGCGTTGGCCGAGCTGTTGAAGTCCATCTCGCGCGGCTCGGTCCGCGTAGCCAGGCTGTCATCGCCGTCCGAGTCTTCCTGCTCGTCCTGGACCTGGTCGCGCAGCGCCAGTGCCGTGTCGATCACCCCGGCGCCGGCCATGCCGATGGGTTGGTTGCCCAGCCAGTCGGTCTCGCGCGCCCACTGCTCGGAGGTCCGGTAACGCGCCTTCATGTCCAGCGCCACCTGGCGGATGGACTCGGGCACGAACGGGTCGGCATCCTTCCTGGGCAGGGGGATGCGCAGCTTGAATCGCCGGTTGCCTTCGAGCAGGGCGAACGCCTGACCCTGGGGCAGACTCAGGATGTCGGCCGGCTGGATCATCGGCACCTTGGTGCTGGTGACGATGTCCACGTTGCGCGAGGTGAAGTCCACGCCGCTGCCGTCGGCCGCGCTGTCGCTCACACCGGTACTGGGTGTGATGTGCACCACATCCACCTGCGGCACCTGCTCGGCCAGCAGGTTGGCCGTGTTGACCGAGCGCACCCGCAGCATCACCAGGTGGTTGAAGTTGTCCAGGATCTGGCCGGCCTTGGCCTTGTCGCCCACCTTGGCCTCGATGTCGAACATCGACTGGGTATAGGCCGTGATCCGAAAACCCGAGCCACCGAGCTTGTTGACCATGGGCACGAACTCGGGGCCGGCGATCTCGTTGACCTCGTCGAAGTGGCAGCAGATCGTGGGCAGCACGATCTTGCCCGTGGGGTGGTGCGGGTCCAGACCGGTCTTGTAGAGCTTGCCGCCCACGCTGACCAGATCGGCCAGCATGCTGTTGCCCACGGCCGAGGACACGACCGAGTCGGTCAGCGCGTCCAGCCCGCAGTAGACGATGCCGCCTTGGCGGATGACGCTCATCCAGTCGAAGATCGGGCGCTTGTCGTGGGGGTCGAAGTAGTCCGGGCTGATGAGCTTGCCCACGGCGCCGGAGGTCAGCTTCTCCAGGAACGGGCCGAGGCTGGCGATGATCTTCTCGTAGAAGGACCGCTCGTAGGACACCGCCGCCGCCAGGCCCGTGAGCACCTTGTCCGGCACGCGCAGCTCCTTGATCAGCGAGATCATGGCCACCAGCGGCGGATCGCGGTCGGACAGCGCCCGCGAGACCGGGTACTTCTTCTTCTCGATCAGGCCCTCCAGATGGCCCAGCCGGTCCTGGTAGTCGGTGTACTGGCCCTCTGCCGCCTTCTGGCGGAACACCATGTGGGCGTAGTCCATGAACAGCGGGTCGATGCCCGTGACGTCGGCCAGCAGGCTCTCGTAGGTCGGCACACGGCCGAGTGCGACCTGGGCCTGCGCCACCAGGTTGGTGAAGCGCCAGGAGAACTCCTTGAACGCGGCCGAGTTGCCCGAAGAGGGCAGGGCGTTGGTGGCGCGTGCGGCCACCTCGGTGATGCGGGAGAAGTTGCCGATGCCGTTGTAGCGGGCAGAGATGTCGGGATAGCCCAGGTGGAACAGGTAGAACTGGTTGCCGCGGCCGGCCCGGTGCGCTTCGGCGTACAGCCGCATCATCAGATCGGCGTCCCCCTTGGGATCGATCACGATCACCACATGGCCCGCGTGAATGTCCTGCGTGGCCAGCACTTCGAGCAGCCGCGACTTGCCCACGCGCGTGGTGCCCAGCACGATCATGTGGCCCGTGCGCGAGGCCTGCCGCATGGTGATGGGACGTTCCTCCAGGGCGCCCACGCCATGGAGCACCGGGGAGCCGCCCAGGTCGTCATAGGCCTTGAGCGGGTTGAGCCAGTGGTCCCACTCGACCGCCTTGGTAGTCAGGCTGGCCACAGCCGCGCGCAAGCCCTCGAACTTGGCTGCTGGCACGGATTCGGCAGACACATCGGGGACGGTCTTGCTCCAAGCGGCCAGTTGCACGCCCAGGCCGCGCATGGCATTTTCTCGCGCTTGCGGCTTGACGAAACGCTCGGCGTCCGGCCGGCTGGCCTCGTGCTTGCGCTGGGTGTGCTGCTGGGACCACTCGAAGCCGTGCCCGAGGTAGAGCTGCCCGGGCTCGACCGGGATTTCGTGAGGCGCCATGCGCGTCACGGGGTAATACTTCATCCCGTGCTGGTACTTCAGGATGTGCAGCGCCTGCTTGCAGCGCACCCACCCGAAGTAGCCCGCGATGGCCGCGAGCACCCAGCCCATCCACGGCGGCATCATCAGCGCCCACGGCGCCACGATGGCGACCAGGGCCACGCCCCAGACGGTCATCGTGCTCCACAGCTCCACCGGAGGCCGCAGCAGGGCTTCGAGTGCGTCATCGGGCTTCACGGCTTGGCCTCCTGCATCGGCGCCGCAGTGGGCGCGGCGCCCGCCGTGCGAGGGGGCGAGCTGGTCAGGCGCCCATCGGCGAGCACCAGCAGCGGATAGGTCTGCACGCCCGCCCGTCGCAGCGTGGTGGTGAGCCAGTCGCCCACCATGGGGGCCAGCGATGCGCCTCCGGCGAGCTGCTGGACCTGCTTGAAAGCGCGTTCGGATTCGGCCTGCACCACCAGACCGGACGCTCCCAGGGCAATCAGGGCCTGGCGGTGCTGCGACAGCCATTGGCGGCTGAGCGGATCGGTGCCCACCAGGAACACCGGATGAGCCAGCCATTCGGGCCGGAACAGGCCGCTGGCGGTACGGGCCTGCGCTTCGGAGAGCACGCCCGGCACCATGCCCGAGCGGATCGGAAAGCGCACCCCGTCGAGCACACCAGCCTGATCCACCCCTGCCACCAGGTGACCGAGGTAGGTGCCCATGGGCACGGCGCCGGGACCGGCATGGATCACCACGGGCTGGGCCACGGCCCAGCCCGTGCACAGCGTACCGGCCAGGGCGCACACCCATGCAGCAGCCATGCGAGCGATGCCCAGCGTCAACGTGCGGTTCATGTGGGCTCCCCCGGCTCGGCGGTGCCCTGAACGGCGCTCTGATAGGCCTTGGCCAGACTGAGCACCCGACGGACGTATTGGCGCGTCTCCGGGTAGTTCGGTACGCGGTGACCCGCCTTGATGACCGCACCCGGACCGGCGTTGTAGGCGGCAACGGCCAGCTCGACGTTGCCGTCGAAGCGGGCCAGTTGCTCGGCCAGATACTTGGTGCCCAGCACGATGCTCACGCGCGGATCGGCCAGCAACTGCTCGACGGAGAGGCCCTGCAGCTCCTGCAAGCCCAGGTCCCGGGCGGTCGATGGCAGCACCTGCATCAAGCCGATGGCGTTCTTGGGACTGACCGCGCGGGGGTTGAAGGCCGACTCTGCATGGATCACCGCCTGCACCAGGTGGGCATCGACCGCGAAGTGGCGCGAAGCGCGCTGGAGCATCTGCGCCATCTCCGGCGTCATCTGGCGCGCCCTTGCATGGCTACGGACTGCAGGCAAAGGCCGCTGCAGCAGTTGCTCAGCCACAGCGGCAGCCCTGTCGGTGGTCGTTGCACGCTGGACGGTGGCATCCGGCATGGCATCAACGGGTCCAGCGGACTCAGAGACACCTCGTGCGGCGGGACGGCTTGCCGCTGCAGGCTGCTTGCTCAGGCGGGGCAGGATCACCCGCTGGTGTTCCGCACTGCTGACCCATGCCGCGCCGTGATCAGACTCCTGGGCATGGCCTTGCGCCACCACCAAGGCCGCGCCGAGGCACAGCGCCCACGCATGCACGCGCCTGAACACTGGGCGGTTCGAGAGGGACAAAAGGTGGTGCTGAGCTTGCATGTCCGTTTTCTGGCTCAGCGGCGGGGTGCGGCCTTGGCTGGAGCCAAGGGACGGGATGGGTCCTTGACCAGCTTGCGCGGAATGCCCAGCAGATCGGCGGCTGAGGTTGGCCCCTCCACCA
The DNA here is from genome assembly GCF_021401345.1 of Hydrogenophaga sp. NFH-34. Lineage (GTDB taxonomy): Bacteria > Pseudomonadota > Gammaproteobacteria > Burkholderiales > Burkholderiaceae_C > Hydrogenophaga > Hydrogenophaga electricum. The sequence goes on from NZ_JACBGE010000010.1 coordinate 21,419, forward strand.
TGGGCAGCCCCTCGAAATCCACGACCTTCTGGTTCGGGTACAGGCGCGACTGGGCCTGCTGGAACGCGCGGTTCCAAGCCAGCGAGCGCTCGACATCGGCCTGCAGGGCACGGGCGAACATCTCGGCGTAGCGCTGGCGCTCCGCGTCATCGCGTGCGTGGATGCCCAGGGCCTCCACGGGAGAAAGGTTTTCGACGGAGAACGCGGCCCGAGGTCCCTTGAGCAGGACCTTGGCGCGGATCATCTCTTCCTCGCTCAGGCCCCAGATTTGAGCCACCAGCAGATCGTTGGCATCCAGGCGCGAATGCGCCTGGGCGATGCGCTGCGCATTGGTCTGACCCAGTTGCGTCTGGGCCTCCTGAATGCGCGTGGTGGCGGTTTGCGCCCGTGCAGGCTGCACCAGTACCCACATCAAAAGGCTCGCGGCGCAGAGCACGCCCACATAACCCAGCACCGGGCGAAGCAGCGGGGTCCTCATGGCTGACGCTCCACGGCGATGCTCACCGAACGCGCGCCGTCGCTGAACGTCGCGCGTTGGCCGGCCACATCCACGGAGGTGAGCGTCACACCCTGGTAGGAATCGCCGGGCGAGAGCACGCGCACGTGCGCTGGGTTGCCACCGACCTCACCGACCACCACCGAAGGCCGGCCGTCCCACATGTCCACGCTCAGCACCTGGTGGGTCGGCCGGGGAGCCACTGCAGCGACCGGGCGGCGCACAGCGGGTTTGCGCGGCGCCGGACGGCTTGCCGCTGCTGCTGCGACCGGCTGCGGTGCAGCAGGCGGCGGCAGGATCGAGGGGTGTGGCAGGAAATCGGCCACCTGCAAATCGGCCCCATCCTGACCGGCCCCCTCCTTGATGTAGCCCTGGGCCTTGAAGCCGGCGACCAGCTGGTCCAGGCGCTTCTCCAGACGCTCCAGCTGTTCCTGCAGCTGGGGGTCTTGCGCAACCGATGCAACAGGCACGGCCTGGGCCGGCGCTGTGGCCGGCAAGGCAGGAGGCAGACCCGCGCCGGCCGGTGCGGTGGGTTCAGCCAGCGCAGCCACTGCGGGCGATGCCTCCTTCTTGCGAGCGAATGGCAATCCGCCCGAGGACCACATCATGAACGCGGCCACCGATCCCAGAATGAGCAGGAGGACCACGGCACCGGTCAGCACCGGCTTGCCCTTTTTGACCGGCGCGGCGCTCACGGGCGTGGGGCGCTCGAAGGTCGCGTCGGCGTTGCTGCGCACCGCTTCGGTCGGATCGGGCAACACGCCATCGGTTGGATGGTCAGCAGCCCGTGCACGGGGCGAACGCGACGTGCGTGTCTGCTCGGCGTCACGACGTTTGGTGTCCCAGAACTCGTCATCCTGCTGGCGCTGAAACTCCTGCATTTCTGCATCTGGGTCCATGGCTGTCCTCACGGCGAATATGAAAAGTGGTCGAAAGGGAACTGATTGCGGTGCGTGGTGAGCAGGGTTCAGGGCGAGCCGAATGCATCAGCGTGACGTTCTGCCTCCATGGCTTGCGCCTGGGGTCTGGGCGGTTGAGGCGCCGGGGTGCCCTTGGAAGCCGAGCGGGTGAACCAGACCTGGCGGCTCACCGGATCGCTGTGCAGTTGCCAGGCTGGACCCAGCAAGGTCTTGAGCAGGTCGCTCACACGGTGCGGACCTATGCGCCGCTGCGACTCGGGCAAGGGCAGGGCGAGGAAGTTGCGCGCGGTTTCATCCAGCGCCTCGGCGGGGACCAGCCGAAAACCCGTGCGCACCAGGGTGTGTGCCAGTGCCTCGCCCACGGTGTTGACCGTCTGGCGCGGGTAGCTCAGCTGCGCGTACACCGACAGCGGGTCGGCCAGGCTTTCGGTGGGCGCGCCGGCCTGGGTGGTGTAGCGCCCCACCTGGACCTGGCTGCCGTCGGGGGTGACGGTCTGCGCGAGAACGGGATGAGCTGCCGCTGCGACCACCGCCAGCAACACAAGGGACAAAAGTGCTTTGAATGACATGGACCCGCCTCTTCACTGGTTGAAATCACTGGACGCGCCTGGGACCTGCTGGGAAGAAAGCGCCTGGTGACCCGCGAGGGCCACCAGGCAAACATGACGCCCCCAGGAGATGCGTCGCCAGTGCTGGGCAGTTTCTGAATCGGGAGGGTTTGTCGCCACCGAAAACCTGCCGCAGAAAAGGCAGGTTTTCGCTTGACAGGGCAATGCTTAAGGTGTAAGCGCTGTTACCAGTCGTGGCAAAACGACAACAAAGGTTCGCTGCCCCGTGGGCGGGGCAGGGACGGGCAAAGGCGGTTTACCGGTTAATGGCCCTATCCAAAGGGCGCCCCCCTCCCAAGGTCTCGGGGGGCAAAGGGCCTACTGGAACGGGCAATGCGGGGGATAAGGGCACAGGAGGCGCAACCGCACGGCGGGGCGTGCGGCAGCGCCTGGATGCGGGTAGCAAAACAGCGCGCAGGCGTCAAGCGAAAACCTGCCGCACGTGCTGGCAGGTTTTGAGTTGTGCGAAAGGGCACGCCTGCCTAGAGTGACCCGGTCTTATTCGCGCAGGGATTCACAACAATGACCACACGCCAGCGGCTCTCACCCAGGGAGGGATTTGCCAATTCCCTCGACATATCAGGCGGACGCAGCATTCATGACGCGCAGCATGCGCCCTACCTGGTGGCGGCATCGCTGCACGAGCTGGGCCTGGTCGACTGGATTCCGCGCGTATTCAGCTTCCTCAAGATGTACGACGGCGTGGCACGGTGGATGGAGACCGGCATGCCCGAAGCGGCCTTCATCGCGAACCTGGACCTGCGTGAGGAGATCAAGCGCAAACGCAGTGGCGCCACACCGCCCGAGCAGGACCCCGCTGCATTGAGGTTCCGGTTGGCCGTGGTCCTGACCAACTCACCAGTGACGCTGTTCGGCGCGCGCTGGAAGCTCGAACGCAGATTCAAGGACGTGCCCATGGACATTCCGTGGAATCCGCTGGAGCAACCGTGGCTGTCGTTCCTGGGGCAGCACATCGACCTGCCCGACCATGCCACCTTGCATGTCAACCGCAAGGGCCGTCACTTCCGTCAGCAGCTCATGGCCTACCTGCTGGAGCGCTGAGGCAACACTCATGATCGGTCACTGCATGCGCTGGATCAAACGATGGGACCCGCGTTCCCCGCGCCCGGCATCCAGCGTTGCACCAGCACCCGCCATCCCACCGCGTGCGACAACCGATGAGGTCGATCCTCCCATGCCGGTGGTCCGTGGCCACGCCGACGGGTGGCTGAAGGTGCTGCCAGCGGCCGACCTGCTGCGCCTGGTGCACGGCGGCAAGGTGCTGGACACGATGTGGCGCCAGTCGCGCCTGGCGCAGATCGTCTGGGAGCGGGACTTGTTGCCAGCGGTCCACCGCTATGCGGAGTACGTGCAGCTCATGCCCGCTTCCGAGTCGCATCACCACGCCCATGTCGGTGGGCTGCTGTCACACACGCTGGAGATGACGCTGGCGGCGATGACTTGGCGCAACGGTCACTTCTTCCCGGAAGGTGCGAGCGTCGAGGAGATGGACGCTCAGCGCGACGAGTGGACCTATGTGGTCTTCTTCGCAGCGCTGCTGCATGACATCGGCAAGATCATGGCCGACCTGCGCATCGCCTGGATCTGCACCGGCATGGAGGCGCCGTTGCGCTGGGTTCCGATGTCCGGGCCGCTGACGGCCATGGTGCAATCACGGCCTGGTGGTGAGTACCTGGTGGAGTTCACACCGAAGTCGGCGCGGGACTATGCGGCACATTCCCGCCTGGCCACGATTCTGTTGCAACAGGTGGCGCCAGCCACCGCGCTGAGCTTCTTGGCGCGCCGGCCGCAAGCGTTCGAGGCTCTGACGCAGTATCTCTCTGGCAGTGACAAGAGCAGCATGCTGGCCCAGCTCGTGCGCAAGGCCGACCAGACCTCGACACAGCAGGCGCTGGCCAACGGCAGCCGCGAGCGCTTCACGACCGCCACGAGCATCCCGCTGATCGACCTGCTGATGCAATCGGTGCGCGAGATGCTCAGGAGTGGCACCGCCTTGCCGTTGAACCGCTCCGGTGCCGCTGGCTGGGTCTACGAAGGCAGCATCTGGTTTGTTGCCAAACGGCTGGCCGATGCGGTGAGGCAGCACATTCGCCAGCACCACCCGGACGAGGCTGTTCCAGGCGAGAACAAGAATGATCGGCTGTTCGACACATGGCAGGAGTACGGCTGCATCCAGCCCAACCCGCAAAGTGGGCAAGCCATCTGGTATGCGCTGGTGCAGGGCACGGCCGTGGACGGTTCCGAGTCTGCTGCAGCGGCTCCTTTGCAAGGGGCAGGGCAGAGCGATGGTTCGTACAGCCACTCGCTGACCATGCTCAGATTTCCGCTGGACAAGGTGTTCGAGGATGCATCGGCATACCCACCCCCGATGCGTGGGCGCATTGAAGTGCAGGTCAAGCGTGGAGCAGCTGCGGGCGAGACGGCCAACGAATCATCTGATGTGCCAGAGGTTCGCCCCGTAGCTGGATCGGGGAACAAGTCGGCACCGAATGAGAGCGCGGACACTCCACCAAACAGCGACACCGGGCAGGCCACCCGGCCACCCACTGCCGGCGCGGGTCATCAGGAGGCATCTGGCGCAGCCAAGCAGGCTAAACCCAAAGCCGAACCGCTGCGAGCGCCTGCCTTCAAGCGGCCGGGCAAGCCGGCAGAAGCGACCAAGGCGGCGGCTCCCAGACCAGGCGGGCCGAATCAAGGCTCACCACGGTCAAACAGCGTCTCTTTGGAGGTTCCGCAGCGTGAGCAAAGCCCGAGCGAATCACGGCAGGCAGCACCGGCCTCATTGTCTGTTTCAGCGAGCCTGGACCCACCGCTGGACAAGTGGCTCGACTTCGAGGATGACGCTGCCGCCTTCAAGGACTTCCCGAAGCTGCCGCAAACCCAGGAAGCCCAACAATCCGCCCCGAATACTGCATCAGTTGGAGCCGCAACGTCACAGGCACCTGCATCAGTGGGCAGACGGGCATCCAAGGCTGGAGATGAAGCGCCCAACTCCGCAGCACCTGCCGCAAAGCGCGACACGAGCACCCTGCCGAGCCTGCCTGCGCTGCCTGCAGATCGCCCGCTTCTGGTTCGCTCTGGGCCGCCGCCCGAGGTGCTTGCCAGGGCGGCTCCCACACAGTTCCAGACTGCGCCAGTCATTCTCAGTCCGTTCCTGCCGGAGCTGCCGCATGAGACCGCCGGCAGGCCCAGCGAACCCACTCCTGCTGCAGTCGCCTTCATCGAATGGCTGCAGCAAGGCCTGTCCAGCCGGGCCTTGAAGTACAACGAGACGGGCGCGCTGGTGCATTTCGTGGCCGAGGGCATGGCGCTGGTCTCGCCGCTGGTATTTCGTACCTACGCCGCAGAAACTGGTGCAGCCAGTGATGCCCAGGTCGAGGCCCAGGCGCTGCAGGTGCAGCGCGAAGTGATCAAGGCGGGATGGCACCTGATGGGACCCGGCAAGGTCAACATCCTGAAGTACCAGGTCATCGGGCGCGGTGGCGTGCCTGTTGGCAAGCTCAGCGCCGTGGTACTCACTCAGCCGGACCGCTGGGTCGTGCCTGTGCCACCGGTCAACCCGGTCCTCAAACTTGTTTGAAAGGCTGGTGCCGAATGACTGGTAGATCTGACAGGGGGCGTTGAAAAAGTTTGACAGAGTCAGTCATGATGACTACATTGCAACCGTGCATCAGGGGAAACCAACTTGCTTGGGACCTGCGAAGGGCGTCACACACCAGTTGTGGCATCTGATCGAAAGTTGAGAAAACAGTGTGGAAGGTTGAACGGGCTCAGGCCCGTTTTTACGGCCTCCGTAAGATTCCACAATGTATATTATGTCAAGTTTCAGAAAGTGGCCGGGCAGCGTGGGCAAGCTGCTGGGCGCAAATCGAGCGATCACCGTCTGAGGTCCCCGACAAAATGTCGCCCATGTTCCGAACGCCCCGACAACTGCCGCCGCTTTCGATCATGCTGAACGACATGCCAGCAACCACCGCCCAGGTTGCCAAGCACCTGGGCATTTCCGGGCGGACGCTACAGCGCTACAGCGCCGCCGAGCAAGCACCCCGCGCCGTGATGCTGGCCATGTTTTGGGAAACACGTTGGGGCATCAGCGTTGCCGACACCGCAGCGCAGAACGAGGCCGCCCGCTACTACTCATGGGCGATGGCTTTGCAGCGAGAAAACCAGAAGCTGCGGCTCCAGATTGAGCAGCTTCAGAAGATGGACTTCGGGAGCGCCAACGCTCCAATCTTCAGGGTCTGAGCGCTCCGCGATTCCCGTCCACTCGCACTACGGGACTCGCACTACACCCGCTCGCACGCGGACCATTCGCACTACGTGTCTACATGATCCGCGTGTCTACGCGGGTTCCGTGTCTACGTCCCTACGTGTCTACGTGGCCGTGAACCGCTCCGCTTTTGGCGGTAGGCCAATGGGATTGATTGCGGAGAAATGAAACACAGTCAGAGCGGCTTTGCCGCTTGGGGCGCTCGCCGCGCGGCGTCATTGGCGTTCCGAAGCCTCTCACCCTATCACCGTTCCCCTGAGTTCTTCGCTTACCTCCCTGAGGCTAGCCGCCGCCGTTCGGGCTTTCAAGGGGGGTATTCATAAAACGAGTTTTACAAAGCTTCCCCCCTTGAAAGCCCGCCCGCCGCCGTCTGTCCTCTGGTCGGGCGATGAACTCAGGGGAACGGCGACAGGGGCCAAAAAGGCCCTTGGTCGACAAAGACCCAAAACGAAGGGCTCCGAATCTAGGGGCCCGGTGACCTGAAAGGCAAACCATGATTGCAAAGAACTTTCGTCAGTTTCCCGACGCGATGGCTGTTCAGATGGTTTTGCCCTTTGGGCGCCCCGTATGGAACGGCCAGCGGCCGAGCACGCGCATAGGCAGATTGATCAGGTCGGCACAGGCCGCGCTGGTGGTAGCACGTCCGCAGATCGTTGAATGGGTGAAGGCAGCAACGCCGCAATGGTGGAAGAACCTTAGGCGCGCTCAGAACGCGCTATCTGCAAGCGTCAAAGCAGCATGCATGCTGCTTTTGTAAGTTACCGTGACCGAGAGTCAGGCAAGACCGCGAACATACCGGGCGGCGAGTTCGACCGCACGATCTGCTGATATGTGCCCCTCGACGCGCAACCTGTCGATCAAATACACGGCCCTGATGCTGGGCCTGAGTGGCGGTTTTGCGAGAGGACCGAACCTGCCTTTCACCCGTGCTAGGAGTCTGGACCACGCCGATTGTTTCGGCATCCAATCCCATGGGGGCAGGTAGCTGAACGGGCCGTGCTCGTAGTCGGCACGAAACACCTGGCGGGTGTCGTATGCCGCGTGAAGGTGGGTGCCGAGGAAACTCCAACGCTCCGCAACAAGCTGATTCGCACCGTATCCGACACGCGCAGTCGCAAGATGGAATTTCGGAAAATATCCCCACTTCTTAGAGAAAAGGGAAAGCAGGCGACCGACCAAAGGAATACGCACTTTGTCCATTCGCATACACCTTGTCTGGTATTCAATAAGAGCTTCCCGGACCTGTTTGTCAATCATGCCCGCATCCTGGACTATCAGAAACACGTCCCAGCCCATTTTACGGGCGTGAATGAGCCAATCAAGAAGGCCCGCCCTGCCCTTGTCTTGATATGAACGAGAATTGAGCCAGGTTCCCAGCTCATCCAGGATCAAAAGTCCATTCTTATCCTCATCGTAGCTTTCAGGGTTTCCATGACCCATGGCCTCAAGGTCGAAAGCAGACGGCTTATCCGGAAGCCGGACATAACTGCATTTTTTGAATGGATTGAGAATTTCTGTTCTTAAATCGACATTGGATGCAACCCGGCGACCTGCAAGCAATGCCTGTTCTGCCATCCAGACACAGAATTTTGTCTTTCCGGTACCCAACTTCCCTTCAACCGAATAGACAGCCATCAGACCCCCGCAGTCGATTCAACGAAGCGAACCTTCAGCCGATAGACGAAAACAGCGCCAACAGCCGAAACGATTGTCGCAAGGCAGGTCCCCGCAATGGGCGGGAACGCCAGTCCTATAAATTGACCGTAGGAGGTCATGAAGGCAGATTGAACTAGAGGTGCCAGGAACTCATTGAACGTGGCAACCAAACCAACTGACAAAGCAATGATCGCAGTAACGCCGACCGCGCGAATCGCAGCACGGGCAAGAAACAGCTTTAGAAGAAAAAAACCAAGCTGAGTGAATACTGCACCAATTAAAGCAGCCAAAGCCGGCATTTCAGCCCCTCAAACTCAAGAAGAAGCCAATAAAACAGAATGCGGTAATCCCGATCCAGAAAAGCTGTATGAGTACAGAAACAATCAAAACAAACATATCAATCACCTGCCCTCAAGAAAAGGCCAATCAAAAAGAATATGGTTGTTCCGATCCAAATAAGCGACATGATGTCGTGAATCATTGGCTGATATTGACACATATCAATTGAAAAACCGAAAGCCGGAAGATTCAGAGGGGCACACCCCGTTGGCAATTGAAAAGACCACGTCCAAGAGGGCTCAAGGTCTTTATCGACAATGCGGTCTATGGCGCCCTGAATAGAGTCATGTTCGGCAAGATTGTCGGCAGCATCAGAGAGGCCATCGAAAAGGCCACTGCCATCGGGTGTACCGTCCTCGTTTATTTGTACTGAACAGGCGGGCTGTCCTGGCGCACCACACGGCTCTGTTCCTTCGCCATCAGAGCCGTTGCCTGAACCGGACCCCGAGCCCGAGCCGTTTCCTGAACCGGAGCCGTCTCCATCTCCATCACCGGGACCGTCGCCGTTTCCGTCGCCGTCGCCATCACCGGGACCGTCGCCGTCGCCCGGACCAGGCCCATCGCCATCCCCAGGACTGCCGCCATCACCAGGACCGTCGCCGTCACCGGGGTCGGTACCCGGGTCAGTGCCAGGAGGCGTACAAGTACCAGAGGGGCAGCCGTTATCCGGGACCCCCGGACCAGATGTGTCGACACTGCAAGTCACCCCCGTATTCATGTAAACATAGGTGCAGGTGTAGACGTGGACGCCCTGCTCGTTCTCCTCACTGTCGCAGGACTCAATAGGATCATTGGTCTGCTGATAACGGCACTGGCCGTCGCAGAACTGCTCAGGCTGCCCGGGATCATCGTAGGTATCAACTGAGTCGGCCTTCGTGTGCCAACCACGGTAGAAGGTGCCAGAGCGGGTCTGCCCCGGCTCGCAGGTGTCGGGAGGGTCATCCGGGACGCACTGACCACCTTGCTCTACATAGCCACTGTTGCAGGCACAGGATGGGCCAGTCAATGTGCTGTTTGAAGGACAGACCTGAACAGTCCGGAAGATCAAACTTTGATTCCCAATATCCTTGTAGTTGCAGCGTGGCGACGTACCAGAATACGTGATACCAAGGAAGGCCTTTTGGGTGTAGACGAGACAGGCGTCTTCCATGGTTGAACGCCAGCCGCTTTCGCTAGTGATGAGGGACACCCGCCACTGTGTTTGCGCTGTTGAAGGAATGAGCGCAGCAGACGCACACGGCAAGAAAAGGGCCATGAACAGGCCCGCGAGAACTCGACGAAACATGTTCATGGCCTGCACCGATCAGGATGCCTTGGGGATCTTCTTCACGTACTTGATCGCCACGAAGAAGACCACGGCGACAGCAGCGAGGCCCACGAGCGCCGCGCCGTAGCCGCTGACCTTGTCGGTGATCTCCGACAGCGCAGCGTCGAACGGATCGGCCTGCGCCATGGCGGCAGCGCTGACGCCCAGGGACACCACACCGACGGAGGCGCGACGGACCAGGGAAGCGCCGGCGGCGCCGTATTTGCGGATCATGACTTGCATTTCAAACTCCAGAAAACCGGGTAGCCGACCCGGGAGCGGTTTTCCCAAAATGGGAGAAATCAGGCAGCGTTGCGAATGGCCCGAGTCCAAGCAACGGACTTGCCAACGCTAAAACCCATGGCCCATGCGCCGAAATACGAGGCCACGAGCTTGGAGATAAAAATCAGATCAATCATGTTTTGTCCCCTGATCGGTAGCCGAGGAAGAACGCAAAACAGAGCGAAGCCACAAGCGAGGCTTGCAAAAGATGAGGAACGCTCGACCAGTCCATAATTGCCCGCCCAAAAAACCTAGAAAGAGAGTGATAAGAAAAAAGACAAAATCATGCTCGAAGGAATACTTGACGACATGATCAACAACAGGAAGCCAGAATTCGGCACACTGCATATCGGTAACAGATATATCTGTCACCGCATGATCCCCACGCTTTTACGCCACATGATTTCGCCAGGACTCATATCGGGATGAGGCGGCACCCATGCACAGGCCGCGAGCAGCGCCAGAGCAGCGAGGATGAAAAGGGTTTTTCTGTTCATGGCTTTTTCTCAATGCAGGGTCGAATACGGCCCGCTATGGAATCGCGAAGGAAGTTCGCGAAGGCGACACAAGAGGAAACCCGATGGCACTTGCTGCACTCTGTAAGCTGGTTCGAGGACTTCCCCCGTTCTGAGCACCACAAAGCCACTCGATAACCGTTTAACGTCTCCCACGCCGTGGGAAGCCTTGACCCATTCGGGGAGATTGAGCCAGGAACGGATTGCCCGCCCCTCTTTGTTGAGTCCGCCGATTCCATATAGACGAAGTCCCTTCGGGAAACGGGTTTGTTCTCCGAGCTTGGAGAGATATTTCATGAGATAGCCAACACCCGCTTTTGCTTTTTGGGTGTTCGTCATGCCATGGGGCCACCACTTGGCACGCCGCCCCTTTGCGCGATCCCAATGCGGCATGCTGAAACCGCGAGGGAGCCAGCAGAGAAGGTGATAATGCACGGCGCCACGGCCCTGCAATTCGGCAACCCATGTGTATCGGCACGGGATACGGTTGTCCCTGCACCAATTCCGATACCCTTGGATTGCCTTGGAAATGTGGTCGGCCTGCCAGTCATCGACCCCGCGATAGGTCAGCGTGACAAACCAGCACACGGGCGGCCTATGGCCGCGATCCGCCATGGCATGCAAATGACCAGAGGCCCAAACACTGCGCTTGAGGCGCTTCACTCGCCGCTCTGCTACCGCAGACGGAGAGAGGTTCACAAACAAGTCAGGAAGACTTGTTTTAGATGAGACAAGCCCAGCGCCCTCCGACGCCACCGAGCCCGCGCTGCGCGCGTGCGCGGTGGCGCCTACGGCCGCTTTTTCCGCCGACATGGCAGCAAGCACATCAAGACGGGCTTGATGCGCCGACCAATCGTCATAGGCCTGAGGGGTCACAATGCCCCCCTGGCAACGAACGGCCCATCGAAATGCACAGGCCCGACGTTCTGAAGCCAATGCTTGATGTAGCCATCAAAGGCACTGGCAGACGTGAAGACACGACGCCATGGCCCCTTTCGCATAGGCGCGGTGAAGACGAACTGGTGATCGCGCTTCATCCGGCACCCCAGCCCGCCAGAGGTTGCCCACCGACGAAAAGCGTGCACTCGACTTCCAACCCCTGAGGCGTGGCGTTGAACGTCACGCTGCAGGTGTCGGCCATCTCGTTTTCAGCCAAAGCGAGGCGAGCCGCCGCCGCGATATGGCCGAGAAGTTGAATGCGCGTCAAAGACGGCATTTCAGGGACAGGGGCGAACATGGCGCACCCCTCAACCCTTGCGGACCGCGACGAGGCGCGGAGCCACCGACAGACCGCCGTTGTGATCCACGTACAGGGAAGAAGGGTGCAACTGGTACTCACCCGGCTGGTACAGCTGGAAATCGCCCGCTTCGTTGCGATCCAGGTTCAGTTCGATCTTTTCGGGAAACGGCATGGGGTTGCCGTCGCGCTCGAAGGTGTGAACCCAGCCGGTCTGGAAAGCCATGTGGTACGGCTTGCCAGAGGTCTTACCCACCCCCTTCATTTCGCGGATGGCGGTAGACGTGATGGTGACTTTCAACATTGGTGGCTCCTACGAACAGGCGAAAAAAATCCCCCGCCCCGCGCCTGTTCAAATGGCGAGACGAAGGAGGTTGAAAAAATGTGGTTTGCAGACTTTGAACGGCTATGGGCCATTGCCATGAGCGGGAACGCAAAGGCACTGGAAGCCGAACTAACGCGGATGCTGGTTTTTGCAGCCGCGATTGATGTCGTGGTGCTGATCGTTTCGCTTTGGGTGCTGTACCTGGTGATCAAGGCAGCAGTACGCGACGGCATCAACGAATCGCGAATGGTCGAAAGGCCACGACTGCCCAGGCGGGACACCACGCCGCAGATCGAGGCAAGCACCCAACCTGCGGACTTGCCGCCGATGAAGGCCGAGAGGTAGCGGGCAGGGTTCAAGGCGGCTCCGTTGTCATGTTGGCAACGGTCCGGACCATATCAGAGCGTAGTCACCTTGACAACATTTTCGGCATTACCATTGCCAACTTGTCAACATCAAGCAACAGGAACGCACCATGAAATCCACCATGGACCTACTCGACCAAGCCCTAAAGGTGAAGACTCCCCCAGAGTGGGCGCGATCCCTTGGACTGGAAAGAACCGCGCTCCACAACGCCAAGCGACGAGAACATCTAAGCCCCGCCGTTGCCTACGCGCTGGCCGAGGAACTAGGCGAGGACGCCCAACAATGGGCGCTTGTGGCAGCGGTCGAATCGGAAAAGGAAAGCGCATGCCGCCAGCGCATGGCACGCCGTATTTTGGGTGGGGCAACAACTGCGGCAATGGCAGTTTTGGCGGTTAGCTCTGCCCTGCTAACGGCATACTCCCCCTTGTATATTATGTAAAGTATCAAAAGCGGAATCACCAACAGCCAGGCGCAGAACTTGCTGTGAACCCTCTCAGTGGTACGGGCAAACACCAGCCCGACTGGACCGGGAATTGGACTGCCCAGACCTACAATCAAACTCCTTGGCAGGAGTCCAATCCTGTCTCATCTTTTTCATCGAGGAACTTCATGAAGCATCTGATTCTGACCGCGGGCCTGATCGGTACCGTTGCGCTGGTGGGTTGTGGCAAGAAGGAAGAACCGGCGCCGGCCCCTGCCGCCGAACCGGCTGCCGCTGCGGCGCCCGCGGCACCGGCCGAGCTGCCTGAGCTGAAGGTAGCGATCGATCCGACCTACGAGCCCTTCACATTCAAGACCGCCGATGGCAAGCCGACCGGCTTTGATGTGGACATCGCCGAAGCGCTGTGCAACGAGATCAAGCGCAAATGCGTCTATGTCGAACAGGTCTGGGACAGCATGATCCCGGGTCTGCAGGCCAAGAAGTACGACGCAATCATCAGCTCGATGACGATCAACGAAGAGCGCAAGCAGGTCGTGGACTTCACCGACCGCTACTACAAGACGCCCAGCCGCATCGTGACCAAGGCTGACACCAACTTCACCGACCTGGCATCGCTCAAGGGCAAGAAGATTGGCGTGCTCAAGGGCTCCACCCAGGAAAAGTACGCCATGGCCGAACTCAAGCCGGCCGGCGCCACGGTGACGCCGTACGCCGCGCAGGATCAGGTGTACCTGGACATCAAGTCCGGCCGCCTGGACGGCACCGTGGCCGACGCGGTGGAAGTGACCGCTGGTTTCCTGAGCAAGCCCGAGGGCCAGGGCTATGCCTTCGTCGGCCCCGAAATCAGCGACGCCAAGTACATCGGTGATGGCGTGGGCGTGGCGCTGCGCAAGGAAGACACCGCACTCAAGGACGAGTTGAACGCCGCCATCAAGGCCATCCGCGCCAATGGCGTCTACGACACCGTGGCCAAGAAGTACTTCACCTTCGACGTGTACGGCCAGTAAGGCGTCTGCGGTTTGTCCGGTTACTACGCATCGATCCTGCAGGGCGCCCTCCTCACGGTGGGCGTCTCGCTGGCAGCCCTGGCGGTCTCCATCGTGCTGGGGTTGCTGGGCGCTGCAGCCAAACTGTCCGGACGGCCGCCGCTGGTGGCCCTGGCCACCGTCTACACCACGCTGATCCGGGGTATTCCCGAACTCGTGCTGATGCTGCTGATCTTCTACGGCGGCACCATCGGCCTGAACCACCTGCTGACTCTGATGGGCAGCAAGGCCTCGGTGGACATCAACCCCTTTGTGGCGGGGGTGCTCACCATCGGCTTCATCTATGGCGCCTACATGACCGAAACGTTCCGCGGCGCCATCCTCTCGATTCCCAAAGGCCAGGCCGAAGCGGCATGGGCCTTCGGCATGGGCTCCCTGCGCACCTTCCTGCGCATCACGCTGCCCCAGATGGTGCGCTACGCCCTGCCCGGCTTCACCAACAACTGGCTGGTGCTGATCAAGGCCACGGCGCTGGTGAGCCTGATCGGGCTGCAGGACATGACCTATCTGGCCCTGCAGGCGGGTGCCGCGACGCGCGAACCGTTCAACTTCCACCTGTTCACGGCCGCGCTGTTCCTGCTCTACACCTCGCTGTCGCTGTGGGCGCTGCGGGCCCTGAACCGCCGCTACAGCCTCGGCGTCAAGCGCGGGCAGGTCTGATCCATGCGCTGGGACATCATTTTCCAACCGGCCAACCTGGCCCTGTACGGTGACGGTCTGATCACCACGCTCAGCCTGCTGGGCGCTTCGCTGGTGGTTGGCGCTGTGCTGGCCCTGCTGTGCGCGCTGGCGCTGACCAGTTCCATCGCGCCTTTGCGCTGGGTGGCCGGTGCCTACACCTTCGTCATCCGCGGCACGCCGCTGCTGATCCAGCTCTACCTGATCTATTACGGCCTGGGACAGTTCGAATGGCTGCAGGCGCGCTGGAACGAGGTCTGGCCCTGGATCTATTTCAAGGACGCCTTCTTCTGCGCCCTGCTCGCCTTCAGCCTGAACACCGCCGGCTACACCGCCGAGATGCTGGCCGGCGCGATCCGGGAGACCAGCGCGGGCGAAATCGAAGCCGCCCAGGCCATGGGCATGACCCGCGGCCAGGCCATGCGACGCATCGTGCTGCCCAGCGCCCTGCGCCGCACCCTGCCTGCCTACAGCAACGAGGTGGTCATGATGCTGCACGCGACCAGCCTGGCCAGCGCCGTGCCGGCCATGCTCGACGTCACGTCGGCCGCCAGCCGCATCTATTCCACCTTCTACCTGCCGTTCGAGGCCTACCTGTTCGCGGCCGGCATCTACCTGCTGATCACGTTCTCGCTCGTGGGCCTGTTCCGGCTGGCGGAGCGGCGCTTCCTCGCCCATCTGGCGCCGCGCACCCACTGAGACCCGCATGCAGCGTACCGAACACCCCCTGCTCAGTCCCAGTCTGGGCGTGCAGAAAACCCTGGTGAGCTTCGGCTACGGGCCCGAGGGCGCGTCGCCCAAGGTCTACATCCAGGCCAGCCTGCATGCGGAAGAGCTGCCGGGCATGCTGGTTGCCCACCACCTGCGCGCGCTGCTCGACCAGGCCGAAGCCGACGGACGCCTTCAGGGCCGCGTGGTTCTGGTGCCCGCCGCCAACCCGATCGGGCTGGCCCAGCGCCTGGACCACCATGCGCAGGGCCGCTTCGAGTTCGAATCGTCCGAAAACTTCAACCGCGGCTACCCCGATCTGGCCGAAGCCGTGTGGCCCGCGATCCAGGACCGGCTGGGAGCCGATGCGTCAGCCAATGTGCGCGCGGTGCGTGAAGCGGTCGGGCATTGGCTGAAAGCCTGGCAGGCACCGACCGAACTGCAAAGCCTGCGGCGGCAGTTGCTGCTGCTCTCGCACGATGCCGACGTGGTGCTGGACCTGCATTGCGACGCCGAAGCGGTCATGCACCTCTACAGCGAAGCTGCCTGCTGGCCTCCCCTGGCCCCCCTGGCCGCCTGGCTCGGTTGCCAGGCCGTGCTGCTGGCCCGCGAGTCGGGCGGTGGTCCGTTCGATGAACGCCTGTCCGGTCTGTGGTGGCGCCTGGCCGAACGCCTGGCCGAGGCCCCAAACCCCGCTCCCCTGCCCCAGGGCTGCGCCAGCGCCACGGTCGAATTGCGGGGCGAAGCCGAGGTGCGGCACGACCTGGCCGCGCAAGACGCCTTGGCCATCGCCCATTACCTGACCCACCTGGGCGTGCTCCGGGCCCCCACGGGGCAAACATCCGCCGAACCGCCGCCGTTGCCCTGCGAGCCCACGCCACTGGCCGGCTCGCAGACCCTGCGTGCGCCCCTGCCCGGCCTGCTGGTGCCAACCGTTCGCCCCGGCACGCGTGTGACGACCGGTGACGTGGTGGCCGAGGTGATCGACCCCACCGCGCCCGGCGCCTCGCGCGTGCACCCGGTCAAGGCGGGCGTCGACGGTGTGCTCTACGCGGCCGTCAAAGACCGCTATGTGGTCGCCGGCGGTGAAATCGGCAAGATCGCCGGCGCCACCCCTTTCCGTACCGGCGATCTGCTGGGATTCTGAACCTCTGCCCGAGCCTCCGTGCCCATGAACGACGCCGCCCCCACCGACAACGCCTCCGCCAACGGCGGTCCGTCTGCCGTGCTGCTCGACGTACAGGACATCCACAAGCGCTTCGGTCCCAACGAAGTGCTCAAAGGCGTGTCGCTGCAGGCGCGCGCTGGCGACGTGATCAGCCTGATCGGCAGCTCCGGCTCGGGCAAGAGCACGCTGCTGCGCTGCATCAACCTGCTCGAAAAACCCAACAGCGGCCGCATCGCGCTGTCGGGCGAGGAGCTGCAGCTCAAGCCGGACCGCCATGGTGAACTGCAGGCGGTGCATGCCGCCCAGTTGCAGCGCCTGCGCACGCGCCTGGCCATGGTGTTCCAGCACTTCAACCTGTGGGCCCACATGACGGTGCTGCAGAACATCATCGAAGCGCCCGTGCACGTGTTGGGCGTGCCCAAGGACCAGGCCGTGGCCACGGCGCGCAAATACCTGGAGCGCGTGGGCCTGCGCGGTGTGGAAGACCGCTATCCGGCCCACATGAGCGGCGGCCAGCAGCAGCGCGTGGCCATTGCGCGTGCGCTGGCGGTGGAGCCGGCGGTGATGCTGTTCGACGAACCCACCAGCGCGCTCGACCCGGAGCTGGTGGGCGAAGTGCTGCGCGTGATGAAGCTGCTGGCCGAAGAAGGCCGCACCATGCTGGTGGTGACCCATGAAATGGGCTTCGCGCGGGAGGTGTCCAACCACGTGATCTTCCTGCACCAGGGGCGCATCGAAGAACAGGGGCAGCCACGCGAAGTGCTGGCGCGCCCACGCAGCGAGCGGCTGGCCCAGTTCCTCTCCGGCAACCTCAAGTGAGCCGCGCCTAAGCACCGAACTGGCGGGTTTGGCGGCCGTTGTTGCGGCGCTTCGCGCCCCGGCTTTTCGTCGACCATTGCCGCGTGGCCCCGCGTTGTGGGGAACCGTTCGACGAAAGGAACCGCCTCATGAGCACAACGAGCAGCAACGCCCAGAACCTCTGGGCCCAGTCCCTGCTGAATCTGGCCCCCAACCTGACCTCGCAATTGCAGGGCAAGGTGATGAAAAAAGCCGATCTGGACGGCAGCGGCGCCATCGACGCCAGCGAATTCCAGGCCGCGCTGGACAAGGTGGCCACCAAGTTCGGTCTGCCCGTTTCCGGCGACGCCAACACCCTTTTTCAGCAGGCGGATACCGATGGCGATGCCCTGCTCTCGGGCGCCGAAATGACGCAGGCCCTGCTGGGCCTGCTCGCCCCCGCGAGCAGCGGGACGCAGGCCTTCGTGCAATCGCGGGGCGACGAGGCCCGTTTTGCCGAACTCGATACCGATGGCGATGGGGTCATCTCCAAGGCCGAATTTGGCATCGGCAACGCGGAAGCCGGCGTGGTCACCACCACCACGACCACCACCGTGACCACGGTACAGTCCACCGCAGACGGCGACACGGCCACGGCCAGCACCGAACCGGGCGCGGTCACATCCCGCCTGCAGGAGCTCGTCGCCGGGCTCGATACCGACAACGATGGCCAGATCAGCGGCCAGGAACTGACGGCCTTCATTGCCCAGCTGTCCAGCCAGCTCGAGCTGGCTTCGCGGCTGTACAACCAGAACCCCAGCGGCAGCGGTAACGCCACGGCGTGACGGCAGCCCTGCGGACGCAGTCGCTCAGGCGTCCAGCGGCCCCCGGCCCAGCACCATCGAACCATCGACCAGGCGGAAACTGATGGTCGGGGTGCTGTAGTCGGTGAATGGCGCCCCCATGGCGATTTCGCCGTCGCTGTGCAACAGGCATTCCTGCCGCCGCAGCGACAGGATGTGGTCGTTGCCCGCAAAACGCACCCAGGTGCCGTAGCTGGAAATGTCTTCCAGCACATAGTTGCCCGAACGGATGTCGATCGTCGAGTGCATGCGCGAAACACGCGGATCGGCCACCACGAAATCCGCCTCCGGCGCGCGCCCGATGCGCACCGGCAGGTCGGTCAGGTTGAACGACAGACTGGCATCCAGCCAGCCCAGCTCGATCCCCCCGAACACCGACTCACGCTGCTTGGCTACCGCGTGCAGGTCGGCCGGCAGGGTGAGAAATTCGGAACCCATTTCCGTCTGCCATTCCACCCGGAACACTTCGCAGGGCTCGGCCCGCCCCTTGATGCGCATGGGGCCCAGGCTGCGGCTGCGCACGCCGGAGCGTGCGCCGAGCTTGCGGATCACCGAATCGGTGGCCAGGATCTGTTCAGGGCCGGCCAGGTCGCTCAGGCGGGACGCCACGTTCACCGCGTCGCCGAAACAATCGCCATCGACCACCACAACCTGGCCCCGGGCCAGGCCGATCTGCATCAGCAGCTTGAGCCGATCAGGCCACTGCAGCACGCGCTGCGCGTGTTCCTGCTGGATGCGACTGACGCATTCGATGGCCTGGCGGTTGTTGGCAAAGGACATGAGCACGCCGTCACCCAGCATCTTGACCACCTGGCCGCCATGTTCGATGGCCAGGCTGCCCACCCACTGGGTGAGCTTGGTCACCGCCCGGGCCGCGCGATCGTTGCCCAGCGTCTCATAGACCGACACGCTGCCGGTCAGGTCCACAAAAGCGATCGTGAGTTCAGCCATGGGGCGGTGGGTTCCCAGCCATTAGATCACGGCCAATGCCGGTCGCAGCGCCCGCGGGCAGCAGCGACAGAAACAGGATATGCGTGTTTTTTTTCACACCGTTTTCAGGCACCCAAGCCTGCGCCCAGCGAAGACGGCCCGCTGATCCGCTCCGTCGATCAGGGTTGGGCCAAAGGTTTTACCTGCGAGCCTTCCAAGGAGCACCGGCCACACAAGCTTCGATCAAAGGTATTCAAAAATTGAAGGCTCCATCTTAAGGAAACCGTGTAACTCGATGATTTGGCTGTTGTTTTTTTATCGGTAGAAGGGCGCTCCCTGTATCGGGACAGCCAGCGTGGGCTTATTCTTTGCTTAACCGGCCTGACAAGAACCTGAGACGTCGTTGAGGCACAGAACCATGCGTTGGACCAAACCCGGTATTCGAAACACCATTTCTGCCCTGCTGGGAGGGGACGAAAGAAAGACTTCGCCCGAAGCCCTGGAGCCCGTGCGGCAAGCCATGCTGAGGGCGCTGGGCGAAGACGGCGCCCAGCTCAACCCGCAGTTGCACCGGCGCCTGCAGTACCTGCACGACGCTCACGCGCTTTGGTACGCGCGCGCCGAAATGGTGGCCGTGCTGAGTCGCCTGCACGGCGAGGCGGTTGCGGTCGGCACGGTGCGCCAGCTCACACCCGTGTTCCACGGCCTGATTCCCCGCAGCCTGATCGACGCCTGCCGCCTGCATCGCTGAGGCCGGCGGCACGCCACACCCGGGTGCCGGGTGCCCTCAGCCCCAGAAGATCAGCGCGTCGCGCCCTTCCACCAGCAGATCCACCGGCTGCCCGACCGGCAGCAGTACCTTGGTGGGCACGTGGCCGAACGGCAGGCCCGTGAGCACGGGCACTTTCAGGCGCGAACGCAGCCAGTCCACCACCGTCTGCAACTTGAAGCCGCGATCGTGCGGTACCGGCTTGTAGCGGTTGAAGCTGCCGAGCAGCACCGCCTTCTGGCGGCCCAGAATGCCCGCCTCCAGCAACTGGGTCAGTTGCCGTTCGATGCGGTAGGGATGTTCGTTCACGTCCTCCAGAAACAGCACGCCATTGCGCACCGCCGGAAGCCAGGGCGTGCCGACGAGCGAGCACAGCACCGACAGGTTCCCACCCCAGAGCGTGGCCTTGCGGATGTGCAGGGAAGGCCCCTCTTCCGCGTCGGTTGGGGTGGCGGCCCTGGCGGGAAGGCGGCGGGCCAGCGCGGGCAGGTCGCGCACCGGCAGCCGCCAGCCGCTGCCTTCGCCGTGGCCGTCGAGCAGGTCGTCGAAGCACGCCAGCATGATGTCGTCGGGTGTTTCGGCCCCGAAGTCTTCGCCCAGCGCCGGACCGGCCCAGGTGGTGGTCCCTGTCTTGGCGAGCACGGCACATTGCAGGGCCGTGAAGTCGCTCAGACCGACGAATTGTGTGCCCTTGTCGACCGCCCGCGCGATCTGGCGGTACGGCAGCGTGGGGAGGATGCGCGTGAGGCCGTAACCCCCGCGCGTGATCAGGGCCACGTCGGCGCCGCTGGCGGCTGCGCGCGTGATCGCCGCGACCCGGGTCTCGTCATCGCCGGCGAAACGCATGTGGCTGCGCAGCGCGTCGGGATCGATCTCGACCTCGTGGCCGAGCCGCTTGAGCAGGGCGACGCCGCGCCGGAAGGCCGCTTTGTCGCGCACGGCGCTGGAAGGGGAATACAGATAGATGTGGCTCATGGTCAGGAAAGGGAAAAAAATTCGATGGCGGCTTGGGCAATGCGTTCCCCGTGCTCCTGCACGAAATGCCCCGCCTCGGGCAGCAGCAGCGGTTCGCCCGCGCCGCGGATTCGGGTGCCCAGGGCGCGCATCACCGGTTCGCCCAGCACCGGATCCTGCTGGCCGATGGCCAGCAAGGTCTGCCCCTGCCAGGTTTCGTGCCAGAACGTGCGGGCGCGGCGCGCGACCGCAGCCCCTTCGTCATCGGGGTGCTCGGGCACCAGCCGGGGAAAAGCGCGCAAGGCGGCGCGGTGCCCGCGGTCGGGAAACGGGGCCATGTAGGCCGCACATTCGGCCGCCGACAGATGGGGATTGCCGCGCGCGAAGAGCCGGGCGACGTCGAAGTCGGGCTTCTGCGCGCACATGTCCCGCCAGGCCAGGAAACCCGGTGACAGCGGTTCGTCCCCGGTGGCCAGCAGGGTGTTCATCGCCAGCAATCCGGCGTAGCGCTCGGGTGCTTCCATGGGCAAGGTCAGCCCCAGGATGCCGCCCCAGTCCTGGACCACCAGCACCACGTGCCGCAGGTCCAGCCGCGCCACCAGTTCCAGAAGCACCTGCCGGTGCCAGCCCACTTGGTGGGCATCCTCGCGCTTGGGCTTGTCGCTCTTGCCGAAGCCGATGAGATCGGGCGCCACCACCCGGTCGCCGGCCGCCAGGAAGCGCGGGATCATCTTGCGGTAGAGATAGCTCCAGGCCGGGTTGCCGTGCAGGCACAGCCAGGTGCGGCGGGCATCGGCCGGCCCCTCATCCAGGTAATGCAGGCGCAGGCCATCCAGCGTGGGCAGGTCGCTCAGGTAGTGCGGGGCCCAGGGGTAATCGGGAAGGTCAGCAAACCGCGCTTCGGGCGTGCGCAGGGCGTCTTCGCGCACCGGCTGGGCCTGCTGGCGCCGCGTTTCGCGTCGCTGGCGGAAAAACGCACTGAGGGCCAGACCGCATTCGTCGGCCAGCACCCCGCCCTGCACCGCCGTCTGGTGGTTGAGCGCGGGCTGCTCGAACAGGTTGACCACCGAACCGGCGGCGCCGGTTTTGGGGTCGGGCGCCCCGAAAACCACCCGCCGCAGTCGCGCGTGCAGCATGGCGCCGGTGCACATGGCGCAAGGCTCCAGGGTGACAAAGAGCTCGCAATCGTCGAGCCGGTAATTGCCCAGCGCGTGGGCGCCGGCGCGCAAGGCGGTGATTTCGGCATGCGCCGTCGGGTCGGCATCGCCGATCGGCGCATTGCGCCCGGTGGCGATCACCCGCCCCTGCCGCACCAGGACCGCCCCCACGGGCACTTCGCCCGCGCGAGACGCCATCTCGGCCTGTTCCAGGGCCAGGCGCATGAAGTCGGCGTCGGTCATTGCGGGTGGGGTCATGCCCCGACTGTAGCGGCTGCACAGAGGGCCTTCAGCCCCGTCCACGCAAACCCGTCGGGAGGAAGGCCGCACCCGGCGCCAACCCGGTGTTTCAGCAGCGATGCATGCCGTGCACCGGGACCGGGAAACGGCCGGCAGCGTGCACCAGGCTGGCACGCCGCCGGCGGGGCAAAGTCCGCTCAGCTCAGCTCAGATCAGATCAGCGGCACGCCGGTCTTGCTCTGGATTTCCTCGCGGGTCACGCCGTCGGCCAGTTCCACCAGCTTCAAGCCTTCGGGCGTCACGTCCATCACGCCCAGGTCGGTGATGATGCGGTCGACCACGCCCTTGCCGGTGAGCGGCAGCGTGCATTCGGGCAGGATCTTCATGTCCGTCGTGCCGTCCTTCTTCTTGGCCACGTGCTCCATCAGCACGATCACGCGCTTGACGCCGGCCACCAGGTCCATGGCACCGCCCATGCCTTTGACCATCTTGCCGGGGATCATCCAGTTGGCCAGGTCGCCACTGGCCGTGACCTGCATGGCGCCCAGAATGGACAGGTTGATCTTGCCGCCGCGAATCATGGCGAACGACTGGTCGGAGCCGAAGATGGACGAGCCCTTGAGCGTGGTCACCGTCTGCTTGCCGGCGTTGATCAGGTCGGGGTTGACCTCGTCGTCGTACGGGAACGGGCCGATGCCCAGCATGCCGTTTTCGGATTGCAGCCACACCTCCTTGTCGCCGGTGTGGTTGGCCACCAGCGTCGGGATGCCGATGCCGAGGTTCACGTAGAAGCCGTCTTCCAGCTCTTGGGCCGCGCGCGCGGCCATCTGGTCTTGGGTCCAGGGCATGGTGTTCTCCTTACGTGCGTTCGCGGGTGGTGCGCTTTTCGATGCGCTTTTCGGGGCTCGGGTTGTGCACGATGCGGTGCACATAGATACCCGGCAGGTGGATGTCGTCGGGGGCGATCTCGCCCACTTCCACGATGCGCTCCACCTCCACGATGCAGACCTTGCCTGCGGTGGCTGCGGCCGGGTTGAAGTTGCGCGCCGTCAGGTTGAAGCGCAGGTTGCCGCTCTTGTCGGCCACGTCGGCCTTGACCAGCGCCACCTCGGGCACCAGCGAACGTTCCATCACGTAGGTCTCGCCGTCGAATTCGCGCAGTTCCTTGCCCTCGGCCACCAGGGTGCCGACACCGGTCTTGGTGAAGAAGGCGGGAATGCCGGCGCCGCCGGCGCGCAGCTTTTCGGCCAGCGTGCCCTGGGGCGTGAATTCCAATTCCAGTTCGCCGGCCAGGTATTGGCGCTCGAACTCCTTGTTCTCGCCGACGTAGCTGGCGATCATCTTCTTGATCTGGCGGGTTTCCAGCAGCTTGCCCAGGCCGAAACCGTCGACGCCGGCGTTGTTGGAAATCACGGTCAGGTTCTGGACGCCAGCATCCTTGAGGGCGTCGATCAGGGCTTCGGGAATGCCGCACAGGCCGAAACCGCCCACGGCGATGAGCTGGCCGTCGGCCACGACGCCCTGGAGGGCATCGGCCGCGCTGGGATAGATCTTGTTCACTTCGTCGGGCTCCAGTGAGGGTGAGGGATCAACAAGGTCTGCAACGATACTACGTAACTACGTACGTAGTATTTCGTAAAGGAAAACACGCCCTGCCCGGCGATCTGCCCGGGGCCGGGGCCGGGAACGGGTACCGATCATGGAAAGCATCGACTACCGCCTCGCTTTCGAGCAGGCTCCGGTGGGCCTGGCGCTGTCGCGCCAGCGCACCATTCTCAACTGCAACCAGGCGCTGTGCGAGATGTTCGGCGTCACGCGCGACCAGCTCGTGGGCCAGAGCTTCCTGATCCTGTACCCGAGCGTGAGCGAATACGAACGCACGGGCGCGCGCATCGCGCATTCGCTCAACAGCAACGGCACCTACGCCGATGACCGGATCATGAAGCGCGTGGACGGGCGCTTCAAGGGCGAGACCTTCTGGTGCCACGTGACCGGCCGCGCTCTGCGGCCGGAGGCGCCGCACGAAGCCGGCATCTGGTGCTTCGAAGACCTGAGTGCGCGGCGCACCGTCAGGGCCGAACTGACCGGGCGCGAGCGCGAGGTGGCCGCCTTCCTGATGAAGGGCCTGACCAGCAAGGAGATCGGTCGGCAGTTGGGCATCAGCCACCGGACCGTGGAGATTTACCGGGCGCGGCTGATGCGCAAGTACCAGGCGCACAGCACGGCCGACCTGGTGCACCGCCTGCTCGAAGGCTGAGCCCAGCCCGGCGCCGGCTCACTGCGGCTGGTAGCCGCTGTCCTTGATGATCTTCGCCCAGACCTCGCGGTAAGCGACTTCGCGCTTGCCCAGCTCGGCGCCGCTCATGTAGCCGACGGTCAGGCCCATGGTGTTCAGCTTGTCCTTGACGTCGGTCTGCGCAATCACCTTCTGCACCGCGGCACCCAGCTTGTCGAGCGCCGCCCTGGGCGTGCCCGCTGGTGCAAAAAGGCCGTAGTACGGCACTTCCTCAAAGCCCTTGATGCCGACTTCGGTGAAGGTCGGCACATCGGGCAGCGCAGTCTGGCGCTGCGTGCCCATGACAGCCACCACGCGCAGCTTGCCGGCCTTGTGGTTCTCGATGAAGTCGGGCACCGAGCCGACGCCGGCCGGGATCTGGTTGCCCAGCATGTCGCCCATCATCGGCGCGCTGCCCCGGTACGGCGCTGCCACCAGGTCCAGACCGAACTGCTTGCCGATCACCTGGACCGCAAACTGCGGCGTCGAGGCCGGGGCCGGAATGCCGACGCTGGCCTTGCCACCAGCGGCCTTGACGCTGTCGACCCAGCCCTTGAAGTCCTTGGCGGGCGTGCCCCCCGACAGCGCCACCGCATTCACGAAGGTGGCAAAACCGGCCACGGGCACGAAGTCCTTGCCCGGATCGAAGCCCGGGTTCTTCATGGTCAGCGGCAGGATGGAAACGCTGTGGTCGTGGCTCAGAAACAGCGTGTGGCCGTCGGGCTGGGCGGCCTTGAGCGCCTGGGCCGCGATCTGGCCGCCGGCACCGGCCTTGTTTTCGACCACCACGCTGTGGCCCAGCTCGGCCTGCAGGCGTTCGGCCAGGATGCGGGCGATGGCATCGGTGCCGCCACCGGCCGGGAAGCCGACCAGGATGCGGGTGGTGGTGTTCTGGGCCTGGACCGGGGTCAGGCCGGCCACGGCGCTCAGGGCAAGCGCGGCCTGCAGCGAACGGATCAGAACGGAACGGCGAAGAAGGGACATGGAAGCTCCTGAATGAAAGAAGAGAAAAGGTATTTGGGATCCGGGTCAGGACGCCGCGCCGGCGGGCGGCGGCGCATCGACCACCTCGGCCGCAGTGCGGAAGGCGTCGACCGAGGCCGGCACACCGCAATAGATGGCCGCGTGCAGCAGCACTTCCTGCAGTTCGTCGACGGTGACACCGTTGTTCAGCGCCCCCCGCACATGGCCCTTGAGCTCGTGCTGCTTGCCCAGCGCTGTCAGCATGGCCACGGTGATCAGGCTGCGGGTCTTGCGGTCCAGGCCGGGCCGTTGCCACACCTCGCCCCAGGCGGCGCGCGAAATGTGGTCCTGGATCGGCTGCGTGAAAGCGGTGGCCCCGGCCAGTGCCCGGTCGACATGGGCATCGCCCATGACTGCCCGGCGGGTGGCCAGGCCTTTCAGATAGGTTTCGTCCTGCAAACTGTGCTCCATGTGTCAGAGATCGATCAGCGCGAGAGGATAAGCTGACGCCAGCACACCCCGACAGGAGACAAACCATGAGTGAACCAGCGCGTTACCCCCTGCCCGATCTGAACGACCTGCCCGACGATCTCAAGACCCAGATTCTGGAGGTTCAGGCGAAAGCAGGGTTCGTGCCCAACGTGTTTCTGGCCCTGGCCCGCCGCCCGGCTGAGTGGCGGGCGTTCTTTGCCTACCACGACGCCTTGATGATGCCCGAATCGGTGGGCCGCACGTCCAGCCTGAGCAAAGGGGATCGCGAAATGATCGTGACCACCACCAGCGCGGCCAACCAGTGCCTGTACTGCGTGGTGGCCCACGGCGCCCTGCTGCGCATCTACGAGAAAAAGCCGCTGGTGGCCGATCAGGTCGCGGTCAACCACCGCAAGGCCGACATCAGTGCGCGTCAGCGCGCCATGCTCGACTTCGCCATGAAGGTCTGCGAGCAGTCGCATGCCATCGAGGAGGCGGACTTCCAGGCCCTGCACGCACACGGCTTCAGCGACGAGGATGCCTGGGATATTGCCGCCATCACGGCCTTCTTCGGCCTGTCCAACCGCATGGCCAGCTTCAGCGGCATGATGCCCAACCCCGAGTTCTACCTGATGGGCCGGGTACCGAAAGCCCGATAACCGCTGCGGTCCCCATGAAAAAGGGCAGGCCTTTCGGCCTGCCCTTTTTGCACTCGGGAGCGGGAGTGAACTGGTGCTCAGCCGAAGTTCTTTTCGGCGAACGACCAGTTGACCAGCTTGTCCAGGAAGGTTTCCACGAACTTGGGACGCAGGTTGCGGTAGTCGATGTAGTAGGCGTGTTCCCACACGTCCACGGTCAGCAGCGCGGTGTCGGCGGTGGTCAGCGGGGTGCCGGCGGCACCGGTGTTGACGATGTCGACCGAACCGTCGGCCTTCTTGACCAGCCAGGTCCAGCCCGAACCGAAGTTGCCCACGGCCGACTTCACGAAGGCTTCCTTGAAAGCGGCGTAGCTGCCCCACTTGGCGTTGATGGCTGCGGCCAGGGCGCCGGTGGGCTCACCGCCGCCGTTGGGCTTCATGCAGTTCCAGAAGAAGGTGTGGTTCCAGATCTGGGCCGCGTTGTTGTAGATGCCGCCGCTGGAGGTCTTGACGATCTCTTCCAGGGTCTTGCTTTCGAACTCGGTGCCCTTTTGCAGGTTGTTGAGGTTCACCACATAGGCGTTGTGGTGCTTGCCGTGGTGGTATTCCAGGGTCTCGCGGCTGTAGTGGGGTGCCAGGTCGTCCAGGCCGTAAGGCAGCGGGGGCAAGGTGTGTTCCATGTGGGTTCCTCTTGTCGTGATCGATGGTGGGTGAATTCCTGTGGCACCGGGCGGTGGCTCGCGGCTGGGCCCGACGTGAGGCGCATTGTAGGGAAGCACGAGCCACCTGGACGGATCAGGGTTTCTCCGGTCGCACGCCCTGCACGGCCAACGCCAGTGCGCCGTCGGCCAGCGTGGCGGTGAGTGCCTGGCCGGTATGGACCTGTGCCACCTGGGTCACGGTCGCGCCGGCGCCGTCGGTCAGGTAGGCATAGCCGCGTTCCAGCACCAGGCGCGGATCGAGGTGCCCCAGCGCCACCTCCAGGCGCTGCAGGCGCAAACGGGCGCTCTCGCGCGAGCGGGCCCAGGCGGCCGGCAAAGCCACCGACAGCCGCTGCAGGCCGGCGCTCTGGCGCTGGTACTGCTGCTGCACGCCCCGCGCCAGCCGGTGCTCCAGCACCGTCAGTTGCTCCCGGTGTTCGTGCAGCCGCGCCGAGGGGCGTCCGAGCCGCTGGGCGAGGCGGTCCAGCCGTTGTGCACGCTGGTCAATCTGCCGGTAGAGCCGATCCTGCAGCGCTTCATGCAGGTATTCGAGCTCGCCCAGCCGCACCGAGCGCTCGGGCGCGCAAAGTTCGGCCGCTGCGGTGGGCGTGGGCGCCCGCAGGTCGGCCGCGAAATCGGCCAGGGTGAAATCGGTTTCGTGCCCCACCCCGCTGATCACGGGCATGGGCGCTTCGGCGACGGTGCGCACCACGGCTTCGTCGTTGAACGACCAGAGGTCCTCCAGGGAACCACCACCGCGCACCAGCAGCAGCACCTCGCTCTCGCCGGTGTCGGCATGGCGCCGGTACGCGGTACGCAGCGCGGCACAAATCTCGGCCGGCGCCTGTGCACCTTGGACCGACGCCGGGTAGATCACGACGGGCAGGTGTGGCACGCGCCGCCGCAGGGCCGTGACCACGTCGCGCAGGGCGGCAGCGCCCAGCGAAGTCACCACACCGATGCTGCGTGGCTGGGCCGGCAGCGGCCTTTTGCGGTCGGCGTCGAACAGGCCTTCGGCTTCCAGCCGGGCCTTCAGCCGCAGGAACTGCTCGAACAGGTTGCCCTGCCCCGCAGGCACCAGGCGTTCGACGATGAGCTGCAAGTCGCCGCGGGGGCCATACACGTCCAGCTTGCCATGGGCTTCCACGCGCTGGCCATCGGCCGGGGCGAAGCGCAGCGCGTCGGCGGCGCGGCGGAACATGGCGCAACGCAACTGACCACTGTCATCTTTGAGCTGGAAGTAACAATGCCCGCTGGCCGCGCGCGAGAACCCCGAAATCTCGCCGCGCACCGCCACCGGATTGAACCGCGCCGCCAGTGTGTCAGCGATGGCGCGCATCAGCGGCCCAACGCCCCACACAGGCCGCGCCGGTGCTTCAGCGGATGCCTGAAACGCTTCAGACACAGGCTTCTCCGGCACAAATGTGTCCACAAGCCGCGCCGTTGCTGGCGACGGCGCGCTCGTGCACCCAGCGCCGAGGGATTGGCAGACAGTTCGTTGATTCCAAAGCGTTTTGCACTGCTGTTTTTCTCATCGACGCAAGGAAAGTCCCGTATCTGCTGGCACTGGCAGCGGGTGAGCCCAGGTTCTTCACAAAGTTATCCACAGAAAATGTGCATGAAGCGGCCGGCGGGCGGCAAGCTTCGGCAGCGTGGGCGCCAGAGGCGGCGCGGGCACTGGGCGATAATCGCCTGCGAACTTTTTGCCGCCTTGCGGCGCCGCCTGTCAGGAGCCCCTGTCTTGCTGTCCATCATACAAGCCGCTGGTTGGCCGATCTGGCCGTTGATTGCCTGCTCCATCCTCGGTCTGGCCCTCGTGATCGAGCGCTTCCTCAGCCTCAAGACGGCCAAGGTCGTGCCCGCCCCGCTGCTCGATGAAGCCATCATGGTGTCGCGTGCAGGCGTTCCCAGCGCCGAAGTGGTGTCGCAGCTCGAACAGAACTCCCTGCTGGGCGAAGTGCTGGCCAGCGGCTTCCGGGCCTTGCTGAACAACCCGCGCGCCACCGAGGACGAACTGCGCTCCGGCCTCGAAGGTGCCGGTCGGCTTGCCGCCGCCAAGCTGCAGCGCTACCTGGGTGCGTTGGCGACCATCGCCTCGGCAGCGCCCCTGCTGGGCCTGCTGGGCACCGTGATCGGGATGATCGAGATTTTCGGCTCGCAAGGCGGTGATGGCGGCATGACCGGCGGCGGCAATCCGGCGCAGCTGGCGCACGGCATTTCCATCGCGCTGTACAACACGGCCTTCGGGCTGATCGTGGCGATTCCCGCGCTGATCTTCTGGCGTTACTTCCGGGCTCGGGTCGACGGCTACCTGCTGTCGATGGAGGTGGCGTCGGAGCGTTTCGTGCGCCACCTGCTGACGCTGCGCAAGTAAGGAAGGCCGGCGAAGCATGAACTTCCGTCCCGGTTCGCGCGATGAACCCGAGGTCAACCTGATCCCGTTCATCGACATCCTGCTGGTGGTGCTCATCTTCCTGATGCTCACCACCACCTATTCCAAGTTCACCGAACTGCAGGTGAATCTGCCGGTGGCCGACGCCCAGGCGCAGCGCGAATACCCCAAGGAAGTGATCGTGACCATCAGCAGCGATGGCCGGTATGCGATCAACCGCCAGGCGGTCGACGGCGGCGATGTGGCGCAGCTCACGCGCAGCCTGCTGCAGGCGGCCCGGGATCAGCGCGATATCGTGGTGATCATCAGTGCCGACGCCGCCGCCACGCACCAGTCGGTGGTCAACGTGATGGACGCAGCCCGGCGCGCGGGTCTGGTGCAGATCACCTTCGCGACCCAGCAATCCGGCGACGGTCGCCAGCGACGCTGATTCCCATGGCCGACGCCGACTCCCGGGCGCGGCGGCAGGCCGAATGGCTGGCCCTGGCCAGCCGGCGCGGCGCCCAGGCACGCGCGCTGTGGCCGCTGTCGCTGCTCTACCGCGCTCTGGTGGCCTTGCGGCGGCAGGCCTATGTGGCCGGCTGGTCCCGCGTCCAGCGCCTGCCCGTGCCCGTCATCGTGGTCGGCAACGTGGTCGTCGGTGGCGCCGGCAAGACCCCCACCACCATCGCCCTGGTGCAGGCGTTGAAAGCCCGTGGCTGGCGCCCCGGCGTCGTCTCGCGCGGCCACGGCCGGACCGGCACCGAGGTCAGCGCGGTCGGGCCGGCAGCGTCTGCGGAACAGGTGGGCGACGAGCCGCTGCTGATCCGATCGGCCACGGAGGTACCGGTATGGGTCGGTCGCCAGCGCGCAGACGCTGGCCGCGCCCTGCTGGCCGCGCACCCCGACGTGAACGTGATCGTCTGCGACGACGGCCTGCAGCACTGGTCGCTGGGCCGCGATCTGGCCTTGGCCGTGTTCGACGACCGGGGCATGGGCAACGGCTGGCTGCTGCCGGCGGGCCTTTTGCGCGAACCCTGGCCACCGCGTGCCGGCATGGCTTTTGCGCCCGACGTCGTTTTGCACACCGGGTTGAACGCACCACCTTTGGCAGCCGGTCAGGTGGTGTTTTCCCTGCAGCGTGGCCTGATCAGCGAGGCGCGCAATGAGCAGGGCACGCACATGCCCTTGGCCCGGCTGCGTGATCGCCCGCTGGTGGCGCTCGCGGGCATCGCCCGCCCGGGTGTGTTTTTCCAGGCCTTGCTTGCCGAAGGGCTGACCCTTTCTCAACAGATCGCCCTGCCCGACCACGCCGGCCCCGACGCCTACGCGCGGCTGGTGCAGTCCCACCCCGATGCCGAACTCATCTGCACCGAGAAGGATGCGGTCAAACTGTTTCCCCTGCTGGCTGGCCGCACCGGCACACTGCGTGCCTGGACCGTGCCCCTGGCCGTGACGCTGCCGCCAGCGCTGATCGATCACGTGGCTGCGCGGCTGCGCCAGACCGCGGCCCGCCAACCCGCCTGACCGACCGAGACCCTGCGCCCCCCGCGGCACTCACTATCATTGCGCCATGGATTCGAAACTGCTTGAACTGCTGGTGTGCCCCGTGACCAAGGGACCGCTGGTCTTCGACCGCGAAAAGCAGGAGCTGCTCTCGCGCAGCGCCCGCCTGGCCTACCCCGTGCGCGATGGCATTCCCATCCTGCTCGAACACGAAGCCCGCCCGCTGAGCGACGACGAAGCGGAGCGCCCCAAGCCCACGTCGCCGGCCGACCCGGCAGCATGAGCGCCCCCTTCACGGTGCTGATTCCGGCGCGGCTCGCTTCGACCCGCCTGCCGGACAAACCCCTGGCCGACATCGGCGGCGTGCCTATGGTTGTCCGGGTCGCCCAACGGGCCGCGCTGAGTGGTGCGGCACGCTGCGTCGTGGCGGCGGACGACGAACGCATCGTTCGCGCCTGCCAGGCCCATGGCGTGGCGGCCCTGCTCACGCGCACCGATCACCCGTCCGGCAGCGACCGGCTGGCCGAAGCCTGTGCCTTGCTGGATCTGGCCAACGATGCGGTGGTGGTCAATGTCCAGGGCGATGAACCCCTCATCGCGCCTGCATTGATCGATGCCGTGGCCGAGCAGCTCCGGCAACGCACCGATTGCGTGATGAGCACGGCAGCCCATGTGCTGGCCGGCATGGCCGAGTTCCTCAACCCCCATGTGGTCAAGGTGGTGCTCGACCGCCAGCACACGGCGCTGTACTTCAGCCGTGCCCCCATTCCCTGGTGGCGCGATGGCATGGCCTCGGCCGAGGGACTGACCGACAACACCCCCCTGCCCTCGCCCGCACCCTTGCGGCACGTTGGCATCTACGCTTACCGGGCCGGTTTCCTGCGCCGCTTCCCGACCCTGGAGCCCGCACCGCTGGAGCGCATCGAATCGCTGGAGCAACTGCGCGTGCTCTGGCACGGCGAGCGCATCGCGGTGCACGTGACCGAAGAAGCACCGGGCCCTGGGGTGGACACCCCGGACGACCTCGCACGCGTCCGCGCCCTGTTCGGCTGAGCCGGAAAACCGGCCCGTTCCCGCTGCACGGACCACCCCTCCGGGGCGACAGCGTGTAAGGCGACTGGGGGAAAGCCCATGCTATCCTCGACCGACTGGCCCGCCTGGCTTGTGCCCGCGCTCGGCCCCTGCTTCTTGAAACTCTGATAAAGGAAACCGATGAGACTGATTCTGTTGGGCGCCCCCGGCGCTGGCAAAGGCACACAAGCCGCTTTCATTTGCCAGAAGTACGGTATCCCGCAAATCTCCACCGGCGACATGCTGCGCGCCGCGGTCAAGGCCGGCACGCCCCTGGGTCTGCAGGCCAAGGCGGTCATGGAATCCGGTGGCCTCGTCAGCGACGACCTGATCATCAACCTGGTCAAGGAACGCATCGCCCAGCCCGACTGTGCCGGCGGTTTCCTGTTCGACGGTTTCCCCCGCACCATCCCCCAGGCCGATGCGATGAAGGCTGCAGGTGTCAAGCTCGATTACGTGCTCGAGATCGATGTGCCTTTCGATGCCATCATCGAGCGCATGAGCGGCCGGCGTTCCCACCCGGCCAGCGGCCGCACTTACCACGTCAAGTTCAACCCGCCCAAGGTGGACGGTGTGGACGACGTGACCGGCGAACCGCTGATCCAGCGCGATGACGACAAGGAAGAAACGGTCCAGAAGCGTCTGGAGGTCTACAGTGCCCAGACCCGCCCGCTGGTGGACTATTACCGCAACTGGGCACAGGCCGATGCGGCCGCGGCACCGAAGTACCGCGCCATCAGCGGTATGGGCACCGTGGAAGAGATCACCTCGCGCGCCCTGGCGGCACTGGCCCAGTAAGCCTTCTTCCCGCTCCCGCCAAGCCCGGCCTTTGCCGGGCTTTTTTTGTGGCCGCCTGTCGTCAGCGTCCGCTGCGTTCTGCAAGGAGGTCCAAGGCCAGCGCCAGACGGGCTTTGGGCGCATTGAGCGGGGCCGCGACCGGAAATGGGTTGCGATCATCCGGCATGGCCCGCCCCTGTGCGCACCGGCTCGCACGCACCACCCGCACGCCCGCGTGCTGCGCTTCCAGCAAGGCCGCCACCAGGTTGTCGTGCAGGGTCCCGTTGCCGGTGCCGGCGACCAGCAGACCCTCGGGCGCCAGCGTCAACAAGGCCCGCACCAGGTCGCCATCGGCATCGGCATGGCTGGTGAGCAGCGGCACCTTCGGCAACGCCGGTGCCGCGAGAAAAGCAGCCAGCAAGCGGGTGTCCGGTGCTTCGGGCAAGGCGAGCGGCTGAAACCAGCGGACCTGTCCCGCCTCCACGCAGCCGGCCGGTCCGGCATCGCCCGAAGAGAAGGCGTCCAGCCGGTAACTGTGCACCTTGGCCACATGCTCGGCGCGGTGAATCTGCCCGGCACAGACGGCCAGCACACCACGCGCCTGCGCATCTGCTGCCACGACCACGGCATCAAGCAAATTCTGGGGGCCGTCGGGCACCAGCGCCGTCGCCGGGCGCATGGCACAGGTCAGCACGACCGGTTTGGCTGGCTGCAGCAACCGTTGAAGCAGGTAGGCGGTTTCCTCCAGGGTGTCCGTGCCATGGGTGATGACGATGCCCGCCACGGACGGCTGCGCCATGTGCAACTCGACCGCCCGCACCAACCGCTGCCAGACCGGCAGCCCCATGTCCTTGCTGTCAACCTGGGCCACCTGTTCCAGGGCCAGCGGCCACTGTGCCAGCGCCGGCACGCCGGCGACCAGATCGCGCACCGCCACCTGTCCGGCCACGTAGGCCACGGGGTCATCGGCACCGACCGAACGCCCGGCAATGGTGCCCCCGGTGCCCAGAATCACCACCTTGCAGTCGGGCGGAACGGTCAGCAGGTCGTCTGTGTGATGGGGCACTTGCGAAACTCCTTGAACTGGGTAAAAATACAGTTACTGGATAAGAAAACAGTCACTTTGATCGGCGGTCTTCCGGCATCAGCCCGATGTCTCGCCGGTTTTCCGAAAGGTACGTCATGTTGGACCCCTTGCTCTCCTCGCCCAAGCTCACGGCCCGCCAGCAGCAGATTCTGGAGCTGATCCAGAAAGCCATTGCCAGCACCGGTGCCCCGCCGACGCGCGCAGAAATCGCGGCCGAGCTCGGCTTCAAATCGGCCAACGCGGCCGAAGAGCACTTGCAGGCCCTGGCCCGCAAAGGGGTGATCGAGCTGGTCAGCGGCACCTCCCGGGGCATCCGTCTTCGCGGGCGTGATCTGCGTTCCATCAACGAAGCCCGCGAACACCAGCTCACCCTCCCGGGCCTGGCCCAGCTGGCGCTGCCGCTGATCGGCCGGGTGGCAGCCGGCTCGCCGATTCTCGCCCAGGAGCACGTCGATCAGACCTACCACGTCGAGCGCAGCCTGTTCCAGCGCCAGCCCGACTATCTGCTGCGTGTGCGGGGCATGTCCATGCGCGACGTCGGCATCATGGATGGGGACCTGCTGGCCGTGCAGTCCACACGCGATGCGCGCAACGGCCAGATCGTCGTGGCCCGGCTGGGTGACGACGTGACGGTCAAGCGTTTCATGCGGCGCGACGACCGCATCGAACTGCACGCCGAAAATCCCGACTTCCGCACCATCGTGGTGGAGCCAGGTGAACCTTTCGAAATCGAAGGTTTGGCTGTGGGCCTGATCCGCAACAGTTTCCTGATCTGACCCTACCGGTCTTCATCGCCGGTGCAGGTGGCGGGCGGTTGCGCGGGGAGTTGACAACTCCTCGGGCACATCCCTGCGCGGGCGAACTTTTTTCAATCCTGCCTGTGTTCAACCCCTTGCCTGGAGTTTCACATGGGAATCCCTTTTGCTCGCAATACCTGGCGTGCCCCTTTGCGCCTGATCGATAGCTGGCTCGCGCTGGAGCCTGCGCCCATCGTCAGGCGCGAGCGCTCGGCCCGGATCGTGCAGCTTTTTTCACGTGCCGGCTGGCTGCATGCCAAGCCGTCCACACCTGCGGCGCCCTCCCCCCAACTCTCGAAGCAGCAGGCACTTTCCCGTTCCAACGTGCATCGCCTGGATAAGGCTCGTCGCCAGCCCTTGCTGGTGCGTCAACACGGCCAGGAAGGCCGCCTGGTGATCTCTGGCCGCATGCACGATGTCTGCGCCGAACTGGACCGTCTGGTGGCACTGGAGTCGCAGCAACACGCGGTGAAAGCGGCCTGATCAGGCCAAGGCCTGGCCGCGTCAGTGGCGGGCCCACATATACAGCTTGTAGCAAGGACCGGGAAGGGCTTGCGGGCACAATAGCGTCCCATGAATATTGTGATCCTGGACGACTACCAAGACGTTGTCCGCAAGCTGCGCTGCGCCGAAAAGCTCGAACCTTATCCTGCCAAGGTCTTCACCAACACCGTCAAGGGCGTGGGACAGCTTTCCGTCCGCCTGCGTGATGCCGATGTGCTGGTGCTGATCCGCGAGCGCAGCCAGATCAGCCGGCAGCTCGTGGAGAAGCTGCCCCGGCTCAAACTCATCGCCCAAACAGGCCGCATCGGCAAGCACATCGATGTCAATGCCTGCACGGAACGGGGGGTCGCGGTTTGTGAAGGTACCAGTTCCCCCATTTCCACGGCCGAGCTGACCTGGGCCTTGATCATGGCGTCCATGCGGCGCCTGCCACAGTACATCGCCAGCCTCAAGCATGGGGCGTGGCAGCAGTCCGGCCTCAAAGCGGCGTCCATGCCGAACAATTTCGGGCTCGGCATGGTGCTGCAAGGCAAAACCCTCGGTATCTGGAGCTACGGCCGCATCGGCAAACTGGTGGCCAGCTACGGCCGCGCTTTTGGCATGCGCGTGCTGGTGTGGGGGAGCGACGAGACGCGCATCCGCGCCATGGCCGATGGCCACGAAATTGCCGAAAGCCGGGAAGCTCTGTTCGAAACATCCGATGTGCTGTCGCTGCACCTGCGGCTGGGTGAAGCCAGCCAGGGCTGTGTCACGCTGGAGGATCTCTCCCGCATGAAACCGACGGCCTTGCTGGTCAACACGTCAAGGGCCGAACTCATCGAACCGGAGGCCCTGCTCACGTCGCTCAACCGTGGACGGCCTGGCATGGCTGCGGTGGATGTTTTCGAGTCGGAGCCCATTCTGCAAGGGCATGCCCTGCTGCGTCTGGAGAACTGTATCTGCACGCCGCACATCGGCTATGTCGAGCAGGACAACTACGAGCAGCTGTTCTCGGCGGCCTTCGACAACGTGGTCAATTTCATCAAAGGAACACCCACCAACATCGTCAACCCTGGTGCCCTGCAGGTTCGCCGCTGAGGTGGAGATTCCCCCCATGAAAAAAACCGCCTTCCGGCGGTTTTTTTCATGGGTCCCAAGGCCCTCGTCCGGCCATTTAGGCTTTCTTGTCGTCGAGCGACTCAGGCGGGGTGAAGTCGAGCACCTCAAAATCGATGAGATTGCCTTCGGGCAGCGGATCGTGCGACGCGGGTGCGGGCGGCTTGGCCGTCGGCTCTACCGGCAAGCTGACCTCGGGCAAAGACGCCTCAAACGCAGCATTCTCGGACAGCTCGTCCAGATCGACGTCCAGCCCAAGCCGGGGTGAGGCCGGCGGGACCACATCCATCGGCTGGGTTTCGCGCCCCATATTGACGGAAACGCCCCCGGTCGCAGCACCGGCCTTCAAAGGTCGGATGGCCGTGTGCTGGAAATCGCTGCCCGGGACAGACGCCACCTCCTCGCGCTTGGCGACGTCTTTGGCGATGGCGTAGAGCAGCAGCAACTCGCGATAGGCTTCAAGCCCGAACACCTCGCCCTCGCTCTCGCCGTCTTCCGACTCCCGGAAAATGGACTGCTCGATGACATCGAGTACGCGTGGCTGAGGCCACAGGGCCTGGATGCGGCTGAACGCAGCCTCATAGGTCTCCAGCCCACGGTTTTCTTCCGCGTACTGATCGAACGGCGGCGCGTCGGCGTTGAAATGCTGGTTGAAGTCTTCGCGCAGGCGGTCGTATTCCACGCGGCGCCCCAACTGGTGATACAGCCGGAACAGATCCAGATAAGCCAGCGGGCTGGGTTCGGCGCTGTCAATAAGGTGGCTGCGCAGCACGCCGATGGCCTGTTCGTGTTCGCCGAGCGAAACAAAGAAGTCGGCCTGCTGCTGCACATCGAACAGCTCTTCCGTGGCCACCGAACGCGACGCCGCCAGCATGCTGGGGGCAAACTCCTTGCGGTCCTGCGGTGCCCAACTGGCCGCGGATTGGGCGGTCAAACTCTGGTAGCCGTCGTCTGCCCCCAGATCGAGATCAAGGTCGAGCCCCGCCCCGCCCACCTTGGCCCCAAGCGTGGGCGCGACCTTGGCGCCAGCCGGCGCCACGGAGATATCGTCACCCGCTTGCGCCTCGGCCCACCAAGCCTTGTCTTTGTCCTTCTTTTTCGCAGGAGCCGGCTTCTTGTCGTCTGGCTTGCGGGCCTCGCGCACGACCATGGTCTGGCGGCGACGCAGCAACCATGCGAGCAGCAGCAAGGCCACGAGCAGCAACAGGGCCAGACCCCAGACGGCATAACGCTGCCATTGCGACTGGTCCAGCTCGGCCTGCAAGGCCTGGATGCGCGCCTTGTCCTGGGCTTCCTGCTCGCGCAAGCCTTTGGACTCGGCTTCAAGCACCGCCAGCTTCTGGGCGTCTCGCAGCACGTCTTCGGGCGCGGCGTTGATCGCCTTCCACAGCTGGCTGGCCGCCTGGCGCACCTCTTCCGAGCTTGCCGGTTCGCTCAGCAGGCTCAGCGAAAGGCGCAGCACGGGATCGCGGTCGATGGCCAAGCTCAGATCCACCGGTTCGAGCTGAAGGCGTGGTGCAGGTGCCGGCTGCTCGGGCCGGCGGACCACACTGCGCGGTGCCGCGCGGGCAGGAGCTCGGGCGGCGGTGGCCCCCGTCGCGGACGCTACCGAACCACTGTCCTGGCCCGAAGCGGTGGCCGGCGCCGTGTTCCCGGCCGCCGGTGTTCCGATGGCAGGGATCGGTGCCGCTACAGGCGGCGCCACCGGCAAGGCGCCAGACGACGATTCGGCAACCAGATCGGCGAGCAGCACATAGCGCCGCGAAAACGGCGAGGAACAGCCTGCCTGAACCTGCACCGTGACGATCGGCTCATTGACCGGCTGATTGACCTGAATGCGGATGCTCGCCCCCACATCGGAGGCGCCGCCGATGGGCGTGCTGACGACGTTGCCGGGATTGATCACCGAGTCGCCGTAAAGCACCTCGGTCCGGATGCATTGCTCACCGATATTTTCACCTGGCGCCAATGTGGCCTGGACGCGGATATCCAGCGGTCTGCCAATCACGGCCGCCCCGCTTTGCCGTCCCAAGCTCACCGCCGAACTGCTCAAGGCAGTTGATAGCAAAATACATCCCAGCCCGAAATGGCGCACGTCGAAGTCCCTTCGTTCCTCTGTCGGAACATTTTGTCATAGCTTGCCCTGAACGCAGCACAAATAATACTTTCACATGACCGCTATCTTTTCCGTTGTTGGCATTGTTGGCACCGGTGCCATGGGGCGAGGTATTGCCCAGATGGCTGCCCAGGCTGGCAGCCAGATCGTATTGTTCGATCTTCAGTCCGGCGCAGCACAGGCTGCCCGCGATGCGCTGGCCGAAACCTGGCAGAAGCTGGTGGCCAAAGGCAAGCTTGATGCGGCCAAACAACAGTCTTATCTGGAGCGCATCCGTCTGGCCGAAACCTTGAGCGATCTGGGCCAATGCGATCTGGTCATTGAAGCCATCGTCGAAAAGCTGGAGGTCAAGCAGCGCCTGTTCAGCGAGCTCGAAGGCATCGTGCC
Organism: Hydrogenophaga sp. NFH-34; assembly: GCF_021401345.1. Lineage (GTDB taxonomy): Bacteria > Pseudomonadota > Gammaproteobacteria > Burkholderiales > Burkholderiaceae_C > Hydrogenophaga > Hydrogenophaga electricum. Next base: position 60,251 of record NZ_JACBGE010000010.1, read on the forward strand.
AGCCACCACCGTTTTGGCCACCAATACCTCGTCGTTGTCGGTCACGGCCATCGGCGCCGCTCTGCAGCACCCCCAGCGGCTGGCGGGCTATCACTTCTTCAACCCCGTGCCCCTGATGCGCGTGGTGGAGGTGATTGCCGGCATCAAGACCGACCCGGCGGTGTGCCAGCGCCTGACCGACTACACCCGCCAATACGGCCATACCCCGGTGGTGGCCCAGGACACGCCCGGCTTCATCGTCAACCACGCCGGGCGCGGCTATGGCACCGAGGCGCTGCGCGTGGCGGGCGAGCGTGTGGCCGACTTTGCCACCATCGATCGCATTCTGCGCGACCAGATCGGCTTCAAGCTCGGCCCGTTCGAACTCATGGACCTCACGGCGCTGGACGTTTCGCACCCGGTCATGGAGTCCATCTACCGCCAGTATTACGACGAGCCGCGCTACCGGCCCAGCGTGATCACAGCCCAGCGGCTGGCCGGTGGTGTGGTCGGGCGCAAAGTGGGCGAAGGCTTTTATGCCTATCAAGAAGGCCAGGCCCAGGTGCCGGCCGAACCGCCGGTGCCGGTGGTGTCCGCCCTGCCGCCGGTCTGGGTGTCGCCCAAAGCCGCGCGCCGCGCCGAGCTCTACCAGTTGCTCAAAAACCTGGGGGCTGCGATCGAAACCGCCGCAGCGCCGTCTGCGCAGGCGCTGATCCTTGTCGCCCCGCTCGGGCACGACGTGACCACGCTGGCTGCCGTGGAGCGGCTGGACCCGACCCGCACCGTCGGCATCGACATGATGCTGGAGGACGCGGCCACCAAGCGCCGCGTGCTGGCCACCAACCCCGCCACGCGGCCGGACATGCGTGACGCGGCCCATGCCCTCTTCGCCAAGGATGGCAAACCGGTCAGCGTGATCCGCGACAGCGCCGGCTTCGTCAGCCAGCGCGTGGTGGCCACCATCGTGAACATCGCCACCGACATGTGCCAGCAAGGCATCTGTTCGCCCGCCGATCTGGATGTGGCGGTCACGCTCGGCCTGGGTTATCCCATGGGGCCCCTGGCCCTGGGCGACCGTATCGGCCCGACCAACGTGCTGGAGATCCTGTTCAACCTGCAGACCGTCTATGGCGACCCGCGTTACCGCCCCTCGCCCTGGCTGCGCCGCCGCGGCGCACTGGGTTTGAGCCTGACGCACGAAGAGGCCTGAGCCATGACCGCCAGCCTTCAAAGCCGCAGCCACGGCGCCACGATGGTGCTGACCATCAGCAACCCCGAAAACCGCAATGCTCTGGGCCCGGAGATCTACGCTGCTGGTGTGGAAGCGCTCAACGCGGCCGAAAACAGCGCCGAGGTTCGCAGCGTCGTCATCACGGGCGAAGGCAGCCACTTCTGCGCGGGCGGAAACTTGCAGCGGTTGCTGGCCAATCGCCAACAGCCGCCCGAGGTGCAAGCGCAAAGCATCGCCGGCCTGCACAGCTGGATCGAGACCATCCGCGCCTTCCCCAAACCGGTCATTGCCGCGGTTGAAGGGGCCTGTGCGGGGGCCGGGTTCTCGCTGGCGCTGTCCTGCGATCTCATCGTCGCGGCGCAGGATGCGGTGTTCGTCATGGCTTATGCCAACGTCGGTCTTTCGCCCGATGGCGGTGCCACCTGGAGCCTCACCCACGCCCTGCCCCGCGCCACGGCACTGCAGTTGCTGCTGTGCGGCGACCGCATCGATGCGCCGCGGCTGCAGGCGCTGGGTGTGATCAACAGCGTGACCGATCCCGGCCAGGCTCTTGACAGTGCCCTGGCGCTGGCCGAGCGCCTGAACCAGCGCGCGCCGAACGCGCTGACCAGCATCAAGGAACTGGTCAACGAGGCCGTGTCCGCACCGCTGCATGTGCAACTGACCACAGAGCGCGACCATTTCGTGCGCAACCTGCACCACACCAATGCCGGCGAAGGCATTGGTGCCTTCCTGGAAAAGCGGCGGCCGCAGTACCGCTGACGCACTTCGTCGTGCACCCGGACCCTCCGCGACGCCTGCGGGACAGGGCCGGGTGCTATCCCTGATGCAGCACGCCGTCCCCATGGCGACAATGTGCGCGCCCCTCAGTCACCCAGCAGACAGCACATGGACGAACCGATTCTGACAATGGAAGAACGCGAGGCGATCAACAGTGGTCGCTGGTTCCAAAGTCTTTCCCCTTCCCTGCGTCACGACATCCTGCGATGCGCCTACGTCAAGCGATTCAAGGACGGCGATCTGATCGTCGCCCGAGGCGAACCACCCTCCGAATGGACGGCGGTGGCCAAGGGCGCCGTGCGGGTGAGTTCGACATCGCTGTCGGGCAAGCAGATCACGCTGACCTACGTCGAACCCGGCGTGTGGTTTGGCGATGTGGCGATGTTCGACGGCGACCGCCGCACGCACGATGCCTATGCGCATGGGGCGACCACGCTGCTGTGCGTGGCCCGCAACGACCTGCAAAAGATCCTCAGCCAGCACATCGAGCTGTACGAGGCGCTGATGCGGTTGCAGGCCCGGCGCATCCGCACGCTGTTCGGTCTGGTGGAAGACCTCAACACCCTGCCCCTGCGGGCGCGCCTGGCCAAACAGTTGCTGCACCTGGTGCGCAGCTACGGCGTGCCCTGCCTGTCCGATGGCAACGAAATGCGCATCGGGCTGCAACTGGCGCAAGAGGAACTGGCCCAACTGCTGGGCGCCTCGCGTCAGCGCGTGAATCAGGAACTCAAGTCCATGGAGCGCGAGAACGCCATCCGCATCGAGCAGGGTGGCCTCGTGATCCGCAACCGAGAGATGCTGCTGCGCATCGCCGAAGCCGAAAACTGACGGGGTCCTGCCCCGCCCCAACCCTCGTGACCGCATGACCGACACCCAGAACTTCACCGGCACGAGGCCGGTAGCTCCTCAACACGCCTTCGATGTCGACGCCCTCCAGCGCTGGCTCGCCGAACACCTCGACGGCTTTGAAGGCCCCCTGTCGGTCGAGATGTTCAAGGGGGGACAGTCCAACCCCACCTACAAACTCATCACCCCGCAGCGCCTGTATGTGATGCGGGCCAAGCCGGGCCCGGTCGCCAAGCTGCTGCCGTCGGCCCACGCCATCGAGCGCGAGTTCCGCGTCATGAGCGCGCTGGCCCCCACTGGCGTGCCGGTGGCCCGCATGTACGCCCTGTGCGAAGACGAATCGGTCATCGGCCGCGCCTTCTATGTCATGGAATGCGTGCAAGGCCGCGTGCTGTGGGAGCAGTCCCTGCCGGAACAGACGCCCACCGAACGCGCCGCCATCTACGATGAGATGAACCGCGTCATGGCGGCCCTGCACTCGGTCCGCCCTGCGGACGTGGGCTTGGCCGACTACGGCAAGCCTGGCAACTACTTCGAGCGCCAGATCGGCCGCTGGAGCAAGCAGTACGTGGCCTCCATCACCGAGCCCATCGCCGAAATGGACCGGCTGATGGAATGGCTGCCGCAGAACATCCCGGCCATGGCGCGCGACGAATCGCTGGTGTCAGTGGTGCATGGCGACTACCGGCTCGACAACCTGATGTTCCACCCCAGCGAAGCCCGGGTGCTGGCCATCCTGGACTGGGAACTGTCCACGCTGGGCCATCCGCTGGCCGACTTCGCCTACCACTGCATGTCCTGGCACATTCCGCCCGGCGCCTTCCGTGGCATCGGCGGGTTGGATCTGCCGGCCCTGGGCATTCCCAGCGAAGCCGACTACATCGCCCGCTATTGCGAACGCACGGGTTTTGCCACGCCCGACCAGCTCAAGGCCGACTGGAATTTCTACCTCGCCTACAACATGTTCCGCCTCGCGGCCATCCTGCAAGGGATCGCCAAACGGGTCGAGACCGGCACCGCCTCCAGCGCCCAGGCGCTGAATTCGGCGGCCGCCACCCGCCCCATGGCCGAACTGGCCTGGCGTTTCGCGCAGCGTGGCTGACCACCTGCCCCTGTTTTCCGCAGAAGACCCACCCGCTCATCCAAAGGAGCCCAAGCGATGAATTTCGACTACACCGACAAGGTCAAGGACATGCGCGAGCGCCTGCTCGCCTTCATGGACGAACATATCTACCCCAACGAGGGCCGCTTCTTTGCCGAGATTGCCGCCAACCGCGCCAAGGGCAACGCCTGGGTGCCCACGACGCTGATCGAAGAGCTCAAGCCCAAGGCCCGCGAGGCCGGCCTGTGGAACCTGTTCCTGCCGCAAAGCAAGCGCGCACCGGAAGGCCTGTCGAACCTGGAATACGCGCCGATGTGCGAAATCATGGGCCGCGTGCCCTTCGCCGCCGAGGTGTTCAACTGCTCGGCACCCGACACCGGCAACATGGAAACGCTGGAGCGCTATGCCAGCGAAGAGGTCAAGGACGAATGGCTGGAACCCCTGCTCAAGGGCGAATTCCGCTCCGCCTTCCTCATGACCGAACCCGAAGTGGCTTCGTCGGACGCCACCAACATCCAGTGCCGTATCGAGCGCGATGGAGACCACTACGTCATCAATGGCCGCAAGTGGTGGTCATCCGGCGCCGGTGATCCGCGTTGCGCCGTCTACATCGTCATGGGCAAGACCGACCCCGAAGCGCCCCGCCATTCGCAGCAGAGCATGGTGGTGGTGCCCGCGAACACGCCCGGCATCACCGTGGTGCGCCCGCTGAGCGTGTTCGGCTACGACGACGCGCCGCACGGCCACATGGAGGTGCTGCTCAAGGACGTGCGCGTGCCCGTGCGCAACCTGCTGCTGGGTGAAGGCCGCGGCTTCGAAATCGCGCAGGGTCGCCTCGGCCCTGGCCGCATCCACCACTGCATGCGTTCGATCGGCGCGGCCGAGCGGGCGCTGGAACTCATGTGCAAGCGCCTCAACAGCCGCGTCGCGTTCGGCAAGCCGATTTCGGCCCAGTCGGTCTGGCACGAGCGCATTGCCGATGCACGCTGCAAGATCGAACAGGCTCGCCTGCTCACGCTCAAAGCGGCCTACATGATGGACACCGTGGGCAACAAGGTGGCCAAGGCCGAAATCGCCATGATCAAGGTGGTGGCGCCCAACATGGCCTGCGAAATCATCGACATGGCCATCCAGGCCCACGGTGGTGGCGGCGTCAGCGACGACTTCCCGCTGGCCTACAGCTACGCCAACCAGCGCACGCTGCGTTTGGCCGACGGCCCCGACGAGGTGCACCGCAACGCCATTGCCAAGCTGGAACTGGCACGCCACCTCGCCATCAAGGGCGATGTGGAGATGCCCATCACACGCGGCTGCTGACCGCCTGCGGTGTGCGGCCAGCGCCTCCCAGCTGACCCGTCGGCAGACAGGTCAGGGCTGGGCGGGCGCCTCGGTCAGCTCGCTGGCGCGCTGCAGCAGGTGGTCCAGCAGGGCCAAACCGTGCAGCGCGATCGCATCACTTTCGCGCTCGGGCAATGCCAGGCGGGCCAGCAGGCGGCCCTGGGTCCAGGCCAGCATGACTGGCGGCGGGTTCGTCTGGGCGCCACCCGGCCAGTTCATCAGTGCCGCCTGTGCCCGGTCGTCCAGCCAGGCCGGCGCCACCTTCGGCAAGCTGGTCAGCACGGCATAGCGGCGCCAGAAGGCGTCGGCCGGCCCGCTCCAGCCGGTATCCCGGAATCCCGTCAGCCAGCGCACTTCGTCGGACAGCAGCGTCTCGGACGTCCGCAACCCATCGGTAAATTGCGCAAAAGCCGCTTCCGCCTCGCGTTCGAGCGCGGGCTTGAGCGTCCGGCTGATGAGCACAACCCCATCGTCCGGTGCCGCACCGGCGGCAGGCCGCCCCAGCACGGCTTCCAGCTGAAGCACCTGGCCCGGCATATACGGCCAAGGTGAGCGTCCCAGACGCGCCCGCGCGGGCACGCTGCCCCACAGCCCTTCGGCTTCGCAGGCTGCGGGCTCCCAATCTCTGAACGCCATGGCCCGCCCCTCGGCCCAGCGCTGAATCGCCGTCTGCACAGGTGCTGCCTGCTCGCGTCGGCCCCACCAGCCCTTCAACATGTTCAGCAAGGTCTCACCTTTTCCCGTAGAGTGGTCGCCGGTTTTTCTTCATCAACCGCTGCACCCGGAAAGCCCGCCCCGCCATGATCGACGTCTACTCCTGGCCAACGCCCAATGGGCACAAGGTTCACATCATGCTGGAAGAGTGCGGCCTGCGTCTGAGGCGCGACTGGCAAGTCCATGCTGTCAACATCGGCAAAGGCGACCAGTTCGAGCCGGCCTTTCTGAAGATCAGCCCGAACAACAAGATTCCCGCGCTGGTCGACCCCGATGGGCCAGACGGCAAACCCATCAGCCTGTTCGAATCCGGCGCCATCCTGCTCTACCTCGCGGCCAAAACCGGCAAATACCTGCCTCGCAGCGACCGCGCCAAGTTCGAAGTGCTGCAGTGGCTGATGTTCCAGATGGGCGGTGTGGGCCCCATGCTCGGGCAAGCCCACCATTTCCGGATCTACGCACCAGAAAAAATCGACTACGCGGTCAATCGCTACACCAACGAGGCCAAGCGCCTCTACGGCGTGATGGACCGGCAACTCGAAGGCCGCAAGTTCGTCGCCGGTGCGCACTACAGCATCGCCGACATCGCCATCTTTCCCTGGCTGCGCAGCTGGCAGAACCAAGGTATCGACTGGGCCGATTACCCGCGCCTGAAGGACTGGTTCGACCGCATGGGCGCCCGCCCTGCGGTGCAGCGCGGCGTGGCGGTGCTCGCCGATGCGCGCAAGCCGCTGACCGACGACAAGGCACGCGACATTTTGTTTGGTGGCACGCAGTACGCCAAGCGCTGAGAGCGGTCCGACAACGGGTACAATGCTTGTTTCGTCGGAGCGTAGCGCAGCCTGGTAGCGCATCTGCTTTGGGAGCAGAGGGTCGCGAGTTCGAATCCCGCCGCTCCGACCACCCTCAAAACAAAAGGCCCACAGTGTGGGCCTTTTGTCCATCCGGCCCCACCGCCGGACACTGCCCGTAGCTCAACTGGATAGAGCAGCTGCCTTCTAAGCAGCAGGTCGGGGGTTCGAGTCCCTCCGGGTAGACCAATAAACTCAGTATTTTCAAGGCATACAGCGATAGCATCCACTAACAATTTCTTCAAAAAATGAAGAAATGAGTATTTGAGTGTCCCTGTAGTGTCCCGATTTCGCACCTTTTCGCAGCGCTTCGCGCTTGCCAAAACCTGCTTAGCGTCCCCGTGGTGTCCCGTTGACCAGCCCGTTTGATCTGGTTTAATGTGTTGTCGCGAAGGGTTGTGGGACCCTTCGCACGCTCCGAGGTAGAGGCTCTGATCTCGGTGAATGAAGTGCACGTGTGCTGGGTAACGAGGCCTCCCAGCGCTCGTCGCCTCGTCTGGACCTCGCTTTTATCGAGCGAGCAAGATGAGCACGTCAGTACGTGATGAAACCCACTCCCTGCCTGAGAACCGACAGGCACTTCTGAAAAAAATCCTGTGGGACGCCTATGACATGGCCGAATTTCTCGGCCTGTCGGTCCACAGCATCAGGCGCGTCGTACATGCGCCCCCTGCCGGGTTTCCCTCGGCTTTATTCCTGGGTGGCAAGTGGATCTGGAGGTCCGTTGAGGTCCAACGCTGGGCCGAGGGTGAGTACATCCAGCCCTACGCACCACCGCCCCCGGCAGCGCCCCCAGCGCTCACGATGCGTGGGCGCGGGCGGCCGCGCCGCACAATTGAAGTCCTGGCCAGCTCCTGACCGCGAGGCCAGAGATGACGGGAACTTCCAGCGAGCATTCTCGCTATGAAGCTTTGATGGCATGGGCACGCACACGCTCGTCCATCAAAGCTATTCCAGAGGCATCGCAACAAGAGCCCCTGAATGCACAGCTACCACTTTGGCCGAACGAGGTGCGAGCGGTACCGAACGGCTTCCTACGGTCGGCCCTATTTGGCGCGATCGCCAAGGGCGCACGTCGCTACATCGACGGTGAGCAGCTCGCTGCGCTCGATGGCATAGAAATCCGCTACACCGGCCAGCGCCTTGACCAAGGCGACCTTGACACGTGGGAAAGCGTGCTGCACGCCGTGCGCCTTCAGGATCTTGGCGGCCAGTGTCGTGTCACGTCTTATGGCCTGCTGAAGCTCATGGGCAAGACCGACACGGGCAAGAACCGGGCGACGCTCCACAAGCGCATCACGAGGCTTGTAGCCAGCGCCCTTACGGTCAAGCAGGATAGATACAGCTACATCGGCAGTCTGATTGCCGGGGCGGCGAAGGACGAGGAAACACAGGAGTGGGTCATCGAGCTGGACTCCAAGCTGCGCCCGCTGTTCGCCGCAGACCAGTTCACGCAAGTGGAATGGGCGGTGCGCCAAGAACTGCACGGGAAGCCACTGGCCCAGTGGCTGCACGGCTTCTACGCCAGCCACGCCAAGCCGTTCCCGATGAAGGTGGAAACACTGTATCGGCTGTGCGGCAGCGATGCCGGCGAAATTTGGAAGTTCGCGCAGACTCTTCGGAAGGCGTTGGACGCCGTGGCTGAGGCCAGCGCTGCCCAGGGCGAAAGCTTCAGCTACGAGATTTGCGGCAACCTTGTGCACGTGGCCAAGAAGGCCCAAGGGGCGCAGCTGAGGCACTTGGCCAAGAATGCCCGCAAGCCAAGGGACCCGCGCGGTTGATGCCGTTCCAGCGGGTAGGCGATGCCGTTCCAGCGGGTAGGCGATGCCGTTCCAGCGGGTAGGCGATGCCGTTCCAGCGGGTAGGCGATGCCGTTCCAGCAGGTAGGTGATGCCGTTCCAGCAGGTAGGCTATCCACAGGTCGATCGGGTAGAAAGTCCATGTTTGACAAGGGGTTACGGGCTTCGGTCAGTTCAGCCTAATCATCTTCTAATCCTTTCTTAATCGGCCAGCGGCTGCGTGAGGGCGGGCTCGCCCTCCCCCGCCTTCAGCGGCTCCCCCTCCCTATCGAGGCCCCCAAAGGGGGCCAAACAGGTCCCCAAAGCGGGCCACCACAGCAGCAACCAACACAGACATAGTTACGCACACACCTGATGTTGCTCAAGACGCGAAGAGCGGGCCTGTATGCGGCTGCCACGGCCGCGCCCCAGTGACCCCTTCGGGGATCGGATTCGCGACTCCAGCGCCCCGCTGCGGCCCCAGGCGGGGCCTACCTGGGGGCCTCGGCCCCCAGCCCCCCCAATAATCCGAAGCTGCCAATGGGAAGAGCGCCGAGGGATAGGTGCTGAAGCAGCGGTCGAGGTGCCCGATGCGCTTCTGGCTCGTGGCTCTGACTTGGTGCGCGGGATCTTCGCGGAAGTGGCCAGCAGGCTCGCGCGGAGTCGGAGGCCGTTCGCAAGGATGCGGAAGCCCGCGTCACTGAGGTACGAGCTGAATTGAGCGAGGCCACAGAGGAGATCGCACGCCTGGAAGCCCAGGAGACCGCACGCACTGCGGAGCGTTCGTCACTGCGGGACGAGCGCAAGGCTCAGGAGCTGCTGGCGGCCGGACGGAAGGAGCGCGCTGCCCTGGCTGCACGCCTGGAGTCGGAACTGCGTGACGCGCGCGCAGCGCTGGCCAAGAGCGAGCAGCAGGTCGCGGATCTGGCCAAGGCCGGCGAAGTCCAGAAGCTGCTGGAGGGCTTGGGGGCCCGCCTGACGCCGGCCGACGCCGCGGCCAAGGGGAAGAGGTACGCCCCTCCCCAGCGACGTAGCGACACGAGGCGCCGCCAAGCGCCCGACACGAGACGACACGGATGGAGGTTCAGTGCGACGACTCGAACGGGTGAACTTGAATTTCGGCATCGGGGAGCGACGCCACCAGTTTCAACTCCCGCCAAGCGCCTTGAAGTACTCGCGCAGCATGCTGAAGTACATATCGTCACGGCGCTCCAGCTGGTTAACAAGAGGTGAAGGTGCCTTCAGTGCTCGCGACCTAGAAAGAAAAACTGTTGATGCCGTGCGTAAACAGATGGACTGGATACCGGTTCACCGGAACCGATCCGAGGCCCAGTATTGCATAGACGTACTGGTCGAACCAATGCATCGCCTCTGCGATCGGTACCGCGGCGTCCGCTTGCGTCGGAAGGCTTGCGCTCTGCAGGGTGCCAGCGTGGACAAGCGAATTCCGGACCTTGACGACATCGTGTGTCAAGGGCGCAATGCTGATGCGGTTTGCCGCACCTGCCAACAGGTCAAAGAAGCCGGGGTTGGTTGGTCTTCCCTGATTGCGTTGAGCGGCGTGTGCAGAGGCGAACGGTCTGCCCGTGGATTTCTCGGTGTCGGCGACAACCTGCAGCAGAGTGGAGCCGCTCAGGTACAGGTTCTCCAGGGACCAGCAAGCTGTTGCGTCTATAAAGAAGTGCATCAGGAGTCTTAACTTCTCGACTGCGTCCAAGGTCCTGTACTGGGCGACAAACCGCTCCACGAACGCGATGAACTCGGCGAAGGTGTTCACGCAGGCCGCAGGGTTGGCCAGGCCGCGGTCGCGCGGAAAGTGTGGTCCGACAGTGATGAACTGAATGCTGGAAGCCTCGAGCGAGTGCTTGATGGTCACGGAGGCGCCCGTGACAAACGAGGCAGCGAGGCAGATCGGTACTAACTCTTCAAAGGCAGCGTCTTTCAACGACGGCGGACCATTCACCGGGAGCCGGAAGCTCATCGTGTATGTGTTGGCGGTGGCCCCTTGAAGGACTGCCGGGTGAACCTGCCTGAAGTTCGGGACCTGCTGAAACTCCCACGTCCCACAGGGCGTTTGCAAGTTGAATTGCAGGGGGGTTGCCGGTGGCAGCAGGTTTACCACATAGAAGCCGATCATCGTTATTTCTCCTTCCTGTCGATGCGCTTATCTTGCGCCGCGGCCGCGTGGGCGTTCTAAATTATGAAGAGCGGACTTGGATTCGCGCGCGATAGCACCAGCTGCAGCCTATGCGTGGCGCGGCTCAGGGCGACGTATAGCAGGCAGCGCGCATTTTCTTTATCAGGAAACGTGTCAGCGTTGACGGGGAGAAGAATCACGCTTTCGCATTCGAGGCCCTTGGCCTTGTGAATTGTGCTGATAGCGCGAGCGGGCGGGCTTGGCCAAGTGTAAGTGCGACGGTACGCGATTTCGGCAAGCCCTATGTCAGGGCTCTCGTAGTCACCCAACCGCACAGCCTCCCAGAACTCCTTGCCGTAATCGATTTCAATGGCGCCAAAGGCTGCCTGCTGCTCTTTCAACTCACGCACGCGCCGGAGCATCTTCGACACACCGCGATGATCCGGTTCGGCGGTCAGCGATCGGGCAAGCTCCTGGATCAGAGCCGGCTTGCCGGAAGTGGACTTCGTGCAGCCCTCCATGGCTTCGCGGATCAGTCGATCGCCGAAGGCCGAAGGACTGAAGCCCTTACCGACTTCGTCCATGAATGCAACAACTGCTGTGGCGAGTGCCGCGGCATCGCCCGTACCAGCCCGAATAGCCGCAACCAGCCGGTCGAGTCCATCCCGCGTGTGTCCTTCCCAGATTGGCAGGCGACGCATGAACATGGCCCGGATTGCCCGTGCGGTGTCGTTGTAGCGCGTGAGGACAAGCATCGACGACTGGCTCTTCTCAAAGTCGTCGATCGGCTTTCGCTGCATCGATGCCAGCTGGATGCCCATGCGGACCTGCGACTGGTTTTCGGCGACCACGACTTGAACGCTGTCCGGCAGCCCGGACCTGAGATCGATGCGACCGTTGTTCTTCAGCGTCTCGCGCGCCTTGAGGGTCCACGCCCCAAGATCAGGGCAGCCACCGCGACTCCAGCGATGGGGAAAATCCAGCCGCTCGAAAGCCTGTGCAGCACCGGTCAGCGCGTTCCAGTCGTACCGTGGCGATGCTCCTTTGACCGGCTTGTCAGGAAAGATGCGCTGCATCGGGTCGGCGAATATCCGCACACGCGACCCCTGCGCGGCCAGTGCCATCACGATGGCATGCTGATCGCCGCTTGAGTCCTGGTGTTCATCACACAGCACGACGGGGTAGCGACGTGCTGCAGCAGTCGCGACCATTGGGTGTCGCTTGAGCAGCGCGGCCACGCGCAGCGCAAGCTCGCCATAGCCATCCTTGCGTTGACGAACCCAAGCTGCCGTGTCCGCCGGCAAGCCGAGGCCCGCGTGATACGCACCGGCAATGCTGGCAATCAGGCTGTCGATCGTCGCGATTTCCACACGGGAGCCGGCTCCTTTGGTGCGGCCGGCGAAGACTGAACATGCGGCATGCGTATGCGTCAGGATGAGCATGCGTTGCGCATCGCGTTCTCCGGACAGCGCGTTGGCATAGTCCGCGCCCTGATGCGTCTTGCCGCATCCCGCAGGCGCTTCCACAACGACTATTGGAGCGTCGGAGCGAATCGCTGCGCTGACACGAGCGTCGCTCAAGATGGGAGATCTTCCAGTGGCGGCAAGCTTGCTGCGCCACGAACGGCGTTGCAGAGGGGCAGAAGCTCTGTTTTGAGCGCGGGCCACACGCCCAGGCTGAACAGCTTCTCAGCAAGCTCACGGCCGCCGCGCTCCGTCTTGAACCACTCCTGAGAATGCTTGCTATACGCCTTCTTTTCTGCATCGGGCGTACCTTCCGGCACTTTGCCTCCTGCAGCTTCTTTGATGAACCGCTTGAGTTCGGCTCCCGCCTTGGCCTTGATGCTGGCAAAGTCCTTCTGTTCAATCTTGAGGCGCAGCGCCAGAGAACGCAGGCGGCGACCGGTCTTGTCGTCTTCGGGATCAGTGATGAAGGCTTCGATCTTGTCGTCGGCGAGCGCGTCCACTATGTTTGACTCGATATCGCCCGCTTTCCAGCGAAACAGCAGTTGCCCAAGCCTCCCCTTCACTTCATCCCACCCGCCTGAATGTCTTCCCTCCTCGTCAGCAAATCCGCCGAACTTCATCCCCGCTTTGGACAAAGACTTGAGCAGTTCGATCGTTGTGTCGTGACCGCCGCCGTCAGCGACGTGAAACCCCAGAGGCTGGAGTTCCGAACCCAGCGCCTGCATCAACAGCGACTTGGCAAAGCCGACTTCGGTGACGCCTTCGGCGACAACGGTTAGCCGGGCCAGAAAAGCATCTGGATCGTCCGCGCGGAGCTTTGCGACCTTCGTTCCCAAGAGTTGCCCCAGATTGCCCGCCTGGTCCATATACCAAAGCGATGCCTTGGTCGCGGCGGAGATAGCGGCCGGGCTGTGCGTCGTGATGAACGCTTGCGAGGAGGCATCCTGCAGTCTGGCCATCAGAGTGCGTTGCCGGTACGGCTCCAGGCCGCGCTCAACTTCATCGACAACGGTTATCGGATTGCCGCCCTGAATCTGCTCGGCGATGGCGAGCGCCGACAGTCGCCTTGTCCCGGCCCCCCAGCTCGACAGTGGCAACTGCACCGTTTCCCGCTTCGCCGTCAGACCGACCAGAGAAGCGATTGACGGACCCTGCCCGCCGGTGACAGCGATGTCGAGATCGTTCGGTAGCTTGTGGTCACGGAAGGCCTTGTCCAGCTCGCAGAGGGCTATGCTTGCGTCGCCGGATAGTTCGCTCCGCACGTCGTTCTCGGCAAGCTTGCTTGCCATGCGCGAGCGCAGCCCCTTGTCGGTCAGCAGCCGATCGAGCGCGGAGCCCTGCACGAGCCGCAGGTCCCGGTCGTTGCGATCGTCACCGCTCAGGCGAACTAAACCAATCGCGCGACGGAATGAGACCGGCAGCGATTCAGTCATTCCGCTGGGCTGCACGATCTCGTAGCTGAGTTCGAGATCGGACGTGCCCCGAACACGCAAGACGTATACCTCTTCGCCAGCAGGCGCGGTGCTTTCGTCGTGCGTGGGAACGACAGCATTCGCTCCATCCCAGCACCATGGCCAGGACAGCCTCGTCAGCTGGTTGATGCCACCGCCAGAGGGCAAGGCCATCACCGCTTCAATACTGAATTCCGCTTCTTCATCGCGCAGGTTGTAGTCGCTGTCCAGCACCGACGCGCTGTTCGTCGGACTCAACAGCAGACTGATTGCATCAAGGATCGTCGTCTTGCCGACATCGCCACCGCCGAGAATGAGGTTGACGCCGCGCGTCGGCTGCCACGACAGGTGCTTGATGCCGCGGAAGCGCTCGATGGTCAGCTTGTAGATGGTGGGTACGCTGGGGCTGCCTGTTGTCACTTCCGGGCTCTCCCTTGGTCATTCTTCTGGCCGGCAATGTCAAGAACCGGGCGTGCACCATTCCGAACAAAGTAAGCTGCGCTGTCAAGGACGCCGTCTTCAGGAAGACGTCCGCTGCCGCGCAGCGCACATTCCCAGATAACGAGCACGCGCCAGCCTTCGGCCAACAGCGTATCGACAGCCTTGCGGTCACGCGCAGCGTTTGCCGCCAGCTTGGTCTGCCAGAAGTCCTCACGGGTGGCCGGCAGCTTCGACAGCGCGCAGCCATGCGCGTGCCAGAAGCAACCGTGAATGAATACAGCCGTGTGGTACTTGGGAAAGACTAAATCGGGCCGGCCAGGCAGTGATCGATCATGCAGCCGGTAGCGCAACCCGCGTGCATGCAGCCCGCGTCGGATCAGCATCTCCGGCTTCGTGTCCTTGCCTCTGATGCGGCTCATGTTGAGCTGCCGTTGCGCCGGGGTCAGTACGTCCGCCATTCACGCCCCCGCTCCCGCGTCTGCCACGATGGTCTGCAGGCAGGTCCGCAGCTCCTCACCCGACATGCCCGGCCGCAGCGTCACCGCGCCGAAGCGGAACTTCTCGCGGTACTCGGGATGGAATAGCCGGCCCGGCACCGGCGTGTCTTTGAAGTCAGTCTTCAGGCCCGCCGGCATATGCGGGGTCAGCAGATAGGCCGCCGTCACGATGCCCTCAGTCCGTCCACTGGCCACTTCCTGAACCAGTGCGTCGCGGTAGGTGTGGATCGAGTTCAGCGCATCGTTGAGGCCGTCATTGATTCGGTATTTCGCATCGAGCACGATCACGCGCCGTTCAGGGCCACCCAGGTCCCGGCCCGCCAGCACGACATCGGGTACCATCGTCCGGCTGAAGCTGCCTTCGCGGCTGTCCTCGACCCAGTATTCGCGGTACTGCCGCTGGAAGCACAGCACGCGGTCGCCGCCGATCGGGACCGTGATGGCGCCGGCTGCAATCGTCACGCCGCCGCTGGCTTCGCCCAGGAACAGGTTGCTCAGGTCAACGCCCGTTGCGCCGTATTCCTCGACGGCCGCGCGCAGCAGGCGCAGGAAGCACCACAGCTCGTACAGCTCATAAGTCCGGGCCAGCGGCATGTTCAGGAAGTCGCCGAACAGCGCGGCGAGCCCGAGATTCATCTCCTGCCAGAGCCGGTAGAAGCGCTGATAGAGCGGGTCGTTGCGAAACAGCGAGGACATGCGCAGCAGCGCCGGCCCCTCGCCGACTTCGTTCATGAAGCCAGCCGCGGCGACATCGTTGAGACGCCGCGCGACGCGCCAGGCGCGCACGGCCCAGCTGCCCGCCGTTGTGACGATTTCGGGATCGTCGGTGGCGCCCGCTTTGGCCAGCAGCTCGGCGACGCCGCCGAGCCATGCGGACCAGGATCGCAGACAGGCCTTGATCTGCCGGTGTTCGGGGATGTCCACGCTGTTCCGGCGCTGGCGCAGCGTTATGTGTGCCGGAAGCCTGCCTTTCAGGGCAGCGGGCAGGCGTGATGGCGTGACGGTCTCCGTCCGGATTACGCCGGACCTGAACGATCTGATGATCTCCGGCCCGGTCGCGCGGGTGGCACGGTGCGCCGGGACCGTGATGTCTTCGGCGCGCAGGTAGTGTCGCGGTGCGCGGGCAATTGCTTCGACCGTCGCCACGATCGCATCGGCCCGCGACCGCAGAAACTCAAGGCGGGCCAGCGGCGGCGGCCGGTTGCCCGGCTGGCGGGCAATCCCCTTGCGAAACGCGCTCAGCGAAAAGAGGGCGAAGGTGTCTTCGAGGACTTCGCGCACCATCGCGTCGAAGTCGTCGCGCGTGAGCTTGCGCAGGTCGGGATCGGTCGTGACCTCGAAGCGGCGCGTCCCGATGCCCGGCACGCGCAGCGCGGCCTCGACCATGCCGGCATGAAAACCAGGCTGCCAGCGCCAGCGGGCCTTGCGCGGCTCGCGCGACCGCAGCGCCTCGACCGGCGCATCGTCGATCAGCAGATCGGCGGCCAGCGCATCGTCGCTGTCGCGCAGTTCAAAGAGGTAGGACGCCCCTTCCCGCACGGTGCCGGGCGGCACTGCATCCGGCACAGGCCAGACCTGCCATGCCGGTCCGCCGCCTTCCGCCTGGATGTAGAGCGCCGCCACGGTTCACCGCATCGCTTGGAAGGAACCGAAATCGTCGAGATCGGTCAGCAGCTTCTGCACGAAAGCCTGGGCGCGTGGCAGGCCCGCACAGGCCTTGTCCAGGCCCGTCAGCAGCGTGCGCTGACGCTCGGCGCCACGCAGCTTTACCAGCACCTTCTGGACGAGCAGCTGGTCGGTGACATCGTCGGCCGTGCTGCCGAGGTATTTCGCATTGAAGGCGTGATAGCGCACGAACTCTTCGATCAGCCGGTAGCCGAAGCCGAGCCCATACTGCTGCATCAGGCCATGGACTTCGGTGAGCTTCGCTTCGGACGCGGCGCGTGCGTCCTTAAGCTCGGGATGACGGGCTTCTAGCGAAGCCAGGAAGCCAGGCACATCGACCGCGGACATATCGATCACCGACGCGCGGTCGAGGACCTTGTCGCTGACCGGGTTCGTCGTCTCATCGACGTTGATGGTGCCGATGATGAACAGGTTCGCGGGCAGCGGTAGCTCGGCGCGGATGCTCGCACCCGTGGTGCCTTCAAGCGGCACGCTGTTCGAGTGCAGCTGCAGCCGTCCTTCGGTCTCCATGCAGGACAGCACGTCGGACAGGTAATACTCGACGCGCGCCAGGTTCATTTCGTCGAGGATGACGAAGACCGGGGACTCGCGGTGCGCGGTCGCGACCAGAACCGCTTCGAGGAAGGTCGGCACGACGTAGCGGTTCGTGAGCACGTCGAAATAGCCGGTCAGCCCGGTCGGGTCGGTCCACTCCGGCCGCACCGGACACTCGAAGATCAGCGGATCGTCATCCGTGTTCGAGCTCAGGCCATGGACGGCCCGCGCATACTTCAGGGCCAGCTGCGTCTTGCCGGTGCCGGACAGGCCCGACAGGATCACGAAATGCTTGTGCGGCAGGAAATTCAGCGCGGCATGGAAGCGTTTCACTTCGCCGTTCGGATAGTGGCCGCCCAGTGCCTTGACGGCGGCTTCGATGTCGGCGACCGGGATGCTCTCCGGCATGCGGCGCATGGCCGGGCTCAACGTGGCCGTATCGGTCCATACCGGCAGCTCGTGGATCTTCTGTGATCCGACCAGGCTGCCAAGCCAGCCGATGAACTCGCGCGCCAGCAGGCTGCGCCGCGCCGATGCGGTCGGCGGGTAGAGCGCGACGACGATTTCATCCGGTTCCGTCGCCGGGCCAAAGGGCGACATGTCGAAGGCGAGGCTGTCCCAGAACTTGGCATTGCGCAGCCAGAGCCGCCCGTCGCGGGCGAGGTAGATCGGGACCAGGTTGTTGCGGGCGCTGTACTTGATGTTCGCGCCCGGTGCCTCGGCGGCTTCCTCGTCGGCGCCCTCGGACAGCAGATCGGCCGGTTCGGCACCAGCGGCCTTCGCGGCGGCGCCGAGCTTCTTCATTTCGGTGAGGCGGGCCAGGAAGCTGGCCTTATCCTTGCGCACCAGGACCGCGAAGTAAACCTCGTCCTCAGGCGGGAAGCGCATGACGCAGCCGAAGATCAGTGCTTCGGTGTCGTCCTTGACGTTGTCGAGATTGACGACGCCGAGCTGGATGCCGCCTTCGACGATCTTGGCGCTATTGGAGACGCCGAACAGCTCGCGCGGGCGGACTGCCTTCGAGGTCCCGAAATGCTTCTGCGCAGCTTCAAGAAACCGCTGCTGCCGCTCGACGAGGTTCATCCGCCGTCTCCCTGTCCAATTGTTTGAGTGTCTTCATGATCTGCGTCGCGACGGCTTTCGCCAGCAGCGGCGGGACGGCATTGCCGATCTGCCGGAACGCCGGGTTCATCGTGCCGCTGAACAGGAAGCCGTCGGGGAACGAGTGCAGCCGCGCGGCCTCACGCACGGAGATCGTGCGGGCCTGTTTACTGTCGTAGTGAATGTGGCTGTAGCTGTCCTTGCCGAGGTGCGCCATGAGCGTGCGTGCCGGCTGGTCGCGCCACATCTTGCGCCACTTGTTCGGGAACTTGCCCACGTCGTAGGGCGGCACGATCGAGGCCTTGATGTCCTCGTATTTCTGTGAGCCGGGTTTGACCTTCACCCCCTGCTTCGCGAGGTCGGCAAGGTGCTGCTCGAACATCGCCATGGCGTGTTCATAGGCCTGGGGATACTGGTCGCCCGGGTTCATGCGCGCGAAGAGCGGGTAATCGCGCGGCAGATAGCGGATGACGTGGTCGGTCAGGGCCGGCGGGGCCTCGAAGCCCGGCCATGTCCGCATCAGCCTGGCATAGGGCGTATGGGGTTCCCTGCCATAGGGCATGGGCACGTCGAAGCGCCGGGCGCCGCGGCGCAGCTCACCGCTTTTCAGCAGTTTACGTGCGTCGATGGCCGGCAGATCGCCGAGTGCATCTTCCGCAGTGATGGCCGGCGGCAGCGAGCGCGTGGCCTTTGGCGCGTGGATGTAGTGGTGCGCGTCGTCGGCGATCTCACTATCGAGGAACTTGAGCGCGACCGACCGTGTGCCTTCATAGCCTGGCGGCAGGTCGATGAAGTGCGTCGGCTCAGGGAACGTGACCGCGTCGGCGATCTCGCGCCGGTAGGCGATCAGGATCATCCGCTCGCGCATCTGCGGCACGCCATAGAAGGCGGCGTTCAGCAGCGTGTAGCGGCAGATATAACCCTTGCTCTCCAGGACTTCAGCGATCTCTTCGGCGATGTTCTGCCCGCCGTGGTTCAGCACGTCGGGGACGTTTTCGACCACGACGGCCAGCGGCGCAAAGGCTTCGACGTAACGCAGATAGTCGATGTAGAGCTGGGCACGCGGGTCGTGCTTGAACGCTTCGGCGTGGTTGTCCACTTCGCGCAGCTTGGGGCGACCGACGCGGGCGAAAGCCTGACAGGGCGGGCCGCCGACGAGCACGTCGAACGCATCCGCGGTCGGACCGACCTGCAGGTCCTTTGCAAGCTGGTCCGGGCTGGTCTTCGTGATGTCGCGGGCCTGCGAGTGCGCGGCGTCGCCGCCGTGGAAGTTGCGGCCGTGGGAGGCGGCGGCCTCAGGGTCGAACTCGACGGCACCTGCGATGCTGAAGCCTGCGGCCGAGAACCCGAGCGAAATTCCGCCGCAGCCGGCGAACAGATCGAGCACCCGGGGCTTGCCCCCCCCCTGCAGGCGGGCGATCTTCTGGCTAATGGCGCGTGCGGTCTTGCTCACAGGGCTGCACCTTCCTGTACTGGGTTGCTGGTCATGGGGCGGGACTTCTTCGGGTTCAGCATGGCCGCCTTCACTGCTGACGGCGGAAAAGCGGGTACTGCGCCTCGACGTATTTCTCGACGGCGTCGCGGACGACCCAGGCGACGGACACCTTTTTCTCTTCAGCGATCCGTTCCAGCTCGGCGTAGAGATCGGCGGGGAAGGTCACCGATGCGCGGGTGCCTTCCTTTGCCGGGGCGTGCTGTTTCGCGGTGAGTGCCATGGGGCGCTGCCTGTTGTCTGGGAAACTTGCACCACATTACACCACAGCGGTGCAAATGCAATAGTACCAACCCCCGATGGAGGGGCCTGACCCCCAAGCCGCGGCGGTCGCCGCCGGCTGCCCGAGGAACAGGTCGACGTGGCCGGTCAGGTAGTGCTTGTTGGCCTCGTTGACCTTTGTTCTGTTGCCCAGCTATGGTTGTAAAACTGACGGTTTACTAGCTATCCGTTGTTTTCTCTACCTTTTGGAGTTGCGGCCATTGGCCAGCCCTCACACGCAGCGCACCTAGACAGAGCAGGTAACCGAACGCGGTTTCGCACTGGAAAAACGAAGCACATTCGATCCCTGATCGACGCCGAGCACCAGGCGGCGACCACGACCGGAGGGAGTGATCCGAACCATCCGGGCGCCGACCGCCCGGCCTTGCTCGTCCGGGTTCCGGACGTCATGCTGGAAGCCATACCTCCAGTGCGCGGCCCACGCGCCGGCCTGTCAGCCCGGTGGTCGCGCCTTGAACAACAAGGCTATTCGACTCGTTCCCGTTTTTCAATGAACTTTCACGAGCTTTTTCTTTGAAAGTTCATTGAACCGCCCGGTTCTATGAACTTTGCCGTGTTTTTTCTTTGAACTTTCGCGCAGTTTTCATAGAACCGCCCGCCAAAGGCCCTGCCGCATCTCTTTTTCAATCAGCTTTGACAGAAAAAAGTTGCAAATCGTTACGCACAGCGCTGGCGCAACCCGTTTTCCATCAACTTTGGGGCAAGCACTTTACATGTACTTCGCCAGGTCTCGTTCCATCGGAACAAATTCAACCCAAGCCTGGTTATTCAGGGAAACAACTTCCGACTCCTCCGGGTCCTCCCGCCATTCCCTTAGATTCTCATAATATCGCCTTGATGGAATTCCACCCTGCATCAATTTCAGGTAATCACCTAAAGGGCCATGTTGGTGACTGTACCATCGAACGCTAATGTTAATGCCGGCATGCTGCTTCTGATTGATATGCCTCACAATTCTATTTAGCTTAACCAATAACTCCTCTCCATATTTTGGGGTTCGCTCATACTCCAATCCGATCCACTGCCCAGCACTTGTCTTAATGAGTGCATCTGGAACCCAGATTTCAGGGCTTCGCTTTCCCAGCATAGACGCGTACTGGAAAGCAACAGCTTCCCCGGTTGCCATTAATTCAGCAACGATGTGCTGAACAGCCAGATCATGACGCAACGTGGCTTGACTGAGCCGCTCGGGCCTGTCAGGGTAATGCTCGAATTCCTTTTGCCAGATTCCTTGTGCCATTGTCAATCCTGCCCTGGTCAAGACCCAGAGCTGACCACCGCGTGTTCCACATGCGACGGCCTGTACCAGCTCCATTTCTTCGAGCCGCTTCATGTACCCACGACCCTTTACCCCGAGCCGCTTGAGGATGATCGACTCGTTGGATCGGACGAAGGTAGCCAGCCAAAGCAACGTATGGTTGAGCTTCTCTCGACCACGGCTGCGGGGGTTTTGCCCTCCCGACTTCAGCACTGTCGCGGGGTTTTTGGACATGAGCTGGACTCCACGCACCGAACCACCGCCCGCGCCAAACTTCGCCGCGAGCCTCGCCTGCCGCAGCTCCGCAGCCGTCTGATTTTTGGTTGCTTTATCCATCACTTATTCCATACCATTACATAGCAAATTCTATACACACCTGTACGGAATAAAAGCAATACGATTTTGACTGTGCTTCCCCCTTGCTCGGCAAAACCCTCCTTTATCGTTTGAGTGTTCCTCGTGTTGGACCGGCACCGATCGTCTTGCAGCCCTTGGCTGCATACGGCTGGACGCCGCACCGACGCCCTTCCGCGCTAGGGCGCGGATGCCTGATGTTTCAGGCGCCCCCGATGGCCCTATGGGCCACCTCTTCGAGGCCCGCTGCGCGGTCCGGGCAACCGGCTTACGCCGGACTTCGTCGCGCTTTGCGCTCCTGCGGGTCTTCGACCTGGCCTTCGGCCATCCTGTAACCCGGTTGCCCGGACCACGTCGTGGTCGGGGGCGCGGGGCTTCGCCCCCCACCAGGTGTCGGGCGCTGGGGCGCCCTCACCGGCTGCGGCCCTGCCGGGCCTTGTCCCTGTCTTCGCTTCGCTCGCAGGGAGCGCGTTCGCGGCCCGGGGCCACCTGGCGGCTCCCCCCTGCCTGTCGCTTGAAAGCGCCAGGGGCTGCGGGCTGGACGCCCTTGCCCCGCCTTCGGCGGCACCCACGTGTGCGCTAATCTTTCAATTAATAAGCAGCACCCGGCATGAATAGTCCGGTCTATTCGACCGAACAGTTCATGCCATTCCGCGCTCGCGCGGATGCTGTCAATTACCAGAATTGGAAAATCTCTCCCGGAGTTGCGGCACCACGGAGCTGTGGCAATTCCGAGATTTCTCAAATCAAAGCGAAGTCAAGAATGAAGATAATCCGCACTGCTGTCCACGGCACGAATGAGGCGGTAGAAAATCTAATAGACTGCCCGCGAACGGCTTCCTTGGCAGGCCAACACCGCCCGGATTCCGGGCGAACTTAGAGGGGCTGCACGCCCTCGAATTCGACTCACTCGCTACACTCGTATTGCCAGTACGCGCCTGGTGCCGAGCGCTTTAATTTCGTACCGCCGATACGAATCAGATCACCTCAAAAATGACCCGGTATTACCACAAAATCTCTTGCAAATTCAAGAACTAATGATAAAATGGAAATCCAGCAAAAACTGGCTATACGCCGAATGCGATTTCCCGCGCCAGGAAGCGCTTTGCCCCCCCATTGCCGAGGGGCCGGAAGTCGGCCGCAGAAGAAGCCGCCTACTCTCAAAAATTGAAAACTTGAAGGAGCCTGTCATGCTAGAGTTCTACGCTGCCGTATTTCTGATGTTCTGCCTGCTGGGCTGGCTGGGCTGGCACGCCCTCCAAAATCCTGGCATCAGCGATAGCACTTCCTCGAAGCGCATCGCAGACCTCGAGCGCAAGGTCGCAGACTTGGAAAAGCGTCTGGAGGCCAGCGCATGAAGCCCGGTGGTTTGAAGCTGGAATTTGAGCTGGACGTGGACCGTGCCCAGCTTGGCGTGCAGGACATGAAGAACTGCCTGGAGTCCGGCGACGTGGATGCCTTTTTTGCTGCGGGCTGGGCCTCAATGGCAGCGATTGAGCGGTCCATGCAGGCCGTGCTGGCCATCAAACTCGGCCAGCTTCGGGCGCAGGACGAAGACTGAACTCGCACCCGTGATACGAACCGACAGACAGGGCACGGGACCGCCCTGCCCGACCGAATCTGCGCTTCTTAACGTTTGCACACCATACATGTGTGAATGTGATCTCAGCTCAACGGCTGCCCAAGCAGTGCACATGCACTTCACGCCTGCCTGACCTCCACCCACCTCTCGGAGCCTTGAACCCTGCCTGCTGACGCCCACACGCCAGCAGGCCTTTCTTCGTTGTTCAGCCCAGCTTAGATGCCAAGTCTTCGGCCCGCGGGTGGTAATAACGTGAGAGCATTGAACTGGACTTGTGGCCCGTGACTTTCATTAGCTCGTGCATTTGCAGCTTCTCGGCCAGGCGGCTGGTAGCCTCATGCCGAAGGTCGTGAAAATGCAGATCCATCAGCATCCTGTCCTTTTTCTCCAGTTCGGCCAGGAGCTGGACAGTCCTGGCCAGTGGCTGGCGCTTCTTGAAGATCAACGCCCTGACCTCTCGATCTCCGTCGATCCCTTCGGCCTCCAGCTTTTTCACGAGCAGCCGGTGCAGATGCGCCCTGCGTGCGCTGACCAGTGCGCGATCCCACGACAGCCGAAGCGCGTTCTGACTGATTGGAAAGACACGCCCACCGTCAATGGGACGTGGAAGGCTGGACAGTACTTCCAGTGCGCGAGTCGATAAGGGCACATCCCTGAAATCATCGCCGCTCTTCGTTTCCCTGCCCCCGACACCGCGAAGCCGCGCCACGCGCCGCCTGAGATCCACGTCGGCCCAGGTCATGCTGATCAACTCCGATTGCCGTGCTGCCGTCTCTAAGGCAAGAATGACAGCTGCACGAGGGTAGGTTTTGCCGGCAAGGGATTCGAGCAATTGCGACTCTTCCTGACCTTCCAGCCGCCTTTCCCGAGCGTTGGACACCCTGGGCTTGCGCACCAAGGTCGTCGGGATGCCCTGGGGCAGTGCGATCCCCCAATCCAGTTGGCAGGCCTTGAGGACCCGAGTGATGAGACCCAGCTCGTGGACTACCGTTTGCGGACTCACGACCTTCAGCCGCTCGTCACGGTACTCCGCCAGCATGGCCGGCGAGATGCTGGCCAGGGAGTACCGACCGAACCGCTCACAAAGCCGATCCAACATATATCGTGGTTGAACCTGCGCCCGTTTGGTGGGTAGTACCTCGCGCTTGTAGCGCTCGGCTGCTTCACGAAAAGTGGTTCGCTCGGCGTCATCGCGCTGGACAAACGCGCCCACGTCCATTTCCCGCTCGACAGCCCTTGCCCACGCCTCAGCGTCCGCCTTGCGATCAAACGTCTTTGAGGCTGGTGGCCAGCCCTTTCGACGGACCTTTGCCTGCCACCGTTCACCGTTGTCAGTTTTGCGCTTTGTGATCACGGCCATGGAGTGCTCCTGGCCGAAATTCTACAATGCGGACTGTCCCTCCAGTGTCCCTACGCCTGAAAATGAAGGACTTTTTTATATTAAAATCAACGATCTAGTTTTGTTATTTTTATAGCCTTCTAAGCAGCAGGTCGGGGGTTCGAGTCCCTCCGGGCAGGCCATCTTGGCACCTCGAATCAGCCGCCCCCTCCGCTCAAACCTGCCCCGGTCACTTTTTGATGATGACCGTGGTGTGATTGCGCTGGACATTGATGATCTTTGGCGGCTCCTGCATCAGCGGCAAGTCGGTGCCACAAGCCACGTTGGACCTGCCAATCGCGGCATTCACGCGCATACGCTTGTCGTATTCGGACAAGGTGCGGATGCTGGATGCCAGCGCCAGCTCGCGCTGGGCCTTGTCGCATTCATAACGATTGATGGGCTTGGCTTCTGACGTCGGCACGCCTGGGGACGGCGGCACCACGATGACCTGAGGCCGCTCCTGCATCGCCCGCCGCTCCTGCTGGAGCTGGAAGCGCTCCTGAGCCACAGCCGCGCGCTCGGCGTCCATCTGTTGCTGCTCGGGCGAGCGCTCCTTGAGAATCTGAGTGCCGTGCGAACAGGGCTGGTCGCTGTAGGCGACCTGGCCTGTCTTGGCATCTGGGCAGCGGTAAACCTGGGCACTGGCATAGCCGCTCGCCAGGCCAACGGTCACGATCAAGAGGCATCGCAGGTTCATTTCTTCTCTCCTTGAACCCACTCTATCGCAGAGGTGATCCCACGATCGCACCCGACCCCGCCAACGGCTCAAAAAGCCAGGGTGTTCCGATGGATGGCCGCAACGGCGTGACCATCGCCCTGCCCTGCGTCGCCAGACAGCGGAGTTACCAGGTCAGCGCCCGCTGCCCCATGCCCTTTTACCCGGGAAGCGTGGACGATGGCGCCGATGTGATGGATGTATCCGCAGCCACAACAGACCCGTGCACCGTGTGTTGAGCCATGGGCGCCGTCATGGTTTGCGGCTCCATTTCAGGCACCGCCAGCAGCACTGTGATCCCTGGCCAGCGCGCTCAGCAACTTCAACGCAGACCGAACTTGTGGGTCGACCGGGTGGCCGACGTTCAGACGAAGGTGCCGGGTGAAACGCCGGTCGGCCGAGAACAGCACCCCGGGTGCGGTGCTGATGGACTGCGCCATGGCCTGGTGGTGAAGGGCCAACGCATCGACGCCTGGTGGCAATTCCAGCCACACGAAGTAACCCCCCTGGGGTTCGGTCATCCGCGTGCCCTTGGGAAAGCTGCGTTCGATCAGCGCCCGTGCCGCCGTGTGCTGGGTCTTGAGCGCTTCACGCAGGTGGCGCAGGTGGCGGTCAAACCCGCCTTGCACCAGGTACTCCGCCACCGCCAGCTGGGACGGGATCGGCGAGGCCAGCGAGGTCATCATCTTCAGCCGCTCCACGTCCCGGGCATAACGCCCGGCCGCCGCCCAGCCCACCCGGTAGCCGGGCGCCAGCGATTTGGAGAACGACGAGCAGTGCAGCACCAGCCCCTCCTGGTCGAAGGCCTTGGCGGGCAGGGGCCGGCGCGCACCGAAGTGCAGCTCGGCGTAGACGTCGTCCTCGATCAGCGGCACTCCGTGGCGCGCCAGCAACTGCACCAGCTCCTGCTTTTTGGCGCTGGGCATCAGCGCGCCCAGCGGGTTCTGGAAAGTCGGCATGAACCAGCAAGCCGCTACCTTCTGCCGCTGCAGCAAGGCTTCGAGCGCCTCCAGGCGGACACCCTCGACCGGGTCGGTCTCGACCTCGACCGCCTTCAGGTGCAGCCGCTCCAGCGCCTGGAGCGCCGCATAGAACGTGGGTGACTCGACCACCACCACGTCACCGGGCTGGGTCACCGCCTGCAGGCAGAGGTTGAGGGCCTCCATGGCCCCGTTGGTCACGATGAGCTCGTCGGGCCGCAGCGACACGCCGTTGAGCGCGTAGCGCCGCCCTACCTGGGCCCTCAAGGTTTCGTCGCCCGCGGTGAGCGCACCCGAAATCTGCGCCGGGCCCAGCCGCCGCATGGCCCGCGCGCCGCTGCGTGCCAACGCGTCGAAAGGAAACAGCCCGGGCGCCGGGAAGGCCGAGCCCAGCGGCACCACGTCCACATCGCGCGTGGACCCCAGCAGCTCAAACACCAGTTCGCTGATGGCCACCGGCGTCACCTGCCCACTGGGTTGTGCGGCCTCCGGGGGCCGACCCGTGAGTGGCCGCCGCGCCCGCACGAAATAGCCCGAGCGCACCCGAGCCTCGACCAGGCCCTGCGATTCCAGTTGTACATAGGCCTGGAAGATGGTGGACGGACTGACACCCCGCTGGCGCCGCAGCTCGCGCACCGACGGCAGTCGATCCCCGGGCCGCAGCACCCCGGAGCGGATGCTGGCCGCCAGATCCTCAGCCAGTTGCTGGTAGAGCGTCAATGAGCCGGACGACATGTCTTCGAGGACCTCCAGAGGAAGCCTCAATGGTATGACGTGCACAGGACGGTAGCTCATGGCTCAGGGCAGAAAGAAGCCACACAGCAGTGCGGTGACCAGCGCGTTGCCGCACATGCCGGCCACCGCCAGGTCCAGGTACGCCGGGTCCAAGGCCTGCGCCCGCACCAGGCCAATGGCGTGTCCGCTCACGCCCAGCACAAAGGCGTGTATCCGCTCGTCTGAGACCCTTGTGTGCCGCAAGACCAGCGGCGTGAGCAGGGCGCCGCAGAGCCCGGTCAGGAACACCGCAGCCACGGTCAGCGCCTGGTGGGCCGCGTCGCCGGACACCAGCGACAGGGCCACCGGCATCGTGGCGGCCTTGGGGGTCACCGCCGCCGTCACGTCCCAGGGGGCGCTCAGGCACCACCCCGCGAACAACACTCCGCCGACCGACAGGGCAGACGCCACCAGCAAACCCAGCCACAGCGGAATCAGAAGTGCGCCCATGCGGCGGCACGCCTGATGCAACGGCACGGCCATACACACCACCGCCAGGTCCATGGCCTGTTTCAGCACTTGCGTGTGGGCGACAAACGTGGCCGCGTCGAGGCCGAACACAGAAAGCCCCCCCAGTACGAGTACCAATGCCCCGAACACCGGCAAGGCCAGCACATGGCGTCCGCTGAAGCGAAACACCGCCCGCGCCACCCAGTAGCTCGCCAAAGCCAGGAGCAGCGCCCCCGCCATTTCAATCATCCCCGGTATCCGCCCAGCGGCGCGTCAACACCGACACGACCGTGCCGCACCCAAGCGCCATCAGCACGGTCACCAGCGAGCCGGACACCACCAGCAAGACCGCCGCGTCGGCCACCAGGCGCAACCCCACAGCGGCCGCCACCAGCGATGGCAGCAGGAACAGAGTCAGGTGGTTCAACAGCCAGGCAGAGGCGCTGGTCAATGCTCGGGGAATCTCCCGCATGAAGCTCAGCACCGACAACAGGTACAGGAACCCCAAAAAGCTGCCCGGCACCGGCAGACCGAACCTGCGGGACACTGCGTCGCCCAGGCGCAGCAGCGCCACCAACACCATCAGGCCAAGAAGAAGGGAGATTGCACGCTGCATCTGCTGCAGTGTCCGCCCGATTTCAGGATCAGGGTCGTATCAGAAGCGGGCTTATCCGAGGGGATCAGCCCGCTTCTGATACGGTGATTTTTCCAGTGATCTGCATCCTGCGCATCAGACGGTCCCGCGCCACCATCGGCGCATGCCGCTTGAAACCGAATCCCTCACGACTGCACGACGCCTGGGGCAAAACGCCGCAGAGCGTCTGACCGCCATCGCCAGCGCTGGCTATCTGCGGGTGGGCGTCCCCATCGACCTGGGCGGACACGGTGGAACGCTGCAGGACCTCTTTCAAGACCCTGCCGCACGGCAATGGTTGCGCGACCTGCCTTACCCGGACCAGTGGCTGTTTCGCTCGCAACGGCTGGTGGTGGAAGCGCTGCTGCGCAGCGACAACGTGGGTTTGCGCGAGTTGGTGCTGCCGGAACTGTTGGACGGTGCAATGGGCGGCGCCTCGGCGATGGAATGCCCTTGCCTGACGGCTATGCCTGCGGACCTGGGCTGGCGTCTCAACGGTCGTCTGGTCGGTGTGCCCAACCTCCAGTGGGCAGGCTTTTATCTGCTGCTACCCGTGCAGGTGAACGACCGCGTGGACGACCTGCTGCTGGTCCGCTCGGAAGAGAACGATGTCACGGTCCAAGCTGGCGACCCCCACGAGTTGTGGCAACAGGCGGCCTGCGGAACCGTGTCGTTCCGCCAGGTTTTCCTGCGCGCGGACGAATGGCTGGGCGACAGGTCGCTCTGGCAAACGCTGGCCGACGCGAACCGGGCTTTGCAGCAAGGCCTGGGTGCCGCCCTCAGCCGATCAACGAACTGACCACGAGGTCCCCTTGCACAAGGTCGTCCCCATTCAACACGAGAACCCCTGGATCGCTGGCGAGAAAATTCATGCCCGCGCGGTGAACGGCCCGTTCGCCCGCTGGCGCTGGGCCTTTGTCTGGCTGACGCAGATCGCCTTCTACGGCGTTCCCTGGCTGAGCTGGAACGCCCGGCAAGCCGCGCTGTTTGATCTGGAAGGCAAACGCTTCTACCTGTTCGGCGCGGTACTGTTTCCGCAAGACCTGATCTACCTGGCGGCCCTGCTCGTCATCAGCGCGTTGCTGCTGTTCTTCGCCACCGCCGTGGTGGGGCGCGTCTGGTGTGGCTTTGCCTGTCCCCAGACGGTCTACACCTCGATCTTCATGTGGATCGAGAACAACTTCGAAGGCAGCCACCAGAACCGCAAGCGACTGGACACCGTCGGCTGGGGGCCAGAGAAGCTGCTGCGCCGCGGAGGCAAACACCTGGCGTGGGCGTTGTTCGGTTTGTGGACCGGCTTCACCTTTGTGGGCTACTTCACCGCGATCCGTCCGCTGGCCGCCGACGTGCTGTCCCTGTCCGTCGGGCCGTGGACCACTTTCTGGATCCTGTTTTACGGCCTGCTCACCTACCTGAACGCTGGCCTGGTGCGCGAGAAGGTCTGCCTGCACATGTGCCCCTACGGACGGTTCCAGGGGGCACTGATGGACGAACGCACCCTGAACGTGGCCTACGATCACCGGCGCGGGGAACCCCGCCGTGGGCGTGTGGCAGAAGACCACCGAAAAGCCAGCGACGGCCACTGCATCGACTGCACCCTGTGCGTGCAGGTCTGCCCTACCGGCATCGACATCCGCCAGGGGCTGCAGGCGGCCTGCATCGGCTGCGGCCTGTGTATCGACGCCTGTGACGACGTGATGAGAAAGGTCCAGGCGCCCAAAGGACTGATCCGCATGGCATCGCTGCATGAGCTGGGTGGTGCGGCCAGCAAGCAGCGCGCTTTCCTGCAGCGGGTGCTGCGCACCCGGGTCGGGGTCTACGCCAGCCTACTGTCTCTGGCCATCGCCGCGACCATCACCGCGTTTGCCCACCGCCCGGAGGTACGGATGAACATCATCCGGGACCGTTCGATCATGACGCGGCAGGTGGAACAGGGGGCGGTGGAAAATGTCTACACGCTGCAACTGATGAACGCGTCGGACCACACCCGGACGGTGGTGGTGGATGTGGCGCCGTCGAATCTGGTGGCCCTACGTACGCCGATCACGGCCCGGCTAGGCCCAGCGCAAGCCACCACCCTCACCGCGACCGTTCGAATGCCTGCCGCTGAGGCGGCACAGCACGCGGGCGAGGTGGTGCACATCCGGTTCCTGGTGACCACGCCCCAGCAGGCGGGCACAGCGGAAGTGAACGAGTCATCCACCTTCCTGGTGCCGCGATAGGCCGGCGGCCGTGTTGTGTGGTCAGCAAGTCAACCTTCAGGAAATCAAAATGGAATGGGTTCCCATCGTCTTCATCGCGTTCAAGGTTCTCGTGTTCGGCACGGGAATGTTCTTCTCCATCAAATGGCACTACGACCAAGATCAGAAAAACAAAAAGAAATAGGGCGGGAGGTCCCAGCGCCTTTGAAGTCGCCACCGCACACCGGGTTGACTTCGCCAACGCCGCGGTATCCCGATGCCGATGACCGACTCCCCCTTCTTGCCCCGTCGATGAGCGCCCTACTGCCCCTGAACGCTCTCTCGCGCGAGGAGCACCAGTTCCTCGGTTCAAAGCGGCACCCGTTGCCTGCCTGCGGCTACCTCTACCAGCAGGGAGACAGGTCCACCGAGCTGTACTGGATTCGGGCGGGAATCGTCTGCCTGGAAAGTGTGAATGAAAGAGGCGAAAGGTGCATCCTCCATTTCTTGGGACAGGGCGCAGTCCTGGGTCACGAGACTTTCTTGAAACAACCCAGGACCTTTGACGCCAGAGCCTGTACCGACGCGCTGGTGGAGGTGATTGCACCATCGCTGGCGCCAGACCCCTCGCTGTGCGCCTTCATGATGCGCCGGGTCCATGCCGCCGCCGCAACTCCGCTGCAGGACGCGGCCAGGTTCAAGGTCGATCTGCACCGTGCGCAGGCCACCGAGAAGGTGATTCTTCTCCTGGAACATCTTAGAAAGCTGCACCCAGAAAAGGCAGACGCGTACTGGCTGCCCAGTCGCAACGACATGGCCGACATTCTTGACATCAACCACGCCACGGCCAGCCGTGTGGTCGCGCGGCTTTTCAGGGAAGGCGCCCTCCGACGCACGGCAAGCAAGTCGTTTGTACAGGTCGACTGGAGCCTCATCAGCCGCTTGCGCCGCGGAGGCTGAACAGGCCGAGGAGAAATCACGCACGCGGACCCAGGCGAGGGTTGCGCATCGACGCCTTGTTCCACACCAAATACAGATGGTTGGTGGGGCGTTATCGGGGACGTGAGTGACACCAGCTTCCCAGACGCCGATGCGCCCGGCCTGCACGCAGGTGCCGTCGGCGCGGTAGCCGGTGAAGGGGCGGCCGTTGCTGCCGGTGATCAGGTTGCTCGCCTGCGCAATGGCCTGCCCGGTGCTGCTGAGCGTGAGCGTGACCATCAGCAGCACCGCCAGTATCCGCCAGCAAACTCAGCGTGGTGTGGCCAACTGGCTCTCGCTCACACCCTTTTGCCCCTCTTCTGCACCGACCAGATGCAGCTTCGACGCAGCGGCCCACATACCCATCTTCACTTCCTGCCAGATGTAGGTCAGCGTGCCGCCTTTGGTTTCCACTTCCAGCTTGTTCTCCTTGCCTTCGGTCAGCGATTCCACCGTGTGCTTGCCAGGCGTGACCTCTTTGTAGAAATAGGTCTTGGAAGCCGTCTCACCGATCAACTGGCCATCAAGCACCACCGGCATCTTGATGGCCGCGCCGAAAGTCTCGTTTCGGTAGATGTAAATGCCTGCCTTGTCGGCCGCTGGCGCAGCAAAAGTCTTGCGCTGTGCGTCTTCTTTGGCATCAGCCAGGTTGACCGAGGCGCAGCCGGTCAAAGCGGCCGACGCCAGCAACAAGGCGGCCAGGGTGATGCGGGGTGTGACAGCGGTGAGGGTCATGGTGAGTTCTCCTGTTGGATGAAAAAATACGCAGTGGTGCGCGGGGACAAAACAGATTCCGGCTGAGTGGGCGGCGAATAGTCATTTGGATGGAAGGGTGTTGCACTTCGAGTGCCGCACCGTCCTATCAAAATTCCGAACCATCGGAACCAAAAAATACTACATTTCACCCTTCCTCATCAGGCCACTCGGTATCGCCTCGGCGACAGGGCGATTGATCCGATCAAAAAACATAGCAACAGCGTCATTGCAGTAAGTATCCCCCATACTGACAAGCCAACTGTCTGCGCTTTGGAATTATTTCTTGTTTTCATTGGGTTTTATACCCAGTAGATCAATATTGACCTGCTCTCTGAGAGCTTCCCAACCACCCGCAAGATTGATGAGAGTAGCAGCTCTGGCAGCGGTGGCAGGTGTATTGCCCAAGATGTCTCGGAGGGATCAATTCACCGACCGCCAGCATTCAGAGGCCTGGTTATAGGTGATGAAGCCTTGCCACCACCACAACTCCATACCGAATAATTATCGACAGAATCCGCCTCATTCCCCGAGCCTGCCTTTTGCAGCAAAACAGAGCAATCGCGACCCGCGCCCAGAAATTGAAGATGATATTGTTGACCTGCCTTTGGAAGAAACCGTGTTACAAGCGGCCCGCAAGATAGGCTGCGAGAATAATATCCGTTTGATTCACTCATTTGCGCTCGAGCCGAGATGATTACCTCTTCATCTGCATCCACATAAAAATAAACTTTTTCTGGAGCTATCGGGCGCACGGCAACCTTCATGTTGCCAACCCCTTTTAGGTAACGCCGATTCCCATCAAGACCACTGCTGCTCTCGGGCTTACCGGGATCAAATGATTTTGCAGCCACACCAACCGGCTTCAACTTTCTGAAAGAGCATTCTGCATCATTATTCGCCACGGCAATTGCAACAGGAATGCTCACATTTGTTGTAAACTCAATCAATGCCTGTTTTTCTGGTATCGGCGCACGAGACAATTCCGCATCTTGGATCAGCATTTCCTCGGGGATTGGCTCTTCGACCACAGTCATGGCACAACCCGAAACGAGACTCAACAAAAAAATAAGGCTCAGTGAATTTTTCATAATCAGTTCATCTGTTTCAAAATCGCACAAAAATATCATTAAACCAGCGCCGACCAATTAATGCTGCATCACCGCCAGTTCGATCTCAACCCCCTCGTCTTTCCTATTTGGTCGAGATCAAGTACAGCTAGGGAAGGTCTGCACAACACCCGCAGAGGCGTGAGTTGATGCACTTGATTTCGGATGGCAGCGATTTCAGAGCTGCAAGGCCGGTTTGAAGGCCGATTTCGCCCCGATTCACGGCCCTCTGGCCGCATTTGGACGCACTCATCCCCGCACCTTTTGCAGCAACGTGCGCCGCACCATCCACAGATTGGACAGCGCAAACAGCGTGTGCAACTGCGCCGTGTTCTTGGCCAGACCCCGGTAGCGCACCTTCATGTGCCCGAACTGGCGCTTGATCACCCGAAACGGGTGTTCAACTTTGGCCCGCATGCGTGCCTTGGCCTGCTCCAGTTTGTCCATGATCGCGCCCATCGCCGTGCTCTTGTCCAGCGCCTTGCGCTTGCCCGGTCGCATGGCCACGAGCCAGTTGACGTCGATGCCTTGGGTCTCCACTCGCTTGTCCACGCCCTGGTAGCTCGCGTCGGCCAGCACATCGGTTTCTTCTCCGTGCACCAGCGCATGCGCCTGCGTCACGTCGTTGACGTTGGCCGCTGTGCCCACCACCGTGTGCACAAGGCTCAAGTCCGCATCCACGCCGATATGGGCCTTCATCCCAAAGTGCCATTGGTTGCCCTTCTTGGTCTGGTGCATCTCGGGTCGCGTTCGCCGCTGCTGTTCTTGGTCGAACTCGGCGCGGCAATGAGCGTGGCATCGACCACTGTGCCGCTCTTCAAGAGCAGGCCCTTGGCCGCCAGCGTGGCGTTGACGGTGGCCAGGATCTGCAAGCTCAGGCTGTGGGCTTCGAGCAGGTGGCGGAACCGAAGAATCGTGCTCTCGTCGGGCAGACTGTCTTCCCCGGCATCCAGGCTCACAAACTCACGAAACAGCGCCATGTCGTACAGCGCCTCTTCCATCGCCGGGTCCGAGAGGTTGAACCACTGCTGCAAGAAGTGAATGCGCAGCATGGTCTCAACGGCAAACGGCGGGCGTCCGCCCTTGGCGCCGGGGGCCTGTGCGTGCGGTGCAATCAGCGACACCAGCTCGGCCCACGGCACCACCAGGTTCATCTCGTCCAGGAACTCGCGCTTGCGCGTTCGCTTGGTCTTGCGCTCGAAACCGCTCTCGCCCAGGCTCATTTGCTTCATGACGTCACTGTCTCACATAGCGGCTCGGGCGCCGACGTTGTGCAGACCTTCCTTAGATATGCCGAACCAAAAAAATAGGAGACGACTCGCCAAGAGTTATATGGCAGCAGAAATTTTTCTATACATAGCCCCGCCCAACGAATATCCCAAATAATTCAATGCATCCCAAATGCTAAAAAAGAACGACGGATTGTACCCATGACCTCGTTCCCCCACACACACTACCCACAGTTCATTCTCAAAATAAACTGACCACCTCCCATCATCTGCCAGCCCGCCAAGTGCGACGCTTTGTTGGGATTTATTATTTTTGTTTAATAAATTCAACTCATTGCGAAACAATGAAAAGGCAATCTCGGATTCAACCTTTCTCTGAGATTCATTTTGCAAGCCAACAATGTATTTATCCATTGATATATTTATGCACTTCATATGTCAATCAGTCCAGAGGAGATAAATAACCCTTATCAATCAAATATTGAACATCAACCCTTACCCTCAAGCCATCTGGCTGCACAATTTGATATTGGATTCCTCCGCCAGGCTGCCCCATAGCAGGAGCCACCTCAGAACGAACAACATTGAAAGGTTTTGTCACTTCATATCTTTCATAGCCATTGCCCTTTGCTCCTGGAGCAAGCGATCGCTGCTCATAAGGCGTATTTACAGGAGAAAGATATGTACCTCCTCGGCTACCATATCGATCCAATACTTGGCCGGGCTCAATTTTTATCGCCTTTGAAGTTCCGGGCACCGCACCTCCATTTGGAGCCTGAGTGGACCAGTCCCATTCACCGCCCGCCTGGGTGCTGTTAGGACTTCTAAATTTATCGTATTGCTGAAAATCGTCGCGATAGAAATTATTGCTCGCCTTCGCAACATCATCGCCCGAAGTACGAGAAAGCGCCTGCAGCGCCTCCAGACTGTTTTTGCCTGAAGCGCCTGCAACAACCTTGACACCCCATTTGGCCAAGTCCAGTGCCGCCTTGGCATCTAGCAGCCATGCCTCGGGATAGACACCTTCCAAACCTTGGGCTTTGGTCAGTGCTACGTTTCGGTACTGATCAAGGTGAGCCGCATCCGGGCATGCCGCC
Source organism: Hydrogenophaga sp. NFH-34 (assembly GCF_021401345.1). Lineage (GTDB taxonomy): Bacteria > Pseudomonadota > Gammaproteobacteria > Burkholderiales > Burkholderiaceae_C > Hydrogenophaga > Hydrogenophaga electricum. Next base: position 95,431 of record NZ_JACBGE010000010.1, read on the forward strand.
ACGGGCGGGCAACCCAGCGCGGCACGCTCCTGGTTGATGAAGTTGACGACATCGTTGCACTCCGCACCCTGGCACGTCGCCGTGGCGTTGGCCAGCAACCTGTCGCTCAGGGCATCTTTCTCTTGCAAGGCAAAGGCGGTGGCGCAAGCGCTGCTGGACCCGTTCAGCAGGCAACTTTTTTCCGCTTTCTTCAGCGCCTCGCGCTCGATGTGTTTGAGATAGTTGTTCTCAAACGCGTTCTGCCCCGCTGCGCCGCCGTTGAAGAAGTTGCCCTGGGTGTTGCCCGAAGAGCCGCCGACCAGCGCGCCCGCGAAGCCTCCGGCCAAGTTGGAGGCCAGTGCGCCGACGCTGTTGAAGCTTTGCCCATCCAGTCCCGCTGCGGCGACCAGCAGTGCGTTGGGATCGTTGCTGTTCAGGTTCTGGTGGACTTGCTGCCCCGCCCAGTTGCCCACCACGGCGCCAGCCGCGCCTGCCCCACATCCTTCGCTGGAGCCGCCGCGTGCCGCTCCGGCCGCACACCCCAGCGCCGCATGGGCCGCGTAGTTGCCCAGGCTGCCTTCGGCGAAGGTGCTGCCGATCCAGTTGGCCGCGCTTTCGGCCACCGCGTCAGTGCCCGCATTGATAGCGGCTTGGAGCAGGTTGTCACCGAAGCTGCCCCCATAGGCGGCCGTCGTGCCTGCGGCGATCGCGGCCGTATTGATGGCTTTGGTGGCGATCTCGCTGGTGATCCCCAACCCCGGCACGAGCGCGTTGATGGCTGTGCTGACAACGCCGCTGGTCAATGCCTTGCCGGCAGCATCCAACCCTTTGCCCAGATCACCGGTGATGATGGTGGTGTTGATGGCCGCGCTGGCCATGCCGGCCACGGTGGAGCCAATGCCTGTGGCCACCACGCTGCCCACCGTGGCAGTGGTCCCCATCGTCCCGGCCAACACGCTGCTTGCGCTCGCCCCGGCCCCAACAGTGGCCGTGGCTCCAGGCACGAAGCCTGCTGCCCACTGAGTCACCATGGGACCAATGACCCATGCCGCCACCACTGCAACAACCACGGCCACCAGTTGCTTGATCGGATCGCTCTTCTTGGGTGGCTCCAGCGCCTTCTGGAAGGCCGCGCGGTAGCGCGCTTCGGCCAGTGCGCGCGCTTCGTTGTACAGCGCGTCCCCGGGTTTGATCAGGCCGTGGCGCAGTCCGTCCAGCAGTTCCCGGTCGTGCTGGCTGATGTTTTTGTACAGGTACAGCCCGTCTTCGAAGAACTGGCTGTCGCTGTAGGTGTTGAGTTCGAGTTTGCTCGCCTGGTAGGCTGCCCCCTCTTTGGTGAAGGTGGGCCTGAAGCCGTATTCCACCTGCGCCGCGTAGGCGCTTCTGAAGCCTTGTTCGGCCAGCGCGCGCGCTCTTTCGTAGTCAGGGTGGCCCGGCTGGATGCTGCCGTTGCGCAGGCCGTTGAGCAGCCAGTGGTCGGCCTTGTTGACGTAGCCGTACGGGTTGACGCCTTGCAGGAAGAGTTCCCGGTCTTCCTTGAAGGCGCCGAAGTCAATGGCTCCCGCTGCCTGCTGGCCCAGCCAGTGCTGTTGGGCGCCCTGGCGCAGTTGTTCGCCCAGCTTCTCCGTGTTTTGCCCCACGTTCTTGAAGTGCAGGTTGCCCAGCCCGTCTTCAAAGTCGTGCGCCAGGCCGTCGCCGCGGATGTAGCCGAGCACGAAGTCCTGCTCCTTGAGGCCGAATCGGGCCAGGGTGGTGCTGCGCTCGTCTTCGGTGGGGGCCGGTGCGCTGCCCACGTTGTTGAAGAAGTTCTGCACCAGGTCCGGGCACGGGGCGCTGTCGCGCCCGCCGCAGCCGCTGGGGCTTTGGCCCAGGCCCAGGGTCTGCTGGGTGTACAGGATGGGGCTGCCCAACTGGCCGCCCTGCTGCTGTTGCAGGTGGCTCAGGTGGGTTTTGGCCTGCTCGCCCTGGATGAGGAAGAAGGCGGTGGCGCCGCCCAAGGGGTCTTGTGCGCCCTGGAAGGCGGCTTTGCCAATGAAGTCGTTGAAGGCTTTGCCTTTGAGGCTGTTGGCGCTGTCTTCGTGGCTTTTGCCGACGTACTGGCCGTCCACGCTGCTTTGCCAGCCGCCGGTGGGTTCGTCACCGCTGGCGCCTCCGCCCGCTTTGCTTTGGGCGTAGGCCAGGGCCAGCGCATAGTGCTGGTAGTTGTCGATCAGCGGCCCTGTGGGCGGCGTGGCCCCGCTCTCCGGGGCGTCGGCCGGCGGGGCCGAGAGCACACCGGCGCCGGCCAGGTAGGGGTTGTTGATGTTCAGGTACAGCCGCCCCAGGTACAGCCCGCCGGGCTCGGCCTCGCCCGGTGCGTAGGTGCCGGTGGGGGCGATGGCGGCCATCATCTGGTCGATGGTCATCTGCACGAAGTCGGGGTTCGTGCTGCTGGACAGGGCCACCGCGCTGGTGGTCCACAGCGCCGGGTTCTGCAACTGGTGCTGCAGCAGGTGGTAGTCCTGCACTTGCTGGTGGTAGCTGCTGTCGGTGCGCCCGGCCTGCACGTAGGTGCCGTCGGCTCGGTAGCCGGTGAAGGGGCGGCCGTTGCTGCCGGTGATCAGGTTGCTCGCCTGCGCAATGGCCTGGCCCGTGCTGCTGAGCGTGAGCGTGACCATCAGCAGCGCCGCCACCGCGCGCTTGAACCAGCCCCGCACGCCTTGCAGTTGCTGCGCATCGGGGCTGCTGCTCAGGCGGGGGGCCGTGATCTCCTGGCCGGGATCGGGTGGCTGTGGAACAGCGCGGGTGAAGGGCGCTTGCATGGGTTCTCCCTGAACTGACGGTGTCATGGGTTTGGGTGGTGCGGCGATTCGTGCCGGACTCCCGTGGGCCTGCAGGTCTGCGCCTGCCTGGTGGCCCTTATTGCCCGATGGCTTGCTTGAGGGCGTCTTCGAGCACGGGCTGGATGCGCTGCAGGATGACGGGCATGCGCTGCGCCACCAGTTGCGCCGATTGCGTGTTGATCAGCTGCATTTTTTCCATCAGCCTGACGTAGGCCGGGTCCTGGTAGAGCTGCGTCAGGCGCTCGACTTCGGGGCCGCTCAGCTGTGCCTGATAGAGCTTGATGTAAGGCTCTTTCAGGCGCGCCCAGCCCAGTTCCTGGCGCAGCACGATGCCGATGCCGGGCACGGCCTTGTCCACCGCCACCTGCTGGGGGGGCGTGAGCGGCTTGCCGCCGTTTTGCTGCAACAGGTTGGTGATCACCTGTTGCCGCACCTGGGCTTCGATACCGCTGACGGCGGCCTCCAGCGCCTTCTGGGCGCCATTGACGGCCAGGAGCTTTTCGATGGCGGCCACACTGGCCGGACTGCTCTGGGCCATGGCTGTGTTCAGGCTGGTGATGCCGGCAAGGGCCAGGGCGGCGCTGGTCAGCAATCGTTGAAAGAAGGTCATGGTCGGTCCTTGGTGGGCGGAAAGCGGGGCGCTCAGTTCTTGCCCCAGGGGTGGGAGCGCTCGACCGGGGCGGTGCCGTTGTAGTGGGCCTTTTGTCCGTCAACCTGGGTGAAGTCGACCAGCAGGCCCTGCCCCTGGTAGACCTGTTCCTGGGTGGTCAGCGGCCCCGCCCACAGCAGGTAGTGCTCGCGGTAGCGCGCTTCGCGGTTGGAAACCTGCGGCTTGAGGATGTTGTTGCCGTTGCGGTCGAAGGCCATGACTTCAAAGCTGGTTTCGGCCTTGACGGTCTCGTTGTTGTAGACGAATGCATCGAAGCGGCTGCGCACGGTGCCGAAGATGTCGACAGTGACGTACACCAGCACCTCTGCCGTGGGGTCGGATGGCACGGTGGGCGTCACGCCGCTGAGCAGAAAATAGTTGCGCACGAGGCCCATGAGCAGGCTGGCGTCGCTCTTGGGGACCGGGAAGTTCTGGTATTCACCCAGGCCCCGGTAGGTGAGCGTGGCGGTGGCTTCCCGGGTGTGGCCCTTGGTCTGCGTGGTGCTTTCCGTTGGAGATGGGGTGATTTCCTGGCGCTGGCTGTTGTAGCCGCCATCGCTTCGGCTGCTGCCGTTGTTGCGGCTGTTGGTGACCGTGGTGCTGTCACTTTGATTGCTGCCGCTGCCGCTGCTGTTGGTGCTGCTTGTGCTGCTGCCCGTCCCGGAATTGGTGCTGGTCCCCGTCCCCGTGGTGGTGGAGGCATTGGTGCCTGAGCCATTGGTGGTGCTGGAGCCGCTGCTGGTCGTGGTGCTCGTGTTGGTGTTGCTTCCGTTGGTGTTGCTGGTGTTGCTGTCGTTGTTGTTGTAGTTGCTGCTGGTGTTCACACCGCCCGTGGTGCTGTTGCTGGAACCAGAGCTGCTGCCGCTGCCTGTGGTGGTGCTGGTGTGGGTGCCCGAGCCGTTGGTGGTGCTGGTGCCGTTGTTGGTCGTGGTGCTGGTGTTGGTGTTGGTGCCGTCCGTGTTCGTGCTGCTGCTGCTGGTTCCCGTGCTGGTACTGGAAGAACTGCCTGCGCTGTCACTGATGCCGGTGCTGCTGTTGCTGCCACTTTGTTGCGTGGTGCTGATGGTGGTGCTGCCACCGCCACTGGCGCTGTTGTTGTAGTTGGCGCCGGAATCGGCCAGGTTGTAGACCTGAAAGGCGTTGGTCGTGCTGGTGACCGGGCCGGACATGCTGCCGTAGCTGAACAACAAGCCTGGGGTCCAGCGTCCTCCGCTGAAGTTGCCCCCGCCCTCGTCAGCCACGAGATCGAACACCAGGGCGGCCCGTTTGCCTTTGAGCGCGGTGATGTCGATGTCCATCAGCGCGGCGCGCACGCTCGCGGAAACCAGGCGCTGTTCGGTGGCGAACCGCTTGCCGCCGCCGTGCGCGGGCAACCCGGTGAGTGTGCCGCAACCGGTCAGCAAGGCTGTGGTGGCCACCAGGCCCAGAAGCGCCAGCGGCGCGGAAAACGAACGGGCAATAGCCGATGCAATAGGCTTCTGAGCCATGAATCCTCCCTCAAGGATTGTTGTTGATGGCTCGAAGCTATCACCGGAATGGCCGCGTTTTTCCGCTGTGAGCGCGCGAAGATGATCTGGAAGGCGCGCAGGGTGACAGTTTTCACGCTCGCCAGTGCGGAATCTGTGGGAGCCCGCCCACAAATCGGTGCACCACGCCGCATCTCCTGCCTGCGGGTGCCGATCCGGCCAAGGGTTTCCCCTCTGATTGCAGTGCACAACAGCATGCAAGATAGTGCATGTCTTTGCAGTATCCTGCGCCAGCTCCTGGGGCATGCAGCACACCCATCATTCAGGTTAAAACAATTTAAGCCTGAAGTTCGGGAAAGCCTGTATCCCCAAGACGTCGCGTGGCACCTACATTGAGCCTGTTACCAGACACCCACAGGAGACCACCCATGACCACCCGCCGTCTTGTTCTGACCCGCAGTGCCGCCGTGATCGGCGCCGCATCTTCCGGCTTGCTGTTGCCGCAGATCGTGCGCGCCCAGTCGGACAAGGTGCGGCTCGGGTTCATGCTCCCTTACACGGGCACTTTCGCCCAGCTCGGGGTCGCGATCGAAAACGGCGTGCGCATGGCGCTCAACGAGCAAGGTGGCAAGCTCGGCGGCCGCGAGGTCGAGTTCTTCAAGGTGGACGACGAGTCGAACCCGGCCAAGGGCATTGAAAACGCACAACGCCTGGTGCAGCGCGACAAGGTGGACGTGCTGATCGGCACCGTGCACTCGGGCGTGCAGATGGGCATTCACAAGGTGGCGCGCGAATCGGGCGTGCTCAACCTGATTCCGAACGCCGGCGTGCACATCGCCACCCGCGCCCAGTGCGCGCCCAACGTGTTCCGCACCTCGTTCACCAACAGCCAGCCCACGCTGGCGCTGGGCAAGGCGATGGTCGACCGCGGCCACAAGAAGGCCGTGTGGATCAGCTGGAACTACGCCGCGGGCGATGAGGCCTTCGAAGGCTTCGAGCAGAGCTACACCGCCGCTGGCGGCACCATCGTCAAGAAGCTGGGGCTGCCGTTCCCGAACGTGGAATTCCAGGCGCTGCTGACCGAGATCGCCGCGCTCAAGCCCGACGCTGTGGCCTGCTTCTTTGCCGGCGGTGGCGCGGCCAAGTTCCTGCGCGACTACGCTGCGGCCGGCCTGAACAAGAGCATCCAGCTCTATGGCTCGGGTTTCCTGACCGAAGGCGTGCTCGACGCGGCGGGCGATGCCGCCAACGGCGTGCTGACCACCATGCACTACAGCGATTCGCTGGACACGCCCCGCAACAAGCAGTTCCGCCTGGAATACGCCAAGGCGTTCAAGCTGCAGCCCGACGTGTACGCCGTGCAGGGCTACGACACCGGCCTGCTGCTGGTCCAGGGCGCCAACGCGGTCAAGGGCGACCTGTCGAACAAGAAGGCGCTGTATGCCGCCATGGAAGGCGCCACCATCGACAGCCCGCGCGGCAAGTGGACCATGAGCAAGGCCCACAACCCGATCCAGGACATGTACCTGCGCAAGGTCGAAAACAAGGAAAACAAGGTGATCGGCATTGCGCAGAAGGCCGTGGCCGACCCGGCCACCGGCTGCCGCATGGGCTGACCCTTCCTCCCCCGGTTTGCCTGACCTCGGCGCGCCCCACACGGCGCGCCGCTGGCCGGGCTGTGCCACCGCATACCCCATGGACTTCGCCAATTTCCTCATCCAGTTGCTCAACAGCCTGCAGTACGGGCTGTTGCTGTTCATGCTGGCCGCCGGCCTCACACTGATCTTCGGGATCATGGGCGTGGTCAACCTCGCGCACGGCAGTTTCTACATGCTGGGCGCCTACATGGCCTGGTTCTTCACGGCCCAGTTTGACAGCCTGCTGCTGGCCATCGTGGTCGGTGCCGTGCTCGCGGTGGCCTTCGGCTGGTTGCTGGAATGGACGCTGTTCCGGTTTTTCTACCACCGCGACCACCTCGACCAGGTGCTGCTGACTTTCGGCCTGATCTACATCTTTGAAGAAGTGCGCTCGCTGCTCTGGGGCGACGACGTGCACGCCGTGCAGGTGCCCGAGGCGCTGAACTGGTCGATCCCGCTGACCGACACCCTCTCCTACCCGGTCTACCGGCTGGTGATGTCGGGCATCTGCATCGTCCTGGCGCTGGGTCTGTACCTGCTGATCAGCAAGACGCGCCTGGGCATGAAGATCCGCGCGGGCGCCTTCAACCGCGAGATGACCGAATCGCTGGGCATCAACATCCGCCTCATCCACGGCGTGGTGTTCGCGCTGGGCGTTGGCCTGGCCGCGGTGGCCGGCATGATCGCGGCGCCCATCGCCAGCGTCTACCCCGGCATGGGCAGCTCGGTGCTGATCATGTGTTTCGTGGTCGTGGTCATCGGCGGCATCGGCTCGGTGCGCGGCGCGCTGGTCGCGGCCCTGCTGGTCGGGCTGGTCGATACCTTCGGCAAGGTGCTGCTGCCCCAGATTGCCGGCATGGCGGTCTACATGCTCATGGCCGCCGTGCTGCTCTACAAACCGGAAGGCCTGTTCAAACAATGAGCGCCCAACCTGTCACGGTCTCCCGGGGAGCCCTGTCGTCATGAGTGCCCCCAAAGCCCAACTCGAAAAGCTGCCGCGCAGCGTGCAGGTGCTGCTGGCCTTCGGCGCCATCGCCCTGGCCGCGTTTCCGCTCGTGCCCGTGGAGGGCAGCGACTTCTACCTGCAGATGCTCACGCAGATGATGATCCTGGCCATCTTCGCGATGAGCCTGGACCTGCTGCAGGGCGTGACCGGCCTGGTCTCGCTCGGGCACGCGGCGTACTTCGGCATTGCCGGGTATGCCCTGGCCTTCATCACGCCGCAGGACGCCCCCATCGCCCTGTGGTGGAGCCTGCCGCTGGCGGTGGTGGCAGCCGGCCTGGCGGCGCTGGTGATCGGCTTCTTCGTGGTGCGCACCCACGGCATCTACTTCATCATGGTGACCATGGCCTTCGCCCAGATGGTCTATTTCCTGTTCTTCGACAACAAGGCCCTGGGCGGCTCCGACGGCATCTACGTCTACTTCCGGCCCGACGCCTCGGCCCTGGGCCTGGACCTCGAAAGCAAGACCACCTTCTTCTACCTGACGCTGGTGCTGCTGATCGTGGTGTACGCTTTTTTGCGCCGTGTGCTGTTTTCGCCCTTCGGCCGCGTGCTCGCAGGCATCCGGGTCAATGAGCACCGGCTGCGCGCCGTGGGCTATGGCACCTTCGGCTACAAGCTGGCCGCCTTCACACTGGCCGGCGCGCTGGCCGGGCTGGCGGGTTTTCTGTGGGCGGCGCAGACGGGCTTCGTCAACCCCGAGCTGATGGGCTTTCACATGAGCGCGCACGCCATCATGATGGTGATCCTCGGCGGCATGGGCAACTTTGCCGGCGCCATCGTCGGGGCCTTCGCCTTCGAATATGTGATGCACGTCTTCAAAGACCTCACCAAGCACTGGCAGTTGCTGATGGGTGGGTTCATCCTGCTGGTGGTGATCGTGGCGCCGCGCGGCCTGCTGGGCCTGGGCGACACGCTGCTGCGCCGCTCCCGCAAGGAGGCTTCGGAATGAGCCAGCCGCTGTTGAGCGCCCGCAACCTGACCAAGCGCTTCGGCGGCCTGGCCGCCGTCAACGACGTGTCGGTCGACCTGCTGCGCGACCGCATCCATGCCGTGATCGGCCCCAACGGCGCGGGCAAGTCCACCCTGACCAACCTGCTCTCGGGCGACCTGCCGCCCACCTCGGGCACGATCACGCTCAACGGTCAGGCCACTGCGGGGCATTCGCCCGAATCGATCTCGCGCCTGGGCCTGGGCCGCAGCTACCAGAAAACCAACATCTTCGGCCCCTTCACGGTGTGGGACAACGTGCGCCTGGCGGCCCAGTCGCGCGAAGGGTTTTCGCCGTGGAACCCGCTGCACTGGCTGTCGCCGGCGCACCGCCTCTCGGGCATCAACCTGCGCTGCGAACGCGCCATCGAGCTGGCGGGTCTGACCCACCGCACCCAGACCGTGGCCGCCACCATCAGCCACGGCGAGCAGCGCCAGCTCGAAATTGCCATGACCCTGGCCACCGAACCGACCGTGCTGCTGCTCGACGAGCCGCTGGCCGGCATGGGCCAGGCCGAGGCCGAGCGCATGGTCGAGCTGCTGCTCAAGCTCAAGAAGGACCACGCGATGATGCTGGTCGAGCACGACATGGGCGCGGTGTTCACGCTGGCCGACCAGCTCACCGTGATGGTCAACGGCCAGGTCATCGCCAGCGGCTCGCCCGAACAGGTGCGCGCCGACCCGATGGTGCAGGCGGCCTATCTGGGCGAGGAGCACTGAAGCCATGTCCGAGACTCCCCTGATCAGCGCCCACGGCCTGCACACGCATTACGGCCAGAGCCACATCCTGCGCGGCGTCGATTTTGTCGTCGCCCCGGGCCAGACCATCGGCCTCATGGGCCGCAACGGCATGGGCAAGAGCACCCTGCTCAAGTCGCTCATGGGCATCGTCAAACCCAGCGGCGGCGGCGTGCTCATCAAGGGCCACCCCATGACCGGCGCCAGCCCCTACGAAGTGGCGCGGCTCGGCATTGCCTACGTGCCCGAAGGGCGCGGCATCTTCGGCAACCTGAGCGTGAAGGAAAACCTGGTCATGGCCGCGCGCGCCGGCACGCGCGGTCAGCGCGACTGGACCTACGAGCGCGTGCTCGACACCTTCCCGCGTCTGGCCGAGCGCCTGGGCCACGGCGGCCAGCAGCTCAGTGGCGGCGAACAGCAGATGCTGACCATCGGCCGCGCGCTGATGACCAACCCCGACGTGCTGATCCTCGACGAGGCCACCGAAGGCCTGGCGCCGCTGATCGCGCGCGAGATCTGGCGCATCTGTGGCCTGATCCGCGAGAGCGGCATCAGCAGCGTGATCGTCGACAAGAACTGGAAGCACGTGACCCAGATCACCGACCGCAACGTCATCCTGGTCAAGGGCGAGGTGGTGTTCGAGGGCAGCTCGGGCGAACTGCTGTCCCAGCCGCAGTTGCTGGAGCAGTACCTGGGCGTCTGAACGCCACCGGCCGGCTTACAGCAGCGGCCGCAGTTCGCGCGCAGCCTCCAGCAGCAGGGGCAGCAGATCCTGGCGCAGGGTTTCGGGCGCCAGGCGCTGCGGCGCCGCCACCACGTTGAGCGCCGCCACCATGCGGCCCTTCATGTCGCGCAGGGGCACGGCCAGCGCGTGCACGCCGAGTTCGTGCTCTTCACTGGCCACGGCGTAGTCGTCGGCGCGCACCTGGGCCACGATGGCCCGGAAGGCCTTGTGGTCCACCGTGGTCTTCGGCGTCAGCCGCGGCAGTTCGCGGCCCTTGAGCCAGGCGCTGAACGCCGCACGCGGCAGCGCCGCCAGCAGCACGCGCCCGGTGCTGGTGGCGTGCACCGGCAGGCGCGCCCCCAGGTGCAGGCCATAGGCCATGAGGCGCTGCCCGCCCACGGCCGCGCTGCGCGCCACGATCACCACCTCGTCGCCGTCGAGCACCACGGCCGAAAACGATTCGCGCGTCTGCGCCGCCAGGCGGTTGAGCGTGGGCTGCAACAGGCGCGGCAGCCGCGCCGAGGCCAGGTAGCTGCCCGAAAACCGCAGCACCTTGGCCGACAGCCAGTAGTGCGTGCCATCGGTGTCCAAGTAACCCAGATAGGCCAGCGTGAGCAGGTGGCGCCGGGCGGCGGCGCGGGTGAGGCCGGCGCGTTCGGCAGCCTGGGTGGCGTTCAGCCGCTGGCGCTCGGTGTCGAAGCTCTCCAGCACGGCCATGCCCTTGGCCATGCCTTCGATGAAGTCGGCCCGGGCAATGCCTTGCAGCGGCTCGGAAGAACGGGGGGCGGGGGCGGTGCTCATGCCGGCATTATCGCGAACCCGGGTGTATTGCGCGATCATCGCGCAGGTCTTCCAATGATCGCGCAAACCCTTGCGCCACGCCTTGGAAACGGGCCCGGCGACTCCTAAAGTCGCCGCCACGGCTCAAGCAGGACCTCCGGCCCCTGCCCTTCTTCCAGGAGACAACCCCATGCGCACCCAGGTCGCCATCATCGGTGCAGGCCCCTCCGGCCTGCTGCTCGGCCAACTGCTTCACAAGGCGGGCATCGACGCCATCATCCTTGAGCGCCAGACCGGCGACTACGTGCTGGGCCGCATCCGCGCCGGGATTCTGGAACAGGTCTGCATCGACCTGATGGACGAGGCCGGCGTGGGCGAGCGCATGCACAAGGAAGGCCTGGTGCACGGCGGCTTCGACCTGCTGGTGGACGGCCACCGCCACCGGGTGGACATGAACCAGCTCACCGGCGGCAAGAACGTGATGGTGTATGGCCAGACCGAACTGACCCGCGACCTGATGGACGCCCGCGCTGCGGCCGGACTGACCACGGTGTACGAGGCCGCCAACGTCAAGGTGCACGACTTCGATACGCAAAACCCGCGCGTCACCTACGAAAAAGACGGCCAGACGCACACCATCGAATGCGACTTCATCGCCGGCTGCGACGGTTTCCACGGCGTCTGCCGCGCCAGCGCGCCGCGCAGCGCGATCAAGGAATACGAAAAGGTCTACCCGTTCGGCTGGCTCGGCCTGCTGTCGGACACGCCGCCGGTGCACGACGAACTGATCTATGTGAACAGCCCGCGCGGCTTCGCGCTGTGCTCGCAGCGCAGCATGACCCGCAGCCGCTACTACCTGCAGGTGCCGCTGACCGACAAGATCGAAGCGTGGACCGACGACGCCTTCTGGCAGGAACTTCGTCTGCGGCTGGACGACGAGGCCAACGCCAAGCTGGTCACCGGCCCGAGCATTGAAAAGAGCATTGCGCCGCTGCGCAGCTTCGTGACCGAGCCGCTGCGCTTTGGCCGCATGTTCCTGGCCGGTGACGCCGGCCACATCGTGCCGCCCACCGGTGCCAAGGGCCTGAACCTGGCCGCCACGGACGTGAAGTACCTGTTCAACGGTATCCGCGAGTACTACGAAGAAAAGTCCGAAGCTGGCATCGACCGCTATTCGGAACTGGCGCTCAAGCGCATCTGGCGCGCCGAGCGTTTCTCGTGGTGGTTCACCCAGCTGATGCACAAATTCCCCGACGACGGCGAGATCGTGGGCAAGTTCCAGCGCGCCGAGTTGGACTACCTGATGCACTCGGAAAACGGCGCCCGCACCGTCGCCGAAAACTACGTCGGCCTGCCGCTGGACTTCGGGCAGTAACGCCACGGCGATCAGGCACCCGACACCGCGCAGGGGCGCCTGGTCCCGCCACACAAAGTCCTGGACGCCCGCTTCTGCGGGCGTGACGTTTTCTGGTGAGCGTGGTCGGTAATCTGTGCGGCCATCTTCCTGCCACTGCCCGCGCGGGCGCGCGAGCGGGAACCGGCATGCCGGGAAACACGGGTGTCGCCCGCGTGCCGGGGGCGGTTGCGGGTTGCCTGTACATTGACGTTTACGTCAACGTCCATCCTCCGCGCATGCCCTCTTCCGCCGCTCCTGCTTCGACCCAACCCCTTCGCCCCCTGCGGGGTGTGCGCGTGCTCAGTCTGGCCCTCAACCTGCCCGGCCCGGCCGCGCTGATGCGCCTCAAGGCCATGGGCGCCACCTGCCTCAAAGCCGAACCCCCGGCCCCCCAAGGCGCGCCCGCGGGCACCAGCGGTGACCCCATGGGCCAGTACAACGCCCAGGGTTACGGCCAGTTGCACGCCGGCATCCGGGTGGTCACCATCGATCTCAAAAGCGAAGCCGGGCAAGCCCGGCTGCACCAGGCGCTGGCCCGCACCGACGTGCTGCTGACCTCGTTCCGCCCATCGGCCCTGCAAAAACTCGGGCTCGGCTGGAAAGCCCTGCACCGCCAGCACCCCGCGCTGTCGGTGGTGGCCATCTATGGCGCTCCGGGCGAGCGGGCCGAAGAGCCCGGCCACGACCTCACCTACCTGGCCGATGCCGGCCTGGTCACCGGGCTGGACCTGCCGGCCACGCTGTTTGCCGACATGGGCGGCGCGCTGATGGCCAGCGAAGCCGTGCTGCAGGCGGTCATTCAGCAACAGCGCACCGGCAAGAGCAGCTTCCAGTCGGTCGCGCTGTCCGACGCGGCCGCCTGGCTGGCCCTGCCCCGCGTATGGGGCCTGACCCAGCCCTCCGGCTCGGTGGGCGGCGCCCACGCCGGCTATCGCGTCTACCCGTGCAAGAACGGCCGCGTGGCATTGGCGGCGCTGGAGCCGCACTTCGCGGCCGCACTCTGCGCGGTGGCCGGCATCCCGTTCCACGGCATGGTCACCATGCTGCACCCGGACACACCGGCGGCCATCGCCGCCTTCCTGGCCGGCAAGACCCGCGCACAACTGGACAAACTGGCCGCCCGGCACGACATCCCGCTGCACACGCTGGCCTGAGCTGGCGGCCGCTGCCCACCGGGCAGCCTCGCAAGAGCAGGCCTAGGGCAGGCGGGCAGGCGCCTCGTCGGCCTGCAAACCGAGCAGCCATTCGCGCCAGATCGCCACCAGCAGCGCCATGAGCACCGGGCCGACGAACAGGCCAACGATGCCCATGGTCTTGACGCCGCCCACCAACCCGAAGAACGTGGGCAGGAACGGCAGCTTCACCGGCCCGCCCACCAGGCGCGGGCGCAGCGTCTTGTCGACGATGAACAGCTCGATCGACCCCCAGGCAAACAGCGCCACGCCGGCCAGCGCCTCGCCCGAGCCCACGAGGTAGAGCGACACCAGCGTGAACGACAGCGGTGCCCCCCCGGGGATCAGCGCCATGAAGCCGGTGATCACGCCCAGCAGCACCGGCGAAGGCACCCCCGCGATGGCATAGGCCACGCCCAGCACCACGCCCTCGCCCAACGCGATCAGGCCCAGCCCGGTGACGGTGGCGCTGACCGTGGCCGGCACCACGCGTGAAAACCGCTGCCAGCGATCGGGCAGCAGGCGCTCGCCCACGGTATCGATCTGCGCCCCGATGCGTGCGCCGTCCTTGTAGACGAAGAACAGCGTGATCAGCATGAACAGCACCAGCAGCAGCAGCCCGAACAGGTCGCCCGTGGCCGTCAGGGCCACGCGGTAGATGTTGCCCAGGTGCTGGCCGCTGAGCAGTTGGATCCACTCGCCCAGCGCGTGCGGTTCGCCCAGGTGGTCGCGCCAATACGCGGCCAGTTGCGCGCCCACCAGCGGCAGCGACTCGATCCACTGCGGCACCGGCGCGCCGCTGCGATTGGCCTCGATCAGCCAACGCAGCAGACCGCTGGCCTCGCGGATCGCGTAGTGCAGCGCCAGCGACAGGGGCACCACCAGCACCACCAGCACCACGACGATGGCCAGGCTGGCCGCCAGTGTGGTGTTGCCGCGGCAGGCCTTCACCACCTTGCGGTACAGCGGCCAGCTGGCAAAACCGATGATCAGGGCCGCCAGCACCGGCACCAGGAAACCGCGGAAGAAATACACCCCCGCGGCCAGGATCAGCAACAACAGCGCACGGGTGATGAGGGGAGTCTGAAGCACAGGGGGCATGCGGTCATTCTGACACGGGGCCCAGCACCGTCCGGGCCCAGTCCGGCAGCGCCGGCGCCTGCCACACCAGCGCGCCACTGCGCAGCCGGGCCACCAGGCGCGGCGGCTGAAACGGCTCGCCGGCCGGCACCGAGGTGTCGTAGAGCAGCGCCAGATCGGCGCGGCGCACGGCCACGCCCAGGTGCTTCACCGTGCGGGGGTAGCGCGAGAGGATGCGTTCGGGCGGCACCGGGTGCCCGCCCTCGTCCACCCGCCGCGCGACGCGGCCCGGCAACTGCGCCGGATCGTCCACGCACACCACCAGCAGCACCACGGCGAACCCGGCCCGACGCGCTGCTGCCATGAGATCGAGCTTGGATGTGTGCGAAAACACCGTCTCGCTGGCGAAGGCAAGCCCGGCGGCCAGGCAGGCCTGGCGGCGCTCATCGGCCCATTGCCGCGCCAGGGCCGAACGCTGCTGGGGATCAGCCACGTGCCCGAGGTGGGCCGCTTCGTACAGATCGGCATTGACGAACTCGGCCTCGGCGGGGATCAGACCTTCGGCCACCGCAGCCCGGTACAGCGTCGATTTGCCCGCCCCGTTCGGGCCTGCGAGCAGGAAGAAAACCGGTCGCGCCACTGAACCTCTCAGGCCGCTCGCCGCAACACGGCCCGCTGCCGGTTGGCCTCTACCGTGGCGCGCACGGCCTGCACCAGCCGGCCACTGGCCTCCGCCGCCACGAAGCGCGCTTCCAGCGCGTCCAGGGCCTCATCGGCCACGGGCTCTGCTGGCAGCTTCTCCTGTGGAATGCCGCGCTGCGCGTCGTGCTGGGCAATGGCCTCCAGCGCGTCTTGCGCCGTCAGGCCCGAAGCCTCGACGATGCGCCCCAGCGTGGCCCAGTATTCGATCTGCCCGGCCACCGAGCGGCGCATGGGCTGTGCCGCCTGGCGCGCCTGGTGCACCAGGTCGGACGGCAGTTTGACCGAAGCGAAGGCAGCAGAAGTCATGGCAATCTCCTTTATGGCGCATTTTGCGCCATAAAGGACCATTCTGGCAAAGCGGATAATCGCCGCTTCTTCAGAGGAGGCGCCATGAAAAAACAAGGCACCGTGGTGCGCTGGGAAAGCGCCAAAGGTTTCGGGTTCATCCGCAGCGGCCAGACCACGGCCGATGTCTTCTTTCACATCCGCGATTACCGGGGTTCCGAAGCGCCTGTGGTCGGGCAATCGGTCGGCTTTGAAGAAATCGTGGTCGGGGGCAAGGGCCCGCGCGCCATGGACGTGCATCCTGCGGGCATGCCGGCAAGCGGCATGCCTCGTCCGGCCGCCCGCCGCCCGTCCACCACGAGCCGCCCGCCGCCGGCACCCCGCCCCACGGCGCCGCGTCGGCCTCCACCACCCGCCAGCCCACGAACGGACACGACCGGGGTCGCGCTCGGCCTGATGTTGCTCTGGATCGCGCTGCTGGGCCTCGGGGTCTGGCGTGGGCAACTGGGCTGGGTGCTGCTGCCCGCGCTCCTGGGCCTGAACCTCATGACCTTCTTCCTGTACTGGCAGGACAAACACGCCGCGCAGCACGGGCAGTGGCGCACGAAAGAAAACCACCTGCATCTGCTGGCGTTGCTCGGCGGCTGGCCAGGTGCCTGGCTGGCGCAGCGGGTGCTGCGTCACAAGACGGTGAAGGCCCCCTTCGTCTTGGGGTACTGGGCCACCGTGGGCCTCCACCTGGTTCTGCTGGCGCTCTGGGTCTTTGCGCCCGAGGTTGGCCCGCTTCTGGGGCCGCTGGCCGGGCGCTGAAGCGCTTGTTACTCAGTTGCTGCCGAACAGGCGCGCCAGGAAACCGCGCTTCTTTTTCTGCTGCAGTTCGCGCAGCAGTTCTTCCTTGATCTGGGCCTTGAGGTCGGCGTCGCCCCGGCCCACGTTCTTCAGGTACACCTTCACCGAATCGGCGTAGCTCTTGTCGTCGCTGCGGATGTGGTTGAACAGCCAGCGCGAAAGCATGGCGTGCAACTCGTCGGCAACGTCTTCGCCCGCCTCGAAGCGCATGCGGTAGTCGGCCACCTTGCGGGTGAACAGTTCGTGCACCTTCTTGTGCGGGCCGCTGTACATGTAGCCGGCATCGACCATCAGCGCCTCTTCAAAGGCGAAATGCGAGAGCGTGTAGTCGATCGCCTCGTCGATCACCGCGCCCACGGCCGCGCGGTCGTGTTGCTCGCGGGCGTCGTAGAGCTGGTTGATGTATTCGACGATGCGCTTGTGCTGCCCGTCGATTTCGGTGATGCCCGTCTCCAGGTCGGGCGTCCAGTTCAGGTGTGCCATGGAAAGTCCTCCAGCGCGCCGCCTGAAAAAATTGGCGCCGCGCTTAAGGAAAAATTGTGGCTGACCTGTAAGCAAACGTGAGGGCTATCACACCGCTTCATGACTTATCTCAAGCCCGGCCCCGAATTGCCGACAGCCGGACGGCCGAGGCGCCTGGAACTGTGGGGTCAATGCCGCAACCGATAGACTGCGCGGCTCCTTGCCCATCGTCCCTTGCCTTGATGACCTCCCTCTTCTCTCTGTTTCTGGTGCTTCTCGCGGTGGGTCTGGTCTCCATCATCTGGCGGCTCGCCTCCCGCCGCCAAAGCCTGCCCTGCCCGTCCTGGCTGCGTTGGCTGGTGGAACTGGACAACCCCTTCACCCAGACCAACCGGGCCGCGTTCATCGTCGACACCCTCGAACTGACCCCGGGCATGGTGGTGCTCGACGCCGGGTGTGGCCCAGGGCGACTGACCGTTCCTCTGGCCCAGCGCGTGGGCCCCGACGGCCGCGTGGTGGCGCTGGACATCCAGGCCGGCATGCTGGCGCGGGCCCAGGCCAAGGTGGCTGCGGCCGGGCTCACGCAGGTGGACTTTGTGGCCGCCGCCCTCGGCAATGCCCAGTTGCCCGCCGACCACTTTGATCGGGCGGTCCTGGTCACCGTGCTGGGCGAGATTCCCGATCGCGCCAGCGCGCTGGCTGCGCTGTTCGCCAGCTTGAAGCCGGGCGGCGTGCTGGCGGTGGTCGAGGTCATCTTCGACCCCCACTTTCAATCCCGTCAGACGGTTGCCCAGTTGGCGGCATCGGCGGGCTTTCAGGAAAGCGCATTTTTCGGGCACCGGCTGGCTTACGTCATGCATCTGACCAAACCGGCCGCCGCGCAAGCCGGTGCCTGAACAGCACCAGACACCGCTTGCCCGCCATCATCGGCAGCCCAACGACCCGATGGCCGAACCACCGGGAACCGTGGGGCGGTCAATGCCGCAAGCGGCCCCGCTCGTACCAGGCCGCGCTGCGGTTCACCACCGACACCACCCACAGCATCACCGGCACCTCGATCAGCACGCCCACCACGGTGGCCAGCGCCGCGCCCGACTGGAAGCCGAACAGGCTGATGGCCGTGGCCACGGCCAATTCAAAGAAATTGCTCGCGCCGATCAGCGCCGACGGCCCGGCCACGCAATGCGCCACACCCAGGCGGCGGTTGAGCAGGTAGGCCAGGCCCGAGTTCAGCACCACCTGAATCAGGATCGGCACCGCCAGCAGCGCGATCACCAGCGGCTGACGCAGGATGGCTTCGCCCTGGAAGGCGAAGAGCAGCACCAAAGTCAGCAGCAACGCCACGATCGACCACGGGCCGAGCCGCGCCGCCACGGTCTGCAGACGTTCGGCACCGCCGCGCAGCAGCCACGCCCGCAGCAGTTGGGCCACGATCACTGGCACCACTATGTACAGCCCCACCGACATCAGCAGCGTGCCCCACGGCACCGCGATGGACGAAAGCCCGAGCAGCAGGGCCACCAGCGGCGCAAAGGCCACCACCATCAGCGCGTCGTTGAGCGCCACCTGTGACAGCGTGAAATACGGATCGCCCCGGCACAACTGGCTCCACACAAACACCATCGCGGTGCAGGGCGCGGCCGCCAGCAGGATCAGGCCCGCCACGTAGCTGTCGATCTGGTCGGCCGGCAGCAGCGGCGCAAACAGGTGGCGGATGAACAGCCAGCCCAGCAGCGCCATCGAAAACGGCTTGACCGCCCAGTTCACGAACAGCGTCACGCCGATGCCACGCCAGTGCGCCCGGACCTGCCCGAGCGCGCCGAAGTCGATCTTCAGCAGCATGGGAATGATCATCACCCAGATGAGCACGCCCACCGGCAGGTTCACCTGCGCCACCTCCATCGCACCCACCGCCTGGAAAACGCCGGGCAGCCACTGGCCCAGCGCGATGCCGGCGACGATGCACAAGGCCACCCACACCGTCAGGTAGCGCTCGAAAAAACCCATGGCCGGCTGAGCGGCCGCTGCCTGCGCGCCGCTCATGACGCCGCCAGCCCGCGTGCGCTGGCCTGCAGCGCCATGCGCTCCAGGCGTTCGGGCGGCAGGCTGACCAGCAGATCCAGCCGGCGGCGGATCGCGTGCAGCGTCAGGCGGAAAGCTTCCAGCCTGGCGGCCTCGTCACCCGGCGCTTCCGACGGGTCGGCGTAACCCCAGTGCGCGGTGGCCGGCTGACCCGGCCAGAACGGGCACACCTCGCCGGCCGCGTTGTCGCACACGGTGATCACCAGGTCCATGTGCGGCGCATCGGGCTGCGCGAACTCGTCCCAGCTCTTGCTGCGCACATTCGCCGTAGCGATGCCGGCGGCATCGAGCACTTTCAGCGCCAGCGGGTTCGGCTGCTGGTTTTCGCGCGGCTGGCTGCCGGCCGAAAAGGCGCGAAAGCGCAGACCGCCGATGTGGTTCAGCACGGCCTCGGCCAGGATGCTGCGCGCCGAATTGTGCGTGCACAAAAACAGCACGTTGAGCGTGGGAGGAGAAGCGTTCATGGATCGAAACCCCGTCAAAGAAGAGAAAAGATTCGGAGACAAAAGCGGAAAAAACGCCCTGCGCTCAGCAGGCGCAGGCCCGCGCCTGGCCATTCACCTCGCAGGCGGCGCCCTCGCAACAGTTTTCGCTCAGGTAGGCCAGCAGCGCGTTCATCGGGCCGAACGCGGCGCGGTAGATCAGGTTCCGGCCGCTGCGCTCCTGCGTCACCAGACCCGCGTGCGTCAGTTCTTTCAGGTGGAACGACAGGCTGGGCGCCGGCACCTGCATCTGTTCGGTGAGCGCGCCGGGCGTCAACCCCTCAGGGCCGGCCACCACCAGGGCACGGAACACCCGCAGGCGCAGGGGCTGGGCCAGCGCGGCCAAGGCTTGAACCACTTCGTTTTCTTCCATATTTTGATAATACTTGAAATATGGAAATTTATGATGACAGTGGTGTGACACCAAGTACCAACCCTAGCGCAGCAACGTCGCCATGTAACAAGCCACCCCAGTCCGGATGCGCATAACGGGTGCTTATCCCGCGCTCATAATGCGAGCCAGAATCATTTAAAGATGGAGGATGAATGACTGTCATACGCAGCAAAGGCAGATTACTGGTGATGTCTCGGCGCCTCTTGCTTCTTGCACTGTTGAGCCCATGGGCTACGCAGGCCGGCAACCTGACAGACATGCCACTTGGCCAGAACGCGAGTGCAGTGCCCGCCGATCCAAGTGACGAGCAGGCGGCACAGGCCAGGGCCGCGAAAACTGTTCGCGCTACCAAGTCGCTTCCAGGACTCCCTGAGAATGCCGACCTCATACCCGTTTTTGAAGCGCAAGAAGGTAAGGTCAAACCATTCGGGTCTTTCGCCGTACCCAAAACGCGTGCCTCGCTGACTCATCAAGGCATGTCGGTCTATCCGCGCCTCGCCCAAGATGCGAACCTGTCTGGCCAAGTGAGCGTCATGGTCTACATCGATGTCCGAGGCGCCCCATACAAAACGGCAGTGGTATCACGACAGCCATCTCATCTGTACTTCTTCGACGATGCTGCGCGTCTGGCAGCCATGCAATCCCGTTTCGAACCGGCGAGAAATGACCAAGGAGAAGTTGTGGAGGATGCTCGCATCATGCCGATCGTCTTCACCGCTGCCGACGGAGCGGCACCTGCTCAATGTCGATTGGACAACCACATTGCTGTGGAATATCCCCAGGCTGCTCGAGAGCAAGGTATTGAAACCCGCATGCTCATGGCCGTTCCAGTAAACCCTTCCGGCCAAGTCGATGCAAAAGGCGTGGTCATTCTTTCCCGAGGAGCGCAACCCACCGGACTGTTTGATGACAGCGCACGCCACGCGGCATCCAATGCCCGCTGCAGCCCCAGCGTGCGAGATGGGCAGCCTATCGACGGCTGGGGAATCATCGAAGTGGAATATGCCCTGACACAGAAAGCGCGGCGCGCCCCACCCGTGCTGCCCCCGAATTCTCCGATCAAAAACGTCCATTCAGGAGAGCTTCCCAGCTATCCCGAATTTGCACGGCGTGCCGGATTGGAAGGCTCGGTTTTGATGGAAGTCGACATACATTGGAAAAGTGGCAAGCCTTTGGCAACCCGTATCGTGGACCGCAAGCCCTACTACATGGTTTTTTTCGACGAGACGGCGCGACGATGGGCCATGGAACTGCGCCAAGTGCCGGAACTCCTGCCGTTGGCAGAGCAGGCCGAATCCCCTGATCAAAATGGATTCACGACCATTGCTGTTCCCATTAACTTCAAACTGGATCGAGATCGACAAGACCACAGTCAAGTGCGTTGTGATCTCACACAAGTAGCGAATCCTCCGGACACGGCACGAATTCTGGGCAAAGAGGCGCGCGTCTTGGTTGCGGTCTCTGTAGACGAGCGAGGCCGCATCCAGAAAGACAGAAGCAAGGTCGCATACAGCCTGCCGGCAGATGCAGTGATATTCCATGACAACGCGATTGCAACGGCCAACCAAGCTCGCTGCAAGCCCTCGAGTTTTCGCGGCGTCAACGTGCCGGGGTTCACGTTCATCGAAGTTCCCTTCACCTTGAGGCCCAGTGTGATCGTTGAAACCGGAGATACACAGTGAACGTGGCTGGACCGGCAGCGTGCAACTGACATCACGTCCGGCCAGTGCTACCCAAGCTCGACGCTTGCCGATTAGTGTTCAGCCCTGTGCGCCGAAGGCACGCACTATGGCAATGCATCAACGTCAAACGCCTCGACATCAAAAGTGTCGAACGTGACCTCGCCGAAATCGCTGGGGTCAAGCTGCTTGCGAGCGCGGGTGCCATGGATTCGATCCGTGGCCGCCTCATCGACGCCCACCAAGCGCCAGCCGCCGGTCTGGACATGCGCAAAGCGGAATTCGATGGACCAGATTTCCCGCGAGCCCCCCTCAAAGCGGAGCGTGAACGCGCCGGGATCGGTGCGAATGGTTCGGAAGGGATCGCCCATCGCGCCGCCACAACGGCCACAAAGAACGGCACGGGGGTTAGTGGCTGCGACGCGCAGGCGGCCTGAGGGTTCGCGCAAGAGAACGCTCAACACCCTGGGTGCGTCCGCTAGCGACGCCGACGGCGCGTAGACCAGCAGCACGTCGTCACGGCCATCGGCATTGACATCGCCGCGAAACACCGACACCAACGTCGCCGCGTCTGGCACAAAAGGTCGCCACTCGGCACCGCCCCGCTCATTCGCGGCCAATGTTGAACAGCCCACGAATGTCACCGAACAGAGCGCCCACATCGCGTAGGCCCACAACCTGCTGAATGCATTGCCCGAAAGCCACCGCATATTCATCCCCCTGACTGGTCTATCTGCTGATTGGTTGGGGATGGTAGCTGACGGCGATACGGGGGAGGTAATGTGTACGCCTGAACCGTCTTTCGCCAAAAGGCGTCAGCCATTGCCCTGTCAGTGGTCATTTCTTCGGCGCCACGCTGCGACAGCAACAAGACCCGCGACCAGCACAAATATGAGCGCTTGGCGGTGCGTGGCTGGCGAGACTTGCCGCTCATTGGCCAGCATGATCAAAAAGGCTTCTACATCCGCCCCGCGCATGTCGCGCGGGTGCCGCATGCCACCCTGTTGAGCGGACCACAGAACAAAAAACTGAACGCAATACAGGTAGGCCTTTTCGGTCTTGAGGCTATAGTGCAGATACCGAATGCGCTCACGAACCTGATCTAACAAGCGCTTGGACACCAGCGGCTGCACGTCGGCGACTTTGTCGGTCCTGTTATACCTGTTCATATAACCAGCACATGAAGACAAGTACATGATGTCAAAAGATATTTCAGCCTCGGTACCGCCACGTTATCCGCCTGTCTCCGGGCATATCCGGTGATTCGGCGACTACATCAAAGTTAGGCGTCGCAAAACTATCTATCCTCATGCTCACAAGAATCCTCTTCGCCCTTCTAGCGCCGGCATGGCTGTATCAGATTCCCTTAAGCAATCGGATGATTGATTGGCACGGCAAGGCAATAGGCGGGGCAAAGTACATCGACCACATGGGTGTTCGGGGCTACATCACAGCGGTGCAATTGCTGATGGTCCTAGCCGTCATCACGGCGGTGCTCCTTGCTGCCACGGCCATGTGGCCCAGGTTGTCGAGGAAAGCCATCTTTGGCTCCGCCGCTGCTTTCTCGATCGTCGCCGTAGTCGCGTGGTTTCCAGCAATTTCAAACGGAATAGGTCTCATGCGGGCTCTTGTGTTCCCATATGAGATGCGCAGCGAGATCTATCTCATGTTGTGCCTAGCCGCGGGCACACTACTTCTTTCTCTGCTCCCCCTTCACCGCGAGACGCCTCTCAAGAAACACCAGATAACTGATTGATTTTCATGGTGCTTTTAAGCGGTGCTGTCGGAGGGCACGAGTTGCATGCCCATGGTCTTGGCCTTCTGAGCGAGGTTGTGCAGGACGCGCTGGCGGTAGCGCTCCTCGAAGTAGTCCTGCCCGCGGTCGGTGTACTCCTGGCCGTGGGTGAGCATGGCGTAGATCAGACGGGCCAGCTTGTGGGCCGCGGCCGTGACGGCCTTGGGTTTGTCCATGCGGGCACACATGCGCCGGTAGTACGCGCCCAGCGCCGATTGGCTCGAACGCAAGGCGGCCGCAGCCAGTCGCAGCGCCTGGGCCGCGCGGTTGGCGCAACGCTTGGTCTTGCCGCTCATGACCTTGCCGCCGGTGATCTTGGTGCCCGAACACAGACCCAGCCAGGAGGCAAAGTGCTTGTCGCTGGGGAACTTGCCCATGTCGGCCCCCACCTCGGAGACCACCACCAGCGCGGTGGTCACGTCGATACCGTCGATACGGGTGAGGTCCACGCCGCACATCTGGAAGAGCTGGGTGCGCAGATCGAACTTCGGGGCATTGCGGGCGCGCCCGCGCTTCTTGCCCTTGGCCGGTTCGTCCTCGCGCACATGCAAGGCCTGCAACTGCGCCTGGATCTGCGCATCGCACTCGGCCAGTTGGGTGCCACAGAAGTCAAACGCATCCAGGGCCTGCTTCAAGGCAAAGAGGTGCTCGGCGCGCCAGGAGCCTTGCAGACCCTGGGCGATCTGATCCTCGCTGGCGCGGATGCGCGAATTCTTCAGGCGCGCCAGGGCCAGTCCATCGCGCTCGCCCGCGACGATGGCGCGCAGGATCTTCTGGCCCGTCTCGCCGGCCACGTCGGAGATGACGTTGGCCAGCTGAATGTTCATTTGCGTCAGGGCCTTCTGCATGTGCTGCACGAAACGGCCCTGGCTGCGCAGCAGCATGGTGCGCTGTCGGCTGAGCGAGCGCAGCACGCAGACCTGATCGGTCGGGCGGAAGGCACCGCGCAGCAGACCAAAGCTCATGAGCTGCTGCAGCCACTGGCAGTCCAGCACATCGCTCTTGCGGCCCGAGACGTTCTTGACATGGCGCGCGTTGACCAGCAGCACCGTGAAGCCGCGCAATTCGAGCAGTTCGTACAAGGGGATCCAGTAGACCCCGGTGGACTCCATGGCCACCGTGTCCACGCCACAGGCGTCGAGCCAGTCGGCCAGGCGGTGCAGGTCGGCGGTGAAGCTGGCGAACTCGCGCACGGGTTCATCATCGCGGTCCGCAGGCACGGCCACGAAGTGAGCAGCGCTGCCGATATCGATACCGGCAGCATTGGGATGGGTCAGGGAGATGGCCGACTGTGTGGTGGGCCGCTTGCGTTGAGCCATGGCATCCTCCATCATGAGAAGTGGAACGTGGCACCGGCTCGGGTACGTCGTCTTGATCACTCTCTCAAACGGGATGCCTGTGCAAGGCGTCAAACGCCAAACGCAGGCTCACCAATGTCGATGACGCAGCCCATGACCACGCTAACCCGCGGGCAATGTGCACCATTGCTACATCGGTCTTCGCCGGTGCTGCGTTCCACCTTGCCATATTCAGCAGGCCAACGCCACGTGTTTCTTCGGAACGATTTGCGGCGCGGGCGGGCCGATTACTTCGCTAACCCAGCCTATGTGGACTCCCCCTCAATGGCAAGAGCCTGACCGATTTTGGGGGCCGTTGGGTAAAGCACCTGAGTCGTATATCCGGCATCTGGAGTGGACTCTGTTGGCCCTCAGCAGCCCAAAGCCACCCGGCTTACCGCCCTTTAACCCCGGCCCTTGGCGGCAGCCCAGTGTGCTGGGTCAGGATGCGCCCTTTGACCGGCGCCTTGCTGCCGCCGGCTTTCGCCCCTGAAGTGCCGCCCTTCCCCGCGCCACCCGTTTTCACCACCGCCGCCGCGCGTTCGCTGGCCTTGGCGCCACCGGCGCCCGGCGTGCTGTTTTTGCGCCGGGCGCTCTGGTAGCCGCCATCGGTCACCGGCTGGAAGGTCGGGATCAGGTGGTGTTTGCCGTTGCCGATCAGGTCGGCGCGGCCCATGGCCTTGAGCGCTTCGCGCAGCAGCGGCCAGTTGTTGGGGTCGTGGTAGCGCAGGAAAGCCTTGTGCAGGCGGCGGCGTTTCTCGCCGCGCACGATGTCGACCGTTTCGCCGCGTCCACCCGGCCCGTTGTCGCGGTGTACGCCCTTGAGCGGGTTCAGGCCCGAGTGGTACATGGCCGTGGCGGTGGCCATGGGGCTGGGGTAGAAGGTCTGCACCTGGTCGGCGCGGAAGCCGTTTTTCTTCAGCCAGACGGCGAGGTTCATCATGTCCTCGTCGCGCGTGCCAGGGTGCGCGGCGATGAAGTACGGGATGAGGAACTGCTTCTTGCCGGCCTCTTCGCTGTACTTCTCGAACATCGTCTTGAAGCGGTCGTAGGTGCCGATGCCGGGCTTCATCATCTTCGACAGCGGGCCACTCTCGGTGTGTTCGGGCGCGATCTTGAGGTAGCCGCCCACGTGGTGCTGCACCAGTTCCTTGACGTATTCGGGGCTCTGCACGGCCAGGTCGTAGCGCAGGCCGGAGCCGATCAGGATCTTCTTGATGCCCTTGAGGGCCCGCGCCCGGCGGTAGATCCTGATCAGCGGGTCGTGGTTGGTGGTGAGGTTCTGGCAGATGCCGGGGTAGACGCAGCTGGGCTTGCGGCAGGCGGCTTCGATGGCGGGGCTGCGGCAGCCCAGGCGGTACATGTTGGCGGTGGGGCCGCCCAGGTCGGAAATGACGCCGGTGAAGCCGTCGACCTTGTCGCGGATGTCTTCGACCTCCTTGATGATCGAGTCTTCCGAGCGGCTCTGGATGATGCGGCCTTCGTGTTCGGTGATCGAGCAGAAGGTGCAGCCGCCGAAGCAGCCGCGCATGATGTTCACGCTGAAGCGGATCATTTCCCAGGCCGGGATCTTGGTCGCGCCGTCGTGGCGGCCGTGTTCGTCGGCGTAGGCCGGGTGGGGGCCGCGCGCGTACGGCAGGTCGAACACGTAGTCCATCTCGGCCGTGGTCAGCGGAATCGGCGGCGGGTTGATCCACACGTCGCGGGCCGTGGCGCCTTCGCCGTGCGCCTGCACCAGCGCGCGGGCGTTGCCGGGGTTGGCTTCCACGTGCAGCACGCGGTTGGCGTGGGCGTAGAGCACCGCGTCGCTTTTGACCTGCTCGTAGCTGGGCAGGCGGATCACGGTGCGGTCGCGCGGCAGCTTGGCCACGCCGCCCGCACCCTGCGGGCGGTGGATGGTGATGGGTTTGACCTGCACGACCTGCGCTGAGGCCGCGGCGCCTTCTTCCTTGGAACAGCTCTGGCCTTGCGCCTGGGCCTGTTCGCTGGTGGTCTGGTAGGGGTTGATGTGGTCTTCGATGTGGCCGGGCGTGTCGACCTCGGTCGAATCCAGCTCGATCCAGCCTTCGGCCGTCGGATCGCCCGCGCGGCGGATGAAGGCGGTGCCGCGCACGTCGGTGATGCTCTCGACCGGCTCCTTGCGCGCCAGCCGGTGGGCCACTTCCACCAGCGCGCGTTCGGCGTTGCCGTACAGCAGCAGGTCGCACTTGGCGTCGACCACGATGGAGCGGCGCACCTTGTCGCTCCAGTAGTCGTAGTGGGCGATGCGGCGCAGGCTCCCTTCAATGCCGCCGAGCACGATGGGCACGTCTTTGTAGGCCTCGCGGCAGCGCTGGCTGTAGACGATGGCGGCGCGGTCGGGCCGCTTGCCGCCCACGTCGCCGGGGGTGTAGGCGTCGTCGCTGCGGATCTTCCGGTCGGCGGTGTACCGGTTGATCATGGAATCCATGTTGCCCGCCGTCACGCCCCAGAACAGGTTGGGCTTGCCCAGCGCCTTGAAGGGCTCGGCGCTCTGCCAGTCGGGCTGGGCGATGATGCCGACCCGAAAACCCTGCGCCTCCAGCACGCGGCCGATCACGGCCATGCCGAAGCTGGGGTGGTCCACATAGGCGTCGCCCGTCACCAGGACGATGTCGCACGAATCCCAGCCGAGCTGCTCCATTTCCGCGCGGCTCATGGGCAGGAACGGGGCCGTGCCGAAGCGCTTGGCCCAGTACGGGCGGTAGCTGGTCAGCGGTTTGGCGTTGCGCGCGAAAAAGGAAACGTCGATGGGCGCGTTCATGGACGCTTTCTTCGGAAGTGGGGCGAGGGCTGGCGGGCGGAAAGACCTGCGAGTGTAGGTTTTTCAGGCCAACCTGCGCCAGCGAAGGGGCTCCCGGCCGCCGTTCGGGCGCGTGGCCGGCACGCGGATGCCGCTGCCGGGCAACACCCGGGCGGGCCGGCGTGATTGAATAGAGGGCTGTCTGCCCCGGCCGCCATGCTGCACCCTCCCCGCGCCTATCTCTACCTCGACGCCGTCGCCCGCGCCGGCTCCATCCGCAAGGCGGCCGAAAAGCTGCATGTGGCGTCCACCGCGCTCAACCGCATGATCCTGGAGCTGGAGGAACAGGCAGGCACGCCGCTGTTCGAGCGCCTGCCCCGCGGCGTGCGCCCCACAGCAGCGGGCGAGGTGCTGATCCATGCCGTGCGGCGCTCGCTGGCCGACCTGCGTTCGGCCGAATCGCACATCGAGCAGTTGCGCGGGCTGGTGCGCGGCACGGTGCGCGTGGGCTGCGCCGAATCGGTCGCCACCGACCTGATTCCCAGCGCCGTCGTGCAGTACCAGGCCCAGCACCCGGGGGTGCAGTTCCAGGTGGTGTCGGGCGTGACCAACCACCTGGTCGGCCTGCTGGGGCAGGATGAGGTGGAACTGGTGCTGGTGCACGACCCGGCGCCCAGCGACGACCTGCACGTCATCAGCCGGCTGCACCAGCCGCTGTGCGCCATGGTGCGGCCGGACCACCCGCTGGCCGGGCGCGAAAGCCTGCGCCTGGCCGAATGCCAGCAGTACCCGGTGGCGCTGGGCGACCGCTCCTTCGGCAGCCGGCGCCTGCTCGACGCGGTGATGGACCGCTCGCGCCTGTCGATGCGGCCGCTGATCGAAGCCAGCACGGTGCAACTGCTCAAGGAGTTCACGCGCCAGACCGGTGCCATCAGCTTCCAGTTCCAGATCGGCACGTTGCAGGAAGTGCGCCGCGGCGAGCTGGTGTCGATCCCGCTGACCGATTCGGCCCTGGGCCGCAGCGAACTGGTGCTGGCGGTGCGCGACAGCCGCCGCCTGCCCATTGCCGTGCTGTCGTTCATCGAACTGCTGGTCAGCCGCCTGGCCGAACTCACCCCCTGAGCCCGGCGGGCCATCCGGGTCCGCACCAGTGCACACATTTTTCTCTCACCCTGAGAGAAACATTGAGCTTCCAGGCAGCAGTCGGATTCCAGATACTGGACCCATGAACCGCGCCGACGCCGCTTTTTCCCCCCGCATGCTGCAGGTCTTGCGCCTGTCCATGGCCCATCCCGGCGACCTGTCGGCGCTGGCCGCCCTGCTCGATGCGGGCCGGGTGCGGGCCGAAGACGTGGTCGCCGTGATCGGCAAGACCGAGGGCAACGGCGGCGTGAACGACTTCACCCGCGGCTACTTCACCCAGAGCCTGATGCACCTGCTGGGCCAGCACCTGGGGCGCGCCCCGGCCGATCTGGTGCGCGAGCTGCCCTGCATCCTCTCCGGTGGCACCGAAGGCGTGCTCTCGCCCCACTACAGCGTGTTCGTGCGCGGCCCGGCCCCGGCCGATGCCCCCGCCGGCCCGGCCCTGGCCATCGGCCGCGCCTTCAGCCCGGTGACGCCGGCAGCCGATATCGGCCGCTGGGCCCAGGTGCGTGCCGTGGCCGACGCGGTGCGCGCCGCCATGGCCGATGCCGGCATCACCGACCCGGCCGACGTGCGCTTCGTGCAGGTCAAAGGCCCCTGCGTCACCGCCACACGGGCCGCCGCCGCGCTCGCCGCCGGGCAGACCGTGGCCAGCGCCGACCCCAACCGCTCCATGGCGCTGTCGCGCGCGGCGGGCGCTTTCGGTGTAGCGCTGGCGCTGGGCGAAATGGCCGACGATGCGGCGCTCGAAGCCGGTTTGCTGACCCGTTTCGACCTCTGGTGCGGGCGTGCCAGCGTGTCCACCGGCGTGGAGGTGGAAGCCAACGAGGTGGTGCTGCTGGGCCACAGCCCGGCCTGGCGCGGCCCGCTGCGCATGGCCTGCGAACCCATGGCCGACGCCATGGACCTGCCCGCGGTCACGCGCGCCCTGGCCCAGTTGGGCCTGCATGCCCGGCCGCAACTGGCCGACGAAGACCGTGCCCGCGTGGCCGCCGCCCTGGTCAAGTGCGAGCCCGACCGCCGCGGCCAGGTGCGCGGCGCGCGCCACACCATGCTGGACGACACCGACATCAACGCCCAGCGCCATGTGCGCGGCGCCGTGGGCGGCCTGGTGGCCGGCGCGCTGGGCGACGGGCGCATCTTCGTCTCGGGCGGTGCCGAACACCAGGGCCCCGACGGCGGCGGCCTGATCGCCGTGATCGCGGAGGTGGCATGAGCCCGCCCTGGTGGCAGCTCGACGCCAGCGCGCTGGGCCAGGCCTACCGCGACGGCGCGGTCACGCCGGTGCAGGCGCTGGCCTCGCACCTGGACCGGTTGGCCCAGGTGCAGCCGGTCATCAACGCCATGGCCTGGGTCGACGCCGAAGGTGCCGGCCAGGCGGCCGCAGCCAGCGCCGCCCGCTGGCAGGCGGGCCAGCCCCTGTCGCCCCTGGACGGCGTGCCCATCACCGTCAAGGACAACATTCCCGTGGCCGGCCTGCCCTGCCGCTGGGGCAGCCGGCTCTACCAGGACCACGTGCCCGAGCGCGACGAAACGCCCGTGGCCCGGCTGCGCGCGGCCGGCGCCGTCATCCTCGGCAAGACCGCGGTGCCCGAATTCACCCTGCAGGGCTACACGCACAGCCCCGTCACCGGCACCACCGGCAACCCCTGGGACCCGGCGCTCACACCCGGTGGTTCCAGCGGCGGTGCGGTGGCCAGCCTCGCGGCCGGCGTGGGCGCGCTGGCCATCGGCACCGACGGGGGTGGCTCCATCCGCCGCCCGGCCGGCTTCACCGGGCTGTATGGCTTCAAGCCCGGCTGGGGCGTGGTGCCCCGCCAGGACGGCCTGCCCGAGATCCTGCCCGGCATGGAAGTCATCGGCCCCATCACCCGCAGCGCGCGCGACCTGGCGCTGGTGCTGGCGGTGATCGGCGGCGACGTGGCGGAACCCTGGGCCCCCGAGCCTGCGCCGCCGGCAGGTCTGCGCATCGCCTACTGGCGCGACATCGCCGGCTCGCCGGTGGACCCGGCCATCACCGCCGTGGGTGACGCCACCGCCGAGCGCCTGCGTGCGCTCGGCCATGCCGTGCACACCACCGCCGCGCCCGACGCCGTGCAGGCCTTCAACCAGCGGGCCTGGCCGGTCATCAGCAGCACCGGTCTGGCCCACGTGCTGCAGACGCACGATCGGCTCGACCGGCTGACGCCGGCCCTGGCCGACATGCTGGCACGCGGCCGCGCCGGGCGTGCCACCGACCTGTTCGCCGCACAGGCCCTGGTGCGGCAATTGCAAGCCGCTCTGGCGGATGTGTTCCGTGCACACGATCTGGTGCTCACGCCCACTTCGGCGGCCCTGCCCTGGCCGGCCGACGAGCCGCACCCCGCACACATCGCGGGCCAGGCCGTCGACGGGCGCGGGCATGCGGTCTTCACCGCCTTCGTCAACGCCTGCGGCCTGCCGGCGCTGGCCCTGCCTGCGGGGTGGGCGCAGCACCTGCCCGTGGGCGTGCAACTGGTGGGACCGACCGGGTCCGACGCGCGGCTGATCGCCCTGGCGCCAGCCTGGGAAGCCGCCAACGACCCGGCCGCCCCCCGGCGCTGGCCCCTGCACTGAATACCTGCCCTTTGGAGAAACCGCGAATGTCCCGTCCCCTGAAAGTCCTGATCATCGGTGCCGGTGTGGCCGGCGCCATCCTGGCGCGGCGCCTGGGCGCCCTGCCGGCGCTGTCGGTCACCTGCCTGGAGCGGGTGGCGCCCGACGACCACAGCGAGGCCGGCACCGGCCTGAACGTCGGCCCCAACGCGATCAAGGCGCTGGCGATCTGCGACCCCGAACTGGCCGAAGCCGTGACCGAGGCCAGCCTGCCCTGGCAAAGCTGGCGCGTGGCGCTGGCCGACGGCACGGAACTGTTCGACCTGCCGCTGGCGCGCGTGGCCGACAACGACGGCATCCGCATCCGCTGGTCGGAGCTCTACCGCATCCTGCGCAGCGGCGCGGAACCCCACATCCGCTACGGCTGCGAGGTGACCGGCATCGGCCCCAGCGCCCTCGACCCGCGCCAGACGCGCGTGACCTGGACGGAAGACGGCGCCCACCACGAGCTGGACGGCATCGACCTGCTGATCGGCACCGACGGCCGCTACTCGGCCACCCGCGCGGCGTTCTCGGGCCTGCCCAAGCCCAGCCATGTGGGCGTGACCATCCTGCGCATCCTGGTGGACGACACCAGCAACGGCCTGGTGGACGACTACACCCAGTGGTTCAACCGCCACCACCGGCTGCTGGCCTTCCGCGTGCCGCCCCACCACATCTACATCGCCGGCACCTACCCGATCGATGCCGACACCCCGATCCCCGACGACTGGAAGACCCCGCAAGCCATGCGGCAGGCCTTTCTGCCCGAAAACGGTGCGCCCTCGCCGGCCGTGCAATGGCTGGTGGACGCGCTGTGCACCCATGCCGACGAGGCCCACTGGGCGCGCATGCAGGAATCCGAGGTGCGCTTCACCGAACCCGAGCGGCAGGTGCTGTACCTGGGCGACAGCGCCCACGGCATGGCGCCCACCCTGGGCCAGGGCGCGACGCAGGCGATGGAAGACGCGAGCTGCGCCGCGCTGCTGATCGAAGCGGCGGTGCAGGCCGGCCAGCACGACGTCCGCGCCTGGCTCCAGGCGATTGACGCAGCCCGCAGCGACCGCATCCGCTTCGCGATGGACCTGTCGGTGCGCGCCACCGACACGCTGCTGCAGAACGCCGACCCGGTGGCGGGCGCGCGCTGGAAGACCGAAGACCCGTTCATCGACGACCTGTCGCGCCTGTTCCGCGACGTGGCACTCGGGACCCAGCCATGACCACGCCTGCCGCCGCAGCGCCCGCCGGCGACGGCGCGCTCACCCTGGGCCTGTTCCACCTGGCCATCAAGACCGAGGACCTGGCCCTGACCCGCGCCTTCTGGTGCGGCGTGATCGGTCTGCGCGACGTGCCCCGGCCCGACTTCGGCTACCCCGGCGCCTGGCTGGCCTGCCCGCAGCCGGGGGGCCAGGCCATCATCCATGTCTATGCCGGCGGCCCGGCGCTGGGCGGGCTCGACCACGTGCCCAGCGGCACCGCAGCCATCGACCACGTGTCGCTGGCCTGCGCGGGCTACCACGCCTACCGCGCGCGCTTCGTGGCCGCGGGCCTGGACTGGCGCGAATTCCTGGTGCCCGGCACCACGCTGTGGCAGTTGTTCGTCTACGACCCCAGCGGCGTGCAGCTGGAACTGACCTTCGACGGTGCGTCCGAAGCCGGCCCGCCGCCCGACATGGGCGAAGCGCGCGTCTACCGCGCCGGCCTGTCGTTTTTTGCCGCTGCCACCTACCCCCGCCAACCCCTTTTGTCACTTCACGGAGAAACCCGCCATGCAACGCGCTGACTTCCTTTCCCTCACCGCCAAGGGCCTTGCCGCCGTGGCGCTGTCCGCCGCCCTGCTGCCGCTGGCGCACGCCGCCGACAAGGTGCGCTTCGGCGTTTTCCCTTCCAGCGCGGCGCTGCCGTTCTACATCGCCCAGAACCGGGGCTATTTCAAGGACGTGGGCCTGGAGGTCGAAGAGATCCCCATGAACAGCCACCCGCTGACCGTGCAGGCCATCGTCGCCGGCAACATCGATGGCGCGGCCAACCTGGTCACGCTCGAAGGCGCCAACATGGAATCGCGCCGCCCGAAGACGCTCAAGTACATCTCGCTCAACGGCCAGAACAGCCAGCACGTGATCGAGCAGTTCGTGGTCAAGGCCGCCAGCCCGGCCAAGTCGCTCAAGGACTTCAAGGGCGGCTTCAAGCTGTTCTCGGCGCCCGGCCCGGCCAACATCGGCGCCGCCCGCGCCGTGCTCAAGAAGATCGGCCTGACCGAAGGCACCGACTTCACCATCCAGGAGCAGCCCATCAACATGCACACCAGCGTGCTGCAGGCCGGTACCTTCGACGGTGGCTACGCGCTGGAGCCCGCCGCCACCATCATGGTTGGCCAGAAAATCGCCCGCCGCGTGGAAACCGGCGTGATCGCCACCCACCTGCTGGGCAGCCAGAAGGCCAGCGCCTTCGCCGCCGGCGCCGTGCTGTCGGACAAGTTCATGGCCGAGCACCCCGACGTGGCCAAACGCTTCACCGAAGCCTGGGCGCGCGGCGTCCAGCAAGCGCAGAGCGACAGCAGCACGCGGGGCTACCTGATCGCCGGCATGAAGGTGCCGCCGGAGCTGGCCGCCATCGTGCCGCTGCCGCGCATCGTCATGGCCAAGGACCTGAGCGCCGCCGACACCGCCGATTTCCAGAAATTCCTGGATCTGGGCGTGGAACTGGGCGTGATCAAGGAGAAACTGGACAGCAAGGCGCTGCTCAAGGCCTTCTGAACGCCCCCGACGAACCCGACGACCCATGCGAGTGTTGCCCTCGATGAACGAATCCCCCCTTTCGCCCACCCCACCCGAGGGCGCCTCGCACCGGTGGTACCCCGCCGGTACGCACATCACGGTGCGCGGCCTGACCAAGCGCTTCGACGGCGTCACGGTCTATGAAAACTTCGACCTGGACATCGCCAAGGGCAAGATCACCTCGGTGTTCGGCCCCAACGGCTGCGGCAAGAGCACGCTGATCAACATGATCTCGGGCATCCTGCCGTACGACGGTGGTCAGATCCTTTTCGAAGGCAAGGAAGCCTACGAAACCCGCATCGGCTACGTGTTCCAGAACTACCGCGAGGCGGTGTTCCCCTGGATGCGCGCGATCGACAACATCCGCTATCCGCTGCAGTTCCTGGACCTGACCAAGACCGAGCGCCAGACCCTGCTGGACAGCGTGGTCAACAGCTTCGACGTGTCTTTCGACCTCAACCGCTACCCCTACCAGATGTCCGGCGGCCAGCAGCAACTGGTGTCCATCATGCGGGCGCTGGTGGTCGAACCCGAGGTGCTGTTCCTCGACGAGCCGTTTTCGGCGCTGGACTACGAAATGGTGCTGTTCCTGCGCGGCATCCTGCAAAAGGTGCTCAAGGAACGCGAGGTGACGACGCTGCTGGTGTCGCACGACCTCGACGAAGCCGTGCTGCTGGCCGACGAGGTGCTGCTGCTGACCAAGCGCCCCACCCGCGTCGCCGAACGGCTGGTGTTCGATGCGCCGCGTCCGCGCGATGCCGAGACCACCGTCACCCCCGCGTTCGTGCAAACCAAGACCCGGGCCCTCGAAATCTTCCGACGCGAGGTGCGCGCATGAACGCCCCCCACTGGCTCCACCGCCTGCGCCCGCTGCTGGGCGCGGTCATCCTGATCGCCGCCTGGGCGCTGATCCACGCCGCCGGCGCCGTCGACCCGGTGCTGCTGCCCTCGCCCACCGAAGCCGCCCAGGCGTTCTGGAAAGGCATGACCGAAGGCACGCTGGGCGCGGACTTCGGCAAGACCATCGTGCGCACGCTCAGTTCGTTCGCCATCGCCATGGTCATCGCCGTGCCGCTGGGCATCGTGCTGGGCGCCTCGCAGCGCCTGTACGAGTCGATCGAGTTCGCCATCGACTTCTTCCGCTCCACGCCGGCCTCGGCCATGTTTCCGCTGTTCCTGGTGATCTTCGGCCCCGGCGAAACCACCAAGATCGCGGTGGCGGCCTTCGGCGCCGCGCTGGTGATCCTGTTCAACGTCGCCTACGGCGTGATGGGCGCGCGCAAGCAGCGCCAGCTCGCCGCCCGGGTGATGCGCGCACCACGCTGGCGCGTGCTGACCGACGTGACGCTGCTCGAATCCATGCCGCAGGTCTTCGTGGGCATGCGCTCGGGCGTGTCGCTGGCGCTGGTGATCGTCATCGTGGCCGAAATGTTCATCGGCTCCACCGACGGCCTGGGCCAGCGCGTCATGAACGCCCAGATGATTTTCGACATGCCCGAGATGTACGCGGCCATCTTCGCCGCCGGCGCCCTGGGCTACGTGATGAACCTGCTGTTCCTGCTGGCCGAACGCCGTTTCGTGCACTGGGGTGGCAAATGACTTGGATGGCTCCCATGGCTGCTTCCACAACGCCCCTTGCCGACATCAACCGCCCCGACGTGCTGGCCGAAGTCAACGCGGTCTTCGACAGCTACGAAACGGCCCTGGTCGGCAACGACGTGGCCGTGCTCGACGAACTGTTCTGGCATTCGCCACTGACGCTGCGCTACGGCGCGGGTGAAAACCTCTACGGCTTCGAGGCGATCCAGGCCTTCCGCCAGGGTCGCCCGGCCGGCAACCTGGCGCGCACCGTGACCGCGCGCCAGATCACCACCTTCGGCAAACACATGGCGGTGGCGCACATCGAGTTCCGCCGCGACGGCAGCGAACGCATCGGCCGCCAGAGCCAGACCTGGGTGCGCATGCCCGAAGGCTGGCGCGTGGTGTCTGCGCACGTGAGCCTGATGCTCTGAGCCCGGGCCGCGCGGCCACGCCGCGCCGCGCCGCGACCCGACGAAAAAAAGCCCCGGCCATGACGGCCGGGGCTTTCGGCATTCCGGGGAACCGCAGCCCGCTCAGACCCCGAGCGCCAGGCCTTCGCTGCGGGGGTCGTGCGCGCCGCACAGGCCTGTGGCCGCATCCAGGCGGATCACGCCGGGCTGCCCGGCCAGCGGGCTCTGCGCGGGGATCAGGCTGATTTCGTGGCCCACGGCGCCCAGCGCCGCCACCACGTCATCCCCCACATCGGCTTCCAGCTTGAGCGTGTCGCGGGCGTCGGAAAAGGTCTTTCCGAGCAGGAAGCGCGGCCGGGCCATCGCGGCCAGCGGGTCCAGCCCGTAGTCGATCAGGCGCGTGAGCAGCGCCACCAGCGTCTGCGGCTGGCCGTCGGCGCCCTGCGTGCCGTACAGGAGCCGGGGCCGGCCGCCTTCGAGGTAGACGCCGGGGTTCAACGTGTGGAACGGCCGCTTGCCCGGCCGCAGCACGTTCGGGTGCGCGGGGTCGAGGCTGAAGGCGGCGCCCCGGTTGTGCCACAGCACGCCGGTGTCGCCCGCGACCACGCCGCTGCCCCAGTCGAAATAGATGGTCTGCAGCAGGCTCACGCCGCGGCCCATGGCGTCCGCCGCCCCCATGAACACGGTGTCGCCGTGCCGGAAAAGATGCGGCCAGGGCCGCGCTTTTTCGCGCGAGATGCGCTGCGCCTGGGCCGCGAGGTAGGCCGGATCGAGCAGATCGGCCACCGGCACCTGAACGTGTTCGGGGTCGGCCACCCAGCGGTCGCGGTCCATGAAGGCGAGCTTGATGGCTTCGATCATCAGGTGGTAATGCATCGCGCTGCCTTCGGCGATGCCGCCGAAATCGACATGCGCCAGCATGCCCATGGCCTGCAGCGTGCTGATGCCCTGCGTGGGCGGGCCGAAGGTGAACAGCTCGCCGCCCCGGTAGGGCAGCTTCAGCGGCGCCTCGTCGCGCGCGCGGGTGCGCTGCAGATCGCTCAGGGTCAGGGGCGAACCGGCAGCGGCCAGGCCGTGTGCCAGCCGCTGCGCGATCTCGCCCTCGTAAAAATCGCGCGCGCCGGCTTCGGCCAGCCGGGTCAGCGTGCGGGCCAGTGGCGGCTGCCGCAGCGTCTGCCCTGCCGACGGGAAAGCCGCCGAAAAACCGGGCCAGCCCGGGATCTCGGCGGCCCGCTGCGCGGCCCAGAAGCGCTGCGACTGCGAGACCGGCACCCCGTCCTCGGCGTGCGCGATGGCCGGCGCCAGCAGGGCCGGCCAGCTCTGGCGGCCGCCCCAGCGGTCACGCGAGATGTCGAACGCCTGGCCCCAGCTGTCGACCGCCGCGGCCGTCGTCAGCGCCGAAGCGGCGCCACGCACCGGGATCGACCCGCTGTAGCCGGCACAGTGCTGCGCGGCCTGGCCGATGCCGGAGAGCGCGCGCACCGCGCCGTCGGGTTCGGCGATCAGCCAGAAGGCATCGCCGCCCAGGCCGGTGAAATGGGGGTAGACGACGGCCAGCACCGCCGCCATGGCCAGGGTGGCTTCGATGGCGTTGCCACCCTGGGCCAGCACCTGCCGGCCCGCTTCGCTGGCCAGGGGATGGGGACTCGTGACAAGGCCGTGGGGGGAGGTCGCTAGCAAAATGGCTCCTGTTCGGGACGGCTTCGGGTGGCGACCAGCCCCGGCACCACCGGGCGGTCACCCAGTGATGGGCGCGGTCAGCCCGTCTGCGGGGCTTTCCCCGATTGAAACCGCCGCAAGCGCGCACGACCAGCACCGTTTTTCGCGCATGCCGAGCGAATAATGTGCGCACCGGGGGCCGCACATGCCCGGTGAGCCGAGGCTGCGCCAGCCCCGCGCCTCCGCGTCCTCACCAGCCTTTTTTCTTCTCGATCGGTACCAGGCTGAGTTCGGGTTCGGGCGGCCGCTGGCGGGCCAGCGCGCGGTGCTCGTCGATCTTCTTGGCGGCGAGCTGAGCGGTGTAGCGCAACACCTTGAGGTCGTCCGCCTCGGCCGGCTCCTTGGGTTTGAAGCTGAAAGCGCAGAGGGTGCCGTACACCTCGCCGCTCTGGAGCACGATCGGCACGCTCAGGTGGGTGCCGATGGGAAATGGCAGCGCTTTGACCAAGGGGGCCGAGGCCGGCAGCGTCTGCGCGTCCGGGATGTACTGCGGCAGGCGGCCGTCCACCACGCGCTGGCACCAGGCGTCCTGCAGCGGGTCGGAGCCGCCTGGCGCGATCACCGGTTGATCGGGCGGGGTGTCCACAAAGCGGAAAACACGCCGGCCGTTGGCGAACTCGGAAACAAACACCACGTCCATCTTCAGCTTGTCGCGCACCAGCTTCAGGACCTCGGGAACGGCCTGGTCGATCTCGCTGTCGGCGGTATCGGTGGTGGCGACCAGCATCTCGGAGATCTGGACGGAAAGGTCGTCGGGGTTGTAGCCCAAGTCACGCATGGCAGGGATCACGGGGGAAATGGTGAAGCCGCGCATGATGCCGCAAACCCGGCGCCTGCCGGCTACAAATCCCGCAAAGCGGCCTGGATATGGGTATCGAAACGTTTCGGGTCGGCCAGCGCGTCGGCATTGAGCAGGGCCAGCTTGACCAGAAACAGCTCGGTCTTGTCGGGGCCGGCCTGATCGATGGCGCTGGCCAGCGCGTCGTAGACCTGTTCGAGACCGGGCACGGTCAAGGTGGCGGCAGGGGAAGACGGCATGGTCAGGCTCCTGGGTTCGGGGTGGTGGACGTGGCGGCCAGGCCCACGGCCTGCTGCAGGGCGGCACGCAGGCGGTGGGCGTCCAGCGTCATCCAGCGCGCGCAGATGTGCTGGTCGGGGCGCAACAGGTAGGCGCCGCCGGCCCGCAGGCCGTGGCGCGCGCGCAAGTGACCGTCGGCATCGGCCAGGCTCAGATCGGCCCCGGCCACGGGCTGGGGTGCACCGACGGCGATCACGCGCAGCGGCAGGCCGCGTTCGCGCGCTGCGGCCACCTCGGTCTGCAGCGCTTCGGGCAGCGCCGCTGCGGCCGTGGCGCAAAGCAGCGTGAAGCCGTGGCCCAGGTGGTCGAGCAGGAATTGATCGGGGCCCAGGCGCACGTTGCACGGCGGAGCGCCGTGGGCGGGGCCGGCGGTGAAAAGCGCGTTGTCGTCGCCGGCGCTGTTGAGCGGCGAATGCGTGTATTCGTGCGGACGCGACGTGCGCCAGTGGTAGAGCGGCCCCACGAAGGGCTGGCTCAGCGACAGCGAAAGCACCGCGTCGCGCAGCAAACGGAAACCGCGCGTGGGCGGCGCCATGAAGCGCGTGCTCTTGCCGGCTTCGTCGATGATTTCGCGCGCCGCGCCCACGCGCTCCTGCGTGTAGCTGGCCAGCAGGTGGGCCGGCGCCACGCCGCGCGCCACCAGCGCCAGGCGCCAGGCCAGCGCCTGGGCGTCCTGAAAACCGGTGTTGGCGCCGCGCACGCCGAAGATGGGCAGCAGGTGGGCGGCGTCGCCGGTGAACAGCACGCGGCCGTGCACGTAGTCGGGCAGCGTGAGCGCGCGCGCCGAATAGACCGAACTCCAGTCGAGTTCCCAGGCGATGCCGGGGTGGCCGATCATGGCCAGCTGTGCGTCGATGCGGGCCCTGAGCGAGTCGGGGTGCAGCGCCTGTTCGGGCGTCTCGCCGGGCGGCAACTGGTAGTCGAGCCGCCAGATGCCGTGCGGCTCGCGGTGCATGAGGATGGTGTTGCCCGGGTTCCAGGGCGGGTCAAAAAACGCCAGGCGCTCGGTGGGCAGCGGCAGATCGACCCGGATGTCGGCGATCACGAAGCGGCCTTCGTAAGAAGCGCCTTCGAGCTTCAGACCGAGTTGCGTGCGGATCGGCGAGCGCGCGCCATCGGCCGCGACCAGCCAGTCGGCCGCCAGCGTGTAGGGGCCGGCCGGCGTGTCGACCTCGATGCGCACGCCCTGCCCGTCCTGCGTCAGGCCCGTGACCTGGTTGCCCCAGCGCAGCTCGATCAGCGGCTCGGCCCGGCAGGCGTCGACCAGGTATTCCTCCAGGTACTGCTGCTGCAGGTTGGTCATGGGGAAGAAGCGGTCGTCGTCGCTGTGCGGCGCTTCCATGCGAAAAACGCGCTGCCCGCGATAGACCGAGTTGCCGAAGCGCCAGGCCAGGCCGTTGCGCTCCACCCGCTCGGCCACGCCCACCTGCTGCAGGATTTCCATGGAACGGCGGGTGAACACGATGGCGCGGCTGCCTTCGGACACCTGGCGCTCGGCTTCCAGCACCACCGAAGGCACGCCCTGCTGCGCCAGCGCCAGCGCGGTGACCAGGCCGATGGGCCCGGCCCCGGCGATCACCACCCCGGCCTGCTGCAGGGGCGCCGACGGCGGTGGCAGCCAGGCGTCGAATACCTGGTAGCGGTAATAGATGGAACGCCGGGGTTCGGCGTGGGGCTGGTGCATGCTGGTCTCCTGCCGCGGTGCCCGGTGGGCGTTGTGGACGGTGCGGGTGTGGGCGCAGTGTAGGCAGGCAGGCGGCGCGACCATGTTCCCCTAAAGGAACATCAGGACTGCAGCAGCAGCAGCGCCAGCAGGGCCTTCTGACTGCCCACGCCCAGCTTGCGCAGCACGCGCTTGCGGTAGGTCTGGGCGCTGCCGGTCGTCAGGCCCAGGCGCTGCGCCATCGCCTCGGCCGAAAGGCCGTCCATCAGCGCCACCACCACGTCGCGGTCGCGCTGCGTCAGCGCCGGAAAGCGCCGCACCAGGCGCGCCAGCAGCAGGTCGCCCAGCGCCTGGTTCACCGCCAGCCCGGTGTGGTGCAGGCGCACGGTGTGCACGATCAGGGGCGCAAAGGCCTCCACCACGGCCAGGCCGGCTTCGTCGAACGGGCCGTGCTCCAGCCCGCGGTAGAGGTTGACCGAAAACCAGCGCCGCCCTTCGTACAGCGCCAGCACCGACAGGCGCTCGGCCACCTGCGGCAGTTCGTAACACAGGCGCCGGTATTCGGGGTGGCTGATGTCGGCGCCTTGCTGGCGGTGCAGCAGGATGCGCGGCTGCGCGCTGCCGGCGCGCGCGGCCGCGGCCTGCTCTTCGCGCATGACCGCCGCGCTGCCATCGAGCCGGTGAAAGCGGCGGGCATAGGTGTCG
This sequence comes from Hydrogenophaga sp. NFH-34, assembly GCF_021401345.1. Lineage (GTDB taxonomy): Bacteria > Pseudomonadota > Gammaproteobacteria > Burkholderiales > Burkholderiaceae_C > Hydrogenophaga > Hydrogenophaga electricum. Next base: position 136,384 of record NZ_JACBGE010000010.1, read on the forward strand.
GCGATATGAGGCAGTTCGAGCGTGCGCGAGCGGTCGCCCACGGCCACCACCCGGGCCGGCCGGCCCGCCTCGAACGCGAAGATGGCGCACTGCGCCAGAGGCACATGCGCCCCGACCAGCCGCAACAGGTCTTCGGCCACGGCGTGCGGATCGCCCTGCCCCAGGCGCGCCAGCAGCGCCCCCACCTGCGTCAGCGGCAAGGGCGTGGTGGCAGGCAAAAGCGCGGTGCCGGGGCGCTCGCCCAGCACCCAGTAAGGGCTGGGCATGCGGGGCACTGTAGCGCAGCGGCATCGGGGTATGCCCGTAGGCGTCGCCTGCGCGGCAGCGGCCACGCGGGGGCGCCACCTAGGATGGCGCCGTTCCATCCCGCCTCACCGAGGAAACCGCCATGCCCGACTTCAGCACCCTCACCATCGGCCCCGACCCGCGCAACCCGCGCATCGCCCGGCTGCTGCTCAACCGCCCCGAGCGGCTGAACGCCATCAACGATGCCATGCCGGGCGAGATCCGGGCGGCCGTGGAATGGGCGAACGCCGAGCCGGGCATCCACGTGATCGTGGTCGAGGGCGCGGGCAAGGGTTTCTGTGGCGGCTACGACCTGGCCGACACCGCCAGCCAGCACATCGAGCACCCGTGCCAGCAGGAGGCCTACCCCTGGGATCCGATGGTCGACTACGCCTACATGAAGCGCAACACCGAGCACTTCATGAGCCTGTGGAAGAGCGCCAAGCCCACCATCGCCCAGGTACACGGCGCCGCAGTGGCCGGTGGCAGCGACATCGCGCTGTGCTGCGACCTGCTGGTGATGGCCGAGGACGCGCGCATCGGCTACATGCCGACCCGCGTGTGGGGCTGCCCCACCACGGCGATGTGGACCTTCCGCCTCGGCCCGGTGCGTGCCAAGCAGCTCATGTTCACGGGCGACGTGATCGACGGGCGCACCGCCGCCGACTGGGGCCTGGCCAACCAGGCCGTGCCGGCGGCCGAGCTGGACGGCGCGGTGCTCAAGCTCGCCACCCGCATCGCCGGCGTGCCGTCGTCGCACCTGGCCATGCACAAGCTGGTGGTCAACCAGGTGATGCTGACCATGGGCCTGGAGCAGACGCAGATGATGGCCACCGTGTTCGACGGCATCACGCGCCACAACCCCGAAGGCCTGTGGTTCCGCCGCCATGCGCAGGAGCATGGCTTCAAGTCGGCGATCCAGTGGCGCGATGGCGGCGAGCCGATTCCGGAAGGCGACGAAGCCCGCGCGCTGATCCGCGAGATGGAGGCCCGCCGCCAGGGCGGCTGAGCCCCTGGGCCGCCCCGGGACGTGACCGAACGCAACAGCCGCAAGCAAACACGGGTGCATCCCGTTACGGCTCTTACGGTACCGTCCTGAATGTAAGCCGCTGGGCCCCTAGCATGAGCGCTTCAGTTTTTACAGGAGGCTTCATGGCACTGCACTTCGGCAAACGCGAGTCCGACAACACCCCTCTCAACAGCACGGGCAACAACCCGTATCCGTCGCGCTACGGCGCGGGCTCGACCAGCAGCACGTCGTCGAGCGTGACCAGCCGGACCAGCGACAGCAGCGCCTCGGCAGCCGTGGCCGCTGCGTCCACGTCGGCCTCCGCGCCCGTCGCCCCCCCCGGCGAAAACGGCAGCAAGCTCACCGTCGGGCCGAACATCAAGCTCAAGGGCGTGGAGATCACCGACTGCGACACGCTGTTCGTCGAAGGTCTGGTCGAGGCGACCATGGATTCGCGCGTGATCCAGATCGCCGAACAGGGCGCCTTCAAGGGCTCGGCCGAGGTCGACATCGCCGAAATCCACGGCTCGCTCGAAGGCAACCTCACCGTGCGCCAGAAGCTGGTGATCCACGCCACCGGCAAGGTCACCGGCAAGATCCGCTACGGCAAGGTGGTGATCGAAGAAGGCGGCCAGCTCTCGGGCGACATCGAGTGCGCCGCCGCCACCAAGGCCGGCGCCAGCAGCAGCGCCGCCAAACCCGCCATGGCCCTGGCGGCCTGACCGCGCCGGGAGCCACCCGCACCGGCCGGCGCCTGAGCGCCTGGCTGGTGCCCCCGGTGTCGGCCCGGTATGCTCCGGGCCATGTACGCCTCTTTTTTCGGCCTGCGGCAGACGCCGTTTTCGATTGCGCCGGACCCCCGTTACCTGTATCTGAGCGAGCGCCACCGCGAGGCGCTTGCGCACCTGCTCTATGGCGTGCAGGGCGGTGGCGGCTTCGTGCTGCTGACGGGCGAAATCGGCGCTGGCAAGACCACCGTCTGCCGCGCCTTCCTCGAACAGATGCCCGCCACCTGCCAGGTGGCCTACATCTTCAATCCGCGCCTGACGGTGCACGAGCTGCTGCAGACGGTGTGCGAGGAATTCGGCGTCGACACCAGCGCCGCCGATGCCCCGCCCGCCCCCGGCGTGAAGACGCCGGTGGACCGGCTCAACGCCTTTTTGCTGCAGGCCCACGCGGCCGGCAAGCAGGCCGTGCTGATCATCGACGAGGCACAGAACCTCGCCCCCGACGTGCTGGAGCAGTTGCGCCTGCTCACCAACCTGGAAACCAGCGAACGCAAGCTGCTGCAGATCGTGCTGATCGGCCAACCCGAACTGCGCGAACTGCTGGCGCGGCCCGAGCTGGAGCAACTGGCCCAGCGCGTGATCGCGCGCTTCCACCTCGGCGCGCTCACCGCCGACGAGACCGCGCGCTACGTGCAGCACCGGCTGCAGGTGGCCGGCCTGCAGGGTGAAGGCCCGTTCACCGCCGCCGCCTTGCGGCGCATCCACACGCTGACCGGTGGCGTGCCGCGCCGCATCAACCTGCTGTGCGACCGCGCCCTGCTGGGTGCCTATGGCAACGGCCTGCGCCAGATCGGCGACGAGGTGATCGAACGCGCCGCGCGCGAGGTGACGGGCGACCCGGCCCCGGCCGCGGCTGAACCCCGCTCCGCCGCGCGGGACCGCTGGTGGCCGCTGGCCTGGGGCCTGGCGGGCACCGCGCTGGGTGCAGCCGGTGTGCTGGCCTTCTGGCAGCCCTGGGCCCAGCCGGCCCCGGCCAGGTCCGAATTCGCTGCCACGTCGCCCGATGCCGGCGTTCTGCCGGCGGCGCCGACCGCGGCGGCCCAGGTGCCCCAGCCGGTTCAGACCGGCCTGCCCGCGACCGGTGAAGCCCTGCCGTCGGAAGACGCTGCCTGGCAGGCACTGGCCCGCCAGTGGGGGCAAGACATTCCCGCCGACAACCCCTGCGCCGCCGCCCTGCAGCAGCAGTTGCAGTGCTACCGGACCCCGCGCATGACCGCGCACGGCCTGCAGGCGCTGGACCGCCCGGCCATCCTCACCCTGCGCCCCGCCGGCCAGGCCGCCGCCTGGGTGCTGCTGGTGGGGGCGTCGCCTGACGATGTGCTGCTGCAGGCGGGCGAGCGCCGCTGGCGCGTGCCGGCCGCCTCGCTCGCCGCCGTGTGGCAGGGGGAATACGCCACACTCTGGCGCTTGCCCCCGGGCCAGACCGGGCGCCTGGTCGATGGCTGGCGCGGCCCCGCGGCCCCCTGGCTGGAGGCCCAGCTCGACCGCCTGCAGCAGCGCGGCGAGACCGCGGGCGACACGCCCCAGGCCCGGCTCCAGGCTTTCCAGACCCGCCGGGGCATTCCCGCCGATGGCCTGGCCGGCCCCGTCACCCTGATGCAGATCAACCGGGCCGCCGGCGTCGACGAACCCCGGCTGGGCCCCGCCTGAGAGAAAGTCCGCACACCGTGTCCTACATTCTTGATGCGCTCAAACGCGCGGACGCCGAACGCGACCTGGGCCAGGTGCCCGGTCTGCACAGCCAGTCGCCGGTGACCCTCACCAGCCAGCGACCCGCACGCCGCTGGCGCGGGATCGGGCTGGCCGCAGCCGCCACCCTGCTGGTGGGCGGCGCGCTGCTCTGGCGAGCCTGGTCACCGACGCACACACCCGTACCGGCTCCGGAACCCGTTGCGGTCGCCGGGAGTTCCGCTGCGCCCTCGATGGCGCCGGACACAACGCCACCGGCCACGCCGGCCGCCAGCAAAGCCACCGCCGCCGGCAGCCTGCGGCCCCGCCCCATCCTCAACCCCGCGCCAGCGACCGCCGAAAAGCCCGAACCACCACCGGCCACGGCGGCCAGCGCGCCGGATCAGGCCACGCCCACCCCACGCCCCACACCACCCGCCGGTGCGTCGGCGCCGCCACCGGCCGCAGCGGCGCCAGCCCCCGAGCCGGTGTCCGCGTCGGCCAGTGGCCTGCGCATCTCCGGCTCCACCTGGTCGGAAAACCCGCATTCGCGCACCCTGATCGTCAATGGCCAGATGGTGCAGGAAGGCCAGGAAGTCGCGCCGGGCGTGACGCTGGAGGTGATCGGCCGCCAGACCGCCATCTTCCGCCGGGGCCAGGAGCGCTTCAGCCTGCGGCATTGATAAAAAAAGCCCTCTCCGGGCCCGCTGATTCGTGATTTATCCACAGCCATTGGTACTAACATCGCAGCCTTTGCGCCCACCCTCTTGACAAACGGCCAGGCTCCCCATGGACAGCACATCATCCCCCGCCCCCCAGGGTGCGGGTGGACAAGACTCAGAACAAGCCGGCCTGACCTCCGAGCAACGAGACGATTTCCAGGACTTCATGGCCGCCGTGGAGTCCACCGCAGGCCTGTACCTGCTGACCAGCGACCAGCCTGATACCGCCCAGGCGCTGGCGCAGCGCCTCTGGGACCGTTTCAACGGCCCGGCGCGCACCGCCTGGGTGCAGCAACCGCGGCAGACGCTGACCCGGTTCATGCAACTGCTCTGCCAGGCCTTTCGCGTGACGCTGTCGTCCGGCGACCATCCCGTGGCCCTGATGCAGGACCTGCTGCGGCGTTCGCTGGGCCAGAGCCGCGCCAAAGGGCGTCCGGCGCTGCTGATCGTCACCCAGGCACACCAGGCCCCGTTCTTCGTGCTGCGGCAACTGGTGGCCCTCAATGCCCCGGACGCCGACGGCGCGGTCCCGCTGCGGATCGTGCTGATCGGTGAGCCCGCCCTGCGCAAGACCCTGGAGCAGACGGCGCTGCAACCGGTGACCGCGGCCATGGTGGGCGAGCTGCACCTGGAAGAAGAAGCCGCGGCCGCAGAACTGCCCTGGCCCGACACCTGCCCACCGGGCGCCTTCGACGACGCACCCGCGCCAGGCTTCCCCCCGGCCAACCCGGGCCGCACGCGGCCCCCCAGCCCCGCTGCCGTCTGGCGCGCGTGGGCCGTGCGTCAGCGGCGCTGGCTGTTCGCAGGCGCCGCCCTGGTGGTTCTGGTGGTGGCCGCCACGGCCTTGCTGCGCCCGCCACCGACGGTACAAACCCTGGCCGCCCCCGCCCTGCCCGACCCGGCATCGGCCTCTGCATCGGCGCCCCCCGCTGCTCCGCCGCCCATTCCGGTGGAGGACACCCCGCGCCCTGCGCCGCCGCCCCCGGTCGCCGGAGCCACCCGCATTGCCGCCAGTGCCACCGAAACCCGGGCAGACACCGGTGCGGCATCGGATGGTGTGCTGCTGCCCAGCCTCACGGACCAGTTGGAAGAAGGCTGGGTCGCCCTCGGGCAACGCTGGGGCGCCAAGCTGGCCCTGGCGCAGCCCTGCGACGATGCGCTGACTCAGCGCCTGCAGTGCTACCGTGCCAACAAACTGGCGTTCAAGGATCTCCAGGCCATCAACCGCCCCGGTCTGCTGCTGCTGCGGCAGGGCGACGTCGCCCGCTGGGTCCGCCTTGAAGGCATCCAGGGCGACCAGATTCTGCTCGCCTCCTCCGGGCGGCAATGGTCGATCAACACCGCCCAGTTGAACGCCGAGTGGACCGGCAGCTACGCCACGCTGTGGCGCCTGCCGCCTGGACAGACCAGCCGCGTCTACACGGCCGCCGCCAACGACGCGGCCGGACGCTGGCTCAACCAGCAGTTGCAGCGGCGGCAACAGGCCCGGCAGTTGCCGGGCGGGCAGACCCTGGCGGAGCGGATCGAGGCCTTCCAGCGGCACGAGGGCTTGCCGGTCGACGGCCGGGCCACGCCCACCATCTTCGTCCGGTTGATGGGGGTGATCGACCTGGGAGAACCCCGCCTGCAGCAACCCTGAGGCGGGTCGCACCACCCGGGGCCATCCCGGGCATGCCCGTCTGCGGGTTTTCCCCAGCTATCATGGCGGGTTCCTTTCGCGACCGCCGATGCCTCAAGCCGCACGCCGTCTCTGGGAGCTGGACGCCCTGCGTGGCCTCCTGCTCGTGCTGATGACGCTGACCCACATGCCGACCCGCTTCTCGCTGCCCCTGGGGCAGCCGTTCGGCTTCGTCTCGGCGGCCGAGGGCTTCGTCTTCCTGTCGGCCTTCATGGCCGGGCGGGTCTACGGCACGCGGGGGCGGCGCCAAGGCGTGGCGGCCATGCAGGCGGCCTTTTTCGCCCGCGCCTGGAAACTCTATCTGTGCCACATGGCGCTGGTCGCCCTGGCCTTCACCGTGATCGCCTGGCTGGGCGTGCGCAACCAGCAAGGGGGCGCCACCGGGCTGCTGGAGTTCTATTTCATCGACCGGGGAAACGCGGTGCTCGGGGCCATGCTGCTGCTGCACAACCCACCCCTGCTGGACATCCTGCCGCTCTACGTGGGCCTGATGCTGCTCAGCCCGGTGGTGCTGGGTCTGGCGGCCCGCTTCGGCTGGCAACCCGTGCTGCTGGTGAGCGCGCTGCTCTGGCTGGCCGAACAATGGGGCCTCGGGCGCTGGGTCTACGGCCTCTGGACCAGCACCGCCCAGTGGCCCGTGCCCTACAAGGACATGGGCGCCTTCCATGGCCTGGCCTGGCAAGGGCTCTGGGTTGCCGGCCTGGCCCTGGGCATGCGCCAGACGCCGCTGCCCCGCTGGCCCTGGTGGGTGTTGGGCCCGGCCGCCGCCTACGCGCTGGGCATGCTGGTCTGGCGCCATGTCGCCGGCCAGGCGCCCCTTCCCGGCTGGCCGGCCGTGGCCTTCCTGCTGGACAAATGGGCGCTCGGACCGGCACGGGTCTTGAACTTCGCCAGCCTGTTCGTGGTGCTGACCGCCCTGGCGCCCTGGATCCACCGCCACCTGCCGCGCCCGTGGCCGTTGGAGCTGATGGGGCGGCATTCGCTGCTGGTGTTCTGCTCGCACCTGGTGCTGGCGCTGTTCACGCTCGCCACCTTCGGCTCGACCCAGGTCTGGCGCCCGTACTGGCTCGACGCCCTGCTGCTGGCGGGGTCGCTGGTGGCGTTGCTGCTGGTGGCCTGGCTGGCCGAATGGCGCGACCGCGGCGTGGTCCGGCCGTGGCGCATGGCCTCAGGTGGTGCGCAGGTGCGGTGAGATGACCGACTGCCACAGCGCGTAGCCGGCCGCGTTGAGGTGCAGCATGTCGGGCAGGAACAGCTCGCGCCGCGGCAGGCCACCGGCATCCACCATGGGGGTGAACACATCGATGACCTCGAAGCCTGGCGTCTGCGTCGCCCACTGGCGAAGCAGCGCATTGGTTTCGCGCACCGCCGGCAGGATGCCCAGACGGGACGGGCTAGGCTTGACCGACACAAAGGCGATGGGCACACCCGGCAGGCCGGTCCGGGTCTGCTGCACGAAGCGCGCGCAGTGCCCGACCACCGCCTGCGGACTGGCCCCTTCGGACAGGTCGTTGTCGCCCGCGTAGAGCACCACCTGCCGGGGTTCGTAGGGCAGCACCAGACGCGGCACCAGGTCGGCACAGTCGGCCAGGCGCCCACCGCCAAAGCCCCGTTTGACCACCTGGGGCACGGCGGGAAAGGCCCACTCCAGGCCGTTCCACATGCGGATCGTCGAACTGCCGATGAACAGCAGGCACCCCGCTGGTGGGGGCCAGAGCTGGTCGGCATCGGCAAAGGCATCGAGATCGGATTTCCAGCGCCGCTCGGCCGGCGTCTGACCCGCCTTGGCGCCGACCGGCAGCCCCGCCGCCGCCCAGAGCAGCCACTGCCGCCGGGAAAGCCCTGAAGGCCGGCTCATGACCGGTGCTCCGCCAGGTCAGAGAACAACACGGTCGTCGACAGGACGGAGGGCAACGGGCGATGGCGGCGCATGGGACACAAAAAAGACCACGCAAAGGCGCGGCCGAGCCGGAAGTATGACACCGCCCAAGGCCTGCCCGTGGGCTGGCGCGATCAGGCGAAGGCGGCGCGGGACATGCGGTCGAACGGAATGCGCGAGAGCGCGGCGTCCCACGAGTCGTCGTTGCCGGTCCAGGCCTGTGGGGTGCCGATCTTGGGGCCTTCGCGGTCGTTGACCCACAGGTTGAGTACCGACCCGTCGGTCACCGCGGGGGCATCTTCGCCCTGCTGCAGCACGTTCACCAGCAGGAAGTGCTTGCGGTAGCGGGTGGCGAGCACCTGCTGCAGGCGCCGGAAATCGGCTTCGGTGCCAGGGCCCAGGTAGATCAGCACCACCTCGGCGGCGCCCGCGAGCAAGGCGCGGGTCTTCTGCCCCAGGTGGGCAAACTTCGCCAGCGAGTCCGGCATGGCCGCCGCGAGCGCGGCCTCACCCGCCGCGCGGTCGTCCCACAGCTTGTGCATGCAGCCGAAGTCGTGCAGAAAGGCCATGCCCGAAGCCCGGTCGCGCGGGATGAACTGCCCTCCGACTTCGTCGAGCGCCACGTCGTCCGGGCCGAGCTGGAAATCCCTCTCGATGAAGTTGGCCACACCGGGCAGCCCCCCCTTCATGAGGTGATCGAAAAAATACGATTCCGGCTGGTAGCCCGCGAAATGCGCGGTCATGAAACGGTCAATCTGGAACCGTGGACGGCAGTCGCGGCCTATCGAAAGCGGGACCCTGATGCGGTCCATGGTGGTCTCCTTCGCGAGAAAACGCCGCCGGGTTCTGGCTCCCGGGGCGAAGGCATTCTCACACAGGGTCTGCGGTCACCGGCTCCGCCGAAGCCGCCAACGGGCAAGAGGGCACCCCGTCCAGCGGCAGGCACGACAGGGCCGCGGCCCACGAAGCGTCCCAGCCTTGCCATTCCTGCGGGGTGTGGCGCTTGGGGCTTTCGGCGTCGTTGACGAAAACCGGCACCACGGTGCCGTCGGTCACGGCCAGATGGCGCAGATTCTGTTCCAGCACGTTCAAAATCAGGAAATCCTTGCCGTAGCGTTCGCGAAGCACGCTTTTGAGCGCCAGAAAACCGTCGCGCGTGGCCGTGCCCAGGTACACCAGCGCCACCTGCAGTGGTCCCGCCAGGACGCGGCGGGTGTTTTCCGCGAGACCCTGGTACTTGGCCAGGGACGCTTCGCACTCACTGAGCATCGCCGCCTCGCAAGCGTCGCGATCGTCCCAGAGGCGGTTGGGGCAACCGAAATCGTGCAGGAAGGCCATGCCCGACGCGCGGTCGCGGGGCACGAACTGGCCACCGCCCTCGAAAACGTAGAGGTCCTCGCGCGCCAACCGGAAGTCCCGCTCCACCAGGCTGATCACCCCGGGCAGGTCACCGGCCCCGAGCTTGTCAAAGAAAAACGGCGGCGGCTGGTAGTGCGGGAAAGCCTGGCCCATGTAGCGGCCGATCTGGAAATGCGGCCGGCAATTGCTGCCTATCGACATCGGGACCTGAACAAGCCGCATGGGGAGGATGCCTCTATTTCGGGATGCCGGATCGAACGGCGAAACGCTTTGGCCCCGCGCCGGGCCAGGCGAGCGGCATTATGCAAAAACCCCGCCAGGTAGCGTGTCTCCAGACAGCGACGGGCCGCCGCCGGCTTCTCCGGGCCAGAAATGGCTGTCCGGCAACGCGCGCGCACCAAAGATGGCCTGGCCAACCCGCACGACGGTGGCGCCCTCTTCCACCGCGATCTCCAAGTCGCCCGACATGCCCATCGACAGCTCGTCGAGCCCGATGCCGGCCGGCGCGCTCTGCCGCAGGCGTTCGCGCAAACCGTGCAGCAGCCGAAAGCACCGGCGCACACGCGCGGCGTCGCTGGAAAACACCGCAAGCGTCATCAGCCCGCGCACACGCAAGGCCCCGAATGCCGGCAGGGCCTGGAGAAAAGCCGCCACCGCCTCGGGCGCGAGGCCGTATTTGCTGGTTTCGCCAGAGGTGTTGACCTGCACGAACACGTCCAGCGCCCGCCCTTCGCGCTGCAAACAGCGATCGAGGGTTTCGGCCAGCCGCAGGCTGTCGAGCGCCTGGAACTCCGAAGCAAAGCGCGCCACGAGCTTGGCCTTGTTGGTCTGCAAGTGACCGATGACAGACCAGCGCAGGTCGGCCAGGTCCTGCAGTGCCTGCCATTTGAGGTGCGCTTCCTGGACCTTGTTTTCGCCCAGCAGTTGGCAGCCCGTCGCATACGCCAGGCGCAGGCGGCTCTCCGGCTGGGTTTTGCTGACCGGCAACAGGCGCACACCGGCCGGATCGCGGCCGACCCGCCGGCTGGCCGCAGCGATGCGCGAACGCACCGCGACCAGGTTGCGCTGCACATCCTCGACGGTGACGACCTGGGGATAGCGCCCATGCCGGTCGTGCCCGGTGGGCGTCGAAAGCGGCGCGTCCATCAGCCCGCCCGCCTTTCGGTCGGGGCCACGGGCGGCGTGATCGGCCGCCGCTGCGGCCAGCGCCCGTTGAGCAAGGCATGCGCCGACAGGCCGATCACCAGCCCCCAGAACGCGCCGCCCACGCCCAGCAACTGGATGTTCGCGGCGGCGGCCAAAAAGGTGATCAGCGAGGCCTCGCGCGTGCGGGCATCGGCCAACGCAGCGGCCAGGCTGCCGCCGATGGTGCCCAGCAGCGCCAGACCGGCCAGCGTGGTGATGAAGGTCGACGGGAACGCCATGAACACCGCCGCCAGCGTCACCCCGAAGACACCGACAAGGATGTAGAAAACCCCGGCGGCGATGCCCGCGATCCAGCGTCTGGACGGATCCTCGTGCGCCTCGCGGCCGGTGCAGATCGCGGCCGTGATGGCGGCGATGTTGAAGGCGTGGGAGCCGAACGGCGCCATCAGCAGCGAGCCGAAGCCGGTCACCGCAACGATCGGGTTGGCGCTGCTGCGGAAACCGTCGTTGCGCAACACCAGCATGCCGGGCATGTACTGGCCGGTCAGCGTGATCAGGAACAGCGGCAGCGCGACGCTCAGCAAGGCCTGGCCCGAAAACACCGGCATCGTGAACACCGGCCGGGCCAGCGTCAGGCTCAGGCCCTGGAGATCAACACGGTCCTGCAGCAGCAGAAAGGCCAGGCCCAGCACCAGGATGCCCACCACCGCATAACGCGCGAACACGCGTTTGAAGGCCCCGTAAGACAGGATCAGCAGACCGGCGAGCCAAGGGTCCAGACTCATCCCGCCAAAGGCCCCGATGCCGAAAGGCAGCAGGATGCCGGCCAGCAGGCCGGCGGCCACGCCCGGTGGAATCAGCCGGATGACACGGTCGAACCAGCCCGACAGCCCCAGCAGCACGAAGGCGGCGGCCGACACCATGTAGGCCCCCACCGCTTCGGCATACGGGGTGGTCGCCAGTGCCGTGACCAGAAAAGCCGCGGCCGGTGTCGACCACGCGGTGATGATCGGCTCGCGCGACAGCCCACTGAGCACGATGCCCGTCACGCCGACACCGATCGATACCGACCACACCCAGGACGCCGTCAGCTCCGGACTGAGACCAGCCACCTTCGCGGCCTGGAACACCAGGATGAAGGTGCCGCCGTAGTTGACGATGACCGAAATCAGGCCGGCCACGACGGGATGTGTGAGATCGCGCCAGCGAAGCGATGAGGAGGTGGATGGCATGGCCGGACGGGCCTTCCTGACAAATGTGTCGAAGGGGGCAAAAGGGAGGGTGAAGCCCGTTTGTAGTCCTAGAATGGTCTGGTTTTCCCCTCCATTTTTTTGATCAGATACCAGCCAATTGTTCAAACACGCCGCACTCGAATCCGTCAAAGCCTGGGTCGCTGATCCGGCGCAAGGGGCGTTGCCGCTGCACGCACGGGTGCAGCGCGCAATCCGCCAGTTGATCCTCGACGGCGCACTCGACGTGGGCCGCCCTTTGCCCGCATCGCGGTCCCTTGCCCGATCGCTGGGCGTGTCGCGCGACACGGTGGAGGCCGCCTACAGCCAGTTGCACGCCGAAGGCTTCATCGAGCGGCGCGTCGGCAGCGGCAGCTACGTGTCAGGCCGCACCCAGCGCCTGGCAACACGAGGCGAGCCACGGCGACTCGGCACTGCCGCCACCCCCACGACACCGCGCCTGAGCCAGCGCGGCAGCCATTTGTTCGACGGCGGCGGGGTGCGCGATTTCCTGGCGCCCCGCCCTTTTGCACCGGGTGTGCCCGACACCCGCGCTTTTCCGCTGGCCACCTGGGAGCGCCTGCAACGGCAGGTGCTGAAGACGCACGGCAGCCAAGCCCTGCTGCACAGCCCGCCACAGGGCATGGAGGCGCTGCGGCGGGCGATCGCCGACTACGTCAACCTCGAACGCGGCGCACGCGCCACCGCCGACCGCGTGCTGGTGCTAACCAGTTCGCAACAGGCCCTGGCCTTGTGCGCCCAGGTGCTGCTCGACGCCGGAGACCGCATCTTCATGGAAGACCCGGCCTACCACGGTGCGCGCAAGGCCTTCGACGCGGCCGGACTGGTGTGCGTACCGGTGCCCGTGGACGGCGACGGCCTGCAGGTGGAGCCGCTGTTCGATGCAGCGCCCCCACCCGGCGGCGCCTCCCCGGCGGTGTTCCTGACGCCCTCGCACCAGTTCCCCACCGGCGTCACGCTGGCGCTGGAGCGGCGCCTGGCGCTCATCGAATGGGCCCGTCAGCGCCAAGGCTGGGTCATCGAGGACGACTACGACAGCGAGTTCCACTACGCGGGCAAACCCACCGCCTGCGTGCAGGGCCTGGATCCGCACGACCGCACGATCTACATTGGCACCTTCACCAAATCGCTGTTTCCAGGGCTGCGCATCGCCTACATGGTGCTGCCACCGTCCCTGGTGGCACCGATGACCGTGGCCCGCACCCTGCTCGACGGGCACAGCGCGCCGATCCCGCAGCTGACGCTGGCGCGTTTCATCGAAGGGGGCCACTACGGTGCCCACATTCGCACCATGCGCGCCGTGTACGCCGAACGGCGCGACGTGCTGGCACGGCAGCTGCGCGAGCACCTGCCCGACATCGTCGAACCGCGCGTGCCCGCAGGCGGCCTGCAGATGCCTTGCATCTTCGTGCGCCACATCGTCGAACACGAAGCCGTGGCTGCCGCCCGCCGGGCTGGCATCGACCTGCTGGGGTTGACGCCGCTGCACGCGTCGAGCCCGCACGAAGCCGGATTCCTCATGGGCTTCGCCGCCCACGCCCCCCACGAGCAGGAGTCCGCCGTCAAAAAGCTGGCGAGCGTGCTGCGGGCCTGCTGCCCATGAGCAGGCGGGGCCGCGCGGCAAAAGCTGAGACCTTACGAGGACTGAATCATTCCCACTCTATTGTCAATAGCCGGTCGCGCCTCAGAGGAAAAGCGCGTTGCGTGATGGCCGAGAAAACGCTCGATACCGACAAATCTACCGTCGTCTTCGAGAGTCCTTCACAAAGCTCATTGCTGTCGATCTCAGTCATTGACGGTTCGCCGCAGCGATTTGAATACGAAAGTGGCATTTTCTGTGGCACGATGACGGTACCAGGTGCTCTTTGCGAAAGGAAAAGACGGTACCCCAGAGTGGGTTGACGGTATCACAACCTTCCTTGCCCAGGAATCGCTCGGCTCGCACTGACAGGTGGATACCGATGCACGATTTAGGACTGAATCCAGCAAGGCGACTGAAGCCTATTGGTCTCACAGTGAAGGCGTTACTTCAACCGGGAGACACGTCGTGCAGCTCCGCCACCTCCATCACTCTGCAGATCATATCGACACACCAGCAGCCGTGCTCCTGCGCATCCGCACGGTGATGAAGATCACGGGTCTTGGTCGCTCAACGATCTATCGCTTGATGGCGAGCCATGAGTTTCCCAGTCCGGTGCGGCTTGCTGCGCGCGCCATTGCGTGGCGAAGCACTGATATTGATTCTTGGAGTCAGACTCGGCCCACCGTGCCCCATTGACCAATTCGAAATGGGATCAAGACATGGGCCTGATTCACGAGCCGAACACTACACAGTGGAGGCCAGGTGATCTGGTCATCCACGATTCCGACGCCAAGCGCGCCGACATGCTCATGATCATTCTGGAGCGCGATGCCACTGGCATCTTTCGCACCCGATACGCATTCCCTTGGGCACAGCCCAGACCTTGGCGCCGGAAGATCTGGCGCAACACATTGGAGTGGCTTCACGATCCTGCGCGTTTTGGGATCATCGTTCCACGTCTGGCTATGTCTTCAAGCGAGCATTTTCAATACCGCCCCCAACATCATCAGTCCGAGAACTACCCCACCCCATCGCCAGGTGCTGAAGCGGTAACGGTGGTTCAGCCAGATGGCTCGACGAAGCCGGAAAACTGACAGCAAAAGAACTGCCGCTATCAACACTGGGCCGACGATCCCAAGTTGCAGGTTCGAAAGGGAAATCAGGAGAACGGCGGCCACGGGCCAGGCCAGAGCGTCCAAAGCAGCAAGACTCCTCCTGCCCGACCATTGGGGGGCATCTTGTCTAGGTTCGTGAGCAACCAGCAGCCACATAGGTCATCTCCGTTTTTGCCATTTCGAGGGTGCCACATTCCTCCAAGCGATTCAGTCCGCACGGCAACCATGTGTAATTTCTGTCTTGCAGAAATCTGTCTCACCTCCTTGAAGTGCAAATTATCGATACCGCCTGTAACTCCTCGGAAGCGATTGACACCCGAAAACTATCGACACATTTTTCGATTGACCAATTAAATAGCGCAGGTTGGCAACCGCGTCAGCCAGACATCGGGAGATACCCATGCTGGATCGTGATCAGTTGGAAACTTTTGCGGTGGTGATTGAGCAGCAGAGCTTTGAAAAGGCAGCAACTGCATTGAGCATCACGCGGGGTGCCGTATCTCAGCGCATCAAGGCATTGGAAGAATCGTTGTCCACGGTACTCGTGCTTCGTGAACGGCCCGTATCACCGACTCCTGCGGGTGAAGTTCTGCTGCGGCACGTGAAGGCACTAAGAGTCATGGAAGGGTCTGCCCTGCAGGCTCTGGCGCCTCAGCCAAAACTCCACGCCCCTGTTCCGCTGTCCATTGCAGTGAATGCAGACTCCTTGGCCACTTGGTTTCCGGAGGTTTTAAAAGAACTGCTGTTGAGCCAGTTGGTTGCGTTGGAGGTGGTTGCTGATGACCAGGATCACACATCACAGCTGCTATCCCGTGGCGAAGTCATCGGGTGCATCTCCACAAGTGCGAAAGCGGCAGACGGTTTCGCTGCCGAATGTCTGGGTGCCATGGAGTACCGCTGCTACGCGACGCCTGAATTCGCGGCACGAGCCTTCCCAGACGGATTGACCGTGCCTGCGGTTCTCGCCGCACCCGCAGTCCTCTTCAATCGAAAAGACTCCCTGCATGACGACTTCCTGAAAAGCCGGTTCGGTTTTTCGATTGACCGGTACGCAAAACACTTTTTGCCTTCCCCTGTGGCCTTGCTGGAGGGTGTGGCGATTGGGGCAGGTTATGGACTGATCCCAAGCACTCAGGCCCAACCTCTGGTCGAAAGCGGACGGCTCCTAGATCTGTGTCCCAACCACAGCGTCATGGTCGATCTGTACTGGCACCACTGGGAGCTCGAACCGCCATTGGCCCACGACGTCACTGCGTTGATCGTCAAGGTGGCTCACCGAGAACTGGTTACAAGCGAAGTCGAGACGCCAGTGGTGATAGCTGGGCCGGGCGACTCAGCATCAAGACTTCGTCACGTCAACCCTGTGGTGACCGCCCACAATGCCAAAGCCGACTGCAACACTCAGTGATACAGCAAGGCCGGCAACCAGCGAGGAGGCGTCAGCAGCCTGCGGTGCAAAAAGGCCAAACCAACTGGCCACATAAACGCATCCAGACACGACAAGCCCCGTGACCATGGTGGCCCTGGCACGTTGAGGGGTCAGACTGATGCCTGACAGCAGGGCAATGAAGCAGACGCCGACGCTGGCCAGGTAAATGATGTTGACCGACACCATGGTCTCGACGATGCCCTGGTCCCGTGAGGCAAGCGCAGCCCCGATGATGAGGGCTGCGGCCGAGACAAGCCTTGGCCGACTGACACCTGACTGAGTCGTGCTCATCGCAGAGGCCATCGCCCGCAGAATCGCCGCCCCCGAACCCAACGCTGCAAGGGACAGGGCCACCAACATGGCAGCCCCCAGTCCCCACGCGAGATTGCCCACAGCTTGAGACAACACCCACGGAATGACCTGTTTGCCGTCTGGCATGTTCACCAGCGCACCGCTTGATTGCATTGCCACTACAACAGCTGCCGGCAAAAGCCCAATGAGAATCAGAGCGAGTCCAGCCATGGTGCATCCGACCATAGCGCTCCGGGCTGTTCGACCGGACATCACAAACTGGTGGTAGTCGGCTCCTGTGATGACCAGAAGGCCGACAGCGAGCGACATGGAGCCCAGTTGGGTCGGACTGAAGGTATCCAGATCCTGCACAAATCTAGGCACTGCCTCCCGGTAGAGTGCCAGCCCGTCTGCCGCCACAAGGGTGTACACAAGAACCACCCCGCTCAACAGGAGGCATCCGGCGAACACACTCGAAGCGATGCGAAGACTCATTTGAGCCGCGACGTAGATCAGGCTCAGCACGATGAACAGTCCATACGGATCGGGCACTCCCAGCAAGCGAGCAACAGCCACACCGCCATGAATCTGTGCGGCGAGCACACCCGCCATCCACACCACAGACAGCGCCGCAACCAAACCGCGCAGTTGCAGGCCGTACGCTCGCCCAAACAAGTCCCACACTGACAAACCAGACCTCCACAACGGCTGTGCCACCAGCGCGAGTGCGAGCATGCCGAACCCGGTGGCCATGCCGTAGATGCTTCCTGCCATCCCGTGTGTCAGGGCCAGTTCTCCAGATCCAAACAAAAAGCCGATGCCGTAGCTGGCCGACACCAACAACGCCGCGATCTGGAAGCTGTTCAGGACGCGATTCATCACGTTGCTGCCCTGCTCTGCCATTCTGTCGTCACTGCATCCGCTGAGCCGAAGTAGGCGCGGCAGACGTGTGATCGATCCTCGAACAGGGTCAACTGACTCAGCAGTGTGTGAGCTTCCGGAAGTCGGTAGTACGGAACTGCTGGCAACAAATGATGGGTGAGATGGTAGCCGTTGTTGCGCGGATGAATGGTCCAGCGCCAGGGTCCGTGACAGACCATGTCACGGGTGAAGCCAAACACCCCACCTGGCTGCAGCCCAAAGTGATCGCACATCTCGCGAAAGGTGGTGATGCAGTGAAAAAGCGTGGCCCGCGAGAGCAGCCACAGCACTACAAAAGCCAACGCAAAGTCGCCACCGCCCAACATGGCCAGCCCTCCGACGAAGCTCGCCCACCATCCAATGATGAAGGCCTTGCTCCGCAAAGTAACCTCCTTCGCGAGCAGATGACCTCCCAGTGAGCCTAGCCAGGTGGGCCATGACAGCAAGCACCTGGCGTAGCTGACCACCCAGAAAGTTGGCAGATGATCCTGCCCTGGTATCAGGTCAGGATCACCTTGCTTGCGGCCCAACTCCAGGTGGTGCTGGAAATGTGTTTCCCGATATCGGGAGAGGCTGGCGAACAGCAGTGGCGCCAACAGCACCCGGGCGGTGAAGTCGTTCTGATGCTTGTTTCGCCAGATGTTCCGGTGACCCGCGTCGTGCAGGATGTTACCCAGTGCCCTTTGCCGAATGGAGATCACCAGCACGGACAACGGCACAAGCACTGCACCGAGCCACACGACAGCAGCAACGGCTCCCAGGATCAGCGCCCAATCGAATGCAATGTCGAGCAGCACTTGCCCAGGTCGCAGCTTGAACAACTCGCTGTACGCACTACCCTGCTGACTCAGCTGACTGCGAAGATCGGCCATGTCCGCGAGGACTTCGGAAGTCGGTGCCATGTGGACACTCCTTCTCACTGTGCTTTGCCGTGTGGTGCCCGGCGGTCAAAGCAATAGATGGCGAGAGTCTGTTCCGGGCTGCGCCAGACGGTAGCAGCAGATCCCGGTTGAGTGCCTATGTTTAGGAACTTTGGCGTCGCGTCAATTCAGCTAAACCGACCCATTCAGCGTCGTGCCTGCGCACTTGTGCACGCGCCGGACGAACGCCAGCCGCCCATAATCAACGCCGAAAGCCAACACCATTGCCCTGTGCAGGAGGACATCGGATGAGCGGAGAAAAAGACCAACTTCGGCTGCAGCAATTGATGGCCCCTGACCTTCGGCCAGAGACCTACGTTTACTGCACCTTCGAGGATCACAGCCTCCCCGTCGACCTCTCCCCCATCTGCACCTTCAGGGAGTCAGAAGGTTTGACAGCCATCGTAGAGCGCTCTCAAGCCGTTCGAGCCAAAGTGCCCTACATCTTCGAAGCCAAACTCATCACGCTAACCGTGCACTCGTCGTTGGAGGCCATCGGGTTCCTAGCCATGATCTCCTCGGCATTGGCCAACGCGGGCATCCCCTGCAACGCGGTCGCAGCCTTCCACCACGACCACCTGTTCATCCCGGTGGACCGAGCCGATGATGCGTTTTCTTTGCTTGAGGCTTTGAGCCAAAGCAGCGCACCAGCGGTGATTTGACGATCAGCGTGCGATATGTCTTTCGTCGTTTAGCGCGACTGACCTAGCTGCAGATTTGGTCGCCCTGACCGGATTTCCTTTGACATCGCGCGTTGCGCTTGTCTACCCTCCCCTCTATCCAGTCAGTTGAGACTTGATGCGTGGGTCACGCGGTGCCTGCACTGCGTGGCCTGTCGGTCAACCCGACCTGTAGGAGTGGGGATGAGCAAGCTTCAGACTCCCGTGGTGATCCAGTCAGCACGCGCCGTGTTGGCTCGACCCTCGGTCAAACGCCGCATAGACCCCATCGACGAGCCTGCTCGCCCTTTGGGCTCAAAGCGTTCGGCGCTTGTAGTCAAACGCGCTGACTCGGCTGCGTTGACTGCTGGTCACAAAACTGCACTTGCTGCGACGGGCGACTCGTTGCTGGTCTCAGCCGATGGCGCTGTGACTTTCCTGCTGCGCACTACAAACTTCGGTCTGCTGATGGAGCGCACCCAACGTCAAGGTGCGGGTATGCGACTGGTACAGACGATGGTGTTTCGTGACGTGAAGAGCTTCGAGTTCTGGTGTGCGGTTGAGCCCCTGCGGTTTGGAGATGGGCTGCTGTTCAGCAAGCTGGTGCGCGAAGGCCATGAAGCATTTACTGCCAGGTGCTGAATCCAACAGGCACGCTTCGCAAAGGTGCGACAGCATGGACGATGTGCGCGTTTTACAGCTGCTACCTCTGATCGCAGACGTCAGCTCTTCTGGCGAAGTGCTATTGCTCTTTCACGAGGTTGTTGCCGGCCTGGGTGCCGACGAGGGCGTCTTCTTGAGCTGCCTCCGGGATGATGCAACCCGAACCTCCTTTCGGTCTATGTGGGCGTGCGACCCGGCATGGGCGGCGGAATACGCGTCGAACCGTTGGTTCGAACACGACCCCTGGTTACGGTATGCATCGAGCAATGCGGAACCCATCCGTTCCAGCGAATTGGCCTGCTCATCGAATGAGGAAGTCAATTTCACCCACGCAGCGGCACAGCATGGCTTCACCTCAGCCCTGATTGCACCTGCTCCCAGCCCCGTTGGCCTCTCCCGGGTGGGCGTCCTGTGCCTGGGATCAGCGGACCCCAGTAGGTTTGACGGCGAAAATTTCTCCATGATGCGCGTGCTGGCAAGCGCGCTCGCCATGGAATTGCATCATTGGATCGCGAAATCTATGCGCGAAGAAATGCTTCAAGGGGTGCGCCTCACAGACGCCGACCTGCAACTCCTGCACCACGAGGCCGCCGGTCACAGCAGCAAGGTCATCGGCGCGGCCATGAATCTGGAAGCCAAAACCATCGACTGCCGCTTCCAGCGGCTCAATGCCAAGTTGGGGGCGCCTGATCGGCGCACTGCGGTGCGCGTCGCACGCCTCTATGGACTCCTTTAGGCTGGCTGCTGTCGCTCGAACTTGCCAGTTGAACGTTCGCTATCGATGTGACCGGTCATTCCAAGCGTCAGTCAACCTGCAACTGAGCCGGGAAACACGAGGCAGAAAGTGGTGATGCCGTTGCTCGAACTGGCTGTCACGGCACCGCCATGGGCCGCCATGATGGCTTGGGTAATCGACAAGCCCAGGCCGGCACCGTCGGAGTCCGGGTGGCTGCGTGATTTGTCCACCCGGAAGAAGCGGTCGAACAGCCTCGGCAGCACCTCGGGCGAAATGGTGACCCCTTGGTTGGTGAGGCTCAGCGTGGTGTTCGCACCCTGCTGCTCGATCATCACCGCCACCTCGGCATCGGTCGGTGAGTGCCGCAGCGCATTGGACAGCAGGTTGCCGATCGCACGCCGCAACATCAGCCGGTCGCCCATGACCACCGCTTGGCCGGTGAGTGATAGCCGGATACGCTTTTCATCAGCCACCGCATCGTAGAACTCGAACAGCGCCTGTGTTTCCTGGTCCAGCGATATCGCTTCCGGGTTGGGCAATTCGATGCCGTGTTCCGTCTTGGCCAGAAACAGCATGTCGGACACCATGCGGGCCAGCCGCTGGAACTCTTCGGCGTTGGAGGCGAGGATGTCCTGATAGGCGTTCGCATCCCGTTTCTGGGCCAGTGACACCTGGGTCTGGGTCAGCAGATTGTTGATGGGGGTACGCAGTTCGTGCGCCAGGTCGCTGGAAAACTCCTGCAGCCGCGCGAAGTCGGATTGCAGGCGCTCCAGCATGTTGTTCAGGCTCTGCGCCAGGTCGGCGAACTCCGCCGGCACCGCTTGCACCGGCATTCGCTGGTCCAGCTTCTGAGCCGTGACGGTCATGGCGCGCTCCTTCATCACCCGCAGCGGCGCCAGCCCTCGGCGCGCCGCCCACCAGCCCAGCAGGCCACTGACCAGGATGGCGCCCAGCAGGTACAGCATCAGCGTCTGACGCAGTGCCTGCAGGAAGTGCGCATGGTGTGCCGTGTCCACTGCGATCCTGAGCTGCATCGTCGCTTGCGAGGCGACGTCGGGCAGCGCAGGGGCCTCGGCCTGAGCCGACAGCCCTCTGAGCGTTTGAGGCCCCACTGACCAGTCCACCGGATTGGCCCCCGAGTCCGCGGTGGGCAGGCCCTTGGGAAAGCTGGCAGCCTCCTGTCCATACACCAGCCGATCACCTTGTCGCAGATCGACAAAAAGCCCATGGTGGCTGTTCAGCAGCTCATCCAGCCGGCCGGACAGTTCGACCTGCGAAGGCGACTCCCGGACGATCTTCTGGACCAGTCCGATCTTGTCTTTGAGGTAGCCGTGATCCAGTTCGACAAAGTGCCGCTCGGTGGCCAACGACACCAGGACGCCCATGCCGACCAACACCGCCGCGGACACCAGGGTATAGAACGCGGTCAGCCGCGCGGTGAGCGAGAGCCGCCCCGGCATCAACGCGCGCCCTCGGGGGCTTCCAGCACATACCCCATGCCACGAACGGTCTGTATCAACCGCGGCTCGAACGGGTCGTCCACCTTGGCCCGCAGGCGGCGCATGGCGACCTCGATCACGTTGGTGTCGCTGTCGAAGTTCATGTCCCAGACCTGGGACGCGATCAGGGAGCGGGGCAGCACCTCGCCCTGCCGACGCATCAGCAGCTCCAGCAGGCCGAACTCCTTGGCGGTGAGGTCGATGCGCTTGCCGGATCGGCTCACGCGTCGGCGCAGCAGGTCCAGTTCCAAGTCGGCCACCTGCAGTGTGGTGGACTCCATGCCCGATCGGCCTCGGCGCAGGATGGTGCGCACCCGCGCCAGTAGTTCGGCGAACGAAAACGGTTTGACCAGGTAGTCGTCTGCGCCCAGTTCCAGCCCCTTGACGCGGTCCTCGACCTGGTCCCGGGCGGTGAGGAAGAGCACTGGCATCTGGCGCCCCTGGGCACGCAGGTTCTGTAGCACCTGCCACCCGTCCATGCCCGGCAGCATCACATCCAGGATCACCAGGTCGTGGTCGCCTTCCAAAGCATGGTGCAGACCGTCCACGCCGTTGGTGACGAGTTCCACCGAATAGCCCGCTTCGCGCAGACCCTGTCTGAGGTAGTCACCCGCTTTGGGTTCGTCTTCAACAATCAGAATCTTCACGTGAGTTCTCCTGACCGCGAGTGTGCCTGCCTTGAGGCCCGTCGACTCAAACATGACATTTTTGTAATCTGGCCGACAGGGGAGTGTCGGCTTGGCACCTCCAGAATTCGCCCCGCTTGATCCATATCAAACGGAGTGAAACCAGTGACAACTTCATTTCTCAATCGGGCCTGCCACCATGTGCTGGCAGCGAGCCTCTTGAGCATTCCCTTCGCGCTTGCCGCGCAGACCACCAGCCCACAACAGGAGGCCGACTGGCGCCGAGCCAACGACGCGGTAGGTGCGCTCAAACGAGGCCATGCCGACGTGCTCAAGTGGGAGCAGGCCAACACCGTTGCCTCCACCACGACGCCCGGCGGAACCACCGGCATGGCCATTCCCACCGCCGAGGCGGCGGTTCGCATGGCCTGGGCGGTGCACCGCGATCTGGCGCGTGCGTTGGCCCGGTTGGGTCCTAGGAACGAACAACTGATCGCGGAGGGCCGCTGGACGAAGCTCGACCCCAGTCTGCAACGGCGCGTCGAGGATGCTGGTGAGGTGCTGGAGGTGGCTGCGGCCGGCCGCAAAGCCTGGATTGAAGCTGTCGCCGCCCAACAGGTGCTGAAGCACCAACGCGACATGCTCGAAGCCT
Source organism: Hydrogenophaga sp. NFH-34 (assembly GCF_021401345.1). Taxonomy (GTDB): domain Bacteria; phylum Pseudomonadota; class Gammaproteobacteria; order Burkholderiales; family Burkholderiaceae_C; genus Hydrogenophaga; species Hydrogenophaga electricum. Next base: position 159,261 of record NZ_JACBGE010000010.1, read on the forward strand.
CACAGGCGGCCTATGAACTGGGGCAGCGCATGGTGACGGTGGGCAACTGGAGCAAGCTGCAACTCTCCCCCGTCCAACTCGCTGCGTCCAACGCACGCATGAATCTGCGGCGGGCTCAGCAAGCGGCCGCACAGGCCCAGGCCAATCTCGTCAAAACGATGGGGCAAACGGGCCTGCAGGAAGGGTTTGTGCTGCCGGACCAACTGCCTGCCATCCCGGCGCAACCCCTGACAGCAACGGACTTGCAAAAGCGCGCCGATGCTGTTCGCAACCAGCTGCCCGATGCAGAAAGTCTGCGCAACCGTGCGCTGTCCAAGGTGGCCATGAATGTCTACTGGGCGGCCCATGCCTTGGCCCAGGACAGCCAGGGGGACATTCTGAAGACCCGCGAGTTCATCACCGAAGAGACGGTGCTGCACTACAACGGCATGCTCAAGAGCGTGTGGGACCTGCTGGACGAGGTGCGCAACCAGTCCCAGGCCACCGTGGACGCCATCGGCGCGCAGCGTGACTTCTGGCTGGCCGAGGCGGATCTGCAGTGGGTCCTGCAAGGCGGCGAGCCGGACAGCTTTGTCGGCCTGGGAGGCGCCGGTGGCGATGCCCCGGCCGCAGCAGCGCATTGAAAGGACACCAGAACATGACGAACACCCACTCCAGACGACAGTTTTTCGCCGGTGCCGCCGCCTCCGTGGCCGGCCTGGCCGTGGCCCGTTCCGCCCTGGCGGGTTTGCCCGAACCCGTCATCCAGACCTCGGTCGAGACGGCGCCGCCGCTGGTGCCCCAGACCGGCCGGCCCTACAACCCGGTGGTCACACTCAACGGCTGGACCTTGCCCTGGCGCATGAACAACGGCGTCAAGGAATTCCACCTGGTGGCCGAACCGGTGGTGCGCGAGGTCTCGCCGGGCTTCAAGGTCAACATGTGGGGCTACAACGGCCAGAGCCCGGGACCGACCATCGAGGTGGTCGAGGGCGACCGGGTGCGCATCTTCGTGACCAACAAGCTGCCCGAGCACACCACCATCCACTGGCACGGTCAGCGCCTGCCCAGCGGCATGGACGGTGTGGGCGGCCTGACCCAGCGCGCCATCCCCGTGGGCAAGACCTTCGTCTACGAGTTCGAGGCGCGACGCCCTGGCACCTTCATGTACCACCCGCATGCGGACGAGATGGTGCAGATGGCCATGGGCATGATGGGCATGTGGGTGACCCATCCCAAAAACAAGCATCCGCACATCAGTGATGTGGACCGCGACTTCTGCTTCCTGCTCAACGCCTTCGATGTGGAGCCCGGCAGCAAGACGCCCAAGGTCAACACCATGACGGACTTCAACATCTGGTGCTGGAACAGCCGGGTGTTCCCGGCCATCGACACGCTCAACGTGCGCCTGAACGACCGCGTGCGCATTCGGGTGGGCAACCTCACCATGACCAACCACCCGATACACCTGCACGGCCACGAGTTTCTGGTCACGGGCACCGACGGCGGACCGACGCCACCGAGCGCCCGCTGGTACGAAGTCACCACCGACGTGGCCGTGGGCCAGATGCGCCAGATCGAGCTGATCGCCGACGAAGAAGGCGACTGGGCCATGCACTGCCACAAGAGCCACCACACCATGAACGCCATGGGCCACGACGTGCCGACCATGATCGGCGTGGACCACCGGGGTCTGGTCGGCAAGATCCAGAAGGTAGCGCCCGACTACATGCTGATGGGCGAACGAGGCATGGCCGACATGGGCGAGATGCAGATGCAGATTCCCGACAACACGGCGCCCATGATGACCGGCACCGGCCAGTTCGGCCCGCTGGAAATGGGCGGCATGTTCACGGTCTTCAAGGTCCGCAAGGACCAGAAACCGGGCGACTACAAGGACCCCGGCCCTTACAAGTTCCCGCAGGGCACCGTGGCCTACGAATGGACCGGGGCGCTACCCCCGACACCACGCCCTGCGGCCAGCAGCGACAAGACGCCCGCTGCCGCGAAGGTGGTCAAACCCACCGCCAAAGGCATGTCGCACTGAAAGGGCCGTGGCAGGCCTCACCACCGTTTTCCCTCAACCGCTTTCACAACCAGAACCCAAAGATAACCATGAAATCCTTCCAGTCCCACTTCATCTCCCGTGCCGGCCTTGCGTTCGCTGCGGCCACTTTGGCCTCGTCGGCTGCCTTCGCCGGTGGCACTCACAGCGGCGGCCACCACGAGGAGTCACCCATCGGCAAACCGGGTGTCGCCGCCAAGGTCACGCGCACGATCCAGGTCGACATGAGCAACGGCATGCGCTTCAAGCCGTCGGACATCCAGGTCAAGCGGGGTGAAACCGTCCGCTTCGTCCTGAAGAACACCGACAGCGTCAAACACGAGTTCAGCCTGGGTACGCCCAAGGAGTTGGCGGAGCACTACGAGGTGATGAAGAAGTTCCCCGACATGGAGCACGACGAACCCAACAAGATCTCGCTGGCGCCCGGCAAGCAGGGCGAGATCATCTGGCAGTTCACCAAGGCCGGCACCGTGGATTTCGCGTGCCTGCACGTGGGGCATTTCGACGCTGGCATGAAGGGTCAGGTCAAGGTGGCGGCCAAGTGAGCCTTCTTCTGGTTATCTCCACTCAACGAAAGGAATTCACGATGAAGCTGCGAGTGATTTTGAGTGCGGGCGCACTGGCCTTCACGGCCTTTGCCGTCAACCCGGTGCTAGCCCAGATGAACATGGACCACGGAAAAATGGGCATGGCGGCCATGCCCGGCATGACCGACGGCGAGGTCCGCAAGATCGACAGGGACGCCGGCAAGATCACCATCAAGCACGGTGACATCAAGCACATGGACATGCCACCCATGACCATGGTGTTCGTGGTCAAGGACAAGGCCCTTCTGGACAAAGCCGCGGTCGGCGCCAGGATCCTGTTCATGGCCGCGAACGAGAACGGCCAGATGACGGTGACCGACATCCAGCCGGCGAAGTGATGCTGCGCTCCCCTTCCCGCCGTCGGGCCGCGGCCGGCCTTGCTCTGGCAGCGGCGGTTGCGGCCCTGGTCTGGTGGCGATTCGCCGATTCGCCCGGTGCTGTCCCGACGGGGGTGCTTCGTCCGGATGACCCGGTGGTGCTCAAGCGGGGAGAGCAGGTCTACCGGGCGCAATGCGCCAGTTGCCATGGGGCGGATCTGCAGGGACAGGCCAACTGGCGCGAGCGAGGAGCCGACGGCCGCTTGCCTGCACCTCCCCACGATGCAAGCGGCCACACGTGGCACCACCCGGACGATGTGCTGATTCGCATCACCAAGGAAGGGGTGGCGAAGGCCGTCGGCATGCCCGACTACGCCACCAACATGCCCGCCTTTGGCGATTCGCTCAGCGATGCCGATATTGTGGCCGTGCTGTCCTGGATCAAGTCGCAATGGGCGCCAGAGACACGACGCCACCACGACGACATCAACCGGCAGGCTCAGCAGCAGTCGCCGCGCTGAACCTGACTTTTTTGTCATCTCCGGGTCATCTTGCCGACCTGGGTCGGTTAATAGAGTGACCCCATGGCATTTCGCCATGCGTTCTGTCACGAAAGGAAATCGACATGTCCACCTTGATCCGAAGCCTTCTTGCCGTGGCCGTCGCTGGTGCGGCGGTCTCCGCCGCGGCGCAGCAAGCCACCGACCACACCCAGCACCACCCGTCCACCTCGGCGACCAGCACCGCAACCCAGCCGGCCACACCCCAGGCAGGCATGCCCATGGGCATGTCGTCAATGCCACAGATGCAGCAGCACATGACCACGATGCAGGCGCTGCGCACCAGGATGGCGGCCGCCAAGACACCGGCCGAACGCGAGGCCCTGATGGCCGAGCACATGAAGGCCATGCAAGAGGGCATGGACATGATGAAAGCCATGAAGCCCATGGGCGGTATGGCTGGCATGTCGGGGATGCAGGGGATGGGTGCCCCGGGCGCGGCCACGCCGGACCTGACACAGCGTCATCAAATGATGGAGATGCGCATGGACATGATGCAGAACATGATGGAAATGATGATGCAGCGCATGCAACCATCGCCCGCCAAACCCGGCGCTCAGTGACCGCGCCGACGTTCTGACGCTGTTCCTGTTTTCTTATCCAGTTCAGGAGATTGTGTGATGTCGATGTTTTCACGGCGGCAGTTTCTGGGCGGCATGGGCGCGCTGGGGGCAGCAGCAGCCTGCCCGGGCGCCTGGGCCGCCTCAGCCACGCCGTCAGGCCTGTCCACCGACGCGGTCCTTCGCATTGAAGCGCAGGCGACGGGCTTCTCCAACCCCTTGCGCCTGCCGGGCAGCAGTGGCCTCTTCGGGGTGCTGCCCGCGACGGACTTCAGGGAAGTCCACGTGGTCCGCAGCGAGATCGAGGTGCTGCCGGGGCAGCGCACGCCTGTCCTGGCCTATGCCGTGCAGGCGGGCGGCAAGACCTTCCTCAACCCGGCGCTGCTGGCGCGCCAGGGCGACCAGATGCGCGTGAAGCTGATCAACCGCATCGATCAACCCACCGTCATTCACTGGCACGGCCTGAGCGTGGATTCGCGCAACGACGGCAACGGGCTCCACGTGGTGGCGCCGGGCCAGCAGATGGACTACGCCTTCACCGTGCAGGACCGGTCGTCGATGTACTGGTACCACCCCCATGCGCACGGCTTCATTCCCCAGCAGGCCTACCACGGGCTTGCCAGCCTGCTCTTTGTCGAGGACGACGACGAAACCGCCCTGCGCAAGGAACTGGCGCTGGCGCTGGGTGAATCCGAGATCCCGCTGGTGCTGCAGGACAAGGAATTCGACGCACAGGGACGCCTCCGGTACGCACCCAGCGCCGCACAGTCTTTTGGCGGCTGGGTGGGCAGCCGGCTGATGGTCAACCTGACCGAGCGTCCGGTGCTCAAGGCGGGTCGCCGCATCGTGCGTTTCCGGCTGCTCAACGGGAGCAACGCGCGCAGTTACCGGCTGGCGTTCCTGCAACAAGGCCGGGCCCTGGGCTTCTACCTGGCGGGCACGGACGGGGGATTGCTGGCCCAGCCCGTGCGCATCGATCAGACCTTCCTTTCGCCCGGTCAGCGGCTGGATGTGCTGGTGGACTTCCGGGAAGCCGAAGGCGGTCGGCCGGTGACCCTGGCCTCGCTGCCCTTTGATCCGATGCACCAGGAGGGTGGACACGACATGGCGGCGATGGACCACAGCCAGCACGGCGCGGCCCACGGTGCCGCCGCGCCCGCCGCCATGGCGATGGAAGGCGATGCGCGGGCCCTGATGCGTATTGACCTGGCGGCAGCCGGAGTGCCCTATGACCGGCGCATGCCCTCCCGGCTGTCCAGCCTCGCCGCACCGGCCGAACCGGCGGGCGCCCTGCGCCGCATGCGGCTGGGTCACGACGGCCAGGGGCACTGGACCATCAATGACGGGGTGTTCGACCACGCCGCCGTGCAGTTGACCGTGCAGCGCGGCGCGCGCGAGACCTGGCTGATCGAGAACGCCGCACGCAGCATGCCGCATCCCATGCACCTGCACGGCTTCTCGTTCCGGGTGCTCGAACGCCTGGGCAGCCCGGCCCAGATCCGCCCCCTGGCCGGCGCGCGCGGCCTGCTGCCGCAGGACCTGGGGGTGGTGGACACCCTGCAGGTCTGGCCGGGCGAGTCGGTGAAGGTCGCCATCGACTTCTCGCACCCCCACGCCGGCGATCAGGACTATGTCTTTCACTGCCACACGCTGGAACATGCCGAGGCGGGAATGATGATGCGATACCAGGTCAAGGCCTGAGGAACTCACCATGAACATTCGAACCATCAGCAAACGTCTCGCCGTGATCCCCACCTGTCTCGCCCTGGGCTGGACGTCCGCTGCTCTGGCCGCGTCCAAGGTCTACGTCGCCAATGAAACCGATGGCACGGTCAGCGTGATCGCGACCGACACCCGCCAGACCATCCGCACCATCACCGTCGGCGCGGGCGCCCACAACGTCCAGGCCACCGCCGACGGCCGGCGGGTCTGGGTGACCAACAACGGAACGCCACCGGCCGACGCCGGCCACGCGGGCCACCAGGGGATGTCGGGCGCCGCACACGCCGCCATGACCACTCCTGGGGAGGTCTGGGCCATCGACACCGCCACCGACACGGTGGTGGGCAAGGTGCCGGTCGGCAAGCATCCCGCGCACGTGGTGGTGTCCCCGGACGGCCGCTGGGTCTACGTGACCAACGGTGGCGACAACACCGTCAGCGTGGTGGACGCCGGGGCAATGAAGGTGGTGACCACCATCGCCACCGGCGCGTTCCCGCACGGCATCCGGCTGAGCCCGGACGGGCAGCAGGCCTATGTGGCCAACCTCAAGGGCGGCACCGTGTCCGTGATCGACACGGCCAGCCGCAAGGAAGTCGAGAGCATTCCTGTGGGCAAGGGGCCGGCCCAGGTGGGGTTCACCGGCGACGGTCGCCTGGCCTTCGTGTCGCTGTCGCAGGAGAACCAGGTGGCCGTCATCGACCCGCGGACGCGCAAAGTGCTGCGCAAGGTTCCTGTCGGCAACGGCCCCATCCAGCTGTTTGCGACCCCGGACAACCAGCGCCTGCTGGTGGCGAACCAGGGCAACCGCAAGACCCCCGGACGCACGGTGAGCGTGATCGACTTGACCTCCTTCAAGGTCACGGCCAGCATCCGCACTGGACGGGGTGCGCACGGGGTCGTGGTCGATGCGGACGGTCGGCAAGCCTACGTGAGCAACCTCTACGACAACACGGTCACCGTGATCGACCTGGCCGCGCACAAGCCGGTCGCCACCGTGCCGGTGGGGGCCGGCCCCAACGGCATCAGCGTAACCCCATAGGAGCAGCCCGATGCATGCGCCGCACCACCACCATCACCCGGCCGCCCATTCGCAGGCGGCGGCGCCTGCGGCGCCCCTGCCGGCGGGCACGGTCTATACCTGCCCGATGCACCCCGAGATCCGCCAGCCGAACCCGGGCAACTGTCCCAAGTGCGGCATGACGCTGGAGCCGGTGATGCCGGAGGCCGAGGAACAGGACAACCCGGAGCTCGCGGATTTCCAGCGCCGGTTCTGGGCCACCTTGCCGCTCACGGTGGTGGTTGCGGTGCTGGCGATGGCGGGGCACCGCCTGGGCTGGTTCGACATGGCGGTGCAGAGCTGGATCGAACTGGCGTTGTCGGTGCCCATCGTCCTGTGGGCGGGCTGGCCCTTCTTCGTGCGGGCCTGGCAGTCGGTGGTGCACCGCAGCCCCAACATGTGGACCCTGATCGGCCTGGGCACGGGGGCCGCGTTCGTCTACAGCGTCGCGGCCACGGTCGCGCCGCAGGCCTTTCCCGCCTCGTTCCAGTCCATGGGGCGGGTGGCGGTGTACTTCGAGGCCGCGGCGGTGATCATCTCGCTCACGCTGCTGGGTCAGGTGCTGGAGCTCAAGGCTCGCTCCCAGACCTCGGCCGCCATCCGTTCCCTGCTTGGGCTGGCGCCCAAGACGGCGCGGCGGATCGGCTCCGACGGGAGGGAAGAGGACGTTCCGCTGGCGCATGTGCACGTCGGCGACCTGCTGCGGGTTCGCCCAGGCGAGAAGGTGCCGGTGGACGGCGTGGTGGTGGAGGGCCAGAGCGCGGTGGACGAATCCATGCTCACCGGCGAGCCGCTGCCGGTCAGCAAACAGGTGGGCTCCCCGCTGATCGGCGCCACGCTCAACACCAGCGGGGCGCTCGTGATGCGTTCGGAACGCGTGGGATCGGCCACCGTGCTGTCCCAGATCGTGCAGATGGTGGCCCTGGCCCAGCGTTCCAGGGCGCCGATGCAGCGCATGGCCGACCAGGTGGCGGGCACCTTCGTGCTGGCCGTGGTGGGCATCGCGGTGCTCACCTTCCTGGGCTGGGGCTGGCTGGGACCGGAGCCCAGTTGGGTCTATGCTCTGATCAATGCGGTCGCGGTGCTCATCATCGCCTGTCCCTGTGCGCTGGGCCTGGCCACGCCCATGTCGATCATGGTGGCCACCGGCCGCGGCGCCGGCCACGGCGTGCTGTTCCGCGACGCCGCCGCCATCGAGAACCTGCGCAAGGTCGACACCCTGATCGTGGACAAGACCGGCACCCTCACGGAAGGACGCCCCACATTCGAGCGCGCCCTTGGCGTGGCGGGCCACACCGACGCGGAGGTGCTGCGGCTGGCGGCCAGCCTGGACCAGGGCAGTGAACATCCACTGGCGGCCGCCATCGTCGCTGCGGCCAGGCAGCAGGGGCTGGTGCTTGAAGCACCCAGTCAGTTCGACTCGGCGTCGGGCATCGGCGTGCACGGCGTGGTGAGCGAGCGGGCGCTGGCCTTGGGCAACACGGCCCTCATGGACCAGCTGGGTGTGGACACCTCGGTGGTGACGACAGAGGCCGAGTCGCTGCGCGGCCAGGGCGCCAGTGTCATGTACTTGGCAGTGGACCAACAACTGGCTGGCCTGCTGGCGGTGTCGGACCCGATCAAGCCGACCACCGCCGAGGCCCTGGCCTCGCTGCGCAAAGCGGGTATCCGCGTCGTGATGGCCACGGGCGACGGCCTGACCACGGCGCACGCTGTGGGCCAGCGCCTGGGCATCGACGAGGTGCACGGCGAAGTGCAGCCCGCTGACAAGCTCCGGCTCGTGGAACGGTTGCAGGCCGAGGGCCGCGTGGTGGCCATGGCGGGGGACGGCATCAACGACGCCCCGGCACTGGCGCGCGCCGATGTGGGCATCGCAATGGGCACCGGCACCGATGTCGCCATGAACAGCGCGCAGCTCACCTTGGTGAAGGGCGACTTGCGTGGCATCGCCACCGCGCGCGAACTCTCGGTGGCCACCGTGGCCAACATGAAGCAGAACCTGGGCTTCGCCTTCGTCTACAACGCGCTGGGCATTCCGCTGGCCGCCGGACTGCTGTATCCGATCACGGGCTGGCTGTTGTCGCCGATGATCGCCGCGCTGGCCATGAGCCTGAGCTCGGTGTCCGTCATCGGCAATGCTCTGCGCCTGCGCAACCGATAACGGACAGATTTACTGGACAGGAGGGCCAGCGCCACGGACATCCTTGCGCACGGAATGTGGGTGGGCCTGGGCGCCGCGGCCTGGCATCAGCGCCGGCCGCTGGATCGCCGCACCGTCGGGTTGGCGGTGGGCCTGGCGGTGCTGCCTGATCTGGCCCAGCTCGCGCCGCTGGTCGCGCTGGCGTTGTCGTCGTCGGAGGGCTGGCGTGTGCTGCTGGCCTACGCCAATGCGCTGCCCGGGTACGAGCCCACGATGTCGCCGCTGCTCGCCGGCCTGACACACCACCTGCATTGCGTGATGCATAGTGCGCTGGTGGCGGGGGCCGTCACAGGGTCACTCTGGCTTTGGCTGGGCCGCTTCTGGTTGCCGCTGTGGGGCTGGTGGTCCCATGTGCTGATCGACGTGTTCACGCACTCGGCCGATTTCTATCCATCACCGGTTTTCTATCCGGTGACCTACTGGGGTCTTGATGGCGTCGCTTGGAACACCCCGTGGTTCATGGTCACCAACTACCTCGCCATCGCCCTCGCAGCCTTGGTTGTTTTCCATCGGTGGTCCCGGGCGAGATAAGCCACCCTCAAAGTCATCCGCCGCTCTGGCTTGATTTCGTGTCCAGCGTGCAGCGGTGACGGACTTCAGCACGCGGCGAGTCTGCAAGACTGGTACGCATTGAAAAAGAAACCCGGTCCAACCCGATCGCCTTTTGCACGTCTTGAGGTCGACGCCCAGCGCCCGTGGCCGTGATGCCATCGACGCCAGCGTCAGACTTCTGTCTGTTCGGATATTTCAAGGGCGTCATCGACTTCGATACCCAGATACCTCACGGTGGACTCCAGCTTGGCGTGTCCAAGCAGCAATTGCACAGCTCGAAGGTTCTTGGTGCGCCGATAGATCAGCGTCGCCTTCGTCCTTCGTATGGAATGCGTCCCATAGTCGGCTCGGTCGAGTCCCAGTTCGTCAACCCAGTGCCCCAGAATTCGTGCGTACTGCCGCGTGCCCAAATGGGGAGATTCGTGAAGCCTGCTGGGAAACAGGAAGTCATCTGATTTCAATGACGCCTGCTTGATCCACTTCTGCAGGGCATCGCGGGTGCCCGCCGTGATTTCGAACTGCACCGGTCGTTGTGTTTTGTGTTGCATCACGATGGCTCGGGCGGCCATCTGATCGCCGTGGCACACGTCACGGACCTTCAGCGCGACCAAGTCGCAGCCACGCAACTTGCTGTCAATACCGAGGTTAAAGAGTGCCAGCTCGCGAATCCTGCCTTCAAGCTGAAGGCGCACACGCAACGCCCAGATATCTTTCAACTTGAAGGGTGCCTTCTGGCCAACGATCTTGCCCTTGTTCCACGGTGCATGGTGAACAGCGGTGCCTGAGGTTTCCATGATGGACTCCCATCAAGTTGAGGGCCACACAGCATGCTCCGGCTCAAGTTCAGGGTGTTTGCGTTAGGTCAAGTTCGAACTAGGGCCTGTTAACACATTCTCAGCCCATCAGCGACAAGGACGAAGCTGATGAAGCCCAGGAACATGAGGTCGAGTTTCTCGAACCGCGAGAAGATGCGTCGATAGCCCTTGAGCCGACGGAATAGGCGCTCGACCTCGTTGCGACGCTTGTACATCTCGCGGTCGTACTCCCAAGGTTCGATCCGAGTCCTCATGGGTGGCACAACCGGAATGAAGCCCAGATCAAGTGCCAGCTGCCGCGTCTCGTTGCCTTCGTAGGCGCGGTCCATCAACAAATGCACCGGCCTGCTGGTCGCCCCAAGGCTGCTGAGCAAACGCCTGCCTTCTGGTGCGTCGTGCGCTTGTCCTGGCGAGAGGCAGAACGTCACGGCCGTTCGAGCATCCGCGGCAACCAGATGAATCTTGGTGTTCCATCCGCCTCGGGACTTTCCGATGGACTGTGGGCCGTTTTTTTTAACGCTCCGGTGCCGTCTGGGTGAACCTTGATGCTGGTGGAGTCCAGCGAGACCGCCTCAATCTTGATACGCACGACCTGCGCCCGCTGCAACTCTTCGAACATGCGATCCAGGACGCCGGCCTTGGTCCAACGGTTCATGCGCGTGTAGATCGTGTGCCAATTGCCCAAGCGCTTGGGCAGTCCGCGCCATTTGCAACCGTGCTCGGCCACATAGAGGATGGCGTTGACCACCTGCAGGTTGCTCAGGCTGACGTTGCCACGCTGCCTGGGAAGACAGTGCTCAATCGTGGCGAACTGCTCGGGTGTGATTTCCATACCCGAGAGTGTCCGTCGTCATCTCAGTGATTGCCATTAGTGTTATTGATCCGGCATCAACGAACTTGAATCAAGCTGCATAGCGAACCGGACCATGCTCGAAGTACTTGCGAATTCGCTCAGGCTGTCGCTGCACGCTGCGCAAGTGGCGCGCGGTAGCCTTGACCAGTTGCTGCGTCGTGCGCGCTGGGGCCAACTTCGTGACGGCCTGCTTGATGTCAGCGTTGGCCATCTCGTCGGGGTTGAGTTCGGGGCTGTAGCTGGGCAGATAGAACACCTCGATCACATCGGCGTGCTCGGCCAGCCAGGCCTTGAGCGGCTTGGCGTGATGCACTCGCAGGTTGTCCAGGATCAGGAACAACTTCTTGGTGGCGCCCTTGATCAGCCGGCGAAGGAAGTCGATCAGGATGTCGGTGTTGAGCGCTCCATCGAAGATGCGCCAGCGCATCTGCCCCTTGTTGGTCACGGTCGAGATCACCGACAGGCCATGTCGCTTGTTGTTGACCCGGATCACCGGCGTCTGCCCCTTGGGCGCAAAGCCACGGCCGCGCACGTCGTCGCTGCGCAGCCCGCTCTCGTCGCCCCAGTGAATCTCGGCACCCTCGGCCTTGGCACGCGCAGCGATGACCGGATAGTCCTCGTCCAGCCACTTCTTGACTGCGGCGGGCGATTGCTCGTAGGCCTTCTTCACCGGCTTTTGCGGCGTGAAGCCCCAGCGCGCCAGGTACAGCCCCATCGTGCGCACCGGCAGGCGAATGCCAAAACGCTGCTCGATGAGCTGCGCCACCGCTGCGCGCGTCCACAGCGCGTAGGGCATCTTCAACTGGTCGGGCGTTTTGTCGGTGATGAGCTTGCGCACTGCGGCCTCCTGCGTCGCGTCGAGCAGCCGGCCATCGCCGCTCTTGCGCCCGCTGGGTGCGTCGCGCAAGGCCTTGGCGCCCGCCGCTTCGTGGCGTTTGCAGATGTCAAACACGCCGGTTCGACTCAGCCCCGTTTGTGCCGCAATCTCGTCGTAGGTCTGGCCCGCCTTGCGCAGTCGTATGACCTGCACGCGCCGCTCGTGCCGCGCATCGCGCGAGAGCTTTCTCATGTCGGTTGCTTCCATCATGCTCAGATGATGACGCAACCAAATAGTTCAAGTTAAATTATTCCGAATAAATAACACGCCCTAGGCTGTCCACTCATGGTTCTGGGACTGTGTACGCCATTTGTGTCGGAGTGAATGACTGTTCTACGGACAACAGCGGGTATTCGGATCAGTGCAGCGAGGGACAGCAATCGCTGCACAGCTCCCTTCATAAATTTGCCCCACCTTCCGGGCTTTCTTTTTTTGGGCTTGCCTCACGAAACCCATGATGCAACCAACGCGAAAGCGCTGGAAAACAGCCCAAATCCAGCAGCAGAACAGGCTTCTCCCAGTCCTACATTGACCTCACAGCACCCAGCGAGATGAAGTGACCTTCACCTCCAGCGGATGCAGGAACTGTGAGGTGTCTGGTGGACTTCATCCTTTCAAGAATTCGGCACTTGGTCTCGCGCTCCGGAGCAACGCGCGCAGCAGCCACCAGCCGGAAGTCACGCGCTGCGGTGGCGTCTGCCGCGGTGCTTTCGACGAGCTTTCTCGCCCCCACGGCCGCGCATGCCGTAGACGGTTGCCTGGTGTTGCTGTGCTTCGCGGCACCCAGCTGGAAGTCGATCCCTCAATGTGTGCCGCCGATTCGGCAGGTACTTCGGGACCTGGCCCGGGGTAAGGCATTCCCCACTTGCGGGATGTCCGGCGCTGGCAATTCGGCCAGGCATGCGTGGGCCCGAGCACCGGGCAACTGCCCGCCCCAGTACACCCGTGTGCACGAGGCCGAAAGCGGTCCGATTTACACCTGTGACTACACCGGTGCGATCACGGTCACCATCGACGGAAAGCAGTTCACGCGCACTTGGTGGGACATGGGTGGCGACACGGTGACGGATTTCAGTCCGGTCGCGAAGTCCCAGCTCGGCACCTGGGACACCCAGTACGACGACGACCGGGCGGCCTGGCTTCGCTCTCGTCCTTGAGGCCAGCGCCATGGAAGCCTCCACCTTTGCGGCACTGGCACTGGCCTGTGCACCACAAGTCCATCTTTCCACGGCTCAAGCGCTCGTCTCCGTCGAAAGCGCCTTCAACCCCTGGGCCATCGGCGTGGTGGGTGGTGCATTGCGCCGCCAGCCCGACAACCGGGATGAAGCACTGGCCACTGCCAATCAGTTGCTCACCGCCGGGCGCAACTTCAGCGTCGGCCTGGGACAAATCAACGTGAGCAACTTTCAGCGCCTGGGTTTGAACACCAGCAGTGCCTTCGACCCCTGCCAGAACCTGTCGGCCATGCAGTCCGTGTTGACGGAATGCTTCGACCGAGCAGGCCTGACACAAAGTGGGGCGGCCCCCCTTCAGTCCGCCCTGCGCAAAGCCCTCTCTTGCTACTACAGCGGCAACTTCTCAACCGGCTTTCGCCATGGCTATGTGCAGAAGGTTGTCGCCGCTGCCCGCTCACTGCCCCACCCTCGTTCCAACCCCTCATCCAAGGAGCCGTCATGAATCGCCAGAAACTGTCTCAAGGCCAGGTCCGTGCCCTCAGCCTGTTGATGTTGCTGCCACCCCAGGTCTGGGCGCAAGGCTTCGACAAGGTGAACACGACGGTCACCAACGTCAACGCGATCCTGGTGACGATCTCTGTAGCCGTGGTGACGATCGCCATCATCTGGGCCGGTTTCAAGATGATCTTTCAGGGCGCCCGGCTGGCGGATGTGGCCAACATTCTGATCGGTGGAACCTTGGTCGGTGGTGCTGCGGCGTTCGCCAGCTACATCGTCAGCTGACCTCAGCAGGCACCCGCCATGCAAGCCGAAACCATCTACAAGGGCGCGACCCGCCCGGCCATGAAGCTGGGCATTCCGCTGGTGCCACTGGTGGTGCTTTTCGGTAGCGGGATGCTGCTGATGATGTGGGGCGGCATCCTCGTGAGCTGGTGGATCGCAGTGGGCGTGCTGGTGTCCTTCGTGCCCACCCTGTTCTGGATGCGCTGGGTGACATCCCGAGACGACCAGCGGTTTCGGCAAATCTTCATCGCACTCAAGCTGCGATTGCACGACCGCAACCGGCGGTTCTGGTGCGCGCGCAGCTACTCACCCACCCTTTTTCGGGGAGCGTCCGATGACTGGCATCTTTGACCGCTCGGGGAAGGCCGCACGCCGCACAACGCGACGCCCTGTGGCAGGTGGCCCGCAGCCTCGCCACTGGTCGCAGGCACTGGCGGAGAACCCATTGACCAGGTTCGTACCCTTCTCTTCGCTGCTGAGCGACCATGATGTCATCACCCGTGGTGGCGATTTCCTGCGGGTGTGGCGGCTCGACGGTGTGGCCTTCGAGTGCGCCGACGACTACCTGGTTACGGAACGACACGAAGCACTTTGCAGCCTGCTGCGCAACCTCTCGGGTGGCCAGTGGGCCATCTGGACCCACCGGCTGCACCGCAAGATTCAGGATGCTCTGAGCGACCCAGCGGAAGATGGGTTTGCCAAAGACCTGTCACAGGCCTATCAGGCGCACCTGAACCAGCGGGCGATGATGAGCAACGAGCTGTACCTGACCCTGGTCTACCGGCCCACCGCCTCCCGCATCAGCCGGGCGCTGCAGTCGCCGCAGCGGTCCAAGGCTGCCATAGCGGAGGCCCATGCCGAAGCGCTGCGGGTGATGGAAGAGCGCACCGCGTTCGTTCACAGGGTGCTGCGCGGGTTTGGCCCGCAGCTCCTGGGCGTGCGTGAAAAACGGGGCCGCCTCTATTCGGAAGTCGCCGAGTTTCTGGGTTACCTGGTCAACGGGTACTGGAAGCCCGTGCCATTTACTGCCGGACCACTGCACCGCACCCTGCCCTCGACCCGCCTTTCATTTGGCGGCGACAAGCTGGAGCTGAGAAATGGGGATCAGCGGCGCTGCGCAGCCCTGGTGGACATCAAGGAATACGCCGATGCTGTTGAACCCGGCATCCTCAACGCCTTGCTGTACGAAGACAGCGAGTTCATCGAGACCCAGAGTTTTTCGATCCTGCCGCGCCGCGAGGCCACCCGTGCCCTTGAGCTGCAACGCGATCAGCTGATCGCCAGCGACGATGTGGTTTCCAGCCAGATCGCGGACATGGACGAGGCATTGAACGAGCTGGGCGATGGCCAGTTCTGCATGGGCGAGTACCACTACAGCCTGGTGGTCTTCGGCAACCCGGGGGAAGACAGCCTGGCCGATGCCGGACGACGGGCGGCTCAGGCCATTGGCGCCGTGGGTGAGTCGTCCAGCCTGCAGATGTCGCCGGTGGACCTGGTGGCCGATGCCGCCTGGTTTGCCCAGATGCCCGGTAACTGGCAGTGGCGCCCGCGCGATGCCAAGTTGTCTTCTCGCGCTTTCGCCGCCCTGGCCAGCGGGCACAACTTCGCCCGTGGCAAACGAGACGGCAACCCCTGGGGTGAAGCCTTGGCGCTGCTGAGAACGCCGTCTGGCCAACCGTTCTATCTGAACTTCCACAGCAGCCCCGACGGTGAAGACTCGGCCGACAAGAAGCTACCGGGCAACACCATCATCATCGGGTCCACCGGGGTCGGCAAAACCACGCTGGAAATGTTCCTGCTGACACTGACCCGCAAGTGGAACCCCGCTCCCCGACTGGTGCTGTTTGATCTGGACCGCGGGTGCGAGATTGCCATCCGGGCCATGAACGGCCGGTACTTCACGCTCGAAGCGGGCAAGCCAACGCACCTCAACCCGCTGCAGCGCGATCCCACACCGGCCCGCATCCAGTTCTGGGAACAGCTGGTGCGCACCTGCATCGCCACACCCGCCCTGCCCCTGCTGCCGGCCGATGAGCGCGCCATCGCTGACGCCGTGAAGACGGTGGCGATGATGCCGACCGCCTTGCGCCGCTTCTCGACCATTCGCCAGAACCTGCCCAAGTCTGGCGAAAACAGTCTGTACGAGCGCCTGGGCCGCTGGTGCGAGGGCGGCGCCTTGGGCTGGGTGTTTGATCAAGCCAACGACCAGCTGATGAACCTGCAGTCCGCATCGGTCATCGCTTTCGACACCACCGAGTTACTGGACCTGCCCGAGGTCCGCACGCCGGTCATGCTGTACCTGCTCCAGGTGATGGAGGAGCTTGTCAACGGCGAGCGGATGATCTATGTGATCTCGGAGTTCTGGAAAGCGCTGGACCACGACATCTTCAGCGACTTCGCCAAACAGAAGCAGAAGACGATCCGCAAGCAGAACGGCCTGGGCATCTTCGATACACAGAGCCCATCTGACGTGCTGCGCCACCCCATCGGCCGCACGATGGTGGAACAGAGCGTCACCAAGATCTTTCTGGCCAACCCCGAAGCGGTGCGCGAGGAATACGTGGAGGGCTTCGGTCTCAGCGAGGCCGAATTCGGCATCGTGCGTAGCCTGGGCGCGCAAGGCGGCAGGCGCTTCCTGGTCAAACAAGGGCACAGCAGCGCGATCTGCGAGTTAGACCTCAGCGGTTTACAGGACTTCGTGACCGTACTGTCGGCCACCACCGACAACGTCGCCCTGCTGGACACCGTTCGTGAACAACACGGTAACGATCCGTTTCTCTGGCTTCCCGTGCTGCTGCGCGAGGTTCAGGATCGCAAATCCCGCAACTCCAGGAGAGCGACATGAACCGGTTTCACACCCTTCCCATTGTGTTGACGCTTGTCGTTGTCAGCACGAGCGCCAGCGCCCAATTCGTGAAAGGCAACGAGGCGGTTCGCGACTCAACCACCGGTGAACGGTTGGTCGAGTTGGCGCCACTGCCCAGCTCCGGTCCCATCCGAAAGACCAAGTCCTGCCTGGCTCAAGCAGGATGCCATGCAGGCCCTTGGCACATGGTGGAAACACGAGAAGGTCTGATGGAGTGCACTGAGGTCTATGCACGTGAAGGCACCTGCAGACCCTCCAGCTACGGCACCACCAAACTCTCGCGCATCTGGGTGCTCAAGACCAGCGGTCAGTGGCTGCAGTGCCAGTACCCCGATCTGGGCAGCAAGTGCGTCAAGGTCTTCGCACCGCCACCGACCAACCTGCCCTACCCGGCCGTGCAATAAGGGAGCGATGTCATGTTCGCCTGGGTCGGTTCCAACTTCGACGCGATTCTGAGCACCTACGTGCTCGGCGTGGTGTCCTCCCTCATGTCGGCGATCACGCCCATTGCGCTGTCGGCGATGACGCTGTGGGTGGCCCTCTACGGCTGGGCCGTGCTGCGCAACGAGGTGTCTGAAACCGTGCCCACTTTCGTCTGGAAGGTGTTCAAGATCGGGCTGGTGCTGGCCTTTGCCTTGCAGTCAGGCTTCTACATCAGCAACGTGTCGGACACCGCCAACGCGTTGGCCATGGGCGTGGCCAGTACCTTTCTGCCTTCTGGCGTTGACCCCGCCACGATCAGCTCGCCCTACGCCCTTCTCGACAAGTTCAACGACGACGCCAGCGCTCAAGTCGCCGACATTATGAAAGAGGCCAGCGTGCTTCGGCTGGACCTGCTGCTGGCGGGCGGCATCTTCTCCATCGGAACCGTCTTCTTCCTCTGCATCGCCCTCTTCGTCGTCACGCTCGCCAAGCTGTTCCTGACATTCGTGATCGCCATCGGTCCGCTGTTCATCCTGTGCCTGGCCTGGCGCCCCACCGCCCGGTTCTTCGACAGCTGGTTGTCGATGGTGCTGAACGCCGTGGTGCTCACCTGGTTCGCCTTCTTCGCGCTGGGCCTGAGCGCCTACATGGGCGCCGCCATGTTCAAGGCCATCAACGACGGTGGCGGCTTCCTCGGCAGCACCTTCAACGTGCTGGGTGAAGCCACCCGCTACTGCGTGCTCATGATCCTCATGGCCATCCTCTGCTTCCAGGCGCCCAGCCTCGCCTCGGCCCTGACAGGGGGCGCAGCGATTCAACAAGGCATTCAGATGATCCAGAACGCCATGATGGTCTCGGGCCTGCGCTCAGCATCCTCCGCCCGATCAGCAGGCGGTACAGGCGCGGGGGGCATGATCCGCTCAGGCGCTGGTGCGGGTGCCACGACGGGTGCCGCCGTAGCAGCCACAGGTCGTTACGCCGGAAACATGGCCCGCAGGGGCTACGGAGCCGCACGGTCTGCGGCATACCGACTCGCCGCCCTGCGCGGCCGGTCTTGATCTCCCACTTGCCAAGGAGCACACCATGAACTACCGCCTCAAGGTCGCCGCCGCCGTTTTGATTTCTCGGGTATTCGTAAAAGCGGGTGGGCGCCAACAATGGGCTGATGTATGTCACGCCAGCCAGAAGTCGTAAAACAGTGTTGCAAACATTGTCGCTTCACTGTACAGTTACGCTATCGAAAATCG
>NZ_JACBGE010000011.1 GCF_021401345.1 Hydrogenophaga sp. NFH-34
AGAAGTACCTGCTGCTGGCCTGCCTCAACCTCGTGGAGTGCGTGGCCTACATCGGTGCAAAGTAGCAGTCCAAATGAGCCGCTTGCGGCCGGTCAAGATGGGTTGACTGGACGCTCACGTTCGGGCTGAGGTCTGCATTAAGAAGTGAAAAAAAAGGCCAGTGAGCGTCGCGCTCACTGGCCTTTTGGGATGGGTGTTCCTGACTAGGGCGCTACTTACCCCAAGAATCCTTCAACCCCGTCACCCGGTTGAACACCACCTTCCCGCCCACGCCGTGGTCCGCCCGGTCGGCCACAAAGTAGCCGTGCCGTTCAAACTGTAATTTCTGGTCCGGCTTGGCGGCGGCCAGTGACGGCTCCACGTAGGCCGTCACCACCTTCAGGCTGTCGGGGTTCAGCGCGTCCAGGAAGTTCTTGCCGCCCGCGTCGGGTTGCGGGTCGGTGAACAGGCGGTCGTACAGGCGCACTTCGGCGCTCACGCCGTCGGCAGCGCCCACCCAGGTGATGGCGGCTTTGGCCTTGACGCTGTCGGCGCCGGGGGTGCCGCTCTTGGTGCCGGCGATCACTTTGGCGTGCACTTCGGTCACCTGGCCGTCGGCGTCTTTGGCGCCCACGCCGGTGCATTCGATGACGTAGCCGCCCTTGAGGCGCACGACGTTGCCGGGGAACAGGCGCTTATAGCCCTTGGGCGGCACTTCTTCAAAGTCTTCGCGTTCGATCCACACGTCCTTGCCGATCTTGAACACGCGGTCTGGCGGCGGGGTCTGGCCTTCGGCAATTGCCGAGTGGGGCAGGGCGGGCTGGGTGCAGTCTTCGGTGTAGCCGTCGGAGCCGAACACTTCGGCCCAGTTGGTCAGCACCAGCTTGACGGGATCGAGCACGGCCATGCCGCGGTGGGCCTTGTTTTCCAGGTCTTCGCGCAGGCAGCCGTCGAGCGTGCTGTAGTCGATCCACGAATCGCTCTTGGTCACGCCGATGCGTTCGGCAAACAGCTGGATGGCTTCGGGCGTGTAGCCGCGGCGGCGCAGGCCGACGATGGTGGGCATGCGCGGGTCGTCCCAGCCGCTGACCTTCTTCTCGTTCACCAGTTGCGCGAGCTTGCGTTTGCTGGTGATGACGTAGGTGAGGTTCAGGCGCGCAAATTCGTACTGCCGCGGCGGCGGGGCCTTGAGCAGGCCGCCTTCGATCAAACGCTCCATCAGCCAGTCGTAGAAGGGGCGCTGGTCTTCAAATTCCAGCGTGCAGATGGAGTGGGTGATCTGCTCCAGCGCGTCCTCGATGGGGTGCGCGAAGGTGTACATGGGGTAGATGCACCAGGCGTCGCCCGTGTTGTGGTGCGTGGCGCGGCGAATGCGGTAGATGGCCGGGTCGCGCAGGTTGATGTTGGGCGACTGCATGCTGATCTTGGCGCGCAGCACGGCGGCGCCGTCGGCGAGTTTGCCGTCGCGCATTTCGCGGAAGCGGGCCAGGTTTTCTTCGGGGCTGCGGGCGCGGAAGGGGCTGTCCACGCCGGGCTTGCCGAAGTCGCCGCGGTTGACGCGCATTTCTTCGGCGGTCTGTTCGTCCACATAGGCGTGGCCGGCGGTGATGAGGTGTTCGGCCGCGCGGTACATGAAGTCGAAGTAGTTCGACGCGTAGTACAGGTGCTGTTCTGTCTTGCCGCTGAAGCTGCTCTGCCAGTTGAAGCCCAGCCACTGCACCGCGTCGAGGATGGAGTCCACGTACTCCTTCTCTTCCTTCTCGGGGTTGGTGTCGTCAAAGCGCATGTGGCAGACGCCGCCGTAGTCGCGCGCCAGGCCGAAGTTCAGGCAGATGCTCTTGGCGTGGCCCACGTGCAGGTAGCCGTTGGGCTCGGGCGGGAAGCGGGTGCGGATCTTGGCCGGGTCGGGCTGGCCGGCGTCGTGGAAGGCCGCATCGCCCGGGCCGCCGCCCCACTGGCGCTGGGCGTAGGTGCCGTGCTCCAGGTCTTTTTCGATGATCTGGCGCAGGAAGTTGGAGACCTTGTGCTCGGCGCCGTCGGCGGCGGGGGCGTTGTTTTTGTGGTGGGAAGAGGTGTTGCTGGAGCTCATCCGCCCATTCTAGGGCGGCGTCAGCGCTGCAGCGCCAGCGGTTCGGTGCCGCTCGCGAAGGCGAGGTCTACACCGGTTTCCCGGGGGGCCGGGGTGGCGGCCAGGGCCAGTTGCGTCACCGATTCGCTGGCCGGCGTGTTGGCCGCATCCAGCGCGCCCATCTGCCCTTCTTGGAGCGGGCTGCCATTGCCGTTGAACTGGGCAAAGTGGATGAGACCCTGTTCGACCTTCAGGTGCGTGATGCCGGTCAACCCCTGCGCCTGGGCTCGCTGAGCCAGGGCGAAGACGGTGTTGTCCATGCCCGGGTCCCAGGGCAGGCGGTAGCGCTCGGCGAGGTTGCGGACGTGGTGCTCGCTGTCTTGGATGAGCTGCAGGCTCTGCGGTGAGAGGCTCAAACTGGGTTGGAGGCGAAGCGGTGTCTGCTCGGGCGGGGTTGGTGAGCGCGTTGCTTGCTCGTCAGGCAAGGGGTGGCGCGCCAGCGCTTCTTGCAGGTAGCCTTCTTTGCCAAGGGCGGCTTCCCAGGCGGCAGCATTGGCTTGGCGGTCGGCGAGGCCTTTGACCTGATTTCCGATGCTTCCCGTGTTGATGATGGAGCCCGCCTCGACGACATCGGTGCGCGCCTGTCCCTTTGATTGAACGGCGGTTTGCCAGTAGTTGATGGCCAGGAGCTCGGCGTTTGGCTCGTTGGCAGCCAGTTCAGGGTGGTTCAGCAGATCGAGGCCCGTTGATGTGGCGTAGGCAGCGTAGTTCTTCTTGCCGGTAAGTTGCACATAGCCGCGGCCCCGGTAGTTGTAGCCGTCTCCGGGTTCGGTGTTGCCCAAGGCCCTGGCACCGTAGGCGCCTCCGTAGACCTGTTCGGCAACGGTCCGAGCGCGTTCTGTTTTGTCCGGAATGGCCGCAATGTCATTTGCCCGTTGGCTAGTCAGGCCATTGCGGGGGCCGAACACGTCAAACAGGCGGCCGCCGCTGTAGTTCAGGTTTTCTTCCAACTTGGAGAAGTTCTGACTTTCGTGCTGAACCTGCCCCATGAAGTTAGCGAGTTCTTTGGGATCGGTGATACCGCTGCGGTAGGCGTGTGCCAGAAGCGACTCGGCGCGTTGCCGCTGTTGATCGCTGTTCAGATGTGGGACATACGGGGCTGCCACAAGCACTCCTTCGGTTTCATTCGGCATGCACTCGGGTTGCTCAGTTCGTCGCAGGAGGGAGCTGGAGCAATACCGCATCGAAGTTTTCTCGATGCACTCTGTTCGTACAGTACGAATTGCCTCTCGTGGGTGCAGTCTCCACATGCCAGCCGGGAGGGAGGTTTTCAGGTGTCAGGCTGACCGGCGTCTCGGCGTCGCCATTCGCGTAAAAGAAGGTGCCTTTTTGAGACACTGCCTTCACGTAGGGCCAAGCCGACATCGTGGTCCCCGACGACAGGTATTTCTTGTACTCGCTGGGTTTGTCCGGGTAGCTGTATTGCACTTGCCCATGGAGCGAGCCCACGACAAGGTAGGCGTAGCCCGGGTTGTCTTTGGGCTGGCCGGCGAACTTCTCAAACCCTGGCGAGGCACACAGCGACAGCAGCCGGTGATCGTGCAGTTCGCAGGAGAAGCCGACCGTTTCCTGAGGTTGGCAGTTGTGGGTCAGGGTTGGTGCGCTGTGCTGGGGGTGCGGCTGGGAAGGGCCTGCAGCGCAGGCGCTGAGCGACAGTGTGAGCGCTGCCCATGCAGGCAGCGTGCCGACGCCGGCGGGACGGTTGAGGAAATGCATGGCAACCCTGAATTTGTAGAAGATTTAATTCATTTTATGTACACCTTCGGGCCCGTGATGGCGCGGCTTGCCACCCGGACTGTGAGCGGATGGGCAAGGGCATGGCGGGCTGCGTCTGCCGTCGTAGGGCTTGAGGGGCTGGCCGGGAAGGGGTGGCCGGGGTGTGAGCGCTGTGGCGCCGGGTGTTTGGGCTTACGCTTTGTTTCGGCTATCGTTGCAATCCAGCCGGCTGAAAAGCCGTGCATCAGCACTGAAACTGGAGGAACCCGATGCAGCCGAACGACAACCCGGACACCGTGAGCGTAGACGAACACTCCCACTGGGAAGCCACGCAGATGGAAGATGTGTTCCTGCCGTCGGTGCGGGTGCAGCTCGGCTGGGCCGATGTGGAGAAGGCGGTGGACCGGGGCGCGATCGTGCCGCAGCACGCGCATGCGCTCTGGGCAGCCTGGGCTGCGCCGGGCAGCCCCACCCGGGTGGGCGCCGACACGCACCAGCCGGCGTTTGAAAACACCGTGGCCGATGACCCTGACCTGCTGCCGGCGTCGGACACGAGCCCGTCGTCTTGGTGGCGTTGGGGTTCGTTGGTGGTGGCCGCGTTGTTGGGGGCCGGTGTGACTTTTTTCCTGCGTTGACGCAGCGGGTTCCTGCCAGCGCCCAGATTCGGCGCGCAATTTAACGTTTGGTAACGCCTTTGACCGAAGAAGCGGCATGCGTTACAGCGTGAACGCCTCTAATGCGGTCAGGGCAGAACAGGTGTTTTGCCCCCAACAGGAGCAAGACGATGGAAACGACAACTTTGCGTGCGGACAGCGGCCGTGGCGCGCGCTGGCTGGCGACGGCGGCGCTGGCGGCCGGTGCCTGGGGCTTGAGTGCGATGGCCACCCAGGCGCATGCGCGGGACGACGTTTACTGGTCGATCGGTGTGAACTCGCCCGGCGTGTCGGTGGGTGTGTCCAACGCGCGTCCGGTGTATGTGCAGCCGGCACCCGTGTACGTGCAACCGGCGCCGGTCTATGTGCGACCGCCACCGATGTATGTGCAGCCGGCACCTGTGTATGTGCAGCCGGCCCCGGTGTACCGGCCGGGCTATTACGTGCAGCCGGTGGTGCAGCCGCAGCCGGTCTATGTGTACCCGGGCTGGCGCCATGGGCACAACAGGTGGCGCGATGACGACCGCCGCGGCCCGCGCCACCGTGACCGCGACGATGACCGCCGGGGTGGCAACCGCTACTGATCGCCGAGTTCGCAGGGCGGTTACATCGCCTTGAACAGCGGGGCGTAGAGCCGGCTGACGGCCCAGCGCCCGGGGTGGTTGCGCAGCGTCAGATGCAGTTTGCCGGCCTCGTCGCGCAGCACGCTGTGAATGGCGGTGGCGCGAACCACGGTGCTGCGGTGGATCTGCCAGAACACGCTGGCGTCGAGCCGGGGCAACAATTCCCGAAGGGGCGTGCGAATGAGCAGTTCGCCGCCCCTTTCTGCTGCGTGCGCGGTGGTGATCACGCGCACGTATTTGTCGGCTGCTTCGAACACCAGCACCTCGTCCACCGGTACCAGGCGCAGGTGGGTGCCGGCATGGGCCTGGATCACTTTCAGCGTGGCGTGGGGCGGTGGTGCCAGCAGGGCGCGCAGGCGCTGCAGCGTGGCGTCATCGGGCCGCAGGGCGTCGCGGGAGGCGGGGGCCACCAAAGGGCGCCGTGTCGCCAGCAAGGCCTGCACCCGTTGCACCGTGCGTGCCAGTCGCTCCGGCACCACGGGTTTGAGCAGATAGTCCACCGCCTGGGCCTCGAAGGCCTGCAAGGCATATTGGTCGTAGGCCGTCACGAACACCAGCACCGGGAAGGGGGCCGCATCGGGCCCGCTGTCGGGCCACTCTTCGGCCAGCTCGGCCGCGGCCTCCAGGCCGCTCTGGCCGGGCATGCGGATGTCGAGAAACAGCACGTCCGGCCGGCAGGCCAGTGCCTGCTGAACGGCCGCCACGCCGTCGCAGGCCTGGGCCACGATGCGCAAGTCGGGCCAGGTTTGCGCCAGTTCGGCCTGCAGCGCGGCGGCGAGCAGGGGTTCGTCTTCGGCGATAAGGGCGGTGGCGTTCATGGCGATGGGGTGGCCGCTGCGGGCCACAGCGGCAATTGCAGGCGAACGCGGGTGCCCTGGCCGCGGGCACTGTGCCAGTGCAGGCGGGCTTGCGGGCCGTAGGCGTTGAGCAGGCGCTCGCGCACCTGGGCCAGGCCGAAGTCTTCGGTGGGGTCGCCGTCGCAGCCGATGCCGTCGTCGCGCACTTCGAGCCAGAGGGTCTGGCCGTCGCTTTCGGCGTGCACGGTGATTTCGCCGCCGCGCCGTGCGGGTTCGAGACCGTGGCGGATCGCGTTTTCCACCAGGGGCTGCAGCAGCAGTGGCGGCACCGGGTGGCTGGCCAGGGTGTCGGGCAGCGTCAGGGTGCAGCGCAGGCGCGCGCCCATGCGCACGCTCATCAGCGCCAGATAGTCACGCAGGCGGTCGTATTCGTCGGCCAGTGGGTGCCGGGTGTTGCGCGAGGCCTGCAAAGTGGCGCGGAGGAAGCGGTTGAGCTGGTCCAGCATGGCGATGGCGCGCGGGGGATCGGTGGCGATCAGGGCCCGCAGATTGGCCAGTGTGTTGAACAGCATGTGCGGCTCCAACTGGCTCTGCAGCAGGCGCAACTGTGATTCAGCAGCCAGGCCGCGCGCCTGCAGCATCTCGCGTTCCAGGTAAGCGCTGCGGCCCCGGCTGTAGAAGTAGTAGACGCCCACCACCGTCGCCACCAGCGTGATCAGCAGGCTGCGGCGGATCTCGGCCTGCAGGTCGACGGACGTGTTGGTGTGGTACCAGCCGAAGCGTTGGCACAGCAGGTCGGCCAGGGCATTGCCCAGCAGGTAGCCGGTCGCAATACCGGCCAGCACCAGCAGCACACCCGGCCAGCCGTGTGGCCAGCCCGTGCCGCGAGCTGCGGGCAAGGCGTGTCGGCCAAGGTCGATCACGGCCCAGGTGATAAGGCCGATGCACAGCGAATAGGCCAGCAGGGGTTGCCAGGGCCGGTCGGGCGCAAAACCGTATTGCAGCGCCGCGATGGCCAGGCAGAAACCGGCGGTCTGGGCCGCGTGCCGTGCTGCCGATGACCAGGGAATGGGCATGCCGAGGATTCTAGAGGCCGGTGTGCCCGTGTGGGGCTGCGGAGCGTCAGTCGCGGGGGTTGAGCCCGAGGCGGATGCGTTCGCGCTCGACCTGTTTTTCCAGCACGCCGCTGCCGTGCAGAAACACCACCACGCCGTGGATGGCCAGACCCAGGCCCCAGCCGAGCGTGGGGAAAATGGCCCAGTCGCGGCCGGCATGTTGCGCAAGGGTCCAGAGAAGCAGGGTGACCAGCGCGTACACGCTGGCGTGCACGTACCAGCCCAGTTTCATGCCGGCACGGCGGCGGGCGAGGTGTTCCAGGGTGTCGGGGTGGGGGTGCATGGTGGGGTTTTCTCCAGTGGGTTGAGGGCTCAGGCCAGGTTGGGGGGCGTCGGAAGGGTGGGGACCGTTGTGGCCAGAGCGGTGCGCCGCGCCAGATGGAGCAGCCGCATGGCGCGACCGGCGAACAGTCCGCTGAACAGCCCGTACAGGGCACTGATGCCCCAGGCCGTGGGCGCGTGCCGAACCAGTTCCGGGTGCAGGACCAGGGCCACGCCCACGGCGTACTTGGTCAGAAAGACCGCGAGGATGAGGATCAGCGGGATCACACTGCCGGGGATGCTGAAGCGCTGCCGCACCGTGTCGTAGCGGGTGCCGGCAGGCGGCGCACGGTGTGCGGTGCCGAGGTAGCTCACCACCGCGGTGCCCAGCCAGACGGGGACGGCAAGGGTGTGTCCGGCGAACGTGGAAAGCACGCCGTAAAACGACAGGCTGGCCATGGCCAGGCCCATGACCAGCACGCGGCGGAAACGGACCTCCCGCGCGAAACACTGGGTCAGACCGAGCCCGAGCAGGCCGGCCAGCAGCATGAAGACGGCAACGGGGGTGTGGCGGAGGATGTCGAGGATGGGCGGCATGGTGGGCTTCCGGGGGGAGATGGCGCGCACTGTGCCGGTTGCCGATGGCGGCAGCCACCACTTTGCGACGGGTCGCGGCTGCTGCTCGCGAAATGCCGCGCCCGTGCCGTGAAATGTCACCGCCTTTACCGGGGCGAAACCCGGCAAACGGGTGCTGGCTTCCTAGAATGGGCGCCAGCATCAGGCAGGAACAGACCGCTATGGATCGTCGGACGGGACTCAAAAGCATGGGCGCAGCGGGGCTGGCGCTGGCCTTCGGCATGGGGCTGAGCGCCTGCTCGGCCATGGCGCCGGGCCCGCGCACGGTGGAGGTCTCCGAGGCACGCCTGGCCGAAATGCTGGCGCGCCACTTTCCTGTGGACACGCGCTACATGGAGCTGTTTGATGTGTCGCTGACCCACCCGCGCCTGCGGCTGCTGCCCGCGCAGAACCGCATTGCGACCCAGATGGACTACACACTGGGCAGCGCGCTGACCGGCGGGCGCAGCCTGCAGGGGCTGCTGGAGCTGAGCTACGGACTGCGCTTCGAACCGAGCGACGGCACGCTGCGGCTGGACGCGGTGCGTGTGGAGCGCTTCGATGTGCCAGGCGTGCCGGTGGCCCAGCAACCGCGGGTCAGTCGCCTGGGTGGTGTGCTGGCCGAATCGGTGTTGCAGGACGCGGTGGTGCACCGCCTGCGGCCCGAACAGTTGCAGACGCTCGCGGGCTGGGGGTACGAACCCGGGCCGCTGCAGGTGGTACCCGGTGGGGTGCGCCTGACGCTGATGCCGGTCAAGCGCTGAGGTTTTGCGAGGCGCCGGCCCCTTTGTTCAGATGGACGGCGGCACCGAGGGCAGGGATTCGTTGTCTTCGTCGCGCAGGGTGAAGCGGAAGGTGGCGCCTTGGCCTGGGGTCGACACCGCGGTCATCACCCCGCCATGGCGCTGGACGATGCGCTGAGCGGTGGCCAGTCCGATGCCCAGCCCGGCGAATTCGTGCGGCTGGTGCAAGCGCTGGAAAGGCTGGAAGAGCTTTTCGGCGCGCTTCATGTCGAAGCCGGCGCCGTTGTCGCTGACGCAGTAGAACGGCTGGCCGTCGACGATGTCCTCATAGACACGGATGCGTGCCTCCGGCGTTTGTGAGGTGTACTTCCAGGCGTTGTGCAGCAGGTTCTGCAGCAGGGCCTCGACCAGGGCCGGATCGGCCTGCGCCTGCAGGTGGGGCTCGACGCGCCAGTCCACGCGGCGCTCGGGCGTTTGCAGTGCCAGGTCTTCCAGCAGCCGCGTCGACACCTGGCTGATGTTCACCGGTTCGCGCCGCAGGTCGCTGCGGCCGATCTGGGCCAACTGCAGCAGGCCGTCGATGAGTTCCCCCATCTTTTTGCTGGCGCCCATGATGCGGGCCAGGTGCTTGTGGCTGACCGCGTCGAGCGCCGGGTTGTCTTCCTCCAGCGCCTGGGCAAACCCGTTGATGACCCGCAGGGGCGAGCGCAGGTCGTGCGCCACCGCGTAGGAATAGCTTTCCAGTTCGTCGTAGGCAGCGCGCAGTTTGCGCGTGCGTTCCTGGATGCGCTGTTCCAGCGAGGCGTTCAGGCGGCGGATTTCGATCTCGGCGCGCTTGCGGTCGGTGATGTCCTGGGCCACGGCAAAGGCGCGCACCGCGTGCCCGTCGGCGTTGCGTTCGAATTCGGCACGGATGCCGACCCAGCGATCCTTGCCGTCGATGCGGATGCGGTAGTTGCCGTTGAACAGCGTGCTTTTGAGCGCTGCGCGCCACTCGGCCGCAAAGCGGTCGCGGTCGCGCGGATGCACGATGTCCAGCAGCTCGGTCGAGGTGTATTCCCCTTTGGGCAGTCCCAGGCGCTGGTGCGAGTTGTGGTGGGCACGGATGCGGTCGCCCTTGATGTCGGCCTCCCAGCTCGCAAACCCCGACAGGGCCTGGGCCTGCCGCAGCAGCCGTTCGTTGGTGCGCACCGTTTCTTCGGCCGCCTTGAGGCTGGTGATGTCCTGCACCACCGAGATCAGGTAGTCGGGCAGGCCATTGGGCTTGCGCACCATGGACACCGTCAGGTGCGCCCAGACCGTGCGGCCATCTTTGCGGCGGTAGCGTTTTTCCAGCGAATAGCTGCTGCGTTCGCCAGCCAGCACCTGTTTGATGAGCACCTCGTCCGGCCCGATGTCGTCGGGGAGGGTCAGGTCCTGAAAGCGCATCTGGCGCAGTTCCTCGAACGAATACCCCACCAGCCGGCAGAAGGTGCCGTTGACGCGCTGGAGCTGACCGTCAAAGCCGACGTGCGTGATGCCGGCGGCAGCATGCTCGAAGGTGTCCAGAAAGTGCTGCTGGCTGTCTCGGATGTGCTGGTTGCTTTCCTGCAGTTGCCGGTTCTGGGCCTGCATGCGCCAGATCGCCCCGATCACCACCAACTGGGTCACCAGAAACCAGGTGTTGAGCCAGAAGGCTTCGGCCGGGTTGGTGATGGCGAGCTGGAAGTACGGGTGGACGAGCAGAAAGTTGACCAGCACCATGCCCAGCAACGTGCTGAACAGGCCGGCGGCAAACCCGCCATACAGCGCCGACAGCGCGGCAGCCAGGGAAAACGTGATGAAGCGCCCGCCCGATTCGGCCGGCGCCAGCCCCTGGCGCAGCCACAGGGCGGCCAGCGTGATGAGCAGCGCCATGCCCAGCCGCTGCCAGAGGCGCAGGCGATCAGGCTGCCAGTGCAGCAGCCTGAGCCACCAGGGGCTGTCGGCGGTGGGCGCAGCTTCGGTGATCAGTCGCTTCATGAAAAGGCGCTGGGGCGCGGTGTTTGCTGCGTTATACCCAACATCTTGCCGGCGTGGTGTCGGTGACTGCACGGGGCCGCAGGTACCAGGTGCACCCGACGGGCGTTTTCAGCGGGCCAGCGCTTGCAGGCTGTTGTCGATGGCTGCCGCCGTGTCCAGCGGAATTTCCATGGGAAAGAGGTGGCTGCCAGGCAGCATGTTCAGGCGTTCAGGGTGCTGTTTGCCCACCAGACGCTGCGTCATCGCCATGCCCACCTGCTTCATTTCCAGCGATTCGGTGCCGCCCAGGAAGGCCACCGGGCACTGCAGGGGGTGCTTGCGCAGCAAGCGGTCCAGGTTGTGGGGCAGGGTGTTGTAAATGGCGGTTTCGACATCGCGGTCGAAAACCAGCTGTCGCTGTCGGCCGTTTGGCGTGTCCACGTCCACCGTGCCGTGCTCGATGTAGTCGCGCAATACCTGCGGGTCCCAGCGGGCAAAGGCCTTTTTGTGCTGAAAGTGAGCCAGTGCCTCGTCGGCGCCGGGCCAGGTGTTGCGGCGCTTGCGGCTGATCTTGCCCGGCGAGAGCGATCCCACCAACTGGGTGTGTTTGGCCAGGGCCAGCGCACGGGCGCGCCAGCCACCGAGCACGGGCGAGTCGAGCAGCAGCACCCCGCGCACCGGGTGGCCACCCAGCGTTGGGTGGCGGGCGGCGCACATAAGGCTGAGAAAGCCGCCCAGCGAATGCCCGACCAGCCAGGCCCCTTTGCCATGCCGCTCGATCTCGGGACCGGCAAAGTCGGCCAGTTGCTGCACCAGGAGCGGCCAGTTGCTGGTGACCGGGTACTGGGGTGCATGCCCGAACTTCTCCACGGCCCGCACCGTGTAACCCCGCGCGCGCAGGCTGCGAAAGAGCACCCCGTACGTGCTGGCCGGGAAGCTGTTGGCGTGGGAAAAGATGATCAGCGGCATGGTTCAAGAATGCAGGGAAGCGTCAGCAGCGATCTGCGAGGCGGTGGCGTGAGGGCAGTGACTCCTGCCAGGGTGACTCTGCTGGATGCCCGCCTGCGCGGGCATGACGGCGCTTCGCCCGCGACCCGCGCAGCAGTGGCGCATGGGGGCCAGAATCCCGCGCCGGGCCGTTCCCAAGCGGGATTCGCACCCCCTCGGGGGGCAGCGACCCGCGCAGCGGTGGAGCGTGGGGGCCAGAAGCCCGCGCCGGGCCGTTCCCAAGCGGGATTCGCACCCCCTCGGGGGGCAGCGACCCGCGCAGCGGCTGAGCGTGGGGGCCCACATTTTTCAGATCAGCTTTTCCTTCGGGCTGCTGATCTTGCGCAGCGGCAGCGCGCGCGCGCCTTCGCAGCGCAGCGGCACTTCGGTGTGACTGCCGTCCCAGGTGGGGTGCTCGATACCGTCGAACACCTCGCGCAGCTTCTCGCCCCAGACCCGGCGCACCATCAGGAAATACGGGTTGTTTTCGTCGATACAGGTGATCTTGTCGCTTTGCAGGCGGTCGGCCTCATAGACCACGAGGTCCAGCGGCAGGCCCACCGACAGGTTGGACTTGAGGGTGCTGTCCATCGACACCAGCACGCACTTGGCGGCTTCGTCCAGTGGTGTGTCGGGGGTGATCACGCGGTCCAGCACCGGCTTGCCGTATTTGGATTCACCGATCTGGAAGAACGGCGTTTCGGGCGTGGCCTCGATGAAGTTACCGGCCGAATAGACCTGGAACAGGCGCATGCCTTCGCTGCCGATCTGGCCACCAAAGATCATGGACACGTTGAAGTCCACACCGGCGTTCTTGAGCGCCTCGCCGTCGCGTTCGAACACGTGGCGCACGGCGGCGCCCAGCACCCGTGCGGCGTCGAACATGCTGCGGGCGTTCCAGATGGTGATCGGCTCGCCGCCTTCTTCATCGGGCGGCAACTGCTCGATCTGCAGGATCTCGCGCACCGACTGCGAGATGGAGAGGTTGCCGGCCGAGAGCAGGCACATGAAGCGGTCGCCCGGCTTCTCGTAGACGATCATCTTGCGGAAGGTGCTGATCTGGTCCAGCCCCGCATTGGTGCGGGAGTCGGAGAGAAAGACCAGGCCGGCCTTGAGCTTGACGGCAACACAGTAGGTCATGGGTTTCCAGCGATTTTTTTGAGGGTGTAGAGCTGCTCCAGCGCTTCGCGGGGCGACAGGGCGTCCGGGTCGATGGCGGCCAGCGCGGCCACCACCGGCGGGGTTTCGGCTTCGGGAGCGGCTGGCGGCGGCGCGAACAGGTCCACCTGCGAGCGGCTGCTTTCGCTGTGCGATTCCAGGGCCGCCAGCGCATGGCGCGCATGCTGCACCACGGCCGCCGGCACGCCGGCCAGGCGGGCGACCTGAATGCCGTAGCTGCGGCAGGCGGGCCCGGGTTCGATCTGGTGCAGGAAGACGATGCCGGCCTTGCCACCGCCTTCGGCCGCGCTCACGTGCACGTTGACGGCACCGTGGTGGCTGGCGGGGAATTCGGTCAGCTCGAAGTAATGGGTGGCGAACAGCGTGAAGCAGCGTGCCTTGTCATGCAGGTGGGCGGCGATGCCCCCGGCCAGCGCGAGGCCGTCGAAGGTCGAGGTGCCGCGGCCGATCTCGTCCATCAGCACCAGCGAATAGGCGCCCCCTGGACGGGGCTGTGCCCCGTCCTCCCCCCGAGGGGGGGCCGTAAGCTTGGGGCGGCCCGGCGCTTCCTTCGGTGTGACCGCGTTCAGGATCTGCGCCGCTTCGGTCATCTCGACCATGAAGGTGGATTGCGCGTTGGCCAGGTCGTCGGCGGCACCGATGCGGGTGTGGATGGCGTCGATAGGGCCCAGCCGGCAGCTCTGCGCCGGCACGTAGCTGCCCATGCTGGCCAGCAGGGCGATGACCGCCACCTGGCGCATGTAGGTGCTCTTGCCGCCCATGTTGGGGCCGGTGATGACCTGCATGCGCGCCTTGGGACCCAGCACGGTGTCGTTGGCGATGAAGCTGCCGCCCGTGGTCTCGTTCAGGCGCGCTTCCACCACCGGGTGGCGGCCGCCACGGATTTCGATGCAGGGCTCGGGCGTGAAGGCCGGTTCGCTCCAGTTCAGCGTGAGCGAGCGCTCGGCGAGCGCACACAGCGCGTCCAGCGCGGCCATGGCGCGCGCCAGGCGGGTCAGCGGGTCGATGAAGGCCTGCAACTGGTCCAGCAGGTGTTCATAGAGCCACTTTTCGCGCGCTAGCGCCCGCTCCTGCGCGCTCAGGGCCTTGTCCTCGAAGGCCTTGAGTTCGGGGGTGATGAAGCGCTCGGCGTTTTTCAGCGTCTGGCGGCGGCGGTAGTCGTCGGGCACCTTGTCGATCTGGCCCTGGGTGACCTCGATGTAGAAGCCGTGCACCTTGTTGTATTGCACGCGCAGGTTGGCGATGCCGGTGCGCGCGCGCTCGCGGGTCTCCAGGTCGATGAGGAAACCGTCGCAGTTGGTCTGGATGGCGCGCAGCTCGTCGAGCTCGGTATCGAAGCCGTCGGCGATCACGCCGCCATCGCGCACCAGCGCCGCCGGTTCGGGCTGGATGGCCTGGGTCAGCAGTTCGGCGCAGCCGGCCGGTGGCATCAGATCGGCGGCGGTGCGGGCCAGCAAGGCGGGGGTTTCGGGGCCGAGGGCGCTGGCCAGCGACTGCGACAGGGCTTGCGCACGGGCCAGGGTCTGGGTCAGGCCGACCAGCTCGCGCGGGCGCACCTGGCGCAGTGCGGTGCGGGCGGTGATGCGTTCCACATCGCTGGCGCCTTTGAGCGCGCTGCGCAGGCGCTGGAACAGGCCGTCGCGTAACCGCCCGATGGCGGCCAGCCGTTCGCGGGCCTGGGTGCGCTCGCGCTGGGGCTCCAGCAGCCACTGGCGCAGGGTGCGGCTGCCCATGCCGGTGTGGCAGGTGTCCAGCAGCGACAGCAGGGTGGGCTGGGTTTCGCCGCGCAGGGTGTGGGTGAGCTCCAGATTGCGGCGCGTGTTGAGCGGCAGGTCGATCAGGTCGCCACTGCGCGCCACCTGCAGGCTGCGCACGTGCGTGAGCGCCTGGCCCTGCGTGTGTTCGGCGTAGGCGAGCAGGGCGGCCGCCGCAGCGTGGGCGTCGCGCAGGTCCTGCGCGTCCCAGGCGGCCAGGCTGGCGGCCTGCAACTGTTCGAGCAGCTTGCGTTCGCCCAGCCCGGCGTCGAAGGCCCAGGCTGGCCGCACCACGGCCACGGTGCGTTGACCACTGGTCAGCGGCTGTGCCGCCAGGGCCTGCAGGCGTTTTTCGAACGTGGGCGTCACTTCGGCGCTGTAGAGCACTTCGCCGGGGTTGATGCGCGAGAGCCAGTCGGGCAGGTCGTCGCTGTCGCACTGCGCGAGGAAGACGATGCCCTGCGTGACCGAAAGCCAGGCCAGGCCCAGGCCGGTGCGCGCGCCGGGATGCACGGCCAGCAGCACCGCTTCGGCCTTTTCGGACAGCAATTCGGTGTCGGTCAGGGTGCCGGGCGTGACCACGCGCACCACCTTGCGCTCCACCGGTCCCTTGGCCGTGGCGACGTCGCCCACCTGCTCGCAGATGGCCACCGACTCGCCCAGTTTGATCAGCCGGGCCAGGTAGCTTTCCACCGAATGGAAGGGCACGCCAGCCATGATGACGGGCTCGCCGGCAGACTGGCCGCGCTGCGTGAGCGTGATGTCCAGCAGCCGCGCCGCCTTTTCGGCGTCGGCGAAGAACATCTCGTAGAAGTCACCCATGCGGTAGAACACCAGGGTGTGCGGGTACGACGCCTTGATGGCGAGGTACTGCTGCATCATGGGGGTGTGGCGAGAATCGGAAGATCCTTGATTTTCCAGGGGATTTTCCATATCTCGTTGATTTTTCAAGACTTTTCCCTCATCGCCAACTCATCGCGCTAGAAATTTAGACTCCATCTACATGCATCAACATACAGCTACACTTCCATTTTTGGTGTAGTTTTTTTTGCCATCCTCAAGAAAACTACACCACGCAGAGCGGTGCAGAAAAAAACTACACCTAGCGAACACTTCAACTGAGTCACAGCACAACGGAGAGCACACCAATGGAGTTCGATGCGCGACAGGCGAAGATTCTTGCACAAGGCTCAAACCTGACCTTCGACTCACATCCGGGCCTTAGGCTGACAGCCAGGCAAAGGAAGAAAACGTGGTCCTACCGGTACAGGAGTCCGGTGGACGATGCGCTTCGTCAGATCAAGATCGGGGAGTGGCCTTCCATGTCGTACCATGCGGCCGTTGCCAAGTGGGAAAAACTCAGGCAAGACAGAGAAGATGGCCTCGACCCGGCACTGGAAAAGAAGAAACGTAGCAAGAGCAAAACGAGCACGCAAGCATCGGGTACAGAAAAAACCGTGAGGCAGGTATGCGACATCTACCTGGCAGGGCACGTCAAGAATCGAGCCAAGAAGGGGCGAGATGAAGTCGCCCGAACTTTCGATACGATGCTCGGAGATATCGCAGACATGCGAGCTATAGATGTGACGCGGAAGATCGCATTT
Source organism: Hydrogenophaga sp. NFH-34 (assembly GCF_021401345.1). Taxonomy (GTDB): domain Bacteria; phylum Pseudomonadota; class Gammaproteobacteria; order Burkholderiales; family Burkholderiaceae_C; genus Hydrogenophaga; species Hydrogenophaga electricum. Next base: position 16,135 of record NZ_JACBGE010000011.1, read on the forward strand.
GCACACATCAAGCAGTACGACCATATCCCCGTCCAGGCTTCAAACCTACGTCGTGAGCTTGGCGCTGCATGGGACTACTGCCTCGATTCAGGCGACCTACCCGATAACACGCCTAACTGGTGGCGGCAGATCCTTCGCGGGAAATTGAAGTCCAAAGGCCCCAAGAAGCTTGGTGTGCATAAGGGAACCGGCAAGAGAGTTTTAAGTCCGGATGAGGTCGGTGAACTTGTCCGATGGCTTCCTAACTTCTCCAGGGCTGTTAATGATTTCTTGACAATCTATTTGTGGACCGCAGTTAGAGGGGCGGAAATTGAGAAAATAGAGGGAAGGGAAATATCAGAAGAGAAAACCGGGGTTTGGTGGACGATTCCCAAGATCAAGACAAAGAACAAGAATCGCGACGATGCTGACGATCAGCGTGTCCCATTAATTGGAAGAGCCAGAGAGATAGTTCTTCGTCGAAAAGAAGCCTATGGCGATGGTTACTTGTTCCCATCAAGTGGGGAGTTGGGATACTTTACCCAGAAATCGGCCGGAGTGGCGGTATACCACCACATGCCATATAGTAGAACTACGCCCAATCGGGAAAGAGTGCGTCTCACAGTTGAAAACTGGGCGCCGCATGATTTGAGGCGAACAGCAAGGACGTTCCTTGCCTCACTGGGTTGTCCAAGAGATATTGGGGAGGTAATCCTTGGCCATATTTTGGAAGGCGTCGAGGGAACTTATAACCGATACACCTTTGACAAGGAAAGGAGGCATTGGTTAACTAAGCTGGACTCATATCTTGAGTCGCTTGTGAGCAGGTGACTCTGGATTTCCGAGCGCCAGTGTTTGCCGGTGGTGGAATATCAGAGACAGGTCTATTCTCAGCCCACTCAACGATTTCACGGTAGAGCCAAGCTGATCTCCTTTGAGACAGTTGGCGCGGGGCAGGAAACTCGCCCTTGATGACCATAGAGTGGATCAAGGAAGCGGAGAGTGTAGTCAGTCTCAGCACTTCATCATGCTCAAGATACAAGGGCGGAATTGAATCCAGTTTAGCCATGATGAACATCATGGAGTAAACAAAAGAAAGTCAATTCTCAAATGTCGCAGCAGGAAGGGGGGAATTCAATAGCTGCGGCAAACTGAGTATTGCACGCATCGGACCCCGTTTCGTTTGAAATCTGCGAGATGAGTGAGCCCACAATCGATCAGATCTCGCTCAAGCGAATCAAGGTCGGAATCATCCAGGCATGCGATCTCCAGCACCATCTGACCTGGGTAGCTGGACAGGTAGTAGCGCACCCAGGTGGTGTTGGCCACCAGCTCCGCAATGCGCATGAAGCGCTCAAGCTTCATCTCGCTTTCCCGGAAGCAAGGGCGTCGATTTGCTCTGTTCGGAGTCTTTTAACAATCTCCGGTGACTTCCCTATATTGCACGTCCTATGGGCCTCTCGAAGATCGCCATACTTCAATGGACCGTCAAATGGCATCAGATTTTCTCGAAGCACTTCTTTCACGCATGAGTTTTCGGCGGTGATGGTTTCTGGTTGAATCAGTAGTTCATCATTTGCGCTGCGCATTTGAAGAACAATGGCGGAAATAATTGCGCAGAGGATTACGAAGGCAAATGAGACGGCAAACAAGTTGGACCAATCGCCATGATCTTTTGATTTTGTTGCTCGCATATTTTGGTGCCCCATAATGGATTTGTGAATGTAGGATTATTTTCTATACGATCGATATTCAAACCTCCTCGAAGATGCTGATCTGTCTTTTTTCATTGATGGGCTTCATCAGGAACACACGACTTGATCTCGAATCAAGGGCGTTGTCCGGATCACGCATGCTGTCGGCCAGGGCGATAAACCTTTCACGATCAGCTTCACCGCGGAGCACTCGGAAGTCGGTATCTACGACCTGGTTGACCCGAGCCCACTGGTTCCAAGCGAAGCTGCGTCCCAGACCCACGCACGTGTTGCTCGAAGGGAAGCAGTCGGCGTTGCGAACCAGGTCTTCCCACTTGGCTCCGAACTCGACCTCATCGAATCGACTGTGCTTGCCGGTCAATGCACGGCGTTCCAGCCGGAGGGCATCCTCAAGAAGCTCAGGGTGGTGGGCAGCCAGCCAGAACAGCTCCCAGTGTTTGGATGCCGGGCAGAAGAAGCAAGCGCTCTTGATGGGAACCATGTCCGCGCCGATCGATTGGGCAATGGCCCGCACGCACTCAGTGCGCGTCCATTCGATGATCTGAAGCGGGTAGAGATAGGCGAAGTCAGCATCGTGCTCGGGCAGGTTCTTCGAGCGCCGCAAGTCGGCCCGGCCGCAGTCGTATCCGATCAGCTTTGTGATGCGCCTGCCCTCTGCCTGTGCTCGCTCCCATATGGGGTGCGGGGGCTTAGCAGCGGGACCACGCTTGCACCCTTTGATGAATTGGTCTTGTGGCCCCTGCTTCCACTTGATGCTGCAGCTCTTCATGCCGAAGGCCAAAGAGGGCAGCGTCTCGTTCTTCCAGCAGTTCCCGTAGAGGTCGGAGTAGCCGGTACGCTCCAAGGTCTTCTTACGCACCGTTTCGATCAACGGCCAGCCCCAACTTGCCAGGATAGTGTTCATCCGCTCGGCGTGCGTGATGCTCCCGGGCTTTTCACCGCCTGTGTCAGCGAAGGTGATGAGTTCAGGTTTGATCCCGGCCTCATGTAGAGCCACCAGCATCGCCGTGGAATCGACGCCGGAGCCAAAGCAAACCGCCAGGAGCTTGCCATCCAGAGCCGCGTGGAGGGCGTCGATCTGGTGTGGCATGAGGATGGCGCTCATACCAACCTCGACAGGTTGATCTCCTGAATTTGCTTGAGCGCCAGAGCATGCAGTCGGCGATCGGCTCTGCCAAGCACATACAGTAGATCCTGGCGTTCAGGGACATATACCCTTGCGAACTTGGGATCGTGCAGGGCAATCGACGAGGTATTGCTGATGAGGTCGGCGCACTTGATCGTCTGAACCCATCCAGGGGCTGCAGCCAGTCGGGCACGCGCCAAGGCCTTGCGAGTGGCACGGTTGCCCTCACCCAGGTCAGAAAGGAGGGTGACTCCATGCGCCACCTCGACACCGAATCGGCTTTCGATCTCGGCCTCCGAGATGCCGCAGTCCTCTCTCGTGTCATGGAGATAGGCCGTGGCCAACATCCCACCGACCGAGACTTCCGAAATCCATTCGGCGGCGACGGCCGAGACCGTCCCCGCGACCTCGGCAAGGTGGGTGAAGTAGGGATCGCCTGTGTATTTACGCTTCTGGCCTGCGTGAGCCTGAAGCGCAAAGGTCATTGCATCAAAGGCGAGGGATTGCTGCATGTGAGTCCTGGAATCGGGCTCTTCGTGAGCCTTAACCCAGAATCACATGCAGCAAGTGCAAATCAAGTCTGAAAAGAGTGAAATCAGCCCCTCGGATCGGCGCAGTAGCAGGCGGACGGCGGTACAGCGCAGGCTTCAAGGCGGGCTCTGCTTGAGCACCACATCGCCAATGGTGTACGCAACGATCGCCAGTGCCAAAAGGCCGATGAGGGCGAGGATCGGGACAAGTTCCACGTTCCTTTGCCAGAAGCTTTCTGGGCTATCGATTTCAGTGTGATTCATGGCTGTTTTCGAGCGCTCAAATTTGGACGCTGCTCTGTGGATGGATGATGGCCGAAGGCATGCATGGCAGACAGGCGTTGAGTGACCATCACGTTCAAAGGACATCCTCCTTCTCACATTGGATGACAGTCGCCACCGGCTCGGGGTCATGCGTGCAGCGCAACTGAAGTCCGTAGTGCGTCACACCCGGAGAGTTGGGGTTGGGGTCGCGGTGGTCGGCTAGCGCCTTGTCCAGCACCTTCTGCACCTCGTAGGCACGCCTACCAGCCAGGTGAACTCGGGTGTTGTGGATGCCCAGTGAAGCGCCTGGCAAGAAACCAAGAGCACGACTCATCTCGTGAGTCAGACTCTCGATGCGATCAGCGATCTCGCAGAAGCGGTCGGCGTTCTCGACCCGGTAGGTGGGGACACGCTCGAAGCGGAATGCATGGCTGATTTCTCGAACCTGCCCGATGGCCAGGCGGCTGTACAGGTCCAGCGCCGCGGAGATGGCGTCAGCCTGCTCAGGGGTAACTTCGATAGTGATGCGGGTCTTAGCGGTCATTGTCTTTTTCCGAACACTGGTTCACGCCCTTTTCCGCCTCCGAGGCTACGGAATCAACCAGCCGCTGCCACTCTTCTCGCTCTCGACTCTGAGCAAGCATCTGCTCCGTGCGCTTCCTGCCTTCTTCGATATCGGCCTCAGTGGGTTTCATTATCATGAGCCAAAGGAACGCAACGCCTATGCCAGCAGCGTAAGCGAGCAGTTCATCAAGGTCTTTTATCCCTGACGCGATCATTAGTTCAGGCCTCAGCCATGTCGCGATCTAGGCCAAGGTACTCCCTGGCTTGCCCAAGGGTGAGGCCTTCGCCATCCACCTTTTTGCAGATAGAACCGTCCTGCCCGATCTCCAAACCGATCTTGTGGCTTCTGCTGATGATGGTCCGTCCTGACCAGACCACGACCTGAAAATCATTGTCCTTCGCGTCTTTCACGAGGATCTGGATGGGGCTGAGATCGGCGATATCCATGGAGCGCTCCGAAGGGTAGTAGTTCTGCAATACTCCCCCCGCGTACCCGTAAGTCAAAAATGAAAAAGGCCCCCAATGCGTGCACATTGGGGGCCTCGTTCAGTTCAGTCTGGAGTTCTTTGGCAACTTGGCCGACAGCCAGTCATGAACATCGGCACGGATGTTGCGGCCTTGCAGGATGAAGTCTTCGTAGCGGCTGGGCACGTAGGGCACGTACAGCAGCCGCATACCGGCTTCTTCCGGCAGGCGAGCGCCTTTGCGTGCATTGCAGACGGCGCACGCGCTCACCAGGTTCATCCAGGTGTACTCACCGCCTCGCGATTCCGGGAAGATATGCTCGGCCTGCAGGCGCCGCCAGTCAAACACATCGCCACAGTAGGCGCAGGTATGCCGGTCGCGCACGAACAGCTTGCGCCTTGTCACCGTGGGTTCGACTTCATGGAGGTTGACCCGGGAACATCCACGTAGAGCGATGATGGGTGCGATCTCCATGCGAGATTGCCGGCCCAGGCGGACATTGAATCCTCCACGTAGGGTTGTCAGCGGGGTGTCGCCGATCGTCCACGCCACGTCCTCTGTGGCGTAGTGCAGGGCAGCCTGCTCCGCGGTGATCCAGGCCTGCGGTGTTCCCTGGATGTCGAGCTGGAGGACTTGGAGGGGATGCATGGGAAGCTCCTTGTGGTTGGGGTGCACGGCCGGGGCCGGCCCCATCCCCAGGAGTCAACCCTTGACCTGATTGCGTGACATGCCCCGTCATTCAGATCGGGGAAGAATTAGCGCCGGGCGAAGCCCGACTTGAACTTTCAATGCTGGGCAATATCATGGATGAATGTCCAGTGAGCGCCTGCAAGCCTTCAAATTCGAGTTGATGCCCGATAGTGCTCAGACTCGCTTGTTGGGTCGATTCTCTGGAGCCTGTCGCTTCGTCTACAACAGGGCGCTGGCCTTGCAAAAGCTGCGGTTCGAGGCGGGCGAGAAGAAGCTGGGCTACGCGGCTCTGTGTCGCGCCCTCACCGAATGGCGTCACGCACCAGAGACGGCCTGGCTGGCGCTCGCACCGGTTCATGCTCAACAGCAGGCGCTCAAGGATCTGGAGCGGGCCTACGCCAACTTCTTCGCCGGCCGCGGCGCCTTTCCGAAGTTCAAGGCGCGTGATCGGGGCCAGGGCCTGCGGTTTCCCGACCCCAAGCAGTTCAAGCTGGATCAGCCCAACGCCCGTGTCTTCATCCCCAAGCTCGGATGGGTGCGGTACCGCAAGAGCCGGAACGTGCTGGGTGATCTCCGCAACATCACCGTCACCGAGTGCCTGGGCCGCTGGTACGTGAGCATCCAGAGTGTCCGTGAGGTGGCCATCCCTGTTCACCCTGAGCAACAGCGAGAGATCGGCATCGACATGGGAGCGCGCAAGGACTGGGCGCTGCTGATCGGCCAGGACGGGGCGATGGTCAAAACCCTGAACGCCTACCGCGCGGCCGAGCACCGGCTCAAGCACTACCAGCGCTGCCTCTCTCGCAAGAAGAAAGGATCGAAGAATCGGGCGAAGGCACGGTACAGGTTGGCCAAGTGCCACCAGCGCGTGACCAACACCCGGGCCGACTTCCTGCACAAGGTCAGCCACCACCTCACCCGCGACTACGGCGTCGTCTGCATCGAGGATCTGAAGGTCCAGGTGATGACCGCGGCGAAGGTCAATCCTCGCCAGCGCAACAAAGCCATCCTCGATCAGGGCTGGTTCATGCTGCGCACGCTGCTGGAGTACAAGGCCGAGTGGCGCGGTGGTCTGGTCATTGCAGTGGATCCAGTCCACACGAGCACCACGTGCAGCATGTGCGGTCACAACGATCCCGGGAACCGGAAGTCGCCAGACAAGTTCGAGTGCCTTCGCTGCGGGCACGCGGATCAGGCGGACAAGAACGCCGCCAAGAACATCAGAAGGGCCGGGCAGGCCCGGATAGCCTGTGGAGAGCACGTCAGACACCGCTCCGGTGGTGCAGGCTCCGCGAAGCAGGAACCCATCGAAGCGACTCGTCAAGGTCCAGCACCTTGATAGGCGTGGTAGGAATCCCCCGCCTTCAGGCGGGGGAGGATGTCAAGACGCGGAACAGCATCAGGTCGCGGTTGAGCGCCGCATAGTCCTGTGCCCAGTCCAGCGCCTGGACATACCGGTTGAACTCGGGCGTTCCTTCGTTCAGCCAGGCCAGATCCCGGTCGGGCAGGGCGATGTTCTCGCGCTGTGCCGCCTCGCGAGGCATGCCGATGGCAGCCTCGCCGATGGTCTTCCCGATGTTGCGTGAGCCGGAATGCAGCATGATCCAGACCGTCCCGGCCTCGTCCAGGCAGACCTCGATGAAGTGGTTGCCGCCGCCGAGTGTGCCGAGCTGGCGCCAGATTCGCCGGGCATCGACCTTGCCCAGAATGGACAGGATTTCGAGCTTCTCGAAGCGGTCGAAAAGAACTTGCATCCGGGCACGAAGATCACGGCCATGCGGCCCTTCGTGGGTCGGTTCAGCTCCTTCTGGTGCAGATCAAACCCCACTGGAACGGCCGCCTCGATGGCGCTACGCATCCGCGACAGACTCTCGGGCAGATCGTTGGCCATCAGCCCCGTCTTCACCGCGGCCATGCCGCAGCCGATGTCCACGCCCACAGCGGCCGGGATGATGGCGCCGAGCGTTGGCAATACCGTTCCCACGGTGGCGCCCTTGCCCAGGTGGACGTCGGGCATGACCGCGACATGCCCGGCCACGATCGGCAGTCCCGCGATGTTGCGGATCTGGTTGATGGCATCGTGTTCGACCTCGATGCCTTGCGTCCAAGCCTGGACGTTCTTCATGTGGCTGAACATCGTCGCCTCCTATTTATCGTGGAATTTGCCAAGAGCATTTGCAACGAAGTTGCTTGCACCAGGCTTGAGAATGGGGCGACACGTATCGCCAAGAATGTGATGGGGAAAATGGAAATGTTCGTAGAGATCAACAGCACATGCCCAACCAAGGAAGAAGCGCAACGGATCGCCAGGCTGGCAGTGGAAGCGCGGCTGTGCGCCTGTGCTCACATCTACCCTGTCGATAGCGTGTACCGATGGAAAGGTGATGTTGTTGTCGATCAGGAGTTCGTCGTGTCGATGAAGACAAACGATGAACGTGCAGTGGAGATTGAGGCGCTGGTCAAGAGGGAGCACAGCTACGAACTGCCGGCCTTCTTCAAGCGCGAGATCATCGGCGGATCGGCTGAGTACATGCGCTGGATCGCCGAGAACTCGAAATAGTGCTGCTCATGCGAGAAACTGGTAGTCCTGGGGAATTCCGAGATCCCGACCCCCGTCTTGTAAGGACGACGCTCTGCCTCTGAGCTACAGGACCGGTTTGGTGCGGGCACAGGGATTCGAACCCTGGACCTGCCGGTTAAAAGCCGGCTGCTCTACGCACTGAGCTACGCCCGCGAAAGAGATGAATGGGGTGGGGTGTCCTGCCGGACTCGAACCGGCGACCACCCGGACCACAACCGGGAGCGCTGCCAACTGCGCCAAAGACACCATCGAAACTGGTAGCCACGGTTGGGATCGAACCAACGACTCCCGCCTTATCAAGACGATGCTCTACCACTGAGCTACATGGCCATGTTGAAGTCGATCGATTAGGATCAACCTGTCTTGTCTCTCATAATGTGGCTTTTCTGAGATTCAAACCGGGTTGCCTTGAAAGCGTGAGCGTCAACCTGCCTTGTCTCTCATGAGCCTGCGTTCTTGAGAAGCAAATGATGCACGGGCGTGTTCGCTGTGCCCGAGGCTGTGTGTGTTGGCTCCCCCGGCAGGGCTCGAACCTGCGACAACCGCATTAACAGTGCGGCGCTCTACCAACTGAGCAACGGGGGATCGGAAGCTGTGCGGCCTACCACTCGCCCACCTCGCGCACGCGCTGGTCCACATCCTTGCGGTCGTGGTCCTTCTGGCGCTTGGCACGGGTGTGTCTGCCACCGCTTGCGATGGTGAGTAGGGTGAGAGCAAGTACCACGCGGTTGCGCGGCTTGCTGGCGGGGATGGAGATCTTCCTGCGCATGTCGCGCTCCTTTCATGGTGTTGGTGGAGAAGGGTGGTCCGCCCGGCAGGATTCGAACCTGGCGACAAACCGCTTAGAAGGCGGCTGCTCTGTCCGCTGAGCTACGGGCGGTGGGATGAATGGACACGGCTGCCGGATTCGAACCGGCGTGTGCTTGCGCATGCGGGTTTGCAGCCCGCCGCCTTCGACCGCTCGACCAAGCCGTGTCTGGATATGGTTTGTGGGGAGGGGAGGGTGGCATCCCGGGAAGGAATCGAACCTTCAACCTTCGGCTTTGGAGGCCGCTGCACTGCCTGTTGTGCTACCGAGATATGCTCTGCTTGTTCGCTGAGCGCCTGGCAAACCAGAACCCTGCTGCCATTGCTGCTGGAACTGCCAAGGCGTTGGCCGTGACGTACATGATGATTTCGAGTGGACTTGCGCTTGGGGAAAGAACTCGACCCAAGACAAGGATGTTCAGAGCTGCGACGCCTGTTGCTGCTGCGGCTGCACCGGCCATCGACTTGAGCTGAATGGCCACAGTCTGCAAGGCGATGAAGAAGACCTGGACGAATGTTGCTGCGAAGATGGTTACTGCTTGGAGCATCCGAGCATTTGAATGCTGCTGTCCCACGGCAAAGAAGCAAAAGCATGCATCGTTCCGCAGGCTCTCATGTTGGAGTGCGGGGGATGGGGTGGCGGGCGCTGTGAGATTCGAACTCACGGACCGGTTCCCCGGTCGGCAGTTTTCAAGACCGCTGCAATAGACCACTCTGCCAAGCGCCCAGGATAAAAAAGATGTGAGGTGGTGCCCGAGGTGGGACTCGAACCCACGGAGAACTCGCTTTTGAAACGAGCGCGTCTACCAATTCCGCCACTCGGGCATGAGGGTCGGTTGCTGGTGGTACCCAGGGCGGGACTCGAACCCGCACGCCTTTCGACACCGGCCCCTCAAGCCGGCGCGTCTACCAATTCCGCCACCTGGGTGAACACTCATCAGGGAGATCCGTGCCGATCAGCCTTTCGTTTGCCGGCGTGCTTGAAACGCCTAGCGCGGGTTGGCCTGCCGTCGCCACGGCTGTCTATGGCGAGGGCTATGCTGGCGCATCAGGATGGAATCGAACCACCGACGCCTGCGCCTTCAACGCAGCGCTCTACCGGCTGAGCTACTGATGCAGCTTTTTGATCAAGACCCCGCAAGGGTGGCCTATGCAACCATGCACGCCCCGGAGTCGAACCGAGGCGTTTGGGGGCATGATCCCCGCTGCAGCCAACCGCATCACCGTGACGCCGGGGCCTTGATCAAAGAACTGAACAATGGCGCCTCGAAGGGGATTCGAACCCCTGACCTCCCGCTAGACAGGCGGGCACTCTAGGCCGCTGAGTTACCGAGGCTGATGAAATGGTCTCCGTGGACGGTCTCGAACCGCCGACCCCATGCTCCCAAAGCAAGTGCGCTACCAACTGCGCTACACGGAGACGAACACTGGTGGAAGTAGCCGGCCTCGAACCGGCGACCCCCTGCTTGCAAAGCAGGTGCTCTCCCAACTGAGCTATACCCCCTGGAAATGGTTGATGGCGACGGGCCTTCACCGTTCTGGCCTCGTACAGCGACCCTTTCCCAGTCCGCCAGTTCACGCTGGCGCCGTCGGCGGTATCGCTGGTTTGATGGACGTGCCATAGTGCCCTTGCCCCGGCCAACGACCTGACAGCCGTTCCGTGAGGGGTCACAACGAACCCGTCGCCATCGTCGAAACAACCTCAATGAAGTGGCTTCGATGATGGGCCGCGTGCGCGGCGCATCTGACTGGTGGAACGTCCTGGGTTCGAACCAGGTATGCCCCGAAGGGAGCCAGATTTACAGTCTGGTGCAGTCAACCCATGCTGCTCACGTTCCGTGGCCTGGAGCCACCCGCAGGATTCGAACCTGCGACCCCCGCGTTCGTAGCGCGGTGCTCTAGTCCAACTGAGCTAGGGCGGCGAATTTTGTTCGGTGGTGCGCGTGGATGGATTCGAACCACCGGCCTCCGGCATCGGAAGCCGGTGCTCTGGTCCAACTGAGCTACACGCGCTGGATTGATGACTGGTCGTTCCGGGTCCACCGCACGCAGGCTTATGAGCCCAGTGCTCTACCGCTGAGTTACGAAACGATCTGGCAGACCCTGCTGGACTCGAACCAGCGACACCCGGGATCAAAACCCGGTGCTCTACCAACTGAGCTAAGGGCCAACGGAACTGGCGGATGGTGCAGGGTTCGAACCTGCGCAGCCCTTGCGGGATGACGGGTTAGCAACCCGCTGCCTTGGACCACTCGGCCAACCATCCCGCACGCGGGGAGTGGCTTAGCCACCCGGTTCGCCCGCTGCACCAGAGCCTTTCGGATCCAGCACATAGCGCCCACCGTTCCCTCGGCAGATCTTGGACGCCAGGTGCACGGACACACCCGAAATGGAGCGGATACGGGGAATTGAACCCACGGTCCTCTGCTTGGAAGGCAGTCGCTCTACCATTGAGCTATATCCGCAAATTTGCACCAATGCACTGCCGTCCAGTTACGACAGCGTTGGTGCGGCAAGTTGTGAAAGAACCACCCCTCGCGGGGCAGACGGCACGATCACCGTCATTTCAGTTTGCGGCTCTAAACCGCGAAGTCAAAAATGAAAAAGGCCCGGAACCTTGCGGAATCCGGGCCTCGTTGGAGGTTGAGGGGAGCTATGCCACTACAGCACGGCCTCCCTGCCCGGATTGATCTGGGGCTCATAAGCAAAGCACTGGCTCCAATCGGAACCATGGCCCAGCGACATCCCCAGCAAGCGCCGATTCGGCGCAAGCGCAGCAGCGCGCATCGGTCGGATGACCGATGTTTTGCTGGTTGAGATGGTCCTGGAGTTCATGGTGGAATCTGAGTTCAGTGATCTGCGAAAGTTCGATAGGGATGTACTGTAAAGACTCTTTACAATGCTCGTCAAGCCCCCAATGAACAATTTTTTCGAGGTTGCATTTGAACAACACACAAGCCCAGATTGAGCACGACACGACGGTAACGCGAAGGGCGCGACTACACGTCTTGCTGCAGGAGCACGTGCAGAGTCAGGTCGCGCAGGGCGTGCCACCAAAGGGGTTGGAACAAGCCTTCGCCGCCGTGCTGCAGGTCTCGCCAAGCCTGCTCAGCCAGATCAAGAAGTCACGGCCGATCGGCGACAAGCTGGCCCGGCAGATCGAAGCGGCGTGCCATGTGCCCATTGGGTGGCTTGATCAGCCTGTCAAGGATGCCGGCCCGAGCGATGCTGAAGAGGCCTTTGTCGAACTGGCCCGGCAGGCCTGGAGAAAGGCGAATGCCAGCGAGAAGAGGGAGCTGAGACGATTCTTGCAAGGCCCGACTTCAAACCTCGGGAGCCCTTGAAAAGTGAGCAGGTGGCACCATGTGCGAACACCATTTTTCATGGAGTATTTGCATGCCACCTCTTCACCCGCCTACGTCGATCCTAGGACTATTCGCTCTCTTGGATCGCTACGCATCCTTGTTCTCAACCGACCAGATTCCTCCTCTACTTGCTCGTGAGGAAGGGAATAGGATTTATCTGGAACAGGGGATCGATGTTCTTCGGAAGCTCGTTTCGGAGAAGGAGAAAGCCCTGGATCAGCTTCAGGTGCATTCTGCGATCCAGATGAAGGTGCCGCCCCAGGAAAATCGTTAACTTGGCTATGGCCCGGCTGCTGGCAATGTGACTGAAGACGACTTCGTGTGAACGTTATGCTAGTGACTCGGCGGTGATCCCGTACTGGCGCATAGTGGCCAGGATGTCACGTATGACTGTCTTCCGCTCGGCCATCCATCGTTCATGTTGAAGCTCGCGCTCTCGGGCGGCGCGGCGCTTCTCTTCTCCATCATCGGCCTTGGAAAAGGCCTCCCCCAATTGCCGCATTAGGTCTTCATAGCGATGGTCGCCCATAGGTACATGGGGCCGATCCTGAGCAGCAGAGCCGTGGCTTCGGGGAGTTCTGTTCCGATATTGCATTCCTTGCCTATCCATTGATGCCGCCGAGAGTGGCGGGGTCAATCTTCTGGCGCTTCCATCGCCTGGTGGTGGCGTCCAGCCAACCTTCAAGGCGGTCGGTAGCTTCCTGTGGCTGGATTTTCTCCGAAAAGTCCATGATGGCAAGCACGATGTTGGCCTTGCGCTCTGCATCGCCCTCGCCGGGAACGTGCCACCAATCGGTCATGTACTGGAGAGCCGAGCCTATCGAACTGGCCAGCAGTGGCCGGTGCATCTTGCAGCCAGCCAGTTCCATGAAGTGAATCTGGTAGCCGATGGCTCGGATTTCCCTGATCGTTGGTTGGGCCGATCGGTGCTCAACGTACCTCTGGCCCAGCACCTCGATCCAGCGATTTTTGAAGTAGAAGGACCCTTCGACGCAGCGGGTTGCGAAGTTCTCCGCACCAAATTCGGCTGCGTGGCCAAGCTCATGGAAGATGTTCTGAACATCAACCTTCGGGCCTGCTTTGGCGCCAAACACATAGTCGCGGTAGCCTTCCTGTTTGGCTCTCCACCGCAGGGCAGGATGCTTGCCAACCGGAAGGCGTGCCAGCCGCTCGCGGATGACTCTCTCGACCCGGTGTATCTGCTGCTCTGTCTGCCACATGCGGGTATTGTCGGTCTCCGCCAAGCTCCATCAAGTCGGAAGACGAACCGAGACCTTGGGGTCGGCCGGCCCATGATCGTAGATCGATGCATCGGGCACCTTGATGAGCTGCTCCGCGGCCTGCATCGGCCCATGAAGCCACAGATCCCAGTCCTCCCGTTCAATTGGCACCGGCGTGCGCTTGTCCTGCTGGTCCGGGCCTGCCTTCGGGTCCGGCTTGTGCATGAGCGAGAGGACAGGGTGCCCATCGCAGTTCTGGGTGATCATCGTGAACGACAGCCAGATCTGGCCCGTGGCATTCTCGGTCCATTGGTCCCAGAGCCCGGCAAGCGCCCACGGCAGACCATCCGAGCGCCTGAATCGCCAGCGCACGTGCTTGCCCAGGGTCATGGGGTCCTCGTGCGAAATGCCCCAGTAGGGCTCATCGAAGCTCAGCGCAGGGATCAGGCATCGCTTGCCCCTGGCCCATGCGCCGCGGTACGTGAACGCAGTCGCCATCCTCTCCCGTCGAGCGTTGTTCGTGCTCATCCGCTTGCCTTCGCGGGTCTTCGGGATGTGTTCCCGGCTGCTCGGCGGGATCATTCCCCATTGGCCAAGCTCACACGCCATGTCGGTGCGGATGAAGGGGCCAACGCTCAGAGGCGACATGTTGGGGGTGTACTGGCCGGGTGCGTCTACGCCAAAATGTTCGTGCAGCATCTCGGGGCTGGGTGTCTCGTAGAAATTGCACATCCACTTCACCTCGAAACGGCCAGCTCCATCAGACATTTCCGCTTGGCGCACAAGAGATTGTGTAGCTGGTGGGCCGCCAGGCCGCGGAACTCGATCGGAAACGCCGATACAGGTGTGGTTCTGGGTCGTCCAGGGTCTTTCCTGATGCCAGGTAGCACCCACCCTGCGCCGTCCCTTGCGCCGGTAACCAGGTACACCTCCTTGGGGCCATGTTCCTCCAGGCCCTTGTGAAAGGCGATTCTGAGCGATGTGTCGTAGATGTAGAGGGCTCCGATGCCGTGGATACCTCCAACCGTCTTCGTTACCAAGTTGTAGATGGCATCGAATCCATGGGCCTTCGACAGCTTCCGGTGAACGGAGATGAGGGCCTCCGTTGCATCTTTCCGCACGCCACACGGAATGCGTCGCTGATGATCGGCTACGCCCCCCGTTTCGGCTTTGGCCATCCCTATCTTCTTCAGTGCTTTGCTCAGGCGGTCGGGTGAGCGGTACCAAGCCTCTTCTTGATCAAGTTTTCGGAAGCCTTTTTTTTGATATTCACGAACGATCTGAGCGTACGACAAGTTCTTCACTGGGCGCCTCCAGGGGAGCGCTCAAATTTGGGCGCTCGAAAGAGCGGTCATTTTCGGCGGCTTTTATCAGAGGCGGAAGTATCGCCAGGTCTTCAGGCCTGCCCGCACGGCGGCAGCGCGGGCATCCTCCCTAGCCGAGAACACCGTCACGCGCTGCAAGTCCAGCTCCGGTAGAAGCTCAACGCTGACCTTCCCGCCTTCGCCGCGGGTGAAGCGGTACCACTGCACTACACTCGTGGTTGTTCCGAGGATCCATTGAATCGATGTCACGCGGCTGTTCTAGGGGTAGCTGAAACCGGGCAATCCTAGCCCGGGATGCAGGTCTTCAAACCTGCGAAAAACCCGATCCGGAGTGCGGGGCTTGTCGTGGGTGGGTCTTCCGTACGTCTACACCGCGGGAATATACTGTATTTATGAACAGTATTTGTGATTCCCCCGTACCCGTGAGCCTAGCGGAGATGGATCTGCCCATGATCGGGTCGTCGGTGCAGTGCGGCTTCCCCAGCCCCGCCGAGGACTTCCAGGTCAGCCGCCTGGACTTGACCAACCTGCTGATCAAGCATCCCCAGGCCACTTTCTTTTTCCGCGCAGCAGGAACGTCGATGATCGAGGCGGGCATCGATCACGGTGACTTGCTTGCCGTGGACCGGGCTATCAAGCCTACCAACCGCCACATCGTGGTCGCTGTGGTGGACGGCGAGTTCACGGTCAAGTACCTCCAGATCCGCGCCGGCCGGCTGCGCCTGAAAGCGGCCAACGCGACATTCCCCGACATCGTTCCCCGTGACGACCAGACGATCGAGGTCTGGGGCGTTGTCACCGCGTGCATCAAACTGTTTAAGGCCTAAATCATGTTCGCGCTGATCGATGGCAATAACTTCTACGCCTCCTGTGAAAGGGTGTTCAGGCCCGCTCTACAGGGCGTGCCCATGGTGGTACTGAGCAACAACGACGGCTGCTGCGTGGCTCGCTCGAACGAGGCAAAAGACCTGGGCATCAAGATGGCCCAGCCCTGGTTCGAGGTGAAGCACTTCGAGCAGTCGGCGGGGCTCGTGGGGCTATCTGCAAACTTCGTGCTCTATGGCGACATGTCCGACAGGATGATGAGTCTGGCGGCCGGGCTCGGCCCGACGCAGGAGGTCTACAGCATCGACGAATCGTTCATCGGTCTGCACGGCGTGCCCGGCGATCTCGTCCACCGCAGCCGGTGCGTGCGCGAGCGCATCCTGCAGTGGATCGGGATCCCAACCTGCGTCGGCATCGCGCCGACAAAGACGTTGGCCAAGCTCGCCAATCACATCGCCAAGACGGCAGAGCGCAAACCTGGCAGCTACCCGGGTGACCTGGCGCAGGTGTGCAACCTGGCGGCGCTGCCGGCGAGCGATTTTGAGGCCGTGCTGCGAGCCACCGAGGTCGGTGAGGTTTGGGGTATCGGCCCGCGCATCGGACGCCAACTCGTGGACAGCGGCGTGTGCTCGGTTTGGGATCTCGTCAACATGGACGTGGCCGCTGTGCGCTCACGCTGGGGCGTGGTTCTTGAGCGCACCATGCGCGAGTTGCGTGGTCAGTCCTGCATCACCTTGGATGACGCCGCCGAGCCGAAACAGCAGATCGCCTGCACCAGGTCATTCGGTCGGGCGGTGGCGGACCTGCCGCCGCTGATCGAGGCGGTCAGTGAGTTTGCCGGCCGAGCTGGCGAGAAACTGAGGGGGCAGGGCGGGCTCGCTGGTCAGGTTCTGGTGTTCATCCGGACATCGCCGTTTCGCCAGGGACCGCAGTATTCACGGTCGGTGGTCGTGCCGCTGCGCCGGCCCACCGCAGACTCCAGGGCGCTCGCCCGGGCTGCAATCAAAGGCCTGAGCAGCATCTACCGCGAGGGATTCGACTACGCCAAGGCGGGCGTGATGCTGCTGGAGCTGCAGGACGCTGAAGTTGAACAGGGGGAGCTGGATCTGGCCACCGAGCCCGAAGAGACTCGGGACGCCAACCGGCTCATGGCCGCTCTCGATGCGGTGAACGGGCGCTTTGGCAAGGGAGTGATCCACGTGGCATCGACCGGCCAGACCAAGCCCAAGAGGACGTGGGGGATGCGCCAAGAACGCCGAACGCCTCAGTACACAACGCGGTGGGCGGATGTGCCGCTGGCGCGGGCTTGAGGTTCAGTTGTCCAGAGGAACATCGATCGAGCGTGCCTGATCCCGAGACACGTCCTTCTCGTATGCAGGAAGGGCCGCGATAGTTTTTTCGGAAGCTGGGAGCTATGCGCAGGAGGTCTGAGGTATCCCACAGGGGACAGATGTACTTGAGCTGGGGCCAGCATCGTTGTGCTCCACGCGCCCCCCGTCTTTCATCTCGACCGAGGTCATGGGCGGGTTACCTTGAACGGTGACAAGGGAGTTCTTGTCTCTTGCCAGGCCGCGGAACTGGTCCCGGACATTGGCCCGGATGTGAGCCCCCTGTACGGCGCTGATCGGGTCCCCGCTTTGAGCCTGCAGATCGCTTGCCAGTACGCTGGTAGCTTCGCCGGCAGCAAAGCATGCCAGATTCTCGACCTGGCCCCTGAGGCAGAGCGTTCCACCGTACACTTGCGTGCAGACACTGTACTGATCGACCCCATCGACCAGGACAAGGGCATTTGCATGCTGGATGATGTCGGGTACTTTGGGTGCCGTGATCTTCAGGACAAGGGCTCCACGTGGGGGGCGAATGCCAAACAGCCGGGACATCAGGCGCATGAACCGGTTCGCTGTGGCAAGGTGCATGCCGGGTGGCATGGACACTTCGTGCTTGAAACCTTCGTCCGCGTCAACCCACATCGATGAGTTGATTTTGCTCTTCAGCCTTGGCTTGATGACGAGGGCATGGCTCGATCCCTCAAGTTCGATCGCATCGGCGAAGTAGCTGTAGTCGGCGCTGATGTGGATGCTGGTCGATTCCCCCGGTGTCACAGTGAGCAGGACGATCGCGGGAGCAAGGATGTCAATACGTCGATACAGGGGAAATTCCCCGATGTAACGCTGCACGGGTAGTGCATGCGCAAGAGCCTCGATGTCGCCGCGATCGAACTTCGTGATGAGCTGCTGGGGGAGTTTCATGGACATGAAAGGTGGTCTGGAATCCACCAATCTTGGAAGCGGTGGCCTGCCAATGGCGGGCGATTGTCTGGCGCGACAACTCAGGTTTTGAGATGTGGTGTGCAAGATGCCTTTGGGCCGTAGGGCTGAGGCAATGCCGGCACTTTCAACCCGTCTCAGGAGACTCCAGAAAAGCTGCGCACTGATCGGCGCTCCAGTCAGGCAGGTCCCTCAGGAGCACAGGCAAGCGGCACAGCTCTGCCAGGCGCGGATGCTTGAGCGACAGCGCATGCTTGAGGCGACGGTGCATGATTTGCCAGCAGCGGGTCTTCAGCACGCCCCATGAGCCCAAGTCACGAGGGATCGCCAGGAACGGTTCAGCCGCGGCTTTTGCCTGTGAGATCTTCTCGTCTCTCTCCTTGGCCATCCGCTCGAAGCGAGCGCGGCGCTCTTCAGCGGTCATCAGGCGCAGGTTGTCTTTGCGGCAGTCGAGCAAATTGCCATTCAGTGCGATGACGCGCTGCCCATGTTTCGCGCCCATCACCAATGTATGCACGGCACGCTGTCCGCAGCGGGCGAATCCCCACACGTGCGAAACCGTCAGCCGACCACCGCTCTGAATCAGGTCGTCGTCTGCATCGTCCAGGATCAGCGTGCGGCCGTCGATGACGTGTTCCATGGTGTGCTCCGTGCGATCAAGTCGTCGGGAAAAGACCAGAGGCCTTGCGAGCCAATGAAGGGGATGGGTACGATGCGCTGTACGTTGTCCAGAACCCAGCAGTAGGGGCCAACGGTGTGCGGGTGATCGCTCAGCCAGGGGTAAACCTCGTCGTATACGCCTGCGTAAACATCACGCACATGAACCACGTCCACCAGCTCGCAAACGGCGACCACTGCGCCGAAGACAAGAGGGTCGCCTATCGCGGCGTACCTGTCGGCCTCTCCAGGATCCAGCATCGTCCGGTTCTTGCTGGCATGGATGGCCAGCCGCCCCCGATAGCGCGTGGCCCACGTCCTGTTCTCGACGCGCTTTTCTCCGCGCACGATCAGGTGCGGATAGGGTTGATGGATGGAGAGGGCTTTCACGGTCGCAGCGGAAGATGATCGGTTTTTAGAGGCCGATCGCGGTCAGTGCAGAGCCGACGACGGCCAGGGTGAGTACGGCGGACACGGCGTGCACCAGCAAGTCGCGGCCGGAAAGGGAGGGGTAGGTCATGGTTTTCATGAAATCAGGATGAACCGAATGTTGGCGAAATCAACTTCGCTTCAAAGTTGAAAAGCCTTGGACGTCAGGCCGCTTTCTTCTCGGCGCAACGGCCAGACAGGTAACGGTTGGCCACCGATCGGCCATGCTGATCGTCCCACAGGCATCCAGCAATCTCGATTGCAGCCTTCACCGGTGCCTCGAATCTTCGAACGCGCTCCGCTTTGCGCTCCTCGGCCACGGTGTTTCCGTCACTGCTGATGCCGTGCCAGATATCCTTCACACGCTTTTCCACGCTGCGGTAGAAAGCCTTGCTGTGCAGAGGCGCTACTCCCATGAGGTGATCAATGGCCCGGCTCCATGACAGATTCGCTGAATGCCGGTCGTGGAGAGGTCTTCCGCCTTCCGACCTGCGCTCGGCCCTGGTAGAGCCTCTTCCGATCCATGATTTGCCGCGAGAACTTCGACTGTAGCCGCCCGGCTTGTGGGTTGAGAACTTGACCCACGGCGCTTCTTCGTAATCAGACAATTCGCCTGAACGTTGAAGCCACTTCGATTCCAGTGTCTTCTTGATGATTGCTCTCCAGGAGATGGGCTTTGTAGAGCGGGCACTTTTTCGCATCGACTCAGATCGAAATCCCCTCGTGTTCAGGGTAAATTCAAGCTGTTCGGCTGTTCCATAGACACGAACCACATCCAGGAAGCTGGCGCGTGCGTAAGCGAAGACCGGTGGCGCATGTGGGCTAACCTGGTAGACCGCGATCGGGACTGTCAGGTAGAAATTCTGGGTGTAAGTCAGTTTTTCTGCGCTCGCCCTTGCAGTTTCGAGCCACTGCCTGAGCATGTCGCTGGGGATGCCATCACCGCTGCGCTGCGCAGTATCCAGTGTCTCCAGCAAACGGCTGCCCTCATTGATGGCTTTGTGTGCCTTTTTCAACGCAGGAAGCCGGATCGGCTCGGGGCTCGTATGGAGCCAGGTATCCAGCTCTGGCCAGCGCGTCACAACCTCTTCCGTGGCCTCCAGCGTCTTGTCCAGCAGCCAGACCGTGGATGCCGAGCCCAGTGACGCCTTGCTGCCCGAGACCTTCAGCAGATGCCGACGCACCCAGCTCCAGACCACAGCCGAGCCATATTCCTTGCGCTCTTCCTCGGGGACCACAGAGTACAGAGCGAACTGATTCTTGCCCGTGCGCGTCAGCATGAGCGGCTGCAGGCCGTGCTTGTCGCACAGAGAACCCACCAGCGGCGCCATTGAATCTGCGAGGCTTGCCACAGGGAAAACCAGGGACATGAGCTGGCCGATGCCTGTCTTGTCGTTGAGGCTGGGTACAGGTGCTCCGCGGTGATCGGCTCGCCATGTCGCTACCGCCTGGTCGATGGCCTCACTGATCTCGGATTCGGGCAGCACCTTCGCTTCGAGAGCTGCTTGGCGGATGTGCTCGCGAACCTTGGCCTCTGCCGCTTGATCGTTTTGCAGAACACGCTCAACCCGGCGCAGCGTGCGAAGCCAGTTGATGGAACTGAATCGCTGGTCCCGGTCGTAGATGTAGCGGCGGACTTCAGCGAGCTTTACCCGGTCGATGCACAGCCACCATGATTGCAGATCCTCGCCCCGGTATGCATCGGGTCCGGTGAGCCATGCAGATCCGTTCTTTCGCCCGCGATCGGTTGAGACGGGGACTTGCAGGAAGATGTTGCCGGCCTTCTCGCTGGCGATCAGCGCGAGTCCATCCAGAGCGCTGCGGTCGATTCTCGCGTAGTTCTCCCTGCGAACCAAGGCAGTCGCCATGCTCAGTGTGTTGCCGCTGTCCACCACGACACGGGAACCCGAGCGAATGCCCTGGTTGTGTCGGCGCATCCATGCGTAAACCGTCTCATCCTGTCCGCCCAGCAGTAGTCCGGGGTCATCGTTTTCCAGGAACCGCATGTAGCGCTGCTGGAAATCGACGCTCATGAAGGAAGCCTTCGATTCAGGGGGCGCGAAGTCACCAAACAGGTTCAGACGATGATCCAGGCCGCACAGCAGGATCAGAAAACGCCGGTAGTGCAGGGCCTGGTCCTCGAACCGACCAACAGCCTTGCCGAAGGCCACATCCTGAAGTCCGATAGTCGAGCCGTCGATGCCCTGAAAGGGCTTTTGAATGTCAAAACGGGTCGGGAAAAGTCGCTCGGCAGCCTCGTGCGACGGCTCGCATGAGTAGACCGCATGCACGTTGTGGCCGTTTCGAACCAGCAGGAACACGCGCTTGTTCTCCAGGTCGCGTGCCACCCTCTCGAAGGGGCTCATCTTCTCGCTGTACTCGACATTTCGGCGCGTGACTTGAACCGATACGACGCACCGTGGCGAGGGCAGGACCTGCCGGAGCAGTTCATCGTTGTCCGCAAGTCGGGTAAAGAACTTGCTCGTACTGGAGCAGTCGAAGCTCTCTTCCACGTCCACGTGGACGGCAAGTTCCTCATCCATGGCCAACTTGCCCTGAACGATGGTCAGTGGTTCGCTGGACGGCGCATCCTCTCCTTCGCGAACGGTGAACACGTCCACGCCTGCACCCGTGTAGAGGTTAAGGGATGCAATGCCTCGGCTGATCTGCTTGACCAGATCGATGCTCTTGCTGGACAGCGCCATGGCCACCTGGGCTTGCTCCGCCACATAGGGCGTAAGGCGCTTGAGGGTGCTCCCCATGTCCTCCGTTCGCGACTTGAGCCATTTCGATGTAGCCTCGGCGATAGCAACACGCCGACCGGCTTCAATCTGGAGGTCGCGCACCCCATCGGCAGTGACCCCCTCGCTGATCATCACGTCCAGCCGGTCGGAAATCGTGGTCTTGCGAACAGCAATGGGGTTGCCCTTGGCCTCGGAGCGACGTGCGGCTCGGCGGTGAATCCGGCGAAGGTCGGATTCCCGTTGTTCCTTATCCTTGACTTCGGACTGCACTCGTGACGCTTCTTCATGTTCGAAGCGCTCGACTGCTTCTTTTGCGGCTTCCTGTACCCCGGGCAGTTGGAGAGGGTTGATCTGTGCATCCAGCATCTCCTGCTGAAGGGACTGCACTTTGGCCATGATGGCAGCTTGGCCAGCAGCGCGGTCGATTGCGGCATCCTCGTCGCTGACACGCTCGAAGGCATCGAAGAACTGATTGGCCAAGAACGTATGGCGAGAGAACTGATCTCCCCATGTATTTCGGGGGTGCCCCAGCACCGTTACCGAATGAAGCACACCCTCGAAGTAGAAGAGTGAGACGACGAGGTGAATGTCTCCAACTTGCAGGTCGGTGTCACGGCTCCCCCATTCGCCAGTACCCTTTGCTGTGACATCCTTGACGGCCCGCCAATACTGGCCGGGCTCAAGGGTGTTCGAGCCTTCGATTCGATTCAGCGAAGGCTCATCAGGCGTGCCAGAGGGATCGAGAGAGGGCAAGTGTTCCATGCAACCAGCATCACACGCCCTGTGCTGGTTTCAAGAATAAAAAAGTAGCGCATTGCTTAGCGCTTCTTGCCTCCTTCGAATGAGCCAGGTATGCGGCGGTTCAGTGCATCCATTGCGGACTTTGACTTGCGAATACTAGTAGGGGCTATTGCCGGCGCGGTTTCAGTGTACTTTCGAGCTGCCTTTATGCACTCGGAGCATAAATGCAAGTAGCCTTGATTGGTTTCGACTCCGAAATGCGGTAACCAGATCATGCACGTAGTGCATGGACCTGTCTTGTGCAAGGGACTTGCTTCGCCATGGATGCGAAGCTGAGCCAGCTTTCGTGGGCGACGCTTCATGGGGACAGGATGGTTACTATCGGCAGGCCTTGATTGTCTCATCCTCGGGGTCGACGCCGTTGGCCACGGCCATATCCCGGTAGTTCTTGAACAGCGCCCGACCATCGTCATGAATCTTCGACATGTCGAGGTCGCCCCGAATCTGGGCCAGACGAACAGCCAGGTTGTTGTCCGCGCCACGCAGGAGGAAGCCGGCGCAGGCAGCAGGCTTTTAAGAGTCGGATTCGTGGCAAGAGAACACGTGGTCGCTCATGTCATAGGCCGTTCTCGCTGAATGGCGAAAAGCCTCTGCAGGGAACGACCCGGCATTCTCCATGACCCAGGGGCAACCGCCACTTGGCTGTGCGCGATAGCATCGCTTTGCCCCCCCTTGACGGTGACCACCTGATGATCAGGGCCGGCAGGTCGGACTTCGAGGATTTCTTTCATGTGTAGACAAGGCCAGTGGCCAATGTGAGCATGCATTGTTCGTGCTCGCCGCCAGATTACCCCATGGACGAACACCTTTGGCAAAAATTCTGCCCTGTGGCGAAGACGGTTGCGAGCAGGACGAAAAAGAGGAACAGCCCACCGAGAAACAGCGAACGGATGCTCATAAAGGCGCTCTTTTGGACCAATCAGGATTCGCCAGGGTGGGCAACGAGAGGGCCTCGGACAGCGCCGCTTGCACTTGCGAAAGAGCCGTTCTAAGGAAAACCACTTCGCTGTCCTTGCTCAAGCGTAGTGCATGCTCTTCGGCCCGGATCTTGATGCGGGACACAGACGAGTCGGGAGGTAACCCAAGTGCAACTGCCAGATCCGCACGAACCGCATCCACCTTCGTGGCCTTCTGTCGAGCTTCATCAATCAACTTTTCCTCAAGCACGCGAACGCGCTCGGCCTGGCCCTCGGCTGCTTTGCGTAACGCCTCCGTTTCTCGCTCAAAGTGGGACTCCGCAGCGCCTCGGTCATCTAGGACCTGTCGGACATGCTTCCCAAGCTTCGAGCCAATTCGATGCCGAGCGAGCCATTCGTCAGAAAAACTGGGTGAAAGAGAAAGTGCGATTCGTGAGTGTTCACGCCCCAAGCCATCGATCAGCAGCTTGCACCAGGCCTCATGGGGGAGGGTGTTGATCGGCCTGAGGGTCGGGGCCTTGACAGTGCGCCAGCCGGCTTCGCTTCTGGTCATCAAGCCGCATCCTTCAGGAAGATCATTTTTGTTGATTAGTCCGGCCGGAACCGCGAACGTGATGCCAGCGGCATAGGGCAAGTAGGTTTGCCACTTGCCGCTGGTGACATCGCGCCGGTAATCCGCGACGGAAACCTTGACCTCGTAGGCCAGCGGACGAAACTTCACGAACGACGGTTCGAGTGAGTAGACATCCGGCCGCGGTGATCCGCTGGGGCCAAGTTGCATGTCGGTCCAGACCAGTCGGACAGATCTGCCCCTGACGTGGTTTGCCAGATCCTTGGCCAACTCGTCGTGGGTCATCTTGCGCCCTCCAAGGGGGTCATATCGATGGCCCGGAACATGGCACACTGGCGGAAGAGGTCGATGGACAGCGGTTGCTCCCTTTTTTTCGCCATCCGAAGCACCAGGCGCAGCAGCATCTTGATGTCCCGCGGAGCGATCTGAGGGAACAGCTTCAAAAGCTGCTCCACCAATGCCGTATCGAGGGTTGTGTCGAAATGGGCCGCGATCACACTCCAAATCTTGCGTGCGTCAGCGGGAAAGGGTGGGCTGTAGTCGATGATGGCGGCGCACCGGGAGAGGAAGGCCTCATCGATGTCATCCGGCCTGTTGGTCGTCATGAAGATCAAGCCGTCGAAGTATTCGAGCGTGCGCAGGAACTCCGCGACGATGGCATTTTGCTCAATGCTGGTACCGCGCTTGCTCACGAAGACATCGCACTCGTCCAGCAGCAGGACGCAATTCCAGCGCCTTGCCCTGTTGAAAATCACCTTCAGGTTCCTCTCGATGGCTTCGGCCGTTGTGCCAAGGCTGCCCGAGTGGACCTTGTACAGGGGCTTTTCGATCAGCTCGGCATACACCTCGGCGGTCAGCGTCTTGCCAACGCCTGGGATGCCCTTGCACAGGATGATGTTGCCCGCGCTCTTGCCCTCGATGATGTCGCCTGTGAACGCGCCAATGTCGGTCGTGAGAACGTCCAGGAGATCGCGGTGAGTTTCGGGCAATATGAGCTTGCTGCCCAGGGACTTGTCGTAGTCGTAGGGCATCAGGTGGCAGGTGTTCACCCAAAAGGACTCCTGGCACTCCATGTCGAACGCTACGGCCAGCGGGTGCTCGGGTACGTTGCCGTGGCCATCGTGGTCCGGTACCTTCTCGAAGATGACTGATTCTTCACTCTGCAGACGTGAGCCGCGAGCTTCATCATCCAGGTCCCAGATCACACGGCTGGCGTTGAATCGAAAGCCTTCGCTTCCGTAGCCTTCGACTTTCCGCAGCATCGGCCCAGTAGCGCGAAACTGCTTTGAGAACGCACCGGCCTCAAGGCCATGATGCCGGTCCATGGCCGCCTGATATTCCGCCTTCAGGCGCTCGGACTCCTTGAGGATGCCGTGCGACTCAAGAATCGAATCAACCCGTTTGCGTGCCACGGCGTTGGGGTGGAAGGTATGGGTGCGGCGACAGGTGTCCATTGTCGACCCATGACCATCGGCCATTGTGTATGAGATTGTCGAGATCGAAACGGAGGGCGTCGAATCTCGTCTGTAGCCATCATGGTACGAAATGTCTGTGACAAGCTCCGGCAGCAACTGGCCGTCCGAGCGCTCCACATAGATCCATCCATCGATGGCCTCGTGTCGAATGTAGGAAGTCAGTACCTCCTTGAAGGCATTGAAGTTCGGGACCGGCTTGGAAAAGTCTCCTTCCAGAGCCTGGAGGATGACCTCGATAGTCCTTGAAAGCTTCGCTTGCTTGTGATCGCAGGCCAGCCGCAGAAGCTCGGTCAAGGCATCTTTATCGAGGTGGTCCGACAAGAGCTGGATATCTTCGTCGCTTCGATGGGAACCAACCCTCTCCCGAGCACGCTTGAGTTTCTCATTGGAGGTTGCCAGTAGGATTTCTTTGGAGACGATCAGGGACATGGGTGTTGCCGTTCGAAATGGAAATGGCCTTGGTTGCGCTGAACCAGCATCCCATCGTGCGTCTTTCAGTCAAACTCATGCCAGGCCAAATCGCCGAGCCCAGTCCTTCATGCATTCGGAAGCAAAGGCCACAAGCGGCGCCGGCAACGACACCTGGATGCGTCCGACATACACCAGCACCGAAAGCACAAAGAGAATCGCCCCCGCGTAGACACCTGCGACGAAGATCGCAGCTCTCCTGTCTCTGGTGTCCTGCATGGGCATGGTTCGTACTGACATGCCCCCATGTTCGAGCCTGCTCAAGATCGCTGTGACTCGATTCAGAGTCCATGCTCGCTGTCATTTGCCAGTCCACATACGAGCGGGGACCGCAACTGCGCGAACAAAAAAAGACCGCCCAAATTTGAGCGGTCCCGATCGAGATGGTGGAGCCTTCAGTCCGTTTGGACCTGCTGAGCGATTTGCTTGCACTCGGTGGCCAGATCGATTTCGCCGGATGCGATGATCTTCAGACTTTCGGTGCTCAGAATGTCCATCACCACGCTCAGACGCCGTTCAAGGGCCTGATGAGCTATGGTGGGCCATAAATCCTTGGCATGAGTGATATCGTTGATCATGCTCGGACGTCCAGTCAGGAGTCTGGCGATTGCCTGACGTTCTTCGACGGACAGCCCGGGGGGCTTGTTCGGATTCGTCATGTAGTTGTGCGCGGGAGACCCCTAGTGGGGCTGGATAGTGTCCTGCGTCGGCAGATGTCGTTCCCGCTTCTCCTTTCCATGCACTATCCAAAATACTCCGCAGGCCGTGCGGCACGGGCCTTCCCACCCAGTCGCCTTGTGAAATGAAGCATGAGGTCAACCTCGGATTTGACGGGGGTAGAAGTGCAAAGTAAGTATTTCATGGAAAACATGAAACTCAACCCTTCATATGACTTAAACTGCAACCGCCGGTTAACCGGTCCCGCTTTTCCTCCCTGAGCGGGCTGACCAATGGTCAGTTCAAGACCCCGCAATCCGGGGTCTTTTCTTTGGGGAATCGGCTATTGCTTTGAGTCGGTTTCGATGTTGGCATGAGCATCGCGCCTCCTATCCTCGGGTATGGCAAAGTGGATCGCGTGCACCGAGCAAACCGCCTCCGAGTTCAAGGACGCCATCAGGGGATGGCCCGAGGTAGACAACCTGATCAGAGGACTTCAGGCCCAGGGCGTCTTTCCTGGAATGAAGAACATGCGGATGGTCTTCGATCCCGAAAAAATAGCGCCTGAAGACCCCCTAAGGGTGCGTCTTCAGGCGCTACAGAATGCAGAGGATGCCCGTCTTGCGGGTGGGCGAGATCAGGAGGGCTGAGCGTCCTTCTTGCTGGCCTTCTCGGCCTTGGCCGCCTTCTTCTGGGCCTTTTCCTGCTCGGCAGCGATGAAGCCCTTGAGTTCGTCGGCCGTCTTCATGCCGCCCAGGAACGCCAGGAACTTCAGGAAGCGCTCGTCGTCATCGAGCTTCTCCTGCCGCAGGTAGTCGATACTACGTACGAGGACCGGCTTGGCCACACGGGGCGTCGCATTGATGTGCTTGGGCGTCATGCGCGTCTTGCCGGACGCCTCGGCCTTGGCCAGGCCTGCCTTGAGCATTTCCAGTGCCTTCGGGCCATGCTTCTTGAGCATGTCGATCGCCAGGCTGGCGCTCACCTTGTCCACTTCGACCAGCTTGCGAACTTCGCTCGGCGCCGCCATCAGGGTCATCAGGCCGTCCAGATAGGTTTCGGTGAAGCCCATCTTCTTTGCGATCGTGGCGATTTCCATGCCGTATCCGGCGAGCCGCTTGCAGACGAGGGCCTGCTCGAACGGGGTCAGCGGGTTGCCGTTGTTGCCCACATGCAATGCGATGGTCAGGTCTTCCATCGACGTGCCATGGGGCTTGGTGACCACAGGCAGCAGCTCGATTTCAGCACCCTCGGAGATCGCCAGGTCAACGGCGTCCAGACGGGTGTGACCATCCGTGACGATGATGACCTGCTGACCGCCATCATCGAGGGCCACATATCCTGCCAGGGGCTTGTCGGGGTAAAAGCCGTTTTCCTTGATGGAGTCGGCGATCTCGCGCACACGTGCGGCGTACTTGTCGTTGCGGACACGGACGTTGAAGTCCTTGGCGACCTGGATGTTGGAGCGCGGAACTTTCCACAGATCGCTACTGCCGGCGCCGGCCTCCTTCATGGCCTTCTTGACCGAGCCCGGGAAAAACTGGATTTGCTGTTCAGACATGGATTGCTCCTACAAGTTGGTTTAGGTGATATCAGCTTCTCACCCACAACTTCATAATCAAGTTCGGGTCTCGGTGGTATCGAGATATCGGCGCCACGGTTCAGGAAATGAGCAGTTCTCGGGCGCGCCAACGAAACAAGGCGCAATATCGTCGTCGTCGAAATTTGCGAGGCCGCAACCGATCCGCGTGATGAAGAACAGGGTTTCTGGTTTCGAGTGCGCGAAGTTGATGAAGGCCAGAATGCCGTCTCGAACTTCATCCAGGCTCAACGTCTTGAGGTGCCTGTCCTTGGTCGGGATGGCGTAGGCTTTGCCTGTAGGCCCCTCACCCACGCCGTACTTGGCTCCAAAGTTCACGTGAGCGGCTTTGGCCGCC
Source organism: Hydrogenophaga sp. NFH-34 (assembly GCF_021401345.1). Taxonomy (GTDB): domain Bacteria; phylum Pseudomonadota; class Gammaproteobacteria; order Burkholderiales; family Burkholderiaceae_C; genus Hydrogenophaga; species Hydrogenophaga electricum. The sequence continues at coordinate 44,514 of NZ_JACBGE010000011.1, forward strand.
CCCGCACCGTGACGGCCAGCCAGATTCGAGCCGAAGACGTAGACCCAGCCATTGCCCTTGGGCATCGTGTTGTCGGGGTGATAGTTGCGTGGCATAGTCGTATTCACCATGAGATTGCAGTGACGCTGTTGACGTGGTGGGGGCCAAAGGTTGGGAAATGGTGGTCGTGCACCACCTCGAAGTGGTCCTCGCGCAGTTCCTGCCAAAGCAGTGCTTCTTCCGAGCGTGAAACCGGCCCATCGAAGCTGGCGAGCGGATCCACAATCTTTCTCAGACCAACTTCCGCGGATTGCCGGATGAGCGAATCAACGTGCGTTCTTGCTGCATCCAGCGTCGGTGTCCGCACAGCGTGACGGGCAAGTGCTCGGGCCGCTTCGGCGTTCATTCAGAACTCCACTTCAGAGTCGCGTATCTGTCTCCAGTACGACTGGAAATCCACGACCGTTTGGTTGATCGTCAGGCTCTGACGTGCGCGGGTCAGCGCCACATACATCAGATGCACTTCCTGGGCGTTGATCTTGTAGTTCGGGTCATCACCGCAGAGCAGATCAGGGAAGTCGTCTGCGAGCGTGACGTGTTCGAGGGTTGCTCCCTTGCTCCTGTGGGCAGTGGACAGAACCAGGGCTGGAGGAAGAAGGCCGAGCTTCTTGCCTTCTGCCGTCCTCTCATCACCAAATGTTCTGCCCTTGGCGATAATTTCCGGCACCAGCTCGAACAGTTGGTCCCCGTAGGCGGCAGCCGTTTTGAGCAGCCGCAACAGGTCATGCTCTTCCGTCTCCTCCGCGTAGTCCTCCATCTGTTGGAGCGATGTGAAGCCGCGGATGAATGGGTCCCGAATTGAGTTATGCAACCCGGCTGCAAGGTTCTGAACATCAAGCAGTCTTTCGAACTGATAGGAGTTCACGCCGCCCACATATGCGATCGACAGACCCTGCAGATGAGCCTGAACAGCGTGCTCGAATAGTGCTGCGTTCGTCCTGGACAAAACGGCATGTTGGCCACTTGTCTTGTGGCCTGGGTTGAACACGGCCGTGTTCACACCAGAACCGACCAACTTCTTCGTCTCACCGAAGTGGGCAAAGAGAATGTCGTTCGCGATGTTCGCGATTGACTGACCAAAGCGAAAGCTCTGCGACAGATGGAAGTGCGACGTGGCATCGAAGACATTCATCGCGTTGACTGCACCGCGGAATGCGTAGATCGATTGGTACGGGTCTCCAACCACGATGATGGGCTGCGGCTGCCGGCCGATGATGTCCAGCGTCACTGGGTTGGTGTCCTGGAACTCATCGACCATGAGGTAATCACCTGGCAGGCGAGGGCGGCTCAGTTGGTACAGCTTGAAGTAGCCGTCGTGAGGCATCTTGAATGGCGATGTGACATCGCGCATCTTTTTCCAGACCTCTTCGGCCAGCCGCATCAACTCCCTGGCTCGCGCCTCCGAGATGCTCGGGCTGATGTACATTGCGCCAGCATCGGGGAATTGCTCTTCTGCGTTGATGCAGTAGTGCTTGATCGCCGAGATGATCAGTTGGGCCTCGGGGTACAAGTCGACAACCCCGAGATCGACAAGATCTCTCGCCCGGATGTCCCCGAGCTTTCGTCTGTACCGACTGCCATACACCCTGAAGGCAAGAGCGTGCCCTGTCCGGGCGACAGCGGTATCACCAAAGCGCTCTTCGGCTTCCAATTGAGCGCTTTTGTTGAAGGCCATGTACAGGCCCTTCATCCGATGTGTGTTGGCCAGGTGCTCTGCTTTGAGTACAAGAGTTGTCGTCTTCGAGGCGCCTGCGTACGCCTTGACCTTCGTGATCCCGCGCAGCGGCGCGTGGATGATTTCTTCTTGTTCCTGAGTGGGATTGAAGGTTGATTCCATGATCTCCAAAGTTCTCATGGCAGGAGCGCCAAGCAAGTTCAAAATCAAGCACTGGCGCATGCGGAATTGGATCGGGTCTTCATTGAGCGGAAAGGCCAGGCAACCAGCGCAGCATCCCGTTCATGTTGATTCGAAGGCTTGTCCCGCCCGACAAACTTGTTGAAGGTCTGCGAATCGAGCTTCGTACCCTTTTCCCTTGGACTTCGGCCGATGAAATCGATGTTCTGCCGCTTGCACAGGTCTTCGATCTGCCTGCACCATGCGTCGATCTGACCAACGTTCCTGGCAAGCTTCTGTTGGGCGGTTGGAGAGAGTCCTGGACGCGCCCAAGTGTGTGAAGTCAGGCGCGAGTCCTCGATCACGACGAGTCCAGGGCGAGCTGAGATGATCTCGCGCAGCAAGTCGGTGGGAAGCAGGGTCACCAGTACCACAAGCCTGCCAGATTCATACCTGGCAAGACCTGTGGACATTCCTGGATCGACACCGAAGATGATCATCCGCCGGCCTCGGCCTTCTGGGCGCTTGTCTCGCTCTTTTCGGCCAGTTCTCCGCCGAGCATGGCGATCAGAGCCGGCAGGAAACTGCGCAGCTCACCTGTGCTCAGGGCTACGTCGGAATCGAATGGGTCTTCGCCCTCGGCGCTGGGCCGGTCCTCGAACACGCCCTCCAGGAAGCTGAGCTTCTTGAGCCTGAAGTTCTCCGAGAGATGGAAGCCGATCCGGCCCTCCCAAGTCAGAGCCAGGCGCGTCGGAAGCTTTCCTTCGGTGATGTGCTTGCGCACGTCATCGTTCAGCAAATGGTGGCGTGTGAGGCGAACCACCGACTTTTCCTCGCTGTGCGATTTCAGCTCGCACTCGCGCTCCACCGCCAGCCCCTCGGGCCAGTCATCGGGCGATTTGGCCAGAAGCCACTGTGTCATCGCGGTTTGAGGTGTCTGGGCCGTGTTGAGGTTGTGGATCTTTGTACCGGGCAGGAGCGTGACGAGACTGGTGATGAGGTCGTCGTTGGCCAGGGTCGTTGCCGCATCGGTGATCAGCATCCCTCGCTCGACATCGAGCCACACCATGACCGATTTGCGGCGGGCGAATGCCTGGGGCAGCAGGGCCTGCAATGCATCCTCGCGCAGGGCCTTGGTTTCCTTCTTGCCGGGCTTGCGACCGGTGGTCGCCTCGATCCTGTCAGCTTCCTCCTGTGCCTTCTTGCGCACCTCGGCGCCGGGAACCCCTTTCGTCTCGATCATGAAGCGCAGGAGTCTCTGACCATTGACTGATTCCACGAGGGGGCCGTGTTCCTGGCCGCGGGGCTCTACCCAGCCGAAGGATCTCTCCTGTGTCGCACCGCAGGGGGTGAACCGCGCAGCGTCAAGCGCTTGCTCCATGCCCTCCAGATCCTGGACGGGGCCAAGCTCGATGCGGAAGAGGTTGATATTTTTGAACATTTGATGTGCGTGTAGATGAATGCCTGGGCGGCATGGCGCCCAGGATTTCGGGTTGAATAGGGAACGAGTAGGGGTCAGCCGGTGCACAAGGGGCAGTACCTTCCGGCCTCGTTCTCGGTGCTCATGTACATGCCCCCGCATTCGCCCTTCTGGCAGCGTTTGATCTTGAGCGTGCACTTGCGCTGGCCAGTGCTCAGTAGCTCGTCCGAGTAGGATTTGCAGATGAAATGAGCACGAGCAAAAGAGATCTCGTAGTCCTTCTCGGATGCCCGGAACGCGGGGTCGCCACGTTCCTGCCACACCCCTCGGCTGACCATGGAACCGGTGATCCGGCCGTAGTGGTAATAGGCGTGCGTCAGCGCCGCATACTCGGGCATCGTGCGCAGTGCCCTCACGTAAAGCTGGACGATGAGCGCCGAGTGGTAGCGTCTCGTCGGCGTCTTCAGGTACCAGTTCAGGTCGTTGGGTTGCTGCCCGCTGGGACTTGAGCGACCGGCGATCTGTTGCCACAGGTCGCGCACCTCCAGGGATGGCAAGCCGGTGAGTTGCGTGATCACGCAGGCGCGTGCATTCATCTGCACCATGAGCCGCACGCACTGGTACATCGCAGCGAGTTCAGTTTTCGTGCGCTTGAGCTTCTTGGGCGAGCGCAGGGAGTCCCCTGGCACCTTTGCCGCCTGAGCCGTGTTCGCATCGTTGAGCAGTCCTGGGCTCATGGCAGCCTCCGCTTCTTCGTCGCCCGCGTCACCACGTCCAGCGAAAAGGAGTCCGTGAATGCGCGGATGGCGTCCGAGTCGCCAGAACCGTTCTTGACCATCCGTTCAACGAGGTGGTGATCACGAATGCGGGCCTTGACCAGTGGAAAGCCGAACGACATGTCCAGCATCCGATCGACGACACGGCTGTCGCTGAACAGCTCGATGACCTGTTGCGGGACATCCAGCAGATCGGGAGCCAGAGGCTCCGCTGGGCCGAGCAGGGCAGCCACGCGCATGACGTTGATGTAGGCGCGATTGAGGTCGTCGATGGCGCCCTGCAATGCAGTTCCGGCTACGCGATCGACAAGAGGAATCTCCGGCAACTCGAACGAATCCTTCGATGAGTCCGGGGAGGTAGTCGCTTTTGCAGCTATTGCCATTTTGGTTCTCCCCGCGGTCAGACGATAGTCGGGTCAAGCTGCTCGGCCAGCTCGCGCAACTCGTTGGCGATCTTGGTGAACATCGGCCCATACTGGTGCGGGTTGACGCGCTTGACTTTCAGAAGAAATGCCTCGGACCAAACCGAACGCAGAGTCTGCAGCGATGCCTGCAGCTCATCCACTGCCCGCGCTGCATCGCGGACCTCCCGGTTCTTACGCTCGACGTCTTCGAAAGCGGCTTTGGCCCGCTGAAATTCGCTTTGCGTGCGATCCAGGTCCCGCTTGATGTCCTCGCGTTGATGTTCCAGATTGGCGATCTCGTCGCGCAGCGTCTTGCTGGTGGGGTCCGAATCGACCACGGTGACAGCCTGCTCTTTCGCCGCGAGCAGCCTGGAGTTGCTCTCGTCCAGCTTTGCACGCAAGGTGGACATCTCGGCTTCGCGGTCTTGCAGGGTGTTCACGATGCGGGCGATCGCCTGATCCTTCTCGCTCAGCTTGCCCTGGGCCTGCGCCAGTTCCACCTTCATTTCGTTGAGCTGGGCTTCGACATCCTTGGCAGTCGGGGCCAAGCCACCCTTTTCTTCAATCTGCTGAGCGATACGCTCGATCAGGCCGCCCTGGATCTCGTCGGGCGCGGAGCCGAGCACCTTGACCGCGCTCATCGACATGTCCTTGAGCAGCGAAATCTCCTTGCCACCCTCGGCGCCGATGCGGGCCATGTAGTTGACGATCGCCCGGCCGGTACTGACGCAAGAGCGGATGTGTCCCTGGCTCATGCCCAGATCCGAGAAATTGGCCTCGCAGAATTTCTGCCAGCCCTCATCACCGGATTGCCGGAATGCTTCCCGGCACTGGTACAGGCGAATGCACACGTTGACCGCGGCTTCGGCGTGTTGAATCCAGGCTTCGATGGCCCCGATGGCGCTGGCGATGATCTGTTGCTGGCTTGACTCGTCTTCCTCGACGCCCAGCAGACTCAGTTGGTTCTTGCGCTGAAGCTTGATCGTGATGGCAGTGTTGTCGATGGTGACTTTTTGATCCATGTGTGCTCCGAGTTGTTGACTTCCAAAGAATCACCCGGCACAACGCATAGTCAAATTCAAAAGCCGGCACTTTTGATGCTGCTTTTGATCGGAGCCCATAGCCCATCTTGAAGAACATGGGGTAGTGAAACCCCGACAAATCGACCCGCTTCCACCTTCAGAGCTGTTCAGGCAATACGCCGACACCGGGTCGTTCGCAAGCCTGGCGACAGTTGTGGGACGCGAAGACTTCGCGGCCTTTTACCTCCCTCTTGCAGAACGCGCTGCAACGAGGCTGCAGGAACTCCCTCTTTCGCAAACAGCATTCCCGGATCGCGGGGGTGCGCTGCAGTGCGCGTTTAGGTCTGGATTGCTTGCCGTACGGATGTGCGACAAGACGATCTTCTCTCCCACAGCTTCTGCGGCTGAGCGCATGGTAGGAGATCGCAATTACCGGTGGCTTTCATATTGCGCGGTGCTCGCAACCGTGTATCTTCAAGCGATTGCAAATTGTGAAACCATTCTTGAATCGGGCGAAGTGTATTCACATGCCGACGATGAATCTCTTTTCGAACTCAAACAAAAGTACGAGTTGAGGTGGCGCTCCAAGGGCTCCTTGACACTGTCGAGGTTGCACATTCTGCTCAGTGAGTTCTGGTTTCCTGGACAGTTTGCTCACCTTTCGTTCGCCGTGCTCAACGATCTGGGGCAGGCTATCAATCCTGCCATGGCCTCTTCCGCCAGCGAGCCACCACTCGCAAGGCTCGTACGCCAATCAATCGAAAGAACACTTTCGGATGACATTGCCGAAAGGGCCTGCGCGGTAGGCGAAGGCAAGGCAATGCCCGGAGTGGCATCCATGCCCGAGGAAGCGCAGCCGGCGACAAGTGCCCAAGCGCCTCAGGCTGCGGAGAAGCAGGCGCCAAGGACTGCGCCGACTGCCCCACCGGAAAGCCCCACATCAAGACCAGCTCCTGGGCCTGCTGCAGAACCCCAGAACCCGGCGGCTCAAAAGGCCATTGAGTGGATACGAGCCATTGCGATGGACGCCACGTTCGATGGCGAAATCCATCAGTTGTCTGATGGGAGCATTGACTTCTCCCGGAAGGCATTTTCGTTTGGTGCTGCGCCAAAAGATACCTACACCTTGCTGCACACGGCAGGATTCATCGAGCGAAAGGCCGAGAAGTCCGCATCGATCAAGGCCATGTACGCCCACATCTACCTGGATGCTCGCAGAAAACGTGAAGGGGGGGTGTGATGAGCCGCCGCGAATACGAGAACATGTTCCGCGGCGCCCATGAGGTCGCTGCGGTGTTTGCATGGGGTTTCTCGATTCTGATCCTAGTCGCCTATCGGCCTCCATTCTGGCCGGTGATGATCCTTGCGAGCGCGTTGCTGGGCATCATCAGGTTTCAGAAGATCAAGGAAATCTGGCAGTTCAGGGCTTCGATCAGCCTCAACCGGATGCGGACCATTTCGTTGGACATGATGCTCCAACGACTGCAAAGGCTCACGAAGATGCGCCAGATCCTACCCATTGGCCGAGGATTCAAGTGGAGCCAGCGCCACGCCGAGCTGGCCGTTGAAATGCTCAACCGAAATCCGGACGAGCTACCTGACATCCCACAGTTCATCAAAACCGAGTTGATGCGCCTTGATGGTGTCTCGGAGCACGAGCGCACCATGCTGGACAAGGCGATTGCCATGGCCATCAAGGGGATCATGCCCCCCAATACGAAACCGATACTGGACTCGGACATCGGTAGTCCCTGGATACATGGAATCGGGTTGAGCGCTGAAGAGGAAATCGGAATCCCGTTCCCAGCCCTGCCAGGCCATACGCTCATCACGGGCACAACCCGGGCCGGCAAAACCCGTCTATACGAGTCACTGACAGCGCAGATCGTCAAAATGGGGAAAGCGCTCATCGTGATCGACCCCAAAAAAGACATCGACTGGGTGTCGATGCTCCACACGATGTGCAAGAAGGAGGGGCGCAAGTTCCTCTACTTCGACCCTGCTCAGCCCCACAAGTCCATCCGCATCCAGCCGCTCAAGAACTGGAACAACATCTCCGAGCCAGCAACCCGGATCGGCCAGCTCGTTGACGCTGACGGCTCGTTTGCGGCCTTCGCCTGGAAAACTCTATACCGCATTCACCGGGCACTTATCGCCGCCGGCGAACGCCCTGACATCCGCAACACCAAGCGCTATGTGCAGATGGGTGTGGAGGGGCTAGCAGAGAAGGTCATCGCAATCCACTTCAACCGCAAGCATGGACCAGAGTGGGACAAGGACTTCAAGGCCCTGCCCAGTGCTGGCAAGAACGCTCTGACACGGCTTGAATGGTCCATCATGAAGTACGCTGACGAGGGCGATACCGACGACACAATCGACGGCATCATCTCAATGGTCCGGCACTCGAAAGAGCACTACAGCAAGATGGTGCAGGTTCTGGAGCCCATCCTGGAGATGTTGGGGTCCGACGAGATTGGAGATCTCCTTTCGCCCGATCCGATGGTCACGTCCGACACGCGAGACTCATGGGACATGCGCCGTGTCATCGATGAGGGCGCCGTCCTCTATATCGCACTGGATTCGCTGTCGAACAAGATCATTGCCAGTGCCATCGGCTCAATCTTGCTGGCGGACCTGGCATCTACATTGGGTGCTATCTATAACTTCTCCAAGCCTGCAGACGCCTACCTTTTTGTTGACGAAGTAGCCGAAGTCGCCAATGAGCAGTTGATCCAGATCCTGAACAAGGGCGGCGGGGCGGGCATCAAGTGCTTCCTTGCAATGCAGGCGATTGCGGACCTGGTTGTCCGCCTGGGCTCCAAGGAGAAGGCTGAACAGGTCTTGGCCAACCTGAACAACCTCATCAGCTTGCGGGTTCGCAGCATTGAGACGGCAAAGTATGTCAGCGACATGTTCGGCCAGGTCATGGTGCGATCGATGGACGTGTCCTACTCGTCGGGCAGCGAATCATCCCAGGCGTTTACCGAGTTCCGAAGTAATACAAGTCGGTCGCTGAAATCCACCGCGTCGGCGCTCATCCCACCGGAGTTGCTGACCCGGCTGCCGCCTCTGCACTACTTCGCATTCGTTGCCGGTCGAGGCACATACAAGGGCATCGTCGAGTACATCGAGGCGGACAGGATCGCACCGTGATTGAAATCAAGAATCAGTTTGCCCGCCACATGATCCTGTGGATACTGACGGGGCCTTTTCTAGCCGTGTTCCTCATGCCGGTGTTCATGGGTACCGAAAAGCTGCGGGTCCCGGACAGTGAGTATGAAACGCTCCAGGAACTCGGAATCGAACATGACCTGGTGACACAGCGAGCCAACACCGTCTTCTCTTCTTTGTTCGTTGAAACGGGAGCAGTCCAGTGGACCCGAAAGTTCGCCAGCAGCAAGAACGGGTTCGGAACCCTGGGTGAGCGAAACATCAACAGAGGGTCGAACAGCTACGTGGAAGGCTTCTGGCACCTCATCTACAGGGCAATCTGGCGCTTCATGGGCATGTGGCCTGTGCTCTCGGTGCTGCTGCTGGCATTTGCGTTGCCGGCTTTCATCGATGGCATTGTGATCAGGGAAACGAAGCTGGATCAGTTCAAGCCGCACAACCCGGTGTTCTTCTGGCTTTCCATGCACTCTGTCATCTCGATAGCAGGGTCGTTCCTTTTTCTGCCGCTACTGCCAATAGCGATCACGATTCCCGTTCTCTACGGCGCGGTAGCACTGGTGTCGATCGGGCTTTGGACGCTCACGGCAAACCTCCAGACGGGCAACTAAGGAAGGTCTGCACAACACCCGCTGCAGCGTGAGTTGATGCACTCGATTTCGGCTTGCGCCGGTTGCTGGCTCGCAGGGGCTGTTTGGAGTCCGATTTCGCCCCGATTGGCGGCCTTCTGGCCGCCTGCAGACGCACTCATCCCTGCATCTCTTGCAGCAACGTGCGCCGCACCATCCACAGGTTGGACAGCGCAAACAGCGTGCGCAGTTGCGCCGTGTTCTTGGCCAGCCCCCGGTAGCGAACCTTCACATGCCCGAACTGGCACTTGATCACCCGGAACGGGTGTTCAACCTTGGCCCGCATGCGCGCCTTGAGCTGTTCGAGTCGGTCGAGGATTGCGCCCCTGGGCGTGCTCTTGTCCAGCACCTTGCGCTTGCCCGGTCGCATCGCAACGTGCCAGTGGGCGTTGATGCCTTGGGTCTCTTCTCGCTTGTCCACGCCTTGGTAGCCCGCATCGGCAAGGACATTGGTTTCCTCTCCGTGCACCAGCGCATGCGCCTGCGTCACGTCGTTGACATTGGCAGCCGTGCCCACCACCGTGTGCACCAGGCCCGAGTCCGCATCGATCCCAATGTGGGCCTTCATCCCGAAGTGCCATTGGTTGCCCTTCTTGGTCTGGTGCATCTCGGGGTCGCGTTCGCCGCCGCTGTTCTTGGTCGAACTCGGTGCAGCAATCAGCGTGGCATCGACCACGGTGCCGCTCTTGAGAAGCAGGCCCTTGGCCGCCAGCGTGGCGTTAACGGTGGCCAGGATCTGCAAGCTAAGGTTGTGGGCTTCGAGCAGATGGCGAAAGCGCAGGATGGTGCTCTCGTCGGGCAGGTTGTCTTCGCCAGCGTCCAGCCCCACAAACTCGCGGAACAGCGCCATGTCGTACAGCGCTTCTTCCATGGCCGGGTCCGAGAGGTTGAACCACTGCTGCAGGAAGTGAATGCGCAGCATGGTCTCGACGGCAAACGGCGGGCGTCCGCCCTTGGCGCCCGGTGCCGGCGCATGCGGTGCGATCAACGACACCAGCTCAGCCCACGGCACCACCAGGTTCATCTCGTCCAGGAACTCGCGCTTGCGTGTGCGCTTGGTCTTGCGCTCGAATCCGCTCTCGCCCAGGCTCATTTGCTTCATGCCGTCAATGTCTCACATCGGGCCAGGGGTGCCGGGGTTGTGCAGACCTTCCCTAACGGTCCTGTTGGGAGTGCGCCCAAATTTGAGCGCTCGAAAGCTGTTCCTACAGCATCAGGATTTGAGCGCCCAAATTTGGGCGGCCCTTCGACTTGGGTGCGTTGGGTGTGCAAGCATGCTTGTCTACTCTCAGTGCGGCGATATCTTGTGGGACCAGCGAGCCCTGGATGATGACGGGCGTGTCGCACCCGTCGATGGCTACCCACAGGGGCAGCGCCAACCGGCCGATACTGCGGAAGACTTCGGTGTTTGCATTCAAGAACGATGCGTGCAAGGCATCCTTCTCCCTGGTCGTCGCGTAGATGGCGATTGGAACAATCTTCGTAGGGACGGGCGAGGTGCCAGCTTGTGCAACGGCTTCGCTACATATCGCGCACTCGGGGTCCACGAAGAGGAATGCACGGGGAGTGCCCGCTTGCACCTGGTAGCCATGAGTGGCTCGAAGGGAAAGCTCAAAGGCCTGCTCTGGAGTCAAGCTTCGGGATTCAGCCCTGCTTGTGGTCAGGATTACGGCGCATCCGATGCATGACGCTGCCACCAGCAGATAGCCCATGAATGAGGAAATGATGTTCTGTTGTTGCACTGCAAGCTCCTTTGAAGGCATGCTTGCACTTGGATTGGCAAATGCAACTTGGCACGAGAGCCTAGAGGCCGGCTTCTTCCAGAAGCTCAGTTGTCGATTTCAAGGGCAGCTTCATGGCCCGGGCCTTGAATCCCATGTATGCCATCTGACTGGGCAGTGTGAGCGCCCAACGTTGCTTGGGTTGCATACGTCCTGATTTCTGCGCGTTGATGAGGATCGTGTAGGCCTGGTCGTACTTTGTGAAAGCTCGAAGCCACTGAGCGCAAATCGGGTGAACGATCTGCAGGTTGATCTTTCGAGGTCTCATCCACGCATGTTCGATCTGTCCGACTGGCAAGGACTTGACGATATCCAGTAGGTCCGACATCTGCCAGGTCATCTCGGCAGCGTCTTCGCGGACGAGCTTGGCCCAATCTGGGTCAAGGCAGTTCAGGAATAGCTTGGCCGAGACGATGTTCCAGTCACGCCGGAGGATCCGTGCTATCGGCGAAGTGGCGAACTGGATCGATGCCGCGGCACTCATCGAAGCGCGGATGCGCTGCAGTCGATGGCCATTCTTCAACTCGACGACCAGTGGTTCGGTACTGGTTTCGAGTTCGTTGTCGAGTACGCGATCGACGGACAAGTCGTTGTGATTGATGATTGCTTCCACACGTTGATTCTGATGACGAGTGCCGATGGTGGACCATGAATACCTATGTTCAAAGGGCTACATTTGTTCGCACGCTCTTGTGCATCGGAAGAAAAATATCTCTACTCACAAAACCACATCTGTGGAACGAGATGGCCGGCCCAGTGCTCCGAATCTCTTGGCCCGCCAACCAGCGACCTTCGTGTCGCCCCTCTGAGCCTGACTACTCAGATTGACATGTGCCCGTTGCGGCGATTGGCCTAGTCAGCCAAATGGTGAACCTGCCAGTGTCAACGTCCAGGCTAATCCTGACGTGATGCAGATGGTCCCGTAAGGGTGCGTGTCCTGTATGCGCAGTCCCTTGTGGGGCTGGGCGGATTCGCTACTTCGCAATGTGTGGTTGTTCTACAACCGCAGCAAAAGCCCCCTCCGAACCACCAACCACGGTTCGGAGGGGGTCGGCCTTTTCAGACACCCATCAAACAACACTAAGCCGCTCGCTGATCAAGATATCCTTTTTCGGGCATCTCGATAAGCCGGTGGCTGCGCTCATTTTTTTCAACTTCATACATGAAGGAGATGAGTATGCTGAAAATCCAAGCAACCGTGTACTCCCAGTGCCGCGCAAGCCGGCGCAATTTCCTCCAGCCCGAGTTCCACGGCACTCGAAGCGAATGCAATCGATTCATATCAGATCGCGCAAGGCAAGGCCGTCCGACGCATTTCTCGTTCTTGTCGTCCATGGATCGTCGCAAAGCCACCCGTAGGTAATGCGATGAGGCGCTTCGTGCGCCTTCCTTGGTGTTGCTCAAGCAGCACCAAGGAAGGCTCATGCCGTTTCCTATTTGAAAACCTCATTCGAGGAAAGGAAACGCAAAATGAACACCATATCTGCATCGATCGACGAACTCTTGCAGTTCGCCTTTGGCCTGACCCCGCAACAGGCCGAAGAAGCGAAGGACCAACTATTCCCGCGAAATGGTCAGCTTTTCCTCCAGGACAGCGCAGGCTTCGACGCTCGCGCAAAGCTGGAGGCAGCAGTCGAAATTGATCGCCGTATAGCCGCATCGAAATTGGCTTCGGTTAGCAGCCCTGAAATGGCGGTCGAAATGCTCAGAAAGATCATTGGACCGCAGGAGCATGAGTCGTTCTGGTGTATCTGGCTCGATTCACAGCACAACATCATTGGTGCCGAAGAGATGTTTCGCGGAACTGCCACGCAGACCTCTGTTTATCCTCGGGAAGTGGTGAAGAAAGCACTGAAGACCAACGCATCAGCGATCATCATGGCCCACAACCACCCCAGCGGAAGCACCCAGCCCAGCCGCTCTGACGAAGAACTCACGCGCACGGTCAAGTCCGCGCTAAGCCTGGTCGATGTGAGGGTGCTCGATCACGTCATCATCACTCGGGAGAAGACGACTTCCATGGTCGCCATGGGTCTTTTCTAAACCCATCTCAAACCCCGCTTCGGCGGGTTTTCCAGTGGGGAATGCCACCGGAAAGCCCACCGGCTTTTGTCCTTTCAAAACTCACTTTCGAGGAAAGGATACGAGACATGGACTGGAAAACGCAAGCCTCCATGGAGGCCGAAAAGAACTGCACGGTCATCGCGATGCGTAACCGTGCTCAATGGCATCGTGAGCGTGGCATGGACTTCTTGAACAACAGCGTTCGAGCCATGGCTCAGCATGATGACGATGCCAGGGCTCTCGATGCAGCGGCCGACATGATCGTCCAAGAGCACATCGCCAACGCGGGCGTCAAGGCCGGCGTGTACGAGTCGGCAGTCACCGGCTTCGATCGTGTTCGTGGGAAGTACGTCGAGGTTCGAGACGAGAAGGGCTGGCGCTGCATCTGGAGTGAAAAGCTCAATGCACAAGAGGCAGTGGATATGGAGGCATCCGATGCCTATTCCTAAACGGCTTCTAAGGGGGACAACGCGGGAAACCACGATCGAACACCTGTTTCTGCGTGAAACGGCGATCAATTGCCATCCTGGCGAACGCCTCATCTTCAACCAGTTCATTCCACCCTGGCAGAGGCCGGAGGTGTGGACCATCGAGCAGAAGCGCAACTTCCTTGAAAGCGTCTTCCTCGGTCTGAACTGCGGGTTGATCGTGTGCAACGGCTTGGACTGGACTGCCAGCGGGCGAAAGCCGATGTCGGGATGGGTTCTGGATGGCCAGCAGCGTTTGACGGCTCTGCGTGAGTTCATCGAACGCGGCATGCTCATCTTCGATGACGTGACTTATCACGGGATTAGCCCCGTCGAGAAACTGCGATTTCACCGAAAGCATTTCACACGCCATGAGCTGGACTACATCGATGATGAGTCTGTTCTCAAGGAACTGTACAACCGTCTCAACTTTGGTGGAACAAGCCACTATCACTCCCAGAGACTTTGATTTTTCAATATTACGGAAGAAGGAATCTGCAATGCAACTGCTGCTTACGAAATCACTGAATATCACATCGAAGAATGGTGTGGCTTTGGAACTCTTTCCTGTCCACATGGAAAATGGATTTCCGAGTCGAGACCCGGGCCTGTGGTTGGATTTTCTATATCCACCAAGCAAAGAGAACACTCATGAGCTGAGCGCAATAGAGTGTGAAAAGGCCCAAGACTACATGCGAAAGCATCAGACTGAAGCGCTCAGCGAGGATGGGGAAAAAGCCTTCACCATAGCTGGGGACCGTTTGGTTCGGTGCAAGCCGTAGCTCATCTTAAAACAATGAAAGACCAACCCGCATCAGTGGGTTTTCTCATTCGTGAAGGAATGAGAAAGCCTGTTGGCACTCCTTTCTAGTCACCGACATGTTCGGTATGAAAGGAAAAATATGAGCATCATGAGCTTTCCCGATCGTGGGAATTGGGGGAAATCGGCGTGGCGTGGCAACTGCAGTGGCCATGTCTACAAAGAACTGTTCGAGCGCCTGAAGCCTGGTGTTTTTGTTGACCCCATGGTCGGCTCTGGCACCTCCGTTGAGGTGGCGAAGGAAATGGGCATTGAGGCCTATGGCCTGGATCTGCATTCCGGATTCAACGCCGTCAGGGACAGCATTCTGCTGGCCGTGGGGAAGCCTGCTGACCTGTGCATCTCGCACCCTCCCTATGGCGCGATGATCGTGTACAGCGGCAACGTCTGGGGAAAGGCAGATCCCAATGACTTGTCCCGCTGCCCGAGCGATGAAGACTTCCACGAGAAGATGCAGCTCGTGCTGATGAACCAACGTGAGGCCACCAACTCCGGTGGTTACTACGGGACGATCATCGGAGACTGGCGCCGCAAGGGGGTCTATACCAGCTACCAGGCTGAAATGATCGCCCGGATGCCCAAGGGTGAGTTGGCCGCGGTGATCATCAAGGCTCAGCACAACTGCACATCTGACCGCAAGACGTATGGTTTGATGAAGCTGCCCCACATCCTCCACGAGTACATCCTGCTCTGGCAGAAGAAGGCGGTTCCTGTCCTGCTGATGCTCCGCGATCTCGCGCATCAGCAATACAGCCGGCTGACCGGCACCTGGAAGAACATCGTCAAGTGCATCCTGATGGAGCTTGGCGGTAAATCCGACCTGTCGGCGATCTACCAGGAAATCGAAAAGTCCGCACCGGACAAGCTTGCAAGTAATCCCCACTGGAAAGCCAAGATCCGGCAAACCCTCAACCAGAATGAAGACCTGTTCAGGCCCGTTGCAACTGGTGTCTGGGCGATCGCCTGATTCCAAAACCCAAACCCGCTTCGGCGGGCTTTCTTCTGGTGCTTGCCGGACCCAGTAGAAAGCCTACCCGGCTTTCCTTTCTCTCATCGCCGCATCTGCCGGCAATTCAGAAAGGAAACCATGAGCAACAACATCAAAATTACGGCCTTGCCGTACGACATCAATCCGGAGGCTTCCAGCGAAGGCTACGGACCTGAGTACATGTGCCGAGTAAGCGCCAAGACTGCCCGTGGACTCGCCCGTATGTACCCCATGCCTCGCATGGGCGAAAGTCTCACCGTCGCCATCCCGCGACTGGCGTTGGTCAACGTGTCGGGCAGCTTCTACCTTCGCCACACGGATGTACCGATCCGCGATTGGCCTTCGGTCTTCAGGATCGAGGTCATTCAAAGCAAGGATTCCAAGGCCAGCAAAGAAGAGGGGGCCGAGGCATGAGCATCCGGCGATACCTCATCCGCAAGCTCGGCGAACACCGCGGCTCGCCGCGCCTTTACATCGACACGATGGCGCTGAAGGAAGCCGGCTTCGAGCCTGGCGCATCCTACACGCGCCACGTCGATAAGGAGGCAGGCCGCATCGTGCTCAAGCTCGATCCGATTGGGACGCACCGCGTCTCCAAGAAGGAAAAGAGCGGCAACACGATGCCGGTGATCGACATCAACAGCCGTGAGGCTCTGAGTCCCCTGGATGGCCTGCAAGCCGTGAGGCTGGTAATCCAGGACGGCATGATTGCCGCAATGGCCCCGGCCTCGCAACTGAACGCTCGTCGCCGGCTGCATCGTTTGCGCGAACACCTGGTGCAGGGCAGGGTGGTCACAGGGTCGCTCTCGCATGGCGGGGGTATCCTGGACAACGCCGCGCATGCAGGCTTGGCATCTGCCGGTGTCGATTCGAGCCTCGCTTTTGCCAATGAAATCGACGAGGGCCTGATGGAGCACTCCAGCAAGGTCAACGAAATCTGGGACATGGGCACGATCGGGATTGGCGCTGGCATGCAGGAGGCCGTCCAGGATGAGTGGCTGATGCAGCGTCTGCCGCAGATCGACGTTCTGGCCGTGGGCATTCCGTGCAGCGGCGCATCGAAAGCCGGTGCCGCCAAGCGCAAGCTGGAGTTGATGGAGAATCACCCGGAAGTAGGTCACCTGGCCGCCAGCTTCCTGATGATGGTCCAACGCACCCAGCCCGCGGTTGTCGTTGTCGAGTGTGTTCAGGAGTATGCGAATACTGGGTCCGCCCAGATCATCCGCCAGCACCTTCGAGACAGTGGCTACAACGTCAATGAGGTCACCCTGAAAGGGGAGGACTTTGGCGTGCTGGAATGTCGCAAGCGCTGGTTCTTGGTGGCCGCTACGAACGGAATCACCATCGAGCTGGACAAGTTGGAGCCCGCCTGTACTCCGGTCCGGATCGTTGCCGAAGCTCTCGATGAGATTGCCGATGATGACGCAATCTGGCGCAGCTTCGACTACCTCAAAGCCAAAGCTGTCCGTGACGTGGAGAAGGGAAACAACTTCTCCATGCAACTCGTGCAGCCTACTGATACGTTCGTACCTACGCTGCGCAAGGGTTATCACAAAGGCGGATCAACCGACCCGCTCCTGGCGCATCCCCGCAAAGAAGGACTGTACCGGTTGTTCACGGCAAAGGAGCATGCTCGAATCAAGCAGATCCCAGATCACCTGATCGTTGGTATGTCCGAGTGTCGAGCACACCAACTCCTAGGACAGAGCGTGCTGTTCACTCCTGTTAAGGCGCTGTTCAACCGGATCGGGCAAGCACTGGCGATGTGGGTAGAAGGCGAGCAAACCTCCAGCACCTACTCAGCCGGCTACAACCTGATCCGTGCAACCGGTTGACTGACCAATAACGAAGTCCCTTCGGGGGCTTTCTTCTGGATGTTGATGCTCTCCAGAAGAAAGCCAAACCCGTAGCAGCGTCCAAAATTGAGCGCTCGAATTCGACGACAACTGATGCGACTTTTGATCGCCTCGGTAGTAGGTGACTTCTCAGAATGAACCCATCTGGCATCTGTCCGCTACTGCGGAAGCCAGATCACTTCCACTGCAATCTCAGGTCCGTGCTCACCCAGAGTAGCGCGACCCATATGCGCTCACCAAGATCCCCGGCCGGCTTCCTCATGGTGCCCTTCAAGGCCACATGAGAAAGCCATTCGGCACTTCCTTTCAACCAATACCAGTTCGTCTGGAAGAAGGGAAATTCGAAATGAAAGCTCAAACGATCGCGTGCCAATACGCACCGTACGAACTCATCAAGGAATGGGGTATCCGTGGTGTACGCCACCCCCTGGCACTGACCCAGGCCCCTGATGCAGCCACTTCTCGAAGAATGGTCAAGAAGCTCTTCCCGTACATGAGCAAGGAAGAGCATGCACTTCATGCGCGGGCATGGGAGCGTGAACTTCACATCTTGCAAGACTGTTGGAAGAAAACGGTGGACAAGAGCTTTCGGAAGATCTTTGGCCGCCCGTACACGGCGGCTGACTATGTGGTTAGCGGAATCGCCCGAGACGAGTTCGATGAACCCACAAAGAAGAAACTTCGTCTGATCTGCCACAAGCAGAGCGTTGCAGCGTCAGCGGGGAATGCCCATGCATCGGCCGCTACCAAGGCTGTCATGGCAAAGTTCCAGGAGGTGCAACATGCTTGAGCTGGCACTTCCTCGCCACGTTCTGGACGAACGGGACCAGGCCCTTGCAAAAGTGATCAAGGCTGCTTGGCTCGACCGTCCCGGAATGCGTGTTGGTGACTTCGTTCATTGGCCCAATGGGGAAGTCCGCCGCTGCTCTTACGACTGGGGTGACGGCATGCAGACCAGCAAGATCGACAAAGGAAGCTTCTACATCGGTCGTGATGCAGGAGTCTCGTTTTCTGGGGGGCTCCAGCCGGCAAATCCGATGGAGTTCTTCAAGCCCACCGACGAGATCATGGACGGTAGGTTCTGGTTCTTCTCCCATGGAAGGCCCGGCGCCGGCAGGGGCAAGGACGTGACGCTTCCTTGCAGGGTGTATCTCCTGGAACCCTATGCAATGTCCGAGGAAGAGGCCATGAGGCGACCTCAGATGCGCCGAATCCTGCAGGAGTGGGGCAAGCGCTCACATGTCTTTCGCGAGAACCTGCAGGCTTTGATTGATCCGCCTGTCCTCCGCGATCCCGACTACTACTGAAGCGAATGTAGCCATCTCGATCTCCGAAATCGAAGTGGCTTCAACGCTGAAAGAAAGCAGATTCAACTCATTGTGCGCAGCAGCGTGCGATGGGTTTTTTGTGCTCGTCTTTTAACCCAGCGGACTGTTCCGCACCCTATCATTTTCAGGAGAAATGCATGCACAACGAAATCACAAAGGCTGTCCTGGCCGAAAAGTACCTCAAGGGCGAAGAGCAATCCGCCCAAGACCTGTTCAAGCGCGTGTCTGCAGGCATCGCGAAGGCAGAGCAGAATCCCAAAGCCACGCAAGAGTGGGCCATGAAGTTCGAAACCATGATGAACCACGGCGCCATCGGTGCAGGCCGCATCATGAGCGCAGGCGGTACCGATATCAAGGCAACCCTCATCAACTGCTTCGTGCAACCGGTGGGAGACTGCATCACGGGCATGGACGATGACGGGTATCCCGGAATCTACACCGCCCTGCAGGAAGCCAGCGAGACGATGCGCCGCGGCGGCGGTGTGGGCTACGACTTCTCGCGGATTCGCCCCAAAGGCGCTTTCGTGAAGGGCACCCACAGCGAAGCCAGCGGCCCGTGCAGCTACATGGACGTGTTCGACCAAAGCTGCAAGACAGTCGAGTCGGCTGGCTCGCGCCGTGGTGCCCAGATGGGTGTCCTGCGGATCGACCACCCCGACGTGCTGGAGTTCATCACGGCCAAGCGCACGCCCGGTCGTTGGAACAACTTCAACGTCAGCCTGTTCGTCGAGGATGCCTTCTTCTTCGCGATGGCTGCCGGTGCCGAGTGGGAACTCGTCCACAAGGCTGAGCCCAGCCCGAAGACCAAGGCAAACAACCCCGGGATCTATCAGCGTGAATCTGATGGCAAGTGGGTGTACGCCAAGGTCAATGCAGCCGAACTGTGGGACACCGTGATGCGGAGCAACTACGACTTCGCTGAGCCCGGTATCTTGCTGGGAAGCAACATCAACCGCGAGAACAACCTGTTCTACTGTGAGAAGCTGGAGGCTTCCAACCCCTGCGGCGAACAGAATCTTCCACCTTACGGCTGCTGCGACCTGGGCCAGATCATCCTGCCGAAGTTCGTGCGCAATCCGTTCACGGATGACGCGAGCCTGGACTGGGAATGGTTCGAGGAAGCGGCACGAACGATGGTCCGCTTCCTTGACAACGTGCTGGACGTGACGGTCTGGCCACTGGAAAAACAGCGTGAAGAGGCGATGAACAAGCGCCGCATCGGCATCGGCTTCACGGGCCTAGGTTCGACCATGGCCATGCTGGGGCTGAAGTACAGCGACCACTTGGGCGTTGCCTTTGCCGAGACTGTCAGCAGGAAGCTCCGCGATGCCGTTTACCAGGCGTCGATCGATCTTGCAGTGGAGCGTGGCCCGTTCCCCGCTTACAACGAACTCTATCTCCAAAGCGAGTTTGTGAAGCGCTTGCCCGCGAACCTGCAAAAGGCAATCAAGGCGCATGGAATCCGCAACAGTCATCTGTTGTCCATCGCGCCTACGGGTACGGTGAGCCTTGCCTTCGGTGACAACTGCTCCAACGGCATCGAGCCGATCTTCGACCTGTCCTACAAGCGCAACAAGCGCACGGCAGACGGGGGTAACGAGGTCTTCCACGTCATGGATCACGCCCTGCGTGTGTTTCTGGAAAGCGGGGACGTCAGCGCCCATGTCGATGGTCTTCACGCGCAGGCCTACAAGCTTGCGATGCTCGAAGCGGTGTTGGAGAAGAAGGAAACATTCAGCTTCGGCGGGGTGGATCAACTGGTCAGCGCCGTGTTGCCGGAATCCTTTGTGACAGCCCAGAAACTGACGGTGGACCAACACCTGAACGTCCTGGCAGCAGTGCAGCCGTACATCGACAGCGCCATCTCCAAGACCATCAACGTGCCCGCGGACTACCCGTTCGGGGACTTCAAGGCGATCTACACGAAAGCCAATGAGATGGGTCTGAAGGGTGTGGCCTGCTACCGCCCGAACGACATCCTTGGTTCGGTACTGGTGGCTGAGCCGGCAAATCCCAAATCCGATCCGCAAGCCGAGGCGAAGAATGAGCAGGCGTCAACTCGTCTGGATGAAGACCCGGGCAACGTGAAGCTGAGCAAGCGTCCCAAGGGCGACCTCGATGCCATCGTCAAGAAGGTGTCATACAGCGGCCCTGCCGGCGATGCGAGCATGTACCTCACCGTGTCCTTTGCTCGCGTGCAAGGGGTCATCGGTGGTGATGGTGTGAGCGTCGAGCGCCCCGTGGAAGTGTTCGTGACGGCTTCGCCCGATGGTGTGCCGGCGGAATGGGTTGCAGCCTACGCTCGCAATCTGTCGCTGCTGGCTCGCTCTGGTGTGGAGTTCCTGTCCAAGGCGCTTCAGGACGGCCGTGCAGTGCGATCCGACAAGGGCCGCGTTCGCTACGGCTGGTACGAAAAGGACGATGGCTCCAAGGTGCCGCGTTTCCACAGCTCCGAGGTGGCCCTGATCGCGTACGCGGTTCAGGAGATCCTGGTGGCCAAGGGCGTGCTGGACGTGGACGGCAATCCCGTACCGAGCAGGGTTCGTGCAGCCAAGGCCTTCGTTGCCGAGAAAGCCGAGCCCGAGAAGGCCAAGGAAGTCGTCACCAGCCAGTCGAATCAGGTCATGGCGGGCAAGGAGTGCAAGGAATGCGGTGCACATGCTGTCATCCGAAAGGATGGCTGTGATTTCTGCACGAACTGTGGCTCCGTCGGTTCCTGTGGCTGATTGCAAATCCCGCTCTCTGGAGCGTTGAGTCCATCCCCGAAAGGGGGTGGGCTTTCTCAAGGCCATATGCCTTCAGAAAGCCCACCTGACTCATGCATGGTGCGGTGTTGTGCATGGTGATTTGAGCTTCACGAGACACTACCCCCGAAATCGGGAAGTCCTCTTTCAAACCTGAGATTCATCAGTGAATCCTGCGGGAATCACGTGGCGATTCGCTGTTGCCTATCCAATTCAAAGGAGCTGCTTAGGTGGCCGCCTGGTAAGTGCCATGCCTGGTCAGGCCGGATCATGGCGCCCCCTGATGCCCTACCCAATGTGGGTCATGAGGGGGCGCCGTGCCCGTAACCAAACCAGGAGCACATCATGGTTCATAACGCAAACTCCAACCCTCTGAACCCCCAAG
Organism: Hydrogenophaga sp. NFH-34; assembly: GCF_021401345.1. Lineage (GTDB taxonomy): Bacteria > Pseudomonadota > Gammaproteobacteria > Burkholderiales > Burkholderiaceae_C > Hydrogenophaga > Hydrogenophaga electricum. Next base: position 66,239 of record NZ_JACBGE010000011.1, read on the forward strand.
TTCTCAAGGCGGCCGGTGTGCCGCTGGATGACGCCCTGTGGTTCGCAAAGGTGCCTGTCAACCGGAAGGTGGCCGCGCTGATGTGCTCTCGTGGGAGGCGAATTATCCAGTTGGTGCAACACCACTTTGGAGTGCATTCCGGGTCAATCGGGTGCACTGCTTGAGGTGAGGATATGGATTCGGCAACGGCGCCAGGAGTCTTTGAGCTTCTGGCGCTCGAAGCCTTTGCCGTGGACTTTCTCCTGGGTGCTCATATTTGGGCGGCAGAAGAAAGCCGATGGCTTGCACCTTTCAACAACAACCCAGATAGGGGATGAAAGGAAATCATGAGCAAGAAGAAAATGACCCTGTGCGTCGATCTGTGCGCCTATGTCACTCTCGATCTTCCGATGGACACCGATATGTCGGAGGAGAATCTGAAGAAGCTGGCCAAGCAGGCTGATGAAGACGGTGAGTTCAACGGACAGGATGTGATTTACCAGGCTGACTGGTCCACACAAGAGGGCCTGCGCATCGTCTGCACAGAAGACGAGGGCGGCGATGACCTGAGCGACATCCCGGTCGATCAGTGCCCGAACGATGCAGGCTTGTTGCTGCGCACATACCTTGCAGGCCAAGGGCCTATGACCCTGGAAGGTCTGGTGAAAGAAGCGGCGCCGTTCCTGGGTATCAATCTCGATGACCAGGAGATGTTCGAGGGCCAGTTCAAGATCCCGGGCTGGACCGTGCCTGTCAAGGTGAGCTTCCAATGCCGCAAGGACGCGACCAAAGAAGAGAAGGATTTGGCCTTCTTCAGCGCCCTGGTCGAAGAAACCCCTGCATCGTTCGATTACCTCTGCGTCGGTAGCGAGCAAGCCGTGTCGAAAGCGGAAGGGATGGGAGCATGAAGAAGCGAGTCTGGCGCGACAAGGACGTTCGGGCTCTTGCCCTGCGGATCAGCTCCGCGATTCTCGAACTTCCGAAGCCTGCCTCCAATCAGGATGTGATCCGGGTGTTCGAAGAAGCAGAGGCACCGCCACATGTGCTTTGTGACGCCTTCTGGAAACTGGACAACTGCCCATCCCACTGGCCGTCTTACATGATCTGGCATCCACCGCTGCGAGCACTGCGCAACGATCCCCACGACGCCCCAAAACTGTTCGCTCTGTTCAGACTGAAGTAAGCCCTTCACGGCCTAACGGCCACATCACCTAGCCCCCGCAGCCTCATGGCTCGCGGGGGCTTTTTTGCCTAAGCGGTAGCGAGAAGGCAAGTATTCAATGCATATCTGGGAGACATGTGCCACGCCGCCTGCGTCAATCCCATATGGGGATACTGACCCAGCAGTTCATCCACTGGATTGCGGCACACGGCTCTGCTCAGCAGGAAAGCCGCATCAGCTCGGTCTTTCTGACGCGATTGATCTCGGGTTTTCAACAGCTCCGATTTTTCATGGGGGGTGGGTGAGAGTGAAGAAGAATCCGAGAGCTTTGCCGTCTCACGTTGCTTCCTGGCATTGACGTAGGCCATGACATTGGCCAGGTGCATCTCAGGTGTCAACCCGGCGCCGGCCTCCAGTAGAACGTCTGCGATGGCATCGATCATGCGCTGGTCGATGAACTTCTCGCAAACATCCTTGTGCTTCTGACGAATGAGCCGCGGGAGCATTGTGACCTCCTTGGAGGTCACGAGGTAGACCGACATATCGGGCGCCACTTCCAGATCCGGATGGGTGAAGAGCACGTAGTGCTGCGTCCAGATGCCCAGTTGCTCTCGCAGCAGGCGAGTCTTGCCGACGCATTGCTTGAGCGCATTACTTCGCTCGTCTGGCTTGACTTCGTCGTTGAATCGCATGTACCAGCGGCTTTGGCCGTGGTGGTCAGTCTCACTGAAGAGGTACGAACCACGCCAGCCTTTGACCTCGAAGTGCACGAGGCCGTACTTCCAAACGACGATGACATCGTATTCGGCGGTCGCTGATCCGGCGGAGATGTCAAGGCCTGTGCGAATGATCACGTTGGTCAGCACTCGGCACCCAGGGCATGCTCTCTCGAAGATCTCCTTGAGCTGATTGTGGGCCTGCATCTCGCTTTCACTGGCCAGGCAAGGTTCATTGTCGTTTCGCACTTTGATGTCCTCTTTGAAAGTTGAGTTGATCTTCAACTCAGAAGGACAGCATGGCCCATTGAGCACGCCGTTCAAATCGGATTGGCGGTGTTATGCCGTCCAAATTTGGGCGCTTGAAAGGGGTGGCTGATTTGATCGCTTTCGCTTGAGGGTAAGAGTTCAAAGCGGGAATGATCGATGCATGCTCAATCCGTCACGGCTCCAGGAAATCATCAGGGGATCACTTCAAGCAGTGGCCCATCTGATGGACGACAAGCTGGTGTCAGAAATCATGGTGATCGGCTCCGGGCTCGTATTCGTTGAGCGACGTGGAGCTATCGAAAGGACCGACATCGTTCTGCCCGAAAATGATCGTCGGCTAGCTCTCATCGCCGTTTCCAAGTACGCGGGAGGGGGGTCAAAGGGCATCGATATAGTGGAGGGCACCGAATCTGCTGTTGCCTCCACCAGCGTAGGGGGGTTGCGCTTTGCGGGTGCCATCAAGGGTGTTGACAGCGCCGGAACCACGCTCACGATTCGCAAGCACCTGGACCCAGAAGAGCGGCCCGATTTGGCCCAGTTGATCGATTGGGGAATGCTGTCCCATGAGCTTGCTGAAAAGCTCGTCGATCTCATCATCCATCAACGGCTGAACTGCGTTTTTGCCGGCCCCACATCAGGTGGGAAAACAACGCTGGCCAACGCGATTCTCATGCGTCTTCCCAGCCATGAGCGCATTGGCCTGATCGAAGACGCACGTGAGATGGCATTGCGCGTCGAGCACAAGAACTGCTACCTGGCTTCTCCCCAAACGGGCCTGACGGCAAAGGTTCTTGTCAAGCAAGCCATGCGCGAGCGCTACGACCGACTCATCCTGTCCGAGACACGGGGCGACGACACGTTCGACCTGCTTCGGGCGCTTTCATCGGGACACAACGGCTCAGTGACGACTCTTCACGCTTCGTCGGCCGTCGGTGCCTTGAGCACCCTCGAACTGCTCTTCCAGATGTCGCTTCCTCCTGGCGTGCAGATGTCTCCGGCCGCCGCCCAGGGCTACATCACCAGTTGCATCAACCTCATCGTGTTTTGCTCACGCCCATACGAGCGTCAGGCCGATGGGACAGAGAAATCCTCTCGTCGCGTTTCCGAAGTCGCCATTGTCAAAGGAGTCAAAGATGGCATCTACCAGCTTGAGTACGTTTTTCCAGAGCCTCAAACACTCCACTGACGCCAGTGAGTTTGCAGCACGCCAGCGGCTGCAGATTCGAGTCATGGCTGCGTTCTTCTTGGTGGCACTCGCGTTCTTCATGCCCGACGCGATGGCCCAGCAGGTCGAGGGCATTTGCGGCTTCGCACGGTTCTTGAAGCAACTTGTAGCCGGCGCCGCCATCGTCGCTGTGCTGCTCTTCATCATCAACTCGTTCTTCCTCAAGAGTTCGGTGATCGGCGACATCATCATGTACGTGATCATCGGGTGCGTGATCGCCGTGGCCGTGGTGTTCATCATCGAATCAACTGGGCTCGCCGTTACCTGCACCCTCTGAATCTCAATGAGCGAACCAGCGTTCATCACCGACTACCCAGCCCTGCGCAGGCCTCGGCTTAGCGCAGGGGTGGGTGCAAAGACCGCGACGATGATCTGGTCGGTTTCCGCCCTGATTGGCATCCTGATTCCAATGCCCTGGAGTCTGATCGTTGTTCCAATCGGCTTGCTTGTCCACACGGCGCTTGCGTGGTTTTTCAAGAAGGACCCGCACATCATGGCCTTGTACGTGGTTCACGAAGTTGTGCCCAACAACTTGTTTGCTGGTGTGCCTTCCCACGGGGAGAAATGGTCATCGCGACCCTCAGGTTACGCGGCGCATTTGCCCCTCAACTGATTCCTGAACGTGCTCAATTCCATCTTCAGCAAAGGCGATCGTGGTACCACCAAGGCACGATCGCCGCGACCAGCCTCAGACTCGCGGATTTCAGAGCATTTGCCATGGCTCGTGCACGTGAAGCCGGACATGGTGCTGACCAAAGATGGGTCATTGCTGGCTGCCTACGAGATGGGCGGCATCGATCTGGATGAGGATGGCGTTCACAGGCTTCAGCAAGCCATTCGAGAGATGCAGGAAAGCCTGTCGATGCTCGACGAGCGCTACTACCTGTGGATGGTCACGGACAAGCGGCTGAAGCTCCACCCTGATCGCTGGGATGGAATGAATGAGAACATCGTTACGTCCATCATTGAGCAGCGCCGGGAGAACGTCTACAAGCAGCAACGCGTCTACACGCTCAGTACCTACCTCTACATCCTATTCACCGGCGAGACGGGCGTATATGCGTTCATGGAGAACGTGCGCCGGAAGATGACAGAAGAAGACCAGGGCTTTGCTGCGGCCTTCCTGTCGAGCTTGAATCCTGCCAACAACACCCGTTCTGCAATCCTCCATGACGCTCGCCAACTGGATTCAAACATCGCCATCGCCGAAGATGGATTTGCCAGCTACATCAGCGCACACAGCCTGATCAATTTCACCAGGCTGACAGGTCATGCGCTGGACACCGTGCTCCATCGTATGGCCAATCCGACGATGGCCGATGACTCCTATGTGGAGCCCTTCCCGTCGAGCATGCTGGACGCCACCTTGGCGTGCTCTGATGTTCGATTCGGTCGCGAGGTCTACGCAGTTCACGGTCCTGACCGAAGCCTCTACGGCACGACAGTTTCTTTGACGGGATACCCGTCCAGCCATTCGACGCTGATGAGCGTATTGGGTGTCCAAGCTGAGTTCCGCCTTGTTCATGTACTGCGATGCATGAGCTACGAGGCCGGACGCAAGCTGGTAAAGGAGCATGCCGACTACTACCACATGACTCAGAGCACAGTGATGCAAAGAGCCGCCGCATACTTGAGCGGGACCAAAGCGGAGGTGGATCCAGGAAAAGGCGATCTCTATTTGCAGTGCACCAACGCTCTTGCTCGGATGCAGTCTGAGAATCTGGGGTTCAGTGAGCACTCTGTCAGCCTGACATTCTTCGCGGAATCCGCAGAAGACGCAAAAAGGCTATCCGCGAATGTCCTTCGGGAAATCGGTGGGATACCTCATACCCGCGAACGGATTGGCCTGAAGTCAGCCGTGCTTTCCACATTGCCAGGCCAGTGGGCGCACAACCGGCGGCTCATGCTCGCCAACAACCAATTGATTGCGCACACGACGCCAGTCACCACCATCTACCCCGGGAGCCCGAACTCTGCGCACCTGAGCGACATCTACGGCCGTCAAATGCCCGCGCTGGCCACTTTTACCTCACGGTATGGAACCGAGGTGAATTTCGATCCCTATGTGGGTCAAGTTGGACATGGGTTGCTGGTCATGCCAACCGGGGGCGGCAAGACAACGTTCGTCAACTACTGTCTGGCCTGTTTTTCGCGCTACCCAGACGCCCAGGTGATCATCTTCGACCGTGACCACTCCTGCCGGATCATCACGCACCTGATCGGAGGAGCGCACCTGGACATGCGTGAGGGCCTTGCACTGAACCCGATGAAGCACATTCGGGAAAGTGACTTGGAGCGCGTGCAGGCAAGCGAGTTCATCATCCGGCGGATCGAAGAGGGCGGCGAGCGCCTGAGTGCCGAAGAGCGCAAGCAGATCTACGACACCATCGTGATGGTGGCGAGCACGAGTTCGCAAGAAGCGAGCTTGAACACGATTTTCTCGCTCCTTCCCAATGGCCTGCAGATGAAGCTGCACGAATGGGTGGAGGGAGGTCCATACAGCTACTTCGGCGGGGCCGAGGATCGCTTGTCTCTGTCCGACTGGACTTGCATCGAGATGAAGGAGATCATGAAGGTGGACCGGCTCTCCCGCGCCTTCCTCGATCACGCATTCACAACGATCAGCAGGCTGTTGACCGGGCGGCCCACATTCATCTACGTGGAAGAGGCGTCCTTCGCCCTGAGCAATCCCACCTTCCTCGATGGTTTGGATGAGTGGCTGAAAACCTTCCGCAAGAAAAATGCCTTCGTCTGGTTGACTGTGCAGTCTCCAGAATCGGTGACCGGCGTCGATGTCGAGAAGATCCGGGCCACCCTCACGGACAACGTGCCCAACATCATTCTCGGGGCCAATTCCAGGCTTGAAAGTCATCGTGACCTTTACCGTCAGTTCTTCGGCTTGACCGATGACCAGGTTTCGATGATCGGCAATTTGCGTCCTCGTCGCGATTACCTGCGAATTGCGGACAACATTTGTCGCGTGCTTCGAACCAGCTTCGATGACCATGTACTGGCTCTGATCCGCTCGGAGCCACGGTTTCAGAGCCAGCTTGATCGGCTGCTCAGCAGTGGCGACCCTGAGTGGCGACAGAAATACATCGCCGAAACCCTCTCAAGGAACTGACCATGAAGCTGCAAGCCAAACTCCGTGCCGTGACCCTGGCCGCTTTCTTGGGAATGAGCTTGGGTGCACACCAGTCTTCTTCGGCCTACGTGCTGCCTGTCGTCGAGGTCGGCCCGAACGTCTGGGCAAATATCGCCACCGAGTACGAACAGGCCATCAACACGGCACAAGCATACATCTCGGCCTACAACGACGTTCTTCAGACGTGGAACGAGATCAGCACTTTCGATGTCGCCTCTGTCTTCCTGACGACGGATGAGAAGAACGCACTGATGTCTTTCATCAGCACGGGCAAGAACGTCTATGGGGCTGTCCGCAAGACGCAGGACGTGTACACGCAACTGCAAACTGCGTTCGCGACATCCCCTTTCCAGCGTTTTGAGGATTTCCTGAAGGACTTCTCACGTCGCAATGCGCACGGCGAACAGATGGCCAAGACCCTCTATGACGCCGCAGTCGTTGCCGAAGATGAACTCAAGAAAGCGCACGAGCAGCACACCAGGGTCGTCAATGAAATGCCAAATATCCACGGCGTTACGGAGGCGGCAAAAGCAACCGCCCAATCCGTGGGTGTTCTCATTCAGCAGAACCAGGGCGTTGTTCAACTGCTGTCGGCCCAGGTGCGTGCTCAAGGGCAAGAACTGCAGCGCCAGTATCAAGAACAAGCCCAGGATGAAGAGGCCAAGCTCAAGATCTTGGAGCTGCAGCGTGAAGCTTTCCGGAAAGACATGGGTTTGATGGGTGGCCGATAAGGAATCCACATGAGTATTCAATTTTCGTGGAAAACACGCCATTACGCCTGTATTTCGCATTTGCAACTTACATTGCTGGCGATTGCCCTTGTTCTTTCGCTCATGCCAACAACGGCATTTGCTCAGCAAGAGGCCGGTATGTTTGAAAGTATGCTGTCGGCAGCAAAGATGTGGATGGCCGACATCATCAATGGTGTTTTTGGCCGAAATTTTGCCGAAACTATCAAGAATTCGGCTCTAACCTTCGCCGGGAATTTGACTGCAACCGCAAATGTTCTGGGTGGCGCCTTGGCGCTTGTCACTTTACTTTGGAAAGTGACTCTGGCAATGGTCAGCAAGACATCAGTGATAAACGCTACGTTTGAAGTCTTGTTGTTTGGCATTATCGCATTCGCCCTGATCAATAACTACGCCTTGCTGGTCAATCAAGTGTGGGATATCGCCACGGCAGCACTCAGTGCTGTCGGTGCCGATATTGGTTCGGCATTCTCTGATTTTGTGACCGCATTCCTGACCCCTGTTGGAAATGCATTTGCTCGATGGCAGGCTGTTACGTCAGGTCAGGGATTTTGGTCGAGTCTCTTCAGCAAGGCATCCCTTGACTGGATTGGCACGGTGCTGATGTCCATCGTTATTATGTTGCTGATCATCTTCTCGATCATCAATATCGTAGGCGTGTTTCTCATGGGGCCAATGTTCTTCGGAGTGGGAGTAATTTTTGGTCCTTTGATGATCGCCTCCATCGTCTCTGATTTCACTCGCAAATGGTTTGATCAGTGGCTCAACTTCATGGTTGGTTCAGCTTTTTTGACAGCGGTTGCAGTAGCTGTGCTCAAACTGCTGACTGAAGTCATAGGGACAACCGTGAAGACAATCGCTGACGGTACCAGTTCGACACTAGGCCTGATGGGTGTCGCGCTCCTCATGGCCAGTGCAGCGAAGCTCTTTGGAGCAGTTCCCGCCATCACTGACGCAATCTTCCCGGGTCGCACTGGTGCTGGATCTGCGATTCCAGGTGGAGGGGGATCCAGCAAGGTCGGTGGTGGCGTGGCAGGTGGCGCCACGGGTGCGGTTACCGGCGCTGCCGCGGGTGCAGCCGTCGGAGCCGCCGTGTCCGGCATGACGGCCAACGTGGGCAGTAGGGCATCAGGTGGTGGTATCGGTGGAGCGGTGGCAGCGGCGAAGGGCACTTTTGCCAAAGCAGCAGCGCCGCTCAAGGAAATGGGGGCGGAGGCGGCCCGATCAGGCAGTGCAAACCCAGTCTCGACTATTGCGAACATGGGTGGAACCGCAATCAAGTCCGGAGCAACCGCTGCTGCCTCAGGTGTCAAAGCGGCATACGACGGTGGCATGAGCCTGGCAAAAAGTATTGGTGGCGAAAAGCCATCTGCTGATAAACCTGCCGAAGGTGGTGGAGTCAGAGGCGTTTGATTGATTCAACATTTCATTCCCATCAACATCAATAGGAGTTTTTCATGAAAAAGTCCATGTTCGCCATTGCGGCCGTTGTCGCTGCATTCAGCGCGTCAGCGCAATCTTCCATCGAGTGCCGTCCGGCCGATGATGGTTCCTACCAGGCTGCGCTCATTTGGCAGAACACACTGGGTGCAGAACGGGCGAATGCCATCTGTCAGCGCTACTCAATGAACTTGGGGCTGGCCAAGAAGACCCCGCAAGTCCATGGCGGCGGTTCCCACTCAGATGTGGTGGCAGCGCAGGACTCTTCAAAGCCTGGCGCCGTGGCTCCCACCGCTCACGTGAAGCAGGTGTCCCGCTTCGATCAGGACGTACTGGCGAAGGCCTATGCGTCCTCGGTGAGGATGGGTGCAGTCCCGATGCAGTCTTCTTCGCCGTCGGTACCACCTGTGGTTGTGCAAGCTGATCCCGTCCTGGCCGGCTATGACAACATCTCGGAGATGGAGGCCAACGTCCACCCGGACAATCAGTACATGCTGCTGCGTTAATCCGTGATCACTTCGACGTAGGCATAGTCCGTCTTCACGTCGCCCCCCTGGCAGAAATGCTTGGGGGGTTTTTCTTTGGCACCATCTAAGAAGTCACAGCAATCGCCCCAGAAGCTAGGTGGTCGTCAAAGCGCTCAAATTTGGGCGCTTGAAAACTGGTTGAAAGTCCAATGCATTCAATCTAGGACGGCAAGGGTGTAAGTCTTTAATCGATGCATGCGTTCAGCAGCATCGTTCCTCAAGCTCCTTGTCTTTCCCGTGGCGATCATTGCCTGCGCGGGGTTGGTTCAGGCTGGGGAGATCGATGTTTTCACGTGCAAGAGTGGTCAGTTGACTACCGTGCGCGTCAAGTCCAGCAGCACCGAAGTTGAAGCGCTCATCCGTAGTGGGAATGCCATATGGTCATCGCGTGAAGTGGATGCTGTCACTGTCCAAGCAATTGCCGAAGGTCGGGGTATCTGGGCACTGACTCCCGATCAGACCATCTTCAATGTCCTGAAAACAAAGACCCCCTCCGCGTACATGGCGGCAATCGCCAACCAGGAATCAGGCAGGAAAGGGCGCTTTTGGCCCTGGACCATCAACTACGCGGGCAAAGGGTACTTCTTCACGACCAAAAGCCAGGCCATTGCAGCAGCACGTCAACTGATCGAGCGAGGCGCAGAGCTGTTCGATGTCGGTCTGATGCAAGTGAACTGGTTCTATCACGGCAATCGATTTGCATCCATCGAACAGGCCTTCGACCCTGTTTCGAACATCCGCGCAGCCGACGACATCGTTCAGGAACACCTGAACGATTCAGGGTCAATGCAAGAGGCACTGGGCCGCTATCACTCGAAAACTCCGAGCTTGAAAGCGAAATACCAGGGCCAGCTCGATGCGCAATTGCGCAGGGTTTCCCTCAACTCCAACCTCCAAAAAGGAATTCAGCCATGCTGAAACTTGCCGCCGCAATGGTGTTGGCTGCCGCTACGTTTGGTGCGGCGGCTCAGCCGACGATCTCCCACATCGGACAGCCGCAGGACGCCGCCACGGTGCCCAGTTCCCTGAAAGTCGTCAGCGATCTGATGGGCGCGACCAAGGTGATCCTCCCAGGCGGCTGGGCAGCCTACGCCCGCCAGGGTATGGACGTGCGCCGAGCTTCGACTGCCGAGTTCGTTGCCGGCGAAACCTGGACCAGTGCACTGGAGCGCTGGGCCTCTGATGAAGGGCTGTCGGTTCGACTGGACTGGAAGAACAAGCGGGCCTACCTCGATCAGGTTTCAGCCCCGAGGGTTCCCCTCGAAATCGACACCGCTTCCAAGCCGGCCGCCACCACCGCACCCGCTGTCGCCACCCTGGCCATGCCGGCGGCAACTCCAGCGCCAAACGTTCCGGCGGCGCCGAAGGCCATCAATCTTCCGGCCGAAACCTGGTCGATCCAGATCAGCGATGTGCGCCTGGAAACCACGCTCGAACGCTGGGCCAAGCAGGCCGGCTACACGCTGATCTGGGATGCCGACCGCCACGTCCTGATCACCGCCGAAGACAACTTCAGCGGCTCGTTCGACGAGGCATTGCTTCGTGTCCTGTCATCGCCCGCGATCAGCAAGAGCGACTTCCCCCTGGAAGCCGTCATCTACGGCAACAACCCCCCAGTCCTGCGAATCACCGGCCTCGGTGAACAAGGCGCCGCAAAGGAGTAAGCCAACATGCGCTCGAACACGAACAAAATCATCTTCGCCTTCTCGGCCATCGCTTCTGCCGTCGTGCTCTCCGGGTGCTCCAGCCCGGGCATGACGCGACAGCAGCAGGAGATCAAGAACATGGTGCCCACTGGCGCCATCACGCAATCCCTGCACGCGACCAGTGAAACCTACGGCGCACCGGACCACGTGGCACAACGGGGAACCGAGTTCCGGTCGCAAAATGTCGTCCGCCGTGTGAGCGCTCCATGGGTTGGTGGCCTGCGCACTGTCGCCAAGACCGAAGACCGTCTGCCGGCGGTGTTCAACGCCCGCTACACCTTCGACTTCGCAGGGCGCACTTCGATCAATACCGTGGCCGAGCGCCTGTCCATGATGACCGGCGTGCCGGTGCGCGTGCGCGCCGATGTCTTCGCCTCTCCTGGTGCACCCGAGTCCGCGCAAGAAGGAGATCCAGTCAAGCCGGCGTTCCCGACACCGATTGCTGGTGCAAGTCTCGACGCGGCCGTGCCCAATCTGGGGATCACGGCGAAGTCACCCCAGATCCTGGCCGATGCGAAGCTGACGACGGTTCGCTCTGTCGATATGCGCTTCGAAGGACGCCTGCGCGACTTCCTCGACAGCATGACGGCCAAGATGGGCCTGAGCTGGGAGTTCCGCGACGGCGCTGTCGCCATCGTTCGACTGCTGACCGAGTCCTACGATGTGGGCGCTTTCCCTGGCAGCCAGAACTACACCTTCAACACTGGTGGCGGCTCGGGCGGCACGAGCAGTGAGGACGGCGTTCGCATGTCGGCCTCCAACCGCCTGGCGATCGCGCAAAGCGGCGAGACCGACGTACGCGAGTCGATCCTGAAAACGGTCCAGGAAATCGTCGCAACCGACATCGGTGCGTCGGTGACCTGGGCGGATGGTTCCGGGCGACTCGTGGTGGTCGCTTCCAAGGAAACCCAGGCGCGTGTCCGCGACTTCCTGAACAAGGAACACAAGGCCCTGACCCAGATGGTCAACGTCACGTTCGACGTGTACTCGGTCCTCGTGAGCGAGAACGACGAGAAGGGCGTGGACTGGAGCAGCGTCTTCCAGTCGCTGAATCAACGCTACGGGATCACCTTCAAGTCGCCCAGCTTCACCAGTACATCCACCGCTGGCAGCCTGACCACGAACTACATCTCGGCCGGGGCAACCACCAATACCAGCTCGATCCTCACGCTGCTCAACTCCTACGGCAACACGGCCAAGATCCGCCCCGTCTCCATCAATACCCTCAACGGCCAGTGGGACACGAAAAGCCGGCTGTCCACCGACGGCTACCTGAAGGAAACCACGCCTGGTACGGCAAGCTCCAGCGGTGCTGCAGGCGCCCCGGGCCTGAAGACGGACACCATCACCACGGGTGACCAGTACGCCGCCCTGCCATACATCCAGTCGGACAAGTCGATCCTGCTGAAGTATTCGATCAGCCTGTCGGACCTGCTGGGCCTGTTCGAGGTATCGACGGGTGCTGGTGAGACCTTCCAGAAGGTCCAGACGCCCCGTGTGGACTCCATCAATGCCAGTTCGACCATTCGCCTGGCGCCCGGCGAAACCGCGGTGATCACTGGTCTGTCGCGGCTGGTGGCTTCCAAGAACGAGAACCGGCTCTCCCGCGAAGTGCCCGTCATCGCGGGAGGCAATCTCAAGTCGTCAATCCAGCGCGAGCACTTCATGGTTCTCGTGCGTGCAACGCCGCTCTGATCGGACGGAGTTCCAATGAGCAAAGTCGTACACCTGGATCACAAGGGCAACGCGATCGTCGCCCGGCTGAACTGGTCACCCATCAATGGCACCCGTCGGTCTCACATCCGTGATTCCGCCACAAGCCGCGGTACGGGAGCCAGGCGCTACGTCATCTACAAGCCCGATGAGGCGATGTATATCGGCCTGGAGTCGGATGATGTGATGGCTGAAGTTCCGGTCAAGGCAAAGAGTCGGCATTCCTTTGCCTTGCTGTGCCTGGAACATCTGCTGTGCAATGAAGCCGATGAGCTGTCTGCTTCGAACGGGATTTTCGTCCTGAGCATCGAAGAGGAGAAGGACCAGGACCGCCGTGCGATCTGCATCATCCGCAACGGGGCAATCGTTCACGATTCGGTCGAGAACGGCGATCGTGCCCTGAACATCGCGCAAACCCAGTTCCAGGAAATGGGGGGGTACTGCCTGGTCTTCTCTGACCATAGCGATGTGCCTATCCAGCAGGTCGAGACCATCGAGTGGGGTCACCTGGCCAAGCACGAGAGTAAGGCAACGTCGCTGAGCCCTGTTCCCATCAGCCCCCTCGTGCCGCTGGGAATCGCTGCGGTGCTCTTGTTCATCGGGTGTGGCTTCGCCTACCACCAGATGATCCACATCCCCAAGAAGGAGGCAGAGCGGGCAAAGCGCATGGCCGAGGCGGACAAAACGCCTCAGTACCTCCAGGCGCTGCGGCAAGCTGCCGACAGCTTGGGCTGGGAGCGAGGTGCACTGATCGACCTGATCGATTCGATGAAGGGCCGTGTGTACTTCCATGACGGCTGGTCGTTGTCGGAGGTCACGTGCACGACTTCGAAGTGCACCGAGAAGTGGGAGCGCGAAGGTGGAACCCTTGCGGACCTGCTCAAGATGCAAGCCGGCTCCACCCTGGTGCCCGATCCGAAGTTGAGCACGAAGGTCGCACAACTTGAATGGTCGATCGCGTCGAAGCCCACAAGCCTGGACCTCAACAACCTGCCTCGGGGTGACCTCGAAAAGCAGTTGAGCTACAAGCCCGTGCTCCAGATGCTGGACAACGCAGGCATCAGCACGAACATCGGGACGCCTCGTGCCTGGCCCAACTTCGACGTGCGCAACGTCAAGAAGAAGGACGTGATCGTCAAGGCAGAGAAGTTCGAGGTCCGAACCATCTACCCGTTCGGCTCCGACTCCATACGTGAGCTTCCGAGCAACGTCATCTTCAACGGCTTCACCCTCAAAGCCGTCAGCCCAAAATCGTTTGTCCTCGTCGTGGAAGGAGCTGGCTATGTCCGCTGAAATCAAGAAACTGGCCAAAGCGAAGCTGGCGATCGTGCTCGCAACATCATTCGTCACGGGAGCACTGGCTGATGAAGTCCAGCTTCCCGAGGCGCCGCGGATGACGGCTGCTCAACTGCAGGAACGGCCGGACGGCGCAGGCCAGCCCTTCGTCATCGGACCGCCTGTCGAAGCCACCGACGAGAAGGGGCGCATCTACCGGGACCCGAGCCAGCCGCTGACCATCGGCGAGATGTCCGACATCCAGAAGGAGAAGGCCGTGGCCGACTTCCTGCGCAAAGCCGGGTTCACGACCGAGAAGCCGCCGGAGCCTCCCAAGCCCGAAGCTCCGAAGGCTCCTGAACGAGTCGAGTCCAAGCTCTCGGTGAAGTCGGTCTTTGCCCGTGAGGGGCAAGAGCCATTCGCGGAAATCGAAACGGCAGCCGGTTCGATCCTGAAGGCGTCGGTGGGCACTCGGATCAGTGACCGGATTTCGATTGCTGCTGTCGATGGCCGGCAGATTGCGCTTTCCGTGATCCCTGAACCCCGCCCAGGCTGCGAGAAGGGTGCTCGTGCGTCCAAACGAAAGGCCACGTCCTGCAATCTCGCACCGAGTCTCGTCTTCCTGATGGCAGGCGACCAGTACACCTGGTTCGAGTAATCGGCCATCGAACCGCCTACGAGGACTCTCAATGGGATTGTTCGATCGCCTTCGAGGCCGTGAATCCGCCGAGATTGTCGCTGTGCCCACCATGGCCCAGCGCCGTCGCACGCCGAAAGCTGCGCAGGCGAACGACTCGATTCCTACGCCAACCCTCCAGGTACAGGACGTGGATTTCGTCGAGTCCAGGCCCGAGAGGGAACAGCGGACCATGGGCAGCGTGATCTCGCAGATTTCCGATATGCCTTCGGTGCGTGAAGTGCTCACTGCTACCGATTCATCGAACCCTGCGCTGCGTATCCCAAAGGGGTTGCAGGATGCCGTCATCGCCGTGAAAACGGGGCCGGGCAAGGGTGGCATCTACTTCGACTTCAAAAGAGTCAATGAGGTATCGAAATACTTCCCGACGCTCCATTCAGCACTGGCCAATGCAGGTTTGTCTGTTGGTGGTCGTGAATACCCGGCGACGGGCGACATCATCCGGCAGGTCCGACTGAACTACGAGCGTAGTACGGGCAAGGGTGGATCGGGTCTGACCTCCCAATCTGCTGGGGCGGAGATGTTTCGTGAATGGACTCGGGTTGCGCAAAGCATCAAGGCGACGGACATCCATTTGCGAATTCTCGAAGGCGGGAAGGGTGAGGTCATGGTCCGGGTTGACGGCACCCTGGAGCCTATCCCTGACGGCAGCGGCGGTCTTTTCACCGAGCTGGATGTGAAGAACGCCATCAAGGCAGCCTACGAAGTGCTTTCGGACAGGCACAGCAACAACCAGGGCGCGTTCTCGGAAACATCGACGCTCTCGTCGATGATCGACGCGGCTTTGCAGATTCCTGACCTGCGGTTGCGCTTCTCGTCGATTCCCGGCCTGTACGGCCCAAAGTCTGTTTGCCGACTGCTCTCGAATGTCTCGGGTGAGAACGCCATGTCGTTCGAGACCATGGGTTTCGCACCCAGCCACATCGCCATGTTCGATCGTGCACAGCGGCTGCAGGCCGGCGCTATCGGCCAGATGGGTGTGACCGGCTCTGGCAAGACAACCGCGGCGAAGACCTTCGTCGAAACGCACCCGGGCTACGGATCGATGGCGATGTACCAGATTGCTGATCCGATCGAGTACCCCATCGCTCAGATGCACCAGATCTACGTGCAGCGCAGCCTGGTGACCTCGAAGGAAGAGGGCAAGAAAGACCCGTTCACGGTCGCCATCGAGTCCCTGATGCGCTCGGACCCTGATTTCGTCGACGTTGGCGAAGTCCGTGATGCTCTGTCCGCTCGCGCAATGGCCAACGTTGCCAAGTCCGGCCACATGAGTCTTTTCACGTTGCACGCAGACTCCCTTGCCGGCGCCCTGAACCGCCTCACCGACCCGAACATCGGTCTCTCTCGCTCGGAGCTGACCACATCCAACTTGCTGGGGATGCTGTGCTACCAGGCGCTCTCCCCGGTGCTGTGTCCACACTGCCGGCTCAATCACGCGCAGGCTCACCAACACCACAAGTCCCGGGACACGAACCGTGACCAGCAGGAGGCCAAGTACATCCAATGGCTGGTTGAGATCCTGGAGAGCAGATTCGGTATCGAGCGCGAGCGCCTGCGCTTTCGCAATCCTCAGGGATGCGAACACTGCCGCTCCCGGGGGACGAAGGGGCTGACCATCTGCGCGGAAATGCTCATGCCTGAGAACGGCTGGCTGGATCTGTCGGCCATCGGCAAGGACCGCGATGCCATCCGGTGGTGGCGACACGAATACAGCGACAGGGATCTCCTGTCGCCAAACATGGACGGAAAACTCGTTTCAGAGCACGCCATGTTCAAGGCCGCCCAAGGCCTCATCGACCCACGCGAAATCGAGCGATTCACACAACTGCAATCGCTGGAGGTTCTCAAAAAATGAAAATCGTTGCCAACCTGAAGCGCTGGTGGAAACTCGGCTGGACCGGATTCTGGGGTGAGCGTCACGTCTTCTACAAGACGCTGGCCCGCTCTCTGGAAAAGAAGGAACTCCTTCGTGATTTCGTCGATGGCGAGTACGCCATTGCGATGGATGAGCGCACACGTGACAGGGCCAAAGCCTCGGGCCTGCGATATATGCGCGAGGTGATGTCCAGGGGTGTGACGACGATTGCCGAAGTGCTTCAGGCAGTCATGCCGGAACAGGACCGGATGGCGCTTTCCATTCTCGGTGAATCGAAAGACCAGGTGGCCGCCCTGTATCACCTGTCTGCTGCCATCGAAGAGCAGAACGCCATGAAGAAGGTGGTAAGGATGGCGCTTTTCACGCCCATCTTCCTGATCCCGGTCGGATTCGCCTTTGCGTACATGCTGACCACGTCCACGATCCCGGCCTTCGTGGAGTCTGCCCCTGAAGAGGTGTGGGTGGGGTTCAATGCCTTCTTCCGCTCATTTGCCGAGGGCTTTTCCAAGTATGGCCTCTATGTCTTCGCGTTCCTGACGGCGATGACTGTTTTCGTTCTGTACTGGTGCCTGCCCAATCTGACTGCGTCCTGGCGGTACAAGGCGGAAAAGGCGCAGGGCATCAAGAAACTGGGTTGGACGCTTGCAATGCCATATCGCCCTGTCTTCGGGCTGTACCGAGACATTCAGGGCACGCGCATGCTCACCGATCTGTCGTTCATGCTCCAGTCCGGCCGGATCTTGAGGGATGCGGTGGAGACACTTGCTACAAGCGCCCAGCCTTGGATGCGCAAGCACCTGCTGGTGATCCTGACGCATATGCAGGAAATGCCCGGCCAATACGTGCAGGCATTCAGCCACGGGGTTCTGTCGCCATTCCTGGCCGGATACATGCAATCGCTCAATCGAGTGGATAGCGAGGCACGCTTCGACAAGGTTCTCGTGGAAATTGCCACACGAGGCATGAATGACGCAAGAGAAGCAGTCAGAAAGACAGCATTCAAACTGAATTTCTGGCTGCTCGCATTGATCATGGGCCTCATTCTTTTCCTGTACGGCGGCCAGGCATTTGTGGTGATGGCGATTCAGGAGGCCAATCAGCCTGCGGCCATCATGAAACGCGAAGCCGCTCGCCGCAAGGCTGCCGAACAACAACAGTTTCAGTCAAGCACACCACGGTCCGTAACTTCAACAAGCGAGTGAAAAAAACATGACGAAAAACATCTTCGATCTGTCCCGCGCAGTCCAGGCACGGGCTCTGAGCAGCCGCGCCCGGCTGAAGTCCGCCAAAGGGCTGAAGCAGAGCGGTTTCATGTCCATCGAACTGGGCCTGGTGTTGCTGGCGGTGGCCGCGCTGATCGCCTTCGCCGTCCTCTACTACCGTGAGAACCAGCGCAAGAACTCGGTGAACAGCAATCACTCCGACATCATCGCCATCAGCGGCAACCTGGTGTCCAAGTACGGGCAGCTCAACCGGTACGGTGACGTGACGACGGAGCTGGCGGTGAAGTCCGGCGTGATTCCCGCACACCTGCGTGATCCGGGCGCCGACACCGCTCAGAACCGCTTCGGCGGCGTGATCGAAGTCGCGCCCGTGGACCTGACCGGCACCAGCGATGGCATTTCCATCACATGGCCCAACGTGTCTGCGAACCAGTGCAGCGACATCGTGAGCGCGTCCGAGGGCGAGTTCCGCGTGATCACGGTGGACGGCTCCGAAATCAAGGGGGACGGCGGCGCGATTGACATCACAGCCCTGGAGGAAGCCTGTGACACCGACGCTCCGGTCGAACTGGTGTTCACGGCCGGCCGTTTCTAAGGCCCTACAAGCACTCGCTCTGTGACCAGTGAGGGCGTGAGCCCTCACTGCTCCAGCAAGCAGATATCAACTCTCTGGAGTCACCTATGCAAGCACCTTCGAAATTCAAGCGCGGCCTGATCATGGCTGCGGCTATTGCAACCATCACCCTGGCCGGCTGCGGCGGTGGCGACGAAGATGGTCCCGGCAGCGTCCAGACCCCCGAACTGCGCACGCATACCGTGAGCCCTGCCGATTCCGCTTCGGGAAAAGTCGGCATGCGCGTGCCCATCGACTCGTACACCGAGACCTTCGGCACCACGATCGAGCAAGTCGAGTGGCAAGTCGAACCCATCGCCGATGCCGAAGGAGATCTGAAGATCGCAGACCCGACGTGCACCAAGGGAGAAAAGTCCGTGCGAACCGTTCCCGGCAGCGACAAGGTGATCGAGGCACTGTCCTGCGAGACCACCGTCATGGCCCTGGATGGGGCCAAAGGCAAGTTCGAAGTGACCTCCCGCGTCACGCTCGGCACCGGTTCGGCCAAGAAGGCCAGCTTCGTCTTCACCGCAACGAAGTAGTGACCGAAGGGCTGGATTCGCCCAGCCTGATTTCTGACTTTCGATTTGAGTTCCGGAGAACATCATGCAGCACCTTCGCGTCCGAAGCGCGCCTATGAGACGCCAACGAGGCATTGGCCTCGTCGAAACGGCGCTGGCGATGATCCTCATCTCGATGGTGCTGCTCTTCCTGTTCAATCTTTGGAGCAAGAACGAGGACGGCAAGAGGGCTGAGAACCAGGCCCAGGTGCTGAACCTCATCCGCGAGTCCGCCCAGACGCTGGTCTTCGAACACTACGATGCCTACCAGGCCGGTGAAGACATCACCCGCAACGGCATCACTCTGCCGTTCGGCGACGATGAAGGCCAGGCTCTTCGGCCCACGGTCGAACAGCTCAACGATCTGGCCGTTGGTCTACACAACGCATCGAGTTCTCCGCTCTATAAATCCTTGGCGGAGGGGGGGTATTTCATCCGCATCAATCGCGAGCCCGCCGGCTGCGAAGCATCCCCCCAGGGCCAGGAGTGCAACATCACGGGGCACGTCTGCTTCGACCAGCCACTTCGCGACCCCAAGCGCTCAAACGAAGACACAGATGGCTTTGCCATCGGACGCATGTTGACCCAGCTTGGCTCAAATGGCGGAGCAAGCGTTGACGACGCCGATGGTTCGACGATCTACGGCTATGGCGGAAGCTGGAGTATCGACAATCCCATTGCAGGCCAACCACCTGGAATCGTGTGCGCGAGATTCGGATTCGGCTCGGCTGGGTTCGGCAATTTCCTGCGCGTGCGCGACTCCCGCGACCCCGAGTTTCAGAACAATGTCACTCTCCGTGGTGGACTGAACATTCAGCGAACAGTCGTGAACAACGAAGTGTGTACGGCCGATGAAACCGGGCTGATTGCCCAGGGCGTTCTGGCTGGCCAGCAGATGCTGTTCCGATGCAATGGCACGATCTTTGAGCCGGTCAATGGCATCGAATACGGAACCATCGGGGGGGTGTGTACGACTGCCAACCAATGGGCTTTGGTGGAGGCAACTGGGCAGGCGCTCGTGTGTTCCAATGGACGATGGGTAACCCAGGAGGGCAGGGGCATCAGGACGATGGGTTACTTCGGGCACGGCGCTGTCGTCCCGACTCCCGCGTGCCCGGCCCTGCATACGCCGGCAGCGGTAGTCGCTGCAGTCTCCGCGGCCAATATCATCGGCCTCAATAACCCAGGCAACAACTCGGGTGCTTTCCAGGCCGCGATCAGTGCCGGCTGGCAGGTCACGATCCGTGGGTCAAATGGCGCGACCGCGGGAACGTCAGCGCTTGCATTGGTGATCACAAGCTGCAATCGCACCTGATCGCCTTTCCCTCTGGCTTGCGCCCATGACCGCCCAAATTTGGGCGGTCATTTTTTTGCTTGGCGATACACCAGCGAGGGAGACCATTTCATGCAAAGCGGAATGCAGACATGCTCATTGGTATTGAATGATCGTGCGCTAACCACTCCTTTCAATGCTCTTACGCTTCAAGGATTCCGACAATCGTATGCATGAGCAAATCGCAGATTGGACGGCGTCCAACCCCAGATCATGTGCCGGGCAGCATCGAAGAAGCTGCAGCCAGGATCTATTTTGAAAGGGGTACGAAAGAAGCTGTCGAACGCAACAGATGGGCTCTTTCTGGAATTCTGAATGCATCCATCTCGGTGCTCTTGCTGATCGCGCTCATCAGTCTGATCTTGAACCAGAAGATCTACGTCTTCCAGGCAGACAAAGACCCGGCAGGCCGCATCTCTGTCAGTGAGGTGGCCACTTCGTTCAAGGCCGACGAAGACACCCAGATGGCGTGGGCATCGGCCTGGGTTGCGACACTGACCGAGATTACTCCTGCGCTCTGGCAGCGCAACGTCAAACTGGTTCAGTCCAAATCCGCAGGCGTGGCGCTCGATCAAATCAAGGCCTACCTCCAGCGGGCGGAAAACAACCCTGCACAGCTCGTCCACCGGTACCCGACCTACGTGCGTGAGTACAAACGTGGCTCGGTCAACAAGGTTACGGGCATGACCTATCTGATCCGATACGAACTATTGAGCCGGCCGGCTCCTGGGATCGATCCTCAGACGAAATCCTACGCAATGACGGTGACCTTGACCCATGTTGGGCACAAGAGCCGTGATGACGTTTTCTCCAACCCCGAGGGCCTGACGGTTCTCAACTTCAGCGTTTCAGAGGAAGCAAGATGAAGAAGCTCCTGTTCACCATCGTCGGCACCTTGATTGCCGCCAGCGCCCTGGCCCAATCCACTTCCTCGATCTCTGCCCCCGTGCCAGGAAACCTGGATAGCAGGATCGTGACCTTCGCCTACACACCGGACGTTGTGTTCAAGTTGCCGGTGACCGTGGGCATGCACACACACATCATGCTCGGCCAGGATGAAGAGCTGGTGGAAGTGCCGCGGCTGGGTGACAAGATCCGCTGGCGCGTGGAAGGCAATGAGCGCAACCTCTACATCAAGTCCACGGTGCCCGACACGAAGACCTCGCTGTCCTTGGTGACAAGCCGGCGGACTTACCAGTTCGAGTTGGTGGCGACACAAAAGGGCGATGAGCGGGTCCAGCAAGTTGCCTTCAGCTACCCGGATCAGGAAGAGTCCATCCGGGTCGCCACACGGCGAAGCCTGGAAGCCGAGCGCACGATGGCCGAGATGGCCGCCTCGAAGCTACGTGCCCAGAATCTGGCGGCAGAGCCCATCGATCCGTCCCAACTGCGGTTCCTCAAGGTCACGACCAAGAATGAACAGTATGCGCGCATCCACGCATACACCAACGGCATTCAGACATGGATCAGGATGCCCAATGGCGTGCAAGACCTTCCGGCCGTCTTCATGGTGTCGGTCAATGAGCGGGGCAAGGAAAGCCTGATGCCTGTCAATTACTCCGTGGGGGACCGGAAATCGATTCTCGATCGCGACGCACTCATCATCGATCGCACCGCGCCCATCTGGATGCTGCAGGTCGGTGAAGACATCCAGGTTCGCTTGACCCAGGAGTAAGCGCCATGAAGCAACCGAAGATGCCTCGTGCATCCACAAACCCACTCGCAGACGAATCCCTGGATGGTGGGGCTGACCAGGGCCTAGATCCGGATGTCGCCATCCAGAAGGGCATGCCGGCTCGGAACTTGAAGAGCATTCTCATGATGGTGGCGCTGGTCGGTGTTGGGGTCTTCATGCTGTGGAGTAACAATTTCAAGACGGCCAAGCCCAAAGATCCACCCCCGGTCAGGCCATCCACCGAAAACGTCGTGGATGACCTGATCGATGGCCTGAAGAACCCGCCGGTGCCGTATGCGCCTTCCGAGATCAAGGCCCCGACGCCTGAGCCCATGTTGCAAGCTCAGGTCGAGCCGGTCGATGAGCGGTTGCAGGCTGCGCTTGTCGCGCCCATGGATGCCTCGGACGTGAACATCAACTCAGGTGTCAAGGTGGTGCAGCAACAGCGTGCCAGCGTAGATGATCGCATCCGTAACCTCATGGCCGAACAGCGGACCATCGCCGACAACCGGGCGAAGGAGTCGTATCAGCGCCAGATGGAAGACCTCAGGGCCATGGGGCTTGCGCCTGGTGGTGCTGCAGGTGCTGCTGCCGGCGGAATGGCTGGTATCGGTTCGGGGCAGGGGGGGAACATCACCTCCGGTCAGGACACCATGCATGCCCGTTTCATCGAAGACCAGATGCGGCGATCAGACCTCGCAGACTCGACGAAGGTGGTGGCTGCCAGAAAGGGGCATACGCTCTATGAGGGCACGATCGTTCGGGCAGTTCTGACCCGTTCGCTGAAAACGGATCTGCCCGGGATGATCACGGCCAAGGTCACATCGGACCTGTACGACACGCTGACCCAAAAAGTCGTTCTGGTCCCCCGTGGCTCCGAGATCACGTGCAACTACCAGCCTACGCTCATGGTCGGCCAGAAGCTCGTTCTTGCGGCATGCAATCGCCTTCGCCTGCCCAACGGCCGATCGTTCTCGCTGCATGCGGCGTCAGCCAGCGACATGCAAGGGGCCTCTGGCTTGCCTGCGGACATCGACAACCACTTCTGGGAGATGTTCAGGGATGCGCTGATCGTTGGTGCCGCTTCCTACCTGCTGCCTGATGAAGACAGGAGAACGACGGCGAACTCCACGGCATCTGGAACCCAGGTCGTTGGGTCTGTTTTGGGCACGACTCTGGGCAAGGTGATCGACGCGACCATCGGCCGCAATGTCCGGATTCCACCGACAGGCCATGTCGAAGTTGGAACCCCGTTCACGCTCACGCTCTCGCGTGATGTGGAACTGGAGCCGTACTTCACACGATGAACGGAGTCATGATGCGCAAGAACCAATGGAAACCGTCGCACTTCTTGGGGGCTGCGGCGCTGGCGGTAAGCATCAGTGCTTGCACCCATGCGCCAATCTACGAGGGCACCACCTTCATCAAGCCCCCTGAAGACATTTCCACCGCGTGGCTTGCCGAGGATGGTGGCGTCTACCTGGTTCCCGAGAAGGGGGTTGTGGTCGATCGGGTATTGGATCGCGAGGGCAACTCGGTCAAGTGGTCGTTGGTGGGCTCATACCTGGCCATCGGCAAGGACGTGCTCGACAGCGCAGATGGAGCGCTCTGGTTGCTGATCGAGGGCAAGAAGCGCAAGCTCGACTACAAGGCCCTGCCAACTCGGAGATAACCGTGGCTCGAAAAAGGAGCCATCTGGTGGTCGCGGGAAGCCCTCAGCTCGAAGTGCTCCAGCATAGCTTGAGTCAGCTCATCAAAAAGAAGCTGCGCTCGGAGACGGCAGGGAAGCCCGTCTCCGAAGCAACGATCAAGATGACATCCAACACTCTCAGCGCTGCGATCATGCGCCTATGGGCGATGGGGTTCCACCTGCAAAGCGTGTCTCAGTTGCGCAGCCGGCACTGCAAGGCCCTTGCGGAAGACTGGCTGAGAGAAGGGTACAGCGTCAATACCATCGTGAACAACCTGTGCCGCTTGCGCAGATTGGGCCACTGGATAGGCCGGGACGATCTCGTTCCGAACAATGCCGCAGCTATCTGGCTCAATGTCAAACGTCCAAAGCCTGGTTCATCGCGAGCGAAGGTCGAGATAGTGGCAGCCGTACAGGATCTCAAGCAGCACGCGCCTGCTCGATGACCTGGCCGAGTACCTGATACTCATTCGGATTGAGCAAGCTGGGCATCAAGATGGCCTGGCGCTTGAGTTCTTCCATCATCTCTCTGGACAAGCAGCGCGTCCTGCCCAGGCGGCTGGAGTCTTCAGGGTAGTCGAACTTGCAGCGTTGCAGCCAGCCTTCGGCTTCACCACGCAGGAAGGGGTAGAGGTTGCGAAGGTCCAGCGCTTCGGCTTCGTCTCTGGCATACATATTTGCCCACGCCTTCACGCGCTCGATGTTCATAGCGACATGAAAGAGCCGAACAGGCCTCAGCTCCCCGCTAAATACGGCGTAAGGCTTGAGCTGGTCAACGATGATTTCTTCACCGCCCATCATGTCGATGGGCTCAAAAACTAGGGTCTTCTGCCCTTTTGTTTTTACTTCAAGGTGCCAGAAGGCGACATGTACTCGAATGTCGCCCGCGATCTTGAAACGTGCGGAACGGAA
This sequence comes from Hydrogenophaga sp. NFH-34, assembly GCF_021401345.1. Classification (GTDB taxonomy): domain Bacteria; phylum Pseudomonadota; class Gammaproteobacteria; order Burkholderiales; family Burkholderiaceae_C; genus Hydrogenophaga; species Hydrogenophaga electricum. The sequence continues at coordinate 90,728 of NZ_JACBGE010000011.1, forward strand.
TGATTGCATGCCTCCATGCTCTATTAAGGGGCGTGCATGCCGCTTACAAATAATCCAGGGCACCGTCCATCATTCAGTCAAAGACTTCTCCCTCCTTGAATCACACTGAAACTCAAATCGAAGGACTCGATACCGTACCTGACTGCCTGGTGCTCTGAAACGAAATCCGCTTTTGTGCCAGTCCAGCTCGATGGTTGTTTTGAGGACCCGGTTGATGTTCGGATCTGAATGCCATTGGGCAGGCAAATTGCGCGCCTGTCCAGGCCTCTGGTCATTCTGTTGCATTTGTCTTCCGTGGCGGTCTGCGAGCCGCTTCGCTGGGGGTCTAAAGGGTGTGTGCATTGTGTGGGCTGGAAGATAAGTCGCGGGCAGGAATGTCGGCCGGGAAAAGTCCGCAATCGTCCGCGGTGAGCATCGATGCACCAAGCTTTTCAAGGCGTCAGCTTTTGCTTGCCGCGGGTGCATTGCCTGCCGTAATGGCTACCAACGCACTTGGTCGAGATTTCTGGTCAATGCCCCGTGAAATTTGGATTCAAAGGCAAACGCCCAAGGGGCTCGAAGCACACCGTACCGTGTATTTCGCCGATGGCAACTTGGTGTGGCCGGAGTACAAGCGGCTTTGCATGATCCTCAGGGACGTTCGGGCGGGGCAAGCCGTGCAAATGTCCCCTGTCTTGCTGGACATCCTTTGTGGCATCCAGGGCGTGGCAAGAGCCAACGGCCACGACGCTCCGCTCATCACGACATCAGGCTATCGGAGCCCGAAGACGAATTCAAGCACCGAGGGCGCGGCCAGGCACAGCCTGCACATGGAGGCTCGCGCATGGGATGGACGGATGCCTGGGTACAAGGCCTCCGTGGTCGCGGATATCGCCAAGTACCTCCAGGGTGGAGGCGTGGGCCTGTACCTTGAGCGCGACTTCATTCACGTCGATGACGGGCGCCTGCGTACGTGGACAGGCAAGTAGGTTTGCAGAAAGGCGTTCCTGCTGCAACGTGATTCACTCCCCGTTCAGACACATCACGGCCTGAGAATCGTCCTGTCCGACAGACCCAATTTTGGGGATGGACAACACAGCCGCCCAAATTTGGGCGCTATCAGCCCAAGTCCTCTGCCGGCTTTCGTGTGGGACAACTCACAGGAAAGCTATGTGCTTGCTCCTTTTTCAAATCCGCATGTGCGGAACTTTCAAAGGAGTTCACCCTATGTCCGTTGTCATCAATCCAGTTCTGTGGTTGGCACTGCCGCGATTTCTTTCCGAAGAATTCTACCGAATGGAGCCCTGCGGGGCATCCGGCCGTGATGTCACATCGCTACTGCAAGAGATCAACACCTCCGAAGAGCTGGGCCATTCCTTCTCGGACTGGCGCCTCCCGACACTGGAGGAGATCACAGAACTGTCGAGCCAGGGCCTCCTGAAGATCAATAAAACGGTCTGGACCAGCACGCGACATCTCCAGGGGTACAAGGTGTTCAACCCTTGGTCCGGCTATATCGGGGCATACGGCCCCAAGTGCTTCGTGCACGTTCTGCCTGTGCGCGGCTGAAATAAATCGACGATTCACCAAAACCCCTATTGAGGGGTTTTTTCTTTGCTTTCTGCATTTGATTCGAGCAGTGCGCCAAGAAAAGGCTCCGCAGCGCCTTCCCCTTTCAACCAACGCTCTGATTGAGCAGGAAGGGCAAAATGCGATTCAACAATAAGGATACGAAGGCTCAGTTGAGCCTGTTTGATGATTTCGCAGTGGTGGCCGAGCCACCTTGCGAAGTCGCAGAAATGCAGCCCGTCGCCCTGGCGGTGCAGCAGGCCTACGAAGAGCCGGCCTTGGTGCGGGAGTTCTTCCGCCTGGATGAGACGGTCCTCGATGCACTTCGTGGTCCCCGCTCGAAGGCATTGGCCAACCTCAAGGCGATCGAGACGCTCAAGGCCTGCGAGGCTGAACGGCGCATCCCCACGACCGAAGAGCGCAGCACGATCTCGGCCTATACGGGCTGGGGCGGGCTCTCCGAGGTCTTCGCCAAGAACAGCGAGCTTCAGGACATCCAGGACAAGCTGCGTGAGCTGCTGTCCGTGGATGAGTACCGCTCGGCCATGGAGTCCGTTCTGACGGCCTACTACACGGAGCCGCACGTCGTGCGGGCGATGTGGGAGATGGTCCGCGGCTACGGTTTCACACACGGCCGCATCTGTGAGCCCAGCGTCGGCGTCGGCCACTTCATAGGGTGCATGCCCGATGACATGCGCGAGCAATCGCGCGTGATGGCCATCGACATCGATCCGCTTTCGGCCGAGATGACCCGAGCGCTCTACGGAGACCGTGAGACGTTCGTGGACTGCACCGGGATCGAGAAAACGTCCTTCGTGGACGAATTCGACCTGGTGATCGGCAACGTCCCGTTCGGCAACTATCGCGTGAGCGACCGTCGCCTGAGCCACCTGAAGTACCCGATCCATGAGTATTTCGTGGCCAAGGCGCTGGACATGGTGCGGGTTGGTGGACTGGTGGCATTGATCGTCACCTCGTCCATGCTCGATAAGGTCGGAAGCGAGGGGATCAAGAAGTACATGCTGCAACGCGGCAAGCTGCTCAAGGCGATCAGGCTGCCCTCGGGTGCCTTCAATCGTCTGGGTGGGACCGACGTGGTGGCTGACATCATCGTGCTGCAGAAGCGACCTGCCGCCCTGGATCTGGATGAATTGCGCCGCCTCGAACCGCAGGCGGCTGACATCTTCGATTGGAAGCGCACCAGCTTCCCGGAGGCGATCTACTGTTCCTACTTCTTCAACAACCCGCACCATGTGCTGGGTCGGCTTGAGGGCGTCAAGGGTCAGTACGGCATGAAAGCCGGAGTGAAGGCGCATCCCGACTGGGTAGAGCGTCTGCGCGAGCTGGCGGGCGAGAAGGTCGAGATCTGCTTCGATCCTCAGACGAATGTGACGCTGCAAAGCGCTTTCCGCGTCGAGAGGTCGATGGAACCGTCTGGTCGCAAAACGATCTGGACTCCGGGTTTCTTCTTCGACGAAGACGGCCGGTTGATGGAAGTGGATGACCACGCCAACGTGTCGCCCAAGGACAATCTGCCGGCGGCCACGCTCAAGCGGTTGGAGGGGATGACGCGCATCCGAGACCTCGCACTGAGGTTGCTGGAAGCCGATGCATCGCGAAGTCAGAACGCAGCACAGATCCGTGAGGAACTGAACGTGCTGTATGACCGATTCGTCAAAGTCAGCGGGTTCCTGCTGTCGTCGGCCAACCGCCGGCTGTTCCGTACCGACACACACGCACCCCTGCTGTGGTCGCTGGAACACTGGGACGATGAAAAGGAGGTGGCGGTCAAGGCAGATCTGTTCCACAAGAGCACGATCTCCGCGGCCACGCTCGCCGAAACAGCCGATACGGTTGAGGATGGCCTCGCGCTGTCCTACAACAGGTTCGGTCGCATGGACGCACAGTTCATCGCAAGGGCAATGGGTGTGTCCAAGTCCAATGTCATCGAGCAACTGATGGCAAAGGGCATGGCGTTCATCGACCCGGTGAGCGGTGAGGCAGAGGACGCGACGGCATACCTGAGCGGCAACGTGAGGGTCAAGCTCCAGCAAGCCAAAGCCGCGGCTGTGCTGGAGGGCGTGTTCGATGCCAACGTGAAGGCCTTGGAGGCGGTGCAGCCGCAGTGGATCGCGTTCAGCGAGATCGACACCAAGCTGGGCGCTCCATGGATCTCAGCGGAGCAAGTATCTGACTGGCTCAAGGCCACCTTCGGCTTTGGCAATGATGGTCAGATGAAGTATGAGAGCGCGAACGTGAACTCGGTTGTGTCTACTGCGTCATGGTCTGTGACCTGTACCCACGAGAAACACGAAATCTTCAGGACCGAATGGGGTACCCAGCGAAAGTCATTTTGGGACCTGCTTCGGTGCATTCTGAACCAGCAGACGCCCGAGGTCTATGACGAGATCGAGACGAGTGACAAGAAGACGAAGCGGGTCATCAACCGTGACGAGACCCTGGCGTGCCAGGTGAAGGCCGAGATGATCCAGGCGCGGTTCATGGAATGGCTCAAGGCCGACCATGGCTGTGTTCAGGAAGTCGAGACGGACTACAACATGCGCTTCAACTCGCATGTCAACCGTTCGTACGACGGCTCGCACCTGGTCATCCCGGGGCTCAATCCACAAATTGAGTTGCGTGCCGCTCAAAAGGACTCGATCTGGCGGGGCATCGTCTCTGGCAACACGCTCTACGCGCTGGCAGTCGGTGGGGGTAAGACCCTCATCCAGATCTGCTGCGCCCAAGAGTACAAGCGCCTGGGGCTGGCTTCGAAGCCTGTGCTCGTGGTGCCGAACCATATGTTGGAGGCCTTTGCCGGCGAGTATCTGCGTGCGTTCCCACGTGCGAAGGTGCTGGCGATGTCCAAGGACGACATGCAAGGAGAGCGTTGCAAGACGATCCTGATGCGTGCGGCGACCAACGATTGGGACTGCATCATCGTTACCCACTCCACCTTTGGCCGGATCTCGGTCAGCGAAGACTGCATCAAGCGGTACATCGTCGATTTCAAGGCGAAAGCTGCGGAATCGATGTTGGGGGTGAGCGACAGGAACATGGTTCGAGAGGTTTCACGCGCCGCAAAGGTCGTGGAGACTCGTCTGGAATCGCTGGCTTCGGCTGCGCGTGACAACGAGTTGCTCGGGTTTGAGGAAATCGGGATCGACATGATCCTGGTAGACGAGGCCGACATCTTCAAGAACTTGTTTTTCTTTACAAAAAAGAAGCGCATCCCGGGGATTTCTTCGGCGTTCTCGTCACGGGCACTAGATCTGTTCATCAAGAGCAGGCTGGTGTTTGAGCGGCGGGGCAACAAGCGCTCGGGATTGATGTTCTCCACAGCTACGCCGATCAGCAACACGATCGCGGAGCTGTACATCATGCAGACCTACCTTCAAGAGGAAAGACTGCAGGAGCTGGACATCGCTTCCTTCGATGCCTGGGCGGCGAGCTTTGCACGTGAGGTGACTTGCGTGGAGGTCAAACCCGAGGGCAGCGGCTACAGGCTGCATACCCGGTTCGCCCAGTTCGTCAACGTCCCGGAACTGATGAACGCATTCCGCGAGGTGGCTGAAATCAGAACCAAGGCAATGCTCAAGCTCCCTGAGCCCAAGCTGCGCGGCGGTGGACACACAGTTGTCGCTGTGCCGGCGAGCGAGGCCCAGAAAGAGTACGTTAAAGGCCTGGTCACAAGGGCGGATGACATTCGGTCGGGCCTGGTCAAACCTGATCAGGACAACATGCTGTGTGTGACTGGTGATGGCCGCAAGGCTGCGCTGGACATTAGATGCGTGCTCCCGTTCGAGGCAAATGACCCCAGCTCGAAGGTCAACGAGTGCGTGCGCAACGTGTACGCCATCTGGAAGGAATACCAGGCCATCAAGGCGACCCAACTGGTGTTCTGCGACCTGAGCATCCCGGGCACACTGGGGTTCTCGGTCTACGAGCATGTCAGGGACAGCCTCGTGGAGATGGGTGTACCCAAGGAAGAAATCGCTTTTGCGCAGGAGTGGAAAACCGATGCGAGGAAGGCCCAACTGCACCGCATGGTGCGAAGCGGCAAGATACGCATCCTCATCGGCTCAACCGAGTTGATGGGCTTCGGTACCAACGTGCAAGATCGCCTGATCGCCAAACACGACTTGGACGCCCCTTGGCGTCCGCGGGACGTGGAACAGCGTGATGGCCGAATCATCCGACAAGGGTGCATGCACGACGAAGTGGTGATCTTCCGGTATGTGACCGAGGGCACATTCGATGCCTACATGTGGCAGACCCTGGAGCGAAAAGCTCTATTCATCGCGCAAGTGATGGAGAACAACGGGGTCGCCCGTCGAGTCGAGGACGTGACATCGCAAGCCCTTTCCTTTGCCGAGGTGAAAGCCATGGCAACGGGAAACCCGATCGTCATCGAGAAGGCTGCCGTGGACGCTGAAGTGGCAAAGCTGCTGGCGATTCGTGCTGTGTTCAACAACGACCAGGCAAACCTCCGCTGGAAGTTGAAGAACGAGCAATGGAGCATCAAGTACATGCGCGAAAGCGAGCGTGACTTGGTGGCCTGGGTGGAAGCTGTGAAGTTCGACGAAAGCGCGGTGAAGGTCAATGGGGTTGTTTACAGCAATCCTGAAGAGGCGGGAGTCGCGATCATGCGTCGGCGTCGAATGTTCACGGAGATGCTGCGCAAGAGCAAAACAGTGAGCCAAAGGTCCGAGAAAGTGGAACTGTTTGAGGCAGGCAACCTGAAGGTCTATCTGGAATCCATCGCGGGAGAGCGGGATCACTCAGAGTGGGCCGAGGTGGTTGGTGCCGATTGTGTCGATGCGAGGGTTGCGGTTCCGTATGCAGCATCCGACATCACGGCCTGGCTCAAAGAAGCTGGCATGGTCAAGCAGATTCAAGAGCGTTTGAAGAGCATCCAGCTCCGCACCGAAAGTGTGGAAGAGGTTGCGAAATCGATCGCCAATCAACTGGATCGGCCCTTCGAGCACGAAGAGCGGCTTCAGGCTGCCCTGGCTCGCAAGGTAGAAATCGACGAAGCGCTGGAGATCGATACCGACGAGAAGTCGGCCTTGGCCCTGGCCGAGGACTGATCCCAGTTCATTTACCCCCCCCATGAGCGCTTTGGCGCTTTGGGGGGGTGTCTTTTTGAATGCGATCTCCGGGTGATGCCCATTTAGGCCCCACTCCCAGACGCATTTCAGCACCATTGTGCTTAGTCCTGTTGTGATTGCCCTCGTGCGAGCGCATCCACAAGCGGACTGCCGCCATTCCTTTCATTAACCCGGAACTCCGGAACGAAAGGACAAGCCATGCTGGCAACGAAACTGGATTCCCTGGCCATCGGCCCGGCCCCACACGAAGAAAATCCCGCGCAAGTGGGTTCCGAGAACTACGCTCGGCGATCAATGCTGGAGTGTGCTGCGTTCAAGGCGCAGATCCTGCGGCACTACCCGATTCCCGAAGATGCCATCGCCGGAATCCGTATCTCGCTCAACCCCCATGAAATGGGCACCTATCGCGAGGTGGAGGTGGCCTACGGCGATGAAGTGGGATGCAACTGGGCCTACGAAGTCGAGTCCGACCCCAAGGGCGCCTTGGCCAAATGGGATGACGAATCCCTGGCTTTCCTGCATGCGCCTGCCTGAACATGGCATGCCGACAGCCTGGCCTGTTCGAGGACATCCCCCCTGCCACTGAATCAAGGTATCCAATCGTGGACCCCGACCTGGGCATCTACGATCGGTTCCTGGTGTTCATGTCGGGGGGGAAGGACTCCTTGGCCTGCATCCTACGCTTGCTGGACCTGGGCGTCCCGGCCAGCAAGATCGAGCTTCATCACCATCTGGTTGATGGAGTTGAGGGCTCAAAGCTCATGGATTGGCCAGTCACCAATGCCTACTCCCGCGCCGTTGCCGATGCCCTGGGCATGGAGTACCGGACAAGCTGGAGGGAAGGGGGCTTTGAGCGTGAAATGCTCCGACAGGATGCGCCTACTGCTCCAGTCTGGATTCCTGACGACAACGGCGGTCACAGGAGGGTCGGTGGTAATGGTCCACTGGGGACTCGACTGAAGTTTCCTCAGGTCAGTGCCAACCTATCAGTCCGATGGTGCTCCAGTGCCCTGAAGATCGACGTTGGCGCCAGATACCTGACCAACCACCCGAAGTTCACCCACGGCAAGACCCTGGTGCTCACAGGAGAGCGTGCGCAAGAGAGCACGGCACGCTCACGCTACGCCAGCTTCGAGCCCCACCGTAGCGACCTTCGCTCCGGCCGGAAGTACCAGCGCCACATCGATCATTGGCGACCCTTACACCAATGGTCTGAGCAGCAGGTCTGGGCGATCATCGAGCGCCACCGAGTGTTGCCTCATCCGGCCTATTACCTGGGCTGGGGGAGAACTTCCTGCCGTCAATGCATCTTCGGTAGCAAAGACCAGTGGGCCACGGTCAAGGCGATTGCACCCAGGAACCTCGCCGTAATTGCCAACCATGAGCGCACCTTCGGCGTCACGATTCACCGCAAGGATGACGTGTTGACCTTGGCTCGCAAGGGCACTCCCTACACGACAAATCCGTACTGGGTCGACATAGCGAACTCCGAAAGCTTCGATCTGCCGGTCATCGTCGAGAACTGGGTTCTTCCGCAAGGCGCCTACGGTGAATCCTGCGGCCCCACCTGATCCACGCGCCAGTCACCTTCGGGTGGCTGGTGTGCTGGTTTTGGAATGCACACATCCTCGTGCATCCCAAAGCCAGTCACTTGCCTGGCCTGTCCTTCAACAACCCTCTTTTGAAGGAAGGAATCCCCATGAACAAGAAAGACTCGATTGGCGTGCTGCGGTGCAAGCTCAAGCTCGTGATCATGTCTCACTGCCGCTCGGATGTTCCTGTCCGCAAGGTAGGGATGTCGCTGCTGGCTGGCGAAGTCGATGTGTACAGCAGTCCTTCCACATTGGAAATGGACTTGCTCGCGTACGTTGATCAGCTCAAGGACTCGTACATCTTCCCACTTCTTCAGTGGGGTCGTGAGTTGCGCGAGATGTCCACCAAGGACGTCACACCCAATGCAATTCCCCCGCTACCCAAATTCCAACTGGAACTCGTTTGAAGAAAGGAGAGCAACATGCTCGAAGTGAACTACCAAGCCAAGACGGTTGCAGGCTCCGACCTGCGCATCAAGGCGCAACTGTCCCCCGAGGTCCAGGCCATGGTCGCCTGGATCCTCATGAGCGATTCGAAGGATGTGCAGCCGGTTCTGGTTGCCTTTCACCAGGCCCAACAGAAGGAGTCGGCATGATTCTGAACAAGACGCAAGCACATCACGTGTACGCGGCCATGTGCGTGCTGAACAACGTAAGTGCCAAGATCAAGGTGCTCTTTGGAAATGTCGCTGAAGACGGCATCAACGTGTTCGAGGACTCAGATGGTGTCAATGTCGTCCGAGTCCGCCGCTACGACGTGGTGGAGTCGGAGAACTACGCCAACCAGAGTGATTTCGAGATGGCTTATGAACTGGACGAGGCAACGACTCGTGCGGAGATGGTGATCGAGGGGAGCCACCCCACGATCACGTATACCGAAATCATCGAATACTTCGGTCTCGATGAATCTTTCGTGTACACGCCAAAGACGTTCACTCCCTACGTGGAAGAGTTCGTGAAGATGCTGGCGGGTGACCAGAAATCATGACCAGCAAGGCCCCTTCGGGGGCTTTCTACTGTCGCCACTTCCTGTGGCTCCAGCAGAAAGCCTCTGGCTCATCCTTTCTCAACCACCCCTGTGTTCAGGGATTTAACGAAAGGAACACCGCATGACAACTGCATCGGACACGAATCTGCCTTTCTATACGAAGGATGTCTTCTATATTCCCGAGAAGGACGGGTGCCCACCTCAAGGGATAGATGAAGTCGTCATCTGCCGTGATGGGGTCAAGCGTGGCGTCTATTCCAGGAGAACGGCCGAAGAACTGAGCGAGCGTCACAACGGCCAGGTTCTCATCACGACCACCAAAGACTTCCGCGAAATGGAGGAAGCGTTCTACAAGTCGGAACCAGAAGAGATCGACCGGGATGCCTACTTTTCCGCGCTCCAATGTCTTCCACCTTTGGGATGGGAGCGCTTTTGCGGCGTCGAGTCGTTCAAGTTCTCTGAGTTCAAGACCGGTCGCATCACGACGATCTACGCGACCTTCGATGGCCGCTACTGGAAGTTCTTGGACTTGGCCGACCTCGCACCGAGCGCGGTCGCCTTACGCATCCTCAACCACATCAAGGAAAAAGCATGAACCAGTTCGCCATGATGTTCATCCTGGCCATGAACCCTGTTTTGGGTGTGGCCCAACACACCGATGTCCGTGTCGTCGGCGTCTCTGACGGTGACACGATCTCGGTCCTCACCGCAAACAAGCAGTCGTTCCGGGTGCGTTTGTCCGAGATCGATGCTCCTGAAACGGGTCAGGACTTCGGCCAGCGCTCCAAGAAGGCACTGAGCGATCTGTGCTTCGGAAAATTGGCCACCGTCGAGTTGGGCAGCACCGATCAGTACGGCCGCACACTCAGTCGTGTGTCCTGCAACGGTGTCGATGCCCAGTCGCATATGGTCGCCAATGGTATGGCATGGGTCTATGACCGCTATGTCGAGGACAAGAGCCTCTATGGGCTCCAGGAACAGGCAAAGCGTGAGAGGCTGGGGCTGTGGTCGCATCCGTCGCCCGTGCCGCCCTGGCATTACCGCGCTGCAAAGCGCAGTGGTGCCAAGTAGCACTGCTTTACCTGGTGCGAAAATGGAGCCCGTTTCTGCGGGCTTCACTCTGCTCAAGTTAGAGACAGCTAGGGCCGCTTTTGCGGCCCTTTTTTTATGTGCTGATGAAATCGGCGGCGCCCAACCTGGCCAGCTTGAACAAGGTCGTGGCGTCGCCGACCTGTGCCTCACCGAGCAACTCACCAAAACCCCGCAGCTCCAGATCCTTCTGAGCGAGTGCAAAGCCATCGTTCGTTTGGGCAACGGCTTCCAGGCGCCTGCGCGTGGTCTTGCTGATGGTCTTGGAAGTCAGCATCGCAAAGTCCCCCTCGCCTCCATTGCGCACCAGGCGGCCTCGAAGCTGATGAAGCTGGGCCACGCCAAAGCGGTCGGCACCGGTCACCACCATCAGTCCTACATCCGGCACGTCCACGCCCACCTCGATGGCGGTAGATGAGACGATGATGGGCTTCTCACCAGTGCGGAAAGAGTCCAGGGCTTCGACTTTTTCCTGTGGCTTGAGCTTGCCATGGAGCACCGCCACTTTGCCCTCAAACCGAGCGGCAAGCGCCTCACCCTTGCTCTTGACACCTGTCTCCTTGCCGTTGACCGTGGGGTATAGAAAGATCACCTTGCGGCCAGCCTGCAAGTGCTTGCGCACGAGTAACGCGGCCACCTCGCGCTCGTCTCCAACAAGCACGTGGTTGATGATCGTCTTATTCACGTGCCCAGCTTCGATGACTGCGTTGGTCCAGCCGTCGAACAGGGCAAGGGCGAGCGTACGAGGGATCGGTGTTGCACTGGCCTCGATGATATGGGTGTGAGATGCCAGCAGGGCTGTGCGTTGGTCCACGGACAGCTTGTGCTGTTCATCTACCACCAAAGCTTCAAAGGTCGGGAGCCTCCGCGACAGGAGCGCTTGGGTGCCCACGAACATCTGTGCACTCTGAAGCTGCTCTTCTGTCGCATCACTCTTGGGGTCACCACTGACCAGGCAGGGTGCAAGGTGAGGGAAGCGTAGAGTGGCCTGCTCGTGGATCTGTCGAGCAACAAGATCACTGGGAGCCATCACGGCGACACGTCCCCGGCTCGCATTTGCAATTGCCGCCAGCGCCAGAAGGAAGACCAGGGTCTTGCCCGAGCCCACATCACCGTTCAGCAGGATATGCGCCGGTCGCGCTGCATTGCACGCAAGCCTGATGCGGTTGAGTGCCTTCCGCTGGGACTGGCTCAGGGTTTCAGACTGAGCTTGCACCAGCTCAATCAGGGCATCGTCGATGGAATATGGTGAGGGCAGGGGGCATCGAGTGGGTTTCGCATGTGCTTTGACCTCTGCCACGGTGGCCACACGCGCTAGGCCCAGCGCTTCGTCGGCCTGCATAAGGCTCTTTGGCTGATGTAGACCCTGCAGCAACCACATTGGCGTGCGCCTGGCTGCAGACAGCACTTCCATCACCGCTGGGATCTGCTCAATGGCCTTGACCGCATCATGCCAAAGGTCATCCTCAATCGCCTGACTCACTGCCGACCGAATGATGTCTCCAGCCAGTTGACCGGAGACGCCCGTGTAAACAGGCTCCACGCGCCCGGTGACCGCGGATATCGATGGCGATTTGATCGCCCAGAACCGCCCTCGATGCTCGATCGTCGCATCCAGGATGACCTTTTCATCGGCCATTTCCAGGATTTCAGACGTCGATGCCCGGTAGAAACGAGTTTTCACGTACTCATCATCTATTCGAAGCTCGACCTGGACGTAGGCCGGATATGGACTTTTGGTAACCCGGTCCTCGCTGTCGAACCCGACTGCATTGATGATCTTGGCCTGGATCAGGCAGGGCCTGCCTTGAGGCGCTCGATGCAGCGACGTGTATGCGCCTCGTTTGTCGATATGGATCTTTGGCAGACACAGCAGCGCTTCCCATGGCTGCTCACAGCCGATGGGGCGCAGATCGGCTCGCTGTGCAACCTGGGCATCCATGGGACCAAAGTAGTCCATGAGCCATTGAAATCAAATCTTGAATGAGTGGATAGCACCTATCTCATTCATGAGCCGTAAGGCAATGCTCATCTCTATTCTTGAGTGGCTGCATATGCAGAACTCATTGCTGTGCCCTGGTGCGCCATCGGACTGGTGGTTGTGCTTGCAGGATGTCGGCTCACTCAGGGCACAGCAATGGGTTGCTCAACCCAATCTCCTTCAACAGCCGCGAATGTGGCATTGGAGATCGCAGGTCATTTCGACAAGCGATAACTGCAACGGCGGGAACCTGCCGGGAGCAAGAAAATGAGCAGAAACTTTTTCGAAGCGCGCATGGCGCAGCGTAGTGGTGACAGTGCGTTCCCCATCAGCGGGAAGATCCGGGTTGGCACCAAAGCCATCTCGAAGAAAGCCGCGGCTATCCCTGGTGCCGCAAAGCTGTTCCAGGACGCACTGGATGGCAAGGTCAGCTTCCAGGCAGCAGAAAAGCAGATCAGCGAGCAGTTCCAGGTCCGGAACCCCTTCTACCCCCGAAACACCCAGGAATTTCACGCACATGCGTGGGACATGGGTGCCGGCGGCAAGGCAATTTCGGACAAGCTCATGGCCCTGTACGGTGAATCCGTGAACGGCGGACCGGTCAAGCTGTATCGCTTCCCCATCGTCTTCCCGGACGTGGGTGGCGATGTGGATGCGATCATCGAGGGCCGTATGGCGGTACAAGGGGGTGGCCCGAACATCGTGCGCTACTGGTCCGAGTTCAATGAGCATGGGCTCCAGGTATGCAGGCACCTCCCCGAGGTCAAGAAGAGCGACATGGCGCAACGTCGGGCAGGCAAGCCGATTCGTCATCCCGAGCGTCAGGCAGTCACTCGCGGATACTGCGTTCCCCAGAAATGCAACGAATTCGCGATGGGCATGTGTCGATTCTCCGGAAAGATCCGCTTCTACATCCCCGGTATCCCCGGGGCTGGGCTGTTCGAGCTGCACACCGGCAGCACGCCAGCGGCAACGGAGATCTACCAGCGGATCATGCAGGCGCTCCGTGCACTCAACGGCAAGTTGCGCAACTACACGCCTGATGGACGTCCCATCTTCTGGCTCACCAAGAAGAAGGCAGTGCGGCAATACTTCGACGAGGAAGGCAACCCGAAAAAAGGAGAGCAGTGGGTGCCCGAGATCGAGATGGAAATCGAGATGCCGCGGGTCATCATGCTGCAGGAAATGCGTGGTGAAGAACCGCAGGGCCTCAAGCCCGTGGCGGGCCTCGCAGCTACGCCCAGTGCATGGAACCAGCAGAGCCAAGAAGTGAACCGCGCCACAAGCGAGGCAGACGACGATGGCACGGGCGAGCAGTTCCACGGTGGTGATTTCGAGCATCTTCGTGAACGTGCGCCCGACGATGAAGACGCCTGCAAACCTGCCGCTGTCGAAGACGCGAAGGTGCGTGAGGCTACTCCGGTGGCCAAGTCCGGAGACGGAGCGTCAGCCTCGCCGGCGGGCGGACAGGACACCATCAGCCAGATGCAGTCTCATGCTGAACGCCTGGGCTACGTTGAAGAGCTGGGGCGCTGGGTTCAGGTGAAGCACGGTGGCGACTTCGCTGCTGCGCACAAGGCCTGGATGTCCCTTTCCGAGCGCTTCTCCGCACGTCTGAAAGACTACCTTTCGCTGTCGCTGCTGATCCACGATCAGGGACTCAACTCCGACCTGGTGATGAAGTACCTGAAGCTGCGCTACGGCCCGGTTGGCGCCGGTGCAAAGCTCGCTGAGATGCTGGCGCACGTGAAGGACTTGTGCAACGACGGCGCCTCGGTGGCCACGTCGGTGATGGAAGAGTTGTTGGATGACGCAACGGCGTAAGCCCGCGCAAGTCCCGCCGATTCCTAGAAAGCACGCCGCCCCTTTGGGGGCGGTTTTTTTTTTGGCCTACAAGAACGTTGACTTTGCCAGGTTGGCGATCGAGGCTACCGAGCGCTCAACGCCACTCGTGTTCTCGATATGCCACAGCGGGTATTGGCACTCAAGCGCAGCATCGATGATGGAGGGAATGGCCTCATCCCTGAGTGATCTTTGGCCCGGGGTCCACAAGCGCTTGGTGACTGAAGCCCTATGCAGAAGGCGTGTTTCACGCTCGCTGTCCGGTACGGTGATGTGGACGATGGCGCCACCCATTGGCAGCAGTGCAATATGCTCGGCCTCCGCTGGGAATCCATCAACTGACACTGGACCAACGTGACGAAGTCGCTCGATCTCCTTGCGCAGTGCCTGAACCACGTTGGGCTCAAGGCGCTGTCCAGCGGCTTGGCCGGCCAGCGCAACCAGAAACCTCAGGGAGTGCTCGCTCGGGAACTTCATCGATCTGGCCAACCGACCCAGGTCACCCAGGCTGACGTGGATGTATCCGTGTTCCCGTTGAAGCTGGCGCCCTATCGTTGTCTTTCCGCTTCCATGAAAGCCCACGAGGAAGATACAAGGGTGCATTTTTTCAGTGCAGGCCATGTCCGTCTGAGGCCGAACAGCTCGTAGGGGTCTTTGATGACTCCAATTCGGTCTTGATCGTCTCCAGTTGTTCGACGTGACGAGCGAACGGTAGCTGGACGCCAAGTGCCTTCTGTGCAGCAGCGATGAACAGGCTGGCGAGCTTGGCCGAGGACATGGCCGGGTATCGAGGTGTCAGGAGCTGGTCGAGAGGGTCGAACGATTTCATGTGACCATGATGTGTCTTGGTCGGAACGGGTCAAATCCTTACCGCTTGGACTGGACCTTCACGTCGATCCAGCAGCCGACGGGGACCACATGAATGACGCGAGTCGAAGCATCGGAGAAAACCAGCGAGCCGCGGCGGATGAATACGGATTCGGCTTTCGAAACCGATACCTCACGGTTTGGAGTTCCGTTGCCTGCCGGTGTGGTGTAGGCAATTTCCTCGGCGGTCGAGGCGTGAAGAGATAGGTGAGGGAAAAGCAATTGGGATCTCATGTTGAGGGCGTGAAAGTGCTGCCCTTTCTGCGGGCAAACCAGGGTACCCATCTTCTAGCCCTCAGGGGGGTCGAGAGAGAACGAAAACCAGCAGAAGAAGGTCCGCTATCGAGCGCTCAAATTTGGGCGGCCCTCGGAGAGGCACAGAGGCAGCGAGGAGGCACTCTAAGATGATTCAGAGCATTCCAGGCAAATGGTGGCTGATAATCTCCATCTTTCAAGCGCTCAAATTTGAGCGCTGCAGGACGTCGGAAACCGATCTGGCGATGCTGTCGAAGGGGGCGTAGCGCCAAGTCGAAATCTGGAGGGCGTCCAAACTTGAGCGCTTGTGTCGAGGTGGCTACAAAGCAACAAGCACAAACCGAAAGCGGGAACCGCTTTCGCGGAATGCCTATCTGGGGTTTGTCTACTTCATTTCGATAGTTCAGATAGTTATTCCAAGAATAATTAAATAATTCATTTGATTGAATTTATTATTCTTCAATACATTCAATATTTTATATTTAAGATTGATATTCTTGATGTTGGCGCACGAAGTCTCTTTGTGAATGGTCTTTCTTTTTGACTGTCATTCGTTTCGGGAGTGGATGGACCGCTCAACAGAATGAAAAGGCAATCCCAGCCCATTCATCAGGAGTATCCATGTCCGATTCCGAAACCCTGCAGCCCAGCGAAGAGCAGAACCCCATCGACGCGAGTTCGACGGCACTTTCTGCCGAGTCGCCCGATGCCGAAGCCGTTGCCGCTCACGCGGCGATCACCGAGGCCGTTGAGTTCGCCAACGCCAGCATCAGCGCCGGTGAAGCAGGGGATGCCAAGCCCATCGAGCGCAAGCAACTGACCCGTGAAGAGCGGCAGGCCATGTCACGCAAGATCGCCAGGCGCCAGCGCGAGCTGGGTACCCGCGAACTGGAACGGAAATACCCCAATACGATCGTGGTGCCGGCCGGCATCGCCATCGGAGATCCCAACATCGCTTCTTCGGCAGTCCGCTTCCTGGGGCTGACCGACCGCACCCTCCATCTGCTGCACCGGTACGGTCAACGCTTCATGGGTGCCACCGAAGTTGCCAAAGTCCATGAGTCGATGGACAACGCGATTCGCAAGTACGTGGAAGAGGCCAGCCAGGCTCTCAGCCTGGGCCGCTCCCTGACAGAGAAAGCAAAGCTGGCGTCGGCCAACTCGGGCGACCCATGGTTCGCTCCTGAATACACCAGCACCACCCTCGAAGTGACCTTCGGCGTCAAGACGCGCCAGGCACTGAACCTCGTCCGAGCCCTTCAGCAGTGGGATCTGGCCATCGTTGAATTCGCCGCCCTGGACTTTAACGGCGAGGGAGACATCGACCAGATCGACACCCTGCGCCAGAACGAGCGGCGACTCTTCGGCGACATCAGCCGCCTGTGCCTGCGGGTGATCCAGTCCGTGAACCGTCGCAGTCAGGCCATGGCGCGGCCTGCACCCAAGGAAGAAGGGGAGGGGCAGGCAGAGGCCACCGAAGCCGCAAACGGAGCCCCTGAAGCTGCCTGAGCCCGAGCATCCGGCGGTCGATCCACGCAGCATCAACCATGGAGCCCGGTTCGCCGGGCTTTTGCATTCTTGGAGCCCTTCGAATGTCAGAAATTCAGTCCCAGATCGATTCTCTGAACCCCGAACAAAAAGAGGTTGCCCTGTGTATGGGTCATTGCCTGGCCATCGCGGCGCCGGGGTCCGGAAAGACAAAGACGCTGGCCGTGAAAGCAGCCTATCTTTTGGACAAGGGCCATACGGTGACCGCTGTGACGTTCACACGTGATGCCGCATTGGAGCTTCGGGACCGGATCATCGCGCTGACCGGGCGTGAGGCACTTCCCAATTTGCTGGTGGGTACCTTTCACTCCATCGACCTTCTGATGGCCTTTCCGGGAAAGGCCAGGTCCGGAATGGGCAGCAATATCCTGAAGGCAGGTCACTCCCGGCTGACCCGGCAGTGGGAGATCGTCAAGGAGGCCACGCGGCGCTCTATCGTGGACAGGGCCATTGCCCAGGCAGGTCTGGCTATCGAGCGTGACGAAGGCACCAGGCTGATCGAGACCATCAAATCCGGATATGCAAAGCCGGGCACTGATCAAGAGGCGCAGTTGGTCAAGGCATATGCCGAGCTGTTGCGCCGGCATGGTGTCATCGACTTTCAGGACATCCTGCTGGAGACGAACAAGGCCATGGCCAATGGGCAGATCAGCCCACTGCGCACCGACCACCTGATGATCGATGAATTCCAGGACACGGACACCACCCAGTTTCAGTGGGCCATGCACCACGCAGCCGGCAGCGTCCTGACAGCGGTGGGGGATGATGACCAGTCGATCTATGGCTTTCGACGCGCACTGGGCTATAAGGGCATGGCCGACTTCCATGACCAGCTTCAGGCAACCAGGATCGTGTTGGGCATGAACTACCGTTCCCACAGTGAAGTGCTGGAGCCATCGGCAATGCTCATCGGGAAGAACCAGGACCGCATGGAAAAGGAGCTGGTCTCTTTCAAGGGGCCAGGCGGGGATGCATTCTGGGACCGATTCGGAACTCGCACGGACGAGGCCAGAAATTGCCACGAATGGATCAGGGCGGCACTGGACCGCGGAGAAAGCGCTGGTGTCCTGGCACGAACAAACAAGCGGCTGGATACCATAGAGGTGCAGTGCGTGAAAAACCGAACGCCCTACATCAGGGGCGAAGGTGGCTCCATTCTTCAATCTCGGGAAATGGCTGTCTTCACCGCGGCAATCGGCCTGCTGACCAGGGACAACATGCTCGATGCGGATGAGGTCCTGGCGTGGATGAAGCTGACCGAAGAGGATATTGACGGCATCCATCGCTCCCTTGGCAAAACAGGCTTCATGCGCCTTGATCGAGCCGGGCTGCAGAGGCTCCCTCTTGCGGCAGAGGCCCGCTCGAAAGTGAGTACCTTGGTAAAGCGCAGCCTGGACTGGCGCAAGATTCTGGACCACGGCGGTGTGAACTTCGTGGTGGACCGCATATTCGCCCTGCTCAATGAACACGTGGGCGAAGACAAACGTGCAGGTCGAGCGCTGGAAGTGATCAAGGAAATCTTCTTGAAGCCGGTGGGTAGCGCCGAATCAGGAATTGCGCAGATGGCCAGCAGGTTGGAGCACATCCGAGCATTGATGGAAGGCCGGAAGAAAAAGGATGATGGCAAGGAGGAACCACCGTCGGTTGCCCTGATAACGGCTCATGGCTCCAAGGGGTTGGAATGGGACAACGTGTGGATCGTAGGGGCTGAGCATGGAGCCTTTCCCGATGAATCAGCCTCGGTTCAAGAAGAGCGGCGCCTGTTCTTCGTTGCCATGACCCGGGCAAGGAAGCACCTTCGAGTGAGCGCCTCTGGCACCAAACCACTGTCAGCGTTTGTTGATGATGCAGGGCTCCTTCGGACGCCAGAGCCTGTTGCACTGCCTGCCGCAGATTCAGTTGAACAGGACTGGGACGAGTTCTAACTCAGGCCCTGGCGTTCAGCTCGTCAGAACCTTGGTGAACTGCGTGCTGGCAACGATGCGGCTTCCGTACCGCTTGGAGATCAGTCTCCGGTCCAGAACCATGATCTCGCCATAGTCACTTTCACGGCGCATCAGGCGCCCGCACACCTGGGCAAACTTTCGGCCGCACACAGGCAGTGTCAGAAGGTTGAAGGGCTCCTTGCCCCTTTCCTTCAGGTACTCACCGTGAGTGGCGATCACAGGGTCCTCCTGGGTGGGGAAGGGCAGCTTCGTGATCACCACTTGCGTGCAGTAAGTCCCTGGCAGATCCACTCCCTCGCCAACGCTGTCCAGTCCGAAGATGACGGAGCGCCGGCCGGCGTCGATTCGCCTGCGATGCTCATCGAGCATGCTGGAGGGTTGCCACTTCCCCTGTATCAGGACAAGCTGTTTGATGTGTTCAGGCAGCGCCTCAAAACATTCCTGCATCAGCTTTCGGCTGGTGAAGTAGACCAGCACCCCCTGGTGCTCGCTGGAAAGGTCCTTCAGGTATGCGATGACCCGGCGCCCGTGGCCCGGGTCATTCCCGTCCAGTGCCATTCGTGGCACGTACAGTCGAGCCCGTTCCCTGTCGAAGGGCGTATCGAGCTTGAGGGTTGGCGTCTTCTCGGGCATGCCCAGAGAAAAGATCGTCGGTTTGAACTCACCAAGGGCAGCGATGGTCGCGCTGGTGATCAGCGCGGTTTTAACGACGGGCCACAGGTGCTTTCTTGCCTTGTCTGCTGGATTGAAGGGCGAGCAGCAGATCTCCAGTGATTGGCGACCGCGTTCCAGCCATCGAGCCAGCTCTTCCTCGCCGGTGTACTCAGCGATGCACTTCTGGGCCTCTTCGATCTTGGAGAGCAGCTCACCGAACCGAATTTCGGCGATCGATTGAATTCCCGCAACCTTGGAGCCGCCTTCCTTTTCCTTCTGCCGAACACGGTCGCGGCACTTCGAAACCCGATCCTTGAGTTCGTCTATGTTTCCGGCGAGCGTGACGAGCAGGTCCATGAACTGTGGTGGGGCTTCCCCGAGGCGGAACCTGTGCATCGTCCCGTCTCCGATCATGGTCGCAATCGACTGGGCGGTTGCGTTCCACATTCCCCTGACCCGCTCGCTTGCAAAGTCGATTCCGTCTCGGTCTGAACCAGCGAAGGTCAACACGGCCTTGATCGACTCGTCCCAATACTCCCCGAAGTCCAGCCGTCGAGCGAATGCACTGATGAGCTTGTCGCCGAGATGGTGACCTTCGTCGAACACGTAGATGGCCTTCTGGTCGGCCAGGGGGCTGTTCGGTACACGTGAAAGGCAAGTCAGCAGGTAGTCGTGATTCGTGATGATGACGCGAGCAGTCTTCAGCGAATCCTGGACCTTGTAGTAGGGGCAGTCGTCGAATGCCGGACAGTTTCGGCTGGTGCATGTCAAGGCGTTGTTGGCGATCTTGCGCCAAGTCGCATGGGGTAGTGCCTCGTCCAAAGAGTCCCGCACCCCGTCCCATTCGCCAGATTCAAGCCGGCGATGGAGTCGAACGACCTTCTCGCATTCTTGGGCGCCTTGCTCACTCTGGAACATGTCGTTGGCAACCTCCACCACGCTTTCGAGGCTCATCGGGCATGCATAGCGTTCGCGGCCCTTGGCCACGGCAACCGTGACCGACTTGATGGAAACACCTTCGTGAACGACCGAGGAAATTGCCTGGATTGCAGCAGGTATGTCTCGTGCCGCAAGCTGGTCCTGGAGGCTGGCCGTAGCCGTCGAGATGATCAGCACTCGGTCCTGCAGCGCGGCTGTGATGATGCCGGGCAGAAGGTAGCCCATGCTCTTGCCTGTTCCGGTGGGTGCGTCGATGATGCCTGCCGTTTCGCGTGCAAAGAGTGCCGCGGAACGCTTGATCATCTGCTTTTGCTGCTCCCGGGGCTTGAAGCCAGGCATCACGATCGGGAGCGCGGCATACGCCTTGGCGATGAAGCCGTTGATCAAGGTGGAATTGGTGGAGGTGTTGTGCTCGGACATGGTCATTCCCATGGTCCCAGCCAACCGGGGAAAATCAAGCTGGAGTGCTGTGAGTTTGGATCGGTCAATCACTCAGGCTCGCTTCGTCGCCTTCGAGGCCAAGGAAAGATGTCCAATCCCTCGTGAACGATGGAGCGCCCAAATTCGAGCGCTCAAAAGCGGAGCTAGTGGGGCTTGCTTTTGTCCACCAAGCGAGATGCTGACGGCGAGAGAATCAATCCAAGGGCAGATTGAATCCGCGATTGCGGGATGTGCACCCACCAGCATCAACGAACTTGACGGATCTGTCTTGAGCCAGGAGGCTGACGACAGCTTCGACGCTGACTCCATTTGCAACACCGATGAAATCGGGAAACGAACTGGAGCAAAAATGACCACATCTATCACCAAGATCGAGAAATCAATCCTCGATGAATTCAAGAGCGAGTCTCAGCATCTGCGTGAGCAGCCCGTGACCGACGCGATGCAAGAAGAGCTTGCGAAGATCTCGTTGCCCTTTCACCTGAAGTTCCAGGAGCTGGGTTACCAGTGGAACGAGAGCCTGCTGTTGCTGCGAAAGGCCTTCGACCACAAACCGCCCCGCAACAAGAAGCCGCAACCGCTTTCGGTCTTCGGATGAAGATCTCCGAGGCTCAAGCCCCTACCAACACTCAGCCCGCTTCAGCGGGCTTTCTCATGGGCTTCATGGGCTTTCCAGGTGTCCATGAGAAAGCCTGACGGCTACTCCTTTCACCATCACCCTTCTTGGGAAGAAAGGAACACACCATGAGCTTGAAAGAGCTTGCCATGGCTGTAGTGGACGCCAGTGAAAAGGGCGATCTCACTGCGGCAATTCAGGCACTCGGCGCTGAACTCAAGCGCCTTGAGCAGACGGGCGGGGACCAGGAAGAAGTCATTCAAATGGCCAGGCGAGCGTACTGCGACGATGACGACATCCAGATCGATGAAGACGCTGAGGTCAGTGAGACCGATGATGGTGCCTGGGTCTCGGCTTGGGTCTGGGTGTCCACCGAGGAAATGATGGACCCCTTCGCTCCCCGGATTGAGGACGTGATCTTTGATGAAGGCGGGGCTGGACCTTACACCCCGCCAGAAGATGACCCTTCGCTCGTGCAAGCCAGCGACTTGGAAATGGACGAGCCAGGCAAGTGGGACGAAGAAGCGTCCTGACAGCATCACCCGCCCCGCAAGGGGTCGGTGAACCCATGCGCGTTTTTGGCTCAGCGCTCATCGGCTCACCGCGGTGACCCTTTCTCAAACACTGCCACGTGCAGAAAGAAAGGAAGTCCATCATGTTCAAGCAAATCACCAGAGTGCTGGCCTTGGCTTTTGCCGCTGTCCTCATGGTCGGTTGCGCCGCACCCAACGGCTCTGCGCCTCGTCCCAGCATCCTGACCAGTGCGCAAGGCACTTCGACGGCCTACAAGGCTGCCCAGCAGATGCAACGGGTGGAAGAGGGCGTCGTCATCTCCGTGCGCGACATCACGATGATCGACCAGCCTGCTTCCATGGGGCAGAAGTTGGGCGGGACTCTCGGTGGAGCTGCTGGCTACTTCAGCGGCAAGCAGTTCACCAAGAACAAAACCGTCCAAGCGGTTCTCGCGGGCCTGGGCGGGATGGTTGGCGCCGAGTACGGTAAGCAAGCCACAGGAACCGTCGATGGTCAGGAAATCGTGATCCGCATCGACGGCTCGAAATACCAGCCCTCGCGTACGGTTGCCATCGCGCAGTCGAGCGCAGACGGTGTGCGGTTTCACAAGAACCAACGTGTCTTGATCATCGGTCAGGGCCGCGTTGCTCCGCTGTGAGCCGATTTCATCCCAATCCAACCCCTTCGGGGGTTTTCTTCTGATGGCAGCAGAAGAAAGCCCCTGTGGCTGTCCTTTTTTCACTCCCGCCAAATGCGGAGAAAGGACAAGCATGAAAATCACCAAGAAGTCGGTACTGGAACTCATGGCCAGCGGATACGTCCAGGCAACCATGGTCGGCGGGCAGTCCATCGAGGACTGGCTCCACATCGTCAGCATGGTCAAGAAGGACTTTCCGGACGCCAAGGAGTTCGACGACAAGATCGAGTTCGACTTCAGCAGACCGGGTGTGTGCCGCTGCATCCGCAAGCCTAAGGTCGCTCGCTTGCGCAAAGGCACTTTCAGGGCCAACTCCAAGACGTACTACTTCGAATGGGAAGGCAAGACAAGCTCGGGTGATGTCGCATCGCTCAAGCTGCTGGAGGACGGATCCGGCTTGGAGCTGGAAATGTTCAATGGCGCTCGCATGCAGTACAGGCCTTTGACTGCGGCAGCTTGATCATCGAGAGCTTCAACAGCATAAGCCCCCTCGGGGGCTTTCTCATGCCCGCTACCCGTTGGCAGCAGAAAGCCTCTGGCTTGCTTCATTTCAACCACGGCAATTGCCGGATGAAAAGGAAGCATCATGTCCAAAGTTCAATACCTGCGCGACTGCACTGCTGTGAAGGCCCAGCAGTTGGATCTGCGTGTTCACGCTGATTTCCTTATCGACGAGGATCTCGAAGAAGCCATCTTCGAGATGGTCCAAACGATTGGCGACAAGGGCCTGCGCATCACCATGCCCGTCAATGATGGCTTCAGGTTCGTGTGCAACGACACCGGTCAACCGATCGAGCAAGTCACTGACGTGGCCCTGGAAGTCACCTCATCGACCGTCGCCATGAGCGGGAAGCTCGAAGGCGACATCTGGATTCGCTCTCAAGAGATCGACATCCAGCAGGTCTTTGCCGATCTGCACCCTCTGCAACCGTATATCGGCCTGAACGCCAATGGCGAGATGGTGGATCTGGGAATGCACCGTGACTTCGAAGGTGCACGCTCAACTGCCTCCGTCGAGGTTGTCTATGCCGCCGACGAGGAAGAGGCCAAAAAGTGGCTTGAAAGCCTGGGAGAAATCCTGGGCGCGAAGGTCACCTACGGCTGATCTCTACAAAACCCCACCCCCCTCGCGGGGGTTTTTCACTGGATCCGTAGTGCTCGGAATCAGCGGCAAGCCCCTTTCTTACAACACCGCATATTGCGGAGAAGGGTATACGTCATGGACCAGTTGGAAATCGGGATCACTGGCTCGGGTTACGCCGATCTCATGAATCTCATCGCCATGAGTTCGTCCCATCCGGTTCTGGAGTTCAAGCGAACCAAAGGTGAACGGTCATGAGCAACCTACCGGATACAACCTATCCGCAAGGCTTTTACCTGGTGCTTGACATCCTCCCCCGCTTGAAGGCAGGGGGTTCCTACCACGCTCATCCCGGGGAGCCAGGAAGAGTCGCTTCGTTGGGTTCCTGCTTCGTTGAGCCTGCACCACCGGGGTGGTGTCTGACGTGCTCTCCACAGGCTATCCGGGCCTGCCCAGCCCTTCTAATGTTCTCGGCGGCGTTCTTGTCCGCCTGATCCGCGTGCCCGCAGCGAAGGCACTCGAACTTGTCTGGCGACTTCCGGTTCCCGGGATCGTTGTGACCGCATACGCTGCACGTGGTGCTCGTGTGGGCCGGATCCACGGCAACGACCAGACCCCCACGCCACTGGGCCTTGTATTCCAGGAGCGTGCGCAGCATGAACCAACCCTGGTCGAGGATGGCTTTGTTGCGCTGGCGAGGATTGACCTTCGCCGCGGTCATCACCTGGACCTTCAGGTCTTCGATGCAGACGACGCCGTAGTCGCGGGTCAAATGGTTCGACACCTTGTGCAGGAAGTCCGAGCGGGTGTTGGCCACGCGCTGGTGGCACTTGGCGAGGCGATACCTCGCTTTGGCCCGGTTCTTCGAACCCTTCTTCTTGCGAAGAAGACAGCGCTGGTAGTGTTTGAGCCGGTGTTCGGCCGTGCGGTAGGCGTTCAGCGTCTTGACCATCGCGCCGTCCTGCCCAAACAGCAGCGCCCAGTCCTTTCGCGCTCCCATGTCGATGCCGATCTCGCGCTGCTGCTCGCGGTGGACGGGGATAGCCACCTCTCGGGCCGTCTGGATGCTCACGTACCAGCGGCCCAGGCACTCGGTGACGGTGATGTTGCGGAGATCACCCAGCACGTTCCGGCTCTTGCGGTACCGCACCCATCCGACCTTGGGGATGTAGACACGGGCGTTGGGCTGATCCAGCTTGAACTGCTTTGGGTCGGGAAACCGCAGGCCTTGCCCGCGACCGCGTGCCTTGAACTTAGGAAAGGCGCCGCGGCCGGCGAAGAAGTTGGTGTAGGCCCGCTCCAGATCCTTGAGCGCCTGCTGTTGAGCATGAACCGGTGCGAGTTCCAGCCAGGCCGTCTCTGGTGCGTGACGCCATTCAGTGAGGGCGCGACACAGAGCCGCGTAGCCCAGCTTCTTCTCGCCTGCCTCGTGGCGTTCCTTCTGAAGCGA
Source organism: Hydrogenophaga sp. NFH-34 (assembly GCF_021401345.1). Classification (GTDB taxonomy): domain Bacteria; phylum Pseudomonadota; class Gammaproteobacteria; order Burkholderiales; family Burkholderiaceae_C; genus Hydrogenophaga; species Hydrogenophaga electricum. The sequence goes on from NZ_JACBGE010000011.1 coordinate 115,886, forward strand.
CAACGCCCGGTTGTAGACGAAGCGGCATGCACCCGAGAAACGGCCCAGCAGGCGAGCCTGTCCACCATCGGGCATCAGCTCGAATTTGAAGGCTTGCAGGCGCTCACTGGACATTCATCCATGATATTGCCCAGCATTGAAAGTTCAAGTCGGGCTTCGCCCGGCGCTATCCTTCCCCGTCCTCAAGGACGGGGCTTGCCACGCACCGGGTCAAACCGATGGAATGAGGTTCTTCATCAGTGAGGACATCGACCATCGGAAGTTCGAGAGGGTTGCAGACCGAGCACTCAACGACCGCGTTGGCTGGGACTATTGGGTTGACCGCTGTCTCGGTCTCGATGTCACCGGATCGCCAGCCTGGGTGAACCTCGATTGGACGGACGCTTTCCTCCATAGCTGTGAAGTTTTCAGCGACTGAGGAAAAACCCTCGGAAAGAGAAGGCCGCTTCGGCGGGTTTTCCTCTGGGCCATATCTGATCCAGAGGAATGCCCAGCCCAGGCCAACCTGAAAGCCGCACGGTTCCAGCCGGCAATTGGGCACCGCGAGACGCCAGCGAAGGCGATCATCCGTTTACTGCCCCGCGCAGTACCCAGCCGCCTACCAGCCCCGCAATTGCGGAATAGGGCGGACACACATCTCAGCCTTCCCCAGGGCCTTCCTCCTGACACCCGCAGGTCAGCAGAAAGCCTCTCGGGCCGTCCTATTCATTTGAACCCAAACTGGGGAGAAAGGACGCATACATGACGATCAACATCGCTCACTTCTCGGACCTGCACTACTGCGCCGAGAACCTGAAGGAAGCCGATGCCTGCTTCAGTGCTGGCGTCACCGCTGCCATCTGCTCCGGCGTTGACTGCGCGATCATCACCGGAGACAGCACCGACCATGTGATGGACGCGCACTCGCCGGCCGTCAAAGCACTGGCAGAGCAAGTCCGCCGTCTGAGCGATCACTGCCCTGTTCTGATGCTGCAGGGTACTTTCAGCCACGAACCGCAGGGATTCCTGCGCATGCTCTCCATGGTGGATGGCAAGCACCCGATCTCGGTGGCCGATGGCATCAGCCAGTGGTCATTGCAAGGTGGCGCTTTCGTGCCCTACAACGAGGTATCGATTCCACGACTTCTGGTGAGCGCCATGCCCACGCTGAACAAGGCCCACATAGCGGCCCTGGTCGCGGATGTGGCTGATGAGGCATCCATCGAGGCTCGCGGGATCATCTCCCGGGTCATCCAGGGTTGGGCACCGCTGAACAGCCGGATGCGAGCGCAAGGTATCCCGACCGTGGTCCTGAGCCACGGGACGGTGTTCAACAGCGTATCGGAACACGGCGTTCCCATGGCGGGCAATGATCATGAGTTGGGTATCGATACCCTGTTCTCCGCCGGCGCCGATGCTGTCATGCTGGGGCACATCCACAAGCACCAGCACTGGAGCAATGACATGGCGTACCTCGCTCAGAGCGTGCGCCAGATCATCGCCTACGCTGGATCCATCGGCCGGTTCCATTACGGTGAGCAGGGCGACAAGGGCTGGCTCTTGTGGGAACTCGGCGGCTATGGTGCTCAGTTCGAACTGGTGCCAACGCCGTCTCGTCGCAACGTTGATTTCGTCTTCGAGGGGCCTCCCGACCTGGACGAGATCAAGCAGCGGATCGACGAGTGCGATGGTGCGCATGTACGCATCACGTACACGATCGACGAAGAGCATCGTCATGTCGTAGACCGGTCTGCCATCCGAAATCTGCTGGCTAACGCCGCAGAGGTGAAGATCGAGGGCAGAACGTGCATCGTCCAGCGACAGCGAGCCGCCGGGATCTCCCAGGGTTCTCTGGCCGAGAAGCTGGCCATTTGGGCTCGTGTGACGGAAACCCCGAACGTCAATGACCTTCAAGAGCGCCTGGAGATGATTTCTGCAGACGCCCCGGAAGTCGTCGCAGAGAAGTTGGCTGCAAGACTGAACGCTGCCTGAAGCAGCACCAAAGCCTTCCCTTCGGGGATGGCTTTCTGAAGCGATTGTCACGCTTCAGAAAGCCATAGGCCTATCCCTTCTATCAACCGTTTTTCGGAAGGGACATCATGCACAGATTGAACCTGAATGTTCTGGACAACCCGAGGGCCACCCTGTCCAGTGAAGCCGCGATGAGCAGCGATCTCCATTTCATCCGGGTCATCACGATGGATGGCGCAAAGGTCGCCAAGATCACTGCTTCTGACAACCAGGAACAGGATCTGGCCGTGGCAAAGCTCCTGGCTTCTTCGGCACGCCTCAAGCGTGCTCTCGAAGCGCTGGTCGCAAAGACGGACATGCTCATGGCCACCCGCGTCAAGGGATCGATGGAGTTCGCTCTTGCCGAGCAGCTTCTGTACGAGCTGGACAAGGTTCCCGGCATGAAGGCGATCTGCTGATCGACACCACAAACTTTGCCCCTTCGGGGGCTTCCTTCTGACCGACCAAATTTGGGCGCTGACAGAAGAAAGCCGCCTGGCTGTCCTCTTCACAACCCCGCAGATGCGGACAGAGGAAACATCATGAGCAACATCATCATCAAGGGCAACCTCGTCAACTCGGTCATCGTCGGCGGAAAGGTATTCGTCGATGGCGAAGCTGTCACCGAGAAGAAGGGTGACGCCAAAAGCGTCGTGCTCAGCAGCAAGTCGAAGAAGGTCACGATCAAGAGCGGCAAGGTCACCGTGACGGTGGGTGGCTGCTCCGACAAGGGTCTGAAGGCCGCTTGCAAACACTTCTGCCGCGGCTAGGCCTCGCAATCCATCCAGCCCCGCCGGGGGCTTCCTGATCGGTGCTCCAACCAAGCGCCCGGCCAGAAAGCCCCTGGCTTGCTCCTTCCCAACCACTGCTCCATCTGGAGCATTTTCAAGAAGGATCATCACAATGGCACATCACCTCAGCCTCTTCGCAGGTACCGCGGAAATGGCCTATGCCGGCGAAAAGCCCTGGCACGGCCTGGGTCAGGAAGTCACAAAGGGCGCGAGCCTGGAACAGTGGCTGGAACAAGCGCATCTCCAATGGAAGTACAACGAATCGGTGGCCCAGTTCACCAACGGCAGTCTCCACGACTACCCCGACTACAAGGTGCTTTACCGGTCGGACAACAACCGGCCCTTGTCTGTGGTCAGCGACCGCTACAAGGTCGTTCAACCCAAGGATATCGTGGAGTTCTTCCGTTCGCTCGTCGAGCGTGAGGGTTTCGAGATCGAGACGATGGGCGCACTGAAGGAAGGTCGCCGGATCTGGGCGCTTGCTCGGACGAACATCGAGAACGACGTGATCGGCTCCGATCGCCTGAAGGCCTACGTCCTGCTTATCACGAGTTGCGACGGTTCGCTGGCGACCACCGCCAAGTTCACCTCCGTGCGCGTGGTCTGCTGGAACACCCAGGCGATCGCACTGCACGATGTGGGCGAATCGGGACGCGCAGTGAAGGTTCGCCACAACACGGTGTTCAACCCCGATCTGGTGAAGGACCAGATGGGGCTGATCGGTGCCCGCGCATTCGACACCTTCCTGGGCAACATGCGTGCCCTGACGAAGGTGAAGATGTCGGACAACGATGCGCAGGGCATCGTGGCCTCGATCCTGCCGGTGAACCCGGAAGGCATCGATAAGACGAAGGAGTCCCGTGCCTTCCGCAAGATCATGGATCTGTTCCACGGCGCAGGCCGCGGCAGCTCCATGGAAGGCGTCCAGGGCACCGCCTGGGGGCTCCTGAATGCGGTGACCGAGTACACGGACCACCATGTCCGTGCCCGCTCCACCGAGAACCGCTTCGACAGTGCAATGTTCGGTACCGGCGCCAACCTCAAGGCCTCGGCCGAGAGCGTGCTGCTCGAACTGGCCTGATCGCAAACCACTGACCCGAGAGGGTCTGCTTCAACATCCCGCCGTGCGGAAGCCCTCCGCGCTGGCGGGCTTCCCATGGCATCCTCGCAAGGAAAATGCCTATGGAATTCGAGCACTTCGTTGTGCTTTCACCTGCAATTCTGATCGCTCTCGGTCTGATCATCGGATTGGCCTGGAGGATTGCCAAGGATGTGGTGAACAACTTGCCACTGCTTCGAGTACTGCAGGACAGCTTCGTCGGAGCATCGTGGATGGGTGCCACTTTCGGTACCTACTTCGGCCTCAAGAATTCGGACTTCTACATGTACCTGCTGGTGCTTACCTGGTGGTACTTCATGACCTGGGGTGCATATCGGTTTGCTTCCCGCATCCATCAATTGGAGCAATCCGTGATCCCCGAATCGACTTGTTCCAAACCTGATCCCTCATTAAACTGCAAGGATGGAAACCGTGAAAATGCTGATTGATTTCATCGTGGCGGATGATCCCGCCGGGCGCACGATGCAGCTCTTCGCCCTTGTTGTTGCTCCGCTTTGTGCACTCTTTGCTTGGATGGTCACCAAAGCTGCCAAGCTCGATGATCAGAAGAAGAAGGGGGCCTGACCACTTCGCACGCTAAAACCCGCTTCGGCGGGTTTTCTTCTGGTCTATCACCTGATTCAGAAGAAAGCACAGCTCAGGCCAGCCTGAAAACCGCACGGTTCCAGCCGGCAATTGGGCACCGCGAGACGCCAGCGAAGGCGATCATCCGTTTACTGCCCCGCGCAGTACCCAGCCGCCTACCAGCCCCGCAATTGCGGAATAGGGTGGCTCATCAGCAACACACCCGTCCGGGGTCTTCCTTCTGGCTTCAACCAGCAGAAAGCCTCTGGCTTGCTCCTTTCAACCAATTACTCCGACTGGAGAGAAAGGACGCACACATGAAACCCATCAAACTCACGTTGAAGGGCTTTGCCGGTATTGCTTCCGGCCAAGGCAAGAATGAGGTGGTGGTGGATCTTGAATCCCTCGTCCCCTCCGATGCTGTCACCGTAGCCCTCTATGGGCCGAACGGCGCAGGCAAGACCACGGTGATGGACAACCTCCATCCCTACCGGCTCATGCCTTCGCATGCCAGCAAACCGACCCCCGGGTCATTCTCCATTTACGAGCACATCGTGGACGGGGAAGGGAGCAAGGAACTGATTTGGGAGCACCTGGGCATCCGCTACATGAGCACCCTGCGGTTCCGTGCCACGGCCAAGACCAAGAAAACGGAAGCCTACCTGTTCGTCGTGGCCGCTGATGGCAGCACCTCACCCTGGAAGGATCCGAAGACGGGCGCAGAGTCGGATGGCAAGACCGACACCTACGACAAGGCTATCGAGACCATCCTGGGCAAGCCCGAGGTGTTCTTCAACGCCCAGTTCAGCGCCCAAGGTCGTGCTCCCATAGGTTCGATGTCGGCTACCGAGGTCAAGCAACTGATCGCGGAGATGATCGGGGCCAGCAAGTCGGCAGAGCTGTCCACCAAGGCCAACGATGTCGTCAAGCTGCTCAAGCCGCGGCAGGCGATGAAGCAGGAGGAACTGGCCAAGCTCAAGGCAGGCATGTTCAACGAAGAGGTGCTGTCTGCCAGAATGGTCCAGGACACTGCGGACCTCGAAGGCTGCCGTAAGGCTCAGGAGGGGTCCAAGGAGGCCATCACCGGTCTGCTTGCTCGTATCGCTGCGCTCAAGGGCTCGCAAGAGCAACGGCAAGCGGTTCTTCTTCAGCACCAAGCCCTTGACCGCGAGGTCGAGGCCTTCGAATCTGACTGCAAATCGGCAAGGGATGCGATGGCTACCGAGAAATCGGGTGCCGAAAGCCAAACCCGCAAGGCATTGGTGGACGCCGAGCAGCGCAAGCTGACATCTACGAACCTGGTTTCCTCGCTGGCGGATGAAGTTTCGCGGTTGCAGGCTTTGGTCGACACCGAGGTGAAGGTCTCAGAAGCCAAAGCCGACCTGGCCAATTTCCTGGCGCAAGTCAAGCTGCATCAGCAGGTGGTCGATGAGGCCACGCCCAAGGTACTCGCCCTGGAAGAGGTGCAGCACAGCATCGCCTCGATCAGCGCGAAGCTCGCAACCGCCAAGAACGACGGCGAGCACTTGGCCGAGGCATTGGCTCAAGCACAACAGACTGCGGCGTTGCTGCTTGAGGTGCCCTGCCAGGGGACCGACATGAGTGGCATGTGCAAGCTGCTGGCCCAATCCAATGAAGCGGCGGGCAAGGTCCCGGCCATCACGATTCGCCTGGACGATGCGCGCAAATCGTATGGCGAATTGCGCGGGCAGGGCAGGGCGATGCAGGAGCGGCTTCAAAGTCTGCGGGATGCGAAGGAGAAGAGTGAAGCGGCAAAAACTGCCATCTCCAACCTGAACGTCCGTATCACCAAAGCTCAAGCCGTTGCAGATACCGAGCGTCTCGTCAACGAAGCGAGGTCCACGCTGGCAGGGGCCAAGGTGCGACTGCAGGAGGCGCTGAACGATCAGGCGCAGGCATTCCAGGCACACAACGATCTGAAGTCCCAACTGCAGGAAGTTGACGCCACCTTTGCAGCAAAGCGTGATGAGCTTGAAAAAGCACTGACCGCCAAACGCGAGAGGCTGCAGGCGATGCGCAATGCGCTGCCGCATCTCGGAAATGCAGAGGACGAGAGCGAACTGGCACGCCAACTGGAAACCGCCCAGAACACGCTCAAGAAGCTTGAATCTGAAGCGGTACTCCTGCAGCAGTCGATTGCGACCACCGTCGCCAATCTGGAAGTGCTGACCAAACAGCGTGAACAGGTGGCGCTTGTGGAGCGGGAAATCGAGGCAGTGGCATCCGAGATCAGCAAGTGGGTTCTGCTTGCGAAGGCCCTGGGCACCAATGGCATCATTGCCATGTCCATCGACGACGCTGGCCCGGACATCTCCCGGATCGCCAACGAGCTGCTGGAAGACTGCTACGGTGGTCGTTTCTCCCTGAGCCTGCTGACTCAACAGCAGACGCAGGCCGGCATCACCAAGGAAGACTTCATCGTCCAGGTGGAAGACAACCACAGGGGCGAGACGAAGACCCTGGAGCGGACCTCTGGTGGCGAGAAGGTGTGGATCAATGAGTGCTTGGTGCGAGCAATCGCGCTGTTCATGGCACAAGTGGCCGATACCCGAAGCCAGACGCTGTTCAGCGACGAGTCCGATGGTGCACTGGATCCGAAGCGCAAGCGCGAGTTCATGGCCATGAAGCGGGCTGTGATCGAGCGAGGCGGCTACGAGCGCGAGTACCTGATCACGCATACCCCGGAGCTGCTGGAGATGTGTGACGCGGTGATCGACGTGACGAAGCTGTAGAAGAAAGTGAAGGGCTGCATGCAGCCCTTCCAACAGGCCTGGCTCCAGGCTTGCTGGAAGGGTTGAACCCTCCCTGGTTTTTCAACGTGCCCCATGTCTGGGGCAATTACCAGGAGAGAAGCATGGAAGACCTTTTTGGTCAGCAAGTGGCTGTCTTCCGCGGCCAACCGACCGAACGCATCGTCTTCACCGAAGAAGACGAGGAAACGGTCATTGAAGAGGTGTTCTACGGTGGGATGCTGATCGAGCAATTCGATTCCGACCTGCAGAAGGTCAGGCGTCTCAGCTCCAGTGGATCCACCGTCATCAACCAGGCCAGGCGTGACGCTTGGTCCGGTCTGATGTGGTGCTACGACCTGTGGGAGCACCCCGCCGCGATGACATTCGATGCCGCCTGCGCCTTTTGCGGCGCCGACTCTGAAAGGATAAGGAATGCAGTGAGCATCGAGTTCGCGGACGAGATTCGTCTGATGTTCTCGGTGGTGAGTGCGCGACTGCCCGAACAGGCGCAGCGAATCCAGTCTCGGCTTTCGCACTACGTCACGCTGAACCACTGATCACAAACCCTTCCCAACCCTAGAAAGGAAATCCCATGATCGTCCTCGATCTGCTGACTTGGTTCGTCTTGCTCATCATCAGGAAACTGATGCTGGTCATTGCCTACCCAACCATCATCGTCCCGATGGCCCTGCTCATCGTTGGCTGGAGGAAGCTTCGGGGACACATGCAGAACCGAAAGGAGGAAATCAGCCAGAAATCGCACACCCTCGGGTGATTGCTTGAAGCGGCTTTGGCCGCTTCTCCTGTGTGTATCACGGTGCTCACAGGAGAGGCGTGCAACGCGCCAATTGGCTTATCAACAACCCAGCACATTGGGGAAAGGAGCCAATACATGCAAAGAAATGAAGAGACGCTGTTCGGCCAATCTCTGGCCTTCAACACCGCAATCGTCGTCGGTCTGCTGGTCACGGCCGTGATCGGCGTCATCCCCTGGGTAATCGGGATCATCACCAACACTCCGGTGCTGTTCAACGCCTGGGGGATGATGGCCAAGCATTTCGCGGTCCTGATGGTTGGCAGCGAATCCCCGCCGAAGATCAAGCACAAAGCCCCTGCAGAAGTTCCTGTCGTAACAGCGCGAGTCAAGGCCCACGACTACATTCAGCGCGAGCTGGATGGTGGCCGGCTCCTGTGCATCATGGTGAAGGAAGGCCGCAACGGCAACATCGGTTACCAGCGATTCGTGCGTGAAGCAAAAGGTGAACTGACTGTCATACGGCAGGATCTTTCGCCGATCGTGCCCGGCGAGCTGGAAGAACTCGGTTTCGAGGTCAATCTCGAATCCGCGTTGGACTACACCCTCAAGCAGATCAGGAAGGGCGTTCTCAAGGGCCTGGAATCGCTGGCCGAAGGGAAACCCTCGGCCATGGCGAAGCCTGAAGTTCCTGCAAGTCCCGCGGCCCAGTCCGCACCGGCATCAGTACCGCCTGCAGCCACCCACCTGGATGGCAATGGCGCGGGAGTGAATCCGGCTGACCAAGCAGAAGGGAAGGCGCAGCAACATCGCCAATCCGCAACAGGCAAGGTCGTGTCCGCCGAAGTGAAGACCGTCAGCCCCCAAGGCCGGCGTTCATACAAGGCCTTCACTGTCACCTTGATCGATCCGAAGGCCGGCGAGGTCAGCTTCTCTGGCGTGGATCTTCAGGAGCGATTCATCCGTGGCGACTTCGCTGTCGGTGACACGATTTCCGTGAAGAAAGGACGCGAGCACTTCACCGTCACACACGATGACGGCTCCGCAAACGTTCGGACGAAGAACGTCTTCGAGATAACCCGCATCGCCTGATCTCCGTGCAAATCCAACTGGCGCACCTGTGCCATTTACCCATCCTGGGGCGCTTGAGCGTCTCATCATCACTCCCTGAAAGGAAATCACCCCATGGCATCCGTCAACAAAGTCATCCTGGTCGGCAACTGCGGCCGTGATCCCGAAGTCCGCTACCTGCCCTCGGGCCAGGCCGTGGCCAACGTGAGCATCGCCACCACCAGCCGCCGAAAGGACCGCAACTCCGGCGAGACGATCGAAGACACCCAGTGGCACCGCATCACCTTCTACGACCGCCTGGCCGAGATCGCCGGCGAGTACCTGAAGAAGGGCCGCCCGGTCTACGTCGAGGGTCGCCTGAAGTACGGCAAGTACACGGACCAGTCCGGCGTCGAAAAGAACACCGTGGACATCGTGGCAACCGAGCTGCAACTGCTCGGCAGCCGTGATGACAACGGCCAGTCCGGTGGCAACTCCGGCGGCTACCAAGGTGGTCAAGGCCAACAGCGCTCGCAGCAAAGCCGTCCGCCGGCCGCTCAGCAGCCCGCTCGCGCACCGGCCCCGCCGCCGGCTCCGAGTTCCGGTGGCTTCGACGACATGGACGACGACATTCCGTTCTGAGTGCGCCGTTGTTCCTGACGTTTGAGCCCAGCTCGCGCCTGCTGCTCTGGCCTTAACTAAAAGCGTTCACTCGCTCAAGCCCCTCCAAAGGGCTTGTTCCTGCGGTCAGCAAAGGCCTCAGAAACAAGCGCTTTCGGCGCCGTGGTTTTTCTCAGCCTCGCCAATGTGCGGAAAGGAAACACCACATGAGCAATAACAATATCGATTTCTCATCCATTGACTGGTACGCCATCCTGCCTCGTCTGGGTGTGCCGCTGGACCTGATCGAGAAGCCCAAGAAGTTGGGTCCTTGCCCCATCGAGTTGGACGGGAAGACGCGCTTCCGCTTTGACAACAAAGGAGGTCGCGGCACCTGGCTGTGCAATTCCTGCGGGGCCGGTGACGGCGTGCGACTCGTGGCGCTCGTCAATGGCACCGATGACACCGGAGCAGTCTGGCTGATTCGTGAGGTCATCGAAGGCGGACGGGCCGAAGGTATCTCCTTCAAGCGAAGCACCCCTGTTCCCAAGGAAAAGCGTTCGCGTGAGGACATCGACAAGGCTGTCAGGCGTCTGCAGGAGGCATTCGACAGGTCAGTTCCGATCGAGGGAACTCCTGCCATGGAATACCTGAAGAACCGAATCAGGGGCCTCAGGGCGGATTGGTTGAATATGGATGCCTTCCGCTTCCATTCCAACCTCTATCACTTCGACGAGGAAACTTCGAAGAAGTCCTGGTTGTTGGGGATGTTGGCGTCGGTGGAGAACGCGGCCACGTGTGAGGGGACCGTGACCTATCAGCGTTACTACATCACCAAGGATGGACAGAAGGCCAAGGTCAGCCCCAGTCAGGCGAAGAAGATGATGAGCGCCAAGGTCGAGAAGTTGCATGGCGAGTCGATCCGAGTGAACAACGCTCCGGCAGGCCCCGTCATCATCGTCTCCGAAGGACTGGAGAACGGGTTGCCCTGGATGATGGCCACGCAAAACCGGATACCGGTCTATGCAGCCTTGAGCGCCAACAACCTGGAGCACTTCATCTGGCCCGAGGGTACCGAGGCGCTGCTGATTGCTGCCGACCACGATCACGTTAATCCAAAAACCGGACTGCGTATTGGAACGCACTGCGCCAAACTGCTCAAGAAACGTGCAGTGGAAGCTGGTCTGAAAGTCGTGATTCGAGCCCCCAGGGTGCCGGGTATCGACTGGGACGATATGTGGAACGTCGGTGAGTTCCCGTCCGTTGAATGGCTGTTCCAGCCTTCGCAAGAACGGCACGCAGAGACGGAATCGGCATAAACACCAAGCCACTGACCCGCAAGGGTTTCCATTCAAACCCGCTTCGGCGGGTTTTCTTCTGGGTCAACACCTGATCCAGAGGAAAGCCCAGCCTAAGCCAACCTGAAAACCGTACGGCTCCAACCGGCAATCAGGTACCGCCATGCTCCACCCAAGGCGATCATCCATTCACTGCCCTGCGCAGCACCCAGCCGCCCACCAGCTCCGCAACTGTGGAATAGGGCGGACACACATCTCAGCCTTCCCCAGGGCCTTCCTCCTGACACCCACACGTCAGCAGAAAGCCTCTGGCTTTTCCTTTCTCAACCATCGCCCCCAGTAGGGCATTTTTGAAAGGAAACTCGATGTCCAAAGCAACGAACTTGACGGTCGGCATCCTCAAGGACGCCATCAAACGCTGCATCCTCGCTGCCAGCACCAAGGAGGCCACCATCACCATCGGCAAGACGGTCTACGTCGAGGCCAAGGGTCCGGAAGCCTTCGCGAAAGTGACTCTGGCAGTCGATCCCAAGGATGTCGGCGAACCCGGTTCCGCAACGATCATGGCCGGCGCCGCCAACGCGGTACTGGGCCACGATGCACCCGACGCGAAGCTGACCCTCACGCCGGCAGAAGATGGACTGGTGGCGCGTTTCGGCGGATCTCGTCTGAAGTTGCGCAAGTCGGATAACCCGGCCGAACTCTTCAGCACAGCCGCCGACAAGCACGTGAGCAAGCATCTGCTGGCAACCACGGGCGACAAGCTCAAGGATGCCTTCGGCGCCGCGCCCATCTTCGCCTCCAAGCATGACGCTGGCCGCTTCTACCTGTGCGGGGTGAACGTGTCCTGCGTGGAAGGCAAGCTCACGGTCACTTCGACCAATGGCTACTCCATGCACCAGCGGAAAACGGAGCTGCAGCTCGTCGATGGCGGCAACGACCTGGACATCATCATCCCGATCAAGGCTGCCGAAGCCATCAACGGCGTGTTCCGCAACGATGACGAAGTCGTCGTGAACTTGCTCGGCAAGAACCTGATCGAGTTCGCCACGGCGGACATGATCTGGATGAGCAGCCTCATCAGCCACCAGTACCCGGCAACGGATGCTCTGGTCGCCGGTGAACAGGTCTCGGGTGATCATGTCGTGGTCAGCAAGGACCAGGTGATGGTGGCGATCAATCGCATCCGTGCGATGGACAACCAGCCCTTCCTGGTGGTCGAGTTCAACGGCGATGCGCTCACGTTCTCTTCCTCGGACGGCGAGCAAGTCAGCAAGGTCAAGCCCCAATCCGCGGTCGGCAAGGCCGTCAAGTTCGGTGCGAAGACCGATCTGATTTCCGAACTGGTTGCGTCCCTGCCCAGCGAGTCCATTGTCATGCGCAAGGACGGCAAGGAGGCCAACAGCCGCATTTACTGGCGGCCCATGAAGGAAGGCGAGCCCTCCTTGGACTGGATGGCGTTGCTGATGCCTTACAAGATCTGACCGTCGTCACCAACCTGGCCACAATGGCTGGGTTGTGCTCATGCTCACCTGCGAGCCCATCCAACCGCCCGGCCATGTGCCGGGTTTTTTTTGTTCTACTGATCTGGAGGAGTCAGTTGCATATGGTTAGGCCGCTACTCTTGATTCAGCCACCGTGGTTGACGTTGCCGCCATATATTTGGAAAACTCCCCATTTCCGGATCGAACTTGACGTCCAGATCTACGCTGTTTTCAGTCCGCCTTCTTGCCTTGTTTCATCAAATTGGCCAACGATGCGTTTATTTCATCGCCCGTGATGACCTCATCTGTTTCTTCATAGCCCTCTGGCTTGTTGTAGTCGTATTCGATGTTGAACTTGCCATCGGGATACAACGTGAAGGTCAGGCCCCAGATGCGTTGACCTGTGGTGCGAAGGAGGTCGTCGCGGAGAAATCGAATCGCCTCAAACGCCTTGCTCCGGAGTTCTTTTCTTGGGGGGTCCCCTTTTTTGTCTGTAATATCGCTTCTAATTACACCCCATCGACCTTCGACCATCGAAGCAAGGATGGTGTGTTTTGCCCATACAGCATCCCATGAACGACTACCAACAAAATCCATTGCCGCCTTGGCAATGGACTCATACGCGACCTCAACATTCATTTCGGTCCTCATTGTTTAAATTCCCTAACAACCGATTCTCCGTCTACATTAATTGTGACCTCAAATTTGTTAGGCCTGACCCCACCCCCTGCTGGATATTCCACTTCAATCTTAACATTGACGTTCTTGCCTTCCTTGAGGTAACCGGCCAGTTCGTTTTCCATGGCCTTCCACTCCCCTCGGTTGAGGGTGGATGCCTGGGGCACGATATTGACACGATCGCCAGCCCCACCAAGCGCAGATGCAATCAGGTGCCCTCCGTCATCGCCGGCACACCCACTGGCACCCGCACACCCCTGCTGGTACTGATTGCGATCCATCTTGTTCAGGGAAAGATCGCCCGTCACCTCCTTAACCCGACCTCCGGCATCGGTGACGAAGGCATGTCCATTGTCTAGCACGTAGGCGGCATTGGGAGACAGGTTGCTGGTGGTGCCGGTGTTGATGCGGGGGTCCCAGTTGCCTTTGGTGCCTGCAGGCACTTGGATGACCTCGCTGACATCTGCCCGGGACGCCAGCCGCTGAACCGCGGCCAGATCGGTGAGCTGGCCCGCGACATTCTTGATCGTTCCCGCACCACCGCCCATCGGCAAGTTCGTCAACGTTTCGCCGATCACGCCCGCGACAGCGGCCCCATTGCCCGTCTCATAGGCCGACGCCAGTTGCTCTCGCTGCGCAGGCGACATCGCCCCCACGAGCTGTGGCCAGTTGGCGGGATCGCTGACGAAACCCCAGCCATCACCAAGGGTTTCCTTGACCTTGGCCTGGGCTTCTTCGTTGCCAAGCACCGCCTGAAAGCCCGTATACGCCCCCCCGGCCAGATCCTTGATGCCTTCGGCGACACTGCTGGCGGCTCCCTTGACCACGTTCCAGACTGTGAAGTCGCCCATGGTCTGGCGGGCCAACATCTGGGTTTCGTTGGACTCACCGCTGAAGTAGTAGCTGAAACCGTCCTTGAGATCACTGCGCCGCACGTACTCGGCCGCCGCCACGCGCACGTCGGTGAAGGCCTTCTGGCATCCGGCGGAGCTTGATCCTTCGCAAGCCTTGAGTTCTTCGTTGCGCTGCCTGTCCACTTCCTCCAGCCGCTTGATCTCGGCCTTGCAGGTGCCCGAGCACTGCCCGGTCATTTCCTGGTCCTTCAGGGCCTGGAGCTTCTTGGCTTCGTCGTACTTGAGGTAGTTGTTGTTGATGGCGTTCTCGGCCGCGTACTGCCCCAGGTTGAAGTTGGACTGAACATTGCCGCTGCTGCCACCAGCCAGCGCAGCCGTGGTGCCGCCGACCAGCCCGCCCCAGAACGCCACGTTCTCATCGAGCGTGCGCCCCGGCACCGCCGCCGCCATCTGCGCGAGAGGGTTGGTGCCTTCGGCCATGGCCACCTTGATGCCATCTGCGGCCATGTGCCCCGCCACGGCACCCGCCGCCGCGGGCAGGCAGCCGTCGCCGCTGCCACTCTTGGCCGCGCCCACGCCGCAGCCCAGCGCCGCATGCGCGGCGTACTTCTCGACGCTGCCCACGTCCGTGTTGGCGCCGATGGAGTTGGCCACGTTGGCCGCGATGACATCCACCCCTGCGTTGATGATCCCGGTGACCAATGCATCGCTCAGGCTGCCGCCGTAGGCCATGTTGCTCAGGGTGTCGGTGAGGGTGTTGTAGACCGCCTGCCCGGCCTGCTGGCTCACCCCCAGCGTCTCGCTGATGCCCGCAGCGTTCAAACCCGATGCCGCCAGCGCGGTGTTGACCACGATGCCGGCCAGGCCGCCTTTGAGCGATTGCTCACCGGCCTTGAGCGCCTGGCTCAGGCTGCCGCTCTGGATGCCGGCGCCGACCACCGCACCTGCGTAGGCGCCGATGGCCGAGCCTATGGACACAGCCGCCACGCCGGCAGCGCTGATGGTGCCGGCCGCCGTGGTCGTGGCCACCATGGTCATCCCGGCTGCCGTCGTCGTGGTCGCCGCTCCTGTGAGCCCCGCTGCCCACACGCTGGCCGCACCCGCGGTGAAGTAGACCACCACCGCCGCCACCACCACGCTGACCAGTTGCTTGAAGAAGTTGGCCTTCTTGGGCGGCTCCAGCGCCTTTTGCAGCGCCACGCGGTAGCGTGCCTCGGCCAGGCCCCGCGCTTCTTCGTACTCGGGCGTGCCCGCCGTCAGCCGCCCGGCCTGCAGGTCGCGCAGCAGTTGTTCACCTCGGGCATCGGCCTTCTTGTCGTAAAGATTCAGTTGGTCGAACAGCTCCTGGTCGCTGTACCTGCTCAGGTCGGCGTTGTCCGCCTGCCACTTGGCTGACTCCCTGGTGTACCTGAGCTGTGTCTCGTGCTCGGTGTGGTACGCATACGCCTGCCTGAAGGCGTCCTGCGACAGCGCCAGCGCACGCGCGTAGTCCGGGTGCCCCGCCGTGATCTGCCCCGTCCTCAGCCCGTCCAGCAGGTACCAATCACCCTTGTTGACATGGCGGTACAGGTCCAGGCCCTGCATGAAGATGTCACGCTCTTCGTTGAAGTAGCGGAAGTCGACGCTGGCCGCAGCTTCCTGCCCTTTGTTGTGCTGCTCGGCCGCCCGCCTGAGTTCCTGTCCCAGCAGCTCGTTCAGGTTGGGGGTGGGCAGGTAGCTGTCGCTGTACTGGTACTGGCCCTGCTGCAACTGGCGGAAGTGCGGATCGGTGGCAAGGTTGAAGTCGTGCGCCTGGCCGTCGGGGCGGATGTAGCCCACGGTTAAGCCGTTGCCGTTGACGCTGTAGTTGCTGCCGTTTTGGGGAATGCTGCCCAGCGCCTGGTCGAAGGCCGCCCCCGGGTCGATGCGGTTGCCTTCCCAATCGGTGCTCGCTCCCCAGTTCTGCGGGGTGGGCAGCTTTTGCTGGCTGAAGAAGATGGACGAGCCCAGCAGAGCCGCGTTTTGCTGCTGCAGGTGGCTCAGGTGGTTCTTGGCCTGCGCCCCTTGCAGCGCGAAGAAGGCCGTGGCCCCGCCGTACGGGTCTTCAGCCGCCACGAACACCGGCTTGGTGTGGTACAGGTTCAGGCCCCGGTTGGCAATCTCGGGGCTGGAGCTGTCGTGTGTCTTGGCGATGTAGGTGCCGTCGGCGATCGGCGCGTAGCCGCCGGCCTGCGCGTCCAGCAGCAACTGCTCATACGCGGCGGCGTTGCTCACCGTGGCGTCGTTGGGCGGCGCCAGCGTGTAGGGGTTGGCCGGCGGCGCGGTGATGTACAGGCGCGAGAGCGCCAGGCCCCCGGGCTCGGGGCTGACGGCAATGGCCGCCTCGATGTCGGCCAGCGATGGCTGTGGAAAGGCCGGGTCCGCGGTGTTGGTGAAGCTCACCGCCCCCGTGGTCCACAGCGCCGGGTTGTTCATGTCGTGCAGGATCTGGTGCGGGTTGCCCACCATCTGCCCGCCCTGCACGTACACCCCGCTCCTGGTGAAGCCCGTGTACGGCGCTCCCCCTTGCCCGCGCACCACCTGTCCCACCGCCTGGCCCAGGCTGGCGATGTTCACCGTGAACATCAGCAGCCACGCCACTGATCGCTTGAACCAGCCAACCCGGGCAGCACCGGGCTGCTGGCTCAGGTGGGGAGCGCTGATCTTTTGCCCGGGCTCGGGGCCTTTGAGTGGGGTCGGAAACGGGGTTTGCATAGTCTGGCACCTCCCAGGCAATTGTTCGATTCGATCAACGAGCTGTCTGTGACTGCTTCAAGGCGTCTTCGAGCACCGGCTGGATGCGCTGCAGGATCACCGGCATGCGCTGCGCCACCAGTTGCGCCGATTGCACGTTGATCGTCTGCATCTTCTCCATCAGAGTGACGTAGGCCGGGTCCTGGTACAGCTTGGTCAGGCGCTCGACCTCGGCCGGCGAGAGCTGTGCCTGGTAGAGCTTGACGTAGGGCTCTTTCAGCCGTGCCCAGCCCAGTTCCTGGCGCATCACGGCGCCGATGCCGGGCACCGCCTTGTCCACGGCCGCTTGCTGCTGGGCGCTCAAGGCCTGGCCGGCGTTTTGCTGTACCAGCGAGGCGATGATCTGCTGGCGCATTTGCGCCTCGATGCCGCCCACAGCGGTTTCCAGGGCTTTTTGCGCACCGTTGAAGGCCAGCAGCTTTTCAACGGCGGCAACGCTGGCTTCGGATGATTTCACAGCGCTTTGTGCCGCTGCAATGCTCGACAGCGCCATCGCACCCGCGACCAGACCTGCCCGGGCAGTCCACTTGATGAAATTCGACTTCTTCATGATGTTGGTCTCCACGCCAAAACTCAGTTCTTGCCACCCATGTGCTCGCGAACGGCGATCTCATCGGATTCGTTGTATTTGGTCTTGCTGCCGTCCACATCGGTGAAGTCCACCAGCAGGCCCTGGCCCTTGTACACGCGCTCCTGCGTGGTGATGGGACCCGCCCACATCAGGTAGTGCTCCTGGTACTGGGCTTCGTGGTTGGCTACCTGGGTGTCCAGGATCTTTCGGCCCTCGCGGTCGAAGGCGACGATCTCGAAGCTGGTCTCTGCCTTGACCGTTTCCTTGTTGTAGATGAAGGCATCGAAGCGGCTGCGCACAGTGCCGAAGATGTCCACCGTCACGTACACCAGCACTTCGGCCGCGGGATCGTTCGGGGTGGTGGGGAGTACGCCGTTGTGCAGCATGTAGTTGCGCACCAGCCCCATGAGCAGGCTGGCGTCGCTCTTGGGCACGGGGAAGTTCTGGTATTCGCCCAGGCCCCGGTATTGCAGCGTGGCCATGTGCTCGCGTTTGGTGCCCTTGGTGACGGTGGTGCTTTCGGTGGGCGCGGGCGTGATCTCCTGGCGCTGGCTGTCGTAGCCGCCCGAGCTGCGGCTGGAGCCGGTGTTGCGGGTGGTGCTGACCGTGCTGCTCTGGCCGTTGTTGGTGCCGCCGCCGGTGCTCTGGGACGAGGTGGCGCTGGTGCCAGAGCCGCTGGAGGCACTGGTGCCCGAACCCGTGCTGGTGCTGCTGTTGGTGCCCGAGCCCGTAGACGTGCTGGTATTGGTGCCCGAGCCGTTGGTGGTGCTGCTGCCGCTGTTGGTCGTGGTGCTGGTGTGGGTGTTGCTGCCGTCGGTGGTGCTGGTGCCGTTGTCGCTGCTGTTGTAGCTGGTGTTGGTGGAAGTGCCCCCGGTGTTGCTGCTACTGCTGCCCGAGCCGGTATTGCTGGTGGTGGTCTCGCTGGTATTGGTGCCCGAGCCGTTGGTGGTGCTGCTGCCACTGTTGGTGGTGGTGCTGGTGTGGGTGTTGTCGCCGTTGGTGGTGTTGGTGCTGCTGTTGCTGCCGTTGGTGGCGCTGGCGCTGGTGTTGGTGCCGGTACTGGTATTGGTGCTGCTGCCGGTGCCCTCGCTGGCGCCATAGCTGGTGTTGCTGCCGCTTTGCAGCGTGTTGCTGACGGTGGTGGTGCCGCCGCCGCTGGCGCTGTTGCTGTAGTTGCTGCCCGCGTCGGCCAGGTTGTAGACTTGGAAGGCGTTGGTTGTGGTGGTCACGGGGCTGCTGACCGTGCCCACGCTGAACAGCAGGCCGGGTGACCAGCGACCACCGTTGAGGCTGCCGCCGCCTTCGTCTGCCACCAGGTCGAAGATCAATGCCACACGCTTGCCCCGCAGCGGCGTGACATCGATCTCTTTGAGCGAAGACCGAATACTGGCCGAGACCAGTCGCTGTTCGGTGGCAAAGCGCTTCCCGCCGCCATGGGAGGGAATGCCTGTCAGGGTACCGCAGCCCGTCAGGGTGATGGTCAATCCGCTAGCGAGCAGCGCCGCAGGCAGGCGCCAGGAAGACTTCGACACGATTTTTTCCCTCCAAAGTATTCAATAACAGGTGAAAACCTGCCGAACATAGAGGAATCGCCTGTCTTCGATCTTTCGACCCCTGTTAGATCTGACAGGGTGGATCATCAATTCGTGAGCAATTTGATCGCTTTGTTGTGATCAAGAGACAAATCGCTATGCATTCGTGGATGCATATGACCAGTGAAATGCGAATGTATTGCAACTCAGTCTGGAATTCGAGTGGTATAACCCCACGCTTCATCAACCATCCAGAGAGAAATCGTGAATAAAGCAGAACTCGTCGAGATCCTGTCTACCAAGAACGAACTGTCCAAAGCTGCTGCAGGCGCAGTGCTCGATACGCTGATCGACACCATCCAGACCGCCGTGAAAAGGGGCGATACCGTCCAGCTCGTGGGCTTCGGCACCTTCAAGTCCGTGAAGCGTGCAGCCCGCGCCGGCAAGAACCCGGCCACCGGAGACAAGATCAAGATCCCTGCGACCACGCTGCCCAAGTTCGTGCCCGGCGCCAAGTTCAAGGCCGCGGTTGACCCCAAGGCCGCAAAGCGCAAGGCTGAGAAAGCCGGCAAGTAATCGACTGCGTTCAAGCGCCCAAATTTGGGCGCTCAGCGGTCACTCGCATCTGCTTGCGCAGTGGGGCCTCTATCCACCAGGCCGGCCCTGGGGGTGTTCTGGAAATCTTCCAGGATGCCCCGACTACAACGCCATTCGGCGTTTAGTCGTGGGAGTATTCACGGTGCTGGCCTGATCTGACACCGCCCAGGATCAGGCTTCAGAACTGCGAGCATTCGAGCGCCCAAATTTGGACGGCTTCCTGCAAGTGCCGTACACCATCTGGCATTTATTGCTGAGCAAGCAACCGAAGTAGACGCATTTAATGGGCGATATGAATACCAAAGCCAGAACCGCTCATGAGGAACTCATCATCGCTGTCTACGCTATAGCACAAGCATCGACTGCGGTTCTTGAGCAGCACGGGAAAATCAGGCGCAAGTTGGGCGCGGCGCAAACTGCGGACATTCTGGATGACCTTGAACACGCCAAGCTGTATCTCATCGCCATCCAGAGTCTGGCCGGGCTCGTGATCAAGGACGGCCAACAGGGCGTGGAGTCTGTGATTGCAGAGGCTGAAGAACTCATCCGGGCCGATGGCTATGACTGGCTTGGGTCTTCGCTTTTGATCAAAACCCAACCATATGAGGACTTCCGCTCCAGTCTTGTTGAACGGCTCATTAAAGATATTCGAGCCAACTTGCCAGAGCCTCGCGCTGGTTCGACAGAATGACGACTGGTAGGTTATAGACACCCGCTTCCAACAGCGCTTCCAGTACATGAGCATCGCCGACGACGGCAATTCTTGTCCCGCCGTAGAAGTACAGGCCCGGGAGATCTTCTTCCAGATTTGTCGATGCAAGCCGCTGTTTCGCTGTGGCCACCTTGTCTGGATGGGCAACTGAGTCGTTGGCTTCTTCCAGAGCTCTCTGGGCTTGCTTGTTGCTGATGAGCGTAATCTCCAGTGGTCCCTCACACCCCATCGGGAAGTTCCAGACGTCTGGAGGGACTCTGAGACGCACTACCTTCTGATTCGGAAGCGCAATGCTGATGTGGCTGGACATGCCCGTCTCCATGAGAAAAGCGTAGATTTTGCAACGCCTTTCGAGCGCCCAAATTTGGGCGGTCCCTTCCGGTCATCTCTGGCCGGACGCAATGCTCTGGGCCGGCTCGTCCAGCTTCCTCAAGTGCCTGGACTTGGCCAAGACTCCTGGCAGCAAGTAGTCACCCTGCATCAGCGGAATGTTCAGCCTGGTGAAGGTGACTTCCAGGTTCTTCCCAGCATCCCTCCAGGCCTGCCAGATGAGTGTGGTGCAGTAGGTGCCGTCCTCCGATGCCATCATGCTGAAAGGACGGCCTACCTGCTTCAGTGCAAAGGACACCGCCGACTCGCGCTGTAGTTCGGTAGCTTGAACTTGGAACACGGCATGCCGTCGTGAGCGCGCTGGATCCAGATAGAACCTGAGGTCGTCCAGAACCACGCTGTCCGGCCGGCCAGCTACTTCCGAGGGTGTTGCATGCACTACCTTCCACTGGCCTGCATCGCGCACGAGCATGCCCACATGGCTGAACGTCCCTCGATCGACGGCGAGAACGGCTGCGCTGACGACTTCCGTTCCCTCCCGAAAAATCAGGTCACCAATCTTGGCGCCAGTAGGTAACTGGTCACCAGCGTGAGCGCAGGTTGAAGCGAATAGGCTGATGACCAGCGAAGTCGTGGCAGCTCTCACTTCAAGGTGATTTTCCATTTCCCGTCGTCTTTGACGACATTCACGGTGTCCGTTTTGTCCTTGCCGTTCTTGAAGAGCAACTTGGTTTTGACCTTGGCCGAGTTCCCGTCTTCACCGACAACGGATTCGATGATTTCGACCTTTTCCAGGCCGTCGTTCGAGGATGCTGTCTGCTGGATTCGGCCAACCACCATTTGCACCTTGCCCTTGGCCATCACCATTTCTTCTGCCTTGAAGTTGGCAAAGGACACGTACTCCATGGCCTTGTCCACTTCGCCTGCAGCGGATGCCTTGTAGAAGGCGGCAGGGGCATTTTCTGGGCTTCCTCCAGAACATGAGGCCAGAAGTGCGGTGGCTGAGACTGCCAGAAAAAGTGCGACCTGTCGTCGAAGCATGATTCCTCCCTGTTGCATGCGGTTTTGAGCTTCGGGCTATACCCCGAGCCGCCATAGCATAAGCGATTCAAAAGGAGCGATTTTTTCGTCAATGAGTAAGGCCGAATGCGCGAGAAGATGGATGGAGGGCAACTGTCTTCGGTGCTCAGCGCCCAAATTCGGGCGCTCGAAAACCGATGAGTCGTGCGCCACATTCACCCGCCCAGGCAAGCACCTCCACGTCACCATCAAGAGGTCAACGTGGAGCTTGTCATGCGTATCTCGTCTGTTTTTCGAACCCTCCTGCTGTCTGCCTCAGCCGCTCTTCTGGCGGCTTCAGCGATGGCACAAGCCCCTTCGCACATTCTTCCAGGCGGCGGCTGGTACATGGACCCCAGCGTCCATGGGATGCTGGACACCTTCCAGATCCGTCGAATCGAAGGCTGCAACGAGCCTGGTGGTCTGACGGAGATCACATCCTCCGATGAGCCCGGTGTCAACGCTCCCTACTGGTGTGGGCCTGCGCCTTTCTGCCTCACGACTCCGGCCGTGGCTGCGGGCGAGAGGTGCTCGATCCTCCCGTACAGCACCCGCAACCCTCGGTACAGCGCAGCAGGTGCCCCAGGTGCCAATGGCGTGCGAAACCCTACCGATCTGCGCTGCGACAACACCGGCCTGGCACCGATCAACTCGCGCTGCCCCGTCATCCCGACCGCGGCCATTTCGCTCAACAACTCGACCAACCTGACGGTGACCACCGGCACACGGGTGACCCTTCGTGTGACCACCACCAATGCCAGGCCGGAATGGGGCGGCTCTGCAACGCTGAGCTGTTCCGGTGCCAACGCCGGCCGGTCACCCTTCAACACTACGAACCTGAGCAGCTTCCTCAACGCCAGCAATGTCCAGGTGGGCAACAACACCCTTCCCACCGCGGGGACCATGACCTGCACGCTGACGGTGACCAACTGGCGAGGAACTGTGACGGCAACAGCTCGCGTTGTCGTGAACAACCCACCATCTTCGGGTGGTGGTGGAGGTGGTGGGGGAAATCCTCCGGAACCAGTCTTGGGTAGTTGCCCGGCCCTGGCTGTCCAACGGCTGAACCCAACTACTGGTGCCTCTAACTACCGTGGTATTGCGCTGGGTAATGGTGTTGTTGATAACGGATGCCCAGTGAATCTTGGACCACTGGGAGCAACCGCCAATGGAGTGACTGTGAATGTTACTCCCCAAAATCTTGGGTCTACATGCAATATCTTCGTCGTTCGGTTCAGATGCACCAATGGTACTTGGAGCCGTTCTGGCGGGGGTTATGTGTCGTTCAACTACCTCGATTGACCGCACCCACAAAGAACAAACCCGCCAATTGGCGGGTTTTAGTATTTCTATGCAGGGGACTTTCGCTTCAGATAGCAGCTAGTCGCTACACGGTGTCAGGATACTTCTCCATCAGTCGAATCAACACTGCCGCCTGGGCGTTGGGCTTGGCCCGTCCTTGATCCCAGTTTTCCAAGGTGCGTAGATTCGTGCGAAGGTAGCCAGCGAACACCGGGCGCGATAAGTGGAGCCGCTCGCGCAGTGCGAGCAACTCGGCCGCCGTCACTCTTGGAGCAGCTTGCGATGGCACGTCGTGCGTGCGCAGCTTCTCCTTGCCGGCGCAAGCCTCATCCAAAGCAACGAAGCCCTCCCTCAGTTCTCCAAAAAGATTGCGCTTGCTTGAGATCATTTTTGTCTTACGAAGCCGACACACGAGTAGCTATGCGAAACTATTGACTGCCTGGGTTGCCAGTGTGCATTAGATGCTGATTTGACCCTCTTGAAAGAAGCTTGAGAGAGCAATGGCCCCATAGTACCAGTTGATGCAATATGCTGGCCAGGCTTGCAATATTGTTTCAGCAGTTCCCTTGGAGCATTCTCCGAGACATCTTTCAATACTACATCGCCTGATTCATTAAATACCACTCCTTTGGAACTCCTATCGCAGACGTCCATGCCGCGGTGATCCTTCGTGGCTGGGCAAGAGAATGCCCATATTGGATCATACGGTTTGGAGCCTGAAGTCATAAATGAGCGTTTTTCATTTGATGCGGATGAGGTGCCTATTTTTGATGATGGTTTTGTGCTGGAGCTTTGCTTGTATTGGACCTCTGCTACGTGCCTTTTATTCGAATTGCCATCTGAAACAACTGCAGTATATTGCTTTGTATCTTCAGGCTTGGGCGCGCTGTATGTCGACCATAGATTAGCTATTCTATCTGGAACTCCCAATCTTTGAATCGAATAGATGATGCCGCCCCATAGTATAATTGGAAAAAATATTGCGGAAAGTGCCCAATTCCATTCTATTCTACCTGGTTTTGGTTCAATTCTCGGAAGTAATTCGGATTCGAGGGTGTTCCTCTCATCTACAAGACCATGAATCTTCGTGGTGCCTTCGTTTGGATGATGTTCGTGAAGCCACAGCATGTGATGCATTTTTGCATCTTCGCGATGATCTAGGTACCTCAAAATAGGTGGTGCAAGATTCGAGATTGAATACTTAAAGCCTCGCTCCGATGCGCGAAGTTCTTGCCTAAAAAACATGTTAATTTCGGCCAGACTCGTCACTACACGAGTATCTAGGCCGAATGGAATATTGGTATCCTCAAGATTTGGAAGTATTACAAGTGGTCTGACTCTAACGTTCTCGCCAACAATTTTCTTAATTGCTTCGACCTTCTTGCGACATTGATCAATTGGTGAGCCCAGCACTTTGCCATCTCTGGTATTCCCAGTGCCATCGTCATTGATCTTTCTCCAACCCTTAACCTCAATGACATATATCCCGGCTTCCGTTACGAGTAACTGGTCTAGTTCTTGACTAGACGAATTATGCTCATTTGGAGGGAAAACGATTGCCTTCAATCCATCGTCACTAGGTGTCCATGTCTTGAGATGGCCTGCAGCTTGTTTCCGAACTGCCGCAATCATCTCATTCGCTTTTTCTTCTGCTTGGCTCCCCTCTTGTAAAATGTTCTCGATGGCTCCTTTGGATGAAAGAATATATCTTTCATTCTTTTTGTACCAGTGGTTATAAATGTCAGTTGCAGTTCTGGGTGCAAGCTTCTTCGCGGCAATCTCTATGAATGCCTGTTTTCCTGATATCCACCATATGGGATTTTTGCGATATGGCTTTATGGCCTGAATATTCTCCGCTATTTCTTTTCTTCTTTTGGCATCGCCTTTTAATAGTTCGCTGTGGAATTGGGCGGTATTAAAGTAGATCCACGGCTTGCGAATATCTGCGATGGAATTACTGCGACCATGAAGCTTCCTCCATCCGATGATAATTATTGCTGTGGGAAGGATGAAGATTGGGAAGGCAATTATATATGCTATCTTTCTGAGAATAAGCAAGACGAACCAAGTAATTAAATCGAGAATGAGCATGGGTTCGGCTTCTATATAAACGAATACTGAAAAAGGAAAAGCCCGTGGAAACGGGCTATATCTCCAAAGATGTTTCGAAGGTTTTGGGTGCTCAATTACCCAAAAGAAGTGTGATATACCCCTGGCTAGATCCCTTGATGCATGCGGCGCCGATCTCCGATTTGCTCGGATCCATGATTGCGCTGCAATGTGAGCCACTGGAAAGCCAATTTTGGACAACACGATTGGGGATATTCCCCGAAATATTGACCATCGCGAGGTTTTCGGCAACTCCACCTTCGTATCCGAACTGCGCGACACGATCGGGAGCAGAGCTTCCATCACTGCCTGTGTGTGAGAAGAAGTTCTTGCTGGCCATATCCGCCGAATGCTTCACCGCCGCCTCCTGGAGCTTGGTGTTCCAGTACGCGATCGCCGGCACCGCGGGCATGTTCTGACCACCGCACGAACGGGCCTGGGCACGTGCCTTGTTGATCTCTGCCAGCAGCGCCTGCGGGAAGTTGCCGATGCCGCAGGTCTGACCGCCAGACATCGAGGCGCTGCCAACGTCCACCGTGCCGTTCTGGCCCACCACCGGGCCGGAGCCGCTGCCGCCGTCACCATCGCCACCACCACCGCAGGCCACCAGAGCCAGGGCCATACCAGCAGCCGCCAGCAGCTTGAAAGAAGTCGTCTTGTTCATGTTCGTTCTCCTGTTTGTGAAAGGTAGGCTGCAACCACTGCATCCATACATCCAAGATACACGTGGATTCCGGCCAATCAAGTCGCGGGTTTGAGCTGCTTCAATGTCGATTTCAGAAAGTCCATCTCGACGTAATTGCAGTCGGCAACTGCCCATATGGACGGTCTGAAATGGAGATGGGGGCTATCCGTTCCTGGCGCCAAGAGCCTTCTCGATCTTCTTGTCGGTCTTGTACTGACCAAGCGCGTAGACGGCCCATATCGCAGCGGGTATCCAGCCGATGAGGGTGATCTGCAGGAGTAGGCAGACGAGGCCGGCGAAGGGGCGGCCGATAGTGAAGAAGGCTGCCCATGGCAGGAAAATGGCAAGCAGCAGTCGCAAGGTGGTCCTCCTTGTAGTTGTTGGTCTAGAGGTGCTTGCTGGCCGCGCAAGACCTTCCTGTCGCGCTATTGGGGCGCGGTTACATTCTGCCGGATTTTGGATGGCCGGCTTGCTTGGCGCTTACAAGGAAGCTGACTGGCCTTGACGACGTCGTGTGAGGCAGGGCGGGGCGGTGAGGTCATTGCGCCCCCCACAGCAGGTGAAAGCCCTGCCCAAAATCAAAAGCGTGCTGTTTTTATGCGTCTTTTGAGCGCTCAAATTTGGGCGCTGCCACCGCCGACCAAGAAAAAAGCCCCTCAGGCGGCTGCCGAGGGGCTTTCAGTGGTGGTCGAGACGCTCAGATCTTGAAGTCCTCGATGCTCTTGCCTTCGGCCAGGACGGCACGCACCCACTCGGGCTTGCGGCCCTGGCCACCCGCCCAGAGTTCGCCGTTCGGCCCGCGGTACTTTGGCTCGGCCTTGGACTTGCTGCTACCGGCCTTGCGACCTGCGCCGCCCAGGTCGTCAACGGTGATCCCATACTCTTTCATCTTGGCGCGGATTTCGGCCACGACAGAGGCGATCTCTTCCTTGCGGGCCTTTTCGGCCTGGACCATCAGATCCCGGGCTTGCGCCATCAACGTCGAGTAGTTCGACATGCAGACTCCAATAAAAAGTAATGTTTGTGATTTTATTCCCTTGCGCACTCGCTATTGGGAATTGAAAGCCTGGGTCTTGGGATCGACCGAGATCAGCTTCTGGCCATTGGGCAGCGTTTCACCCACGCGGATGGTCTTCACTTGTGGGCCGGAGCGTACGAGCAAGCTGTTCTCCATGTACCGCACCACGCTGAATGCGGAGGAATCCTTCGGTTCATTCTGCGCAGCCTGAACCGGGGGCTCATCTGCCCGTTTCGTTGTCGCACTGCGGTCGGGCAGAACCACGCTGACCCCGGTCTCGGGTGTCGCGGGGCGCGATGCTGGCTTGGCTGCCCCACTGGCATTCATCCGCTCTCGGGCCTTTTCCACCGCAGCCGAAAGATCGGTCGCAACAGCTTCTTCCTCGATGATGCCTTCTTGGGGCGAACTGCCGGCCGAAGCGGATTCGGCCTTCAGCCGAACGGCTGGGGGCCTGGGCTTGGTAGACACCGATCCCAGATCCGCAATCGGTGTCGGGATCATGGGCGCTCCGACCTCGATTTCTGCAGGAGCCACAGTGGCTTGGCCAGCATCGACGGGGAAGGCTGGAACCACCACTTCGTTGACGACTGCCGCAGCGGGCGTGGGCACCTTGGATGCGACCTCACCGTGGTTGCCGTCATTGCCCGGCTGCAGCAGCTTGATCAGAGACTGCCGTGCGCCAAGTACAGCATCATCGATCATGCCCGTCTGGGACACTGCGGCGCCGGCCAGGCAGCCCAGGACGAAGAGGCATAGGCCGATGATCGAACGCCCCTTGCTGGAGCGCCAGAAGTTCTTGCGCACGCGAATCCTCGCTTCCTCGATCGCCATCTGAGCCCGATTGATGCCGTAGTGATGGATGCCCCGGACTTCGCGCTCCAGAGCCGCCATCCTCTCGTCACGCCGGATCAGGGACGCGCTGGTTGGCACCATGACCGCTCCCATCACACGGTGCCCACATCGGCCGCGGCCGGGAGCATGGAATGACCGAAGGCCGTGTCGATGTCCTCGCTGGTATGGGCGCCCTTCTCAACGTAGCGGACGATCTTGATCTCGCCGGCCTCGCTCGCGATGGGGCTGACCAGAACATGGCCGCCGGCGCGGATCGTGCCGACGAACCGGGCCGAGTGCGACACTTCGACGTCACCCTTGGCGATGACCTCGCCGCTGAAGTCGCCCGTGATCAGCACGTCGTCCGCCTGGATGCAGCACGAATTGCAGTTGCCCAGCGGAGTGACCACCACCGGCTTGCCTTCAGTGGAGATGATCGTGACATCCTTGAGCGCCGCATCGATCTGCAGGCTGCCCTTGGAGAGGATGGTGCCGCCATGGAAGGCCAGCGTGCGCTGCAGCACTTCATCGGGCTGGTCGATGGCGGCGGCGGTAGTGCTCTTGCGCTCGAAGCTGAACAGAACGCTCTTGTGGGTGTTGTCTGTCATGGTGGTTCCTTTGTGTGGTTGGTTGAGTGCAGGGGTGGGAGAAGGATGTGCTGAGCTATTTCAGAGGGATTGACCACTCCGATTTCTCGAAGGATGTGTCGCGATGGGAAAGCAGCCGCGAAGCGGCGACGAGGGCCATGATCAGACTGAAGGCACCGAGGAAGCCGCCAAAGGACGCCGTTGCACCTTGCCCTTGCGCGGCTGCCTTGAGAACCCATCCGATGGCGGCCAGCGCCAGGTAGCCTGAAGGCACCAGGAAAGACCACCACTTCAGGCAAGCGTGCCAGTGGACATATGCCAGTTCAGGTGGCACCTTCCGAAGCTCGAACACCTTGCGCATTCCGGTCCGGGCGAGGTTGACCTGGAGCACGAGGTCGACCAGCAGGAGCGCGTTGAGCATCCACATGGCCGCGGCGCTTTCGCCTACTTCACGCCCTTGTTCTTCCGGTGGTCCACCAGCATCGTCAGAAAGACGGTCCCCAGGCCGAACGAAAGCATCCCGTACCAGCCAAGGACGAGCAGCAGCCAGTGCGGGTTGGCCGGAGTGTTCAGCAGCAGGAAGAATGCGAACATTCCGAACAGCATCCCCGCCCGCACCTGGGCCGGGTCCGCGTTCAGCTCGGTCATCATCCTGTCCAGTTCCTTGATGGCGTCTTGTTTGAAGCTCATGGTTGTTTTCCATAGTGGTCTCGTTTTCTTCATGATGTCAGTCGAAATGTCGAAGTCAAACGCGGGCTACCTGCATCAGTCTTCAAGGGCATCGCAACCCGTGAGCCAGTACCCTCGTGCGTTGCTCATGACAGGGTTGGGCAGGGTCATCACCTCGCACTCGGGCAGGTGAGCCCGCAAGGCCGCTTCATAAAAGCGAGCCCCGCCGCCGGCCAGAAACACGCGCTGCAGGTTGCTGCGTCGCAGACCGATACGGGTCATGAAGACGCCGATTTCCTCGCTGGCCAGCAAGGGCACTCGTTCCATGTGCCGAGTCATGTCGATCACCTTGTACCCAAGGTTGATCTTTCCGGTCTCCAGCCCGCGCTCCACCTGGTCAAACTCAAGTGAGCCTGTGCCGTGGTCGAAGCCGACTTGCTGGCTGACCTCTCTGAGGATGCTCGATACACCGCCGTCGTAGCTTCCGCTGAGCTTGATCTCGGGCTTCATGCCTGCGCTCACCAGCCAGTCGAGCGTCCGGTAGCCGGGGTCAACCACCATCGACAGGACATTGCTCTTGAACACTGAATCGGACGATGGAAGATCCTGCGCGGCCAGGCGCATGGCACCGTACGGCTGGGGCACCACGATGCACTGCTTGACGGACACATGAACCGTCTTGGCGCCGGCACTTGCTTGCAGGAATTTCGGCACCGGGATTTCTCGCGTTTGTTGGCCGATCTCCTTGAGCCGATCCTTTTGCGCGGTGAACCCGGACACTGGCAGGCCAAGCACCAGCACGTCGATGACTTTGAACACTGCACGCGATTCACGCATGGCGAAATGGATCGCAGCCCGCAGCAGAACCTCGTGCAA
The DNA here is from genome assembly GCF_021401345.1 of Hydrogenophaga sp. NFH-34. Lineage (GTDB taxonomy): Bacteria > Pseudomonadota > Gammaproteobacteria > Burkholderiales > Burkholderiaceae_C > Hydrogenophaga > Hydrogenophaga electricum. The sequence goes on from NZ_JACBGE010000011.1 coordinate 145,471, forward strand.
GTCGGTGTTGATGTAGTCGGGCTGGATCACCCGACCGACCACTCCCGAGGTGGCCATGGGGCCGGCATAGTAGCGGCGCCCCTCGATCTCAATCAGCACGCGGTCGGGATTGTGTCCAAAGCCCGCGGCGTCCTCATCGACGACAGCCGAAGGTGCGATCGAGGGGAAGACCAGCTCGGTCCATCTGCTGCGCAGGGCCTTGTCCAGGCCGTGGCCACACACCATCTTGGTGTTGCCGTAGCCGACATCGACGGCGAGAACTGAGGGGGTCGTTGCTTTTGTCATTCGATTCTTGTCCTGGGTGAGGGCGCGGTTAGAGGAATGCGTCGAGGTTGTTTTTGAATCGCCTCTTGAGCGTGGCCTGGTCAATAGGCTGGTCTTCTTGGTCCACTTCCAAGGGCTTGAGGGGGGCGAGGCCCGGCAATGGAGTCGATGGCAGCACGAGCGAAGGCTTTGAGGACTCCGTGCTTCCGGCCCCGCCACCAAGGCGGTGCTTCTCGCAGGCCTTGCCAATCAACTGTGTGATGTGCAAATCCCTCTTGACCTGCGACATTGGCAGCAACTCGGCGATGAGTTCTTTCAGGGCTGGGTTTGCTTCGGCGATCGTGAATCGGATAGCTTTTGCCCTGGAGGTGCTGAACTCCTTGCGCTCCATCGCGAGGAACCACCGAGGCAAGGTACCTGCTTCAGATGCGAACTGGACCAGAGCACTCAGGGCTCTACTTGCCTGCGACTCGTTGGCCAACGCATTCAAGCGCTCGTTGACCTCGATCAGCTCGTGTTGCGACGGATGCATGATGAAACGCATCCTCACCAGAACACCTCGCTCACATGGGGAGGGCGCTGGGTGCACTGCGATGCCTTGGCATCAATCTCGGAATATTTCCGGGCTCGTGCCAATTTCTGGCACCAGACTGGAATATTTCCGATCTCGTGCCAATTTTTGGCACCAGCCCGGAATTCTTTCGACTTTTCCATGCCGGCAAGTCTGGGTTCTGCGTGAAATGAGGTCGGAACGAATGCATGACCACACTTGACCGCATTCGCCTTGCCCAGAACAACGTCTGGGATGTAGAGTCCAACCCACGCGGGCGCAATGCCCGCCCAGATCACCAACGCCTCACTTGAGGAATAGATCTGATGCACCGCCTGGTGCCCATACCCTGCCAAGAATTGGTCCGGCCTTTGGGTCGAGACCATTTTTTTGTAGCTGCAATCGCGGCGCAGGGGTAGCTCGCTCTTATAGGTCTGTATGGCCGAGGAACCCAGAGTGTCCTTTTTGGCACATGAATTCCCATGGAGATCAATGGTTTAGCTGCGAAAAGCGGAGGCCAGAAAGCACACAGAATGAAATTCCGTGTGTAAGGAAGCTGCTCACGAGGCAGTGAAAGGGACAGGAATGAGCCGGATATGGGGGTTAGTCGCCCTGGTTTGTCTGATGCGCGAGCAGTCGCGAGTAGGGCATTGGTGATCCGGGACTGTGGTGGCTGTAGCGGCTGTGACAGGGTGATTGGTGGATATGAATGAGGGGTTGCACGCCTCTCAGACCGGCCGACTGGCTGGGACGTGCACGCCTGGGGGAACGTCAATTCCCTACGCTGGGTGAAGGAGCTATTTGCTCGCATCCAGTCACCTGTAGCCGCGAGGCGCGGGGGCTATCTGAGGTTGGACACACTCAGGTAGTTGAAGCATAGATTCGTTTAAGTCTCGTGTCTGCGAAGGTTGTGCCGATCGGTTGACGCTGCGAACGTGGTGGAAGCTGATGGGTGGTGGTTGTCGGCCTGGGCATTGGGAGTGGCGTGCGCCGCGGCCCCTTGGGGGGTGGTGACGTCGTTGCACCTCGAAAGAGCGGGCATTGGGCAAGTTGGCCTTGGAGAGTCAAGGGAGCCGAAAGGAACAAGCAGATGGATGGAGCCAAGACGAAGGCGCTGATTGCCTCAATGGAAGCCGTGTGCGAGTCGCACGGGCGAGTGCGCTTGAATGGGGCGATGGCGTCGGAAAGGACGTACCGGATCCAGATGGAGGTGATGAAGAACTTTGCGCGAACGCTGCACGATGCTGGGTTCATGCTTGAGGACTGCCGCAACCTGGGTGCAAAGCACGTCGATGCGGTCTTCGATGCCTGGGTAGCGAAGGGGAACGAGGCCAAGACGCTCCAGAATCAGAAATCCCGGGTGAAGCAGTTCTTGAGGTGGCTGGTCAAGCCCGAGCTGGTGAACTACGTCGCGCAGATCGAGAAGCGCTACCCCGAGCAGTGGCCTGAAGGCTTCAAGGTTCGGACGATTGCTGACAGGTCGAAATCGGAGCGCGGCGTAGACGTTGATGTGAACGAGCTGATCCGGAGGGCATTGAGGAACGACAGTCGCCACGGGGCCATGCTGATGATGGAGCGTGCCTTCGGGCTGCGCAGGAAAGAGGTGATGCTGTCCAAGCTGTGGAAGGCGGACAAGGGCGATCGGCTGGAGCTGATTGGCTCTGTGACCAAGAATGGACGCCCCCGGGTCATTGAGCTAGAGCCGGGTGAGTACGGGCGAAAACAGAGGGAGTACCTGGACTACGCCAAGTCGCTGATCAAGAGGACGGAATCACTGGCCTGGCCGGACCTGACGCTCAAGCAGGCAGAGCGCCGGTACTACGGGTGCAATGATCAGATAGGCTTGACCAAGAGTGTTCTCGGAATCACGGGGCACAGCCTACGGGCAGGGTTCGCAGAGGACCTGATGCTTTTGGCCGGCCTGCTGCCGGCGTCGTTGGGCGGGACGAAGGAAATGAGCGACAAGGAGGTCAGGCGGCGGCAAAAGCTCAAGACCTCAGAGGCGCTGGGTCACAGTCGGCTTGTGATCACCCATGCGTACTATGGCCAGGATCAAAGGCTTGCGAAGGCAGGGGAACTGCTGGGGTACAAGTTTGGCCCCCCGATCGTTGGCCATGGGATAGATGGGCGCGTGGTTCTGTGGGTGTCGGAAAGGCCTGAGCCCGCGGATGATGTGCTCGGGCAATACCGGCTACCTGGAGAGAAGGCTGAATTGGCGGTGGTGACGGCGCAGTTTCTGAGGGGCGACGTGGAGACCGACAGGATGAGCGTCAGCCAGTTTCTGCAAGCGCATGAGGGCGCGGCGGCGGAACTGGAGATGCGGTTGAACTTGCTGGGGCTGACGCTCATTGATGAAGAGGGCAGGAGCGCATAAGCCTGAGTTGTAGAACGTGATCAGCTCTTGGGCGAGTTCTTCCCTGAAGAACTGGTGGCTTTGAAGCCCATGGCAACGCCCTGATCGAGTGTGTTGGCAAGGAAGTCGTCACGGCAGGAGAGCATCGGCTCCTTCGTCGCCCGGATGACCAGCCCCTGAAATACCCGTCTTGCCAATCGCCGGGCCTCGAATCGATCTTTGCTGGAGATAGGTGACTGCAGCGCACGACCATGGATGAATGCGCTTCGCAGGTTGAACAGTCGGTAGTATGTTTCACCTTCGCTGCATGCGCCCAGAAGGCCGCTCACCCGTGAGGTCATGCGAATGGTTGCCCCCTTTCCTTTGTGCGAGGTGCGCATCTTGGGGGGAAAAAAATCGGTCTCGGTCCCAAGCGCTGCCTCGATCATCGTGAGGTGGGCCAGGAACTCGTCGATGCCGTCGGAGAGAAAGGCGCGGACCATGAAGTGCGCCACAGGCGTTTCAAACAATGGGGATGAGAGCGATTCCTGAAGCCGCTCCCAGGCGGATTCGCTCAGCAAGTCTGGCAACTGAGCAATGCCGTCTTTCAGTGGCAGCTCCATCGGGGCATCCCATTCGGCGACATCGCCAAAGGGTGTGTGTCCTCCATGTAACAGCCAACTCAAGCTACGTGCAGACTGTGGGAGAGGGGGGCGGACAAACAGATCGTCGCAGTAGGAGTACACCCATGGGAGGGTGAACCCGCGCCATCCGAACTCGGGCATCTCGATCCAGTCCTCCCATGGCGCTAGTAGGAGGAAAAGTAGCGCATTTTCAACAGGGGCGGGAAGATGGCTTGAGTGGGGCTCAATCCGCGCAGGATCTCTTTCGTTGAGTATGGTTTCGATGACAAGCTCTGTTCGGGAATACAGATCCTGCTTCAAGGCAACAGTCTTGCGAACCACCAGCCACTGGAATTGCGAAAGTTCGTGAAGGCTCGGAAGTGCTTGAGCATGGTGGCGTTTCAGACGCTCCCAGTTGAACAACTGCCCAAGTTCTTCGCTGCTGAAGCGCTTCATCTCGGTCGTTCCGAACTTCAGCGGTGGCAGTTTGGAGGCACGATCCAGCGGACAAAGATGAGTCCAGGTTGTGGTGTTGGCATGGAATGCCCGGTGAAGCTCGTGTGCTGCGTGCTCGGGACTTGTTTCCCCATGGGCCTCTTTTGTGAGGCAAGGCATGCCCAATGAGCGAAGGGCATGGTACAGAGCGAACTTCATGGGTTGAACCCAGTTCTCATTCGGATAGCTGGGCTGGCAAGCTTTTAGGAGTCGGACATACGACGGCTCCTTGAACAGCTCGGAAGGCTCAAGTGGGCGTAGCCGCCACAGATCAGTGCATGCCGAAACTATGGATTCAGGGGCTTCAGATGCATGCGCAGAATCCATCTCAGGCATGTTCCAGGATAGGTTCTTCGGGCTGCCCAAGCAGCGATGATGCAGGGATGCCCAGCGTCAGCAGTCGTCGGGCCATGTGGATGGTCAGGGCGCGTTTTCCGCTGAGCACCTCGTAGACACGATTTTTGGGGCCGATGTAGGGAACCATGTCGGCGACCGATAGGCCGCGTTGCTCCATGTGGAACTTGATGGCATCGACGGGATTGGGTGGGGCGACGGGGTAGTGCTTGCGTTCGTAGGCCTCGATGAGCGTGAGCAAGGCCTCGAAGTAGGCGCCTTCCTCCGATGCCGGGTCAGGCTCCACTGGGGCATCGAAGATCGCTTCCACTGCCTTGAGTGCAGCACGATAGTCCGCCTCGGTGCGGATGGGATGCAGTTTGAGCTTCATGATGGATCCTCCACCGATTGAACGTCGATCAGGTCGTACTCTGCGTGCGTGCCCACGAACTTGATGTAGACGGCGCCGAACAGGTAGGCCACTGCCACCACCAGGCGATAGTCATTGCCCTTGATGTTGAACACCACACGCCGGCCGGGCAAGATGCTCGCGCTTCGGAACTGGGACTTGATCTGTGCTGGGGTAGTCCAGTTGGCAGCACTGACCGCATCGACCCATGCTTCCAGCGGCTTGCGTGCATCAGGGTGGGACTCCCAGTAGGCGCGGAGCGTGCTGACGGCGATGATGCGCATAGGGTGATTTTAGTCCCAATTTGGGATCACGCAAGTGATGTTGACTACTTCCCCACCGAAAAGCTCGGGAACACCCAAGTAGACAGGGTGGAGTTGGAGACATTCTGCGACTCTGCCTGCGGCGCCTCGAAGGCGAGTGCTGCCCGAGCGATGTTGATGGCATCCCGCACGTCGTCAGCATTCGTTCCTACCTCCACCACATTCACCAGGCGCTCAAGCGCCTCCCAAACCGCCTTGGGTTTGGAGCCCGCGATGCCATGGAATGCACCACAAGTTTCCCTCACACGGTCAGCCTCCGCGTTCCACTCAGCAACGCGGCTCGGCCCCCAGTTCAAGGGGAGCGGGTTGCGCTGGGCGAAATGAGCGTCGGGACGCACATAGAGCATGAGGGCATCCGTGTAGCCCGACTGGTCGAGCACAGTGTAGGCCTGGAACGGATAGCAGCCACGGCAGTCCGTTGCGACCACTGGCACGTCGCCCAGGCCTTGGTCAATGTACGCCTGGAGCTGCTTGTGCAGCTCGGCAATCGTGATGGTGTTCAGTTCGATGGCCATTCGGTGCTCTCTTCGACTCTGGTTCGTTTTGGGTTGTGATACCCCCATACTGAATTACCTTGAACTGGATTCAAGCTCGATCGGAGATCAGGTGCAAACCTTGGCGGTGTCCGCCCGGGCTTCATCCGCCGCCTGCTTCAGAACCTTGAAATGGGTCACCGTGGTCTGCGCTGTGCCCTTGAAGACGTCGTGGCCCTTGACCTTGAAAGTGGCCTGTAGAGAGCGACCGACACCGTCTTCACGGATCGCTGCGGGACAAGCGCTTGTCTTCCACAAGAGCACGTTTCCCACATCGTCCCGCATGAGCACCAGGTCCGAAGGGCCGTAGTAGGTCTCGATCCGAATGACACGCTCGATCTTCACGGTCGCGGTCATCTTCTGGCCAGGTGTACCCACATGGACACTTGGAGGGCTGGGCTCAGCCTTCACCGCCTCCGTGCGGTTGAACTGCGGCACGGCCGCGGCGGCGACAGCAAGGTGTTTGCTGTCCAGCTTCAGGTAGCCACCCTGCACAAGCAGCTTCAGGTTGTGGTCGAAGTCCGACTGGACAGGCTTGGCCTCCACCCATGCGCGAATGGCCTGGGCGCGTGCGTAGTGGTTTTCGAACTGTTCTTTGTATCTGCGCCGGAACTCGTAGTCCTCGCGCTCAACGCCATCGATGAGAGACGATGCCCAACTCCATGTGGGCTGCGCCCCAGTATCGCGGGACTTGACGCTGGAGACGAAGCCGTAATTCGCGGTCAGGAACGACACGATGGCCAGAAAGAGATTTGTGTCCACAGCGTTCCCCCGCCCGCTGCTCCCGAAGGACTCCAGATCGCCATCTGAAAAGCTTGCCAGCGTGGACATGCGGGCCAGGAAGAGGGCGGCTGCAGGGTCTATGCCCGTGAAGTCCTTGAGGCAGCCCTTGCCAACCTGCATGTAGGCACCGCTCTCATGTTCGCGTAGGACGTAGCTCTCCAGGCGCCGACGCTGTTTGCGGCAGTGGTCGCAGTGGATGTCGTGCTCGACCCGATCCCGCAGCGCCTGCGCGTCCTCTGGATTGCCGGTTGCGCAGAAGCTCATGTTGCCGCCGTCCAGCGCCTCCAGTTTGCCCACTACCTGCCAGTTCCCCAACTTGATGATGGGGTACTGGATGTGGATGTGATTGAGGATGACCAGCCTCGCAATGCGGTCTTGGTCGCCGTCCCGCGCCGGCACGAGGAAGTAGCGCACTTTCTCCCCGTCTTCATCGACGGCCTCGGACTTGAGCCTGTATCGCACAGACGTAGTGCCCAGGATCTTGATGGGCTCCAGGCCGAACTTTGCCGCCTTCTTGTTCAGGGCGGCGAGGTGCTTGTGAAAGGCCTCCATCTGGGAAGGCTCGACCTTGACGATCGCATCGTCGAGGGGCTGTGAGTCGATCTGGAGCCGATGTGTTGTGGCCTGCATGAACTCATGCTACGGGCTTGAGAAGGGGGTTCAAGCTCGAAAAATTGGCCTATCAACTTCCTGGCAACCGATTCGCTCCGAACCAATCCCGGATGTCTGCGTACTCTGCGTTGAGCCCGATGACTTCCAGAGAAATGGCGCGCAGCAGCGTGACATCTAAGTAGGGCACCGAGATATTGCATCCCTCGATCAGGCGGCAGAGCAGGTCGTCAACGTCCATGTTGAAATGCACTCGGCAGGCCAGCGGGCGCGAGTCGTAGATGCTGCACTCACCGTCCTCCAGGAACGGACAAGGTTCGCCCGTGTAGCGGGGTTGTATCCCTTCGGCCTGGGTTCGCGCTACCTCTTGCAGTGACTGGGCAGCAAGGGGCTCCATCATCTGTTGGCCAGTCTCACGGGCGATCTGGGCGGCCTCGGGCCTGGATACCATCACATCGATGTGGCAACAGTGCGAGCATCCACGCCGGCATGCCGCATTTGCACTGGCCACGTTCTCTGCCGCGGCCGACATCTTGCGTAGCCAGAAAACCCGCTTGGCTGTACTGAGGCTCTGCTTGGCCTGTCTGCCCAGGCGCATGATGTCGTGCAGCGGCAGCTTGATGTTGGTGGCCGTCGAAGCGATGATGGCATCCATCTGACTCACACGTTCGCGCACGCGCTTCATGTGTTCATGGTCGGTGGACGAGATCATCGCGGTGTGTCCGAAACGCGATCCAGAAGGGCCGGTGCAGAGGCGAGATCCATGTTGGCCAACACGAAGAAACCCAACGGCATGAGTCGCTGTGGAGAATTGCCCACTGCGTTGTAGAAGACACCCCGCTTGGGCTTGAAAAAGCCGTGTGGAACCCGCTCGTCATTCCCCAGCCACATGCGTGCCCGCAAGTCGATGATGTGTCCGTCTGGCATCAGTATCCAGTGGTGACATGGGATTGTTCCTGCACCTTCAACCGACAAGCTCCCAACCATGCACCGATGCTCGATGCTGTCGCGCTCAAGAACGGCCGACATCACCTTTGTCATCCCGTCGCATTCAAGGGGAAGGTCATCGAAAGCCAAGGCCCCATGAGCGAGTTGGAAATGCATGCCTAAGACACCTTGCTACTGAGCTTTGAGGAGGTTCGAAGGATTCTGCAGAACTTGTCGTAGTGCATGAAGCAAGAAACGGCAGTTCCCAGCACAAGGACTGCAGAAACCAGTGTAACCAGCACCTTGAAATACGGCAGAAGCATGATTTCAAGCGTCAGGAAGCCAGTCGCCTCGGGTGTGTATGCCAAGACTTCGGAAGTCACCATCCCGAAGAAGGCAAGGGTCATCAGAAAATAGATGGTCAACAGCGCTGCGAATTTTATCTTTGGCATTTCAGGCTTTCTTGGTGTGTTCAGGTGTTGGGCCACGGTTGAGGCTGCCAGGCGACCAGCTTGGGTTCGAGGTGTTTGAGCTGGTACTTGCAGGATTCGATCTAACGCCTGAACTCATCCACGAGTTCGCGGAACGCCTTGGTCCACTCAGGCTCATGGAGTTGATCAGCGCGGATTGGGCTGCATGTGGTCGATGTTCCGGGCGATGTTTCGGTAGTCCTCCAGCAACAGGGCATCCCCAGTGTCGGGGAAGGCCAAGCGACGGGTGAAGGCCAGCAGCTCACTGTAGGTAGGCAATGCTGCATTGCTGGTGTGCGCGTCGGCGACTGCTACGGCTTCGATTTGGGATTCGTTCGCGAAGTGGTTGGGCATGATTTCGAGCCTTGTTCGTTTGTAGAAACCATCATCCCGCCAGCGGACCATATTTCAAGTTCGAAAAGCACGATCTACCAGTTGAATTCCTGGTCGTAACCGAAGTAGGTACGCAGGTGTTCGGCCCAAAGGATGTGGATGTGGCCCTGATCGTTCTTGAGCCGGACGAAGGGCGGGTTCGCGATCGGGTGCATCGACTCCACTTTGTAGATCTGGCCTGCAGTGAAGGTGATTTCGCCGCCATCCTCCATCACCATGACGCAACGGTAAGTAATCGCCCGGCCGGACTGGAGCGACCAGACGAGGTGGTCACCCGTCCTGCTTGTTGAGGTCTGGGAATTCATCCCGGATCTTGCGTGCCACTGTTGGAAGGATCGACAGCCATTCGGCCCCGGTGCGATCTATGGCCTCGGCAAGGGTGTAGTCCATGCTTTTCAGCCAGTCGGCGCGGTTGAGCACCAGGGCGACCGCCACCTTTTCGCCTGTGGACTGGACCGCCCAGGCGTCACGCCCGCCGCGGGCAGCGTCTCGGGCCTTGGTCAGCAGGTGATTGAGTTCGTAGATGTTCATTATTTTCTCACGCAGATGGGCCGTACCTTTTCAACTTGAAACGCTGTACCCACAGGCCTCGCACTTGAGCACGTTGATGATTCGGCCGGGACCACCGGGTGACTCGGTGAATCCAGCCGTATCGCCAGGAAAGTCTGGGCTGCCAGCGTTGTAAGTCTGGTCCATGGCGATGCCGTTGCGCATGCGACCGCCGCACTTGACGCATAGGCGAACCTGCCTCACCAGGCACTCGCGCTCTTCCCAGGAATCGAGCACCAGGGGCTTACCAGGCATTGCCGTACGGTGGACATTCCCCGAGTCTCTGTCGATCAGTTCGAAGGCGATTTGAGGATCGTTCATGTCACTGATGACTTCTTGAGCACCGTAGCCTCCGTGGCTGCGGGCAGGCGTCTGGGTGACGGCATTGGGTGCTGAGAGTTGAGGGATCTGATCGGAGACCGCGCTCACCGGCCAGCGTTCAAGCGCCGTATGGAAAATCGGGTCCATCCACACATCCTCGTCCTCAATGGCGCCTTGGTTTGCCAGGTAGTTGGCCAACCACTCCATGGCCTCGGACGTGTTCTCGCCGATGTGGTTGGTGGGTGCATCCGTCATCTGCTCCAGGATCTTGTTGGCCTGGGCGAGGGAAACCCTTGCCAGCGACAGCGCCAGAGCATGAACGACACGGCATTGGTCGTGAGCTTGCTTGGCATCGCCTTTGAGCGTGTTCGACTCCTGGATCAGGAAAGGGGAAAGGGCGCCATCGATCATGGAGTGCTCCCAGGCCTTTGGTTGACCATCCTCCATCCCGCTTTGCCAGTTGCTTGGCCCTTTGCCTGGTAGGCAATCCGACCTTGCTTCCTGAGCGCCTGGAGCCGGCCGTCGATGATGCGCCATTCATCGCGTGAAGTCAGCAAGGCGAGACGTGCCGCCTCCAAGACAACAGGGCGATGGTAGAGCGGCTTGTAGCCGTTCTCGATAGCCTTCAGGATCAGAATGTCGATAGCTTCGTACATGATGAATTCGCCATAGCAAGGCGATGCACCGGTGCAAGTTCAACCGGTAGCTGCATCCTTACCTGTCGATGGCTTCCCTTGTTCCTTGTCTGCTGCTTGTGCATTTGAGGTGGCGAGCATTGAGGTGAGGCCCTCGGCAATGTCTTCGAGGATGTTGCGCTGATCGCTGGCATCCTGATAGATGGCAGCATCGGCCATCTGCGCATACCGTTGTGCCACATCCAACCACCTCTGCAGGTTGCTCGCGGCAGCGCCAGCCTTGAACGCCCTTTGCGCAAGCTCTTCCAGGCTGCTCTCGCTGATGGGTTGTGTCGTCACCCGTCCGTAGCTGCGGTTGACGAAGACCAGATGGTTCTCTTTCGCCCACTGAGATAGGGTGCTGCGGGCCGTTTCCAACGGATTGGCTGGACCGGTCGTGCCACCGATCTGGGGTGTAGGGTTGTCCTGCATTGATGACCTTGGTTGGGGTATTCCCAGTCTGATCCTGAGGCGGGCGATTTCAACTCCCAATGCGGGATAAAAATCCCGGTCTTTGGAAGGCGGCGGACGGACCGCTCAAATATGGGCGCTCGAAAGCAGGGGAGAAAGAGGCGGAATTCAGGTCGGGTTGCACCGAGCGAGCAGAAACGGGCGCTAGGATTGGTTCGAGCAACCTGACACCTGACCGATGGGTGAAAGCTGCTTCTCGGGGACGACAAAGGGCATGGCGCCTGGAAAGCGGATCATGGCGTAGCCTTCGACCCGGGCCATGACGCGCACCTTTTTGCTCCGGCTCGGGCACTTGGACAAGCTTGCCCTTTTCAACCCGAACAGCGATCCGTGTGAACATGGCAAAGTCACTATTGGCCACTAGGTGCTCCTTGCAGCGTCGATGATCACTCGGGCTGAGCCCTGTATGCCCGCTGGCGCATACAGCGCCCACTTGTTCGTCTTGCCGTCTTTGCAGGCCCCATGCTTGCGTTCGAAATCGTCTGGCTCGCAGTGGAAGATGTTTTGGTCCAGCCAATTCAGGCGCTCTCGATCCGCCCTGAGGCGAGCGAATCCTTCTTGGAGGCGTTCCACCTGAGCCACGAGCGCAAGCTCGCGTTCGGCCGACATGCCCAGCAGCCGGGCTTGTTCTGCGACCTCGGCTTCCAGTTCTTCAATTCTGGGGTTTTGCATTCAACCTCCATCGGCGATGGTTGCGCCAGAAGACGATCGAAAGGGCAATGGCCATCGGCAGCATCCCCCAGGTCTTTGAAAGAACGATCCACACGAACCAAAGAGCCTGGCCACTGAGCCCCAGAAGCCAGGCTCGTGGATGGTTGTTACCCACCAGAATGTTCATCCAGATAGTGATGGCCGACAGCACCCACGGCAGGAGTTCTACCATGGGAATCACGCTGGCCCCGCCCACTGAGTCGGACTGTCTTCGAGTTCGCCGCACACTTCCATGCCGCTGGTGATCTCCCATTCGCCGGCCAGATCTGGCGGGGCGAGGTTCAGACCTTGGGAGAAGTCGCACAGTGGATTGGGCACCTGGACAATCATGCCATTCTGGAATGTGTAGGCCTTGCCCAACCCACGCCAGCTCACGGGCCGGAACCAGTAGGCGTTGTTCCCTTTGAGGGTATTGAGAACATCGAGAAGGGAAAAGGTCGTTTCAGATGCTGCTGATTTCTTCGCCTGGGCAAGCTGGAGTTCAGATCTGAGCAGCGCAAGATCCTGACGGCAACCTTGGGCGGTTGCCGAGTCGTAAGGGACGGCCAGCAGCTTCAGATCGGGATTGAGCAGCGCATCGAGGCGGTCAAGCGCATCGCCGATGTAGGAGTTCAGTTTCAACGTGTTCATGTGCCTGTTCCGTGAAGTCTCAGGCCACCAACTGCTCCGCGAGATCGTTGCCTGCCCGCGTGAGCCAACAATGGCCATTGCGGCTGTGCTTGATAACGCCCAGTGTCACCAGGCGCTTGAACGTGTTGGGGCCGTTTTCATTGCCTGCCTCGTGTCGCAGAAAGCGGTGCTCTGCGTACCCGTAGTGGATTTCGTGCTTCTTCGGGCTGGTTTTGGGGTAATCCTTGTTCCAGGCGGCGAAGGCACGAACCATGGACAGATCGGCGTCGGTCAGTTCCACGGTGATGGTGAGGTTGGTGGTGGTCATTGGGGTGTTTTCCTCGAATGGATGCGCGGCCTCGAACTCTCTTGCCGTGGTATCAGCTTCCTCTACGGGGGCAGCTTTGCAACTTGCTACACGCGCCCTGCGAGCCATAGCAATGAGGAAGATGGCAAGGACAACACCGAGTGCAGAACAGATCCCTGTAGCGATCCATGTGTACTGCCAACCTCCAGCCCAAAGTGCCAGTGCCGCCAATGCAGGAGGACCAGAGAACTGGCCCACCGAGTTCATTTGCTGCATCCAGCCAACCGTGGTCGATACTGTCTCCCGTGAAGGGGCCAGGATTACGCACAAGCCGAAAAGCGTGCCGGCCACCAACCCCCCGAAGATGGAGAAGACCAATACGCCCACATACTGGAGCGCGGGATGCCCGATCAGGCCGAACGCGAGCAGCGCACCCAACCCCATGCCGACAAAGCCCGGGACCATTGCATATGCAGGAAATGAAAGACGCGCTGCCACGCGACCAGCACAGATGCTCCCGATCACGTTGATACCGACTGCAAACGAACTGAGCGCACCGACAGCCCAGGGCTGCAGGCCAGCATCGCGGTAGATGGTGGGCAGAAAGCCGACCACAGCCAGCCATTGGCCCGAGTAGAGCAAGAAGCTCACCGCCACCAGCCAAGGCCCCGGCGAACTGAGGGTCAGCTTCACGCGATCGAAATACCCCGTGGATTGGTGAGCGGGCTGTCCAGGTGGAATGAGCCACTGCAAGAACACGGCGCACAGGGCGGTCATGCTCCCGAGCAGCAACCAGTAAAAGTGCCAGTCCAGGGTATTGACGAACCAGCCTCCAATGAGCATCGCCAGAGCCACGCCTGCGGGCATGTAGGTGCCCCACAAGCCCATCGATCTCATGAGGTTGCGCGAGTCAGTCTCGACCTGGCGGATCAGAGCAGGGGCGGGCAACACGGACAGAAGAAAGCCCAGGCCTTCGCCCAGGCGGCTGAAGAGCAGTTGTGCGATGCTCGGTGATGCCGCGCCCACAAAGCTCGACAGAGAGAGGATGACAAGGCCGAGCAGCATCACCTGCCGCGGACCGTGCCGATCAGCCAGAAGGCCTATGCACAGACCCAGCACCATGCCCGCAGCTTGGACTGTGGAAAGGAGCCATCCTGCCTGTATGAGGGTCAGCCCCATCTGCTCCTGCAATACGGGGATGGTCACCGGAAGCTTGCCCACGTGCATCGCGCACACGATGCCGATCAGGACCACGAAGATGGCGTCGGGGATTCGGCCAATCTTCTGTTGAAGTGGGTGAAGGGAGTGGCCAGGCGCGGATTCGCTGGCGTCCTTTGAGTCTTGTGAGAGATTCGCGGTGATCAAGGCAAGCCCGTTGTGAGTCACTGGCGAAAGCAGCCAGCATCAGCAATCAGGCTATGGCGAGGAACACTCTTTTCAAGATCGAAAGGGGACGCTGCGCTGGCGACTATCTGTCGCGTGGGCACCCTGTAAATGAAAGAAAGAGCCCGGCCACCGGGCTCTCGGTAGGAAAGAAGGCTGTCTGTTCTACGCGGCAGCAAGCCTCTTTGCCGCTTCGCGCTTGCCAATACCCCGTACCGCTGCGATGCTTTGAAGCTGAGCCGCCCTCGGCGCCGCCTTGCCGGATTCCCACCTGGCCACAGAGAGCGCAGAACAGCCAAGAAGTTTGGCCATCTCGGCTTGTGAGAGGTCGAGCTTTTCACGAAGCGCGGCAAACTGGGCTGGGCCGAATGCGCGTGGGCGCCGGACTTTCTCGACCGAGTCTTCATGCACCGGAGCTACTTTCTCTACCACCTTACCCTGCGCTTTGAGCTGGCCTCGAAGATCCTTGACCTCACGCTTGAGGGCAGCGATTTCGGAACGATGGGAGTGCGCCGCCTTTTTCAAGGGCTCAAGTTCCGACTTCAGGAGCTTGCGGGAAAGGCGTGTGATCTCGGACTTTAGAACGTCGTTCAGTGTGCTCATGCGGCGCATCGTAAAGCACATAAGTGGAAATCACCAAATCCATCGAATATGACAAGGCCCACGAAGCGCGTGCCTCGTGGGCCAGATTCTTTATCATTTCTGAGGGAAAGTGGTCGTCTTTTACTCCGGGGGAGATCGGTTTCTCGGGCGCTCGGCGTTGTGGTCCACAGAACAATAACCTGGCGCATAGACCGATAGCGCAGGCACTCGGAATCCCTCGCGCAGGCCTGCGAGGGGGCGGTTCATCGCACGCGCCAAGCAGGCGGCCAGGCCGCCAAACAAGACACAACCCGGAACAGATCTCCGGCCGGCGATGCCTTGCTCAATTGGACGATGAATGCGATGCATGCACCCAGCTTACGACCGAAGCTGCGTGAATCAACTTCAGAATGACGTGCTGGATACGTCGTCTCTTATGGCACGCGCCTGTCCTCGAAGCACGCTGCACAGCCAAAAAAAACCCGACACCTTGAGGGAGTCGGGCTGAGACTGCCGGCGAATAAGGGAGGGAGAAAGTTGCCGGCAGGGAATCAATACTAGCAGGTCCTGCTGGGTATGGATGCTGCAATTTGTGCTTCTACTGGGTTTTGGTCTGAGCTTCAGCTTCTACCTTTGGCCTTGGAGATGAAAACAGGAAGGATAGCGCCCATCCTGCAAGCATCGCGGTGATCAGAAATAGTGGAGATAGCAGCCAGTCCTTGACCGCAGCACCCTGGAAGACGTTTATAAAGATGCGCGGAAAACCCCGTTCTTCAGGGCGGGGATCCACGCTCTCATAGTCGAAATCGTCATCGATACTTCCGTTGACGAGTATCACGCCATCGTCGTAGTAAGGCGCGTCGGGGCCGTCTTCCGGCCAGAAGCTCAGGTCGTTGGAAAAGCGCTTGATCTCAGCGCCGGTGCATTTTGCTGCCATGGTCAAACCTCGGCTTTCAGCTTTGGACAGCTTCCGCCACTTTTCCAGCCCACGAAGCGAAGCTGGAGAGGTACAAGCGCTCCTGTTTTCCACGTTGCTCATAGAGCACTCCAGGCTCTTGCGGCGGAGGTTCCGGTGAAAGCTAGGTTTCGGGCCGATGCTCGTCGCCGATGGCGATCACAGTTCGTTGGGTGCGGCCAGCGCCGCGGTTGACGTAGGTCTTGCCGACCTGGATGTCTTGTGGTTTCATGGATGAAGTCTATTTGACGTGGGAGGGGCTTCAAGCTGGAAGGTTGCCGTACCTCTTGCGCAGACCGAGCGCCCATATCTGAGCGCTTGAATCGTGATCGATATTGAGCGTTTCTCGCGATTGAGATTGGCATCGAGAGAATCAAACGGGATACTGAAGTCTGTCTGCTTGGTGCGATAGTGGGGAGATTCGTTCGCTATTCAGAAGAGGCCGGGCTGCCTTTCAGTCTCAGTAGTTGGCTGGCGATCGGCGGTTTGAGACTTCGCTGTGTTTTTGCTGGCGGCGGGCCGGCACTTTGTGTCGATGAAGTGCGCGGCACCATCGATCACGACTATCTTGCGGTTGACTCGAACCACCAGGCCGCGTCGGTCCCCGCGCTCCAAGCTGCCATCTTCCCAGGCATCGACCTGTTTGAGGTACGAGTAAGTCGTGCCATCCCAGTCTTCGAGTGGCCTGTATGTCCATCCTTCGCACGAGGCAAAGTCCTTCGAGAACATCTGCCCGTCGTTGATGTAGTTGATACCGTTGTGCTCGAATGCCTGAACCGAGGCGATGCCATCGCTCGATTCGCAGAGCTTGCCTGCGCAGCAATGTTTCTCCCAGACGCTTCGGCTCACTTCGAGCACCGGCATGTGGTCCGAATAGCTGTCCATGAAGAAGCTGCTTCGGTGCAGGTAAAAATACGATGACACGTGGTTTGCACCCTGCATCAGCACAATGCTGCCAACCCCTTCGATATGTACACCGCAGTCTGAACCAGTCGGGATGGTTCTCCGCTTGTACTCGACGCCAGGGATCATCGACATGTAGGTGCTCGCCTCCACCAAGTGGGCCTGCAACTGGCTGCATTCTTGTTCGTTGTCCCAGATGGACGCACCGTGCATTGCCCAGCGGTGCTCGTCGAATCCATTTCTTCGACTTGACACCTCATTATCGGCGGACTCGATGCCTTTGGTGAAGGCAGATCGTAGCGGCTCGGGTAGTTTGGAAATTTCCCCTATAGCCTGAGCGATCCGGGCGCCGTACTCTGCGCACGTGTACTCAGGCTCCAGCCAAGTACCAATCGGAGACACCTGAAGGACAGGCGCGAGGACGGGGGCGAATAAATGAGGTTGCATGCGGGATGACAAAGCGAAGCCAACTGCCAGCTTCGCATGTGTACCGTCCAGTGCAATCTGGAAGGAATTCCGATTCAGGTGCCATTCGTTTGGGCTTTTGTCCATGCCATGAGGTTGCCCGTAGTGATGATTCAGCATCGAGTCCATGAAGTTCGGTGCCCAATGTCCAGTCAGCAGCAGCACTCCCTTGTGCAAATCGCTGGGGAACAAGTCCAGCGCGATCTACAAGAGTTCAATCCGGTCCACTGGCAGGTGTTGCTAAAGCGAGCCAAGGACGGGGGAATAGAGCCGACGTGCCTATGCCGCGGGTCGGGTCGGCCGCTTCCGATGCACATTGCTCGGCGTGGACGCACCTATGTGCTCAAGAAGATGCCCATGGGAGGAGACCAACATCATCCAGCGTGCCTGTCCTACGGTACGGTGGCCGGGCTGGGCAGGGGGAAAGAGTCCACTGAAGCCTTGCAGAAGGGCAGTGATGGCAGACTGGACATAAAGCTGGACGTTCCCTTGACGACCGTCATCAGCTCGAATGCAGGTTCCAGACGAGATCGGGTTGCCAGTGAGGGCACCACTTCACGCAACGCCGTCACTGTGCTTGGCTTGCTGCATGTCCTGTGGGAGAAAGCGGGCCTGAATCGATGGGAGCCTTTGAATGGAGCACCACCTGTTCGCCGTCTGACAGCCGTCTACCAGAAACTCGATGAAGAGCTGCAGGACATTACCTTTGGCCGTATCTCAGGGGAGCAGTTGATCTTCGTCCCTGACACTCGAATTGATCCGGCGGACTTGCGCTCCAAGCACGATGCGCTGCATGAGCAGAATCGCTTGCTATGCGGATATTTCGGTTCTGATTTGCGTCCCGTCCTCTTCGTCATCGGTGAGCTTCGAAGCGCCTTCCAAAGCCGATATGGGGTGGGACTCAGGCTCAAGGGTCTGGGCGACGACGCCACGATCTGGATGGGTGAGAAACCTGCGCAAGCACTCCACGGCCAGATCACTACGGCCGTCAACCGCATGGGCCGTCTCCAGGGGCACACGATGGTCCTGGCTGGAGTTCAGTTCAGCCCAAAGGGGTCCCTGAACTGGAACGTGGGCGCCTTGATGAGCACGTCGGACGTCTTCATTCCCGTGGAAAGCTCCTACGAGGCACTGGTAGCCGATCGCCTGGTGCTGCAGGGTAGATCCTTCGAGAAACCCCTTCGATTCACCAGCGAGGACACCGTGCACCCCGACTTCATCTTGAGGGACGCACAAGATCCGGTCTACATGGAGGTCTTTGGAATGGACTCGCCAAAGTACCTTCAGTGCAAGCGCGACAAACTGGCCGACTACGCAAGTAGGGGAAGGGCACTATGGTGCTGGGATGCCGCCTCTGGGTCCAAGATGCCAGGGTTTCCCAAGAAGGGCGTGCATTTGGGCACCTTTTGATGCCACCCCAAGACCCTCTCTACTGAAAATCGAGGTTCACATATCGCCTGTTGGCGGAAGTTGTCTCAGCGAGCTTTGCTCGCACTCGAATCAACCCATTTGGGGGCTTTCTCATGCGCGATGCGGTATGAGAAAGCCTCTTGGCTTGCACCTTTCTCATTTCCCCTGGCTTCAGGGAACTTCAAGAAAGGATAGGTTATGAAAGTCAAAACCTCCAGCCTCTCGGGGATGGCTCTGAATTGGGCGGTGACGCTCATCGAATTGGAGCGCCAAGAGCAAGTGGGCGAGCACGTCAAGGGGTGGTTGGCGAACGATATTCGCGCCGGCAGATGCATCTACCCCTACAGCACAGACTGGTTGTGGGGCGGGCCGATCATCGATCGAATGAAATTCGAATTCAAGTTCAACAAATCAGACCAGCTATTCCGGGTCTTGGACAACAAACGCCATTGTTGGAGAGGTGAAACTCACCTCATCGCAGCCATGCGCGCTTACCTTGCCTCAGTGAAAGGTGACGAGATCGAGTTCCCAATGGCCGCGAAGTGTTTCGCATCATGAACGGACAACTTCTGATCGGTCGGGCGAAGTTCAACTACCCGCCCGAGTTCGTGAACTTGCCCGACCACACCGCTCATGCGGGACAGATCGTGCAGATCCTGCGAGCCTGTACCGCAGATGAGGCCGATGGCCCCGAACAGGGCGAAGAACAGCTTTATCTCGTACGAGCTGACGACGGCTGGCAAGGGCTGGCCTTTGCCAGTGAGTTGGAAATCGCTTCTGACGGCTGATCTCCATAAAAGGCCCCCAGGGGGGCTTCAAAGGCCCCCAGGGGGGCTTCCTTCTGAGCGCTCAAATTTGGGCGGCAGGAGCAAGCCTCTGGCTTTGTTCTTCAACAACCACCCGCATAGGGGATAGAAGGAACTCAATGAGCGACCAGAAGACCTTTGAAGCCGCAGTGGCCTACGTGTCTGCCTACGGGCTGATGATGGCAGCGATGAAGAACGGGATCAACGTGCATGGCGCCATGGGCCAGATGATCGCTGCCGAGGATGGCCTGCGCGAACAACTCTTGCCGCAGCGTCTGGATCTGCCCGAGCATCGTACACAGCACTGGTACGACCAGGCATGGAAACACGGAGCTGTCCAGCACAAGACCCATGCAGGCGACGACCTCCAGGCCATCAGCTTCACACCAGATTCATTCGAGTCGTTCTGCATGGAACTGAATTCGAATGAAGTAGGCACAGGCACCGCGGGGTATCCCAGGCTGACCGAACCCAGCTTCGTGGTGGATGACGTGAAGCTCTGGGATGAGCAGAGCGTTCAAGCGTACGTCGATGCCGTCCGCAGGCATCGTTCAGCCACATCACTGGAGATGGACGAAGCCGTCGCCGCGGGAGATGGGACGCTTCACGGCGCCATCGACCACTGGCAAACTCAAGCGATCATGGCCGAACCTGTGATCACACTGATTGCTGATGAGGCCATCGTGGCGCTTCAGGAAGTGCCGATAGTGGGACAGATCTTCGACCAGCAGCACTCGGACCACCACACCCAGGCCATCAAGTCGCTGCAGGAATCGAAGATCAAGGGCATCGAGTGCGGGACCCTCACTCCCAAACCGGATACCTGGCTTCGTTCTGGGTCACTGGTCTACCGGCTGACCGATGAACTTCGTCCTCAAAACTGCGATGAGGTCAATGTGACGATGGCCGGCGGATCGCGTCATGAACCAGAGCGTCGAGAGGATCTCGCCAGGAAGATTCAGGCGTACCTGAACACTTCGGAGAAGTTTGCTTCTCACTCTTGAAACCACACCAATGCCAGCCCTTCGGGGCAGGCTTTCCTCTGCGCACTACGTGTCCAGTGGAAAGCCAATCCGGCGACTCCTTTCAAAACAACCGGGCTCCCGGAACGAAAGGAAAAATGGAAGCAATGACTGTACGCAAGACTGCGACCATCGAGCGCTATCACATGTATGGGACGCGTCACCACGCCCTGAAGATCACGTACAGGGGGTACACCCGGCACGAAGTCATAGACCACGGTGAAGACTCGATCGTTTTGCTCCTGAATGTCGCTCGCGTCCGTGGATACACCCACGCAAAGTTCGTCGGTGACTGGGCTCGCCGCACGAAGCCCAAGAACGGGGCTCTGTGAGCAACTGAGCAAACACCCTGCGGCCAACTACCGCCAGCACCCTCGTGGGCTGCTGCAAGCGATTCCAACGCTTGCGACAGCCTATCCGGCTACTCCTTTCTGTAACTACTGCACGCGCAGGAACGAAAGGACACTATGACCAAATCGATCAGCGACGACGACATCTGCAGCGACTGCGGTCACTGCCGATACTCTCCGGGGAACAACTCAGGGTGCAACAAGGGCTTCCCCGGCGAAACCGACGACGATGGCTACGTAGTCGCCTGCTGGGACTTCGCCAAGCAGGAAGGCTGGGGCCAGAACATCGTAGGGGGCGCATGATGGCACACGTCGTCACGCTCAAGCTTGTGATTGATGAGGGCGACGAAGACCGGATCTATGACGGCCTGGCCGCGATCATGGACAAGGCCCTGGAAGAACCCGGGGACGATGATGGCAGATGGATCGTGGACTGGAAGATCGATGAGGTCGCTCCCGCCAACGACACCATCAACGACTCCATCGCCAACGACACCTATGCCGAGGGCGATGCCTTTGCTGACCAGGTGCGTGACAAGGCACAGTTGTTGGCCGAATTCAACAAGAGTGCCAAGCAATGACCGCGGAAAAGATCAGGCGCCTCAAATGCGCGTGCTGCGGCGGCGAAGCAGGTCACTGGCAGCAGTGGCACAACCAGGACACCGGTTGGGGGCTGTGCCGCACTTGTGCCGATTGGATCATGTCTCAGCCGAGCACACGGACATACCACAACGAACTGGCCTCACCGCTGCAGTTCTGCCGCACCTACGGTCTTCCTGGTAAGAACTACGAACCGCGGTATCAGCGCCACTGCGGTCTGGATTTCGCGATAGTGGCCAGCTTCCCGAACAGGGTGAAGGGAACCAGCGACGCAAACGAGTTCATGGCGCTCTTCAGGGGAACTTCGGTGCTCGGAATATTCGGTGACCAGATCATCCTGGCGATGAAAGATGACATTGGCCGCAAGCCCGTTGAACCCGAATCCCAGGCCTGAGCCTTCGAACCACATACAGAGCCCCTTCGGGGGCTTTCTCATGCCTGCTGTTCACCGGCATGAGAAAGCCTTTGGGCCTCCCTTTCTCAACCCCCGCTTTTGCGGAAATTTGGAAAGGAAAACCCATGAATGCTCATGCACAGCAAAAGCCCGAGGCAGGTGAGTTCTGGCTCGCCCGGTTCGTGTTTGATGAAGGCGATGACTACAAGATCCGGCCTGTGCTGGTTCTGGAGTCTTCACCATTTGGGACCAAGGTCGCATTTTGCGGCACACAGAAGATCGATGAAACATCGTCCCGCAAGGACGTGTTGCTCGATGAAGAAGAGGCGCGTCTGGTTGGCCTTCTCAAGGCCACTCGGATCTGCTTCGGCAATCGCCGCGTGATCTCAAGCGGCGACATGCTCAGGAAGCTTGGCGAGCTTGGCTCTCCCGGTCAACGTCTGAGCACCCTGAAGTTCAGGGAAATGGCCCAGGCAGTTCAAGCCGCTGGAGCCCTGTAAAAGCCAGTCCCACTCACCTCTTGGTGAGTGGGGTTCACATACTTGAAGGGTGCTACATGAGAAAGAAGCTACTGGCCACGATCATCGGGTCACTCGGATGCAGCAAGCATTCGAACGAAGTCATGCTCGGCGCCGAGGTCGCCGATCCGTTCTGGCTATGGATGAAACGTAAGCGTGGCCTCAAGGCCCTTGTTGTGAGGTTGTCAGGGGCACGGCAGCATGTGTCCATATGCAAGACAGTGGACATACCCCTGAGTGGAACGGACCGAAGGTTGAGCGCACCCTTGGC
>NZ_JACBGE010000012.1 GCF_021401345.1 Hydrogenophaga sp. NFH-34
GGCTCGATCGTGATCGTGCCTTCGAACGTGCCACCCTGACCGTCGTTCACCGTCACCGGGATCACGATCGGGCCGTTGTTGTCCACCGGCGGCGTCACCGTCAGCACGCCCGTGCTCGGGTTGTACTCGGCCTCCACCCCAGGCGGCAGGCTGCTCAGGTCCGGCGTGATCGTCAGCACGTCGCCCGGGTTCGGGTCGCTGAAGTAGTCATCCAGGTCCACCGTCACTTGCGTGCCGTCCACCGCCGGCACGATCAGGTTGGTCGGGTCCGTCGGGTCCACTTCCGGACTTTCCGGATCACCCGGGTTCGGGTCTTCCAGCACCGGCGGTGCATTGACCACCACCGTCACTTGGGCCGTCTCGGTCACGCCACCCGAGGTCACGGTGTAGGTGAACGAGGAGTCAGCGGTGGAGTTGGTGGTGGGCGTGAAGGTCAATCGCCCATCCAGCCCGAGCACCACAGAGCCGCCACTGACAGCCACCGCCGCACCGCCCGCGGTGATGGCACTGCCATTGATGGCCGTGATCTGGGGCGTTCCTTCAAAACTGTCGGTGGCCAACACGTCGATCGTGACGGGCGTGTTCACCTGGGTGATGGCACTGTCATTGGTGATATCAGCCACCGGCGACACCGTGATCGCCACGGTGTCAACGTCCTGGTAGGCGACGCGACCGTCGCTGGTGGTGATGGTCAGTTGGGCCGACCCGTTGTAGTCCGGGGTGTTGGTGTAGTAGGCGTTGGTCAGGGCCTCGTTGATCGCCGACGCCGAGCCCGTGAGGACCACACTGCCGGACCCGTTGCCTGAAACCGTCACCCCGCTGGTCGATCCCAGTGTGAAGGTGCCGTTCGTCACCTGCACCGTGGCGGTGAGCGTGCCTCCGTCTGGGTCTGCCACCGACAACGCGTTGCCATTGTCTGCATTGAAAACCAGCGGCGAATCTTCAGGGGTGTTCTGCGCACCAGGCACGGTATTCACCGGCGCCCTGCTGATCCCAAAGTCGGCATTCAGATTGCTCGCACCGACCTGGGTGATATCCACCGTGGCATTGGTTGCTCCCCCAGGCGTGGTGTAGACCGCACCGGTGCCCAACACATTGCCGGTATCGGTCACGCGAACAATGTAGTTGCCCGGCAGCACGCCGGTGAACTCATACTTCCCGGTGGCATCGGTGGTGGCCGTCCCCAGCAACCGGTCGTTGGCATCCACCACCCCGTCGTTGTTGACGTCGTCGTACAACGCCACCGTCACGCCGGCAATGCCGACCTCACCAGCGTCTTGCACGCCATTGCCATTGGCATCTGCAAAGACGAGATCCCCGATCGTGCCCGTGGGCGGAACCCAGCCCGCGGCATCGTTGATGGAGCCGATCGAACCGCTGGCCGTCGTGATGTTGACAGCGGTTCCCATCGTTCCGGTGGACGGGTCGTATGTCCGGATCACGCCCGAACCTCCGACCAGATACACCGTATCGTTCTGACCCGTGCTGGCCTGGGTGGGGTTGCCCGACAAGGTCGTCGAGCTCACCTGCGCACCGGTGGTGGCGTTGTAACGCACCACGCTGCCCGTCTGGATACTGAGGATGGTGTTGCTGGCAGGGTCGTAGCCCAGATCCCCCCAATCGTTGCTACCGATGCTGCCCACCAGCAGCGACGCACTGGTCACCGAGCGGCCATCGCTGGCCAAGTTGATGCGGTAGATGGCATCGTCGGCGGCGGTGGACGAACCGCCACCACCATTGTTGTTTTCGACCCCCAGGTAGAGCGAACCGTTGGCAAAAACCGCCCCGCCGCTCCCCACACCCCGATCCCCCACCACCACGCCAGAGCTGGTCAAGTCACTGGCGATCAGAATGTGGGTGTTGTTGATGAGATCGTAGGCAAACAGCGCCCGGTTGGCGTTGTTGCCCGTGTTGGAAACGTAATACAGCAGCCCGTTGGCCTGGTCCACCGCCAGCGAGTTCAGGCCATCCGATGTCGACAGCGTCACACCGCCGACCGAATTGGGCACCGTCGTCAGCAAGGTCGCCTTGCCCGTGGTCACGTCGATGCTGTAAATACTCATGCCCGAAGCCGCCAAAATGGCGCCGGCACCCGTGGTCACAGGCGTCAGCACGCCCGCCCATTGCTCAGCGGTGATCACGGTGGTTTCGATCTCACCCCCGACCCGCGTTTCCAGCACCCAGTCGCCACCCAGCGCCTCGGAACCGGTGTCATCGTTCGATGCCGCCACATCGGCCCCGGTGGCCTCCGCCAGCAGATTGACAAAGTTGAGCCCCGCTTCGGTGGACGACACATCGCAGCCATAGAGCAGGAGGTCTGCCCCCTCGGACAGGGAGGCGGCGATGATCGCCATCTCGTCCGCATGCTCGTCCTCGAGCGACTGGGCATCCAGCTTGGTGTTGCCCAGCTCCAGCGAGCCCGCCGTGCCATGGCTGATGATGTGGATGGCATCCACACCGGTGCGGCCATTGAGGATTTCGGCCATCTGTTCGACACCGTCGCGGTCGGCGTCCAGAACGTAGATTTCACCCGGGTGCCAGCTCAGTTCCGGCACGATGTCCTTGGCCACCGAATCGACAAAAATGATTTCCACCCGCTCTGCCGGGGCATCCACCGCGGCCAGATCGGTTTCGCTCAACGCATCGACATCGTCGCCAGCGTCGACATCCGCGTCCCCATCGGTAGCCGCGCCAGCCGCCGACGCCGGACTGGTCGTGTCCGTCGTCGTGTCGTCCCCGTCGGCCTCGGAAACCTCCGCCACGGCATCAGGGTCGACATCGGCATCGCCCCCCGTTTCCGTCCCAGCGTTCGCGGTGTCGGGGGCGTCGGTCTGCGTCGTCGAGGTGGGGGCCGCGGTGGGAGCTGGCACCGAGCTCTCCTCCGTGTCGGTGGCCGCCACCGGCGTGGCGGCTGGCTCCGGCGCCTCCGTCACATGGACCTCTTCCACCACCGGCACCGGGTCGGCGGCAGGTGCCGAAGCCTCCTGGGTATCGACCACGGTGGCCGCTACCGCGGCGTCAAAGACGATCCGCTGCTCCAGCGCGAGTTGCTGCCCCACCAACGCCCGGGCTGGTGCACGCCGGGCACGACGCCCGGAGGACACCTTGCGACCACTCGACGACGCCACTTCAGCGGCCGCCACATAGGTCCCCAGCGTTTCGTTCCAGATCGACTTGTATGACTTGTTCATGCGAATGGGTAAGTGGTATCCAACAGCGTCCGAAAATAGTTACTTGGAACTACAGGACCGATCTTGGAGCGTAACAAAAAATTTCCCGAACCTTAACTGGTAGCGGAAAAAACACGGCAGAACCGCGAATACTCCACATGCAGTGCCTCCAGATGGGCGACAAAGACCACACTCGGCGCGTCGGGCCTTTTCACAGCACCCACACCGCAGGCTGTAAACAAACACAGAGTCAGGAAAACCTGGGGAGCAGGAGGATCGCTTCCGCATTGGAAAACGAATAACAGCGATCGGCCGCCTCACGCCAGGGCAGCCAGATCTGGTCCCGGTGCTCGCGCGCGCTCAAGGTCACCGGAACCGCGCGAGGAATGCACAAGCCAAAGACCCGTTCGACATTGCGGGTCACCCCCGGGGCGTACCGGTACAGCCACTCGGGGTAAATGTCGTAGACGTTTTCCAGACACCAGTCGCTCAACCGATGCCCTGGCGCCCGACCGTCCAGCCCGGTTTCTTCGGCCACCTCCCGCATGGCCGTCTCTTCAAAAGGCTCTTCGACAGCGTCTTTGGAACCCGTCACCGATTGCCAGAAACCTGGCGACTCGGCACGCTCAATCAGCAACACTTCGAGCGCTGGCGTGTGGATCACCACCAGCACCGACTGTGGAATCTTGTGCGCACGTTGTGATGAATTGGTCGCCACAGCCCGTCCCAAAAAAGAAAGCGCCCCGAAGGGCGCCTTGCTGCTGAAGAAAAGAAGCGGCCGCCCCTCAGACCGGCGACGGGTTGCGCAGCCGGATGTGCAGCTCGCGCAACTGCTTCTCGTCCACCGTGCTGGGTGCCTGGGTCAGCAGGTCCTGGGCACGCTGGGTCTTGGGGAAAGCGATCACGTCGCGAATCGATTCGGCGCCCGTCATCAGGGTGATCAGGCGATCCAGGCCAAAGGCCAGGCCACCGTGCGGCGGCGCACCGTACTGCAGAGCATCCAGCAGGTAGCCGAACTTCGCGCGCGCATCTTCTTCGCCGATCTTGAGCGCGCTGAAGACCTTGCTCTGCACATCGGCGCGGTGGATCCGCACCGAACCGCCGCCCAGCTCCCAGCCGTTGAGCACCATGTCGTAGGCCTTGGCGATGCACTTGCCCGGATCGGTGTCCATCAGGTCCTCGTGGCCATCCTTGGGACTGGTGAAAGGATGGTGCACGGCCACCCAGCGGTCTTCTTCCTCGTCGTGCTCGAACATCGGGAAGTCCACCACCCACAGCGGCGCCCAGCGGCTTTCGAACAGACCGCTCTTCTTGCCGAATTCACTGTGGCCGATCTTCAGGCGCAGTGCGCCGATGGCATCGTTGACGACCTTGGTCTTGTCGGCACCGAAGAACAGCAGGTCACCGTCCTGGGCGCCGGTGCGCTGGAGGATCTCGGCGATGGCCGCGTCGTGGATGTTCTTGACGATGGGCGATTGCAACCCGTCGCGCCCCTTGACCACCTCGTTGACCTTGATCCAGGCCAGTCCCTTGGCGCCATAGATCTTGACGAACTCGGTGTACTGGTCGATCTCGCCACGCGAGATCTGGGCGCCACCGGGCACACGCAGCGCGACCACGCGGCCACCGGGCGTTGTCGCCGGGCCGGAGAAAACCTTGAAGTCCACATCCTTCATGACCTCGGTCAGCTCGGTGAATTCGAGCTTGACACGCAGGTCCGGCTTGTCGGAGCCAAAGCGGTAGGCGGCCTCCTGGAAGGTCATGATCGGGAACTCGCCCAGGTCCACCCCCAGTTGGGTCTTGAACACCTCGGTGATCATGCGCTGGAAGATCGCACGGATTTCTTCTTCGTTCAGGAACGAGGTCTCACAGTCGATCTGGGTGAACTCGGGCTGCCGGTCGGCACGCAGGTCTTCGTCGCGGAAGCACTTGGTGATCTGGTAGTAGCGGTCGTAGCCAGCCACCATCAGCATCTGCTTGTAGAGCTGGGGCGACTGGGGCAACGCAAAGAACTGGCCGTCGTGCACGCGGCTGGGCACCAAGTAATCGCGCGCGCCTTCGGGCGTGCTCTTGCCCAGCATGGGCGTCTCGATGTCGATGAAACCTTCCTTGTCCAGGAAATTGCGCACCTGAATGGCGGTCTTGTAGCGCAGCATCATGTTGCGCTGCATGGCCGGGCGGCGCAGGTCCATCACACGGTGCGTGAGGCGCGTGGTCTCCGACAGGTTGTCGTCGTCCATCTGGAACGGCGGCGTGACCGAGGCGTTCAGCACGATCAGCTCGTGGCACAGCACTTCGATCTTGCCGCTCTTGAGGCCGTCGTTGGTCGTGCCTTCAGGGCGGGCACGCACCAGGCCCTTGACCTGCACGCAGAACTCGTTGCGCACATCTTCGGCCACCTTGAACATCTCGGGGCGGTCCGGATCGCACACCACCTGCACATAACCTTCGCGGTCACGCAGGTCGATGAAGATCACCCCACCGTGGTCGCGACGGCGGTTGACCCAGCCGCACAGCGAAACGGTTTGGCCCATCAGGGCTTCGGTCACCAGACCGCAGTAGTGGGAGCGCATGGCCATGGAATTGCTTCTTTCAACAGAGGGCCGCACGGGGCGGCCGGATCGGCTCAGGTAAGGGGAACAGGCGAAGAGGCGCCAGGTTGCGGGGGTTTCTTGCCCCCTGGCACGATGACACCCATGGAGACGATGTAGGTCAGGGCCTCGTCCACCGACATCTGCAGCTCCACACAGGCGCTTTTGCGCACCATCACGAAGTAGCCCCCGGTGGGGTTGGGGGTGGTCGGCACGTACACGCTGATGAACTCGTCGCCGGCGCCACCGGGGCCATGCCCGGTTCGCAGATGTGCCTGGACTTCACCACCCGGTGCACCGGTCAGGAAAGCAATGGTCCACATGCCCTCCTGCGGCCACTGGATCAGCAAAGCCTGCCGGAAAGCATTGCCCTTTTCCGAAAACAGCGTGTCCGACACCTGCTTGACGCCGGAATAGATCGAGCGAACCACCGGAATCCGGTGCAGCAGTGCATGCCACCAGTTCACCAGCCTGGAACCGATGATGTTGGATGCCAGGGCACCGATGGACAGCAGCACCCCGAGGGCAAAGATCACGCCCAGACCGGGCAGGTGAAAACCAAGCAGTTGGTCAGGATGCCAGCTGGCCGGCAGGATGCGCAAGGTCTGGTCCAGAGTGGACACCACCCAGTCGAGCACCCAGAGGGTGATGATCAGGGGCACGAGCACCAGAAGCCCGGACAACAGCCACTTGCGCAAGGCAGCCATAAATGCCGTGGGTCTCAGTGGCAGGCGCAGGAGCCACCACAGGGCGTGGACGGCGCGGGGCTGGCCGGGGTCTCCGACGAGGACGGCGCGGCAGCGGCGGCACCCTCAGCGGCGGTGCCGGTCGAGGCGGCGGCCGCGCCGGATGCACTGGCTCCGCCACGGAAATCGGTGGCGTACCAGCCCGAGCCCTTGAGCTGGAAACCGGCCGCCGTCAGCTGCTTGCGAAAGGTCGCCGCCCCGCAAGCGGGGCAATCGGTCAGCGGTGCGTCGGAGATTTTCTGCAGAACGTCCTTGGCATGGCCGCAGGACTCGCACTTGTAGGCATAGATCGGCATGGCGTGAACGGTGGAAAACACCTCTCCGGCGCAGACAGCGGGCGCCCCGTGGTGCCGGACAGGGAAGTTGAACAAAACCGGGCATTATAGTTTGGGGCGCTTGCCCAGGCCGTCAAGGGCCCCCAGACTTTTATCCCGCACCGGTCACCAGAGACGGATGCGCAGCAGCACCTGGGTGACGATCAGCCCCAGCACGAAGCCGATACCGCCGTAGATGATGCCCTGCAACAGGCGGTTGGTGCGTTTCTGCTCCGCCAACAGGGCCTGCAGTTCCGCGCGGCTCACGCCGTCACCGGGCTGCCGCAGACGATCGTGCAGCAGCCGTGGCAAGGCCGGCAGCAGTTTGGCGTACTGCGGCGCTTCGGCCTTGAGCTGTTGCCACAGCTTGCGCGGCCCCATCTGGTCGACCATCCACTTTTCGAGAAAGGGTTTGGCGGTCGCCCAGAGATCCAGATCCGGGTCCAGTTCGCGCCCCAGCCCCTCGATGTTGAGCAGGGTTTTCTGCAGCAGCACCAGTTGCGGCTGGATCTCCACCTGGAAACGCCGCGATGTCTGGAACAGCCGCATCAGCACCATGCCCAGGGAGATCTCGCGAAGCGGACGGTCGAAGTACGGCTCGCACACCGCCCGGATCGCCGACTCGAGTTCGTCGACCCGGGTCTCGGGCGGCACCCAGCCGCTTTCAATGTGCAACTGGGCGACACGCTTGTAGTCGCGCCGGAAAAACGCCGTGAAGTTCTGCGCCAGGTATTCCTTGTCGAACTCGGTGAGCGTACCGACGATGCCGAAATCGAGCGAGATGTAGCGCCCGAAGGTGGCCGGATCCACACTGACCCGGATGTTGCCCGGGTGCATGTCGGCATGGAAAAAACCGTCGCGGAAAACCTGGGTGAAAAAGATGGTCACGCCGTCGCGCGCCAGCTTCGGGATGTCGACGCCTCGCGCCCGCAGATCGTCCACCCGGTTGATGGGCAGGCCGCGCATGCGCTCCATCACCATCACCTCGGTGTGGCAAAAGTCCCAGAACATCTCCGGGATCATCACCAGATCAAGCCCCGCCATGTTGCGGCGCAACTGGGCCGCATTGGCCGCTTCGCGCATGAGGTCGAGCTCGTCGTGCAGGTACTTGTCGAACTCGGCCACCACCTCGCGCGGTTTGAGGCGCCGGCCGTCTGCCGAGAGGCGCTCCACCCAGCCGGCCATCATGCGCATGAGCGAGAGGTCTTTTTCGATCACCGGCAGCATGTTCGGGCGCAGCACCTTCACCGCCACCTCCCGCCCGGCGTGGCGGCCGGCCTTCAGCGTGGCGAAGTGCACCTGCGCGATCGACGCGCTGGCCACGGGCGTGTGCTCGAAGTGATCAAACAGGGCCTCCAGCGGTTGGCCGAAGGCGCGCTCGATGGTCGCCACCGCCACCGCACTCGGAAACGGCGGCACGTTGTCCTGCAGATGCGCCAACTCGTCGGCGATATCGGGCGGCAACAGGTCGCGGCGGGTGGACAGCACCTGCCCGAACTTCACGAAGATCGGACCCAGGCGCTCCAGCGCTTCGCGCAGGCGCTGACCGCGCGGCGCATCCAGCTTGCGCCCGATCGTCACCAGGCGGGTCAGCCCCCGAACCAGTGGATGCGGGAAGCTCGACAGCAGCAGCTCGTCCAGCCCATGGCGCAGCGCCACCCACAGGATGAAAGCGCCACGAAACAGCCGCCTCATGCGGCAGGCCCGTCGGTGCCGGTTTCGCTGGGAGCGGCTGGCGAAGCGCCCCCGCTGCGGCCAGGCACACGCGCCACGAAAGCCTTCAGGCCTCGCGCCACCGTCGATGCAATGCCCACCAGCGTGTGTGCCGCCGCGTCGCCGACGAATTGCGAAAGGTCTTCCTCCACGTCCCAGCGCACGTTGTCCACCAGCCAGGCCACTTCCGCCGCCAGTTGCACGTCGCCCTGGATATCGACACCGGGCTTGTGGCCGCTGGCCAGCGACTGCGCCAGCTCGCGCGCCAAGCCCAGCGGCGAGGTCTGGGTGAGGGTCACGGTCAGTTCGGCAGCCGTTGCGGCCGGGAGGCGCTCGACCAGCCCAGCGGCGGTGGCGGCCAGCGTCAGGTGCACCGCACCCCACTGCAGCCGCACCGGCTTGCCTTTGTGGCGCCGCAGGCGATCCTGCGCCTGCGGCTCCTGCCCCAGCACATGATTGAGGAAAAGCACCACACGGTTCTGTACCTCATCCACCACCCATTCGGGGGGCTTCAGCACTCCCAGCAGGGATTGCAGCGCAGACAAAGGCGAAGCGCCGGCCGCAGCCGGCGAAGGGGAATGGGCGTCGTTCATGCCCTCGATTCTGACGGATAAGCCGGGCGCTTCAGCGCAGCGCCTGCACCCCGGCCACCAGCCACCCGCCTTCGGTGTGACGCGGCCGGGTGATGTCCCATATTTCCCGGAACGGGCTTGGGCCGGCTGAGAGGTCTTCGCGCATCAGGCCCGAGAACTCGACGCTGGCGAGCCACGCGTCCGCCATCTCCTCGATGCCCAGCAGGCGCGCTTCGAGCATCACCACCTCGGTGCGTGCGGACGGCGCGGTCGACCGGTCATCGGCCTCCGCAGGCTGGCGGGCCGCAATGGCCGTCTCCATGCGCTGGCGAATCTGCTCCAGCATGCCATCGGTCATCATGGCGCGCAGGCTGGCCAGATCGGCCTGGTCCCAGGCCGATTGCAGGTGCAGGAAGTTGGCTTTGGACGTGGACAGGAAATCGGCTTCATCGAAACCGTCGGGCGAGCGGCGTTCCAGCGCGGGAGCCACCACGGGCGCCGCCGCATCGACCGGGGCATACGCGGCGCTCTCCCACGGGCGCGCCGACGCGTCGTTGCCGACGTTTTTCGGGCTGTAGCCCCGGGGTGCCACCGGCGTCACCTGATCGGCCGGAATGGGTCCCGACGGCTGCGCTATCGGCGCAGCGGCCTTGAGACGCCGCCGAGCCCCCAGCACCACGGCCACCAACACAACCCCCACCAGTGCCAGCCACCACAGCCACGACGATTCGGCGCTCATCGAATACCCCCTTGCATGCCCTTCCTTGTCCTTTCCTGTCCCGCCGGCGCCCTCCCGGGCCGCGGTGTCAACACTTGATACCCAGATGCAACGCGACGATGCCGCCGCTGAGGTTGTGCACGTCCACATGGCCGAAGCCCACGTTCTTCATGATCTGGCGCAAGCCCTCCTGGTCCGGGTGCATGCGGATCGACTCCGCCAGGTAGCGGTAGCTCTCGGCATCCCCGGCAACCAGTTGGCCCAATTTCGGCAGCACGTTGAACGAGTACCAGTCATACGCCTTCTCCAAAGGCTTGGCGACCCGGGAAAACTCCAGCACCAGCAAGCGCCCCCCCGGCTTGAGCACGCGCCGCATCTCGGCGAGGGCCTGGTCCTTGTGGGTCATGTTGCGCAAACCAAACGCCACCGACACGATGTCGAAGGACTCGGACGCAAACGGCAGCTTTTCGGCATCACAGACCATCGTCGGCAACACCAGCCCGTTGTCCAGCAGGCGGTTGCGCCCCTCGCGCAGCATGGCCTCGTTGATGTCGGTGTGCACCACACGCCCGGAGGGTCCCACCCGGCGGGCGAACGCCATCGACAGGTCGCCGGTGCCGCCCGCAATGTCGAGCACCTGGTCACCCTCCCGAGGACGGGCCACGGTGATGGCATAACGCTTCCAGACCCGGTGCAAGCCGGCCGACATCAGGTCGTTCATGACGTCGTACTTGGACGCGACCGAATCGAACACGCCGCGCACACGCTGCGCTTTTTCCCGCTCGTCGACCGTTTCGAAACCGAAGTGGGTGGTGGCCATGGGGTGGTTCTCCGTGAATCCTTGACGGTCGGGTTCAGTGGTGGTGGCCGCAGGCGTGCCCGCCCGCCGTCGGCATGGGGGCATCCCGATCCAGCCCCGCATCGGCCAGACGCTGCAAGTAGTCGCGCCAGAGCGCGTCCTGCCGCGCACCCAGCGTGTACAGGTATTCCCAGGTGAAGAGGCCGGAATCGTGCCCATCGGAAAACGTCGGCCGCACCGCATAGTGCCCCACCGGCTCCAGCGCCACGATCTGCACGTCGCGCTTGCCGCTCTGCAGGGTTGCCTGACCCGGGCCATGCCCTTGCACTTCGGCCGACGGCGAACACACCCGCATCAGCTCGAAAGGGATGCGGAAGGTCTGGCCATCGGAAAACAGCACCTCCAGCACGCGAGAGGCGCCATGCACGGTGATGTCCTGGGGCGTCGGGGTGTTCGGTGTGAGTCCAGCCATGGCGATCCTCGGGTCAGACCAGGACGCGCTCGATGCCACCCTGGTTGGCACGCGCCACGTATTCAGGCAGCCAGCTTTCGCCCAGGATCTGGCGCGCCATTTCAACCACGATGTAGTCGGCCTCCAGCAAGCCGTTCTGCAAGTCGTCGGTGTAGCGGCTCAGGCCCTGCAGGCAGCTCGGGCAAGAGGTCAGCATCTTGACGTTGGCCTGCGGTGCCACGGTGCCCGCAGCGCGCAGGGCCGCTTCGCCCTTGCGCACCTCTTCTTCCTTGCGGAAGCGGATCTGCGTGGAGATATCCGGCCGGGTCACGCCCAGCGTGCCGCTTTCGCCGCAGCAGCGTTCACTCTTGATGACGCCATCGCCCACCAGGGCCTTGACGGTCTTCATCGGGTCCTGCAACTTCATCGGGCTGTGGCACGGGTCGTGGTACAGGTAACCGCCCTGCCCCGCCGGCAGCGTGATGCCCTTTTCCAGCAGGTACTCGTGGATGTCGATGATGCGGCAGCCCGGGAAGATCTTCTCGAACTCGTAACCCTGCAACTGGTCGTAGCAGGTGCCACAGCTCACCACCACCGTTTTGATGTCCAGGTAGTTCAGCGTGTTGGCCACGCGGTGGAACAGCACCCGGTTGTCGGTGATGATCTTTTCCGCCTTGTCGAACTGGCCGCTGCCGCGCTGCGGATAGCCACAGCACAGATATCCCGGCGGCAGCACGGTCTGCACGCCCGCATGCCAGAGCATGGCCTGGGTGGCCAGGCCGACCTGGCTGAACAGGCGCTCGGAGCCGCAGCCGGGGAAGTAGAACACCGCTTCCGTCTCGGCCGTGGTGGCTTGCGGATTGCGGATGATGGGAACGTAGTCCTTGTCCTCGATATCGAGCAACGCGCGCGCCGTCTTCTTGGGCAGACCACCAGGCATCTTCTTGTTGATGAAGTGGATGACCTGTTCCTTGACCGGCGCGGTGCCCACCGTGGCCGGCGGGGCCGACGTCTGCTTCTTCGCCGCCAGGCGCAGCACGTCGTTGGCCAGGCGCTGGGCCTTGAAACCCACGTCCACCATGGCCGAGCGCACCAGCTTGATGGTCTGCGGATTGGTCGCGTTGAGCATGAACATGGCCGCCGCATTGCCGGGCCGGAAGCTCTTCTGGCCCATCTTGCGCAGCAGGTTGCGCATGTTCATCGACACGTCGCCGAAGTCGATCTTCACCGGGCAGGGAGACAGGCACTTGTGGCAGACCGTGCAGTGATCGGCCACGTCCTCGAACTCTTCCCAGTGCTTGATGCTGATGCCACGGCGCGTCTGCTCTTCGTACAGAAAAGCTTCGATCAGCAGCGAAGTCGCCAGGATCTTGTTGCGCGGGCTGTAGAGCAGGTTGGCGCGTGGCACGTGCGTGGCGCAGACAGGTTTGCACTTGCCGCAGCGCAGGCAGTCCTTGACCGAATCGGCGATGGCGCCGATGTCGCTCTGCTGCATGATCAGCGACTCGTGCCCCATCAGGCCGAACGAGGGCGTGTAGGCATTGGCCAGGTCGGCCTGGCGCACGCTGGCATCGCCCGCCACCAGCGCCTGGTGCGCGGCACCGCGCAGCAGTTTGCCCTTGTTGAAGCGACCCTCGGGATCGACCTTCGCCTTGTAGGCGGCAAAGGGGTTGAGCTCGTCGTCGGTCAGGAATTCCAGCTTGGTGATGCCGATGCCGTGCTCGCCCGAGATCACGCCATCCAGGCCCCGCGCCAGCACCATGATGCGGGCCACCGCCTCGTGGGCGGTCTGCAGCATCTCGTAGTCGTCGCTGTTGACGGGGATGTTGGTGTGCACATTGCCGTCGCCCGCGTGCATGTGCAGCGCCACCCAGACGCGACCTTTGAGCACACGCTTGTGAATGGCATTGCATTCGGCCAGGATCGGGGCAAAGGCCGCGCCGGTGAAAATCTGCTGCAGCGGCACACGGATCTGCGTCTTCCAGCTCGCGCGCAACGAATGGTCCTGCAGTTGCGGGAACAGGCTGTCGACATCGCGCAGCCAGCCAGCCCACAGGGCGCGTACCTCACGCACCTTGGCCAGGGCCTGTTGCACGCGATCTTCCAGCAACTCGGCGTTGGGCAGGTCGTTGGCGTCGTCGGTCTTGCCCAGGGGCAGGTTGCCTTTGGCAAAAAAGGCTTCCAGCGCATCGCACAGCTTGAGCTTGTTGCGCAACGACAGTTCGATATTGATGCGCTCGATGCCCAGCGTGTATTCGCCCATGCGCGGCAGCGGGATCACCACGTCTTCGTTGATCTTGAAAGCGTTGGTGTGCTTGCTGATGGCTGCGGTGCGCTTGCGGTCGAGCCAGAATTTCTTGCGCGCCTCGGCGCTGATGGCAACGAAGCCCTCGCCGCTGCGGCCGTTGGCCATGCGGATCACTTCGCTGGTGGCGCGCGCCACGGCATCGGCATCGTCGCCGACGATGTCGCCGATCAGCACCATCTTGGGCAGCGTGCCCCGTTTGCTCTTGGTCGCGTAGCCCACGGCCTTGAGGTAGCGGTCGTCCAGGTGTTCCAGGCCGGCCAGCAGCGTCCCGCTGCGCTTTTGCTCGGCAAACATGAAGTCCTTGATCTCAACGATCGAGGGCACACCGTCCTTGGGATTGCCGAAGAACTCCAGGCACACGGTGCGGGTGTGGTCGGGCATGCGATGCACCACCCAGCGGCCGCTGGTGATCAGGCCGTCACAGCCTTCTTTCTGGATACCCGGCAAACCGCTGAGGAACTTGTCGGTCACGTCCTTGCCCAGGCCTTCCTTGCGGAAGGTCGAGCCGGGAATCGCCAGCGTTTCGGTGCGCAGCGGCGTTTTGCCGTCGGCGGCAAAGTACCGGAGTTCGAAGGTCGCCACCTCGGCATCGTGGATCTTGCCGAGGTTGTGGTCCAGGCGTGTGACTTCTAACCATTCGGCCTGCGGCGTGACCATGCGCCAGCTCACCAGGTTGTCCAGCGCCGTGCCCCAAAGCACGGCCTTCTTGCCACCAGCGTTCATGGCGATGTTGCCGCCCACGCACGAGGCTTCGGCCGACGTGGGATCGACCGCGAACACAAAGCCCGCCCGTTCGGCCGCATCGGCCACGCGCTGCGTGACCACGCCGGCTTCGGTCCACACCGTGGCCACCGGTTGCGCGTGGCCGGGAATGGCCACGTGCTCGACCTCGGTCATGGCTTCGAGCTTCTCGGTGTTGATGACCACACTCTTCCAGGTCAGCGGGATCGCGCCGCCGGTGTAGCCGGTGCCGCCCCCGCGCGGGATGATGGTCAGACCCAGTTCGACGCAGCCCTTCACCAGGTGCGCCATCTCGGCCTCGGTGTCGGGCGTGAGCACCACGAACGGGTATTCCACGCGCCAGTCGGTCGCGTCGGTCACGTGCGACACGCGCGAGAGACCGTCGAATTTGATGTTGTCCTTGGCGGTCAGCTTGCGCAGCACGCGGTTCGTGCGCTGGCGCAGCGTGGCCATCTCTTCGAACGAGTGGGCAAAGGTGTCCACGGCCGCGTGGGCCAGCGTGAGCAACTCACCCACCAGCGCGTCACGCGCCGGATCGTCCTGGGGTGTGCGGCGGCGCTGCACCTCACCGAGCCGGTGGTGCAGCGCTTCGACCAGCGCGGCACGCCGCTTGGGGTTGTCGAGCAGGTCGTCCTGCAGATAGGGGTTGCGCTGGACCACCCAGATGTCGCCAAGCACCTCGTAGAGCATGCGGGCCGATCGCCCGGTGCGCCGCTCGCCGCGCAAGTCGTCCAGCAGCCCCCAGGCCCGGGAGCCCAGCAGACGCAGCACAATTTCGCGATCCGAGAAAGAGGTGTAGTTGTACGGAATCTCACGCAGACGGGGCGAATCGTCGAGCGTGGTTTCCAGCAGCGGAAGCGGAGTCGGGGCGTTCATGGGGCGAGGGCCAGCAACAAAAGCTGAACCTGCGATGGTACCGCAGGCCCCAATCACACACCCCTGCGGCGGATACTGGCGCCGCAGGCGTCAGGCGCGACGTGCCCACCAGGCCAGACTGCCCTGGAAGAGCACCAGCGCGGCATACGTGACCATCACACCATCGCGCCCAAAAACCACCAGGCCGGACAGCAACACCGCCGTGCCCAGCCCCCACTGCGCCAGCAGTTCGCGCCGCGCCCCCCAGCGGCCACGGCGCGCCCCGGGCTTCAGGCGTGGCGCTCCCCAGAGCAGCAGACCCACCACCAGGGCAGGCGCCACGAAGTTCGCAAGATGAAGGATCAAGGCGATAAAGTTCACCGCAGCGGAAAGGTCAAAAGCCGGCAGAGAAAAAGCGGGGCGCCTCGCACAAGGCGCGTTCGCAGGCCATCCGCATCAACAGGCGGCGCGCGCCCACGGCAGCGGGGGCGCTGGAATTTTATAATCCCCTTCATGGCTGTCTGGGCACTCGGCATCAATCACCAAACGGCTCCGCTGGATCTGCGGGGCCGTTTTGCGTTCGCCATCGACCAGATCCAGCCCGCCCTCACGGGTTACCGCACCAGCCTGCCCCTTCAAGCCGAGGCCACCCTGCTGTCGACCTGCAACCGCACCGAACTCTATGGCGCTGGGGACCAGTCGGCGGTGGAACCCACGTTGCAGTGGTTGGCCCAGACCGGTGGCGTGAGCCCGCACGTGTTGCAGGACCACGCCTACATCCTGCGCGAAGACGACGCAGCCCGGCATGCCTTCCGCGTCGCCAGCGGCCTGGACAGCATGGTGCTCGGCGAGGCGCAGATCCTTGGCCAGATGAAAGACGCCGTGCGCGCCGCCGACGAAGCCGGTGCGCTGGGCACCACACTGCACCAGCTGTTCCAGCGCTCGTTCTCGGTGGCCAAACAGGTGCGCACCTCCACCGAGATCGGCGCGCACTCGATCAGCATGACGGCGGCCGCCGTCAAGCTGGCGTCGCAGATCTTCGAAGACCTCAAGGACATCCGCGTGCTGTTCGTCGGGGCCGGCGAGATGATCGAACTGGCGGCCACCCACTTCGCCGCCAAGACCCCCAAGGCCATGGCCATCGCCAACCGCACACTGGAGCGTGGTGAAAAGCTGGCCAGCCGCTTTGGCGCCGAAGTCATGCGCCTGGCCGAGATTCCCGAACGGCTGCACGAATTCGATGCGGTGATCAGTTGCACCGCCAGCACCCTGCCGATCATTGGTCTGGGCGCGGTCGAGCGGGCGCTCAAAAAGCGCCGTCACCGCCCCATGTTCATGGTCGATCTGGCTGTGCCCCGCGACATCGAGATCGAGGTCAAGGGCCTGTCCGACGTGTACCTCTATACCGTGGACGACCTGGCCGGCGTGGTGCAGACGGGCAAGGACAACCGGCAGGCCGCCGTGGCGCAGGCCGAGGCCATCATCGACGCCGGGGTGCTGAGTTTCATGCACTGGATGCAGCAGCGGGATCCGGCCAACGGTGTCGTGCCGCTGATCCAGCAACTCAACGCCCAGGCCGACGCCTGGCGCCAGGCCGAAATGGCGCGCGCGCGCCGGCTGCTGGCCAAGGGCGAGCCGGTGGACGCGGTGCTCGAAGCCCTGGCCAAAGGCCTGACGCAAAAGATGCTGCACGGCACCCTGGCCGAGCTGCACACGGGCGACGCCGAATCCCGCGCCCACACGGCGCAAGCGGTTTCGCGCCTCTTCCTGCGCGAAAAGTCCTAGCGGCGCTAGCCGCTCCGCCCGGTCCGCGCGCCTCCAGAGCGTGCGGTCTTCCCGCTCACCCGCTCCCGCTGCCGTGAAACCCTTTGTCCGCGACACCCTGAACCGCCAGCGCGCCCGCCTGCACGAGCTGGACGCGCTGCTCTCCGCCCCCGACGTGGTCAGCGACTTGCAGCGCTTCCGGACGCTCAGCCGCGAACACGCCGACGCCAGCGAGCGGGTCAACGCATTCAACCGCTACCTGCAACGCGAGGCCGACCGGACCAGCGCCCAGGAACTGCTGACCGATCCCGACATGGCCGACATGGCGCGCGAAGAGGTGCAGGCCGCCGAAGCCGAGATGGCGCAGCTCAACGAGGCGCTGCAGCGCCTGCTGCTGCCACGCGATCCGGACGATGAACGCGCAGCCTTCCTGGAAATCCGCGCCGGCACCGGGGGCGACGAATCGGCGCTATTTGCGGGCGATCTGGCGCGCCTGTACACCCGCTACGCGGACAGCCAGGGCTGGCGCACCGAGATCGTCAGCGAATCGCCGAGCGAACTGGGCGGCTATAAAGAAGTGGTGCTGCTCATCAGCAACCCGGGCGGCGCCGGGCCCGGCGTGTACGGCCAGTTGCGCTTTGAATCCGGTGGCCACCGTGTGCAGCGCGTGCCCGCCACCGAAACCCAGGGCCGCATCCACACCAGCGCCGCCACCGTGGCCGTGATGCCCGAACCCGACGAAGCCGAAGCCGTCAAACTCAATCCGACCGAACTGCGCATCGACACCTTCCGCGCCAGCGGCGCCGGCGGCCAGCACATCAACAAGACCGATTCGGCGGTGCGCGTGACCCACCTGCCCACCGGCCTCACCGCCGAATGCCAGGACGGTCGCAGCCAGCACAGCAACAAGGCCAAGGCGCTGCAGGTGCTGGCCGCACGCCTGCAGGAAAAAGAACGCAGCGAGCGCGCCGCCAGCGAAGCCGCCACGCGCAAGGGCCTGATCGGCAGCGGCGACCGCAGCGATCGCATCCGCACCTACAACTTCCCGCAAGGACGCCTGACAGACCACCGCATCAACCTCACGCTCTACAAGCTGCTGCAGGTGATGGAGGGCGACCTGGGCGACGTCATCCACGCGCTGCAGGTGGCGCGCGGCGCCGAACAATTGGCCGCGCTCGAAAGCCAGGCATGACGACGCTCGCCGAAGCGTTGGCCTCTGCCGCCCGGCTCGGGCTGGACCGCCTGGACGCCCAGATCCTGCTGTTGCACGCGCTGGGCCGTTCGCCCCATGACCGCGCCTGGCTCATCGCCCACGACGCAGACGTCCTGCCCGAGGCAGCACAAACCGTGTGGACCGCACTGCTGCAACGGCGCCAGGCCGGCGAACCCGTGGCCTATCTGCTGGGGCACAAGGCCTTCTTCGGGCTCGACCTGCAGGTGGGCCCGGGCGTGCTCGTGCCGCGGCCCGACACCGAAACCTTGGTCGAATGGGCGCTGTCCTTGCTCCCGACCGATGCTGCGCCAGCCCAGCCCACGCGCGTGCTCGATCTCGGCACCGGCAGCGGAGCCATCGCCCTGGCGCTGGGCACCCACGCACCACAGGCCGAGCTGACCGCCACCGACGCCAGCGAAGCCGCCCTGGCGCAGGCCCGCGCCAATGGCCAGCGCCTAGGCCTGCCGGTGCGCTGGCGCCTCGGTCACTGGCTGGACGCTGTGCCGGGCGAGCGCTTTCACCTCATCGTCTCCAACCCGCCCTACATTGCCGAGGCGGACCCGCACCTGGCGGCACTGACCCACGAGCCGCTGTCGGCCCTGACGGCCGGCCCCGACGGGCTGGACGACATCCGCCACCTCGTGGCCACCGCACCCGGCGCGCTCCACCCCGGCGGCTGGCTGCTGCTCGAACACGGCTACGACCAGGCCGCCGCCGTGCGCGCCCTGCTCAGCGACCGGGGCTTCGAAACCGTCAGCAGCCGTACCGACCTCGCGGGCATCGAGCGCTGCACCGGCGGGCGCTGGCCGCTCGCGCGATAATCCGGATTTCCGGCCAGCCACCCGGTGCCGGCCCGCCCCAACCCACACGGAACCTACGACCATGAGCGACGTGCAAAGCCAGATCGACCAACTGGTCAAATCCCACGACATCGTGCTGTTCATGAAGGGCAGCGCCAGCTTCCCGATGTGCGGCTTCTCCGGCCGCGCGGTGCAGATCCTCAAAGCCTGCGGCGTGGACCCCAAGTCGCTCACCACCGTCAACGTGCTCGAAAACGACGCAGTGCGCCAGGGCATCAAGGACTACAGCCAGTGGCCCACCATTCCGCAGCTCTACGTCAAGGGCGAATTCATCGGCGGTTCGGACATCATGATGGAAATGTACGAGTCGGGTGAACTGCAAAAAGTGATCACCGGTCAGGCCTGACCGTCCCTTTCGCCCCGCCGACAGCCGCCCTTGGGCGGCTGTTTGTTTTTGGGCGTGATGCGCCCATCCACCAGCGCGCAGGCGAACCGTCCATCGGGGATCACCGGGCTTGAGAGCCGGCACGGCTTGTGCTTGAATGAATTCGGGTTTCCCGTTTTCGTCACGCAGGAGAACGCCTTGAGCTCACACAGCCTGGTCCCGTCCTCACCCGCGATCCCCTTGCCGATCGCGCAGATGCGCAGCGTCTACCGCGCCGACGATGTCGAGCGCCGGCTGGTCAAGCTCCAGTCCAGCGGCACCGAGCGCGAACACGAAGGCCTGCGCAGCACCTACCAGCGCATGCTCGAACGCGGCCCGCAACGGTTTGCCGTCAAACCCTCCGGTGTGCCCGACATGGCGCCGCTGTATGAATTGCTGCCCAATTTCGGCGAGGTGCTCGACGATGTGAAGCGCCACGTGGCACTGAGCCAGGACAGCCGCGACAGCCTGGAGGTCACGCCCATCCTGCTGCTGGGCCCACCCGGCGTGGGCAAGACGCACTTCGCGCGGCAGATTGCCGACCTGCTGGGCACCGGCATGAGCCTGGTGCCGATGAGCAGCATGACCGCCGGCTGGCTGCTCTCGGGGTCGTCCTCGCAATGGAAAGGCGCCAAGCCCGGCAAGGTATTCGAAGCCCTGGTGGACGGCGAATACGCCAACCCGGTGATCGTGGTCGACGAGATCGACAAGGCCAGCAGCGACGCGCAATACGACCCACTCGGTGCGCTCTACAGCCTGCTCGAACACGACACGGCGCAGCACTTCGTG
Source organism: Hydrogenophaga sp. NFH-34 (assembly GCF_021401345.1). GTDB lineage: Bacteria > Pseudomonadota > Gammaproteobacteria > Burkholderiales > Burkholderiaceae_C > Hydrogenophaga > Hydrogenophaga electricum. The sequence continues at coordinate 19,969 of NZ_JACBGE010000012.1, forward strand.
GACGAATTCGCCGAAGTGCCCATCGATGCCAGCCAGGTGATCTGGATCACCACCGCCAACGACGAACGCCACATCCCCGAACCCATCCTGAACCGGATGAACGTGTTCGAGATCCAGCCACCCTGCCCCGACGCGGCCCGGCGCATCGCCGGGCACCTGTACCAGTCGATCCGCGCCGAACACGACTGGGGACGCCGTTTCGACGCCGATCCGCCCGACGATGTGCTGGACCAACTGGCCGCCCTGGCACCGCGCGAAATGCGCCGAGCCCTGGTCACCGCCTTCGGCAACGCCCGGTTGGACAACCGGTTCAACGTGGAGCCCGGCGACCTGCCCCGTGCGGGCACCGGCAAGGCCCGGATCGGCTTCGTGCAGTGAGACTGCGGCCGGGCGCGACCGCCTTCAGGTGTCGCCGTGCACCCAATGGCGGGCCGCCGCGTACACCGCGTTCGGGTAAGCGGCCTTGCCCCGGCTGCCGTTGTAGCGCCCCAGCGCCATGAACGTGTCGCCGCGCTCGCGCTCCAGGTAGTGGCGCAGGATCACGCAGCCGAAACGGATGTTGGTCTGCATGTGGAACAGCTTGCCGGCGTCACCATCGCCGATCAGGCGCACCCAGAACGGCATGATCTGCATGTAGCCGCGCGCGCCCACACTCGAGATCGCAAACTTGCGGAAAGCGCTTTCGACCTGGATCAGGCCCAGCACCAGGGTGGTGTCCAGCCCCGCCCGCTTCGACTCGTACCAGACCGTCTGCAGAAAATCGATCCGCGTCTGGAAATCGGGCTTGCGCCGCTGCAACCGGTCGCCCATGGCCCCCAGCCAGCGCAGGTAGGACAGGCGCCGTTCAATGTCCGTGAATTCGGGCACCGGTGGCGCCGTGTTGGCGATGGCCGCACTCAGTGCAGAACGCACCGAATCGGCCAGTGGTTCCTCAACCTGCCCACCCGCCCGGGAAGCCCCGGGATAAGCAGCCAACGCGACCCCCCCCAGCCACCCGACGCTGCCGAGCAGACAGTCCCGGCGACGCCAGCCCGGCGAGCAACGCGAATCCGGCTCCATGCGTGCGACCCTTCGAACGATCAAACGCCCAGGCGCTCCCGCACGAAGGCCAGGGCGTCCCCAACAGGCACCTTGGACGCTGCCGCATCGCGGCGGTGCTGGTACTCCAGCACGCCTTCCTTGAGACCGCGGTCACCGATGGTCACGCGGTGCGGCACACCGATCAGTTCCCAGTCGGCGAACATGGCGCCCGGGCGCTCGCCCCGGTCATCCAGGATCACGTCCACCCCCAGGGCCAGCAGGCCCTGGTACAGATCGTCGGCCGCGGCCTTCACCGCTTCGCTGCGGTCCGCCCCCACCGGGCAAACCACCGCGGTGAACGGCGCGATCGCATCGGGCCAGATGATGCCGCGCTCGTCGTGGTTCTGTTCCACGGCCGCAGCCGGCAAACGGGTGACACCAATACCGTAGCAGCCCATCTCGAAATGCTTGGGCTTGCCGTCTTCGGCCAGAAAGGTGGCGTTCATGGCCAGGCTGTATTTGGTGCCCAGGAAGAACACGTGGCCCACCTCGATGCCGCGCTCGATGGCCAGCAGGCCCTGGCCGTCGGGCGACGGATCGCCCTCGACCACGTTGCGGATGTCGGCCACGAGTGCGGGTTCGGGCAGATCACGCCCCCAGTTCACACCCGTGAGGTGGAAGTCGACCTCGTTGGCACCGCAGATCCAGTCGGCCATCACCGCCACTTCGCGGTCGGCAACGATCGTCAAAGGCTGCTTCAGGCCGATCGGGCCCAGATAGCCCGGCTTGCAGCCGAAGTGCGCCTCGATTTCGGGCACGGTGGCGAAGCGGAAACCTTTGTCCAGGCCCGGCACCTTGCCCACCTTCACTTCGTTCATGTCGTGATCGCCACGCAGCAGCAGCAGCCAGACCTGGCTGCCCGTCACCTCGCCGGCCTCGTTGAGTTCGTCGGTGGCGAGCACCAGCGATTTGACCGTGGTGGCGAGTGGCACACCCAGCAGTTCGGCCACGTCGGCACAGGTGCTCTTGCCCGGCGTGGGCGTCTTGGTCATCGCATTGGCCGCCGCCGGGCGCGGGCCGGCCGGCGCCAGCGCCTCGGCCTTTTCCATATTGGCTGCGTAGTCGCTGTTCGGGCAATAGACGATGGCGTCCTCTCCCGTGGCTGCGATCACCTGGAATTCTTCCGACAGGTCGCCCCCGATGGCACCACTGTCGGCCGCCACCGCGCGGTAACGCAGCCCGAAGCGGTCAAAGATGCGGCGGTAGGCGGCCGCCATCACCTGGTAGCTGGCCTTGGCGCCGGCTTCGTCGCGGTCGAAGGAATAGGCGTCCTTCATGATGAACTCGCGGCCCCGCATCAGGCCGAAGCGCGGGCGGCGTTCATCGCGGAACTTGGTCTGGATCTGGTAGAAATTCTTGGGCAGTTGCTTGTAGCTGCGCAATTCCTGGCGCGCGATATCGGTCACAACCTCTTCGCTGGTCGGCTGCACGACGAAATGGCGTTCGTGGCGGTCCTGGATGCGGAGCAACTCCGGTCCCATCTTGTCGAAGCGCCCCGTCTCCTGCCACAACTCAGCCGGCTGGATCACCGGCATGGTGAGCTCCACCGCCCCGGCGCGATTCATCTCCTCGCGCACGATCTTTTCCACCTTCTGGATCACGCGCAGCCCCATGGGCATGTAGCTGTAAATACCGGCACCCAGCTTCTTGATCATGCCGGCGCGCGTCATGAGCTGGTGGCTGACGACCTCGGCATCGGCGGGAGCTTCCTTGAGGGTGGAAATGAAGAACTGAGAGGCTTTCATGGACACACCGCCCCTGGGCGGCCAGATGGGAAAACGTGGGTGGTTCGGGATGGCGAAACCCTTGACATCAAGGTTTCGCAGCGGGATCGGTATTTACCCGGCATTGGCGGAGCAGGCCCCCCGCACAGGGTACGCAAGTCGTCATGCGCGATGCATAATCGTCACAGTTCAAAAATTTGGGGTCGATTATGCTTGACAGAGAAGGCTTCAGGCCCAATGTCGGCATCATTCTGCTCAACCAGCGAAATCAGGTGTTCTGGGGCAAGCGCATCCGCTCCCATTCCTGGCAATTTCCGCAAGGTGGCATCGACCGGGGCGAAAGCCCCGAGCAAGCCATGTTCCGGGAGTTGCACGAAGAAGTGGGGCTCAGGCCCGAACACGTGAACATCGTGGCCCGTACGCGGGACTGGTTGCGCTACGAAGTGCCGGACCGCTTCATTCGCCGGGAGGCGCGCGGTCACTACAAAGGGCAGAAACAGATCTGGTATCTGCTGCGGCTGGTCGCTCAGGACTGGCATCTCAACCTGCGCGCCACCAACCACCCCGAGTTCGATGCCTGGCGGTGGAACGACTACTGGGTCCCACTGGATGTGGTGGTCGAATTCAAACGGGGCGTCTACGAAATGGCGCTCACCGAACTGGCCCGCTACCTGCCCCGGCAGGACAGCCGCAACCGCTATCTGCGCGGGGGCAGCCGGCAACGCCTGTCGGTCGATCACGCTTGCGCCGAAGCGGTCTTGCCCGAACCGCTCATGCAGCCCCTGTGCATGGAGCTCCCTCCCGGCGCCTGCTTCGAGCCCGACCCTCAACGGTCGCAGCAGACCCCATCGATCACACCGATACCCGACACGCATTGATGAGACACCTCAGGCGCCGCTCAGACACCCTGAGCGGGCACCTGAAGCGCCATCCGATTCAGGGACGCGAAAGCACCAGGTTGTCGCGGTGAATCATCTCGGGCTCGGCCGCATAGCCCAGCAGCCGCTCGAACTCCGCTGACGATTTCCGGCACAGCAGCCGCGCTTCCGAACTGGCGTAGTTGGCCAGGCCGCGCGCGATTTCCACCCCGCGGGTGTCGCGCACCGCGATCACGTCGCCGCGCGAAAACTCACCTTCCACACCTGTCATGCCGATCGGCAACAGGCTCTTGCCTTCACCGACGACCTTGCTGGCCGCGCCGTCGTCGACGGTCACGGCACCCTGCAGCTTGAGGTGATCAGCCATCCACTGCTTGCGTGCCTGCAGCTTGGCCGTCTGCGCCACCAGACAGGTGCCAATGGCTTCGCCCTCGCACAAGCGCTGCAGCACATCGGGTTCGCGCCCCCAGGCGATCACCGTGGATGCCCCCGAGCCGGCCGCGCGCTTGGCCGCCAGGATCTTGGTGATCATGCCGCCGGTGCCGATGCCCGAGCCGGCGCCACCGGCCATGACCTCGAGCTGCGGATCGCCTGCGCGCGCCACATGCACAAAGGTGGCCGCCGGATCGCGTCGCGGATCGGCGGTGTACAGGCCTTTCTGGTCCGTCAGAATGATGAGCACGTCGGCCTCGACCAGATTGGCCACCAGCGCCCCCAGGGTATCGTTGTCGCCGAACTTGATTTCGTCGTTGACGACGGTGTCGTTCTCGTTGATGACCGGCACCACCCCCAATTGCAGCAGGGTCAGCAGCGTGGAGCGGGCGTTGAGGTAGCGCTCGCGATCAGCGAGGTCCGCATGCGTGAGCAGCACCTGGGCACTGCCGACCCCGCATTCGCGCAGCTTGGTCTCGTACATCTGCACCAGCCCCATCTGCCCCACGGCCGCGGCGGCCTGCAGTTCGTTGATTTCCTTCGGCCGGGTGCGCCAGCCCAGGCGCTTCATGCCTTCGGCCACCGCGCCGCTGCTGACCATGATCAGCTCGCGCCCCTGCTCCACCAGCGCTGCGAGCTGACGGCTCCAATGGCCGATGGCCTCTTCGTCCAGTCCACGCCCTTCGTTGGTCACCAGGCTGGAGCCCACCTTGACCACGATGCGCTGCGCGGTCTTGACCACTGACGGCACGGCCGCCAGGTCGTTCGCGATAGTTGCCTGATCGGCCATGTCGGATGAACCTTGTCGCTGTCGGGTCTCAGGGGTTGCCCGCAAAACGCGGATCGACCTCCACGTGCGGTTGCGCGGCTTCGTGCACCTTCGCGATGTGCTCGTAGATTTTCTGCACCAGGAACTCACACCCCTCACGGGTCAGCGCCGAAATCTCGAACACAGGCCCTTTGTAGCGCAGGCGTTTGACGATGTCCTTGACGCGCGCCGCGCGCTCGTCAGCCGGCACCATGTCGAGCTTGTTCAACACCAGCCAGCGCGGCTTGGCATACAGCTCGGCGTCGTATTTTTTGAGCTCGCCCACGATCGCCTTGGCCTGTTGCACCGGATCAACCGCTTCGTCGAAGGGCGCCACATCGACCAGATGCAGCAGCAACCGTGTGCGCTGCAGATGGCGCAGGAACTGATGGCCCAACCCGGCCCCCTCCGAGGCGCCCTCGATCAGGCCAGGCACGTCGGCCACCACAAAACTCTTTTCCGGCCCGACCCGCACCACTCCCAGGTTCGGGTAGAGCGTCGTGAAGGGGTAATCGGCGATCTTGGGCCGCGCATTGGACACGGCCGCGATCAGTGTCGACTTGCCGGCATTGGGCATGCCCAGCAGGCCCACATCGGCCAGCACCTTGAGTTCGAGCTTGAGCGCGCGCCGCTCGCCGGGCCAGCCGGGTGTTTTCTGGCGCGGCGCCCGGTTGGTCGAACTCTTGTAATGCATGTTGCCGAAGCCACCATCACCGCCCTTGGCAATGGTGATCAACTCCCCGGGCTGCAACAGCTCGTGCAGCACTTCGCCCGTTTCGGCGTCGCTGATGATGGTGCCCACCGGCATCTTGAGCACAATGTCGTCGCCCTTGATGCCGAACATGTCGGAGCCCTTACCGTGCTCGCCGCGCTGCGCCTCAAAGCGGCGCGTGTAGCGGAAATCGACCAACGTGTTCAAGTTCGAATCGGCCAGCGCCAACACGTGACCACCCCGGCCACCGTCACCGCCGTCGGGGCCGCCGAACTCTTTGTACTTCTCATGGCGGAACGACGCGCAGCCGTTGCCGCCGTCGCCAGCCGCGACGTCAATGGTGGCTTCGTCCACAAATTTCATGATGGAATCCCGGAAGAACAGAACGCAAAAGGCCCGCAAGCAGCGGGCCTTTCCACAGGGCTGATGCCCACCTGTCGTCGGCCCGTCCGGCGGATTTCACCGCCTTCCGGAACCAGCACATCACACCGCAGGCGTGATGCTGACGACGTGGCGGTTCAGGGCGCCCTTGACGGCGAAGGTCACGTGACCGTCCACCGTGGCAAACAGGGTGTGGTCTTTGCCCACGCCGACATTGGTGCCGGGGTGGAACTTGGTGCCGCGCTGACGCACGATGATGGAACCGGCACTCACCAGTTCGCCACCGAAAGCCTTCACACCGAGCATCTTGGGCTTGGAATCGCGCCCATTTCGCGTAGAGCCGCCGCCTTTTTTCTGTGCCATTTCAAATTACTCCTCAGGCAGCGATCGAAGCGATCTGCAGCTCGGTGAAATTCTGACGGTGACCTTGGCGCTTCTGGTAATGCTTGCGACGGCGCATCTTGAAGATGCGAATCTTGTCGCCACGACCGTGCGCCACCACCGTGGCCTTGACCGTTGCGCCGGAGACCAGGGGCGTGCCCACCTTCAGTTCAGCGCCGTTTCCGACGGCCAGAACCTGGTCGATCACGATTTCCTGGCCCACTTCCGCAGCAATCTGTTCTACTTTAATTTTTTCGCCGGCAGCGACGCGATATTGCTTGCCACCGGTTTTTATGACCGCGTACATAGGAACCTCTTGGAATGAATCCGAGCGCCTGCCCCGGACCTTGGTCAGAAAACCTTGGTCGGCGATGCACCCGAATGTCCTCAAAAACCCGGTAGACGAACTTCCACCGAGCCCATGATTCTATACCGGAATCGCTGAAAAATCAAGCAACCCGGCCCCGGACAGCGCCTCACCGCCCGCCGACCCCCACCCCTGCACCCACTTTGTGCCGCGCATCGGGCGCGTTCCTATAATTTCCGGTTGTCCCTTCCCTCGCCACCGCCACAGGCTCCATCTTGACCGCTGCCAGTCCTTCCACCGTTTCGCCCCTCGAACTCATCCGGCCAGACATGCAACGGGTGGACCAGGTGATCAACGAACGGCTCACGTCCGATGTGCCGCTGGTCAAGGAAGTGGCCCAATACATCATTTCAGCTGGCGGCAAACGCCTGCGCCCAGCCCTCCTGCTGCTGGTCGGTGGTGCCCTGGCAGTCGACCACCCGCACCGGCACGCCCTGGCCGCCGTGGTCGAGTTCATTCACACCGCCACCCTGTTGCACGACGACGTGGTGGACGAGTCCACCCTGCGCCGGGGACGCGAGACGGCCAACGAACGTTTTGGCAACGCAGCCAGTGTGCTGGTGGGCGACTTTCTCTACTCGCGCGCCTTCCAGATGATGGTGGATGTGAACAACATGCGTGTGATGCAGGTGCTGGCCGAAGCCACCAATGTGATCGCCGAAGGCGAAGTGCTGCAGCTGATGAACATGCACGACTCCTCGCTCGATGAGGCAGCGTATCTGCGCGTGATCCGCTCGAAGACGGCCAAGCTGTTCGAGGCCAGCGCCCGGCTCGCACCCATCCTCGTCGGCGCCGATGCGGCCACCGAAGCGCATTGCGCCACCTATGGCCAGGCGCTGGGCACCGCGTTTCAGGTGATCGACGACGTACTCGACTACGAAGGCGATCCCGCCGAACTGGGCAAAAACCTGGGCGACGATCTGCGCGAAGGCAAGGTCACGCTGCCCATCATCTGCGCCCTGCGCCGCTGCACCGACGCCCAGCGCCAGATGATCCATGCGGCCATCGAACAAGGCGACACCGAACACCTCGACACCATCGTGGCCATCGTGCGGGAAACCGGGGCACTCGATGCCGCCCGCAGCAGCGCCGAGGCCGAAGCCCAACGGGCCATTGATGCGGCCCAACAACTTCCCGCCAACGAGTACCGCGAAGCTTTGCTACAATTAGCGGCTGGACTTTTGGAGCGGCGCTCCTGACCGGTCAAACGGAAAGAGTTCAAGGCAACTGCAACGGTTGCCGGCGATTGGTCAACAGACCCATCGGGGTGTAGCTTAGCCTGGTAGAGCGCTACGTTCGGGACGTAGAGGCCGGAGGTTCGAATCCTCTCACCCCGACCAGATTCTTTATTCTTCCCCTTGCACAACGCGCCCGCCAGCAGCGGGCTGGCCCTCAGGTCTGAGGGTTCGGTGCGTCTGCGGCCGGTGCCTCAAACACTGCCGGACGGAAGAACATCGGATACACCTTCTCCACCACAGGCCCCGCAAAATCCCAGGCCTTGCATTGGCCCAGATGCATGGGTGGGCGGCCGTCCGCTGGTGGTGCAAACGAGGCCGAGCGGGTCTGGAAAGCGGCGGTCGCCAGGTTGAACAGCAACTCCCGCAAATGCGTGCAACCCTCGATCCCACCCAGATGGCGCTCGATGGTCTTGCGCCAGCCCTTGCCCAGCGTTTCGCCCACCAGACGCTGCATTGGAGGCATGGCCTGTGGACAGGGATCGTGCGGGTGTGCATCCATGCTGACGGCCACATCACGGATCACCATGGCGTCGTCCACCGTCAGCCGGATGCGCATGTGGTGAATCGCCTCGCCGGGCGCCCACTGACCCTCGCCTTCGATCTCGAAGGCATGCGGTTTGGAATCGTGCAACTCCCCCTCGATGTCCCACCACCCGTCGTCACGCAAAAAGCCGCGGTATTCGACGCGGCGGGTGTGCATGGGGCGGCGGGGTTGGGGATCGGGCAAGGGCAAGGCAGGACTCCAGACAAAAGAAGGGGCTGGCCGCCCCTGCCCGATTGTCATCGACCCGCCGGGAAACGGCTGCAGCACAAGCGACGCGCGCTCACGCCTGACACCCCGGAACGCTGCGCGCCGGACCAGGGCCCTACCGCGCAGAAGCGCGCGCGATCAGACCGCGCGTCGCCGGTGCAACCGCCATTGCGCCGTTGCGCCGGTCAGCGCCAGGACCAGCATCAGCCAGCCCAGATTGCTGGCACCGTGGTGCGGGACCAGCCCCACCACAAAGCCCCCGAGGGCGCCGGTCAGTTGCTGCGACAAGCCCGCCACGGCTGCCGCTGCGCCCGCCAGGGCAGGCACCAAACCGACCGTGCCCGCCAGTGCCGGCGGCACCACCAGGCCATGCCCCACACCCAGCAGCAGCAGCGGCAGCGCAAAGGCCAGGGCGGTGTTCCAGCCGGCCAGCGCGAGCACCAGCATGAGCCCGATGCCCCCCACGGTCAGCGCCTGGCCGGCCCGCATGAGCGGGCGGTCGCCCAGTCGCTGCACCAGCCGCGATGCCAGAAAGCTGCCCACGATGTAGGCACACGGCACGACCATGATGTAGTAGCCGATGCCATCGGGGCCAACCCCGTAAGCGCCCAGCACGATCGGCGCCGCACCGAGAAAGGCGTAGAAAGTGGCGGTGGTCATGGCCAGAATGGACACCGACAGCACAAACCCCGGTTCGGCCAGCAAGCGGGCGTACGCGCGGCCCATGGCGCGCAGCCAGTGGGTTTCCGTGTCTTGCACCGGGCGCCGGTCGGGCAGGCCGCGCCAGATCGCCACGAACAGCACGGCGGCCAGCACCGCCATGACCCAGAAGTTGGCCTGCCAGCCCAGCCGCACGTGCAGTTGTCCTCCCACGATCGTGGCCAGCGGCGGGCACACCCCCAGCGCCATGCCCACAAACGCCATCACCTTGATGCGCTGCGGGCCTGCAAAAAGATCCTGCACCAGCGCCCGCCCCACCACCATACCGGCGGCACAACCAGCCCCTTGCAGCACGCGGGCCACGATGAGGCCGGTCAGGCTGTCCATCAGCGCAGCCATCACCGAGGCGCCACCCGCCAGGGCAACACCGAACATCAATACCCGCTTGCGCCCGATGCGGTCGGACAGCGGCCCATAAAGCAGTTGCATCGAGCCGTAGGTGACCACATACCCACTGAAGGTCAGCTGCACCGCGGCCTGGCTGGCTCCGAACAGCGCCCCCCATTCCTGCATCGAGGGCAGGCAGATGGTCATGGCCAGCAGACCGAACGCCAGTTGCGCGAGCAAATTGACGATCAGCCAGCCGCCGGCGGGCGGATGAGCAGCAGCATTCATGGGCACAGGGAACAGTCGGAAACCCTATAGGCTAACCGCCCGGCCTGCGGCCGCGTGTCGCTCCCGGCCAAGCCCCCGATAAGATGAGGACATGAACGAACCCCGGTACTGGCTGATGAAGTCCGAGCCCGACGAGTGCTCGATCGACGACGCGCTGGCCGCCCCCGGCGCCACCGTGCCCTGGACGGGTGTGCGCAACTACCAGGCACGCAACTTCATGCGCGATGCGATGCAGGTCTGCGACGGCGTGCTGTTCTACCACTCCAGTTGCCCGGAGCCGGGCATCGCGGGCCTGGCGCGCGTGGCTTCCGGCACCCGGCCGGACCCGACCCAGTTCGACCCGGCATCACCCTACTTCGATGCGAAATCCCCACCCGAAGCCCCGCGCTGGCTGCTGCTGGATGTGCAGGCGCTGCAAAAGACCCGGCTGATCGGCCTGCCCGAACTGCGCGCCACGTCCGAGCTGGCCGACCTGACCATCCTGCAACGCGGCAACCGGTTGTCGATCACCCCGGTCAGCGCGGCGCATTGGCGCTTCATCACCGAGCGCCTGCTGGGCGCCTGAGCCGCCACGCCCAGGCCACCAGGCCCAGCACGACCACGGCGGTGAAGCCCCAGCCCAGGGCGCGCGACACCGGCAGTTCCCCTTCGCGTGCGGCTCCCATGAAAAACAGCACGAAGGCCAGCAGGTGCACGCCAGCGCGCTGCACGCGCACCCACAGCGCCCCCGGCCGCACCGTCCAGGCCAGCAGCACGTCGACGCACCACCACAGCGCGAACACCGTGTCCAGTCGCGGTGCGCTCACGCGCGGGGTGTTCAGCACCCGCTGCCAGTCGTTGCCGAAAATCACCACCACCGCCCAGTAGAAGTGCACCGCAAAGACCAGCAGCGACGCGGTCCAGCAGATGCGCCAGACCCGCGCCGCCACGGCCGACCGCGACGCCAGCGGCAGCAGCGCCAGGGCGGGCGCCGCCAGCAGCAGCGACGCCCAGATGGTGAAGAACGTGCGGTGCAGGTCTTCCCGCTGCGTGGGCAGCACATCGGCCACCCCGCCGCCTGGGGGCAGCAGAGAAAACAGCGCCCAGCCGCGCGTCCAGGCCGCAGCCGCAAAGACCGCCAGCAAACTGGCACCCCCGAGCGCCAGCACCCATGCGCCATCGCGCCCGCGCTGCGTGTCCTGTGTCGTCCAGGTTGTCATGCCTGCCCCTTGAGCTGTTCGCGCAGGCCCGGCTGAAGCCCCAGCGCCACCGCGATCTCACCCACCAGGAACAGCGGCCCCACCAGCAAGCCACGCACGTCGTCGAAGAATGCCGGCTTGCGCCCTTCCCAGACGTGCCCCACGGCCTGGAACACCCAGCCCACAACGAAGCTGCCCAACGCCCAGGCCAGCCACAGCGGGGTGGCCACGTCCCCCAGGGGTTGCACCAGCAGCACCAAGCCACCCAATACCACGATGGTCGGCGCCGTCAGGGACCAGCGGCCTTGCCGCAGGTACCACAGCGCCGTCAACGCCCAGACGGCGGTATCGGCCCCCAGGCGCCAGCCCCCGACGTCCACCTGCCAGCGGGTCAGCAGCGCGGCGATGCCGAACGCGATGAGGGGAATGCCGATGAAATGGGTGGCCACGTTGCGTGGGTCGCGGTGGTAGCGCGCGTATTCCATCAGATGGCGGGTGGCTCGGTCCATGGTCGTCTCCTGGTTGTGGTGGGTGGCAAGGGGCGCGAGCATGCGCGAAACGCCCAGGATGCGTCTGTCAAAATTTCGACAAAGCCTGCGTCCTTCCCCCGCTTCCGCGGGAAATCCCCGACCCGCCCATGCCGCCCCCAACCCCAGCGCCACCCGGTCTGCACACCGCCCTGTCCAGCGACGAATGGTTCAGCGCTTGCGACCCGGCGCTGCAGAGCGAGTTGCTGCGGCTGGCCCGCATCCGGCACCTGGCCGCTGGCGAATCGTTGTTCGCGCGCGGCGGCGAGGCCGACGGCCTGTGCTGCGTGGTCGCTGGCGCGCTGCGCATCGGTGCCCTCAACGCCGAAGGCCACAGCAGCTTGCTCGCCTGGCTGGAGCCCTACCAGTGGTTCGGTGAAATCTCGCTCATCGACGAACAGCCCCGCACACACGATGCCGTCGCCGACGGGCCGTCGCAGGTGCTGCTCGTGCCGCGCGGGCCGCTGCTGGCTTGGCTGGAAGGACACCCGGCGGTGTGGCGCGACATGGCACGCCTGGCCTGCCGCAAGCTGCGCGTGCTCTTCGTCGCGCTGGAGGAACTGGCCCAGTTGCCGCTGGAAGAGCGCGTCTGGCGGCGCCTGCAACTGGTGGCCCGGGGCTACGACAGCCGCGACACGCCACGCCGGCACATCCGCCTGTCGCAAGAGGCGCTGGCCCAGATGCTGGGCGTGAGCCGCCAGAGCATCAACAAGGCCCTCAAAACCCTGGAGGCCGGCGGCCGGCTGTGCCTGCACTATGGCGAGATCGAGCTGCTCGGCGCTAATGGAAATCCCGGCTCTGCGGCGCCAGCCGGCCCAGCCATGGGGTGAGGTCTTCCAGCCGGCCGGCGATGAGGTTGCAGACCTCGCCTTCGCGCTGCCAGACACCGTACACCGCCAGCAGGCGGGAGCGGGTCAGTTCGTGGCGCTGGCGTTCGCGCAGCGCGCGCCAGACGATCACCTGCACCACGCCGGTTTCGTCTTCCAGGGTCACGAAGACCACGCCCTTGGAGGTTTCGGGCTGCTGCCGGCCGGTGACGATGCCACAGGCGCGCACCAGGCGGCCGTCGGGTGCGGCGCGCAGGTCGGCCGCGGTCATGAAGCGGCGCGCCTGCAGGCGCTCGCGCAGCAGCGCCAGCGGATGACGGCGCAGCGTGAGGCCCAGGCTGGCGTAGTCCCAGACGATGGCTTCGCCTTCGGGCGCTTCGGGCAGGGCCAGCGCCACCTCGTTCACCGGGCTGCCGCGCAGCAGCGCAGGCGCCGCGCGCAGGCCGGCGGCATCCCACATCTGCTGGCGGCGGTGGCCGCTGAGCGAACGCAGCGCGTCGGCAGCGGCCAGGTGCTGCAGATCGGCCTGGTCGAGGCCGGCGCGCAGGGCCAGGTCTTCGGCATCGACCCAGGGCACACCCTCGGCCCGTGCCGCCATGAGGCGAAAAGCCACCGTCCGGGACAGCCCCTCGACCAGCCGCAAGCCCAGGCGCACGGCGGGTTTGGGGCTGTCGGCACGCGGCTCCAGCGTGCAGTCCCAGTCGCTGTGGCACACGTCCACCGGCCGCACCTCGACACCGTGGCGCCGCGCGTCCTGCACCAGTTGGCTGGGCGTGTAGAAACCCAGCGGCTGGCTGTTGAGCAGCGCGGCCAGGAATTCGGCCGGGTGGTGGCGCTTGACCCAGGCGCTGTCGTACACCAGCAGCGCGAAGCTGACGGCGTGGCTTTCGGGGAAGCCGTAGCTCGAAAACCCCTTCACCTGTTCGACCACGCGCTGCGCGAAGTCCAGCGGGTAGCCGTTGCGCGTCATGCCATCGATCAGGCGGTGTTCGTAAGCGCCCAGGCCCCCGGTGCGCCGCCACGCGCCCATGGCACGGCGCAGCGCGTCGGCTTCGCCCGGCGTGAAATCGGCCGCGATCATGGCGATCTGCATGCACTGCTCCTGGAACACCGGTACGCCCAGCGTGCGGTGCAGCGCCGCTTCCAGCCCCTTGGGGTAGTCAATGGCTTCCTTGCCCTGGCGCCGGTTCAGGTAGGGATGCACCGCGCCCCCCTGGATGGGGCCGGGCCGCACCAGCGCCACCTCGATCACCAGGTCGTAGAACACACGCGGCCGCAAGCGCGGCAGCATGCTCATCTGCGCGCGGCTTTCGATCTGGAACACCCCCATGGTGTCGGCGGCGCAGATCATGTCGTAAGTGGCCGCGTCGCGGTCGGGGATGTCCTCCAGCCGCAGGGGGGCGCCGCGCCACTGGCCGATGAAATCGAGCGAACGGCGCAGCGCCGTCAGCATGCCCAGGGCCAGCACGTCGACCTTGAGCAGGCCCATGGCATCAAGGTCGTCCTTGTCCCACTGGATCACGGTGCGCTCGGGCATGGACGCGTTCTCGATCGGCACCAGCCGCGCCAGCGGCCCGCGCGTGAGCACGAAGCCCCCGGTGTGCTGCGAGAGGTGGCGCGGGAAACCCAGCAACTGCTTCACCAGCGTGGCCAGTTGCCGCACGGCCAGGCTGTCCGGGTCCAGCCCGGCTTCGCGCAAGCGGGTGTCGGCCAGACCGTCCTCGTCCCACCAGCGGTAGCCGCTGGACAGGGCGGCGAGCGCGGTGTCATCAAAACCCAGCGCCTTGCCCACGTCGCGCACCGTGCTGCGCGGGCGGTAGCTGATGACGGTGGCGGTGAGCGCGGCGCGCTCGCGGCCGTACTGGCGGTAGAGGTACTGGATGACCTCCTCGCGCCGCTCGTGTTCGAAATCGACGTCGATGTCGGGCGGTTCGTTGCGTTCGCGCGAGATGAAACGCTCGAACAGCACCGAAGCCCGCCCGGGGTCCACCTCGGTGATGCGCAGGCAGTAGCAGACCACGCTGTTGGCGGCCGAGCCGCGCCCCTGGCACAGGATGCCCTGCGAACGCGCAAAGGCGACGATGTCGTGCACGGTCAGAAAGTAGTGCTCGTAGCCCAGTTCGATGATGAGCGCGAGTTCGTGTTCGATCTGCGCGCGCAGCCCGGGCGCGACCCCGCCCGGCCAGCGCTCGGTAGCCCCGGCCAGCGCCAGGGCGCGCAAATGGCTGGCAGGGGTTTGACCGGGCGGTACCCCCTCATCGGGGTACTGGTAGCGCAGCTCGTCCAGCGACCAGCCGGCGCAGCGCTCGGCCACGCGCAGGGTTTCGGCCAGCAGCTCGCGCGGGAAGCACTGCGCCAGCCGCACGCGGGTACGCAGGTGCTGCTCGGCATTGGGCGCGAGCGCGTAGCCACATTCGGTCAGCGGCCGGCCGACGCGGATGGCGGTCAGCACGTCCTGCAGCGGCTTGCGCGAGCGCACATGCATGAGCACGTCGCCCACCGCCACCAGCGGCACGGCGGTGAGCGCGCTGGCCTGACGCAGGCGCTGCAGATGCAGCTCGTCGTCCAGCCGCCCCAATTGCGTCACGCCCAGCCAGCAACGCCCCGTGAAGGCACCGAGCAGCCAGCGGGCGATGGCGTCCGTGTGGGCCTGTGGGGCGCCCCTGGGCGGCACCGCCAGCGCCAGGCAGTCGGCCAGCGCCTTCGGATCGATGTCGCGGCGGCGCAGCCGGTAATGGCCTTTGGCCGCCGCCAGCCGCAGGCGGGTGATGAATTCGCACAGGTTGCCATAGCCCTCCAGGCTCGTGGCCAGCAGCACGAACGTGAACGCCTCACCCTCCCCGCGGTCCGCCTCCACCCGGAACTGGCTGCCCACGATGAGCGGCAACCGGTGTTTGCGGGCCGCCACGTGCGCCCGCGCGATGCCGGCCATGGAGCATTCGTCGGTGATGGCCAGGGCCCGGTAGCCCAGCGCCTTCGCGCGCGCCACCAGTTCCTCGGCATGGCTGGCGCCACGCAGGAAGCTGAAGTTGGAGCTGCACAGCAGCTCGGCACAGTCGGGCAACGCCGGCAGCGCCGGGTCGTGAACGTCAGGCGAAGAAGCCATGGAGGTACCACGCGGGTTCGGCATCGCGAGTCTGGAATATCCAGAGCACGCCGGCCCGGGGCGAGCGTGCGACCCAGTAGTCGCGCGCCGTGTGGCCGTGTTCGCCGCGGGCTTCGTCGCGGTCCCACCAACCGGCCTCGACGCGCTGCGGCCCCAGCAACAGCTGCAGTTCGCCCCCGTAGTGCGGCCGGTGGTTGAGCACCAGCAGGCGCAAGGGCTCGGCCCGCAGAAAACCCGGCTGCGGCCCGGAGGGTGCGTCCCCCCGGGGTGCCGCGCCCAGGGGCCGGTTCGCGGGCACCCAGTCGGTCATGCGTTCGGGCCGATGGTCTTCGCGCAACACGGGGCGCACCACGCGCCCGGCCCCCAGCCGGATGGCCAGGCGCTCCAGGGTACGCGGCAGGGGCTCGCCGTCGGTGGCGTCTTCGGGTAGCCACGACGCGCTGGCGCCCGGCAGCGGCTGGCATTCGTGGGCCACCAGCCGCAAATCGCCGACCGGCGCCGCCAAGGTCGTCTTCCCCAGGTGTTCGGCCAGCAGGCGACCCAGGTGCACCGGGTCGCGCGTGATTTCGGCCGTGCGCACGGTCACGCTGTCGCCTTCGCCCGCCGCCCGCGAGCGCAGGGCGTCGTGGGCCCAGTGCAGGGTGAACGCGGTGATGCCGACCTGGCGCGCGCTCAGCCAGCCCGCCAGGGCCTGCAGCAGGTGCTGGGCACCCGCCAGCAAGGCGGGCGCGGTGTCGACACGGTAGGCCAGCTCCAGCCGCGCATCGAAGTGTTCGGGCACCCGCAGCCACTCGTGTGCCTCGGCCTGCTGCCCGTAGAGCCGGTCCAGCGACTCAAGCAGTCCGGCGTCGAACCGCCGGGCCACGCCCGCACGCGGTAAGCGACGCAAAGCGCCCAGCGAGGTGCAGCCCATGCGCCCGAGCGCCGCTCGGTGAGGGGCCGCAGCCGCGAGTGCCTGCAGGGGCAGACCGTCCAGTTGATCGGCCAGCGTCCGGCCATCGACCCATGCCTGCCCGGTGCGTGCCAGCGCCAGGGCCGCCAGGCTGTTGGGACCCCAGGCCAGGCGCACGGCCCCGAAAACCGCCGCCCCTTCGCGCACGCGCCCGGCCAGCGCTGCGGCCCCGCCGAACAGGCGCAGCGAGGCCGACACCTCCATCACCACGGCCGCCTCCACCTGCGCAACGCGCGGCGTGAACTGCAGCGCCCACAGGGCCAGCCCGGCGGCGTCAATGGGGCAGGGGCCGCAGGTCTCGGGCAACAGGGCGCACCACCACATGGGGCCACTCCGGCACAGGCAAGGTTCGGGGCACCGGCGCGGCCGGCGTTTCGGCGGGCGATCGCAAGCGGGCGGGCAGCACCCCGTCCAGCCCGCCGGGCACCGCCTCCAGCACCAGGGCACGCGCCAGCGGCGGCCCGGTGCGTTTGATCAGATCCACCTGCAGTGTCCAACCCGCTCCGGGCTGCAGCGCCAGCCGCAGGGGCGCTGCCGACGACTCCTGCGCCGCGCGCGCGGGCCGGCACAGAAACACCGGCCCGCGCGCGCCGGCAGCCAGCACCTGCAGGCGCCGCACCTGGGCTGCGCGCACCTGGGGCAGCCAGGCCAGCACGGCGCCGCACGCGCGCGAACGCAGCAATTGCTCCAGCGCCCACAGGCGCTGGGCCGAGGCCTCGGCGTCGATCCAGACCCATTGCCGTTCATCCAGCCCCAGGGCGCGCAAGCCCGGCGCGTGCGGGCGATGCGGCGGCGCGACCAGCACCACCGGCAGCCCGTCCACCGAAAGACGGCGCCACAGAGGCGCCAGCAGGCGCCATTCCAGCGTGCCGGCCTGCGCGCACAGCAGTTCGGTCACGCCCTGGCAGGGCCAGCCGCCACCGGGCAGTTCCGCGTCCAGCGCCGCGAATCCGCTGGCCCGCACGGACAAGCCCGCGGCGCGGCCCAACTGGTCGCCGCGCCAGAGCGTCTGCGCCACGGCCGGGGCCAGCCGGTCGCAGAGGTCGGCCACAGGAGACGGGCGCTCAGAGACAGAAACGGCGGCAGACTCGGGCGTCTCCCGCCGGCAGGAAGGGCATAGCATGGTGCCCAGATGATAGGCCAAATACTGTTTTTATGTACAGTATTTTGTTTGAAATCCCCATCCCGTTCAGCGCGCCGGACCCGGCCCCGTCGGGGCTCAGCGGGGCACCAGGAAGGTGGTCTTTTCTTCGAGGTGGATGGCCGGGTCGTTCTGCGACTGCAGGCGGAACAGGATGGGGTGCGAGCCGCTGTCGATGCCGGGCGGCACCTGCACACGCACGGCCAGGGTGCGGACCTCGGTCGGCAACACGCTCACCTGGGGTTCGGATGCGAGGGTGATGCCTTCCAGGCCTTCGACCGTGAGATGCACCTGCTGCTCGGTTTCGGTGGCGTTCATCACCTGCAGGCGGTAGACGTTTTCGATGCGCCCGAATTCGACCATGCGCGCCAGCGCGCCGCGGTCGCGGATCACGTCCACCTTCATCGGCACGCGCAGGTACAGGCTCACCCCCACCGCCACGGCGATCGTGGCCAGCACGGCCGCGTAGACGAGCACCCGCGGGCGCAGCGCGCGGCGGATGATCTGCGCCTTGCTCCAGCCACCGGTCATGGCGTTTTCGGTCGAGTACTTGACCAGCCCGCGCTCGTAGCCGAACTTGTCCATCACCTCGTCGCACACATCGGCACAGGCGCCGCAGCCGATGCACTCGTACTGCAGGCCCTTGCGGATGTCGATGCCGGTCGGGCAGACCTGCACGCACAAAGTGCAGTCCACGCAGGCCCCCAGCCCTTTCTCCTTCGGATCGACCTTCTTGCCGCGCGAACCACGGGGCTCGCCCCGGGCCGTGTCATAGGTGACGATGAGCGTGTCCTTGTCGAACATGGCGCTCTGGAAACGCGCATAGGGACACATGTACTTGCAGACCTGTTCGCGCATGATGCCGGCGAAGCCGTAGGTGGCGAAGCTGTAGAAGAAGATCCAGAAGGTCTGCCACGGGCCCAGGGCCCCGGCAAGCACCTCCATGCCCAGCGCGCGGATGGGCGTGAAATAACCCACGAAGGTGAAACCCGTCCACAGCGCGAACAGAATCCAGGCGCCATGCTTGCCCGCGCGGCGCGCGAACTTGCCCGCCGACAGGGGGGCGTTGTCGAGCCGGATGCGGGCGGCACGGTCGCCCTCGATCTTGCGCTCGATCCACATGAAGATCTCGGTGTAGACCGTCTGCGGGCAGGCGTAACCGCACCACAGGCGCCCGGCCACCGCCGTGAACAGGAACAGCGACAGCGCCGACATCACCAGCAGACCGGTGAGGTAGATGAAGTCCTGCGGGTACAGCACCAGCCCGCCCAGGTAAAAGCGGCGCGACAGCAGGTCGAACAGCACCGCCTGCCGACCGTTCCAGTTGAGCCAGGGCAACCCGTAGAACAGGATCTGGGTCAGCCACACCAGCGCCCAGCGCCAGTTGGCGAACGTACCGCTGACCGCGCGGGGCTGGATTTTCTTGCGCGACTCGTACAGGGAGATCTCGACCTCATCGGGCTCATCGGCCCCGTGGCCGGTCGTGGGCGCGTTGCTCAAGGTATTCATGGGTTCGTGGCGATTTTTATGAGAGACCTTGCCCGGACCGGACAAGACTGTCCTGTCCGGGCATCATGCACTGCCTGTGCGCGGGTGTCACCCCGCGCCGCTGCCGTCTTCACCGATCAGCAGCCGGTTGTCCGCCAGGAAGCGGTGCGGCGGCACCTCCAGGTTGGTTGGCGCGGGCTTGTTCTTGAACACCCGCCCCGCGAAGTCAAAAGTCGAGCCGTGGCACGGGCAGAAAAAGCCGCCCTGCCAGTCGGCCGGCACGCTGGGGTTGGCGGTTCCCGCCGGCAGCGTCACCGGCGAGCACCCCAGGTGCGTGCAGATCCCCACGGCCACGAACACCTCGGGCTGGATCGAACGGGCCGTGTTGGTGGCGTAGGCCGGTTGCTGGTCCTTCTTCGACGCCGGATCGGCCAGATCGGCCGTGCGCTCCAGCGCGGCGAGCATCTCGGGCGTGCGCCGCAAAATCCACACTGGCTTGCCACGCCATTCGACTGTGGCCATCTCACCCGGCGCCAGGCCGCTGATGTCCACCTCCACGCTCGCGCCCTGGGCTTTGGCACGCTCGCTGGGTGCGAGGCTGGACACCAGCGGGACGGCCACGGCGGCGGTGGCCGCCACGCCCATGGCGCCAGTGGTCAGAAGCCAGGTCCGGCGCTCGGCATCGGGCAAAACGGGTGGCAGAGGCAAAGCGGCGTGTGTCATGGCGGTTCTCCTGAAACACCGCTTCTTTTCCAAAAAATATGCCAGTCGGCAACGCTGGAAAATCCTGAGGGAAATCAACGCCCGGTCCAGCCGGTGCGGAAACACGGCTGGCGACCTCCGCCCCAAAACTGCCAAATATGTCAGTTCTGGCAGTCCAGCACTGGCACGATGGCGCCGATGCCGGTCACGCCCACCCGTGCCAGACCCGCCCGGATGCGGGCCTCAAAAGAATCGCGGCGCCCGCCCTTGAAAACGCCGCAGACCACCCTTATGATTAGCACTCGCTGGAGTTGAGTGCTAACACCCGCTCCCAGTCACGAAGAGGCACCGGTCCGCGGTGCCTTCCGTCGGCATAACAACCCTTCTCTATCCTTTCAGGAGATGCAATGAACCTTCGTCCTCTCGGCGATCGCGTGATCGTCAAGCGCATTGACAGCGAAACCAAGACCGCCTCCGGCATCGTCATCCCTGACGCCGCTGCCGAGAAGCCCGATCAAGGCGAAGTGCTGGCAGTCGGACCTGGCAAGACCAACGACAAGGGCGAAACCAAGGCCCTGAGCGTGAAGGTGGGCGACCGTGTGCTGTTCGGCAAGTACAGCGGCCAGACCGTCAAGGTCGATGGCGATGAACTGCTGGTCATGAAGGAAGACGACCTGTTCGCCGTCGTCGAGAAGTAAACCTTCCCTCATCCATCCCCATTTACTGAATCCGGAGAAATCAACATGGCAGCAAAAGACGTCGTTTTCGGCGGTGAAGCCCGCGCCCGCATGGTCGAAGGCGTGAACATCCTGGCCAACGCGGTCAAGACCACCCTGGGTCCCAAGGGCCGCAACGTGGTGCTGGAGCGCTCCTTCGGCGCCCCCACCGTGACCAAGGACGGTGTGTCCGTGGCCAAGGAAATCGAACTCAAGGACAAGCTCCAGAACATGGGCGCCCAGATGGTCAAGGAAGTCGCTTCCAAGACCTCTGACAACGCCGGTGACGGCACCACCACCGCCACCGTGCTGGCCCAGGCCATCGTGCGCGAAGGCATGAAGTACGTGGCCGCCGGCATGAACCCGATGGATCTGAAGCGCGGTATCGACCGGGCTGTCGAATCCCTGATCGCCGAGCTGAAGAAGGCCTCCAAGCCCACCACCACCTCCAAGGAAATCGCGCAAGTCGGCTCCATCTCCGCCAACAGCGATGCCTCCATCGGCGAAATCATCGCCAACGCGATGGACAAGGTCGGCAAGGAAGGCGTGATCACCGTCGAAGACGGCAAGAGCCTGAGCAACGAGCTGGATGTCGTGGAAGGCATGCAGTTCGACCGCGGTTACCTGTCGCCCTACTTCATCAACAACCCCGAAAAGCAGGCCGCCCTGCTGGACAACCCCTTCGTCCTGCTGTTCGACAAGAAGATCAGCAACATCCGTGACCTGCTGCCCACGCTGGAAGCCGTGGCCAAGGCCGGCCGTCCGCTGCTGATCATTGCCGAAGACGTCGAAGGCGAAGCCCTGGCGACCCTGGTGGTCAACACCATCCGCGGCATCCTGAAGGTTGTCGCCGTCAAGGCCCCTGGCTTTGGCGACCGCCGCAAGGCCATGCTGGAAGACATCGCCATCCTGACGGGCGGCAAGGTCATCGCCGAAGAAGTCGGCCTGACCCTGGAAAAGGTGACCCTGGCCGACCTGGGCCAAGCCAAGCGCATCGAAGTGGGCAAGGAAAACACCACCATCATCGACGGCAACGGCGCTGCCGCTGACATCGAAGCCCGCGTCAAGCAAATCCGCATCCAGATCGAAGAAGCCACCAGCGACTACGACCGCGAAAAGCTGCAAGAGCGCGTGGCCAAGCTGGCCGGCGGTGTGGCCGTCATCAAGGTCGGTGCCGCCACCGAAGTCGAGATGAAGGAAAAGAAGGCCCGCGTGGAAGACGCCCTGCACGCCACCCGCGCTGCGGTGGAAGAAGGCATCGTGGCCGGTGGTGGCGTGGCCCTGCTGCGCGCCAAGCAGTCCGCTGGCGCCATCAAGGGTGACAACCCCGACCAGGACGCCGGCATCAAGCTGGTCCTGAAGGCGATCGAAGCCCCCCTGCGCGAAATCGTGGGCAACGCCGGTGGCGAACCCTCGGTCGTGATCAACAAAGTGCTGGAAGGCAAGGGCAACTTCGGCTTCAACGCCGCCAACGACACCTACGGCGACATGATCGAAATGGGTATCCTGGACCCAACCAAGGTGACCCGCACCGCCCTGCTGAACGCCGCTTCCGTGGCTTCGCTGATGCTGACGACCGAGTGCATGGTCGCCGAAGCACCGAAGGACGACTCCCCGGCACCGGCCATGCCCGACATGGGTGGCATGGGCGGCATGGGCATGTAATTGCCCGACTGCACATCGGGGCGCCCCGCCCCGATGCCTGCCTCGAAACCCCGCGATATCCTCGCGGGGTTTCTTTTTGGGGATCCCCCCAGAACCCGCCCGCAGAAGCCATGAAACCCGTCGCCCTTCAACCCGGCCGCCGATTCGCCCGTCGCCTGGGACGCGCAGGGCGCCCCGGTCAGCGTCCGCTTCGGGGACCGCTACCGCAATGAAGGCATCGACGGCCTGGGGGGACTGGCGCAGGCCCGCTACGTGTTCCTGGCCGGCTGCGGCTTGTGCGCGGCAGATGGCGCCCGCAGGCGGGCATGGCCTGGTGCGGCGCCACACAGTGGCGCGTGCTCGAAAACGGCTTCGGCCTGGGCCTGAACTTCCTCGCCACCTGGCAGCTCTGGCAACGCGATCCGCAACGGCCCGCGACGCTGATTTACGACGCCACCGAAGCCTTTGTGCCCACGGCCGACGATCTGCGTCGCGCAGCCCGCCCTTTTCCCGACCTGCACGCGCTGGCGGAGGCACTGGCGACCGGCTGGACCCGCTTGCGCCAGCGGGGTGAGCTGCGACTCGATGCCGGTGGCGCGGTTCGCCTGCGGCTGCGCGAAGGCGACGCCCTGCCCGCGCTGCAGGCCATGGAGCCTGGCGTGAACTCGGTGTTTCTCGACGGCTTCGACCCTCCGCTCAACCCCGCCATGTGGTCACCCGCTTTGATGCAGTCGGTGGGCCGGCTGGCCCGGCCGGGTGCGGCGCTGGCCACCTGGTGCGTGGCCGGTTCGGTGCGGCGGGCCCTCACGGCGGCCGGCTTCTCCGTGGTCAAGCGCGACGGGCTGCCCCCGAAGCGCCACTGTCTGGTGGCGCGCAAGCAGCCTGCGGCGCCAACGCGGTGAACGGCGGACTCAGGCCGCCTTCATCAGGGCTTCGAGCTTGAAGGTGTCGGCGGCAAAGGCGCGAATGCCTTCGGCCAGTTTTTCGGTCGCCATCGCGTCCTCGTTGAGCGCGTAGCGGAAGCCGGCCTCGTCGTAGGTCACGAACGGCGTGTCCAGCGACCGCGCCGCCTCGGCGTCGAGAGCCGGCGACAACGGGGCCTCCGTGGCCGCCAGTTGGGCCAGCAGGTCCGGACTGATGGTCAGCAGGTCGCACCCAGCCAGCGCGGTGATCTGGCCCACGTTGCGGAAGCTCGCGCCCATGACCTCGGTGGCGATGCCGTGCTTCTTGTAGAAATTGAAGATGTTGCGCACCGACTGCACGCCGGGATCGTTGGCACCCGCCATGGCGGCCTCGTCCCAGGCAGCGCCGGCCTGCTTCTTGTACCAGTCGTAGATGCGGCCGACGAAGGGCGAGATCAGCTGCACCTTGGCCTGTCCGCAGGCCACCGCCTGGCAGAAGCTGAACAGCAGCGTAAGGTTGGTGTGGATGCCGTCGCGCTCCAGCCGCGCCGCCGCCTGGATGCCTTCCCAGGTCGAGGCGATCTTGATCAGGATGCGGTCCACGTGCACGCCCTCGCCCTGGTAGAGGTCGATGATGCGGCGCGCGCGCGAGACCGTGGCCTCGGTGTCGAAACTCAGGCGCGCGTCCACTTCGGTCGAGACGCGCCCGGGAATGTGCTGCAGGATCTCGATGCCAAAACGCACCAGCAGGCGGTTCATGGTCTCGTCCAGCCCCTGCGACCCGTAACGGGCCACGGTTTCCTGCAGCAGGTGCGCGTATTCGGGCTTTTGCACCGCCTTGAGCACCAGCGACGGGTTGGTCGTCGCGTCGCGCGGGGCGTAGGCCGCGATCTGACGGAAGTCGCCCGTGTCGGCGACCACGGTGGTGAACTGTTTGAGGGCATCGAGCTGGTTCATGCGGTCATTATCGGGTGTAATTCGGTTTCACCATTTCATGTAACTCTCCGCCTTTGTCGCCGCCATGCTGGATCGCATCAAAGCCTCGCTGCCCTCCCTGGCCCCCGCCGAACAGCGCGTGGGCAAGCTCGTTCTGGCCGATCCGCGCAGCTTTGCCAGCCTGCCGGTGGCCGAGCTGGCCGATCGCGCCCATGTGAGCAAACCCACTGTGGTGCGCTTTTGCCGCAGCATGGGCTACGACGGCCTGTCGGACTTCAAGCTCAAACTGGCGGGCAATGTCAGCGAAGGCGTGCCCTTCATCCACCGCAGCGTGGACGTGGACGACAAGGTCAGCGACGTGATGGTCAAGGTGATCGACAACACCGTGGCCGCCTTCCTGAAGTACCGCAACGACGCGTCCACGCACGCCATCGAAAAGGCGGTGGATGCCCTGATGGACACCTACCGCAAGCGCGGCCGCATCGAATTCTTCGGCGCCGGCAACTCGGGCATCGTGGCCCAGGACGCCCAGCACAAATTCTTCCGCCTGGGCATCAACGCCATCGCCTACAGCGACGGCCACATGCAGGTGATGAGCGCCTCGCTGCTGGGCCCGGGCGACTGCGTGGTGATCATCTCCAACTCGGGCCGCACGCGCGACCTGATGGATGCGGCCGACATCGCGCGCAAGCACGGCGCCACCGTCATCACGGTCACCGCCAGCGGCTCGCCGCTGGCCGCCGCCGGCCACATCCACCTCGCGGCCGACCACCCCGAGGGCTACGACCGCTACAGCCCCATGACCTCGCGCCTGATGCACCTGATGATCATCGACGTGATGGCCACCTGCCTGGCGCTGCGCATCGGGGGCACCAAGCTGCAGCCGCTGCTCAAGGAAATGAAGAACAACCTGCGGAGTAAAAGGTACGCATAAGCGTGCGCGTTGCGCACAGCTTATGCGGCCCCCTGCGCCGCTTCGCGTCTTCCCCCAGAGGGGGACGATACCTGTGGCCCGGCAGAGCCGGTTCCACGGCATCTCTTGACTGGGAGCCCGCGCGCCGCCCACACCAGAGGACGACGGGCGCTCCCCGCAGCGAAATAAAGGAGGAGGCCCGCGCAGCGGGCCGGGGGACATTCGCGGAGGGGAGTGCCCGTCGTCCGTGCCAACGCCCACCCGGCTGAACGCTGGAAGCCCCCGTCAGATCCGGCCTTCCTCGACCGCGTGACACGCGATGCGCACGCCGCCGATGGTCTGCAACGAAGGACGCTCCACGCGGCAGCGCTCGTTCACATGCGGGCAACGCGGGTTGAACGCGCAGCCGGGTGGCGGATTCAGCGGGTTGGGCACCTCGCCCTGCACCGGCGTGCGCGCCTGACCGGTGTCGTGCATCTTCGGGATCGCGTCCAGCAGCATGCGCGTGTAGGGGTGGCGTGGCTGGCTGAACAGGGTCTGCTTGTCGGCCAGCTCGACCAGGCGCCCCAGATACATCACGCCCACCTGATCGCTCACATGCCGCACCACCGCGAGGTTGTGGCTGATGAACAGGTAGGTCAGCCCCTGCTGGCGCTGCAGGTCTTTCATGATGTTGAGCACCTGCGCCTGCACCGACACGTCCAGCGCCGAAGTCGGCTCGTCGCAGACCAGGAACTCCGGCTGCGTGGCCAGTGCGCGTGCGATGGAGATGCGCTGGCGTTGCCCGCCCGAAAACTGGTGCGGGTACTTCGCCCGGTCCTGCGCCGACAGGCCGACGGAATGCAGCAATTCCTCGACCCGCTGACGCAGCGCCACGGCATCGCTGAGCACCCCGTGTTCGCGCAACGGCTCGGCAATGATGTCTTCCACCCGCCAGCGGGGGTTGAGGCTGGCATAGGGGTCCTGGAAAATCATCTGGATGCGCTTGCGCAACTGGCGCCCCTGCGGCGTCTTGAAGGCCGCGTGTGCGTCCTGCCCGTCGAAAATGAAGCCGCCCCGCGTGGGTTCGTACAGGCCCACAAGCAGGCGCGCCACGGTGCTTTTGCCACAGCCCGACTCGCCCACCAGCGCCAGTGTCTGGCCTTTGGGAATGTCGAAGCTCACCCCGTCGACCGCCCGCAGCCACTGGCGCGGCTGGCGTTCGAGCACACGGTTGAGCCAGGGCGCCGACACATCGAAGGTCTTGGCCAGGTCGGTTGCCTGCACCAGCGGTGTCGAGGTGCTCATGCTGCCTCTCCCACCGCCTGCACGCTGGCCGCGTCGTGCAGCCAGCAGGCCGCGCGCGTGGCGCCCGCGGCCATCAGCTCGGGGCGCTGCGCGTGGCAGCGATCGAAGCGGCGATCGCAGCGCGGGTTGTAGGCACAACCGGGCGGAATGGCGTTGAGGCGCGGCATCGCGCCATCGATCTGGTGCAGGCGTTCGCGGTCGGCCTCCATGTCGGGAATGCAGGCCATCAGGCCCTTGGTGTACGGGTGGGCCGGCTGGTTGATCACCTGGTGCACCGGGCCGATTTCCGCGATCCGGCCGGCGTACATCACCGCCACGCGGTCGCAGGTTTCGGCGATCACGCCCATGTCGTGCGTGATCAGCATGACGGCCGCCCCCCGCTCCTTGCAGACGGTTTTGAGCAAGGTGATGATCTGCGCCTGGATCGACACGTCCAGCGCGGTGGTGGGCTCGTCGGCCACGATCAGGCGCGGCTCGGCCGCCAGCGCCAGGGCAATCACCACACGCTGGCGCATGCCGCCCGAGAACTGGTGCGGAAAGTGGTCGATGCGCTGTTCGGCCGCCGGAATGCCGGTGTCGCGGAGCAACTGGATGGCGCGCTGGCGCGCCTCGGCCGGGCTCACGGGCAGGTGGGTGGTGATGGTTTCGATGAGCTGCCGCCCCACCGAATACAAGGGGTTGAGCGAGGTCAGCGGGTCTTGGAAGATGGCACCGATCTGGCGCCCCCGAATCTTGCGCATGGGCTCGGGCGGCAGGTTGTCGATGCGCCGCCCCTCCAGCAGGATCTGGCCCGAGGCCACGCGACCGGGGGGCTCCAGCAAACCGATGATGGCCGCCCCGGTGAGCGACTTGCCGGCGCCGGACTCGCCCACCACGCCCAGGATCTCACCGGGCGCGATGTCGAAAGAGATGTCGTCCAGCGCGCGCAGCGTGCCGCGCCGGTGCGGAAACTCGACGACAAGGTTCTTGACTTGCAGCAGGCTCATCGGGTCAGCGGAGTTTGGGATTCAGGGCGTCGCGCAGCCAGTCGCCCAGCAGGTTCACGGACAGCGCGATCAGCACCAGCATCACCCCGGGGAAGATGGTGATCCACCATTCGCCGGAGAACAGGTAGTCGTTGCCGATGCGGATCAGCGTGCCCAGCGAGGGTGAAGTCGGCGGCGCCCCCACACCCAGGAACGACAGCGTGGCCTCGGTGATGATGGCGGTGGCCACCTGGATGGTGGCCAGCACCAGCACCGGCCCCAGCACATTGGGCAGCACGTGGCGCCGCATGATGCGCAGCGGCGCCACGCCGGTCACGCGCGCGGCCTGCACATATTCCTTGCTGCGCTCGACCAGCGTCGAGCCGCGCACCGTGCGCGCGTACTGCACCCAGCCCGTGAGCGTGATGGACAGGATCAGCACCCCGAAGGCCAGCGTGTCGTGCGCATGGGGAAACAGCGCCCGCCCCACGCCGGCGATCAGCAAGGCCACCAGGATCGCGGGAAAGGACAGCATCACGTCGCACAGACGCATGAGGAAGCTGTCGACCCAGCCCCCCAGAAAACCGGCCAGCAACCCGAAGGACACCCCGATCACCACGGACAGGACCACCGACGCCAGCCCCACCGCCAACGAAATGCGTGCGCCATACATCAGCGCCGAGAGGATGTCGCGGCCCTGATCGTCGGTGCCGAACGGAAACGACCAGGTGCCGCCCTCGCTCCATGCCGGCGGCAGACGAGCATTGGACAGCTCCAGCGTGGCCAGGTCAAAAGGGTTGTGCGGCGCCAGCCATGGCGCGAACACGGCGCCCAGCGCGCAGACCAGAGCGATCAGCGCCGCGAACACGGCGGTCGGGGAAGAGCGGAAGCTGTGGCCGACATCGCTGTCGAGCCAACGGCGCAGGGTGTTGATCACAGGCTTCGTGGGTGGAAAAAATCGCGGACAAAACGGAGGGCCTGCCTACCGGCAGCCCTCGGTCATTTCACCGACATGAAACGGAAGGGCATGAAGTTGTCGGCCAGTTGCACCAGTTGCACGTTGCTGGCCACACCCCAGGCCAGTGCCTGCTGGTGCAGGGGCAGATGCCCGATGTCGTTGGCGTGCAGCTTGAAGACCTCCTGGATCATGGCGTCGCGCCGAGCCTTGTCGGTTTCGGACTGGATCTTCAGGGTCAGCTCGTCCACCTTCGGGTTGCAATAGGCGCCCAGGTTGAACTGGCCGCTGCCCTTGTCATCCACGCAGCGCATCAGCGCATTCAGGGGGTTGTGTGCGTCGTAAGTGCCCGGCGTCCAGCCCAGCATGTAGAAGCTGGTGTCGCGCCGCAGGATCTTGGGAAAGTAGGTGCCCTTGGTCTCGGCCTGCAAATGGATCTTCACCCCAACCCGCGCCAGATTGGCGGCCACCGCCTGGCAGATCGCCGCATCGTTGACGTACCG
This sequence comes from Hydrogenophaga sp. NFH-34, assembly GCF_021401345.1. Taxonomy (GTDB): domain Bacteria; phylum Pseudomonadota; class Gammaproteobacteria; order Burkholderiales; family Burkholderiaceae_C; genus Hydrogenophaga; species Hydrogenophaga electricum. Next base: position 48,798 of record NZ_JACBGE010000012.1, read on the forward strand.
GTCGTTGGGGCAGTTCATCGTGACTTCGAAGCCATCCTTGTAGCCGGCATCGGCCAGCAACTTGCGCGCGGCGTCGGGGTCGTATGGAAGGCGCTTGTCGAGTGCGGCGTCGTAGCCGTTGATGCCCGGCCCCACCATCAGGGCCGTCGGGCGCGAGGCGCCACGCATGACGGTGCGCTGGATGCCCTGGATATCGATGGCCTGGTAGAAGGCCTGGCGCACGCGGCGGTCCTTGAACGGGTTCTTGCCTTTCACGCTCGAATACAGCAGCTCGTCGCGCTTCTGGTCCATGCCCAGAAAGATGGTCCGCAGCTCCGGCCCCTGCATCACCCTGGACTTGCCGCTGGCATTGATGCGCGCCACATCTTGCAGCGGCACGGGCTCGATCACGTCCACCTGGCCGGACAGCAGCGCCGCCACACGGGTGGCGTCGCTGCCGATGGGGGTGTACTCCACGTTGACCACATTGCCTTCGATGCGCCCCCAATAGCTGCCGTTGCGCACGAAGCTGGTCTTCACATTGGGCTGCCGCTCACGCAGCCGAAACGGGCCCGTGCCATTGGCGCGGAACGACGCCGCGTTCTCGATGCCCTTGCGCCGATCCACCGGCCGCGTCGCCTGGTTGTCCTCAGACCAGGTCTTGCTCATGATGTACAGGAGCGAAAGCACGTCGGGCAGGATGGGAAATGGGGCCTTGGTTTCGACCTCGACCACGTGATCACCGACCTTGCGCACCGCCTGGATGTCGTTGGTGTAGCTGCGCATGTCCGAGCCATCGCCCGCCGCGCGGGCAAAGCTGAACAGCACGTCGTCGGCCGTGAAGGGCTTGCCGTCGTGGAATTTCACGCCTTTGCGCAACTCGAAGCGCCAGACGGTGGGCGAGGTCTGCTTCCAGGCCGTGGCCAGCAGGGGCACCAGTTGCAGGTTGGCGTCGCGCCCCACCAGGCCCTCGTAGACGTTGCCCGTCACGCTCAGTTGCAGCGACTCGTTGAGCGAATGCGGGTCCATCGACAGCGCATCGCCCTGGTTGCCGATACGCACGGTCTGGGCCTGTGCCGTGGCCACGCCCAAGGCCAGCACCAGGCCGGCCGCCAGGGTCAGAGAGAACTTCATCGATCGCTCCTTTCGAAAAGCCATGACCTGCCCTCAGGCGGCCTCCGGCAGCGGCAGGCCTTGCTCGACCAGGCCGGCGTGCAAGGCAGCACCCAGCGGCAGCACCTCGTCGTTGAAATCGTAGCGGCTGTTGTGCAGAAAGCACCCACCTTCACCGCCCTGACCCAGACGCAGATACGCGCCGGGCTTGACCTGCAGCATGAAGGCAAAGTCCTCCGCGCCCATGCTGGGATCCATCTGCCGGTCCACGTGGTCGTGACCCACCAGCTTCTGCGCCACCTCGGTGGCGAAGCGGGCTTCCGCACGCGTGTTGATGGTGGCAGGGTAGATGCGTTCGTAGCTCAGGTGGGCGGTCGCCCCCAGACCCAGCGCCACCCCGGAGCACACTTCGTGCAGCCGCTTTTCAACCATGGCCTGCACCTCGGCGCTGAAAGTGCGCACGGTCCCCACCAGCCGCGCCGTGCCCGGAATCACACTGAAAGCGCCCGGATCGCCTGCCTGCATGGCGCACAAGCTGATCACGGCGCTGTCGATGGCCCGCACATTGCGGGACACGATGCTCTGCACCGCCGTGATGATGTGGGCCGCCACGAGCACCGGGTCCACCGTCGCATATGGGTGCGCGCCGTGCCCGCCCTTGCCGGTGATGTCGATGGTGATTCGGTCGGCCGAGGCCATCATCGGCCCCGGGTTGATCCCCACCGTGCCTGGTCGCATCTGCGGCCAGTTGTGCATGGCATAAACCGACTGCACCGGAAAGCGCTCGAACAGCCCGTCTTCAATCATCGCCTTGGCACCAGCGAAGCCCTCCTCCCCCGGCTGGAAGATCAGCACCGCCGTGCCATCGAAGTGGCGGGTTTCGGCCAGATAGCGGGCGGCGCCGATCAGCATCGCCACATGCCCGTCATGGCCACAGCCGTGCATCAGGCCGGCCCGTTTGGAACGCCAGGCGAAATCGTTGTGTTCGCTCATGGGCAAGGCGTCCATGTCGGCACGGAGTCCGAGCATCCGCCCACTGCTGCGCTGGCGGCCATGAATCACCGCCACCACACCGGTCTTGCCCAGACCGGTGTGCACTTCATCAACACCACACACCTTGAGCGACTCCACCACCCGCGCAGCGGTGAAATGCTCTTCGAAGCCCAGCTCGGGGTGGGCATGCAACTCCCGCCGCAGCGCCGTCAGCGCCGGATGAAACTCGGTGATGTGCGCAAAGGCACGCCCGTGGGCTTTGTAGCGGGGCATCAGCATCGCCACCATGCTGGGCACACCGGCCGCGGATCAGGCCGCTTGGTCATCTCAATGCCCTCCACCCTTCTCGACACGCAACCGGGGATCGACCACGAAATACAGCAGATCGACGATGAGGTTGATCACCACGAAGATCAGCGCAATCAGGCACAGATAGGCCGCCATCACCGGGATGTCGGCAAAGGTCACGGCCTGAATGAACAGCAGCCCCATGCCCGGCCACTGGAACACCGTCTCGGTGATGATGGCAAAAGCGATCAGCCCCCCCAGTTGCAAGCCCGTGATGGTCATCACCGGCACCAGCGTGTTCTTGAGCGCGTGCCCGAAATGCACGGCCCGGTTGGTCAGCCCGCGGGCGCGGGCGAACTTGATGTAGTCGGTGCGCAGCACCTCCAGCATCTCGGCCCGCACCAGCCGCATGATCAGCGTGAGCTGGAAGATCGCCAGCGTGATCGCCGGCAAGGTGATGTGGTGCCAGCCTTTGGCTGTGAGCAGCCCCGTGCTCCACCAGCCCAGGTTCACCACCTCACCGCGGCCGAAGCTCGGAAACCAGCCCAGCTGCACGGCAAACACCAGGATCAGCAGGATGCCGATCAGAAAGGTCGGCAAGGAAACGCCCAGCAGTGAAATCGTCATGAACACCTGGCTGATGAAGGTGCCCCGCTTGAGCGCTGCGTAAACCCCCATCGGAATGCCCACCACCAGCGCAAGCAGTGCCGCGACCAGGGCCAGTTCGAGGGTGGCCGGAAAGCGCTCGGCAATCAGGCGCGACACCTTGGCCCCCTGACGCAGGCTCAGGCCGAACTCGCCTTGCGCCGCATTGACCAGGAAATGCCAGAACTGCACGAAAAAGGGCTGGTCAAGGCCCAGCGCCGACCGCAGTTCACGGACCTGTTCGGGCGTGGCGTCCTGCCCCAGCAGGAACACCACCGGGTCGCCCACATACTGAAACAGCATGAAGGCGATGAAGGCCACACTGACCATGACGATCATGGCCTGGACCCATCGGCGGAGAATGAATGCAAGCATCGGTCACCCAAACGGAATGGGGGCGACCGACGCTTTCGGAGGCCCCCATGGTGGCATTGGCGAAATCAGTTGACCTTGATCAGCCGCCAGTCGAGCCGGTTGTCCGCGCGGTGCACGACGTCGATGTTCTTCTTCATCGCCCACGGAATCACCTGGTTGTGCAAGGGGATGTGCGCCACATCGTCGTTCTGCAGCTGCAGCGCCTTGGTCAGCAGTTCCGTGCGCAGTTTCAGGTCGGTTTCCTTCTTGGTACGCTCCACGAGCGCATCCATCTGCGGGTTGCTGTAACGGCCCACGTTGTAGTTGCCGTCGCCGCCCGCCCCCACCGAGCGCACCAGCGACTGCAGGCTGTAGAGCGCATCGAAGGTGGGAACGCCCCAGCCCAGCATGTAGATGCTCGCCTCATACCGCTGGATCATGGGGAAATAGGTCACCAGCGGCAGCGTGCGAAGCTTGGCTTTCACGCCGATCTTGGCCCACATCGCGGCCACCGCCTGGCAAATGGCTTCGTCGTTGATGTAGCGGTTGTTCGGGCAGGCGAAGTCGACCTCGAACCCGTCCTTGTAACCCGCATCAGCCAGCAGTTTCTGCGCAGCCGCCACGTCGTACGGATAGCGCTTGTGCACGCCTTCGGTCCAGCCGTTGACCTGCGGCGCCACCAGGGCCCCTGTGGCCTGCCCCAGGCCTCGCAAAGTCACCCGCGTGATGGTGTTGATGTCAATGGCCTGGTACAGCGCCTTGCGCACGCGCTGGTCTTTCAGGGGGTTTTTGCCCTTGATGTTGCTGCCCGGAAGTTCGTCGCGGAACTGGTCCATGCCGAAGAAGATGGTGCGGTTTTCAATGCCATCGATCACCTTCAGCTTGCTGTCCTGGCGCACACGCGGCAGATCTTGCGGGCTCGGGTCCAGCACGAAGTCCACTTCACCCGACAGCAACGCCGCCATCCGCGTCGCCACGGCTTTGACCGGTGTGTACACCACTTCGGTCACGTTGGTGTCGGCCTTGCCCCACCAGCTCGGGTTTCGGGTCAGCACCAGCTTCTGGTCGGGCTGCCATTCCTTGAGCACAAAGGGCCCCGTGCCATTGGCGTTGCGGTGGGCAAAATTCTCGTCCTGGGTCTTGATGTCCTTGGGCTCGACCGAGCGGTTCTTTTCGGCCCAAGCCTTGTTCATCATGCGCAATTCGGTCAACTGGTTCAGCAGCACCGGATTGGGGTCTTTGGTGAAGATGTCGATGGTGTGCGCATCCACCTTCACCACCCGGTCGATGCCCTGGGCATAGACACCGAAGTTCGACGTCTTGGCCATCGCCCGCTGGATCGAGAACACCGCGTCATCCGCCGTGAAATCGGCGCCATCATGAAACTTGACCCCCTTGCGCAGCGTCAGGCGCAACTGGGTCGGCGTGAGCTGCTTCCAGGCCGTGGCAAGCACAGGCTCCGGCTTGAAGGTTCGGCTGTTGTAGTAGACGAGCGACTCATAGACCGACGCATGCACCCCGTTGGCCAAGGCGTTGTTCTGGGAATGGATATCCCAGGTCGGAATGTCACTGGCACTGGTCCACTTGAAGGTCTTGGCATGCGCCACTCCGGACACCAGCGCCAAAGCGCCCACCCAAACAATCAGACGAAGTTTCATTGTTGGCACCTGAATCAAGTCGTGGTCAAAGCAATATGCAACATCCGTTCCCACTCTCCGTAGGGGAGTAACCCGAACCTTGATCACCCCAAACGCACAGCGCCTCACGGACACACCATCCGCCGCAAACGGACGCTCAAGGCAAAGGGGACTCCAACCGAAGCGCCCCATACCACGCCGTCAGCTGGCTGCGGGTGTTGTCGGTGTCGGTCATCAAAGCCACGGCCAACAACGGACCAGGCTCCTCGCCAAATACCCGGATGAAGTCCGCCCGCACATCGCGCCGGTAATCCACCCATTGCCCGACCCGCGCGTCTCCGGTCTCGACCACCAGCTTGCGCACACGGTCCGATCGGGGATTCACCACCACCGTATCCGCCGCGTCATGCGGGCTCCACACATACATCAAGGTTGCATACGGCAGCGGCTCGCCTGTCAACAGGCGGCTCATCTCGGAAAGACGGTGTTGCCGCGCAGACCACCGCGACTTGTCGCCGTCGAACGCCAAAAGAATGCGCACCGGCGCATCTTCCCGGTCTGCCTCGGAAAGCCGCGCATCCAGCGGCAAGCCATCGACACGCCAGGAAAACTTCATCGCTCCCAGATGCTGAAGCGGGACATCAAAACGCTGACGCAGGATGCTCACCGATGCTTGCGCCTGGACCTGAAGCGCAGGGCGCCCATCGACCTCTGCGACTTCGAATGGCACAAACGTCTTGCCTGGCAGCACAAAGGGCTCCCAGGGCACCGAGGCCGGCGTCTGCAACAGGCGCTGTGCAAGCGCCTTCGAAGCCCCGCCCCTTGAAACGGCCTGACCGGTTCCCACCGGTTGTGTCCCATCCTCGACAGCCAAGCTACCGCATCCTGCCAGCAAGGCCATCCACAACGCCCACGCCCATCCACGCATTCACGCCCCCTCTTTTTGATCGACCGGCCACGCCAACAACGCGACGGATATCACAGTGTATCGATTTGTATGCCCAGACTACCCCAAATGGGGGATGCGCGCCGCCCAACCAGCCCCGCAAGATCGGTGCAACGGTCACGCTGTCACACACCGTTTATGGGAATCCCCCCAGGCATCTTCAACACAAGGAGGAAATCATGCTCAAACGCATCCTATCGGCCCTGACGCTGGCCATCTCACTCAACGCACTCGCCGCCGTTGATGTCAACGACGCAGCCCTTGCCGATCTGGACAGCATCAAAGGCATCGGCCCCAGCACCTCGGCCAAAATTGTCGAACAGCGAAAAAGCGCCAAGTTCAAGGACTGGGCCGACTTCATCCAGCGGGTCCCGGGGATCGGCACCAAACGGGCCACCAAGCTGTCGGACGAAGGCCTGACCGTGAATGGACAAGCCTTCAAGGGCACGGACGCCGCAAGCACTGCCAAGGTGTCTACCAACAAGCCGAGCGAGAAAACAACCAAACCCTGAAAACTTACAGCGGCAAAAGAAAACCCCCGAGGGCCAAAGCCCTCGGGGGTTTTTTTGATATCAGACAGCGGCCATGATGGCCGCAGCCGTTATCAGAAGGTGTGCTTCAGGCCCAGAGCAAAGCGGTTGCCGTCGCCAGCATCCTTGTTGTCCTTGTTGAAGCCCGTGTACACGCTGGTACGCTTGGACAGGGAGTAGTTCACAGCCACGCCCACGGTGCCCGGCTTCAGGTCGGTACCGTCGATCTTGGTCTGGGTCAGGCCTGCAGACAGGGTCAGAGCGGCAGACAGGGGAACGTCCACGCCCAGGGTGTAGTCCTTGCTCAGGTCCTTGACTTGACCATAAGAGGCCAGCAGCTTGGCAGCGCCCAGGTCGTAGGAACCTTGCAGGCGAGACAGCTTGAGGTCACCCAGATCGGACTTCTGTTGTTCGTAGGCGAAGCCGACGAACACCGGACCACCTTCGTACTTGACGTGGAAGGCGTTCACGCGGGCGTTGTCATCACCTTCCTTGAAGGTGGTGCTCACGGCACCGCTCACGCCACCGAAGCTGGGGGTCGCGTAGTAGACGCCCTTGTTGGGGTTACCAGCTTCCAGAGCGTAGCTCTGAGCGAAGTTGTTGGTCGTCAGGTAGGACGAGTCAAACAGGGGGCTGGTCGCACCGACGATGTCGTCGTAGGCGTTCCAGGTCTTGCCCAGCTTGACTTCACCGAAACCACCGCTCAGGCCCACCCAAGCTTGGCGGTTGAAACCGCTGGCAGCACCCGAGGTCAGGTCCACGCCTTGTTCAAAGGTGAAGTTGGCCTTCAGACCACCACCCAGATCTTCGGAGCCCTTCAGACCCCAGCGGCTGCCGCTCACGCCGCCCGAAGCCATCGTGGCGCTTTCGCCCTTTTCCTTGACCACGGCCAGGTCAGCGATACCGTAGAGGGTGACGGAAGACTGGGCCATGGCGGCGCCGGAGGCAGCCAGCACAGCCAGAGCAATCAGAGACTTTTTCATGACAAGTTCCTTCAAGTTGATTTTCAGATCCGGGGGTACGAATCCGATGAGATTGAACTCACTGGGTGATCGTACTGGCTGCAGCGTCTTTCCCAAGGGTTTTCCCTGTAAATCACCACAACAGTTCGCAGAGTGTTGCCTTGATGAGACAACACACGGAACGCACCAAATTTGTGCATTTCATCGGGGAGATGGCGCTCTGCCCCATCCCGCTCTTGCGAACATGGCGCACAAAAAAACCCCGCAGCCTGGGCTGCGGGGTTTGAGCCGATTTCACAAGCCAGGTCATACCTGGCCTGGAGAATCAGAAGTTGTGGTCCAGACCAATGGCCAGCAGGCTCTTCTTGGGAGCATCGCTGTTGTTGCTCACGTGGAAGTAAGCAGCGGTGCGCTTGGACAGGGCATAGCGCGAACCGACTTCGATCGTGTCTTGATCGTTGTCGTTGTTCTTGGCGAACTGGATGTAGGGCGAGAAGGCACCAAAGGTGGAACCCAGGTGGATCCAGGCACCCTTGCCGGTGTTGTCGCCAGCCTTGTCCACATAGCCAGCAGCCACCATGAAGGAACCGAAGTCGTAGCTACCGTTCAGAGCCACGTTGTTGCCATCGGTGTTCTTGGTCTTGCTGGTGTACAGAGCAGCCTTGACCGGGCCATTGCCGTAGGTGACAGCGAATTCGGTCAGCGCGTTTTCAGCGTTACCCTTCAGTTGCGTGGCGATGTGAGCCTGCACGCCACCGAAGTTCGGGGAGATGTAGCGGATCTGTGCATCGGTACGCGAGCCCACGCCATTGAAACCCAGGCCCGAACGAATCTGAGCGCTGGTGTAGGTGGAAGGCATGTAACCGATGGAGGTGTTGAAGCCCACGGTGTACTGGCGACCCAGGCGCAGTTCACCGAAGCCGCCGCTCAGGCCAGCCCATGCCGAACGCTGGAACATGACAGCATCGGATTCACCGGTAGCGGGATTCAGGCCGGATTCGAAGACGAAGTTGGCCTTCAGACCACCACCCAGGTCTTCGGTGCCGCGCAGACCGAAACGGCTGTCCGAACCGTCAGCACCGCCACGCATCGTGGTGCTGGTGCCAGATTCCTTGCGCAGACCCACGTTGGCCTTGCCGTACAGGGTCACGGTGGACTGGGCGATGGCAGCGGTAGAAGCCAGGGCAGCCAGGGCGATCAGGGTTTTTTTCATTGAGGAAATCTCCAAGGTTAAGAAAGGGCCAAGATCTGTGGTCCGGACCAACCTCCGTTGTGGGAAGTTCTGTGCATTGCACCAGAACATTCACCACCATGCAAAGAATTCGAGAAAGCGATTCCCTCGCCTGTAGCGATCCAACAACAAAAGCAACCAGAACTCCGTAAGCGCTTGAAAAGACTAGGGTTTTCACCAATCTGACGATAGATATTTATTAGGGTTATTACTTAATATCAAGGTAATAACTTCATTCCTTTTTCATCCATGAACAATTCGCCCATGACCATGGAAGTCCCCCCTCGGCAATCAATTTCCGATGCACTGTGCACCGCAGCGGATCAGGCCTTGCGCACCTTGTTTGTGCAACCCAGAAGCACGGAGCCCTCCCCGGCCACCGCCGAAGAGCATCGCCAGTCACTGAGTCCTGAAGACCGCCACCTCTCCGGTGCGCTGATGCGCGTCAATCATGTGGGAGAGGTCTGCGCACAAGCGCTTTACACCGCGCAAGCCCTCGCGGCACGTACCGGCCGGCACCCCAATGAGGCCTTGGCCCGGCAACTGGAAGCCGCAGGACGGGAAGAAACCGAACACCTGGCCTGGACCGCGCAACGGCTGGACGACCTCGACGACCAACCCTCGCGGCTGAACCCGCTCTGGTACGCAGGGGCTTTCGGCATAGGCTGGCTGGCTGGACGCGTGGGGCCGGGCGTCAGCCTGGGTTTCGTGGTGGAAACCGAACGCCAGGTCGAAGCACACCTGGCCGGTCATATGGACCGGTTGCCCATCAACGACCATGCCTCACGGGCCGTGGTTGCCCAGATGGCGCGTGACGAAGCCCGTCACGCCCGCGAAGCTGAGCACGCAGGGGCAAAGCCCCTTCCGGCCCCGGTCAAGGGCGCCATGCGGTTCGCGGCGCGGATCATGACCAGCGTGGCGCACCGGATCTGAGGTCCGGCCACCGCGCTGGACAGGCTCAGGCTTCGACCAGATCGAAACTGGTGGTGATTTCAGCCGTCTTGCCCAGCATGATGCTGGCCGAGCAGTATTTTTCGTGGCTCATCGCAATGGCCCGCTCCACCGCTGACGCCGGCACCCCCCGTCCGGTGACGGTGAAGTGCATGTGAATCTTGGTGAACACCTTGGGCTCCACCTCGGCCCGCTCGCTGGTGAGCTTGACGCTGCAACCCTTCACATCGTGACGCCCCCGCTTGAGGATCAGCACCACGTCGTAGGCCGTACAGCCGCCCGTGCCAGCCAGCACCGTCTCCATCGGGCGAGGGGCCAGGTTGGCCCCTCCGTTTTCGGGGCGCGCGGCGTCGGGAGCCCCGTCCATCGCGAGCACATGGCCGCTGCCGGTTTCAGCCACAAAGCCCATGTGGGAACGGGTTCCGGCCGCGCCGGTCCAGGTGACGGTGCACTCCATGCGGTTCAAGGATGTGAAAAAAGACGCGCTTGCGCCGGTTTTGACCGGTCAACTACGGAAAGCGTAGCGTTTGGCCCACGAAAGATGTTGCATCGCAGCATGAAGCCGCTACAATCGCGTCATTGTATTGAAAGGTTGTCTCCTCTACCCTCCACGGGTGGATTCAAACCCGGACCCGCGTCAAGCGGTCCGGGTTTTTTTTGGCCGATATCATTGGCTCAAGGAAACCGTCATGCCTTCGCGCCGAAAAAACCCGCCCCCCGCCCCTGCCCTGACCCCTGCCGACTACCTCAAGAAGATCCTGACTGCGCGCGTGTACGACGTGGCCACCGAATCCTCGCTGGAGCCGGCGCGCACCCTCAGCCGCCGCCTGCACAACACGGTGTTGCTCAAGCGTGAAGACCAGCAGCCAGTCTTCAGCTTCAAGCTTCGTGGCGCTTACAACAAGATGGCCCACCTCACTCCCGAGCAGTTGCGCCGGGGGGTGATCTGCGCTTCGGCCGGCAACCATGCCCAGGGTGTGGCGCTGGGAGCCACCAAGCTGGGCACGCGGGCCGTGGTCGTCATGCCCACCACCACGCCCCAGCTCAAGATCGACGCCGTCAAATCCCTGGGCGGGCAGGTCGTGCTGCACGGAGACAGCTACTCCGACGCTTACGCCCATGCGGCCGCGCTGCAGAAAAAGGAAGGGCTGACGTTTGTCCACCCGTTCGATGACCCCGACGTGATCGCGGGCCAGGGCACGATCGCGATGGAAATCCTGCGTCAGGTGCAAAGCCTCGGCTCCGATCTGGACGCGGTGTTCGTGGCCATCGGCGGCGGCGGCCTGATCTCGGGAGTGGCCAACTACATCAAGGCCGTGCGTCCGGAAGTCAAGGTCATCGGTGTGCAGATGAACGACTCCGACGCCATGGCGCAGTCGGTGCAGGCGGGTGAACGGGTCACCCTGCCCGACGTGGGCCTGTTCTCGGATGGCACGGCGGTCAAGCTGGTGGGCGAAGAAACCTTCCGCGTCGCGCGCGACCTGGTCGACGACTACCTGATCGTCGACACCGACGCCGTGTGCGCGGCGATCAAGGACATCTTCGTGGACACGCGCTCCATCGTCGAACCCGCCGGCGCGCTGGCCGTGGCGGCCATCAAACAATACGTGGCCCGGCACAAGACCAAGGGCCAGACCTACGCCGCCATTCTGTGCGGCGCCAACATGAACTTCGACCGCCTGCGCTTCGTGGCCGAGCGGGCCGAAGTGGGCGAGGAGCGCGAAGCCCTGTTCGCGGTGACCATCCCCGAGGAACGCGGCAGCTTCAAGCGATTCCTGGAAGTCATTGCGGACCTGCCTGGTGGTCCGCGCAACGTGACCGAGTTCAACTACCGCATCAACGACGCCCAATTGGCCCATGTGTTCATCGGCCTGACCACGCACGGCAAGGGGGAGTCGGCCAAGATCGCGGCCAACTTCAACCGGCACGGCTTCCAGGCGCTTGACCTCACGCACGACGACCTGGCCAAGGAGCACATCCGGCACATGGTGGGTGGGCATTCACCGCTGGCGCAGGACGAGCGCCTGCTGCGCTTCATCTTCCCGGAACGGCCCGGTGCCCTGCTGAAGTTCCTGAGCCTGATGCGGCCGACCTGGAACATCAGCCTGTTCCATTACCGCAACCAGGGTGCCGACTACGGACGCATCCTGGTGGGCCTGCAGGTACCGCCCAAGGACGACAAGGCTTTCACCCGTTTTCTCGGCACGCTCGGTTACCCTCATGTGGAGGAAACCCACAACCCGGTCTACCGCCTGTTTCTCAAGGCCTGAAGCCGTTTATTTAGCCCCATGGCCGAGCCTGTCCTGCCCAACGCCTTGCCCGTGGCACCACCGCCTGGTGCACCTGCGGCACTGCAGTTGCCGGACATCGTGGCGGCCAGACCGGGCGACACGCTGGCCCCGCAGGCCGACGACACGGATTCGCCGGCCTGGCCGCCCCATTCGCTGGGTCGGCTGGAAACGCTGGCACTTCGCCTGGCGGCCATCGGCGGCCACGCCGAAGAATCATCCCAGGCCTCGCCCCAGATCGTGGTGTTTGCGGCCGACCACGGCATCGTGGACGAAGGCATCGGCCCCGCCACGCCGAGCAACTCGCTCGAACGTGTGCAGGCCTTGCTGTCCGGATCGGCACCGGTCTGCGCTCTGGCGAAGTCCCAGGGGTTTGGCCTGAGCGTCGTCGATGCGGGCCTGGCGTCGAACATCTCGCTGGACACCACACCGCGCCCGCATCCGCTGCTGCGCCGAAAGATCGGTTTTGGGACCCGCAACATGGTGCTTGGCCCGGCCATGTCGGTTGCGCAGACCGTCTCGGCCCTCCATGCCGGTATGGACGTGGTGCGCCATCTGCCCGGCCGCGTGCTGGTACTGGGACACGAAGGGGTGGCGGGCGAAGCCTGCGCCATCCTGCTGCTGTCGCGCCTGTGTGGCGTACCGCTGGCCGATGCGTGCGGCCTGGAACCCGACGAAGACGACGTCCGGCACCGGCTGCGTCTCGAACGCCTGTTTGCGGTGGCCGCGCGCCACCGCAAAGCCATCACCCCCTTCGATGCACTCGCCGCCATGGGCGGGTTCGAAATCGCCATGCTGGCGGGCGCAATGCTGCAGGCCGCATCGGAACGGCGGGTGGTGCTGGTCGACGGCTTCGTGGCCGACGCCGCCGCCCTCGTGGCCCGGGGCCTGGTCCCCGCCGTCGCCGACTATTTGTTCCACGCGCACCGCAGCGCGCACCCAGGGCACCGGCTGCTGCTGATTCATCTGCAATCCCAGCCTCTGCTCGATCTGGAACTGCGCACGGGACAAGGCGTGGGCGCCCTGCTCGCCTGGCCCCAACTGCAAGCGGCTGCCGGATTGCTCCCGGCGTCACCGGCCAGCGAGGCCTGAACCCACCCGTCAGGGCTGTTGCTGGGGCAGCGCCAGTTCGACCGATGTGGCGCCTTGCACGGAAACGCCCAAACGTGCACCCCGACGATCCACGGACTGCAGCACCAGGCCGTCGGTCACCACCGAACCCACGACAAACGGCCGCGCTGGCTGGCCCTCCACCGCAATGAGTGCCGCGCCCTGGGCACCCTGCCGGGCCACCACCCCATGCAAACGGAAACGCGTGCCGGGCGTGGCGGAGACCGCTTGCACGCCAGCGGAGCCCCCACCCAACGCGCGGGCGACAGCGACCACGTCGGAAGGCGGCTGCAAGCGTGCCACGGGCGCCGGCAACCCGGGTTCAGTGCCCGAACCCCAGATTTGCAGACCCCAATACCCTGCGCTCAATGCCGCCGCCAGCCAGAGCGACGCGGCGGTCAAGGCCGGCCAGGGATGCCGCACACCGGCCTCGTCCGGACCGTGACCGGGGGTTCGTTGGCGGGGCAATGTCCGGGCCATGGGCTGCATGCGCGCATTATGATCGACCCGACCTCGGCCACGCCTCCTGGCGCCATGCCTTCTGGTGGCCCCAACGCTGTCTTCCCCTGTGCTTATGACCGTCCCTGCCCCTCTTCGCCCCGTCTCCCGGTCGCCCCGGGGTTTGCTGCAAGGCCTTCAACGCGGTTTCACCCTGATCGAACTGATGGTGGTGCTGGTCATCATCGGCGTGCTGGCGGCCCTGATCGTGCCCAACGTGCTGGACCGCGCCGACGACGCGCGGGTGACCGCAGCGCGCACCGACGTCAACAACATCGTGCAGGCGCTCAAGCTCTACCGGCTGGACAACCAGCGTTACCCCACGGGCGAACAAGGGCTGGCGGCTCTGGTCAACCGGCCCACGACCCAGCCGGCGCCCGCCAACTGGCGCCGCTACCTCGACAAGTTGCCGGCCGACCCCTGGGGCAACCCTTACCAGTACATCAACCCGGGTGTGCACGGCGATGTGGACGTGCTGTCGCTGGGGGCCGATGGCCAGCCTGGCGGTGAAGGGGTGAACGCGGACATCGGCAGTTGGCAGTGAACCGGGCCCCCTCGCTCCACCGCTGCGCGGGTCGCTGCCCCCCGAGGGGGCGCGAATCCCGCTGGGGGCGGCCCGGCGCGGGATTCCAGGCCCCCACACTCCGCCGCTACACGGGTCGCGCACGCGAAGCGTCTGTCATTCCCGCGTACGCGGGAATCCAGGCACGGTCTTGCCGCCTGCTGACGTTCTGAGAGCACGGGGCCATGCGCGATCGGACACGGGGTTTCACGCTGTTGGAACTGCTGGTGGTGGCGGCCATCGCCGCCCTGTTGAGCACCGGGGTCGTGCTCGCCATGCGCGACAGCGATGCCGATCTGCTGGAGCGCGAAGGGCTGCGGCTGTCGGCACTGCTGGAATCGGGCCGCGCGCAGGCCCGGGCGGCCGGGATTCCTGTGCGCTGGCAGGCCGATGACACCGGTTTTGCCCTGCAGGGGTTGCCATCGCAAGCAGCAGACGACCGCGACCCCGCCACCCGCAACGCCCCGCACTGGGCCTGGCTGGCCGAAGGCACGCAGGCCCGCATAACCCTGCCCTCAGGTGCCACCACCCTGGTGCTCGGGCCGGAGCCCCTGATTCCCGCCCAGACGGTGGTGCTCGAACGCGGCAACCACCGCCTGCGCCTGCACACCGACGGCCTCGGCCCGTTCGCCGTCGACCCCGAGGCCGCGCCGTGAGCCTTGCCGGGCGGCGGCCCCGGGGGTTCACCCTCATCGAAGTCATGGTGGCGCTGGCGGTCGTGGCGATCGCGCTGCTCGCGGGCATCCAGGCCTCCAATGCCCTGGTGCGCACGGCCCAGCGGCAGGACGTGCAGTGGCTGGCCCAGGTCTGTGCCGAAAACGAACTGGCCCGCCTGCGCCTGTCCCGCCAGTTGCCCGACACCGGCGAAACCGAAAGCACCTGCGACCAGTTGGGGCGCGCTTTCCGCGTGCGGCTGCGGGTGCAACCCACCCCCAACCCCAACTTCCGTCGGGTCGACGCCGACGTCGAAACGCTCGACGAGGCCGACACCGTGCGCCTGCTCACCCTGTCCACCGTCACAGGACGCTTCTGATGAAGCAGCCCGTGCGCGGATTCACCCTGATCGAGCTGCTGGTGGCGGTGGCCGCCATGGCCGTGCTCACGCTCATGAGCTGGCGCGCCATCGACGGCATGGTGCGCACCCGCTCGCTCACCGAAGACCGCGGCGAGGCCCTGTCCCGGATACAGGCCACGCTGGGCCAGTGGAAAGCCGATCTCGACGCCCTGGTCGACACCGAGGAACTCACGCCGCTGTCGTTCGACGGCCGCCTGCTGCGCCTGACCCGCCGCGACGCGGCCGACCAGCCGCTGCAGAGCCAGGGCGTGCGGGTGGTCGCCTGGGTGCTGGGGCCACCCGAAGCCGACGGCACACCCCGCTGGATGCGCTGGCAGTCGGCCCCGCTGCGCCAACGCGACGAACTGGCCCGGGCCTGGCAGGCCGCCCAGACCTGGTCCGACAGCGGCGCCCTGCCGACCTCGGACGAAGTGCCCCCGGACAGCCCCACCACCGACGGGCCGACCGCCAGCGCGGGCAGCGCTTCCGCTTTGGCCACCCTGCCCGCCACGACCTGGCAGATCTATTACCACCGCGGGCAGAGTTGGGGCAACCCGCTGTCGGCCGAAGGCAGTTCGACGGGCGACGCCACCAGCGCCAGCGATGTGCGCTGGCCCGACGGCGTGCGCCTGGTGCTGGCGTTGCCGGGGGGCCAGGGCTTTGCCGGCACGCTGACCAGCGACTGGGTCCGCCCCACGCTCAAGGCCGGCTCATGAGCGCCTCGCCCCTCAGCCCGGTTTCGCGCCACCGTCACCAGCGCGGCGCCGCCCTGTTGCTGGCCATGCTGGTCGTGACCCTGGTGGCCTCGCTGTCGGCGGCCTCGCTGTGGCACCAATGGAAAGCCGTGGAGCTGGAAAGCGCCGAGCGCCAGCGCCTGCAGGCCAGCCTGCTGCTCACCGGCGCGCTCGACTGGGCCCGCCTGATCCTGCGCGAAGACGCCCGCGGCAACCGCAACAGCGGCAATGCCGACCACCTGGGCGAGCCCTGGGCGACGCCCCTGGCCGAAGCCAGGCTGTCCAGTTTCCTGGCCGCCGACCACAACGACACCGGTGACGACCTGCTGCCCGCCTTTCTCTCAGGCGACATTCAGGACCTGCAATCGCGCCTGAACTTCCGCAACCTGGTCCGCACCACGGGCCGCGGCGCCCAGGCGCAGGCCAGCCTGTCCGAACCCGATCTGGCCGCTTTCCTGCGGCTCTACGAAACCCTCGGCCTGCCCGAAGAGGAACTTCAGGCGGCCGTGCGCCGCCTGCTCACCTCGACCCGCAAAGCCCTGAACGATCCGGAGCCCTCGGCCTCACCGCTGATTCCGCAGCGCTTCGCCCAACTCGAATGGCTGGGCATCAGCCCCCGCAGCCTGCAGCGCCTGGCGCCACACGTGATGGTGCTGCCTCAGGTCACGACACTGAATCTCAACACCGCCTCGCCCGAAGCACTGGCCGCCAGTGTGCCCGGGCTCGATCTGGCCAGCGCCCAGGTGCTGGCCGTGGTGCGCGCCAACGCGCCCTTCACCAGCCTGGAAACGGTCAAGGCCCGGCTCGGTGCCACGGCAGCGGCGCAGATCACGGCCGACCGCCACAGCGTGCGGACCAACCATTTTGAAATCCGGGTCCGGCTGCGCCTGGACGCGCTGCGGGTGGAAGAACGCGCCACCGTCGTGCGCAACGGCCTGGACGTGCGGGTGCTCTGGCGCGACCGAGTGCCCTGGCCAGGCAGTTGACGCCCGATCTGGGCCACCCCGCTCACTAGAATGCGCCCAACACCGCCGCCCGACGCCCTCTCGCTCCGCCTGCCCCTGTGCTGATCCTGACCCCCTCCCTTTCGCAGCCCCCACTGGCTCCCGGTGTCCCGGAGTCCTGGGACTGGGTGACGAGCACCGACGGGCGAGAACCTCTGCGCCATGGCAGCGGCCCCCTGGCTTCGGTACCCGACGATCCGGACGTGGTGCTCTGCCTGCCGCCGCGCCGCGTGGCCTGGCACCGCGTGGTGTGGCCCAAGGTTCCGGCGGGCAAATGGCGTGCCGCCCTCGAAGGTTTGCTGGAAGAGCGCCTGCTCGACGATGTGGCCGACACCCACCTGGCCCTGCCGGCCGAACGGCGGCCAGGCCAGCCCCTGTGGGTGGCTGCCTGCCACGCGCCCTGGCTGCGCAGTTGCCTTCAGGCCCTGGAAGCTGCCAACCGGCCCGCGGGCCGCATCGTCCCGCTGATGGCTCCAGGAGCCGGGCCGGAAGGCGTGGAACACTGGGTGCATCTGGAACACGGCCAGCCCTGGGTCGGCACCCGCAGCGCCGACGGTGTCCTTCTTCTGCCGCTGCATGGCACCGAACCCGGCGCACACCCCCGGGAAACGGCCGATGTCTGGCTGGCCGAACCCGCCGCCGCACCGGCCGCCGAGCAGCGGCTGGGACATGCCGTGGCCCTGCGCACCCTGGCCCAGCAGCAGTTGCAGGCCACACAGTCCGACTGGAACCTCGCCCAGATGGGCTTCAGCCTGAGCAAAGGTGCCCGGCAGCAACAACGGCTGCGGGCCGCCTGGCGCGCCTGGCGCTCGCACCCGGCCTGGCGGCCGGCCCGCTGGGGATTGGCTGCCTTGCTGGTGATCCATATCGCGGGTCTGAACGCCCTCGCCTGGCAGGAACGCCAGCGCCAGCGAGACCAGCAACAACAACTGGACGCGGCGGTGCGTGAAGCGGCCCCGGGCGTGACCCTGGTGATCGACGGTCCCGCGCAGTTGCTGCGCAAAGTGCAACGCCTGCAAAGGGCCGGTGGCCAACTGGGTGCGGGCGATCTCGAAACCCTGCTCAACGCCCTCGACCCCGGCGAAGCCGCCCAACTGCCGGTGCCCCGGTCGATCGAGTTCGCCAACGGCCGCACCACACTCACTGAATGGAACGGCGACGCCGCCGCCCTCGAAGCCCGCCGCGCGGCCCTGGCCGCCCAAGGCTGGCAGGCCCGGCTCGAAGGCCCGTCCCTGGTCCTGCAACCCGATACGCCTACCACCCCATGAGCGCGCCGCCCCTGTCCGCCCGCTGGCAACAGCTTTCGCCGCGCGAACGCGCGGCCGTGGTCCTGGCCGCCGCCCTGGTGGCAGGCGCGCTGGCCTGGTGGTGGCTGCTGGCGCCAGCTCTGAGCGTGCTGCGCCAGGCCGATGAACGCCAGGCTCGCTGGACCGCGCAATGGGACCAGGTTCAGGCCCTGGCCGCGCAGGCGCGCGCCTTGCGCGCCGACGGCACACCGCCACCGCCGCGCGAAGCCAGTGTCCGCGCGCTGGAGCAGGCCACCCAGGCCCTGGGCCCGACCGCCCGCCTGAGCCTGCAGGGCGATCAGGCCACCGTGCAGTTGAACGGCACCGCCCCCGATGCCCTGGCGCAGTGGCTGGCGCAAGTGCGCATCAACGCCCGTGTCGTGCCCACCCAGGCGCGCCTGCAACGCACCCCGACAGGCTGGACGGGCCAGGTGCAACTGGCCGGCCCCGGCCTGGAGGCGGCACCGTGACGCTGTCCCGACGGCCGGTGCAGGCCGCGTGGATCGGCGGCCTGTGCGGCCTGCTGCTGGCCCTGCTGCTGTTCGCACCGGCGCGCTGGCTGGCCCAGGCCGTGGCGCAGGGCACGGGCGAACGGGTCCTGCTGCTGCAGCCACGAGGCACTGTCTGGAACGGCAGCGCCCGGCTGGTGCTGGGCGCCGGCCGGCAAAGCCAGGACCGCACCACCCTGCCCGGCACGCTGCGCTGGCGCTGGCAATGGGGCTGGCCCGACGGCCGCCCGGCCATCGGTCTGCAGCTCGACGCCGACTGCTGCACCCGGGCCCCGCTCGCGCTGTGGCTGTCGGCCGGCTGGAAGGGCCTGCGCTGGCACACCGGCCCCATCGACACCACCTGGCCGGCCCCCTTGCTGACCGGGCTGGGCACCCCCTGGAACACGCTGCAGCTCGACGGCCAGTTGCGGCTGCAGGCCGACGGCCTCAGCCTGCAGCGCACGGCCGGTGGCCTGCGCCCCCAGGGCCGGCTGACGCTGGACGCGCTCGGCATGGCCTCGCGCGTGTCGACCGTGCGCCCGCTGGGCAGCTACCGCCTGGTGTTCGACGCCGCGGGCGACCGCGCCGACATCGGCCTGCAGCTGCAGACGCTGGAAGGCAGCCTGCTGCTGCAAGGCCAGGGCCAGTGGCGCGGCCAGCGTCTGCGGTTCGTCGGCGATGCGCGCGCTGCGCCCGGCAAAGAGGCCGCCCTGGCCAACCTGCTCAACATCATCGGGCGCCGCCAGGGCGAGCGCTCCATCCTGTCTTTCGGCTGAGCGCCGGAGCGGAACTGCATTGAATTAGGATGACCGCATGAACCGTTTTCGCGAACCCGCCGGCCGCATCCTGGCCTGGGCCGCCGCCACTGGCGCCGCCAGCCTGATCGCGCTGGCCGTGGCACCCGCCGCGCTGGCCCAGGGCCGCGCGAGCGAGCCCGTGGTGCTCAATTTCGTCGACGCCGAGATCGAGGCCGTGGCCCGCACCATGGCCACCATCACCGGCCGCAATGTGGTGGTGGACCCGCGCGTCAAGGGCACGGTGAGCCTGTCGACCGACCGGCCCGTGCCGCCCGCCAGCGCGCTGAACCAGTTCGCCGCGGCGCTGCGCCTGCAAGGTTTTTCGCTGGTGGACACCGCCGGCCTGTACAAGATCGTGCCGGAGGCCGACGCCAAGCTGCTGGGCAACCCCGTCAACGCCGGCCCCGTGCAGGCGCTCGGCGCGGGCAACCAGATCGTCACGCAGATCTTCCGGCTCAACCACGAATCGGCCAACAACCTGGTGCCCGTGCTGCGTCCGCTGATCGGGCCCAACAACACCATCAACGTCAACCCGGGCAACAACTCGCTGGTCATCACCGACTACGCCGACAACCTGCAGCGCATCGGGCGCATCGTCGCCGCGCTCGATGTCTCCGGCGCCAGCGACGTCGACGTGATCGTGCTGCAGCACGCGGTGGCAGCCGATCTCGCGCCCCTCGTCAACCGGCTGATCGACAGCGGCGGCGCGACCGGCTCCGCTGCGGGCGCCCAGGCGGTGGCCGACACCACGTTCAAGACCACCATCGTGGCCGACCCGCGCAGCAACAGCCTGCTGCTGCGCGCGGCCAATCCGGCGCGGCTGGCGCTGGTGCGCTCCATCGTCGCCAAGCTGGACCAGCCCGGCGGCGAAGGCACGCCGGCCGGCAACATCCATGTGGTCTACCTGCGCAATGCCGACGCCGTGTCGCTGGCGGCCACGCTGCGCGCCGCCCTGAGCGCGGCCAGCACCACCACCGCCAGCACGCCCGCCACCACGACGACGGCGACGACCAGCACCACCGCCCGCAACACGGGCACGGGCCAGACCTCGTCGGGCACCAGCAGCGCCGCCACCACGCCGGTGGCCCAGAGCGCGTCGCCGTCGACCGGCGGCCAGATCCAGGCCGACCCGGCGACCAACGCGCTCATCATCACCGCGCCCGACCCGCAGTACCGCCAGCTGCGCGCGGTGATCGACCAGCTCGATGTGCGGCGCGCGCAGGTCTACGTGGAAAGCCTGATCGCCGAAGTCAACGCCGACAAGGCGGCCGAGTTCGGCATCCAGTGGCAAGGCCCGCTGGGCAACGTGGGCAACAGCGTGGTCGGCCTGCTGGGCACCAATTTCGGCAGCGGCGGCAACAACATCCTCACCAACACGCTGGCCGTGGCCGACGAAGACACCAGCAGCCTCACCGCGCCGGGCACCGGCCTGAACCTCGCGCTGGCGCAGCGCCGCAACGGCGTGTACATACTGGGCCTGCTGGCGCGCTTCCTGCAGCAGAACGGCGACGGCAACGTCCTCTCCACGCCCAACCTGCTGACGCTGGACAACGAAGAAGCCAAGATCGTCATCGGCCAGAACGTGCCGTTCGTGACCGGGCAGTACACCAACACCGGCAGCAGCGACGGCTCGGTCAACCCGTTCCAGACCATCGAGCGCAAGGACGTGGGCCTGACCCTGCGCGTCAAACCGCAGATCAGCGAGAACGGCACCATCAAGATGACCCTCTACCAGGAGGTCAGCAGCGTGCTGGCGTCGTCGGTCAGCTCCACCACCGGGCTGATCACCAACAAACGCACCATCGAATCGACCGTGCTGGTCGACGACGGTGGCATCGTGGTGCTCGGCGGCCTGCTGCAGGACGAGTACGCCGGCAGCCAGGAAAAGGTGCCCGGCCTGGGCGACGTGCCGCTGCTGGGCAACCTGTTCCGCAGCGAAACCCGCAGCCGCAAGAAGACCAACCTGATGGTGTTCCTTCGCCCGGTGGTGCTGCGCGACGCCCGCGCCACGAACAGCTTCTCGCTCGACCGCTACGAGCTCATGCGCGCCACCCAGCAATCGGCCCAGCCCGCGCCCAGCGGCGCCCTCAAGGTCAACGAAGCGCCCGTCATGCCGTCCAACGCCCCGGCGGCGCCCGCGCCCGCCGCGCCATGAAGCACCCGCTGCCCTACGCGTTTGCGCGCGAGCACCAGTGGCTGCTGGAAGCGCGCCCCGACGGCCTGACGCTGATCGGCCCGGACGCGGTGGCCGACGAGCCCGAGCTGCGCACGCGCCGGCTCTCGGCGCTGTCGGAAATCCTGCGCCGCCACGACGTGCAGGGCTTCGAATGGCAGCCCCCTGACGCGGTGGCGCAGCGCATCAGCGCGGCCTACGCGCAGGGCGAGTCGAGCGCCGCCATGGTGGTCAGCGAGGTGCAGAGCGACGCCGACCTCAGCCGCATCCTGCAGGATCTGCCCGCCATCGAAGACCTGCTGGAAACCGCCGACGACGCGCCCATCATCCGCATGCTCAACGCCCTGCTGACGCAGGCCGCGCGCGATGGCGCCAGCGACATCCACATCGAACCCTACGAACGCCATTCCAGCGTGCGCTTCCGTGTCGACGGCACGCTGCGCGAAGTGGTGCAACCCAACCGCGCGCTGCACGCGGCGCTGATCTCGCGCCTGAAGATCATGGCCGAGCTGGACATCGCCGAAAAACGCCTGCCGCAGGATGGCCGCATCAGCCTGCGCCTCGGCACCCGGGCCATCGACGTGCGTGTCTCCACCCTGCCCGGCGCCCACGGCGAACGCGCCGTGCTGCGCCTGCTCGACAAGAGCGAGAGCCGCCTCACGCTGGAGGCCGTGGGCATGCAGGGCACGGTGCTGGAACGCTTCGAGCAGCTCGTGGCGCAACCGCACGGCATCATCCTCGTGACCGGCCCGACCGGTTCGGGCAAGACCACCACGCTCTACGCGGCCCTGCAGCGGCTGGACGCGAGCACCACCAACATCATGACGGTGGAGGACCCGATCGAGTACGAGCTGCCCGGGATCGGCCAGACCCAGGTCAACGCCAAGATCGACCTCACCTTCGCCGCCGCGCTGCGCGCCATCCTGCGCCAGGACCCGGACGTGATCATGATCGGCGAAATCCGCGATTTCGAAACCGCGCAGATCGCCATCCAGGCCTCGCTCACGGGCCACCTGGTGCTGGCCACGCTGCACACCAACGACGCGGCCAGCGCCGTCACCCGGCTGGCCGACATGGGGGTCGAACCCTTCCTGCTCAGCTCCTCGCTGCTGGGGGTGCTGGCCCAGCGCCTGGTGCGCAAGTGGTGCCCGCAGTGCCAGGGCACCGGCTGCGACCACTGCGGCCGCAGCGGCTATGCCGGCCGCACCGGCGTGTTCGAGCTGCTGGTGGCCAACGACGAACTGCGTGGCCTGATCCACCAGGGTGCCAGCGACGCGGTGCTGCGCGAATGCGGGCTGCGCCACGGCATGCAGCTCATGCGCGAAGACGGCCAGCGCCTGGTCGCCACCGGCGTCACCAGCCCCGAAGAAGTGTTGCGCGTCACGCGCGACTGACCCCCGACACGCGCATGCCCGCCTACGCCTACGAAGCCCTCGACGCCAAGGGGGCGACCCAGAAAGGGGTGATCGATGCCGACACCCCGCGCGCCGCGCGCAGCCTGCTGCGCGACCGGGCGCTGGTGCCGCTGTCGGTGGAGCCGGCCGCAGCCGGGCGGACCGGCAGCGGGCTCAACCTGGTGCTGTGGCAGGCGCGCGTTTTCAACGCCACCGGCCTGGCCGTGTGGACCCGCCAGCTGGCCGGGCTGGTCTCGGCCGGCCTGCCGCTGGAGCGCGCGCTGGCCGCCCTGGCCGACGAGGCCGAGGGCGAACCCCAGCAACGCCTGGTGGCCTCGCTGCGCGCCGAGGTCAATGCCGGCGCGCCCTTTGCGCGCGCACTCGGCCAGCACCCCCGGGAATTCGGCGAGACCTACACCGCGGTCATCGCGGCCGGCGAGCAAAGCGGCCAACTGGCCACCGTGCTGGAGCGGCTGGCCGACGATCTGGAAGCCAGCCAGGCGCTGCGCAACCAGTTGCTGGCCGCCTCGCTGTACCCGGCCATCGTGTCGCTGGTGGCGGTGGTCATCGTGGTGTTTCTGGTCACCTACGTGGTACCCCAGGTCGCGGGCGTGTTCGCGGGCAGCCAGCGCGCGCTGCCGTTGCTGACGGTGGTGATGCTGCAGCTCAGCGCCTTCGTGCGCCACTGGGGCTGGCTGCTGCTGCTGATCGCCGCCCTGGCCGCTGCAGCCCTGTGGCTGGCGCGACGGCGCGAGGGGCCGCGCCAGCGGCTGGACGCTGCCTGGCTGCGCCTGCCCCTGGTCGGTCGCCTGGCACGTGGCTACAACGCCGCGCGCTTCGCCGGCACGCTGGCCATGCTCGCAGGCGCGGGCGTGCCCATCCTGCGCGCGCTGCAGACGGCCGCCGAAACCCTGGGCAACCGCGCCATGCGGGCCGACGCGCTCGACGCCCTGACCCTGGTGCGCGAAGGCGCCCCACTGGCCACCGCCCTGGCCAGCAAACCCCGTTTTCCCTCGCTGCTGCCCATGTTCGCGCGGCTCGGCGAACAGACCGGCCAGTTGCCCGCCATGCTGCAGCGGGCGGCACAGCAGCTCGGCGCCGAAGTGCAGCGCCGCGCGCTGCACCTGGCCACCGTGCTGGAGCCGCTGCTGATCGTCGGCATGGGCCTGGTGGTGATGCTCATCGTGCTGGCGGTGCTGATGCCGATCATCCAGCTCAACCAATTGGTGAAATGAGCCCCTACCCGACGCCACACCACCACCACGGCGTCCCCCGAAACGACACCGCTATCGGAGAACTCTGAACATGGCTGCAACCCTGGATGGGAAATTGGTGGTCGCGATCTCCTCTCGCGCCTTGTTCGACTTCGAGGAAGAGAACCGGGAATTCGAAAAAGGCGATGACCGCGCCTATATGCGCCTGCAGCTCGACCGGCTGGAGCAGCCCGCGCCACCCGGCGTCGCGTTCTCGCTGGTGAAGAAGCTGCTGGCGTTCAACGATGCCGAGGCGCAGCGCGTGGAAGTGGTGATCCTCTCGCGCAACGACCCCGTGTCCGGTATGCGCGTATTCCGGTCAGCGCAAGCCACCGAACTCAAACTGGAGCGAGGCGTATTCACCAAGGGGAGAGAGCCCTACAAATACCTGCGCCCACTCAAGGCCAATCTGTTTCTTTCGGCAAACCCCAACGACGTTCGCGCGGCGCTCAACGAAGGCTTTGCGGCAGCAACCGTCCATACCCGGTCGGTCAGAGCCAGCCCCAACTACCCCAACGAAGTGCGTATCGCTTTTGATGGTGACGCGGTGCTTTTTTCCGACGAGGCGGAGCGGGTCTACCAGGCCGAAGGGCTGTCTGCCTTTCAGCAACACGAGTCAAGCAAGGCGGCCTTGCCCCTGCAAGCGGGCCCATTCAAACCTGTTCTCGAGGCCCTGCACCGGCTGCAATCTGAGGGCATGCGCATCCGCACCGCCCTGGTCACCGCGCGCAGCGCACCGGCCCACGAACGCGCGATCCGCACGCTGATGGACTGGAACATCGAGGTCGACGAAGCCATGTTCCTCGGCGGACTTCACAAGGGTGAATTCCTGCGCGAGTTCGAGCCCGATTTTTTCTTCGACGACCAGACCGGCCACATCGAGCACGCCGCGCAGCACGTGCCGGCCGGCCATGTCGCCAGCGGCGTCGCCAACGACCAGCGCTGATCCCGGCCGACGTTCAGCCGGTCGCCGCGGGCTTGCGGCCCATCACCAGATCGCGGAACACCGCCGCCTGCGGGGACAGCGCCCGGTCGGGCTGGCGCAGCAGCAACAGGGTGCGCGAGATCGCCGGGCGCCCCACTGGGCGTGTCACGAGCTGGCGCCACTGGGTCAGCGGCCGCAAGGCGACCGTCACCACCGCCACGCCCAGCCCGGCCTGGGCCAAGCCGACCATGGTCCAGGGCAGCGACACTTCGTGCGCGTAATCGAGCCGGATGCCCGCTGCCGCCAGCCGCGCGTCCAGGTGCTGGCGCACCGGATTCTCCGGCAGCGGACCGATCACCGGGAAGGCAGCCACGTGCCGCCACTCGACCGCGCGGCGCGTGGCCAGCGGATGCGTCGCCGGCACGGCAGCCACGTACTGGTCGGCATAGAACGGTGTCGCCGACAGATCGGAACGCACCGCCGTCTCGGTGGCGATGCCCAGGTCGGCGCTGCCGTTGCGCACCAGTTCGTGCACCTGCTGCTCGGGCACGTCGCGCAGGCTGAGCTTCACGCCCGGATGGCGTTCGCTGAATTCGCGCACCAGCGGCGGCAGCAGGAAGGCGCACTGGGCCGACGGGGCCGCCACCGTCAGTTGCCCACGCCCCATGCCCTGGAAATCCCGCGCGCCGGCCACCAGGCGCTCCCAGTCGTTGACCAGGCGGTGAGCGTCGGGCAACAGGGCCAGGCCCGCCGGTGTCAGGCGGCACTGGCGCGTGTGGCGATCAAAAAGCCGCGTACCCAGCATGGCCTCCAGCCGGCTGATGGCGCTGCTGAGCACCGATTGCGACAGGTTGAGCCGTTCGGCCGCGCGGGTGAAATGCCCCATCTCGGCCACCACGGTGAACACGCGCAGTTCGCGCAGGTAGTCTTTCATGGGCGGGTTTAATTGATCGGTTTTTCAGATCAATTTATACGATTTTTCCCATTTTCAAGGTGTTCGTCCTTGCGTACCGTGCGGGCTTCGCTTTCACCCGTCACCGGTTACCCCCAATGCCCCTACCCGCCTCCCTGAACCGCCGCCATCTGCTCACCCTGGCCAGCGCCGCCACCTTGCCGGCCCTGGCGCCAGCGCTGCACGCCCGCCCGGCCACGCGCCTGCGCTTCACCCTGGACTGGCGCATCGACGGCCCGGGCGCCATCGTGCTGTTGACGCAGGCGCGTGGGTACTTTGCCGACGAAGGCCTGAACGTGGTCATCGACGCAGGCAACGGTTCGGCCGCTTCGGTGCAGCGGCTGGCGGCGGACACGCACGACATCGGCTTTGCCGACATGGGCTCGCTGGTCGAATTCCGCGGCACGCACCCGGACGCACCCGCCATCGATGCCATCTACATGCTCATGGACCGCGCGCCGGCCACCGTGTTTGCGCTCAAGTCGTCCGGCATCCGCCGGCCGGCCGATCTGGCAGGCCGCAAACTGGGCGCGCCGGTGTTCGATGCCGGTCGCAAGACCTGGCCCCTGTTCGCCCAGGCCAACGGTCTGGCGCCGGACGCCGTCACCTGGGTGAACGTCGACCCCGCCTTGCGCGAGATGCTGCTGATAAAGGGCGACGTCGACGCCATCACCAGCTTCTACTACACCGGCCTGCTCACGCTGGAAGCCCGCGGCGTGCCGGCCGAAGACCTGGTCACCTTCCGCTACGCCGACCACGGCGTCAGCCTCTACGGCAACGCCGTGGTCACCCGGGCGGCCTTTGCCGCCGCCCAGCCCCAGGCCGTGGCGGGTTTTCTGCGCGCGCTCAACCGCGGCATCAAGGCCTGCGTGGCCGATCCGGCCGCGGGCATCCAGGCCATCCGCCAGCGCGATCCGCTGCTCAAGGCCGACGTGGAAGAGCGGCGCCTGCGTGCGTTCCTCGATCACTTCGTGGCCACGCCCGCCGTGCGCCAGGCGGGCCTGGGCGGCGCCGTGCCGGCACGGCTGGCGTCGGACGTGGCCCGCATCAGCACGGCCTTCGGCCTCCCCCACCCGGTCGACGCCTCGAAGCTGTTCAACCCGGCCTTTCTGCCGGCCCAGCGCGAGCGCCTGCTGTAAGGAGCCCCCATGTCTGGCGATTACCTCTTCAACGCCTGGTACGCGGCGGCCGCATGCACCGACGTCGCCCCCGGTCCGACCGCCCGCACCCTGCTGGAACAGCGTCTGGTGCTCTTCCGCACGGAAGCCGGCCAGGTGGCGGCGCTGCGCGATCGCTGCCCGCACCGCTTCGCACCGCTGTCGCAAGGCCCCGTGCACGGCGACAACCTGGCTTGCCCCTACCACGGCATGCGGTTTGGCGCCGATGGCCGCTGCACCCGCATTCCCGGCCAGGACCGCATCCCCGACGCCGCACGGGTCGATGCCTTCCCGGTGGTCGAAGCCTATGGCCTGGTGTTCGTCTGGATGGGCGATCCGGCGCTGGCCGACCCGGCCGCCTTGACGGCCATTGCGCCCTACGGCCAGCCCGGCTGGGGCGTCTCGCGTGGCTACGACCTGTTCCAGGCCTGCTGGCAGAACATCGCCGACAACCTGATCGACCCGGCGCACACCAGCTTCGTGCACCAGCGCACCATCGGCAACGACGCCGGCGACGACGTGCGGGTCACCGCCACCGAAGAGGGCGACGTGATCCGCTGCGGCCGCTGGGTCGACAACGCGCCCCCCGTGCCGGTGGTGCGGCGCTACACGGGGCTCCAGGGGCTGGTCGACCGCTGGCAGTTCTACCACTACCGCCTGCCCGGCACCACCTGGGTCGACTTCGGCGCCTTCGAAGCCGGCCGGCCCCATACGGCCGAAGAACAGGACCGCGCGCCCTACCGCGTGCTGTCCTACGCCTTCCTCACGCCCTGCACGCGCGACAGCACGCACTACTTCTCGCTGCAGTTGCGCAACTTCGCCGCCGACGATGAGGCGACCACGCGCGAATTCGAAGCGCTTTACAAGCTCACCTTCGACGAAGACAAAGTGCTGCTCGAAGCCATCCAGCGGGAGGAAAACGCCCACCCGGACCTCACACCAATGCGCATCGCCTCCGACACCGGGGTGGTGCGGCTGCGGCGGCGCCTGGCCGAGTGCCTGGCGGCCGAACGGGCACACGCTGAAAGGCCCCACACCCACACGGGGTGAACCGCTGCCGGCGCCGCGCGGACCGGCTGCCGCAGCGCTACATTTCTGCCATGGACAGGCACGGGCCCCATCCCCCGGGGCCCGCCGCGCTGCCCGCCCCACGAGGACATCCATGGCACAGCCACCCCAACCGCGCAACCTGCGCGCCTTCGCCCGCCAGCTGGCGGCGCTTGCCCTGCCCTACTTCAACAGCGAAAACAAATGGAAAGCCCGCGGCATGCTGCTGGCCATCGTGCTGCTCAATCTGGGCGCGGTGTACATGCTGGTGCAGATCAATGAGTGGTACCGCGTCTTCTACGACGCGCTGCAGGAAAAGAACCAGACCGTCTTCTGGCAACAGATCGGGCGCTTCGGCTGGCTGGCGCTGATCTACATCGTGATCGCGGTCTACAAGTTCTACCTCACGCAAATCCTGCAACTGCGCTGGCGCGTGTGGATGACCGACCACTATCTGGGCCGCTGGTTGGCCCACAAGGCGTTCTACCGGCTGGAGCTGGCGCGCTACACCGAAGGCAGCGAACGCCTGCCCGACAACCCCGACCAGCGCATCCAGGAAGACCTGAACCTCTTCACCAGCTACACGGTGTCGCTGCTGATGGGCATCTTCAATGCACTGGTCACGCTGCTGAGCTTCGTCGGCATCCTGTGGACGCTCTCGGGCTCACTGACTGTGCCGCTGCCGGGCTTCCTGGGCGGCGGGCAGTGGGACATTGCGGGCTACATGGTCTGGGCCGCCGTGCTGTACTGCCTGGTGGGCAGCGCCATCACGCACTGGATCGGCAAGCCCCAGGTGCGGCTGAATTTCGAGCAGCAGATGCTGGAAGCCAACTTCCGCCACCACATGATCCGCGTGCGCGAGTACAGCGAAGCCATCGCCCTCGACGGTGGCGAACGCGTGGAACGCCAGCAGCTCGACCTGCGCTTCGCCGACGTGATGGGCAACTACCTGCGGCTGCTGAAGAACCAGAAAAGCCTGACCTGGTTCAACAGCTTCTTCGGCCAGGCCGCGATCATCTTCCCGCTGATCGTGGCCGCGCCGCGCTACTTCAGCGGCGCCATCCAGCTCGGCCAGCTCATGCAGATCAACTCCGCCTTCGGCCGCGTGCAGGATTCGCTGTCCTGGCTGGTCGACAACTACATGAGCCTGGCCGTCTGGAAAGCCACCACCGACCGCCTCACCGGGTTCGAGGACAGCCTGGCCCAGCAGGACCGCGCCACCAGCGCCGTGGCGCGCAGCGCACCAACGGGGGCCGCCGCCATCGCGGCGCAGGACCTGAGCATCGGCCTGCCCGGCGGACGCCACCTGCTCGACCACGCCACGCTGCAGGTGGCCCCGGGCGACACGGTGCTGGTGCACGGCCCGTCGGGCAGCGGCAAGTCGAGCCTGTTCCGCACCCTGGCCGGCATCTGGCCGCACGCGCAGGGCCAGGTGCAGATGCCCGCCGACACCATGTTCATTCCCCAGCAACCATACTTCCCCGACGGCCGCCTGCGCGACGCCCTGGCTTACCCGGAATCCGCCGACCGCTACACCGACGAGGCGCTGAAGCAGGCGCTGGACGAGGCCCTGCTGCCGCAACTGGCCGACCAACTCGACCGCCGCGACGCCTGGGGCCAGAAGCTCTCGGGCGGTGAACGCCAGCGCCTGGCGCTGGCGCGTGTGCTGCTCAAGCGCCCGGCCTGGGTGCTCGCCGACGAGGCCACCAGCGCCCTGGACGAAGCGGCCGAGGCCACGTTGTACCAGCGGCTGGTGGCGGCCGTGCGGCGGGCGGGCGGTGGCATCGTGTCCATCGCGCACCGCAGCACGCTGATCGAGCACCACCGCGTGCGCTGGGCGCTGCGCCCGGAAGCGCCGGAGGCCGCCGCCGCTTACCGGGTCGAGGTCTCGGCGCTGCCAACATCACCGGCGGGTGCCGGCGGCTCCGGGGCCGCTTCGGCCGGCTGATCCGACGCGGCGGGCAGCGGCGCCGCCTCGGCGGTGGCGGCTGTGTCTTCGCCCCGGTACTGGTGCCAGCCGCGCGCACGCAGCTCGCACGCGGGGCAGGTGCCACAACCGTAGCCCCAGTCGTGGCGGTGTTCGCGGTCACCCAGGTAGCAGGTGTGGCTCTGCTCGATGATGATCTGCTCCAGCCGCTCACCGCCCTGCGGCACCCGGGTGGCGTCCCCGAGCCGGCGCGCCAGACGCCAGGTTTCGGCCTTGTCGATCCACATCAGCGGGGTTTCGATCAGGAAGCGCCGATCCATGCCCAGCGACAGCGCCAGCTGCATGGCCTTCATGGTGTCGTCGCGGCAATCGGGATAGCCGGAGAAGTCGGTCTCGCAGACGCCGGTGATGATGACCGGGATGCCGCGCCGGTAGGCCAGGGCTCCCGCCAGGGTGAGAAACATCAGGTTGCGACCGGGCACGAAGGTGTTGGGCAGCCCGCTGCTCTCCATGCGGAACGCTTCATCGCGCGTCAGCGAGGTTTCGCTGATCTGCCCCAGCACCGACAGGTCGAGCACGTGGTCCTGGCCGAGCCGGGCGCCCCAGGCCGGAAAACCATCGCGCAGGGCCTGCAACACCTGGCCCCGGGCGGCCATCTCCACGCTGTGGCGCTGGCCGTAGCTGAAGCCCACGGTTTCCACCCGCAGGTAGCGCGAGAGCGCATCGGCCAGGCAGGTGGTGGAGTCCTGCCCGCCGGAGAACAGGACGAGGGCGGCGGTGTGGTGCTGGATCATGGGCCGATGGTAGCGCCGCCCCCCGCCAGCACCGGGCCTGGGGTCTTGTGGCGGATCAGGCCGGCCGCTGCGCGCGGAAGGCGATGCGGTGGTCGCGGCTGCTCGACAGCATGCGGATGAGCGCGCGGTTGGCGTCTTCCAGATCGATGTCGTGCTGCTCGCAGACCTTGGGCAAGCTGGCCAGCCGCGCCGGGTCGCCCTGCGCCCGGGCCACGTCCACGTAGGCGTTGTAGGGACCGGTCTCGCGCAGCACCGCGTCGAGCACCCGTTCCGGCAGCGGCAGCTTGCGCACCAGGTCGGCCAGCGGCTCCTGGAACAGCTCGCCCATGTGCGAAAGCATCGCGCTCAGGAACACCTCGGCCCGCAGGTTGTCCGGCGAGCCCGGATCGAGCAGGTGCTGCGCCATGCGGGCGTGCATCACCATGGCGTAGCGCACCGGGTGCAGCGCCGGATCGCTTTCCGCCCCGGGGCGCTGATCAAGCAGCCACTGGGTCAGCCGGGTGAAGCCGACCATCATCAGCGCGTGGCGCAGGGAATCGACCTCGCTGCGCAGGTTGAACGCCGCCGAATTGACGAACAGCAGCAGCCGGTAGACCAGCACCGGATCCTGGCGCACCAGGCGCTCGATCTGGTCGAGCGAGACGTCGCGCTCGATGGCCAGCAGCAGGTGCGTGATCATGTGGGCGTCGCACGACGGCGGGCGGTGGCGGCGGGCGTAGAGCACGTCGGCATCGGGCCAGTCCAGGACGCCCCAGGCACCGGCTTCGTCAAGGCAATGGTCGGCCAGCGCGCGCGAAGCCACGCCCTCGTAGATCTGGCCCGGCATCACCGGGCTGCGGCGGGTGGGCGGCGGCCCGCCTTCGACCGGGCGCGCGGCCAACGCCTGCAAGACCTCTTCGGGGCTGAGGGTCAGGAGGCTGAGCACGTCCAGCGGCGCGATGACTTCGCCCTGCACCTCGGCCAGATCGGCGTGGCGCAGCAGGCGGTGCCCCTTGCGGACGGCGATCGCCAGCCAGGCCATGCCCTCGGGCGTGCGGAACGGCGCCGAGGGCACCTCGATCCAGGTGTTGGGCACCGGTTCGCACGCCAGCGCCTGCATGAGCATGCGCGGGGTGTCGGGTGCGACGATGAGCGCGGGCGCGGAGATGGGCCAGTCGTCGCCCAGCACCTGCATGAGGTGGCGCGCGTCCACCGCCTTCGGGTTGAGCGTGCACATGGGCATGCGCACGGCCGCCAACTGGCGGGATCGGTTCCAGACGGGCTGGTACCCGAGGGCGATGCTGTCGAGAACGGTGCGGCTGTGACCCATGGCGTCTCCGGTTCAGCGCCGGCTCATCCGAGGTACTGGAACAGCGACAGGCGCTGCACCTGGGCATAAGACTGGAGCGCCGCCTGCAGACCCACCTGCTGATTCTGGAAATCGGAGATGCCCTTGATCATGTCCATGTCCACCAGCGACGACTGTTCGGCTTCGTACTCCACCTGACGGTCGGCCAGCCGATTGTCCAACGAATCGGCCCGGTTGAGCCACTGGCCAGCCTGGCTGCGGGCAGCGAGCACGCGGTCGTAGCCGGCGTCCAGCTCGGTCAGTGCGCGGCCCAGGGCCTGGGTCAGTTGCGGCGTCTGCCCGGTGCTGGCGCCGTTGAGGGCGTCGATGGCGTCCTGCATCACCCGGAACAGGTCGGTTGACCCGCTCACCGGATCGACGGCTACGCTGTCACCGGCCTTCGGCTGCCCTTTCAGCTCGACGGCCAGACCGTCGAATTCGATGGTGCCCGGCTGGTAGGCGACACCGTTGTGCGCGGGCACCGGCAGGCCGGTGGTGGTGTCGGTCACCGTGTACTGCAGGGTGCCCCCGGCGTCGGCGAAGCTGATGCTGTAGCCGTGGCCGGTCACCGCAGCAGGGTCGGCCACGCGGCCGATGTCGGTGGTGACACTGCCGGCGTTGCCGCTGCCCAGCGCCACGGTGAAGGTGCCGTTGCCCGGTGGCACGCTCATCCAGACCGACTGGCCATCAAGCGATTGCGGCAGTGTGAGGTCGCCAGCGGCCACCTGGCCGCTCTGCCCGTCAAAGCGCACACCGTTGCCGCCGGGGCCGTACACCTCGACAAACGGCACCGAGGAGCCGCCCTGCCCCCCAAAGAGCGTGCGCCCCATGCTGTCGGTCTGGTTGGCCACAGCGAGCAACTGGTCGCGCAGACCTTCGATTTCCTGCGCGATGCTTTTGTAGTCGGCGCTGCCGTAGGTGGCGTTGCCGGCCTTCAGGAACAGTTCACGCACCTGCTGGATGGTTTCGCCCGCCGAGCCGAGCGCGCTCTCGACCTGGGCCAGACTGGTGCGCGAAGCCTCCACCGCGCGCTGGTCGGCCACGGCGCGGGCCAGGCGGTTCTGCGCCGCTTCGGCCTGCACGGCGGCGGCCGGGTCGTCGCTGGCGCGCTGCACGCGCTTGCCCGCAGACAGCTGCGCCTGCAGTTGCGCCAGATCCGACTGGCGCTTGTTGAGGTTGGCGACGGTCGTGTCGTAGCTGTGGGCGGTGGCGACTCGCATGACGGGGGTCTCTCAGTTCATTAACGCACGGTCTGCAAAATGGTGTCGAACATGCTCTGCGCCATCTGCAGCAGCTTGGCCGAGGCCTGGTATGCCTGCTGGTACTGCAGCAGGCGCGCGGCTTCTTCGTCGAGGTTCACCCCCGACACCGACTGGCGCGCCGTTTCGGCGCTGGCGGCGATGCTGCTCGAATAGGTGGCCGCGAACTGGGCGCCCTGCACCCGCGTCCCCAGATCGGAGATCAGCGTGCCGTAGCCGTTGGACAGACTCACACCGTCGTAGGTCGTCAGATCGCGCAGGGCCAGCATGCCGTTGGCGTTGCCGGCGTTCTGCTGCCCACCACCGGCCGGAGTG
This sequence comes from Hydrogenophaga sp. NFH-34, assembly GCF_021401345.1. GTDB lineage: Bacteria > Pseudomonadota > Gammaproteobacteria > Burkholderiales > Burkholderiaceae_C > Hydrogenophaga > Hydrogenophaga electricum. Next base: position 82,771 of record NZ_JACBGE010000012.1, read on the forward strand.
GCCGTGACGGAGAACGAATCGCCCGCCGAGGGTGTGCCCCGCAGCGTCAGGCTCCAGCCGTTGAACTGCATCGGCTGACCCGGGGTGTAGTTGTAACTGGCCGGCGGGCCCGGGTTGTCGGGCGCGGGATTGTCCGGGCCCAGGCCCGTGACGGTGAAGCTGCCGTCGGCCTGGAACGTGATGGTCACCGGATCGGTGAGGTTGGCGGAATCGCTGACCGCGTACAGGTTCTCGATCGACGCGCCGCCGGTGTTGCCGCTGGCGGGCGTGATGATCACCGGGCTGCCGGCCGCCAGGCGGTCGGCCGCGCTCACGGCCATCTGCATGTTGCGCGCGACGTCGGCATAGGGTTTGATGAGGAACACGTCCCCCACCGCCCCGGAGCCGCTGGCGGCCTCGAACTGCAGGCCGTCGAACGTGGCGGGCAGGCTGCCGAACGACTGGCTGGTGCCGTCGGACAGGCGCACCAGGGTCACCCCGCTGGCATCGAAACGCATTTCGTAGTTCGACGCCTGGAGCTGCGTCGCGTCGGCCACCGACGCGGCGATCTGCGCGTTGCCGGTATTGCCGGCCGCCGCCAGGCCCTGTGCAGGGGCCGCGGCGACGAAGAAATCACCACCGGCATTGCCCTGCAGGTCCACCCCCAGCTGGTGCTGCGCGTTGACCGTGCTCGACAGCACGAGCGCCATGCGCCCGAGCTGGTTCTGCGCCGACGCCAGGTCCTGCGTCATGAAGGTCATCAGGCCACCGAGTTCACCGCCCAGCGAGCTGGGGGCCAGCGTCATGGCATAACCCGACTGCTTGAAGACCACGTTGATCTGCGACGGATCGGTGGTGTCGCGCTCCACCGCCAGGCTGGACGCCTTGGTGCCCAGCACCAGCGGCTGGCTGCCGCCGGCGAACACGCTGAGCGTGCCGTCGTCGGCGGCCACGGTGGACACCTGCATGAGCTGGCTGAGCTCGGCCACCAGCTTGTCGCGCTGGTCGAGCAAGTCGTTGGGCGAGCTCTTGCTGCCCTGCGCCTCGATGATCTTCTGGTTGATCTTGGCAATGTCCTCGGACAGCCGGTTGACCTGCGTCACCGTGTCGGTGACCTGCTGCGACGTGGTGCGCGCCAGCAGGTCGATCTGGGTGGCCGTCTCGCGCAGGCGGGAGGCCAGTTCCTCGCCACGGCCAAGCACCACCACGCGCGCGGCCTGGTTGGTCGGCGACGAGGCCACGTCGGTCCAGGCGTTGAGCAGTTCGTTGACGGAGGCGCCCAGCCCGTCCTCGCCCACCGGGAACAGGTTCTCCAGCTGCTGCAGGCGCGCCAGGCGGGTGCTGTCGGCGGCCGCCAGCGAGGCCGTGAGTTGCGCCTCCCGGGTGAGGTAGACGTCGTGGGCCCGGGTCACGGAGTCGATCTGGACCCCCATGCCGTAGTACTGCGAACCCAGTTGCTGGTAACCGGCCGACGCCAGGTTGGCCGTCTGCCGCGAATACCCGGCCGTGTTGACGTTGGCGATGTTGTTGCCGATGACCTGCAGCGTCGACAGGTTGGTGTTGAGCGCCCGGGTGGCGATGTTCAGAACCGATGCCATGTTGCGCCCCGTGTCAGCTGTTCAGGCGCTGCAGGCTCAGCGCGGTGTTGATCGCCCGCCCCAGCTTGTGGGCGTACTGCGGGTCGGTCGCGTAGCCGGCCTTCTGCAGGCTGCTGGCGAAACCGTGCGCCGAGTCGAGCTGGTCCATGACCTTGCCATAGCGAGGGCTCTGGCTGATCAGGCGCGCATAGTCGCGGAACGAATCGGCGTAGGAATCGTAGGCGCGGAACTTGGCCACGGTCTTGCGCGGCACGCCGTCGACGTATTCGGTGGTGGTGATCTCGGCGACCTTGCCCTTCCAGTTCGCACCGGCCTTGATGCCGAACAGGTTGAACGAGGGTGAGCCGTCCTTCATGCGGATTTCGCTGCGGCCCCAGCCGGTTTCGTGGCCGGCCTGGCCGAGCATGAAGCTGGCCGGAATGCCCGACTCGCTCGCCACCTGGGCCGCCGCCTCGCTGTGCTGGGCCACAAAGCCGCTCTGCCGCGTGCTGGCCGCGCCGACGCGGCTGACGGTGCTGGGCATGGCCGCCACGTCGGTACCGGCGGCCTCGCGCTGCACCGCCCGCACGGCGGAGCGGTTCAGCGGCTTGAACACGGGCGCTTCCGTCGGTGCGCCTTCGGGGTTCATCTGGCGCGAGAGCTCGCGCTCGATGGCTTCGCTCAGGCCCCCGGGCATGCCGGTCATCTGCACGGCGAACTGCTGGTCGAGCAGGTCGCTGCCCAGCGCCGAGCCGTCGTTGTCCATGAGGCCGGACTTCTGCGTGGCCTCGCGCATGCTCTTGAGCAACTCACGCATGAACAGGGCTTCAAACTGCCGCGCAGCTTCCTTGACCGATTGCCGGTCGCCGCCCTTGGCCACGCCGTAGCGCAGCGCATTGAGCGCCGACGGATCGGCCGCCAGGCCTTGCGGGGTGAGCATCGACGGCGTGCTCATGGCGGCCTCAGATCACTTCCAGCTCGGCGTTCATGGCGCCGGCGGCCTTGATGGCCTGGAGGATGGCGAGCAGGTCCTGCGGCGTGGCACCCAGGCCATTGAGCAGGCGCACCAGGTCGGCCAGTTGCGGGGCCGCGTCCATCTGGATGACCGCACCACCGTCCTGACTGATCTTGATGTCGGCCTTTTCGGCCACCACGGTCTGCCCGCCCGACAGCGGGTTCGGCTGGCTGACCACCGGGGTCGAGCTGATGCTCACCGACAGATTGCCGTGCGCCACCGCACAGGCGCTCAGGGTGACGGCCTGGTTCATCACGATGGAGCCGGTGCGCGTGTTCACGATCACCCGCGCGGCGGGCACCGTGGCTTCGAGCTGCAGCTCTTCCACTTCGGCCATGAACACCACGCGGGCGTTCGGATCGATCGGCGCGCGCAGGCGCACCACCCGGCCGTCCAGCGCCTGGGCCACGTCGGTGCCCATGCGGTCGTTGATCGCCTGCGCCACGCGGCGGGCGGTCTGGAAGTCGGCGGCATTCAGCCCCAGATCGATGGTGTCGCCGAGCGCGAACGGGGTCGGCACGCTGCGTTCGACCTGGGCGCCCGACGGGATGCGACCCGCGCTCAGGTGGTTGATCTGCACCTTGCTGCCACCGGCCGACGCCCCGGCGCCGCCCACCAGCATGTTGCCCTGGGCGAGCGCATAGATTTCGCCGTCGGCGCCCTTGAGCGGTGTGGCAATCAGCGTGCCGCCACGCAGCGACTTGGCATTGCCGATGCTGGAGACGGTCACATCGATCAACTGGCCCGGCTGCGCGAACGGCGGCAGTTGCGCCGTGACCATGACGGCCGCCACATTCTTCATCTGCACCTTGGCATCGGCCGGCAGCGTCAGGCCGAGCTGCTGCAGGTAGTTGCTCATGCTCTGCGTGGTGTAGGGCATCTGCGTGGTCTGGTCGCCGGTGCCGTCCAGACCCACGACCAGGCCAAACCCGGTGAGCTGGTTGGTGCGCACGCCCTGCACGGCCGCAATCTCCTTGATGCGGATGGCGTGCGCCGTCTGCGGCACGGCCAGCCACAGGGCCAGGCCGGCCACCAGCAGCAGCCAGACCATGGCGCGGCGCAGGCGGGCGGTGGGCGTCGCGCTCCGGGCCCGGGCCACGAAGATGCCGCGCCGGAAGCCGCCCTGGCGGTAGGGGGAGCGGAGGAGGAACTTCATGACCCGATCCTAGGTCGCCGTCAGAACGGCATAACGTTCAAAAAGAACCGCCCGAGCCAGCCAATTGAGAGCGCTTCGTTCGTGGCGCCGCGCCCCTTGGACTCGATGCGCGCATTGGCCACCTGGGTCGAGGCGACCACGTTGCCCGGCCGGATGTTGCGCGGATCGACCGTGCCGGAAAAGCGCAGCACGTCGACGTTGTGGTTGACCCCGATCTGCTTGTCGCCCACCACCACAAGGTGGCCGTTGGGCAGCACCTGCTGCACGGTGACGGTGATCACGCCGGAGAAGTCGTTGGCGTTTTCGTTGTCGCCCTTGCCCGAGAAGGTGTTGGACGATTCGCCACCGAGATTGAAGTTGCGGTCGCGCGTGAGTTCCTTGGCCCGGATGCCGGGAATGGCCGAGACGCTGCCGGAGACGCTGCCGCTGCGATCGAGCGAAGCGGTCGACGACTGGCTCGCGCTGACCTTCTCGGTGATCTGGATGGTCAGCGTGTCGCCCGGCAGGCGGGCGCGGGCGTCTTCGAACGCCGGCCGGTACGCCACGGCCTGGAAGATGCCGCCCGTGGCCACCGCCGGCGCCTGCGGCGCGGCCGGGTACTGGATGGGCGTGGCGGGCAGCACCTCGACCGGCTGGGTGGTGCAGCCGGCCAGCGCCAGCAGCGCGCCCAGGCCCACCCAGCGGGCCCAGAACGACAAAGACAACAGGGTGCGCTTCATGGCACGCTCCTTGGATCGGGGGCGACAGGCCTCACAGCTGCGACAGACGCTGGAGCATCTGGTCGGAAGTCTGGATGGCCTTGGAGTTCATTTCGTAGGCGCGCTGGGTCTGGATCATGGTCACCAGCTCCTGCACCACGTTGACGTTGGAGGTCTCGACGTAACCCTGCATCAGGTTGCCCAGCCCGCCGGTGCCCGGCGCGCCGTTGATCGGGTTGCCCGAAGCCACCGTCTCGGCGTAGAGGTTCTGGCCCAGCGGCTCCAGGCCGGCCGGGTTGACGAAGCCGGCCAGTTCGATGTTGCCCACCTGCTGCGGCTGGGCATTGCCCGGCAGCTTGACGGTGACCACACCGTCAGCGCCGACCGTCACGCTCTGCGCCTCGGCCGGGATGGTGATGTCGCCGGCGATGGGCATGCCGTTGGCGGTGACCAGGCGGCCCTGCGCATCGACCTGCAGGCTGCCGTCGCGGGTGTAGCCGATATTGCCGTCGGGCATGGTCACCTGCAGGAAGCCGTTGCCATTGACCGCAATGTCGAGCTGGTTGCCCGACTGTTGCAGGTTGCCCTGGGTGAACGAGCGCGAAGTGGCCACGGTGCGCACACCCAGGCCCAGCTGCAGGCCGGTAGGCAGGTTGTTCTGCTCGGTGGCCGCGCCACCGACCTGGCGCAGGTTCTGGTACATCAGGTCTTCGAACACGGCATTGGCGCGCTTGAAGCCGTTGGTCGAGCTGTTGGCCAGGTTGTTGGAAATCACGTCCAGCTGCGTCTGCTGGGCCTGCATGCCGGTCTTGGAAATCCAGAGCGAATTGATCATGGTGTTCTCCTGGGAGGGCTTCAGCCGTTGAGACTGAGCAGCTGGGCCGCGGCCCGGTCGTTGGTTTCGCTGTTCTGCAGCAGGCGCATCTGGGCTTCGAACTGGCGGGCCACGGCGATCATCCCGACCATGGCCTCGATGGCGTTGACGTTGCTGCCTTCGAGCGCCCCACCCTGCACGCGCGCCAGGTTGTCGGCCGGCAGCGGTGCGCCCTGCGTGGGCCGGAACAGACCGTCTTCGCTGCGCGCGATGCGGTCCAGATCGTTGGGCGTGACCAGCTTGAGCCGGCCCAGCGCCTGCGCGGGCTGGTCGCCCACGTGCGTGGTGATCGTGCCGTCATCGCCGATGTCGACTTTGGCCCCCTGGGGGATGTTGATCGGGGCGTCGCCCTGGTCGAGCACGGGCAGGCCGTTCGCGGTGACCAGCAAGCCTTCGGCATTCACTTCGAACGCCCCGGCACGGGTGTAGGCCTCGGTGCCGTCCAGCCCCTGCACCGCGAAGTAGGCGCCGCCGCGGGCTGCCACGTCGAGGCTGCGCCCGGTCGGGTTGACCGGTCCGGGCGCGTCGGAATGCCCCGCCGTCGCTTCCAGCGCGAACACCCGCGTGCTGGCCCCGTCGCCGCGCACCGGCACGGCGCGGAACGTGGCCAACTCGGCGCGGAACCCGGGCGTGGACGCATTGGCCAGGTTGTTCGCCAGCAGTTGCTGGCGATACTGCGCGGCGTTGGCGCCGGTCATGGCGGTGTAGATCATGCGGTCCATACGGGTCTCCGAAAGCGCCGGGGTTCAGCCTGCTTCAGCGCATGTTGAGCAGCGTGCTCATGATCTGGTCCTGCGTCTTGATGGTCTGCGCGTTGGCCTGGTAGGCGCGCTGCGCGGTCATCAGGTTGACCAGTTCGCCGGTGAGGTCGACGTTGGAGTCCTCCAGCGCACCGGCCCGCAGGTAGCCCAGCTTGCCTTCGCCGGGTGCACCGCGCACCGGCTCGCCCGACGCGTAGGTGGCCGTCCAGTAGCCACCGCTGCTGGGCGACAGGCCCTGCACGTTGCGAAAGTTCACCAGCGCGATCTGGCCCGCGGCCTGGGTCTGTCCGTTCGAATACTGCGCGGTGATGATGCCGTCGTCACCGATGCTCAGGCTGGTGAGTTCACCCGGGCGGTAGCCGTCCTGCGACAGATCGGTCACGGCGTAGTCCAGCCCCATCTGCGACGCGGCGGAAAAGTCCAGATCGACCATGAAGGTCTGCGTCGGGTCGTTGGGCGAGGCCAGTTGCAGCTGCGGCACCACGGTGGCCGGGTCCAGCGTGCCGTCGGCCAGGAAGTTCAGCTGGAACGGCGTCGAGGCGGCCGGGTCGGAGCCGTTGACGCTGGTGTAGACGTTCCAGGTGTTGTTGGCCGTCTTCTCGAACACGAAGCCCACGGGGATTTCGATGCCCTGCGCGTCGAAGGCCGTCAGCGAGGTGCTGTAGGTGCCGAAGGGCGTGGACGTGTTCGGCACGATGGGCGAGCGGGCGTCCAGGTTCAGCTCGGCCGCGATGCCGGTCGTGGTCTTGGCCGTGATCACCCCGCCCGTGGGCAGGCTCAGCGGCACGGTGTCGAAGCCGGTGCGGGCGCCATTGGTGTCGGTCTGGTAGCCCATGAGGCGGGCGCCGTCGCCGGTCACGATGTTGCCCGCGGCGTCGAGCTTGAACATGCCGGCCCGCGAATAGGCCATGGTGCCGTCCTGCATCTTCACTTCGAAGAAGCCGTTGCCGTTGATGGCGACATCGAGGTCGTTGCCGGTGACGGTGATGTTGCCTTGCGTGAAGAGCTGCGTGACCGCGGAGACGGTCACGCCGATGCCGGCGTTGGCGCCGCCGGACGAGTTGATCGACTTGGCGTAGAGCTCACCGAATTCGGCGCGCGACGCTTTCATGCCCACGGTATTGGCGTTGGCGATGTTGTGGCCGATGACGTCCAGATTGCGGCTGGCGCTGTTCAGACCGGAGAGACCTTGCTGGAAAGCCATGGTGTTGTCCTTGAGGAAGGGAAAGAAAGGGTCGCGCTCACATGAAGCCGCGGGCCTGGGTGTAGGCCACGGCACGTCCGTTGGCCAGTTGCAGCGTGATCGCACCGTTGGCGAAACTCACCGAATCGACCTTCTGGGGCGACAGCGCGGTGTTGGCGACCGCGTCGCCGTTGTCGGCCACGGAGCGCACCACGAACTTGGTCACGGTGGTCGGATCGATGCTGCCGGCGTCCCAGTCGAAGGTGTGCTGGCCCGCACCCTGGGCGCCCAGCTTGAGCGTCTCCAGAACCTGGCCGGAACTGCCGATCACGTCGACCTCGACGGTCTTGGCGTCGGCGGCAAGGTTGTAGGCCCCGGTGCCCGTGGTACCGTCGAAAGCCAGGGTGTTGCCTTCCACCAGGGCATGGCGGCCGATGAGCGCGGCGCCCTGCATGCCGGCCGACTGCGAGGCCATGCTCTTGAGCGTGTCGTTGAGCTGCTGGATGCCGCTGACCGTGTTGATCTGCGCCATCTGCGAGGTCATCTGCGCGTTGTCCATCGGGTTGAGCGGATCCTGGTTGTTGATCTGGGCGACCAGCAACTTCAGAAAGCGGTCCTGCGAAGATTGCGCGTCGGTGGCGTTGTTCGAGGTCTTGGCCGTGGTACTGCCCACGGTCGTGCCGAGGTTGCTCAGGTCGAGGGCAGATGTCAGCATGGTCATGGCAATGGCTCCTGGTTACTGGCCCATCTGCAGCGTCTTGAGCAGCAGCTGTTTGGCGGTGTTCATGACTTCGACGTTGTTCTGGTAGGAGCGCGAGGCCGAGATCATGTTGACCATCTCCTCCACCGGATTGACGTTGGAATGCGTCACATACCCCTCGGCGTCCGCGCTCGGGTGCTGCGGGTTGAACACGCGGCGCCCCGGGGTTTCGTTTTCGGTGATGGTCTGCACCTTCACGCCCGCGCTGCCGACATCACCGAACGGCACGGTCTGGAACACCACCTGGCGGGCCTTGTAGGTCTGGCCGTCGGGGCCGGCCACGGCGTCGACGTTGGCCAGGTTGCTGGCCACCACATTCAGGCGCTGTGCCTGGGAGCTGATGGCGCTGCCCGACACATTGAAGATGGAGAACATGGACATGGAAAATCTCCTGGCTGCGCGCCGTCACTGGCCGGTGATGGCGCTGAGCATGGTCTTCACATGCCCGTTGATGAAGCGCAGCGTGGACTCGTAGCGGATGCTGTTGTCGACGAAGTTGGCGCGCTCGCGGTCCAGATCGACCGAGTTGCCGTCCTGGCTGGGTTCGGTCTGCACCGTGTAGGCCAGACGCGGCTTGAGCGGATCGCTGCCGCCCAGGCTCATGTGGCGCGCGTCGGTCAACGCCACCGTGCCCAACTGCCCGCCGCTCTGGGCATTCTTCAGCGCGGCCGCAAAATCGAAGTCCCGCGCCACGTACCCGGGGGTGTCGGCATTGGCGATGTTGCTCGCCAGCACCTGCTGGCGCTGCGCACGCAGCATGAGCGCTTGGGCATGGAAGTCCATGCGGGCGGTCATCTGTTCAAACATGCACACCTCCGGTCCAAAGGGTTCGGGACATGGGCCGCCAGTGACCGGTTTTCCGGCGCAGCGCGACCCGCATGCGACCAAGTATGGGAAAACTTGAGGGCCCGCAAGCCCGGAAAAAGGCGCCGCAATGCCGGGCATTTCGCTGCTTTGTGGCGCCCGGACCCGTCCTACATTGAGGGCATGGTCCACGTTCAAGCTCCCCTTTCTGTCAGCACCGCGCGCCGCGCCGCTGCCTGGCTGGCGCTGGGCGGTGTGCTGCTGGCCGCCGCCCTGGCATCGCCCGCGCGGGCGCAAGGCGCCCTGGTCCCCGCCGCACCCGTGGCCGCCACGGGTGAACTGGCAGGGCTGGAGCAGATCGCGCGCGACTGGCTCGAACCGGCCCTGTCTGCCGGGGGCCTCGAAAACGCCCAGTTGCGCCCCGAGGTGATCGTGGGCCAGCTCGACTCGCGCCTGCGCCTGACCGCCTGTCAGCGCATCGAACCCTATCTGCCACCCGGCACCCGGCTCTGGGGCCGCAGCCGGATCGGCCTGCGCTGCCTCGAAGGTCCGGTGCGCTGGAACGTGTTCCTGCCGGTCACCGTCAAGGCCTGGGGCCCGGCCTGGGTGCTCAAGCGCCCCGTGCCGGCCGGCACCGCCCTGGTTCAGGACGACGCCGAACTGGCCGAAATCGACTGGGCGGAGCATCCCGCCAGCGTGCTGGCCGACCCCGGTCTCTGGCAGGGCCAGCAGGCGGCTTTCGCCCTGTCGGCCGGCCAGACCCTGCGCCAGAACATGGTGCGCCCGATCCCGGCCTTCGCCCCGGGCACCCAGGTCCGCGTCTCCACCCGCGCCGGCGCGCTGGAGGTCGTGGTCACCGGCCAGGCCCTGGGCGTGGGCGTCACGGGCCAACTGGTGCGGGTCCGGCTGGCCGGTGGCAAAGTCATCAGCGGCACCGTGCGCGACAGCCAGACGGTCGAAGTCCAGCTCTGAGCGGTAAGCCCTTAGCATCCATTCCCGCCCCGCATCCCGAAAAAAGACCTAAAGTCGCCCTTCAATTCGCCGATAGTCTTTCCAAACGCCCCTTTTGGGGTCATGGAGAGTGCCATGAAAATCGAGTCATCAACCCCGGATTCCTACATCGGTTCCGTGGCCGGCGGCCCCCAGAAGGCCGCCGAGCAGCGTCCCAACGCGGGCGCCGAAGCCGCTGCCGCTGCGGGGGCTGCGGCCCGTCCGGCTGCGCCTGGTGTGACCGTTTCGCTGTCGGCATCGACCACCCAGGCCCTGTCTGGCGCCGGTTCGAGTGGTGGCAGCGAGGTCTTCAACACCGAAAAAGTCGAGGCCATGAAAGCCGCCATCGCCGATGGCAGCTTCAAAGCCAACCCCGAAGCCATTGCCGACAAGCTGCTGTCCAACGCTGCCGAAATGCTCAGCGCCGGCCAGCGCGGCTGATACCCCTTCACCAGGAGCGCCCCATGCCCCCTTCGCAGTCCACCCCCCGGCATCCCTGGACCGTGGCGCTGCAGGTCGGCCTGGATGCGCTCGAATCCGCCCTGCTCCGGGGCGATGCCGACGCGGTCGAACGCGCCAGCACCCATGTGCAGGGGGTGTTGCAGAAAGCGCCGCCGACCGCTGAATTTGGTGTGCCGGGCAGCCTGCTGCGCCTGGAAATGACCCAGGCTGCGCACCGCTTCGGCCAACTGCGGCAGGCCGTGATGCGCGCCGCCGCCCAGAACCAGCGCGCCATCCAGAGCCTGATGCCGTCGCAAGCCCCGACCTACGGCCGCCCCCTGGCGGGCGCCGCCCGTTCGTCCACCGGCGGTGCGGGCCACGCCTACCTGAGCGCCTGACCCCCGGTCACCAGCCCGCCCCTTGTGGGCAGCCACAGGCCGCCTTCGGGCGGCCTCGGTGTTTTCAGGTGCCCAGCAACTGGTCCGCCAGATGCCCGATGTCGCGGGCATGCCACTGGTTGTCGGGTGACGGCGTCACGTCCTTGGGCCGCTGGCGCCCGAATTCCCAGGGCCGCTCCACGTAGGCGGTCATCAGGCCGTGGGAGCGGGCAGCGTCCAGATCGTCCTGGTGGGCCGCGGCCATCAGTACCTCGCCCGGCTGCAGACCGAAGGCCTCGACCGCCCCCAGGTAGGTGCGCGGATCGGGCTTGTAGGCCTGGAACACCTCGGTCGACAGCACGCAGTCCCAGGGCAGGCCAGCGCGTTTGGCCATGGCGGTCAGCAAGGCCAGGTTGCCGTTCGACAGCGGTGCGATGGTGAAACGGCTGCGCAAACGGGTCAGCCCGGCCACGCTGTCGGGCCAGGGATCGAGACGGTGCCAGACGCGGTTGAGATCGGCTCTCTCGGCTTCGCTCAGGCCCCCCAGGCCGAAACGGGGCAGCAGGCCATCCAGAATTTCCCGGTGCAGCACGTCCAGGCGCACCCAGCCGCGCGCGCCCGAACGCACCCCCTGCATGGCCGGCTGGTAGCCGGCGCGCCAGGCGAGTGCCAAGCCATTGGCATCCACCGAAGGGAAGCGTTCGCTCACTTCTTTGACAATGCTGCCGTGCCAGTCGACGACGGTGCCGAAAACATCAAAGACGATCAGACGGGGCTGGGCGGCAGGCATGTTCATGCCGGTCATCATAGACACCCGCCACCGCCCTCAAGGGCCAGGCAGCAGGCGAAGCACGCGCCCCTGGCGCTCATCGGTGAGCACATACAGGAAGCCGTCGGTGCCCTGGCGCACGTCGCGCAGGCGCTCGCCGATGTCGGGCAGCAGGCGGTCCTCCCGCAGCACGCGGGCGCCGTCGAGCTGCAGCCGGGCCAGATAGCGGAATTTGAGCGATGCCACCAGCAGGCTGCCGCGCAACGCCGGGCCGTAACGGTCGCTGGTCACAAACGCCATGCCGGCCGGCGCGATCGACGGGGTCCACTGGTGCAGGGGCTGCTCCATCCCCGGCTGTGCCGTGAGACCGGCACCGATCGGGCCACCACCGTAGTTTTCGCCATACGTGATGACCGGCCAGCCGTAATTTTTGCCGGCTTCGGGGCGGTTGATCTCGTCGCCCCCTTGCGGACCGTGTTCACTGGTCCAGAGGCGCCCGTCCGGGCCGATGGCGGCGCCTTGCAGGTTGCGGTGGCCCAGGCTCCAGATCTCGGGCCGGGCCCCGGCCTGGCCGACAAACGGGTTGTCGGGCGGCACGCTGCCGTCCTTGCGGATGCGCACCACCTTGCCGTGGTGGTTGTCCAGGGTCTGCGCATCGTCCTTGCGGAAAAAGCGGTCGCCCAGGGTGAGAAACAGCGTGCCGTCGGCCGCCTCGGCGATGCGGCAGCCGAAATGAAGCCGGCTGTCGGTCTTGGGCTGCTGGCTGAAGATCACCTGCACCGCTTCCAAGCGGCGGGCGTCGGCCGACAGTTGCGCCCGCGCCAGCGCCGTGGAATGGCCCGGCCCTTCGGCCGCCGGCTCCGCGTAACACAGGTACACGGTGCGGTTGGTGGCAAAGCCGCTGTCCACCGCCACGTCGAGCAAACCACCCTGCCCGCCCGCTGCCACCCGGGGAACGCCGTCCAGCGGCGGCCCCACCCGGCCGTCGGCGTCAATGAGCCGCAAGCGCCCGGGGCGTTCGGTCACCAGCATCCGGCCATCGCCGAGGAAAGCCAGCCCCCAGGGGTTGACCAGCCCGCGGGCCACGGTTTCCACCTGCAGCGCCGGCAGGTCTTGGGCCCGGGCGGGCACCGTGTTCAGGACAACGGCCAGCAACAGGCCGCCATGGAAGGCAAGACGGGACAGGGGCATGGGCATGGACTCCGGCCACACAAGATACCGGCTTGACCCCGCCCCCGCGCAGGGGTTCCCGCGCACGCGGCTCAGCCGAACGGGCGCACCCCGATCAGCGCCGCGTGGGCCCAGAACACGAAGACGGCGTACAGGGCCAGGCCCCCGATCAGGGCGATGGCGTCGTTGGCCCGCCCTGCGGGCAAGGCCGGCACCGCCCGCGGATGGCCGGCCGCCTCACGCCGCCGCACCGCGATGCGGTCGGCCACGGCCCAGGCCAGAAAGCCGCCGAACAGCAGCACGTCGGCCAGGCTACCGCCCGTCACCGACTGCGCCAGCAGGTGCGACAGCGCCCAGAGCTTGACCGCCAGCAGCATGGGGTGACGCGTCCGCCGCTGGATGCGCCCGGGCAGGTAGGCCGCGAGCAGCAGCACGAACACCGGCAGCATCAGCAGGGCGGCCAGATGGCGCATGCCCGCAGGCAGGCTGTAGAGCAGCACCGGGGTTTCGCGGGCCAGGCCGTAGCCCCAGATGATGAGCCCGAAGCCCACGATCGCCACCAGCGAATACAGGCCTTTGTAGGCACCTTCGCCCCGGCCGGCGATCCAGCGCTGGCGCGCAGCAGGCGCGACGATGCCGATCGAATGCACGCCGAGAAACAAGACAAGGCCAAGAATCAGTGGAATCATGCGTGGGGCTCCTGGTTCGGTGCCCCACTGTAGCGCGAGCGCGTGACCGCGCCACGCCCTGGGGCGGGATCAGTCCAGCAGGGCTGCGAGACCACCTTCGGGTTCGAAACGCTGGTTGCGGTGGGTCAGCCGCGTCGGCCCCGCCCACAACCGCGTCGGCAACGGGTGGCGCGGATCACCGGGGTAGCAGATCACGCGCTGGCCCCCTTCGTCGTCGAAGGGTTCGGGCTCGATGCAAGGCGGGCGGCGGGTGCCGGCCAGCGCGAGCGCATCGGCCACACGCGGCAGCCGCGCCAGTTCGGCCAGGCTCATGATCTGCGGCGGCGCCAGATCGATGGCGCCGTCCCAGTAGCGCTGCAAGGCCTGGCGCGGCGTGGTCCAGACCGCCTCCGTCGCCTCGTGGTTGTCGTGCACCACCGTCTGCCCGGCCGGAGCCGGGGCCACGAAGAAGCGCGTATCGAAGCGCTTGTTGGTGACCGAGGGTTGGCGCGGGGTGATCCAGCGCGACCACGGCAACAGCTGCGCCGGGTCCAGCCGCAGGCCGCACTCTTCGGCCGTCTCGCGCAGCGCCGCCACGTACAGCGCCACCGCCACGCCGGGGGGCAGGTCGGGCTCGCCCAGGGCGGCGTGCCAGTCGCCAGCGGCACGCAGGCCCAGCCAGTCCGGGGCGTGGTGATCGGCCGCATCGAGCTTGCCGCCGGGAAACACGTGCACGCCACCGAGCACGCCGGAGCGCACATGGCGGCGGATCAGCAGCACCTCCAGACCGTCGGAGGCATCGCGCACCACCATCACGGTGGCAGCGGGCAGGGGTGGGGTCAGAACGACTTCGGCGTTGAGCGGGATGGCCATGCCGGGATTGTGGCAGCGGCCCCGGCGACCACCTGTCCGGTCGCCGACAGGCCGGTCAGGCGTTCAGGTCTTCTCGGAGGGCGCGAACATGTGGGTGCCGAAGTACAGACTCATGCGGTACAGCGTCTCGACCTGGCGGTAGAAGATGATGTATTTCTTGCGCGGACCGCCCCGGGTGAGGCCCATTTCGGGCGTACGGAAGTCCACAAAAAAACCCGCATCGGATGCCACTTTCACCAGCGAAAGCGGGGTCCAGTACGCGACGTGCCCATTCTCGAACGGGTACTGGTGCAGGTTGATGTCGGTGCCATCGTAGATGTTGGAGCTGCAGATCAGGATGCCGTCGTCTTTCACCAGCCGCAGCAACGAAGCGAAGTGCGCCACCGGCTCGGTGAAATGCTCGATCACTTCGCAGGCAATCACCACATCGGACGGTGTGGCGTCGGCAATCGGCTCAAAGTTGGCGGCTTCCTGGAAATTCTCCATATCGGTCAGCTTGGTCTTGGCCTGGGGAAACCGCTTCTCCAGCCAGCGCCAATCGGTATTCATGCCCGAGCCGAAAAAACTGACCTCGGCAGTGGGGCGGTCAAGCACCTCGATACCCATCTCCGCCATGTAGAACTCACGCCCGGGCCGCTCGTCGTTGGCGTTACGCAGTGCACGCAACGAACCACCCATGCTGTCCTTGCGGATGTCCCTGAAAAACACCGCGACATTTTCGGGAAAACGAACCAGACCGCAGGTCTGGCAGTGGCAACCCGTCATGGCCTTTCCCTGATGGGGTCGTACCCGGCAGACGTAGTGCTGGCGAAAGACCTCGCCGCCACACACGGGACACGGTCCGGCATCGGGCTCAACCGCCTGGGTTGCGGCAGCGGCCGCCTCGGACGTAGGAATTTCAGACACGGGCGACAACTCCTGTATCGTTGGAACTCATCAGCTTGGCGGCCGTCAGGGCCACCTCGTACGGGCTGAGCAGGGTGCGCGAATCCTCGCCGCTGAAGTTGCTGCGGCGCATGGCGGTGTCGGTACGGCCGGGCACGATGCAGTTGACCCGGATGCCGTCGGCCATCCACTCGTCGGCCAGCGCCTGGGTGAGGTTGACCACGCCCGCCTTGCATGCCGAATACGCCGAATACTCCGCGCGGCCACGGGTGAACGACGACGACGAAAACTGCAGCAGCATGCCGCGCGACGCCTTCAGCGCCGCGTGGCTGCACTGCGCCACGTTGAGCGCCCCGAGCAGGTTCACGGCCACCTGCTGGGCCACGTCCTGCGCCGACTGCGTCGCCAGCGGGCCTTTCATGAGCAGCCCCGCGGCATTCACCACGTGGTCCACCCGGCCCCAGTCCGCCTGCGCAGCGGCCAGCGCCGCCGCCACCTGGGCCGGATCGGCGACGTCGCAGCCGTTGCGGCGCGAGAGGCTGCGCACGATGCAGCCAGCCTCTTCCAGCACCTGCACGATGGCCTTGCCGATGCCCAGGCTGCCGCCGAACACCAGCGCGTGGCGGCCCTTGAAATCGAGCCCCGACAGGTTGGGCGAGCGCCGCTGCTGCCGGATGCGAAACAGCTCGTCGGCCAGCACCAGGTCGACAGCGTCGGTGATCTTGATGTTCTCCGAGCTGCCCTTGACGATGCGCACCGGGCTCAGCGGATTGCAGGCCAGGTAGATGCCGCAGTCGTCGGTGAAGCCACCGAGCTTTTCCTGGCCGAGCTCCTCGTAGCACTGGAGCAGCGCCGCATAACGGAAACCCTGCGGCGTCTGGCCACGGAAGATGTGGTCGCGCTTGGGGATGTTCTGGATGAAGCCGTCGCGCTCGACGATGATGGTGTCGGCCGTCTTGATGGCCACGTCGACCGCGTCGCAGGTCTGCAGCGCCGCCACCACCTCGTGGATGATCTGGTGATCCAGAAACGGCCGCGCCGCATCGTGCAGGATCACGTGCCGGGGTGCGGCGTCCTTCAGGTGCCGCAGCGCGGCCCAGGCCGAGTCCTGACGCGACGAGCCCCCGACGATGACTTCGGCCGGCGTGCCCTTGAACATCTCGCGCACGAATTCCAGCGAGTCCGCGGGCACCGTGATCAGGATGCGTGCCTGCGGGGCAAAAGACGCCAGGCAGGCGTAGCTGTGCTCCAGGATGGTCTTGCCCGCCACGCGAATGAACTGCTTGGGCACGGGCGCGTCCAGGCGCGTCCCGCTGCCGCCAGCCAGCAGCACGAAAGCGAAGTCGTTCAACATGCTTCGGCCACCTCGTGCGGGATTTCGGCGGCCAGGGTGTCGCGCACCCAACCCAGGCGCTGCAGGGTGTCTTCGCCCATGCCGCCAGGATGTGAGCGGTGCGCCCGCATCAGATCGATCACCCGCGTGAGCTTGTCCACCTGCCCAGCCTTGATCGCTTCCAGCGCCCGCAGGCGCCCGACCACCTGATAGACCTCACCGCCCACGTCCACCGTGGAAGGGGACTCCAGATGCGAGATGTAGCCCGGATCAGGCACCCGCCAGTCGCCGAAGTTTTCGGCCAGGTTGCGCTCCACATCGTCCGGTACGTGGAAAGGAATGCCCAGGAATTGGACCGACTTCAGCTCGAACGGGGTGAAGGCGAATTTCTGCAGGTAGCCGAAGTACGACTGCACGCCCGTGACCAGCTTCCCGTTTTCGCGGTGGTAGATGAAGATGTCGATGCTGACACCGGTGGCCAGGTGCTTGATGGGGATGTGGTAGGTCTGCGCGCCCCCGATGCGGCGCGTGTCCACCGCGAAAGCACCGCTTTGCAGCAGCGCATGGATCACGGTGAACTGGTCTTCCCAGCCGATGATGCCGACGTCGACATCCTTGTCGTGGGCCAGCAACTGGCCCTCGCGCGCATAACCCAACAGCGTGCCCGACACCAGAAAGGCCTTCTGGCCCACCGGCTCCAGCGTCTGTTGCAGCGCCACCAGCGCCTGCGAGGCTTCGATCGGGTCGAACTTGGCCGGCGCCTCGGCGTCGAGCTCCCGGGTCTCGCGCTCGGCCTTGAACTCCGCCAGCTTCTCGGGCACGGCAACCTGGGCGATGAGCTGGTCCAGCCAGACCAGGGCCTGCTGGAGCTGGCCCGCATGGCAGTGCGCCTTGGCCAGATCGATCAGGCGCAGCAGCGTGTCCTGCGGCGCCTTGGCCTGGTCGGCCATGGCGATGGCGGCCGCAGGCTTGCCCGCCTGCAGGTAACACTGGCTGGCATACAGCGCCAGGCGGCTGCGGGAGTTGACGAGCGGCAGGCTGTGCGTCGGCAGCATCGCGCGGATGCGCTCATAGCACCGGCCCAGGGGCTCGGGATCGGCCTGGCGCCCCAGCAGTTGGTGGCGCACGAACAGCGACTTGGTGAGGTTCAGCCAGTCGATCAGGGGTTGCTTGCGGCGCTCACCGTCCGCGATCAGCGCTTCCAGGAGATCAAAACGGGCGTGGTCGACCGCCAACTCGGCCGCAGCCAGCCAGTCGCCGGCCTGCCCCTTGCATTTGCGCAGGGTCGAGGTGTCCGGGGCCGTGGCCGCCAGCAACTGGCGCACGACCCATTTCAGGGGCAGGCGCTCTGGCAGGCGCGCCAGGGCCTCGCTGGCCTGACCCCGGCCCAGCGACTGGTACGCCGCGAGCCAGACCGGCCGGTCACCCGGGGCGGGCAGGTTTTCGATGCCCAGCGTCGCCAGGTAAATGACGGTCGCCGGCAGGCGCAGCGCGCGCGCGGCCTGAAGCGTTTGCGCGTCCAGCAGCCCCCTCCCCACTTCATCGACCGTCACGCGCTCCAGAAAGGCATGGTCTTTCTGCTGCAGCAGCCGGTCGATGAGCTGGAGCCGCTCGGCCTCGTGGGATAAGACGTACATGGAGACTCCTTGGCGCAACGGCAGCGCTCAATGCTCGCGCAGCTTGGCGCGCAGTCGGGCAATGGACTGGCTGTGCAACTGGCAGATGCGCGACTCGGTCACCCCGAGCACGGCGGCGATTTCCTTGAGGTTCATGTCGTGCTCGTAGTACATCGACATGATGTGCTGCTCGCGCTCGGGCAGGTTCTTGATCGCTTCCACCAGGGCCATGCGCATGCGCTGGTCCTGCAGCATCGCGGCCGGGTCGGCCTCGGTGTCGCCCATGTGGCGGTCGAGGAAGCTCTCGTCGTCATCGCCCTGACCGGTGATGTCTTCGAGGTAGACCAGTTGCGTGCCGCGCACCTTGGCCAGCAGGGTCTGGTAATCGGCCAGACCCATGCCAAGTTCCTGCGCGATCTCGCTTTCCATCGGTGCGCGGTGGAGCTTCTGCTGCAGCCGGTGCACAGCCTGTTCGATTTCTTTCTGGCTCTTGCGCGAGCCGCGGCTCATCCAGTCGCCGTCGCGCAGTTCGTCGATCATCGCGCCGCGGATGCGCTGGCTGGCAAAGGTTTCGAACTGCACGCCTTGCGAGGGTTCGTAGCGGGCGATGGCTTCGGTCAGGCCGATCATGCCGACCTGGATCAGGTCGTCGAGCTCCACGCTGGGCGGGAGCTTGGCGATCATGTGGTGCGCCAGACGCCGGACCAGCGGGCTGTACTTGCGCAGTTGGTCGTCGCGATCGAGAGTGCCTTTGGCGGTGTACATGTCCTCAACTCCATTGGGTGCCGGCCACGCCACCGGGCTGCCAGCCCCGGAACACCGGGGCCGAAGCGTCCGGTGTGCCGGGTGTCACCCGAAGGTCCCTGGGCCGGCCCAGTGCGCATTCCTGCACCCGGGTTCCCCATGCAGCGGCCGGCCACACCTCGGCATCGTAGTCGAGATGGCGCCGGGCGCAATCGGTCACGGTGTCCAGCACCTTGTGCAGCACGTCGGGCGCGCCTTCGTCCGGCAGGGGCGCCAGCACGGGCGCCAGCCCCTGGGAACGCAGCAGCTTCAGCGCGCCGTAGGCATCGATGCTGGACTGGGCGAGCCCCAGCACCGGCACCAGCACGCGGGCTTCCAGATCGCGGAACAGCGTGGCCAGGGTGGCCGCGGGCGCCAGCAGCAGGAGCGCGGCCCCGTCGCCGAACGGCGCCAGCAGCCGTGTGAGGGCGGGCCGGCTGCCGCCGGCACGGGCGGTTTCCTGCAGGCGCTCCAGACCACGGGCGGCCGGCAGCACCAGCCATTCGCCGCCACCGGTCGGGCGCTCCAGGTTGGCGATGGACGGGTCCTGCAGCAGGTGCAGCAGGCCGAGGTGGCTGCCGTCCGGCCCGCTGCGGCGTTGCAGCGATTCGGCGGCGCTGCCGTCGAGCACGACCGGATGCCGGCCGGCCGCGGCCAGTTGCAGCGAGAGCTGGCACAGCAATTCGTAGGCGCGGGCCGGCTGGGCCGGACTGGCCACCGGCATCACCACCGGCGAGCCGGGCCGGCGGGTGCGCAATCCGGCCGCCTGGTCGAAACCGGGCTCAAACATAGGCACCTCCGAGGTCGATGCCACGGGCGGAGGACTGCGCAAAGTAAAAACCCATTTCGCTGGCACGGGGGTCGTAGGCCGACTTGCCCTCGCTGCCCAGCGACAGCCGGACCAGGGCGGCGGCGTCGGCACCCGACCAGTCTTCCGGCACACGCTGGCCGTTGGCCAGTCCCCGCAACACCACCTGGTGGCGGATCAGCGCGTCCACGGCCGGGCCGAGCTTGACCGCCTCGTCCACCTTGGACAGCACCACACCGTGCAGGGTGCTGGCCTTGAAGGCCACCAGCACGTCGTCCAACGTGTCGCCGTGGGCGCCGGCGTTGAGCACCAGCGTCTTCTTGATCGCCGGCATGTCCAGCAGGTCGAGCATTTCCTGGATGCGCTGGTCGCGCTGGCCCAGGCCGGCCGTGTCGATGATCACCATGCGCTTGCCGGCCAGCAGGTTCAGCAGGTCGACCAGCGCCGCGCGGTCGTGTGCCTGGTGCGCGACCACGCCCAGCATGCGGCCGTAGGCGCGCAGTTGTTCGAAGCCCGCGACCCGGTAGGTGTCGAGCGTGATCAGCCCGACGCTGGCCGTGCCGTACTTGTGCACGCACTGGGCCGCCAGCTTGGCGGCGGTGGTGGTCTTGCCGACGCCGGTGGCGCCGATCAGTGCGACCACCCCGCCTTCGTCGGCCAGGCCGGCCCCGGGCGCCGCGATCTTGAGGTTGCGCGCCAGCACGTCCATGACCCAGCGCACCGCCTCGGCGGGGCTCAGCTCGGCCGGCATGCGTTCAAGCACCGCGCGCGACATGGTGGGCGAAAAGCCGGCGCGGATGAGCTTGAGCATCAGGTTCGACTGGATCGGGTTCTGCTTGGACGAGCCCAGCCAGGCCAGCGTGTTGAAGCGCTCTTCGATCATGTCCTTGAGCGCCGACAGTTCCTCCGAGATGCGGTGGTCACCCGCTCCCAGCGAGGGCGCGGCCACCACCGGTTCTTCCCAGCTCGGCGCAGCCGGACGGGTGCGGATGGGCGGCGGCACCTGGGCCGATGCCATGCCCAGATCGCCCAGGCGTTGCGCCGACATCGGCTGGCGCTCGGGCGCCGGCATGGGCGCGGCACGCGGCGCTTCGGCGCGCTGGGGCGCGACCGGTGCCTCCGGGGCTTCCGCGCCCTGGGCCGCACGGCGCTTGCGCAGCATGCGCTCGCGCACATAGTCCTGGAACGACAGGGTGCTCATGGCCATGGTGGCGGTGTCGTCCTCGACATCGGCCACGGCAGGCGACTGCGGGGCCGGCGCGGCGGCCTGGGTGCTGATCTGGCGCGGCGCAGGTGCCAGCGCGCTCAGGCTCTCTTCGGCCGCCGCCATCACCTCGAAGCCGTCTTCGGTCGAGCGCGTCGAGAGGATCACGGCGCTCTCGCCGAAGGTGCTGCGCGCCTTGGCCATGGCTTCGCGCGAGGTCGAGGCGGTGAAACGCTGGATGTTCATGCTGCAAGCTCCCCAAGAATCGGGCCGATACGGATGAGGTGGGTTTCAGGAATTTCGCTGTGGGCGAGCACCTGCAGGCGCGGCGCGGCGCGGCGCAGCAGGCGGGCCATGGCGGTGCGGATGGCGTCGGGCACCAGCAGGCAGGCGGGCACGCCCTTCTCTTCCTGCCGGTTGGCCACGTCGGTGGCCGACTTGCTCAGCATTTCGGCCACGCCGGGATCGAGCGACGTGCCGTTGGTGCCGGCCAGTGCCTGCATCAGCAGCCGCTCCAGACCAGGCTCGATGGCGATCACTTCGAGGTCTTTGACCGGGCCGTAGATCTGCTGGACGATGGCCGGGGCCAGGGCGATGCGCACGCGGCGTGCCAGTTCCTGCGGGTCGGTGACGACACCGGCGTTTTCGGCCAGCGTCTCGACGATGGTGCGGATGTCGCGCACGTGCACACCCTCTTCCAGCAGCAACTGCAACACTCGCTGGAACGTGGGGATGGGCACCATTTTGGGCACGACTTCCTCGATCAGTTTCGGGGCCAGGCGTGTCACGTGTTCGACCAGGTCCTGGGTCTCCGTCCGGCTCAGCAAGCGCGCGGCCTGGACTTGCATCAAGTGTGAAAGATGGGTCGCCAGCACGGTCTCGGAATCAACCACGGTAAAACCGGCCATTTGCGCGCTCTCCCGCTGCCGTTCTTCGATCCAGTGCGCGGGCAGGCCGAAAGCGGGGTCTTTCGTGGGGGTGCCGATCAGCGGCATGTTGACGCCACCGGGGTTGATCGCCAGAAACATGCCGGGGAACACCTCGCCCTCGCCCACCACCACGCCGCGCAGGGTGATGCGGTAGGCACTGGGGTGCAGCTCCAGGTTGTCGCGCACATGCACCGCGGGCGGCAGAAAACCCACCTCCTGCGCGAACTTCTTGCGCACGCCCTTGATGCGGGTGAGCAGATCGCCCTGGCGGCTCTTGTCGACCATGGCGATCAGGCGGTAGCCCAGCTCCAGGCCCAGCAAATCGACCGGCTGCAGGTCGTCCCAGGTGGCCTCGCCGTCGCTGGCGGGGGCCGGCGTCTCGTCGCTGGGCGGGGGCTTGCGCTCTTCCTTGAAGCGCCACCAGGCGAGCGCCCCGAGCGCGCTGGCAAACAGCAGGAAGACCAGGTTGGGCATGCCCGGGATCACGCCCAGCAGGGCCAGCACGGCGGCGGTGATGCCGAGCACGCGCGAGGACATGAACATCTGCTCGACCAGTTGCACGCCGACGTCTTCGTCCTTGCCGACACGCGACACCACCATGGCGGCGGCCACCGAGATCAGCAGCGCCGGCACCTGGGCCACCAGCGCGTCGCCCACCGCCAGCAGGATGTAGCTGTCCGCCGCTTCGCCCGCGCCCAGCCCGTGCTGGACCATGCCGATGATCAGGCCACCGATGATGTTGATGAACAGGATCAAGATGCCGGCGATGGCGTCGCCGCGCACGAACTTGGAGGCACCGTCCATGGAGCCGAAGAACTCGGCCTCCTCGCCCACCTCGGTGCGGCGGCGCCGGGCCTCTTTCTCGTCGATCATGCCGGCGTTCAGGTCGGCGTCGATGGCCATCTGCTTGCCGGGCATGGCGTCCAGGGTGAAGCGCGCCGACACTTCGGCGATCCGCTCCGACCCCTTGGTGATCACGATGAAGTTGATCACCACCAGGATCGCGAACACGATCAGGCCGACGGCAAAGTTGCCGCCGATCAGGAAGTGGCCGAAGGCCTCGATCACCGCCCCCGCAGCGGCCGGTCCGGTGTGCCCTTCCATGAGCACCACCCGGGTCGAGGCGACGTTCAGCGACAGGCGCAGCAGCGTGGTGAGCAGCAGCACCGTCGGGAACACCGAGAAGTCGAGCGGCCGCTTCATGTAGGCCGCGACCATCATCACCACCAGCGCCATGCCGATGTTGAAGGTGAAGAAGGTGTCCAGCATCCAGGCCGGCATCGGCAGGATCATCATGGACAGCACCAGCACCACCAGCAGCGGTGCGGCCAGACCCTTGGCCCAGGCGGCGTTCTGCTCCAGCCATTGCTGGACACGCTGCAGTTGCGCGTTCATGCGTCACCCCCGGTGTTGGGTTTTTTCTTGTTGTGCGGATCCAGCTCGGGCGGCACCTGCGGCGTGGGCACGGCGCCGGGCATCACGCCACGGCCCGCGAGCGCGGCCTTGAGCTGGTAGACATAGGCCAGCACCTGGGCCACCGCGGTGTACAGGGCCGACGGAATTTCCTGGTCGATCTCGGCGTGCGCGAACAGGGCCCGTGCAAGCATGGGCGACTCCAGCACCGGCACCTGGGCCGACTTGGCCACGTCGCGGATCTTCAGCGCCAGCAGGTCGGCGCCCTTGGCGATCACGCGCGGCGCGTTCATGGTGGCATCGTCGTACTGGATGGCGACCGCGTAGTGGGTCGGGTTCATCACCACCAGATCGGCGGCGGGTACCCGCGTGATGCTCTGGCGCATGGCCAGCTCGCGCTGGCGCTGGCGGCGCTTGCCCTTGATGTGCGGATCGCCTTCGCTTTCCTTGTGCTCGCGCTTGACCTCGTCCATCGACATGCGCAGGCGCTGCGCGTGCAGGAATTTCTGCATCGGGAAATCGACCGCCGCGAACAGCGCCACCGTCAGCAGCAGAAAGCCCACGCCCAGCGACAGCCAGGACCCGAGCTGACCCAGGCCGCCTTCCAGCGGCTGCATCAGCAGGCTGCCGAACGGCTGCAGATGGCTCTGGAGAAACTGCCAGCCGACAGCCCCGAGCACCGCCGCCATGCCCACCAGCTTGACAGTTTCGAACAGCTGCTGTTTGGAAAAAAGCCGACCGATGCCGGCCAGCGGGTCGAGCCGCTTGAGGTCCGGCACCAGGGGCTTGGTCGACAGGGTCCAGGCCCCGGACGCGAAGGCCACACCCAACGCCAGCGCCAGCACCAGCAGGCCCAGCGGCAGGTACAGCAGCAAGGCGCGGCCAACCCCGTCGGTCAGGCGCTCCAGCATGGTCTGCGGCACCAGCAGCGCCTGGTGGTCGAAATGCAATTGCCGCGCCATGCCGGCCTTGAGCGCCGCGAAAGCCGACGGCAGCAGCGCCATGAACACGGCCGCACCACCGCCCAGGACCGCAAAGTGTCCGAGGTCGCGCGAGCGCGCGATCTGCCCTTCGTCACGCGCCTTCTTCAGGCGCTTGGCGGTGGCCGGTAGGTTTTTGTCCTGGCTGGAGCCTTCCATGATGCGGTCTCATCAAGCGATGCGACCGATTGTGGAAGCGAGGCGCCAAAACTAAAGGGGAATAAAGGCCCTGTCCGGGCCGTTTTTCCGGCGCACAGCGCCCTGATCCTGCTATGCCCGCGCGATGGCTGATCCGCCGCCTGCATGCGACGGCAGCAGCACCGCGTGCTCGGCCGGAACCGCCCGGCCTGCTCAGAACCCCAGGCTGGCCAGCAGGTCGTCCACCTGCTCCTGGTTGCTGACCACGTCGGTGCGGCTGGCCGGGTCGACCACCGGACCGCCCAGGCCTGGGTGCAGCTCGATGGCCTTGTCCTGTCCGGGCTTGCCCCCTGGCGCGGCCTGCAGCAGCAGCGCCAGCAACTGCTCTTCAATGGTGGCCGCCAGCATGACCACGCGGTTGATCACCTGCCCGGTGAGGTCATGGAAATCCTGCGCCATCATGATTTCGGTCAGCCGCCCGTCGCAGCGCCGGCTGCTCTCGACCACCTCGTTCGACCAGACCAGCAGCTCCGGCATGGCGCGGGCCAGGCCCGGCACGCTGGCGATGGTGCGCGCGAGCTGTTCGCCGCGCTCGGCGATCAGGGTCTGCTCGGCCTTGGCCTTGTCGACGTGATTGAGCACCTTTTCCGCGGCTTCGCCGGTCAGGCGCGCAATGTAGTGCAGGCGGCTCTGCGCGTCGGGCAACTGGTCCACCGTGCCCATCAGCTTGTCGGTGTAGCCCAGCTCCTTGAGGGCTTCGTGCAGTTGCCGCGTGATGGCCCCCAGACGCTGGAACATCTCGGGATTGCCAGCGGCCCCCGTGTCTTTGTCGTCATCCATGGCTGCGTCTCCCGTAGGGCTCAGAGGCCCATCTTCTTGAAGATGTTGGCCAGCTTTTCTTCCAGCGTGGCCTTGGTAAAGGGTTTGACGATGTAGCCCGCAGCGCCGCCCTGGGCGGCCTGCACGATGTCTTCCTTGCGCGCCTCGGCCGTCACCATCAGCACCGGCAGGTGCTTGAGCGCATCGTCCTTCTTGATTTCCGCCAGCAGCTGGAAGCCGTTCATGTTGGGCATGTTGATGTCGGTCACCACGAAACCGAAGTTGCCTTCGCGCAACTTGTTCAGCGCAATGGCACCGTCTTCGGCCTCGTCGGCGTCGTTGTGACCGATCTCTTTGAGCAGGTTGCGCACGATCCGGCGCATGGTGGAGAAGTCGTCAACGATCAGGAATTTCATCAGGAGCTCCGGGCAAGGCGGGTGATCTCAACGGCTTTTGACCGTTTCGAACTCTTCTCGTGGTTTCGGCACTTCCACGTGGTTCTGTAGGAATGACAGGGGCAGCGGCCCCGCGGCCGGCGGCAAATCGGCCGGTGTCAGCCTTTCTTCCGCCTCTTTGGTCATCACCAGGATGCTGATGCGCCGGTTCACCGCCGCGCCCGGGTTGGCCGCATCGTAGGGCCGGCTCGATGCCAGGCCCTCCACCCGCACCAGTTTGTCGTCCGGCAGGCCGCCGGCCACCAGTTCGCGGCGCGAGGCGTTGGCGCGGTCCGAAGACAGCTCCCAGTTGCTGTAGCCGCGGTCGCCGCTGCCATAGGGCGTGGCGTCGGTGTGTCCGGCCAGCGCGATGCGGTTCTCGACGTCCGTCAGCCCGGCGCCGATGCTGCGCAGGATGTCGCGCATATAGGGTTTCACCACCGCCGAGCCGACGTCGAACATCGGCCGGTTCTGGTCGTCCACGATCTGGATCTGCAGACCGTCGGCGGTGCGTTCAAGCTTGATCTGCCCGCCGAAGTCGCGCAGCGTAGGGTTGTTGGCCACCAGGTCGCGGATCTTGGCGTGCAGCGCGTCGATGCGCATGGCATCTTGCCGCGCCAGTTCGGCCCGCGCCATCTGGGCGCCCCGCACCTTTTCAGCGCGCTGGGCGTCGCCGCCATCGACCTGACCGGCCGCCCGGCTCAGGTCGCGCCCACCGCCGGGCAGCACGCTCTCGCTGTTGCCGGTGCCGTCGCCGCCCATCAGGGTGACCAGCGGCGGCGTGTTGAAGTAGTCCGCAATCCCCTGCAGATCGCCCTTGGACGTGGAGCCCAGCAGCCACATCATCAGGAAGAAGGCCATCATGGCGGTCACGAAGTCGGCGTACGCGATCTTCCACGCCCCGCCGTGGGCCGCGTGACCGCCCTTCTTGATGCGCTTGATGATGATGGGCTGTAGCTTCTTGCCGTCGCCTGCCATGTGCAATCCCCTGTCGGTTCGCCGCGGTTACAGATGGGTCCCCGTCACTTCTTGCCCTTGACGTGGCCTTCGAGCTCGGTGAAGGTCGGGCGCACATCGGAATACAGCACTTTGCGCCCGAACTCGATCGCCGTCGAGGGGGCATAGCCCTGCATGCTGGCGAGCAGGGTGGTCTTGATGCACTGGAATTCCTTGGACGCCTCTTCCACCTTCTGCTCCAGCATGCCGGCAAACGGCTCGAACACCGCATAGGACAACAGAATCCCGAGGAAGGTACCGACCAGGGCCGAGCCGATCATGCCCCCCAGCACCGCTGGCGGCTGCCCGACCGAGCCCATGGTGTTGACCACGCCCAGCACGGCCGCCACGATGCCGAAGGCCGGCAGACCGCCGGCCAGGCGGGTCAGTGCCGCCACAGGAGCGTGCGCTTCCTGGTGATGGGTCTCGATTTCCGCGTCCATCAGCGACTCGATCTCGTGGGCGTTGAGGTTGCCCGACACCATCATGCGCAGGTAGTCGGTCACGAACTCGACCACGTGGTGATCGGCCGAGATGGTCGGGTACTTCTTGAACAGGGGCGACTGTTCGGGCGATTCCACGTCCTGCTCGATCGCCATCAGCCCTTCCTTGCGCGCCTTCTGCAGGATGTCGAACATCAGGGCCAGCAGCTCCATGTAACGGGCCTTGGTGAAGCGGCTGCCCTTGAAACACTGGCCGATGCCCTTGAGCGACTGCTTGACCACTTTCATGGGGTTGGCCACCAGGAAGGCACCGAGCGCGGCCCCCATGATGGTGGCCATTTCGAAGGGCAAGGCCTTGAGCACCACCCCGATGTTGCCCCCGTGGGCGATGAACACCCCGAAGACGCAGATCATCGAGAACAACAGACCGACGATGGCAAACATGTGTGTAGTTCAGTGAGGTTGCAGGCCCAGGAGGACACCCCTGCCACGGCCACTGCCTTTCGTATCGACCGACTCTAGGAGGGATTGAGGGCCACCGTGAACGCAAAAAAGACCCGCAAGCGGGTCCTTTTTGGGCTTTGAAGCCGGGTTTCAGTGCAAACGCAGGCCGCCGGAGGCGCTGCCTTTGCCCGCTCGCGCCGGTGGCTCGCACAGGCCGCAGACGAACTGGCGGGCATTTTCGTAGGGCTCGGTCACGAAGTGGCCGCCGCAGCACGAGCACTTGGTCAGGGTCAGCATGCCGCTGTTGACGAATTTCACCAGGCGCCAGGCGCGGGTGATCGACAACAGGGGCTCGATCTGGCTGGCCTGGGTCTGCTCGCTGTAGAGGCGGAAGGCCTTGATGACCGTGTCGATCTCTTCGAGCTCGCTGGCCTTGGACAGGTATTCGTGGATGTTCAGGAACAGCGAGGCGTGGATATTGGGCTGCCAGGTCAGGAACCAGTCGGTCGAAAACGGCAGTTGCCCCTTGGACGGGCTCTTGCCCGCCACTTCCTTGTACAGGCGCAACAGGCGCTCGTAGGACAGACTGGTCTCGTACTCCAGCACCTGCAGGCGGGCGCCGAGCTGGATCAGGGCCACCGCGCGTTCGATGTCGCGCGACTCGTTCAGGATGCTTTTGGTGGCCATGGTGTCCTCCGTGTACCCGTGCTAGCCACTCAGTGAGCGGCCATGGAGTCGGCGAAACGGCCGGCCATGAGGATGTTGGCGTGCAGCTGGGTCGTCGTGGCGTTGTCCACCTTCTTGACGTTGTGGTTCGTCAGCAGGTTCCAGACCAGGTCGTCGTCGACGCGGAAGCGGCACAGCAGCATGTTGGTCGAAGCGATCTTGAGCAGCTGGGCGGTGGTCAGCATGGCGAGCATGTCGGCGGCTTCTTCGGTCAGGCCCAGGCGGAACAGCGCTTCGGCACGGTCCTGACGGATCAGGTTCTGCGCCAACATCAGGTAGGTCAGGTTGGCTTCGCGGATCTCGGCCAGAAGTTGTTCGCTGTTCATGAGTCTCTCCTAGAGGGTCAGGCGGGAGATGGGCGATTTGCTTACATCTGCTTGCCTGTTGTGTGTAATTGTGTCGGCCGGTAAAAAAACTTGAATCGGGAAACATCTGTTCCCGTCGTCATCCGGATACCGACACCTTGTCAGCCTTTTTCCTACAACCAAGGCATTCACCCGGGCGCGAACTCCGGCCCCGTCCGCGCCCCTGCAATGCCCTCGCCTGACAGAGCTCGCACCCACCGAAAGAACCGAACAGCGCCCCCGGAAGCCGCCTTTTTCGTGCAAAGCCACACACACAGGCACTAAAGAATATGGCCGGGCCTCCGAAATTGAACTCAACGAACTTCTAAACAGGTTCGTCGTCCGGCAAGCGAAGCGGCGAGACGGTCAGTGGTCCCAGGGCCGAACCGGCAGGCGCTTCCAGCATTTCCGGTCATGGCGGCCAGTCCACAGGGGGCTGGCGTTGAGATGGGCAGCGATGCCGGATTACTTTTGTTCTGTTCTTAGGAGTTAACGATGAGCACCATCAACACCAATGTGATGTCCCTCAATGCGCAGCGCAACCTGGCCTCGACGACCAGCTCGCTCGCCACCTCGATGCAACGCCTGTCTTCGGGCCTGCGTGTCAACAGTGCCAAGGACGACTCGGCCGGCCTGGCCATCGCCGAACGCATGAACGCCCAGGTCAAGGGCATGAACGTGGCCATCCGCAACGCCAACGACGGCATCTCCCTGGCGCAGACCGCCGAAGGCGCGCTGGGCAAGGTGGGCGATTCGCTGCAACGCATGCGCGAACTGGCTGTTCAGGCCGCCAACGCCTCGAACTCCGGCACCGACCGCGCCAACCTGGACGCCGAATACCAGGAACTGGCCAAGGAAGTGACCCGCGTGCTGACCGGCACCAAGTTCAACGGCACCAACCTGCTGAACACCTCCGCCGGCCTGCAGTTCCAAGTGGGCGCCAACAACGTGTCGCAAGACCAGATCAGCATCAACACGACCAACCTGACCGCAGGCTCGGGCATCACCGCGGTCGTGGGTGGCGACCTCACCAGCGCCACCAACGCCTTGGCCGCCATGGACAACCTCGATGCGGCCATCGACGAGATCACCACGGCCCGCGCCACCTTCGGTGCGACGCAGAACCGCTTTGAATCGGTGATCTCCAACCTGCAGGTGGCGTCGGAAAACCAGGCAGCCTCGCGCGGCCGGATCATGGACGCGGACTTCGCGGTCGAAACGGCCAACCTGTCGCGCACGCAGATCCTGCAACAGGCCGGTACGGCGATGGTGGCCCAGGCCAACCAGCTGCCGCAAGGTGTGCTGTCGCTCCTGCGCTGATCCTGGCCCCATCCCCAGGCGCGGCTTCGGCCGCGCCGTTCAGGCGGCGGCACCTCCCGGTGCCTGGCCGCCTTCCCGCTTGCAGCGGGATGTGCAGACCGCATGCCGCCCGGCGTGCGGTGCGTTCATCCTGAGGAGGAGCCCCCATGGCCACGATTTCATCCCCCGGCATTGGCAGCGGCCTCGATGTCTCGTCCATCGTCTCCCAACTGGTGGCGCTGGAGAAGGCGCCGCTGGCCCCGCTGCAGACCCAGGCCAGCTCCCTCAAAACCAAACTCTCGCTCTACGGCACCATCAAGTCCCAGGTGTCGGCCCTCGGTGACGCGGCTGCCAAACTGGCCGGCACCAGCGGCTGGAACGCGGCGTCGGCCACGTCCTCCAACAGCGCGGCCATCAGCGTCAAGGCCTCGGCGGGCGCCACGCCCACCACGCTGTCGATGCAGGTGCAGCAACTGGCCCGCAGCCAGACCACCACCTCCACCAGCGTGGCCACGGATGCGACCATCGGCAGCGGCACGCTGTCGATCCAGCTTGGCCAGTGGAGCGGCAGCAGCTTTGCGGCCGGTAGCGCCGATGCGGTGGACATCACCGTCGCCGACACCGACACGCTCACCGACATCGCTGCCAAGATCAACAACGCCGGCGCCGGCGTCAACGCGACCGTGCTCAAGGACGCCAATGGCGAGCGGCTGCTGCTCAACGCCAAGGACACCGGGCTGGCCAACGGCTTTCGCATCACCGCCAGCGACGACGACGGCAACGACGCCGACGCCAGCGGGCTGTCACGTCTGGCCTTCGATGGCTCCGGCACGACCGGCACCATACAGACCCAGTCGGCGCAAAACGCGCTGGCCACGATCAACGGGGCATCCATCGAGACGGCGAGCAACCAGCTGTCCGACACCGTCCCCGGACTGACCCTGCAACTGTCGCAGGTGACGACCTCACCGGTGTCCATCAACGTCGTGATCGACAACGACACCATCCGCAGCAACGTGCAGGCCTTTGTCTCCGCCTACAACGCTCTCAACACCACCCTGGCGAACGCCACCAAATACGACGAGGCGACCCAGACCGCCGGCACGCTGCAGGGGGACTCCACCGCGGTGGGGCTGCAGAACGCCCTGCGCTCGATGATGCGGTCGTACACCGAC
The DNA here is from genome assembly GCF_021401345.1 of Hydrogenophaga sp. NFH-34. Classification (GTDB taxonomy): domain Bacteria; phylum Pseudomonadota; class Gammaproteobacteria; order Burkholderiales; family Burkholderiaceae_C; genus Hydrogenophaga; species Hydrogenophaga electricum. The sequence continues at coordinate 113,635 of NZ_JACBGE010000012.1, forward strand.
GGCGGCAGCTACACGCGCCTGGCCGACATCGGCATCAGCCTCCAGACCGGCGGCACCATGACCCTGGACTCGACCAAGTTCGACAAGGCGCTGACCAGCAACTTCGACGGGCTCAAGAACCTGTTTACGGTCAACAGCGGCAGCACCACGTCCGACGGCTTTGGCCGCAAGATAAAGACCTTCGCGCAAGGCCTGCTCGACAGCGAAGGCACGCTGACCAACCGCTCCGACGCGCTGCAGAAGGCCATCACCCGCAACAGCGACGAGCAGACCAAAGTGACGGACCGGGCCACGCGGGCCGAGGCCCGCTTCCTGGCGCAATACAACGCCATGGACGCTGCGGTGGCCAAGTTCAACGGGTTGAGCAGTTTTGTGTCACAGCAGATCACGCTGTGGAACAAGTCGTCCTGACGCCGACGGCGGACAGGCGCTCCGGCAGGCCTGTGGCGGTGCGGACGGCACGGCCGCAGGCCTTTTTTTCTTGAGCCAGACGGCTCCATTGCAAGCCGCGGAAAACGTACCAATTTTTACCGCTTATGTCCTCAGAGGCCACTTCAGACCCGCGTGTCGATGCCGATAAAAATCAGCATCAGACCCAAGGAATCGAGCCCATGTTCACCTCTGTCCGCTCCCGTGCCGTCGCCGCCTACCAGCGCATTGCCGCCGAGACCAGCGTGCAGAGCGCGGACCCGCACCAGCTGGTGGACCTGCTGTTCGACGCCCTGCTGCAATCGATCTCGAACGCCCGCGGTGCCATGGCACGGGGCGACATCGCGGCCAAGGGCGCTGCCATCGGCAAGGCCGTCCGCATCATCGAGGAAGGCCTCAAGGCAGGCCTGAACCAGCAGCAGGGGGGCGAGATCGCTGCGAGCCTGCACCAACTCTACAGCTACAGCGTGCTGCGCCTGACCCAGGCCAACCTGCGCAACGACCCGCAGGCGCTGGAAGAAGTGCTCCACCTCATGGAACCCGTCGCCGAATCATGGAAGCTCATCAAAACGCCCTCGCCCACCCAGCCCACCGTCGTTTCGAGCCATGGAGCGTGATCATGTCGCATTCGCTGCTTGACTACTACAAGGCCATCGAAAACGCCAGCCAGAAGATGCTGGAAGCGGCCCAGTCGGAAGACTGGGACCAGGTGGTGCGGCTCGAAGGCGCCTGCGCCGTGCTGATCGCCCAGCTGCGCCACAAGTCGCGCAGCAGCGATCTGGGCCCGGAAGAGCGCAAGGAAAAGAGCCGCATCATGCAGCGCATCCTGCGCACCGACGCCGAAATCCGCTGTCTGGCCGAGCCCTGGCTCAACGACCTCGAACAGCTGATGGACGCCAAGGGCCAGGTGCACTGAGGCCACGGCCATGCACCCCCTCGCCCGCCTCCTGCCACGGCCCACGGCCGCGGCGCCCGCGTGGCAGACGCCAGGCGGGCAGGGGTTGGGCAGGATCGAACGGGGAGTGCGGAGAAAAGGCGCGGGCCGACGGTGCGCCGCGGCAGCGTCAGACGCTCATGTTCATGATGTCGGTGTAGGCCTGCACCATGCGGTTGCGCACGTTCAGGGTGGCCTGAAAACCGATCTGCGCCTTCTGCACCGCCAGCATGGTTTCTTCCAGGCTGACCTGCGGATCGCCCATCTGGACACGGGTCTGCAGTTGCGTGGCCGCCTCCTGCGCCGCGCTGACCGACTGCAGCGCCGTCTTGAAATTGTCGGCAAACCCGGTGCCCACGCCCCCGGCGGCGGCCGTGCCCGCAGGTCGGCGCAGGCCGGCCTGGGTGGCCGATGACAGGGACGGGTTGTTCAGGGCGTTGAGTCGCAGGTCCATGGGGAAACCCCTTGCGGAAGGAATGACGGCCCAATGCTAGGGGGCGTGTGAAGCCTGGGGTCGGGAAATAGCGGGAAAAAGGCACACCTTTTCTGCGCTATGCCGGGGGGCGAGGCCCCGAATAATCGGTCGCATGCAGGGGCTCCATGCCCCCGCCACCGGAACCGACCACCGCCCTTGCCGCCATGAATACCGCCGTCGCTCCCCTCGCCACGCCGCCCGCCGCGCCGGGGGGTCTGCTCGCCGGTCTCGCGCGCCTGGACAAGACCCAGAAGATCCGGCTGGGCATCGGCGCCGCCGCGCTGGTCGCCATCGCCCTGGCATTCTTCTTCATGGGACGGCAGCCCGATTACCGGGTGCTCTACACCAACCTGGGCGACAAGGACGGTGGCGCCATCGTCGCGCAGCTCGCGCAGATGAACGTGCCATACCGCTACACCGAAGGGGGGGGCGCGATCATGGTGCCCTCGGACAAGGTGCACGACGTGCGCCTGAAGCTGGCCTCCCAGGGCCTGCCCAAGGGCTCCGTCAGCGGTTTCGAGCTGATGGAAAACAACCGCTTCGGCATGACCCAGTTCCAGGAGCGCCTGACCTTCCAGCGCGGCCTGGAAGGTGAACTCACGCGCTCCATCCAGTCGCTGGCTTCGGTCCAGTCGGCGCGCGTGCACCTGGCGCTGCCCAACCAGAACGGCTTTTTCCGCGAGCAGCAGAAGCCCTCGGCCTCGATCCTGCTGACCCTGTACCCCGGGCGCAGCCTGGACAAGGCCCAGATCGCCGGCATCGTGCACCTGGTGGCTTCGAGCGTGCCGGAGATGAACCCCAAGGCGGTCAGCGTGGTCGACGACAGCGGCAAGCTGTTGTCGGCATCGCCCGACGACAACGCCCAGGGCGTGGATCTGCAGCGCCTGCAGTACACGCAGCAGATCGAACAGATGTACACCCGCCGCATCCTGGACATGCTGGAGCCGCTGGTGGGGGCCGACAACATCAAGGCCCAGGTCAGCGCCGAAGTCGACTTCGCGCAGGTCGAATCGACCAGCGAACAGCACCGCCCGAACCAGGGTGGCGAGCCCGGCGCCGTGCGCAGCCAGCAACTGGTGGAAGACGGCACGGGCGCGCAGGCCCAGCCGGCCGGCGTGCCGGGCGCCACGAGCAACCAGCCACCGACCACGGGCACAGCCCCGATCAACGCCGCCGCCGCCCCGCTGGGCAGCACCGCCAACGGCGACAAGGCCGGCAGCACGCGCCGCGAATCGGTCATCAACTACGAGGTCGACAAGACCGTCAAGGTGGTGCGCGAAGCCACGGGTTCGATCAAGCGCCTGACGGCCGCCGTGGTCGTGAACCACCGCAGCACGGTGGACCGGTCCGGCAAGGCGGTGGCCGAGGCGATCCCGCCCGAGCAGGTCGAGCAGATGGCCGCGCTGGTGCGCGAAACCATCGGCTTCAACAAGGACCGCGGCGACTCGGTGAACGTCGTCAACGCGCCCTTCAACGCGCCCAAGGCCGAACCCGAAGCCCCGCCCGCCTGGTGGCAGGTGCCGGACAACCAGCAGATGCTGCGCGATCTGGTCTTCCCCGCCGCCATGGTGCTGCTGGCCCTGCTGGTGCTGCTGGGCATGGTGCGGCCCGTGATCAAGGCCCTGCGCGCCGGCAACCAGACCCCGGCGCCCGCGCCGCAGCTCAGCGCCCTGCTGGACGAAACCCCGGAACGCCCGGGCCTGCCCCAGCCCGCCAGCATCGAGCCGACGCCCGAGCAGTTGCGTCTGACGGACGCCAAGCGCCTGGCCCGCGACAACCCCGTGGCCGTGGCCAACATCGTCAAGGGTTGGGTCAACGGCGAGGTGCCGGCCTGACCGGCTGAGCCCCGGACAAGGACATCGCCATGGAAGACCAGGGTATCCACGACGCCGCGATTTTTCTGATGTCCCTCGGCGAGGAAGAGGCGGCCGAGGTGTTCAAGCACCTCTCGCCCAAGGAAGTGCAGAAGCTGGGCGAGACCATCGCCAGCATGCGCACCGTCTCGCGCGAGCGCGTGGAACAGGTCATCTCCCGCTTCACCGACGAAGCCGCCTCGCAAAGCCTGCTGGTGTCGGACACGAACAACTACGTCAAGTCGGTGCTCAAGCGCGCGCTGGGCGACGACAAGGCCTCGCTGCTGATCGACCGGATCATGCAGGGCAGCGACGTTTCCGGCATCGAAAGCCTCAAATGGATGGACCCGCAGTCCATCGCCGAGCTGCTGCGCAACGAGCACCCGCAGATCATGGCGGCCATCCTGGTGCACCTGGAAGCTGACCTCACGGCCGGCGTGCTCAAGCACCTGAACGAGCGCATGCGCAACGAAGTGATGCTGCGCATCGCCACGCTCGAAGGCATCCAGCCGACCGCGCTCAACGACCTCAACGAAGTGCTCTACCAGGTGCTGGCCGGTGGCGACAAGGTGCGCAAGACCTCGCTGGGCGGCATCCAGACCGCGGCCGACATCCTCAACCTCATGGGCACGGGCATCGAGGGCACGGTGATCGAATCGATCCGCAACGTCGACGCCGATCTGGCCCAGAAGATCATGGACAAGATGTTCGTGTTCGAGGACCTGCTCAAACTGGACAACAAGTCGGTGCAGATGGTGCTCAAGGAAGTGTCCACCGACATGCTGGTCATCGCGCTCAAGGGGGCGTCGCAGGAGCTCAAGGAACACATCCTCGCCAACATGTCGTCACGCGCTGCCGAAGGTCTGCGCGAGGACCTCGAATCGCGTGGCCCGGTGCGCCTGTCCGAAGTCGAGGGCCAGCAGAAGGAAATCCTCAAGACCGTGCGGCGCCTGTCGGACGAAGGCTCCATCGTGATCGGTGGAGGCGGCGATGACAGCTTCGTCTAAGCCCACGGCCAAGCCGAGCTTCTCGCGCATCATCCCGCGCGAGGAAATCGGGGCTGTGCGCAGCTGGCACTTTTCTGCCGTGGACGGCAGCGAGCCGGAACCCCCGATCGAACCCGACGAGCCGGCGGGCGCGCCGGCGCCGGACGCCGAAGAGCGCCTGCAGGCGGCCCTGGACCAGGCCCGCGAAGAGGCCTTCGCCGCCGGGTTCGCCCAGGGCCACGACACCGGCAGCCGCGAAACCCGCGAGGCGCTCGAAGCCCCCATCCAGCAGGCGGCGGCCGACACCGCCGAGCGCATGGCGCAGTTGCTGCACGGCATGGCCGAGCAGCTCATCGCCGCCGAACAGAAGATGTCGCGCCAATTGCTCGACCTGGCTTGCGACCTGGCGCGCCAGGTGGTGCGCCAGGAGTTGATGGTCAACACCCAGCACATGCGCCCGGTGATCGAGGAGGCGCTGGAACAGGTGATCGACGACGGCCTGCCGGCCACCGTGCGCCTGAACCCGAACGACCTCGCCCTGCTGCAGGACAGCCTGACGCAGGCGATGGGCGAGAACGCTCCCGAACTGGTGGCCGACGACAGCGTCTCGCCCGGTGGCTGCATCGTGCAGACCCCGCACTCGCTGGTCGACGCCAGCGTGGAAAAGCGCTGGGCCCGCGCCATCGGCAACCTCGGGCTGAGCGTGCCGTGGAACCCGGAGGACACCGATGTCTGACCTGGCCGACGACGACAAAGGCCGCTGGGGCGATTTCCTCCAGGACCTGCGCACCTGCGCATCGGTGCACACGCCGCTGGAGGTCAGCGGCACGCTGACGCGACTGGCCGGCCTGGTGCTGGAAGCCGTGGGCCTGAAGGTACCGGTCGGCTCGCAATGCCTGATCAGCAACGGTCAGCGCAAACCCGTGCTGGCCGAGGTGGTCGGTTTCGCCAGCGACCGCGCCTTCCTCATGCCGGCCGGCGACACGCACGGCCTGTCCAGCGGCGCCAGCGTCACCCCGCTCTCGCCCTACCGCCCGGTGCCCCGTTTCGGGCAGGCCAACAAGCCGCCCTCGGCCGACGACCGCGGCGCGCTGCGCCTGCCGCTGGGCGCCGGGCTGCTGGGGCGCGTGGTCGATTCGCACGGCAACCCGCTCGACCACCAGGGCCCGATCCAGAACGTGGACATCGAAGCCCTGGACCGTGCCCCGCTCAACGCCATGGACCGCGACCCCGTGCGCGAGCCGCTGGACACCGGCGTGCGCGCCATCAATGCGCTGCTCACCGTCGGCCGCGGCCAGCGGCTGGGCCTGTTCGCCGGCTCCGGCGTGGGCAAGAGCGTGCTGCTGGGCATGATGGCACGCTACACCCGCGCCGATGTGATCGTGGTCGGCCTGATCGGCGAGCGCGGCCGCGAGGTCAAGGAATTCATCGAAGACATCCTGGGCGAAGACGGCCGCCAGCGCTCCGTCGTGGTGGCCGCCCCGGCCGACGCCCCGCCGCTGGCGCGCATGCAGGGCGCGGCCTACGCCACCGCCATCGCCGAGCGCTTCCGCGACGACGGGCTGCACGTGCTGCTGCTGATGGATTCGCTGACGCGCTACGCCATGGCGCAGCGCGAGATCGCCCTGGCCATCGGCGAGCCGCCCGCGACCAAGGGCTACCCGCCTTCGTGCTTCGCGCGCCTGCCGCAACTGGTGGAGCGCAGCGGCAACGGCCTCAACGGCGTCGGCTCGATCACCGCGTTCTACACGGTGCTCTCCGAAGGCGACGACCAGCAGGACCCGATCGCCGACGCGGCACGCGCCATCCTGGACGGCCACATCGTGCTCTCGCGCACGCTGGCCGAATCGGGCCACTACCCGGCCATCGACATCGAGGCCTCGGCCTCGCGCGTGATGCACAACGTCACCGGCGCCACGCACCTGGAACTGGCCCGGCGCTTCCGCGCGCTGTATTCGCGCTACCAGAAGAGCCGCGACCTGATCCAGCTCGGCGCCTACGTGCCGGGCAGCGACCCGGAGACCGACCGCGCCATCGCCCTGCACCCCCAGATGCAGCGATTTCTTCAACAAGACATGCGCGAAGCTGCTACGCTGGAATCGAGCCTGCAGCAGATGGCGCTGATCCTGCAGGACGACCGCAGCCAGCCGCGCGCCCAGCGCCCTTCCTCTTCTGACCGTTGACCTCCATGACACCGATCCACACCCTGAACAAAGTGGTCGAGCTGGCCGAGAAACGCCGTGACGAAGCGGTGGGCAAGCTGGCGCAGCAGCAACGCGAAATGCAGGCCGCGCAGGACCAGATGAACCAGTTGCAGTCCTACGCGCTGGAAGCGCAGGCACGCTGGACCACCCGCTGCCAGCAGGGCGTGGATGCGCAGTTCCTGTTCCACCACCGCCAGTTCATGCAGAAGATCGACCACGCCATCGCCTTCCAGGAAGGCGTGCTCAGCAGCCGGCAGGAGCTGATCGACAGCTGCCAGCAGCAGGTGATCGCCGCCGAGCGCGACGTGGCCGGCCTGCGCAAATACGCCGAACGCCAGCAGCACGCGCTGCAGCAGCGCGCCCAGCGCCAGGAGCAGAAAGCCACCGACGAGATGGCGCTGTCCATCCACCTGCGCCAGAGCCTCGCGTCCTTTCACGGAGTCCGCCCATGAGCCAGGTCAACGCCTCCTCAGGCTCACCGTCCGCCCACGCCGCCAAATCGCCCCACGCCGCAGGCCGGCAGGACGCGCAGCCCGGCCGCCAGAACCTGTTTGCCCAGTTGCTGCTGGGCCTCGGCGCCGACGCGGCCGACCCGAACGGCTGGCTGGGCACAGCCGCCGACCCGGGCCTCGCCGATACCGATCTCGGCAGTCCTGCCAGGGGTCGGGGCAAACGCGCGGCCCCTGCGGGCGACGACGGCAGCGAAACGCCCCTGGCCCTGCTGGGCGCCGGCCTGCCGGGCACAGCCCTCGCACCGACCGGCACCCCCCAGCCCGCCTCCGCGCCCGGTGATACCAACTTGCCCACCGACGGCGGCGAGGCCCTGGCAACAGACACACAGGCGGACAACGCCCTGGCGACACCCGCCGGACCTTCCGGGCGCCAGAGCCCGACCAGCCAGCCGCTGCAGGGCCCCGGCTGGACCGCCACCAACGAACCGCTCAAGGACACCCCACCCGCCACCCCGGACGGCGTCAGCACCGAGCTGCGCTTCGGCGACCCCGCAGCCAGCGGCAACGACGCCACGCGCGCCACAGCAGCGGCGGCCCAGGCGCCACGCGGTCAGCACGGCGCCGCGGTGACGGGCTGGCGCTCGACCGTCATGGACACCGCCACCCTGCAACAGCGGCAGGCCCCTGCCCAGACCACCGCCGTGGCCACCCAGCGCGCCACGACCGAACTCGCCAGCCAGACACCAAGCACCTGGCGCGTCGACAACGGCCTCTGGGTCGACCGGCGTGTGCGCCCCGACGCCAGCGCGGGCCTGACGCCCGAGGGCGCTGCCCCGGTGCCCCTCGCTGTCGGCGGCCTGGCCACCGAATCCGGCGGCCAGCACGGCCAGCCGGGTCACGCTTTCGGCGGCGCCCCCGATCTGGCGGCCGTGGAGGGCACGGCGTCGCGCGACGGCACACAGGCCCCGGACGAACCCGACCTGTTCTCACAGGAGCTGGCCGATGCCGGCGACGCCAGCGCCGAGGCCGACGCGGCCTGGGGCGCGGGTTCGCTGCGCCATGCCAGCCTGCGCGTGGGCGACGCCGACAGCAGCATCGACATCCAGCTCGCTCTGCAGGGGCAGTCGCTGAGCGTGGATTTCCGCACCGACGACGCCCACGCCCGCGCCAGCCTGGCCCAGCATGCGAGCACCGCGCTGGGCGACCTGCTGCAGCGCAGCGGCATCGCGCTGACCGACGTGTCGGTGGGCGCCCAGGCCCAGGGTCAGGGCTCGTCCGGCCAGGACCGTCCGGGCCGGCCTGCGGCCAACCCCGGCCTGCGCGGCATCTCGCCCACCGAAGGCGGCACGCTCGACAGCGCTCGCGCAACCCCCGCACGGCGCCCCGGCGGCGACAGCGGGCTGGACCTGTTCGTCTGAGCCCCTACCCGGGAATAAGCGCCCGAAAAGGCGCTTATTCCACCAAACGGCCCGGGGGCCGGACTTCAATAATGCTTCCGAATCCAGCACGTTTTGCCGCGTGCCTCGCCCGCCAGTGTGGCGGCACCGATCCGGAGTACCTTCATGTCCGCAGCCCCTGCCCCCGCCGCCGATGCGGCACCGCCCAAGAAGAGCAAGAAGCTGCTGATCATCGTGATCAGCGTGGTGCTGGTGCTGGTACTCGTCGCCGCGGGCGCTTTCGTGCTGCTGCTCAAGCAGAACCACGCCGCCGATGAGGGCGACAACGCCGACACGGCCGAACAGAGCCACGCCGCCGCCACGCCCAAGCGCGACCCCAAAACCCCGCCGACCTTCATGCCCCTGGACAGCATGGTCGTGAACCTGGCCGACGCCGGAGGCAACCGCTTTGCCCAGTTGGGCATCACCTTGCAGCTGAGCGACCCCAAGGCCGCCGAAGAGATCAAGGTCTACATGCCGGCCATCCGCAACGGCATCCTGATCCGCGTGTCGCAGCGCACCTCCGAAGAAATGCTGCGCCCCGACGGCAAGGAAGCGCTGGCGCAGGCCATCACCGCCGAGATCGCCCAGGTCATGGGCTACGACTACGACCCGCCCCCGGCACCCGGCAGCGCAGACGCCCCCAAGCGCCGCCGTGCCAGCAACAACCCGGTGGAGAGCGTGCTGTTCTCCAGCTTCATCGTCCAGTAACCGCGCTGACGGGAGCCACCATGTCGGAAGCCTTTCTGTCCCAGGCCGAGGTCGATGCCCTTCTCGAAGGTGTCACCGGCGAGAGCCAGCACCTGGAAAAGGACGAAGCGCCCACCGAAGGGGTGCGGGGCTACAACCTGTCCAACCAGGAGCGCATCGTGCGCGGGCGCATGCCCACGCTCGAAGTGGTCAACGAGCGGTTCTCGCGCAACCTGCGCATGGGCCTGTTCAACTTCATCCGGCGCAGCCCCGAAATCACCGTCGGCCCGGTGAAGGCCCAGAAATACAGCGCCTTCCTGCGCGATCTGGTAGTGCCCACCAATTTCAACGTCATGTCGGTGCGGCCCCTGCGCGGCAACGGCCTGGTGGTGTGCGAACCGACCCTGCTGTTCAGCGTCATCGACAGCCTGTTCGGCGGCAATGGCAAGTTCCACACCCGCATCGAAGGGCGCGACTTCTCGCCCACCGAACAGCGCGTGATCATGCGCCTGGTCGAGGTGATCTCCGAGGAATACAAGAAGGCCTGGGCCGGCGTCTACCCGCTGGAGCTGCACTACCAGCGCTCCGAGATGCAGCCGCAGTTCGCCACCGTGGCCACCCCGAGCGAGATCGTCGTCAGCACCAGCTTCACGCTGGAGATCGGCGACCTCACCGGCGCCATGCACATCTGCATTCCGTACGCCACGCTGGAGCCGATCCGCGACGTGCTGTATTCCACCGTCCAGGGCGACGCCATGGAGGTGGACCGGCGCTGGGTCCGCGTGCTCAGCCACGAGATCCAAGCGGCCGAACTGGCCCTGGTGGCCGAACTGGCACGCACCGACGCCACCGTCGAAGAACTGCTGGCCATGCAGGTCGGCGACTTCATCGAACTCGACCGCCTGCCCACCATCCAGGCCAAGGTGGAAGGCGTGCCCCTGTTCGAGTGCCAGTACGGCACGCACAAGGGCAAATATGCGCTGCGCATCGAACGGAAGCTGCGCGGCACCGACATGAACTGGCTGGGAGATTCCTATGGCAGCTGACAACCCCGCGTCCTCGAACCAGGACGCCATCGCCGACGAATGGGCCCAGGCGCTGGAAGAGCAGGCCCAGGCCGACCGCAGCGCGGAAGAGGAACACGCACCCGCGTTCGAGACCGTCAACGCCCCAAGCAAGCCCGGGAGCGGCCAGAGCGCGGTCAACGACATCCAGATGGTGCTGGACATCCCGGTTCAGCTCTCGGTGGAGCTGGGCCGCGTGAAGGTGCCGATCAAATACATCCTGCAACTGGCGCAAGGCTCCATCGTCGAACTCGACGCGCTGGCCGGCGAGCCCATGGACGTGCTGGTCAACGGCTACCTCATCGCCCAGGGCGAGGTCGTGGTGGTGAACGAAAAGTTCGGCATCCGCCTCACCGACATCGTCACCCCGTCCGAACGCATGCGCCGCGTCAGCCGCGGCGCCTGACCCGGGCTTTCCCATGAACTTCCAGAACGCCCTGCCCGCGCTCGGCCTGCTGCTGATCATGGTCCTCGTGGCCGTGGCGCTGCAGCGCTGGCGCCGCCACCTGCCGTCGCTGGCGCGCCACCAGGGCCCGCCGATGCAGGTGCTCGGCAGCCTGGCGCTCGGACCGCAGCAGCGCGTCGTCGCGCTGCAGGTCGGCGAAGGCGAGCAGCGCCAATGCCTGCTGCTGGGCGTGACCCCGTCGCAGATCAGCGCCCTGCAGACCCTACCCTGCGCTCCCGAAACCGGCCTGCCCGACACCGACGCCCCTGCGGCCGGCGACGGATTTGCGCCCTTGCTGGCCCGGTTCCGGAAACCCGCCGATGACAACCACTGACGCCCCCGCCGCCCGCCGCCGCAGGTGGCTGCCCGCCGCCCTCGTGCTGGCCGCCCTGGCCGCAGCCGTTGCGCCCGCGTTCGCCCAGGGCACCGCGCCGGCCGGCGCAGGCGCCTCGCTGCCCCTGCTGGTCGGGCAAGGCGCGGGCAGCACCAGCTATTCGGTGCCGATCCAGACGCTGCTGTTCTTCACCGCGCTGTCCTTCCTGCCGGCCGTGCTGCTGATGATGACGGGCTTCACCCGCATCGTCATCGTGCTCTCGCTGCTGCGCCAGGCCCTGGGCACACAGTCGGCGCCGCCCAACCAGGTGGTGGTGGGCCTGTCGCTGTTCCTGACACTGTTCGTCATGGGCCCCACGCTGGACCGCGTCTACAACGACGCCTACGCGCCCTTCAGCGCGAACCAGATCACCTTCGAGCAGGCCCTCGAACGCGGCCAGGCGCCCATGCGCACCTTCATGCTCAAGCAGACCCGCCAGTCCGACTTCGAACTGTTCGCCAAGCTGGCCCAGTTGCCCGCCGACGTGAAGGCCGAGGACGCGCCGTTCCGGGTGCTGGTGCCGGCCTTCGTGACCAGCGAGCTCAAGACCGCGTTCCAGATCGGCTTCATGATCTTCATCCCCTTCCTGGTCATCGACATGGTGGTGGCCAGCGTGCTCATGTCGCTGGGCATGATGATGCTCTCGCCCGTGCTGGTGGCGCTGCCGTTCAAGCTCATGCTGTTCGTGCTCGCCGATGGCTGGAACCTGCTCATCGGCTCGCTCGCCGCGTCGTTCGCCACCTAGGACCGCCATGGACCCGCAAGCCGCCCTGACCCTGGGCCAGAAAGCCCTGTTCCTGATCCTCACCGTGGCCGCCCCGGTGCTGGTGACCGTGCTCGCGGTCGGCCTGCTGGTCAGCATCTTCCAGGCCGTCACCCAGATCCACGAAGCCACCCTGTCCTTCGTGCCCAAGCTGATCGCGGCCATCGCCGTGTTCGCCATGACCGGCCCCTGGATGCTCACCACCCTGGTGGAGTTCATCCGCAGCACCATCCTGTCGATCCCGCAGTACGCGATCTGACCGCAGGCCGCCGGGCACGCACCATGATGACCTTCACCGAAGCCCAGATCATGGCCTGGGTGTCGCCGGTCTTCTGGCCCTTCCTGCGCGTGCTGGCGGTGTTCTCCAGCGCCCCCATCTTTTCCGCCCGATCGGTGCCGGTGCGCACCCGCGTGGCGCTGGCCTTCCTCATCGCCTTCTGCGCCCAGGCCGGCCTGAGCGACCAGCCCGTGGTCGGCTTCAACGACGCGCAGGCGCTGCCCGTGGCCGTGCAGCAGGTGGTGATCGGGCTGGCCATCGGGCTGGCGGTGCGCATCGTCTTCGCGGCGGTGGAAGTGGCCGGCGAACTCATCGGCCTTCAGATGGGCCTGAACCTGGCCGGCTTCTTCGACCCCGCCACCAACAGCCAGACCAGCGCCGTCGGCCGCTTCTTCGGCAACATGACCATGCTGCTGTTCGTGGTGATCAACGGCCATCTGCTGGTGCTGCAGGCGGTGGTGGCCAGCTTCGACACCTTCCCCGTGGGCACCGGCGCGCTCGAAGCGGTGGCCCGCATGCGCCTGCACGAGCTGGGCACCGTGGTGTTCCGCTACGGCCTGTGGATTGCGCTGCCGATGATCGGCATGCTGCTGTTTCTCAACATCATCCTGGGCTTCGTCTCGCGCGTGGCGCCGCAGATGAACGCCTTCGCCATCGGCTTTCCGCTCACGCTCTCCGTCGGCCTGGTGGGCATCGCGGCCACGCTGCCGATGCTGGAGGTGCCGGTGGTGGCGCTGCTGAAGGTGGCCACCGACCTGTTCATGGGCGGGTGAAATGGCCCCCGCGCTCCGCCGCTGCGCGGGTCGCTGTCCCCCAGGGGGGTGCGAATCCAGCTTGGGGCGGCCCGGCGCTGGATTCAAGGCCCCCGCGCTCCGCCGCTGACGCGGGTCGCTGCCGCCAACCCCGTCATGCCCGCGCAGGCGGGCATCCAGGCGGCTGCAGCCACCGGGTCGCTGGCTATACCAGCCCGTTGCGGATGGCGTACACCGTGAGTTCGGCGTTGTTCGACAGGTGCAGCTTCTCCAGCACCCGGGCCCGGTAGACGCTGACCGTCTTGGGACTGAGCATCAGTTCTTCAGCGATGTCCGAGAGCTTCTTGCCCGAGGCGATCTTCTGCAGCGTCTGCAGCTCGCGCTCGGACAGGCTGGCGTGCAGTTCCTGGTCTTCCGGGGCGTTGAGGCTGTCGACCAGCATTTCCGCCACCGCCGGCGTCACGTACTTGCGGCCCTGGTTGATCGTGCGGATGGCCGCGATCAGCTCCTGCGGCTCGCTGGCCTTGTTCAGGTAGCCGCGCGCGCCGGCGCGCAGGCAGCGGATGGCGTACTGGTCCTCGGGGTACATCGAAACCACCAGCACCTTCACCGACGAACCCTCCTCGCGCAGCGCGGTGAGCACCTCCAGCCCGCCCCGACCCGGCATGTTCAGGTCCAGCACCAGCACATCGGTGGGCACGCGGCGCATGATTTCGCGCAACTCCGGATAGCTACCGGCTTCGCCCACCACCTGAATGTCCACGGCCTCCGCGATGGTGTCGCGAATGCCGCGCCGCACCATGGCGTGGTCGTCACACAACGTGACACGGATCATGCGTTGCCTTCCTTGATCTGCATAGGTTCTTCTTCCGAATCGTCTTCGCCGGTCACAGCGCGGGCCTCGGGCGTCAGGGGCACCGACAGGATGACCGACGTGCCGCGCGGGCCGGAGCTGACGTCGAGCCAGCCATCCACCTTGTGCGCACGCTCATGCAAGCCCAGCAGCCCGAAGGATTTGGCCTTGCGCCGCTCCTGCTCGGTCATGCCGCGGCCGTTGTCGCTCACCTCCAGCGTCAGCACCCCTTCGCGGTCGCTGAGGTCGATCTCCACACTGCTGGCCATCGCGTGTTTGGCGACATTGGTCAGCGCCTCCTGCGCCGTCCGGTAGGCCACGAGCTGCACGTCGCGCGGCACGTCCAGGGTTTCCGAAGACGTGCGCACGCCCACCCGCAGGCCCGTGCGCCGCTCGAAATTCGTGCCCAGCCACTGCACCGCCGCCACCAGCCCCTGGTCGAGGATGGGTGGGCGCAGGTTCATCATGATGCGCTGGCTGGCTTCCAGCGCGTGGCGCAGCATCTCCAGCGCCGTGTCCATGTGCTGCTTGAGATCCGGATCGGTGGTGCGCCGCGCCACCCACGACAGGTCCAGCCGCACGGCCGCCAGCGCGCCGCCGATGTCGTCGTGGATCTCGCGTGCGATGTCGGCACGCTCGCGTTCGATGCTGGTCTGCAAGTGTTCCGCCAGCTCGCCCAGGCGGCGCTGCGATGCCGCCAGTTCGGCGTCGGAGCGGGTGCGGGCCTGCCGCGCGCGGCTGACCTCGATGGCCCGCTCGATCACGTGGGCCAGGCGGGTCATGTTGTCCTTGAGCAGGTAATCGCTGATGCCGCGGTGCATGGCCTCCACCGCCGCGGCCTCGCCGATCGCGCCGGACAGCACCACGAAAGGCAGCGGCTGCGCGCGCTGGCGCACCAGTTCCCAGGCGTCGAGGCCGGTAAAACCCGGCAGGTGGTAGTCGGCCAGCACGATGTCGTGGTGGCCGTGGTCGAGTTCGCGCTCGAAATCGGGCAGGGTATCCACCAGGGTCAGCTCGCAGGCCACGTGGCTGCGCTGCAGCGCGAACTTCACCAGCGCGTGGTCGACACGGGAATCCTCCAGGTGCAGGATGCGGATGACGTGGGCAGTCTGGAATTCCGGCAAAGCACTCATGGACATGGGCATCGAGGCGACCAGTGGCGCTGTTCGGCGCAAAAAGGTGCTGAATTTGCGGTGTTATTAGCCGATATAGGCGTCAGGGGATGCCGAAAATTGTAAGTGCGCAAGGCTCCGGCCCCCAGCCCTTCATCGAGTGCCACCCATGGAACAGCCTCCGAACCAGCCCACCCTGGCCCTGCCCGTGCAGGCCGTGGCCGATCTCCAGGATGCCCTGCTCATGGCCATGACCGACCTGCAGCGGCTTGAAGGCCTGCTCGACCACGCCACCGGCAATCTGCTGGAACGCTTCAGTACCGCCAACCGGGCCCTGGCGCAACTGGCCCGCCACGACGACCAGGAGTTGCAGCAGATTCGCCAGACCCTGCACCAGGCGGTGACCGAATTGCAGTTTCACGACATGGCCACCCAGTTGATCACCCACACCGGCAAGGTGCTGCAAGGCTGCGCCTGGCGGCTGGCCGACGAGGCGATGGAACCGGAAGAGGACGAAATCCCCCTGTGCCTCAACCCGATGCCCGACCGCCCCAGCCCGGTCACCCAGGGCGAGATGGACGCCGGCTCCGTGGAGCTGTTTTAAAGGCCCGGGCAGCGGCTGCCGATAAGTACGGAATACGGAGTACACCATGCGATCGATTCTTGCCGTCGACGATTCGGCTTCCATGCGGAAGATGGTTTCGTTCACGCTCACCGGCGCCGGTTTTCACGTCGTGGAGGCGGTTGACGGACAGGATGCCCTGGAAAAGGCCCAGACCCACGCCATCGACCTGGTGCTGACCGACCAGAACATGCCCCGCCTGGACGGTCTGGGGCTGACACGCAAGCTGCGTGAACAGCCGAAGTTCCAGTCCACCCCCATCCTCATCCTGACCACCGAATCGAGCGACCAGATGAAACAGGCGGGCCGCGCCGCCGGTGCCACCGGCTGGCTGGTCAAGCCGTTCGATCCGGGCCGCCTGATCGAGGTCATTCACAAAGTCATCCGATGACGCACCGGCACCGGTAGCAGGAGACACCCATGGGTGACATGATGAACGAGAGCCAAAACCTGGGCGGCAACATCGACCTGACCCAGTTCTACCAAATCTTCTTCGAAGAGGCGGGCGAAAACCTGGAGCAGATGGAGCAGATGCTCCTGGCGCTCAACCTGGAGGCCGCCGACGACGAAGAGCTCAACGCAATCTTCCGCTGCGCGCACTCCATCAAGGGCGGCGCGGCCACGTTCGGCTTTGCCGACGTCGCCGAGCTCACGCACCGCATGGAGTCCCTGCTGGACAAATTGCGGCGCCACGAGTTGCAGCCCACGGCCCCCATGGTGGACGTGCTGCTCGAATCCTCCGACGCGCTCAAGCTGCTGCTGGCCCGCCACGCGGGGCAGGCGGTGGACCCGCCGGCCACCGCCTCGCTGGTCGACCGCATCTACGCCCTCACCCACGCCGAAGGCACCGCGGCGCCTGCCCCGGCCGCGGTGGTGGCCGCGCCACCACCGGCGCCCGTGGCGGCCCCCGAACCACCGCCCCCGGCCGCTGCACCGGCACCCGCCGGCCAGCGGCGCCTGCGCATCGACATCGGGCCGCTGGACAACCTGGCACTGGCCGACGGCATTGCCGAACTGTTCCGCGACATCGAAGGCCTGGGCACGATCGAGCCGCAGACCGGTGGCAAAGAACGGCACCGCGTGTTTCTGGTGACCACGACGTCGAGCGACAGCGACCTGCTGGACCTGTTCACCTTCCACGTCAGCCGCGAACAGATCCGCCTCACCGACCTGGCCACCACCGCCGCCCCGGCCCCCAGCCCCGAGCCAGCCGCCGCCGCTGCGGCCGACTTCGGCTTTTTCGACGGCGCGCCCGGCCTGCCGGCGGCGCCCGCGAGCGAACCGCCGGCGGTCGCCGCCCCGGCGCCCGTCGAAGCCACCCCGGCACCGGTCGCCCCCGCCCGTCAGGCGGCCAAAGCCACTGCGCCCAGTGCGGCAGCGCCGGAATCGAGCACGCTGCGCGTGTCGGTGAGCAAGGTCGACCAGCTCATCAACCTGGTGGGCGAACTGGTCATCACCCAGGCCATGCTCGCGCAGAAGAGCCGCGAACTGGACGTGAGCGCCAACCAGCCCCTGCTGGCCGGCCTGGCCGACCTGGACCGCAACACCCGCGACCTGCAGGAAGCGGTGATGTCGATCCGCATGATCCCGATGTCGGTGGTGTTCAGCCGCTTCCCGCGCATGTTGCGCGACCTGGCCGGCAAGCTGGGCAAGAAGGTCGAGCTGATCACGCATGGCGAAGCCACCGAGCTGGACAAGGGCCTGATCGAGAAGATCACCGATCCGCTCACGCACCTGATCCGCAACAGCTGCGACCACGGTATCGAAATGCCCGAAGAGCGCCTGGCCAAGGGCAAGACCGAACACGGCACCATCACGCTGTCGGCCTCGCACCAGGGCGGCAGCATCCTGATCGAAGTGCGCGACGACGGCAAGGGCCTTTCGCGCGAAAAACTGCTGAAGAAAGCGCGCGAAAAAGGCATGGACGCTCCCGACACCCTCAGCGATGCCGAGGTGTGGAACCTGATCATGGCGCCCGGTTTCTCCACCGCCGAGGTGGTGACCGACGTCTCGGGCCGCGGCGTCGGCATGGACGTGGTCAAGAAGAACATCGCCTCGCTGGGTGGCACGGTGGAAATCGATTCCGCCGAAGGCTACGGCATGAGCGTCAAGGTGCGGCTGCCGCTGACCCTGGCCATCATGGACGGCATGAGCGTGCGCGTCGGCCAGGAAACCTACATCCTGCCGCTGTCGTCGGTGATCGAGTCCTTCCAGGTCCAGCCGGGGCACATCAACACCGTGGCCCAGGGCGCGCGCCTGGTGAAGGTGCGCGAGGAATACATGCCGGTGATCGCGCTGGAGCAGGTGTTCGACGTGCCCCGCTTCGACGATGACGCGCCGTCCACTCCGATCATGGTCGTGGTCGAGGCCGAGGGCTCGCGCGCCGGCATGCTGGTCGACGAACTGCTCGGCCAGCAGCAGGTGGTCATCAAGAACCTCGAAACCAACTACCGCAAAGTGCCCAACGTCTCGGGCGCCACCATCCTCGGCGATGGCCATGTGGCGCTCATTCTGGACACCTCGGGTCTTGTCAGGCGTTCGCGTCACTGATCATGAAACCCCATGCGGCGGCAACGCACTCGCCAGGCCGGACCGGCGTCGCCGGGGGTCTGGCCTTGCCGGACGACGGCGGCCCCGTGGCCGAAGGCCGCGAGTTCGTGTGGTCGAACGCGGACTTCAACCGCATCAAGGCGCTGATCTACCAAAAGGCCGGCATCAGCCTGCACGATGGCAAACACGCCATGGTCTACAGCCGCGTCTCGCGCCGGCTGCGGGAAACCGGCCACAACAGCTTTCGCGACTACCTCGATGTGCTCGAACGCAGCGACGGTCCGGAGTGGCAGGAATTCATCAACGCGCTGACCACCAACCTCACCTCGTTCTTCCGCGAACAGCACCACTTCGACATCCTGGCGCAGTTGCTGGCCTCGCGCCGCCAGCAGCCCTGGCGCATCTGGTGCGCCGCCGCATCCACCGGGGAAGAGCCGTATTCGATCGCGATCACGGCCGCCGAGGCTCTGGGCATGGGTGGGCAGTTCCAGGTGGTGTGCAGCGACATCGACACCAAGGTGCTGGCAACCGCCGCCAAGGGCATCTACCGGCTCGACGGCGTCAAGGGGCTGAGCCAGGAGCGGCTGCAGCGGTTTTTCATGCGCGGCAGGGGCGCCAACGAAGGGCTGTTCCGGGTCAAGCCCGACCTGCAGAAACACGTGGAGTTCCGCGTCATCAACCTCATCGAAGAGCTGCCGCTGCGCGACGCCTTCGACGTGGTGTTCTGCCGCAACGTGATGATCTATTTCGATGGCCCGACCCAGCGGCAGGTGCTCGAACGCATCCACCGGGTGATGAAGCCCGGGGGCATGCTGTTCGTCGGCCACGCCGAGAACTTCAGCGATGCACGGCTGCTGTTCAGCCTGCGCGGAAAGACGGTGTATGAACGCCTATGAATCCACGCTGCCCGGGCACTCTCCGGCGGTTGCTGGCGTGTCGGCCCGCAGCAGCCTCGAAGCCCTGAAGGCACGCCCGCGCAAGCCGGGCGAAGCCTCGTTCTTCTATCACGACCACCATTTCAAGCACGACGCGGTCAAGGTGCTGCCCGGCGAGTACTACGTCACCAGCGACGACCTGCTGATCATGACCGTGCTCGGCTCGTGCATCGCCGCCTGCATCTGGGACCCGCGCGTGCGCGTGGGTGGCATGAACCATTTCATGCTGCCCGAAGGCGGCGCCGACACCTCCGGCCGCTACGGCTCCTACGCGATGGAACTGCTCATCAACGAAATGATGAAGCTCGGCGCCCGGCGCGAACACATGCAGGCCAAGGTCTTCGGCGGCGGGCAGGTGATGCACAGCTTCACCACGATGAACGTGGGTGAGCGCAACACGCAGTTCGTGCTCGACTACCTCAAGACCGAGCGCATTGCCATCGTTTCCAAGGATGTGCTGGACATCTACCCGCGCAAGGTCTGCTACTTCCCGGCCACCGGCAAGGCGATGGTCAAGCGCCTGGCGCATTCGCATCCCGAAACGCTGGAATCCCAGGAACACCGCGGCAATGCGGCTGTGGTGGTCACGGCCACGGCCGGCGGCTCGGTGGATCTGTTCTGAGGGAGACAACAATGACCCGAATCCGTGTGGTGGTGGTGGACGACTCGGCCCTGGTGCGCAGCCTGCTGTCGGAAATCATCAACCGACAGAGCGACATGCAGTGCGTGGGCGCGGCCAGCGATCCGCTGGTGGCGCGCGAAATGATCCGCGAGCTCAACCCCGACGTGATCACGCTCGACGTGGAAATGCCCCGCATGGACGGGCTGGAGTTTCTCTCGCGCCTGATGCGGCTGCGCCCGATGCCGGTGGTGATGGTCTCCACCCTGACCGAGCAGGGCGCCGACATCACGCTGCGTGCGCTCGAAATGGGCGCCGTGGACTACGTGGCCAAGCCGCGCATCGGCATCGCCAGCGGGCTCAACGAACTGGCCACCGACATCGTCGACAAGATCCGCATCGCCGCCAGCGCCCACGTCAAGCGCCTGGCGGCTCCACACGGCACACCGGCCGCTGCAGGCCACGTCGAGGCTGGCGTGCCCGAAGTGCCGCGCGGGCCGCTGCCGCGCCTGTCGACCGAAAAAGTCATCTGCATCGGGGCGTCCACCGGCGGCACCGAAGCCATCCGCGAGGTGCTGACCCCGATGCCGGCCGACTCGCCGGCCATCGTCATCACCCAGCACATGCCGCCCGGCTTCACCACCAGCTTCGCGGCGCGCCTGAACAGCCTGTGTCGCATCCGGGTGGCCGAAGCCCGCGACGGCGAGCGCATCCTGCCCGGCCACGCCTACATCGCACCCGGTGGCCGCCACCTGCGCATCGACCGCAGCGGCTCCAACTATGTCGCCGTGCTCGACGACACCGAACCGGTCAACCGCCACCGGCCCTCGGTGGAAATGCTCTTCCGCTCGGCCGCCCGCGTGCTCGGCCCCAACGCGCTGGGCGTGATGCTCACGGGCATGGGGGCCGACGGTGCGCAGGCGATGCGCGAAATGAAGGACGCCGGCAGCTACAACTACGTGCAGGACGAAGCCAGCTGCGTGGTCTTCGGCATGCCCCGCATGGCCATCCAGTTCGGCGCGGCGCACGAAGTGCTGCCCCTCAAACAGATTGCCCCGGCCCTGTTGAACCGCCTCGCCACCAGCCCCGGCAGCGTGCGCCACCGGATCTGACCCCTCACCCCACCCACTCCGCGGAGTCCCCATGAAAACCCGTCGCCAATTCGGCCATGCCGTCGTGCTGGCCTGCCTGTCGCTGTTCGCCCTCTCGGCCTGGTCGCTGGATGCGCCCCAGGAGCGCATCGTGCTCACCGTCACCGGCAAGATCACCGAGAAAAACACCCCCGACAGCGCCCGCTTCGACATGAAGATGATCGAAGCCCTGCCCCAGCACACCTTCACCACCCGCACGCCCTGGTACGACCAGCCCGTGACCTTCACCGGTCCCCTGCTGTCGGACGTGCTGGCAGCCGTGAAGGCATCGGGCACCACGCTCTCGGCCACCGCGATCAACGACTACCGCATCAGCATCCCGCTCGCAGACGCCGCCCAGCACGGCGTCATCATGGCGCGGCTGCTCAACGGCAAGCCCATACCGGTGCGCGAAAAGGGCCCGCTGTTCATCGTCTACCCCTTCGACAGCAAAGCCGAACTGCGCACCTCGGTCTACTACGAGCGCTCGATCTGGCAGCTCAAGGCACTGGACGTGCAGTGATGTGGCCCTCCACCAACCTGGCCCAATGGGAGCGTCGCCACTGGGCCCTGGTGATCCTGGCGCTGCTGGCGGTGACGCTCACGCCGCTGGGCTGGATCCAGTGGCGCCAGGTGCGCCTGCTCGACAACGTCGCCAGCAACCAGGTCGACTCCATCATGTGGCAGGCCTACCAGCTCGAACGCGAGCTCTCGCGCCTGGATGACGCGGTGCACAGCGCCGAGGTCGAGCCGGAAGCCGCCGATGCCGACAACCTGGCCGAACGCTACGAGATCTTCCTCAGCCGCATCGACCTGCTGACCAAGATTCCCCGGCACGACCTGATCGAAGGCACCTCCACGTATGCGGATGCCAGGCAGCGGCTGACCGACTTCACGACGATGGTCGAGCCCCTGTTTGCCGATCCGCATGCCCTGCTGAAAGACCCCGAAGCACTCGCGCGCGTGGACAACGCCATCGACAGCCTGCTGCCGGTGCTGGCCGAGCTCACCCGCGACGCCAACCGCGCCGTGGCCCGGTTCGTCGACGAACGCAACGCCCAGTTGCAGCAACAGAGCTACCTGCTGATCGGGCTGGCGACGGTGCAGGCGCTCGGCCTGCTGGCCTTTGTCGCCCTGCTGGTGCGCCACATCCGCAAGCAGCAGCGCCAGTACGCCCGGCTCAAGAAGCTCAGCCGCGAACTGACCGAGGCGCGCGACCAGGCCGAGGCCGCCAACCGCGGCAAGAGCGTTTTTCTGGCCAACATGAGCCACGAAATCCGCACCCCCTTCCAGGGGCTGCTGGGCATGCTCAACCTGCTGGGCGACGCCCAGTTGACCAGCCAGCAGCGCGACTACCTGCAAACCGCCCGCGATTCGGCCGAACACCTGCTGGGCGTGCTCAACGACATCCTCGACGTCTCCACCATGGAGTCGGGCACGCTCAAGCTGTCGGCCGCACCGGTGCACCTGCCCACCGTGGTGCAGGAAGTGAACGACCTGATGCAGGTGGCCGCACGCGACAAGGGGCTCGACTTGAACGCCCACTGCGCCCCCGACCTGCCGGCCTGGGTGCAGGCCGATGCCACGCGCCTGCGGCAGATCCTGTTCAACCTGATCGGCAACGCCATCAAGTTCACGCCGCAGGGCCACATCATGGTGGAGGTGGCCCGCGCACCGCGCCTGCCCGACGGGGTGGCCATCACCGTGCGCGATACCGGCATGGGGATGGACCGCGAGACGCTGGAGCGGCTGTTCACACGCTTCTACCAGGCCGACAACTCGCTGCGCCGCCGCATCGGCGGCACCGGCCTGGGCCTGGAAATCTCGCGCAACCTGGCCCGCATGATGGGGGGCGACATCCAGGTCAGCAGCCAGCAGGGTATGGGCTCGGTGTTCACGGTCACGCTCAGCCTGCCGCTGGCCGAGGCGCCGCCCGAGAGCGCGACGGCGCCGATCGACCCCAGCCACAGCCGCCGCCTGCGGTTGCTCGTGGCCGAGGACCACCCGATCAACCTGAAGTACATGAGCATCCTGCTGGAGAAGATGGGGCACGAGGCCACCTTCTGCGAAAACGGCCAGGAAGCGCTACAACTGCTGGCGCGCGAAACCTTCGACGCGGTGCTGCTCGACTACCACATGCCCGTGCTCGACGGCATGGCCACCACCGAAGCCATCCGCCAGATGGACGGGCCGGCTTCGCAGATCAAGGTGATCCTGGTCACGGCCGACGTCGTCAACGACACCCGAAAACGGGCGCTGGAAGTCGGCGTCAACGAGTTCACGAGCAAACCGCTGCAGGCGCAGGACCTCGAAGCGGCCCTGGCCCGCTGCGGCCTGCTCGACCCGCCCGAACAGTCGGTGCCGGGGCTGGTGGTGCAACGGGTTTCAGGGCATTCCCCGCTGTCGAGCTACGAGCTGCCCATGCGGCTGCCCGACCCGGCTTCGTCGCTGATCGGCACCGTGCTTGACACGGAGTCGTACACCGAAGTGCTCTCGATGATGCCCGACGACTCGCTGCACGAGATGCTCGACACGCTGTTCGCGCCACCCGAAGGCACGGTGCACAAGCTGCTGCAGGCGCTGGCCGACAAGGACCGCGAAGTCGCCGGGCACGAAGCCCATCAGCTCAAGGGCACGTCGCTGCTGCTCGGGTTCAAGGCGCTGGCGACCATCGCCGCCCGCATCGAACTGCTGGCCAAGGGCAGCGATCCCCTGACCGCCGACCTGCCCGAACAGGTGCTGCGCGACATGGACCGGACCCAACAGGCGCTGCAACAGTTCGAAAGCCAGGGCACCGCCGCCCGCCCATCCACGGCCTGAGCCCCCTCCTTCCGTCCCACGGACGGGTCGGGGCCAGCTCAGGGTACAAAAAAACCGGGCCAAGGCCCGGTGCAGTTGGGGGGGAGAGCGCCCGGCCCGTCAGGCCCGTTCGCTGAGCAGGCTGCCCGATTCGGGCAGCGGACGCGCCGCATTGCCCCGTTCGTCATAGGCGGCCGGCGAGCCATCTCCCGCCACCGACTGGGCCCCCACACTTTCGGCCTTGGCGGCCAGCGGATCGCCAGACGAAAACGGCAGCGGAATCTGGGCCTGCAAGGGCGTGGCCGCAGCGCTGGCCTTGTTCGCGATGGCGGCGCGGGCCACCTGGGTGGCCGCCACGACCGACAGGTCCGGCGCGGTGTCGGTTGCCAGCGAGGAGCGGGCCTCCAACTGCGCTTCCAGCACCGGGTCCACGACCGCCGCGCTGGCCAGCCAGACCGACGACACCATTTCCTGGGGCAGCGGATACGTGCTCACGGTACTGGCGGTGCTCTCGCGGGCGCTGTCGGTGCCGGCGCCACCGCTCTGCTCGTCAGCGGCCTCCTGCTGCGACTGGCCTTGCCCATCCTGCGGCTTCTGCCGCGGCAGCAAGGGCGCCGGCTCGGGCAGATAGGTCTCGGCCCTGGCGGCCTGCTCGCCGCCGTCGCGCGGGTGCGCCGGTTCGGCCACCGCGGCGGTGGCAGGGCGGTCGCGGGCCGGGCCGTTGCCCGTGCGTGCGTCTCCCGTCGACCGCTGGTCGGGCTGCACCGACCGCACCGGCGTCACGGCGCCCACAGGCGCAGCCGACGAGGGCTGGGCAGCACTCGTCGCCGGCGTCCAGGCAAAAGAGGGCGAAGAAGCGATGTTCAACATGGCAATCCCCTGACTCGAAGGCGGCGCGGGAGGGGAGATTCCCGCAGTTCTATCGAGTTTTCGGCCTGAATTCGCCAGACTTGAGGGGTTTTTGCCCAGCTTTTTCGCGCATCAGCCTGCACCGATAGGGTGCAGGCCGACAGACAAACGACCCCGGTTCAGGCGTCGGCGAAGGTTTTTTCGTGCATCCAGGCCGCGTGTTTGGGCGCGCGCTTGGTCTGTGACCATTCGTTGAGCATGTCCCATTTCACCGCGTCGAGCTTTTGCATCATCTCGGGCGTGGCGGTGTTGGCGGCCAGTTCCAGGCGGTGGCCGTTGGGGTCGAAGAAATAGATCGACTTGAAGATGGTGTGGTCGGTCACGCCCACCACCGGAATGCCGGCCGCTTCCAGGCGGGCCTTGGTGGCTTCCAGTTCGGCCACGGTGTCGACCTCCAGCGCGATGTGCTGCACCCAGTCGGGGGTGTTCGGGTCCTTGCCCATTTCGGGCGAGTTCGGCAGTTCGAAGAACGCCAGAACGTTGCCGCCGCCAGCATCCATGAACAGGTGCATGTACGGGTCCGGCGCCTTGGTCGAGGGCACAGCATCCTCGGCAATGGCCAGCACGAAGTTCATGCCCAGGTGCTTCTGGTACCACTCGACCGTGGTCTTGGCATCCTTGCAGCGGTAGGCGACGTGGTGAATCTTGCGGATGTTCATGAAGATCTCCTTCGGGGGATGGGTCAGACGCCTTCGCGGGCCAGCCGCAGGGCGTCTTTGAGCACGGTGATGTCGCCCACCTGGTTGGCCAACAGCAGGATCAGCTTGGCGTTGAGCATCTGGCTCTGCGCGTCGCTGAGGTCGCGGTGGGTGTCGATCAGCGCTTCGTAGAAGTCGTCGCCGGGCGTGAAATCGCGGAAATAGCGCTGGCCGGGTTCGGCGAGGTTGGGTTGCAGTTGCAGGGTCATGGCCGACCTCCGCAGAGCCGCCTCAAGGCGGGCGAGCCCCCTTGGGGGGCAGAGAGCATAGCGAACGTGGGGGTCATCATGGGTCTCCTCGACGGGGTTCAGGCGGCGACCATTTCGGCCTTCGGCGCCGTGGCGGGCTGGGTCTGCTGGGCCGTGGCACGGGCCAGCGCGGCGCGCACGGCGGCCAGGTCGGCGCGGCGCCAGCGGGCGGCCACGTGCTGGTCGGGGCGGACCAGATAGGTGGTGCCCGGGCGGGCGTCGTAGCGCTGGGCGAACAGACCGCCCGGGTCCTGCAGCACGGTGAAACCGGCGGCACTGCCGCCGTGCGGCGTGATCAGCACGGTCTCGACCGGCACCGGCCCGGCGGCCAGCGCCGTGGCCTGGGCGCGCAGCGCCGGTTCCAACTGGCCCGGATCGTCGACAAAGGCCAGCAGCACGAAGCGGTTGCCCAGTTGGTCGAGCAGCCAGGCGTCCCGCCCCGCCACGCGCACCGGGGCATCGTCCATCGGGGCGCCGGGCACCATCTGGCCCTCGAAGGCGTCGACGTCGGCCGTGTTCAGCGCCGACTGCACCAGGAAGGCCGGCACCGAGAGGCGGCCGGAGTTGACCAGCTTGCGGGCGAAGGGCTGGCTGCGCGCCAGCTCCAGCGCCGCGTTGCGGAACAGCTTGCTGACCGCGCTCTTGGGCGTGATGAAGTCGGTCGAGCGGGTGGAGTTGCGGATGTTCTCGTCGGCCGCGTAGGTGCGGTCGGCGTCGTAGGTGTCCAGCAGCGCGTCGGGCGCCTGGCCCTTCATCACCAGCGCCAGCTTCCAGAGCAGGTCGTCGGTGTCCTGGAAGCCGGAGTTGGCACCGCGCGCACCGAAGGGCGAGACCTGGTGCGCCGCGTCGCCCACGAACAGCAGGCGGCCGTGCCGGAAGCTCTTCATGCGGCGGCACTGGAAGGTGTAGATGCTGGCCCATTCCAACTCGAACTCGCGGTCGTCGCCGAGCATGGCCTGGACGCGCGGGATGATCTTCTCGGGCTTCTTCTCTTCTTCCGGGTCGGCGTCCCAGCCGAGCTGGAAGTCGATGCGCCAGACGTTGTCGCTCTGCTTGTGCAGCAGCACCGACTGGTTGGGGTGGAAGGGTGGGTCGAACCAGAACCAGCGCTCGGCCGGGAAGTCGGCCTTCATCACCACGTCGGCGATCAGGAAGCGGTCCTTGAACACATGGCCGTCGATGTCCAGGCCGAGCTGGCGCCGCACGTTGGAGCGCGCGCCGTCGGCCACGATCAGCCAGTCGGCATCGATCTCGAAGTGGCCGTCCGGCGTTTCGACGCTGACGCGCGCGCCCTCTTCCAGCGGCTGCACACCCGCCACCTTGTACTTCCAGCGCAGGTCGGCGCCGAGTTCGGTGGCGCGGTGCACCAGCGCCTCTTCGAGGTGGTACTGCTGCAGGTTGATCATGCCGGGGCGCTTGTGGCCGGCGTCGGGCACGAGGTTGAAGCGGTAGACCTCTTCCTCGCGCAGAAAGGTGCGGCCCACGTTCCAGCTCACGCCCTTGTCGACGACGGTGTCGCCCACGCCCAGGCGGTCGAGGATTTCCAGCGCCCGCTTGGCGTAACACACGGCGCGCGAGCCGAAAGACACGCTGTCTTCTTCGTCGAACAGCAGCACGTCCAGCCCCTGCAAGCGCGCGTCGATGGCGGCGGCCAGGCCGACCGGGCCGGCACCGATGATCACCAGGGGCTTGCGTTGCGGGGCACCGGCCATCAGGTCAGTGGGGGCGCGGTAGGGAAAGGTGGGGTAGCTGTACGTGCCCATGGGCTTGTCTCCTGGAAAGTTCACGCTGGGTCCGGACTGTAGCCGATAATTCTTCATGCGTAAATACGTTTCACTATTCGTAATCACAAACTGCGCAACCACCAAAAAAAACCCGCTGCACCTTGCGGTGCAACGGGTTCGGTTCCCCAGAGGGCCAGGCGGGTCAGTCGACCGTGTCCTCCGGCCTGGCTCCGACCACCGTCACCGGCACAGGGCTGGTCTGCAGCAGGGCCTGCGACACCGAGCCCAGCACAGCGGCACGCAGCGCCCCGTGCCCCTGGGCCCCGAGCACGATCAGGTGGCAGTCGTGCGCTTCCACCAGTTCAACCAGCGCCTGCGCCGGGTCGCCGGAAACCACCACCGATTCCACCGCCATCCCTGCGGCCTGCAGCAACTGCACCACGGGCCGCATGAGGTCGCGCCCGGCCGCTTCGCTCACCTGCTGCAGCACCACGGGATCGTGCGCCACCACCACTTCGTAGAGATTGGCGGGCGGCTGCACGTTGGCCACCACGAAACGCGCCTTGAGGCCCCAGCCGCAGAGGCGCAAAACGTGGTGCGCCGCCTGCAGCGCCTGGGTCGAGCCGTCGGTGGGAATCAGAATCCGGATCACTCGGTGTATCTCCTGGTCGGTTGGCAAAAAAGCAGAAAACGGGCTCAGTGCGGCCGCTCGTTGAGCACACACCAGTACAGCTCGATGTGTTCGGCCACGTCCATGAACTTGCTGAAGTTCACGGGCTTTTCGATGTAGGAGTTGACCCCGATGTCGTAGGCGGTCTGCAGGTCGCGGTCTTCGCGCGACGAGGTGAGCACCACCACGGGAATGCGGCGGTAGCGCTCGTGCGCCTTGAGCTGGCGCAGCACTTCCAGACCGTTGATCTTGGGCAGGTTGATGTCCAGCAGGATCACGGCCGGCAACTGCTCGCCCGCGTCCCAGCGCGCCATGTAGGCCAGCGCCTCTTCGCCGTCGCGCGCGATCTGGATCATGTTGGTCAGCCGCTTGCGGGTGAAGGCCCGCAGCGTGAGGTCCAGATCCATCGGGTTGTCTTCCACCAGCAGGATGGGGGGGGGGTTCACGGACAGGCTCATTCGGGGAACTCCAGATAAAAGGTGGCGCCGCCTCCAAGACGGCTCTCGGCCCACACCCGGCCTCCCATGCGGTCGACCGCCTTGGCCACCAGGGCCAGACCCACCCCGGTGCCGGGGTAATCCTCCGCGCGCTGCAGGCGCTGGAAGATGCCGAAGATGCGGTCGTGGTACTTCATGTCGAAACCGACACCATTGTCCTGAACCCAGAGGATACGCCGACCAGGCTCGCTGCGGGACCCAATCTGCACCTGCGGGGGCCGGCTTTCCCGGCTGAACTTGAGCGCGTTGCCAATCAGGTTGCGCAGCACCACGGCCATGCCTTCGCGGTCCACGCCCAGCGTCATCGGTGCCAGCGCCAGCGTCACCTGGGCGCCATGCCGTTCGACGTCACCGGCAAAACCTTCCAGCACCCGCTCCAGCAAGGGCTGCAGGTCGACGTCGTGGCGCTCCATGGTGCGGCGCTCCATGCGGGAATAGTCCAGCAGGTCGCTGATGAGTTCGCCCATGAGCTGCACGCCGCGGCGGATGCGTCCCAGGAACTGCATGCCCTCTTCGCCGAGCTGGGCGCCGTACTCCTCTTCGAGCAACTGGCTGTAGCCATCGATGCCGCGCAAGGGCGCCTTCAGGTCGTGGGAGACGGTGTAGGAAAACGCCTCCAGTTCGCGGTTCGCCTCGCTCAACTGCTGGGTGCGTTCGTTCACCCGCTGCTCCAACCCCTGATTGATCTCGCGCAGCTTCTCTTCGGCCTGCACCGAATCGGTGATGTCGAGCAGCGTGCCGATGTAGCGCGGCGGCAGGCCTTCGGCGGAGCGGTCGATGCGGCGTGCCGTGCGGCGCAGCCAGCGCACCGGCCCGTGATCCGGGTGGGTGCGGAAGACCAGGTCGCGCGCCTCGCCCCCGCAGCGCAACTGCGCCATGTCGGCCGCCACCATGGCCTGGTCGTCCGGGTGCAGGCGGGTGAGGTACTCCTCGTCCGAAGGCGGGCGGTCGGCCGGCGCCAGCCCCAGGTTGCAGAACAGCTGC
The DNA here is from genome assembly GCF_021401345.1 of Hydrogenophaga sp. NFH-34. Taxonomy (GTDB): domain Bacteria; phylum Pseudomonadota; class Gammaproteobacteria; order Burkholderiales; family Burkholderiaceae_C; genus Hydrogenophaga; species Hydrogenophaga electricum. Next base: position 143,118 of record NZ_JACBGE010000012.1, read on the forward strand.
GCCGACACGGTCAGCCGCTGCGTCTGTGCGTCGGCGGCCCAACTGCCCAGCAGCGACACGCTTTCGGCCTGCTCCAGCATGTCCTTGAGTTCCAGCACGGCCTGCGCGGCCAGCGTGCGCTCGGTCACGTCCATCGCGGTACCGAACAGGCGCACGGCGCGGCCATCGCTGTCGCGCTCGGTGCGCACACGCTGTTCCAGATAGCGGGTGCCCTGGTCCGTGACGATGCGGTGCACCAGCAGCAACTGGCCGGCATTGGGTGCGCGCAGTTCGGCCGCCAGCGCTCGCCGCACGCGCTTGGCGTCGGCCGGGTGCACCACGTTCAGCGCGGCCTCGGCTGTCGGCCGCACAGCCCCCGGCAGGAAACCCAGCATCTCGTACAGCACCGGTGACCAGGTCAGCTCCCGGCTGGCCACGTCCATGCTCCAATTGCCCAGGCGTGCCACGTCCTGGGCTTCGGCCAGCAGCACGCGCTGTTCGTGCAGGGCCTTCTCGGCCGCCTTGCGCTCGGTCATGTCGCGCAGAAGCGACCACAGGAACTGCGGCCGGCCGTCGGCTTCGCGGTGCACCATGATCAATTGCGACATGGGCACTTCGCGGCCCTGCGCGTCCAGTACCGCCGTCTCGCCCAGCCAGCGACCGTCCCGCAAGGCGGTGGGAATGCCCTCTTCCTGGACGCGCCGGGCCGCCCACGGGGGGTGCACGTTCACGATGGAGTCGTCCAGCGGATCGCCCGGCTTCAGCCCCAGCAGTTCGTAGCCGGCGCGGTTGAAATAGAACACCCGCCCCTGCGGATCGGCCATGCTGACGATGTCCGAGGTGTTCTCCATCACCGACGCGAGGCGGTCCCGTTCGCGCCGGGCTTCCACCAGCTCCGTGACGTCCTGCACCGTGCCGAAAGCGCGGATGCTGCCATGGGCCTCGCGCGTCGCCGCTCCCTGGAGCCGCAGAAATTTGATGGCCCCGCTGGGCAGGCTGATTCGGTACTGCACCTCAAAGCCCTGGGCATGCAACACCGCACCGCGGTAGGCCTCGGCCACGCGGTCGCGGTCTTCGGGGTGAACCAGGCGGATCAGATCCCCGGCGGTCGGGATGTGGGCCTGCGGGTCGAGTTCGTGGATGCGGTAGACCTCTTCGGACCACAGCAACTCGGGGCCGGGCTCGCTGAACGACCAGTTCCCCAGGCGGCTCAGGCGCTGCGCATCCACCAGCAGCGCCTGGCTGTTGCGCAGCGCCACTTCGGCCGCCTTGCGTTCGGTGACGTCCTGGATGGTGGTGAACAGTTGCCGCAGTTGGCCGTCGGCATGACGCACTGCCCGCACGTCCATGAAGGCGTGCACCATGCGACCGTCCTTGCGCACAAAGCGTTTTTCCATCTGGTAGCCCTCGCGCACCCCGGCCACCAGGTCGTTGAAAAGCTCGACGTTGCGCTCCAGGTCGCCCGGCGGCGTCATCTCCGCCCAGGTGCGCACCAGCAGTTCCTCCCGCTCGTAACCCAGGATTTCGCAGAGGCGGTCGTTCACCCGCAGCCAGCGTTTGTCGGCGGGCGACGACACGGCCATGCCAATGAACGGCAGGTCGTAGAAGTGCCGCAGTTCCTCGGCCTGCTCCAGCTGCGCGCGCTGCTGGGCCTCCAGCCGGCGCGCCATGCGGTCGACTGCCGCGGAAATCTGCGCCAGTTCGTCGCGCCCGGTCAGGGCGGTCCGCACCGACAGGTCGCCGGCGCCGATGGCTTCCAGCGCCGCCACCAGTTGCTGCGCGCGCCGGAACCACAGCAGGTGCAGCAGCAGGGCCAGCAACACCGCTGCGGCCAGAATCAAGACCGCCTCACGCGCCACTTCACCGCGGATTTCGCTGCGGCGGCTGGCCAGCGTGTTGGCGGGGTCGACCCGGACCACCAGACGGTAGCCCTCGGTCAGGGGCACCAGACCCGCCAGGCGGGGCGCATTGGGCACCTGGTCCACCTCCACGGAGCGGGGTTGCGGACGTTCGGTCAAGGCCTGCAAATCCGCCGCAGCCGAGCCCAGCACCTGGGCAATCTGGCGCCCGATGTCGGCCCGCGACAGCGACGCTTCCACCACCCCATCGGCGCCAACCAGATAAGCCCGGTCCATGCCACGGTACAACGCCAGTGAGGCCACCTGGTGCCGCAACTGGATGGGATCGTCATTGCCCAGCCGCACGTCCAGCAACGCCTGTTCGATGCCCAGGCGCCCGCGCAGATCGCTGGCCACCCCCTGCAGCACCCGCTGCTCCATCGCCCCCACCTGGTAGCCATAGCGCAAGCCGACGCTGACCAGTGCCACCACCAGCAGCAGCAACGGCACCAGCCGCCGCGCCGGTACATTGAGCAAGGCGTTCCAAAGTTTCATGGCGCCCCCCCCATGGCGGATCGGCTCACCTGCAGCGCCGGCGCGGGCGCCAACAGGTGATCCCAGACCGGAACATGGTGCAACAGACGCAAGCCACGCAGCGTTTCGACCAGCTTCCCGGCCTGCAGCGCCTCGGCCGGCCCTCGCCCCCCCAACAGCCCGAGCGACTCGCCGGGCGTGTAGAACCTCAGGCCGGACAGCGTGGCCTGGTAGTCTGCCTCCGACAGCGCCACACCGGGCGCCAGCAACTCGGCGGCTTTGGCCGGATCGGCCTGAAACTCTTGCAAGCCGCGCTGCCAACCCGCCACAAGAGCCTGCACCTGCTCGGGCCGCTGGTTCAGTGTTGCGGCCCGGACCACCAGCACATCGATGATCTCGCCCGGCATCTGGCGGCTGTCGAACATCGGCCAGAAACCCGCCGCCCGCATGTGGCGCGCCAGCGGCTCATGGCTGACCGCCACCGTCACCCGGCCGTCGCGCAGCGCGGCCAGGTGCTGAGACGACTCCAGCGGCACGACCAGAACGTCCGACAGCGTCAGGCCCGCCGACTGCAGCAGACGGTGCAGCATCAGCGCGCCCACGGTGCTCGACTCGACGGCGATGCGCTGCCCCCGCAACTGGGTCGGACGCTCGATGGACGGGCTGGCCAGCACCACATCGGCCCCATGCGACGTGCTGAGGAATTCGACGATGCGCAGGTCTTCACCCTGCTCGACCTGGCGCAGCGTTTCGTCCAGGGTCAGCGCCGCGCCTTCCAGCAAGCCGTTGTGCAGGTGGCGCAGCGTCTCCGACACCGAAGCCAGTTCAATCACCTTGACCCGGCGCACATCGAGCCATTGACGCTCCCGCGCCAGCACCAGCGGGTCGTACCCGACCCAGGAATTGAGGCCGATCTTCAGCGCCGGCGGGGTGCGGAAGTCGCAGGCTGGCAGCCCCGCTATCACCATGGCAGACAGCGACAGGCGGCGCAGCCAGGTGCGGCGTGACAACGGCGGCTGGGCAACGGCTGCGGACGCGTCCCTGCACGCGCCTCGCACCCCGGGTCTTGGGGGCATGGCTGGGTTCCTGATGGTTTGGTTTCATTTTGTCATCAACCGTGACAAACACCACAGAGTGATGTGGTTCCGGCCCGTACCTTGGCACCAAATGCCAACACCCCGGAGACGCCAGCCCCCAAAGCCCGTGCCTGCGCCCGTTCGCAAGCAGACCGGTCGAACCCGACGCTTTTTTTTGGCGACACTCGGAGCATGCGCAAAAAACCCCAGACCGGATTCCCATGCGCCCACCACGGCGAATGGCACCATGCACGGCGGAAAGGCCTCGGCGCCCCGTTGCCCGACGACGCCTGGGCATCGGACGGCATCGAGCGGTACCAGGGAGCGCGCCACACGGTTGCCGGCGCCGATATCGTGTCGGCCGATGAGGTGAGCGTGAGGGAACAGAAAACAAGTCGCGCCTCGTCGCCGACTTCGCCGCACGGCTGGACAACCGGCCCCTTCACGCGCTCGACGCCACGGATGCGTCCACCTACATGGCCCCCGAGCGGGTCGAACTGCTGGCGCAGTCGGTACGCCCGGTGCTCGGCCTCGATGCCCAGGAAGACTGAATGACCGAACGCTTGTTCCATGCGGGGGTGGGTGCGATAACAGGTGCGGCCTGGGGCATCCTGAACGGTACGACCGCGCGGCAGTCGTCGGGACGGCTCCCCCTGAAAACCAGCCGGCGCTGTCTGCGCAGCGTCTTGCTGCTGGGTGCCGGAACCGGCATCGCCCTGTTGGCCGGTTTTCGGCTCCTTTGAAACGCCTACCCTTGAACGACCTCACCGCTACCGCCCCTGCCCGTGCCACCGCCCGTGAATGGTGGGGCCTGGCCGTGATCGCCCTGCCCTGCCTGGTCTACGCCATGGACCTGACGGTGCTCAACCTCGCCGTGCCGGCGCTGAGCCGCGCGCTGGCACCCAGCGCCTCGCAACTGCTGTGGATCATCGACATCTACGGCTTTCTGGTAGCGGGCTGCCTGATCACCATGGGCACGCTGGGCGACCGCATCGGGCGGCGCCGCCTGCTGCTCGCCGGCGCGGCCTTCTTTGCCGTGGCTTCGGTGCTGGCCGCGTTCGCGCGCACGCCGGCCGAACTGATCGCGCTGCGCGCGCTGCTGGGCATGGCCGGGGCCACGCTGGCGCCGTCCACGCTCTCGCTGATCCGCAACATGTTCCACGACGAGACGCAGCGCCAGTTCGCCATCGGCGTGTGGATCACCGCGTTTTCGGTCGGCAGCGCCATCGGCCCGCTGGTGGGCGGCTGGCTGCTGGAGCACTTCTGGTGGGGGTCGGTGTTTCTGCCCGCGGTGCCGGTGATGGTGCTGCTGCTGGTGCTGGGCCCACGCCTGCTGCCCGAATACCGCGATCAAAACGCCGGCCGCATCGACCTGCCCAGCGTGCTGCTTTCGCTGGCCGCCGTGCTGGGGTTGATCTATGCCGTCAAGGCCATGGCCGAACACGGGCCCAGCCTGCCACGGCTGGCGCTGCTGCTGGCCGGGCTGGGGGTCGGCGCCGTGTTCCTGCGCCGCCAGCGGCAGATTCCGTACCCGCTGCTCGAACTGCGGCTGTTCGCCATCCCCGCCTTCCGCACCGCCATCGTGGCCTACGCGCTGTCGTGCCTGGCCATGTTCGGCATCTACATCTTCATCGCGCAGTTTCTGCAGATGGTGTTGATGCTCAGCCCCTTGCAGGCCGGCTGGGCCACGGTGCCCTGGGCACTGGGATTCGTGGTGGGCTCGCTGGTGCTGGCGCCGCGCCTGGCCAGCCGCTACGGGCCCGGGCCGGTCATGGTGGGGGGCCTGGCCGCTGCCTCGGCCGGCATGCTCGCCATGGCGGCCGCCGACGGCCCGGCCGCGCTGTGGGTGCTGGTGGGCGGCATGATCGTCATCAGCCTGGGCATGGCGCCGGTGTTCGCCATCGGCACCGAACAGATCATCACCTCGGCGCCGCCCGAGCGCGCGGGCGCGGCCTCGTCCATCGCCGAAACCGCGTCGGAATTCAGCGGTGCGCTGGGCATCGCGCTGTTCGGCAGCGCGGGCACGCTGATCTACCGCCACCAGTTGGCGCAGAGCGGGCTCGGCGGGCTGCCGCCCGAAGCCCTGGCCACCCTCGGTGGCGCGCTGCAGGCGGCCGAGCATCTGCCCGCAGAAACCGCCCGCGCCCTGGTGCCTGCGGCGCAGGCCGCCTTCACCGACGCGCTGCAGTTCACCGCCCTGGCCGGCGCGGCCCTGGTGCTGCTGGCCAGCCTGCTGGCGGCGCGCATGCAGCGCCGGCCCACACCAGCCAATTGAGCAGACAATCGCACCACCATGTCCGCCCCACTCCGCCTGATCTGTCTCTGCGCCGAATGGTGCGGCACCTGCCGCGACTGGCGGCCGGTCTTCGATGATCTGGCCCGCCGCCACCCCGACGTGGCCCTGCACTGGGTGGACATCGAAGACGATGCCGAACTGCTCGACGATTCCCCGCTCGATGTACAGACCTTCCCCACCGTGCTGATCGCCGCCGGCGACATGGTGCTGTTCTGCGGTCCGGTCAAACCCTTCGCGACCGAAGTGGAGCGGCTGCTGCGGGCGGTTTCCCAGCCCACAGGGCAGAGCAGCTATCCGCCGCTGTCATCGCTGCTGCCCCATTGGCGCGCCTGAACCTCAGGCGCCGATGGCCGATCGGCGCAGTTCGCCGGGCGTCACCCCGAAGCGCCCTTTGAACTTGCGAGAAAAGTGCGCGGGATCGGAAAAACCCGCTTCGTAGCACAGCGTCCGGATCGGCAACGCCGCCCTGCGGGGATCGATCAGCCAGCGCCGAGCGAGGTCCAGACGGCCCTCGAAAATCGCTCCCTCCAGCGTCATGCCACTGTCCCGGAAAACCGCGTGGAGGTACGACAAAGACACACCGCAGGCCCGTGCAACGCCTTGAGGCGACAGGTCCGGGTCGCGCGCATGGGCGCGGATATGGCGCAGCGCACGCTCCCGGTGATGGGTTCGCGCATGCGACTGCATTTCGGCGGCGTCATCCGGCACCCGCGCCAGAAACAGCGCCAGCATGTCCAGCAACTGCTGAGTCCAGCGGTGGTACTCGTGATCCCCCCAGGACGCGACGCCCACCGCCAGGTGCGCAGCGAATGAGCGAACCATGTCCACACTGGCCGATGCCCCGAAGCAGGCATTGAGGTCCAAGAAGGGCGGCAGCGACCCCGCGCGCTCGCGCAGCAAGGTGGCCGGAAATGCCACACTTTCCGTGCGGTACTCGTGGCCCAGTTGGGTGCGATAGGCCACCGCGTGGTTGAACAGATAGGCTTTGCCCGCCTCCAGCTGGCGCTCCTGGCCCAAGTGCACCACCTGCATGGTGGCCTGCGGCAGCGTCAAGGTCACGAACTCCTCGTTCAAATGCGCCACGTGCACGGGCTGCCGGCTCAGGTTCATGCCGCGGTAACGCATGGCGTGAAACGCCAACGGCCCGCGCCGGGTGGACCGGATGTTCCCCACGGGCATCCGGCCAGCCATCGGTTGCACCTCGATCGGCCCAAAGGTGTCGTGCAGCACCTGTTGCCACCGCTCCAGCCGCTCGCTGGCCGGCAGGGTCGAGATGTCGAGGTCGATGGTGTTCATGGTGTCGCCATTGTCCCGCTTGCCAGAACAGGCTGGCTGAGGGTCAACCCGGTGCGGCGAACCCGTCATTTCGCACCATACGCTGAGTCAACATTCCCCCGCCGCTGAGACAACCGGCCCGGGCGCTGGCTGCCTACGATCCGTCGCACCCGACAGCCGTCGAGTCCCAACGCATCAGGAGACAACCATGCACCGCCGCCTCGCCCTCGCCGCTCTCGGTCTGAGCGCCGCCTTCACCGCCCAGGCCAATCCGGAATTCAAATGGACGCTGGCCTACCTGCCCGTCACCGGCACCACGTACTACGACGTCGCCCAGCAGTTGCCTGAGCGCCTGAGCAAAGCCACGCAGGGACGCCTGCAGGTCACGGCCAACGGCTCGCTGGTGCCCGGCAACCGCTTGCTCGAAGCCGTGCGCGACGGCGATGTGCAGATGTCCCTGGTTCTGAGCGGCTACTACAGCGCGTCCCAACCGCTGTTCACCCTGGTGGCGCTGCCCGGTTATTCGGAGAGCTTCAGCGATCTGGAAAAAATCATGGCCTCCCCCTACGGTGCCGCGGTGCGCGATGTCTTTGCGCGCGACTACAAAGCCCGCGAAGTGCTCTACAGCGCCTTCTGCCCGCAGACCATGTTCTCCACCAAACCGGTGACCAAGGTCGAGGACTGGAATGGCTTGCGCGTGCGGGTGAACAACGCGGGCACGGCCGTGCTGGCCAACGTGCTGGCGGCCAAGCCCGTGTCGCTGTCGGCGGGCGAGGTGCTGCCCGCCCTGCAGCGCGGCGTCATCGACGCCGTGATCACCGACAGTTGCTGGGCCTATGGCGCCGGGTTCTACACCGCCGTGAAATACGCTGCCGGCTGGAAGCTCGGCTCCGTCGTTCCTTGGCACCTGGTGGTCGGCAAAGAAGCCTGGGCCAAGCTGCCCGCCGATCTGCAAAAGACCGTGGCGGCAGAACTGGCCAAGGTTTCTCAGGAATTGCGGGCCGACTATGCCGCCAAGGTGGAGGCTCTGCCCAAGCAATGGGGCGCCAAGGGTGTGACCTCCCAGCCCGTCTCCGACGCCGAGAACCGCAAGGTGCAGGACGCCCGCTACATGGGCCCGGTGCTGGACGCTTGGTACAAGCAGGCCCAGGCGCGCAACGTGGACGCGCGCCAGTGGGAGTCGGTCGCCCGCGAGGCCCTGGGCCGCTGACCGGTCACGGCCCGTCGTCTGCTGCATCCGCCCCGGGGCTACCGGGGCGGCCCTATTCCTTCACACCCCGCCATGGACATCCCCCTCTCCCCCGCCGAGCCGGCCATTCCCTATCCGGCCGATGGCCGCGCCGCCACGCTGGTGCACCAAGGCAGTCGCTGCCTGGTTGTCGCGCTGGCCATGGTGCTCTTGCTGATCATCAACTACGAGGTCTTTGCGCGCTACCTGTTCAACGCCCCCACCGTCTGGGTCATGGAGTACTCCACCTACCTGGTCGCGGCGATGACCTTCCTGGGCGCCGCGTTCGCGGTGGCGCGTGATGGCCACATCCGCGTGACCCTGCTGCTGGATGCCCTGCCTGCCCGAGGGCGCCTGAGGCTGGACTACCTGAGCGCCGCCACGGCGCTGTTCATCGCCCTGGTGCTGGCCTGGAAGTCGCTGGAGTTCGTCCATGGCGAATACGACGCCGGCACGCGAGACTTCGGGCTCATGGCCACGCCCATGTGGGTGCCGCAAAGCGTGGTGGCACTGGGCTATGGGTTCCTGGTCCTGGCGCTGGCACTGCAAATGCACCACCTCGCGGGCACCCGGTCGGTCACGCGCACCACCACCGGCGGCCTGTGGCTGGCACTGACGCTGACCGTGCTTGCCGGCCAGGCACTGGATGGGTGGCCACTGAACACGATGGCGGGACTGGGACTGATTGCACTGACCGTCCTGGCGCTGTCGGCGCTGTGGGCCGGCCTGGGGCCGACCTTGACCCTGGCGGCCTTCGTCCTGCCACCGGTGCTGCTCTACGCCGCGACCACCGAGGCCACACCCGCCTGGCAGGCGCTGGCCCTGGTCGGCACCATGCTGTATCTGCTGTTTGCCGGTGTGCGCGTGGCCTTTGCGCTGGCATGGCTGGGCCTGCTCGGGGTGGTCTTCTGGCTGCCCTCGCCCACGGTGCGCGTGCTGGCCGAACGCGCCTGGTCGGCGGTGCACACCTTCGAACTCTCCGCCATTCCCATGTTCGTGCTGATGGGCGCACTTCTGGTCAAGAGCGAAGCCTCGGACGACATGTTCGGCGCCATGCGCGCCTTGCTGGGCCGCGTGCGCGGCGGGCTGGCCTTCGCCTCCATCGGCGCCGCCGGGATCTTTGCCGCCGTTTCGGGCTCCAGTCTGGCCACGGCCGCCACCCTGGGCCGCGTGGCCGGGCCGCAGATGCTGGACCAGGGCTACAGCGCGCGGCTGGCCTACGGGGTGCTGGCCGCTGGCGGCACGCTGGGCATCATGATTCCGCCCAGCATCGCCATGATCGTCTATGGCTCGCTGGCCGGTGTCCCGGTCACCCAGTTGTTCATTGCGGGCATTGTTCCCGGCATCGTGCTGATGCTGCTGTTCGCCCTGGTGGTGCTGGGCTGGCTGCTGTTCGATCCGAAAGCCGCACCACCGGCCCACGCCTTCACCTGGCGGGAAAAGCTGCACAGCTTCCGTGGCGTGGCCCCCTTCATCGCACTCATGGCCTGTGTCCTGGGTGCCCTGTACCTGGGCATTGCCACGCCCACCGAAGCCGGTGCCGTGGGCGCGTTGGCCGCCCTGCTGCTGTGCCGCTGGCGCGGCACGCTGACCCTTCGGCAGTTCATCGACACCCTGGAAGAAACCGCCCTGGTCACCAGCTTCCTGCTGCTCATTGCCGTCGGCGCCTCGCAGATGGGCTATGTCATGGACTACCTGAGCATGCCCGCACAGATGGTGACCTACATCCGGGAGCTGAACCTCAGCGGTGTCGAACTGCTGCTGTGCATCGTGCTCGCCTATCTGGTGCTGGGCATGTTCATCGAACCGATCTCCATGGTGCTGATGACCATGCCCGTCATGCTGCCCCTGATCCAGGCCGTCGGCTGGGACCCGTTGTGGTTCGGCATCGTGCTGGTGCTGCTGGTGGAGGTGGGCCTGATCACCCCCCCGGTGGGCATGATTCTGTTCGTGCTCGAAGGCGTGGCCCGAGGACGCACCCGGCTGCAGGACATCTCGCTCGGTGCACTGCCTTTTGTGGTGGCCATGCTGGCCGCTGCCGCCCTGTTCTATGCCTTTCCCGGCCTGGTGACCTGGCTGCCCAACGCCATGGCCAGCCGCTGAGGGACCCACGACATGTCCCCCATGCCCCATCCCCTGCACAAAGTCCTGAGCGAAGGGGTGGCCTTCGGCCACTTCCCGGGAGCGGTCGGCCTCGTGGCCGAGGCGGGCCAGATCACGCATCTCGCGGCGACCGGCCACCTCGACCCGTCCCGGACCACGCCCATGCCCACCGACGCCATCTTCTGGATTGCGTCCATGACCAAGCCCATCACCACGGCCGCCGCCTTGCTGCTGGTCGAAGACGGCCGCTTGCGGCTGGACGATGCCGTTGCCGACTACCTGCCGGCCTTGCGTGGCCTGCGGTTGCCTGGTGGTGCGCCCGCCCCGTGCCCTACCGTTCGCGACCTGATGCGCCACACCGCCGGCTTCACCTACGGCCCCTTCGGCGAAGGGCCCGTGCACGCGGCCTACCGCCAAGCCGGGGTGTACGACTTCCACCTCACCAACCAGCAGATGGTCGAGCGGCTGGCCACGCTGCCCCTGCTCCACCCTCCCGGCACCACGTTCGAATACGGCATGTCGACCGACGTGCTCGGCGCATTGATCGAAGTCTGCAGCGGCCAGGCCCTGGGCGACTTCATGCAGGCCCGCGTCTTGGGGCCGCTGGGCATGGTCGACACCGGCTTCGAACTCTCGCCGGCCCAACGCCCGCGCGTCGCGCGCCCCTGCCCCGCGGAAACGTCGCCGCTGATGCCACCCACCCACGGAACGCGTTGGCAATCGGGCGGCAGCGGGTTGTGGTCCACCGCCGCCGACTACCTGCGTTTCGCCCACATGCTGCTGGACCACGGCCGGCACCCCGGTGGGCAGTTGCTCAGCGCCCAGAGCGTGCACGCCATGCGCACCCAGCAATTGCCACCCGGCGTGGCCTGGGGCGAGTACGTGGACGCCATGGGGCCCATCGCCCCCACCGTCGCCATGGGCCAGGGATTCGGCTTGGGGTTGTCCGTGCGTCTGGACGACGGCACCAACCCCCTGCCCGGCCATGCCGGTGACTTCAGTTGGCCAGGGGTGTCCGGCTGCCTCTTCTGGGGCGACCCCCAACGCCAGTGGGTCGTGATCGCCATGCTGCAAGCGCCCTCTCACCGGCTGACCTACCGCGCCAGGTGTCGGCAGGCCTTGTATGGAACCCCCTCTGCAACCCTGGAGTCCCGCTCATGAATCTGGGTACCACTGTGTTCTCCCGCCCCGCCGTGGTCGGTGGCGGGCTCATGGGCGCCGGCATCGCCGCCCGCCTGGCCCTGGCCGGTGCCCGGCCCGTGGTGCACGACAGCGCGCCCGACGCCCAGGCCCGCGTACGCGCCCATTGCCAGGCCATTGTTGAAGAGCTTCAAGCCGCAGGCTGTCTGGACCCGGCCCAAGCAGCGGACGCTCTGGGCCGCGTGCAGGTCGCCCACCCGTTGGAGGCACTGGCCGACGCCAGCCTGGTGATCGAGGCGATTCCGGAATCGCTGGGCGCCAAGCAGGCGCTGTATGCCCGGCTTGAAGCCATCGTCGGTCCCGGCACCGTGATCGCCAGCAGCACCAGCGGCCTGCTCCCGGCCACGTTGGCCGAACCGCTCACGCACCCCGAGCGCTTCCTGATCGCGCACTTCTGGAACCCGCCGCACCTCATGCCCCTGGTGGAAGTGGTGCCCGCACCCGCCACGCGCCGCGACCTGCTGGACGCCGTCATGAGCGGCCTTGAGCACCACGGCTGCGCGCCGGTCTTGCTGCACCAGGCAGTGCCCGGCTTCATTGGCAACCGCATCCAGTTCGCCGTCTTGCGGGAAGCCCTGCACCTCCTGCGCGAACACGTGGCCGACGCCAACACCATCGACCGCGTCGTCCGCGAAACCCTGGGGCGGCGCTACCACCGGATCGGCCCGCTCGAAGGTGCCGACGCCGGTGGGCTGGACACCTTTCTGGCCATCGCCACGCACCTCATGCCCACGCTGGCCAAGGACGAAGACGTGTTGGCGCTGCTGCAAACGCGGGTGCAGCAAGGCCAGCTCGGCCGCAAGAGCGGCCAGGGCCTGGTGACCTGGGACACCCAACGGCAGGACCGCTTCCGCCAGGCACGGCGAGACATGCTCAACGACCTGTCTGCACCCTGACCCCCTGCGAGCGTGCGCGCGCCACCGACGCGCTGCGCTGACCGTCGCCGAACTCGCCGCAGATGCCGTCAGCCGGCCTGGCTCACGCCAGCGTGTTCACCTGCGTGCCCACGGCGCCCTCCGTCGCCAGCGGCAAATCACCCGCCACCGCGCTCAACAAAGTCGCCGCCGCCGAAGCCTGCGTGGCCATGGCCTCCTTGAGCACATGGATCTGCACCTGCTGCTCGACCGCACCCTGGCGCATCTGCATCACACGGTCAACAACCAGGGCGGGGGAAACGGACATGTCCATGGGCATCCTCGAAAACGGTTCCCCTGTTATCGGCCGGTGGGCCAGGATGCTTGAACCGGTGATGGTGCATGCCGCATCAGGCAGGTTGACAAGCGTATCCCGCAGGATACATTTTCTGCCATGCGCGACTACACAGAACGCAACAGAGAGCTGATCGTGCTGCTGGCGGGTGGCGACAAGTCCAGCCAGCAGAAAGACATCGAGATGGCGCTCGAACTCGCGCGCCATCTGTGGGAGTACTCCATGACCAAAGCGACCACACCCAAAACCAAAACCGTCGCCTACGACGTCGCCGAACAGCTGCGCACGCCCGAAGAAATGGCCGCGTACCTCGACGCCTGGCTCACCGACGCGCCCGACGACGCCACAGGCATCGCCCGCGCCCTGGGCGACATCGCCCGCGCCAAAGGCATGACCCAGGTCGCCCGCGATGCCGGGCTGAGCCGCGAGAGCCTGTACAAGGCACTGAGCGAAAACGGCAACCCGAGCTTCGCGACCGTGCTCAAGGTGGCGAAGGCATTGGGCGTTCGGCTACACGCGCAGGTGGCATGAACGAAACAGATTGGAGCCCTTGATGACCTCTCTAGCCGCCACCCCCTGGAAAGAGTCCCAAGGCACCTGCGCGTGCTGCGGGAACACCTCGAAAACCATCTGGGGCGACCTGTCCGACGACCAAGCCACACACGCGGTCTACTACATCCAGTGGACCGTGGACTCACCCGACCACTACCCCAGCATCGATCTCATCATCGGCCCGTGGGGCGACGGAGCGGACGCTGACCAGCGAGTGCTCGCCTGCCTCCGGTTCAGGCCCGCGCCCGATGGCGGTTCGTTCATGGTCATCGACGCAGGCGACCGGCGCCGCAGCAACAAACCACTCTTCACCCGAAGCCTGCGCCGTGATGAAGTCGTCGGCACACCGCTGGCGTCACAGGTGTTCCAGTTGGTAGACGCCATCTGGCTGACCGATCCGCGCATTGAGGAAGTGAAGGCGCTCTGCCAAGCCTTGCCTCGCCAGTAACAAACCGAACAAAATGGCCGCAGAGCCATTCCGGCCCGACCACATACATCGCCCGGGGAGGGTGCGACATGGTTTCAGAGGCATCACCGCGCCGGTTTCACATCCGCGCTGACCGCGAACTCGCGCACCCGCAGATGCTCAGCCTGCGGGACGAACACCTCGCTGGCATGTGCGCCGCCTCACCGCCCGAATGCGTGTTCGCGCTCGACCTGGACGGCCTGCGCCGGCCCGAGATCACCTTCCTCACCGCCTGGCGCCTGCCGCCGGACGCCCCGCCCGGCGCTGAACCCGACCCGTTTGCAGGCGATGAGGGCGAACTGGTCGCCATGGGCGCCCTCAAGGAACTGACGCCCACCACCGCCACCGAAGGCGGCCACGGCGAACTCAAGTCCATGCGCACCAGCGCGCGCCACCTGCGCCAGGGCGCCGCACAGGCCATCCTCACCGAACTGCTGACCCTGGCCCGCGAGCGCGGCTACGCGCGCGTCAGCCTGGAAACCGGCAGCACACCGCCGTTTGATGCGGCGATCGCGATGTACCGGCGGTTCGGGTTTGAGGAATGTGGGCCATTTGCGGATTACAGGGTGAATCCGTTTAGTCGGTTTATGCAACTCGACCTGGCTTGCACACTTGCGTCGTCCCGAGTGGCGGGCGCCATAAGGAGCAATGGTGACGCCCCAATCTCCCTGCACGCCTCGCTGGGGTTTCCCGCGCCTGAGCCGGTCGCCACCCTCCGGTCCGTGGCTCACCTGTTTGGCCCCCGGAAGAAGCGATGCGGCATCTACCTGCTCGTGTTTGCCGACAGCAGCATCTACATCGGCCAAGCCATCGATGCGGTCAGGCGTTTTGCGCAGCACCGTCAAACCTACGACGACATCGACGCCTTTGCGTTCATCCCTGTGGCGTCATCGCGGCTGAACGACACCGAACGCACCATGATCCAGACGGCGGAGCGCGACGGTCATGTGTTGCGCAACACGATGTTCGTCTCCAGCATTCACGGAGAGACCGACCTCGACGGGTTGCTTTCGCCCGATGAACAGCAGCGATGGCTGGCGGCACCCGTCCAGGTCAACCAGTTGGGCGGGCATGCACGCCAGTCCCTCTCGGCCTCTCACCGGGCCCGGTTTCAGCCGCGCTATGAGGTGTTTCTGAGGACACCGCTCAGCGACTGGGTGCTCGACCTGCTGGCGGACTATGTGGAATGCGCCGTCCCGCATCCGTCGCTGACTGAGTACACCTTCTGGGCGCTCAGCTGTATGCCGGGCACCAATTCGTACACCGCTCCGCGCTTCTGCACCCTGAGCGTGGGTGTCATGGAGGTTTTTGTCCTGGGGCATCTTCGCGGCCATCCGGGCCTCCCCTGGGGCTTTGTGAACGTGGCGAGCGACGTGCTGGATCGCGAGTTCGGTTCACGCTCCGCCTTTGAACAAGCGTTTCCCGATGTCGAAGTCATCCCGTCCGACTACCGAGATGCCGGCCCCTTCCAAGTGCGGCTTTGGCCAAGACTGGAACACGCGGGCGTTGAGCCGCTGGAGTGGCTGCTTCAGCATCCGGGGGTCCAGCGCGCCTCTGCCGCGCTGGTGTTGCGCGTCATGCGAAAGCGCGCGACGATCTACGGTAAGTACCATTGCAAACAGATGGCAGATGCCGTGCTGGATCGCCTGGACAAGGCCCCAAGCCGCTAACTGGCTCCTTCAAAACCCGGCCTCCTTCTGATGTCGCACCGCCAGCACGACGATCGCATCGCCATCCAGCCGGTAGCGCGCCACGTAGCCGCTGTCGCCGAAGTCAATCAGCCATTCGCGGAATTCGACGGGCAGGTCCTCGATGGGGCGCCCCATGCCCGGTTGCAGGGTCAACACCTTGACCCCTTGGCGTATGGTCTGCACGGCGCGCCGGGCGGCATCCAAGTTCTTGCTGGACACAAATCGGTACAGGCGCTGCACATCGGCCAGCGCCTGCGGCGTCCAGATCAGGCGTGGCATTCAGGCGGCTCCACGTCCTTGCCTTGTTCGAGTTCGCTCAGCCAGGCATCGGCTTCTTCAGCAGTGATGTGCAGGCCGCCGTTGGCGCGGTAGCTTTCCCAGGCCTTGAGGGTGTCCTGCCGCAAGGCTTCGCGCTGCTCCTCGCGCTCCACATACTGTTGAATGGCCTCGCGCATGAGCCAGTGTGGCGTGCGCTGGCGGGCGTCGGCCAGGCGCTTGACGCGGGCGCGGGTGTCTTCATCGATCTTGATGGCAACGGGGCGGATGACGGCGGCGGGCATGGTGGCCTCCTGGGTATTTCGAGGTATTACCTTAACATACCCGCTCCCGCAACACCGTCTTCAACACCTTCCCATAGTTGTTCTTCGGCAGCGCCTCGACCAGCTCGTACCGCTTGGGCCGCTTGAAACGGGCGATCTGGTCCAGGCAGAAGGCGTCGAGCGTCTGTGCATCCAGCGCCGCACCGGGCAACGGCACCACGAAGGCCACCACGACTTCGCCCCACTCGGGGTCGGGCGCGCCGACCACCGCCACTTCGGCCACGCCGGGCGCGTGCAGCAGCACCTCTTCCACCTCGCGCGGATAGATGTTTGATCCGCCGCTGATGATCAGGTCCTTGCTGCGGTCCTTGAGTGTCAAAAAGCCGTCGTCGTCCAGCGCGCCCATGTCACCGGTCCACAGCCAGCCGTCGCGGATGGCGGCCTGCGTGGCCTCGGGGTTCTGCCAGTAGCCTGCCATGATGCTGTCGCCCTGGATCAGCACTTCACCCACTTCGCCTGCGGGCAGTGATTGGCCGTCAGGCCCCGCGACGCGGATGCGCACGGGGGTCTGCGCCACGCCGACGGAGGCGATGCGCGCCTCGTGGCGCGGGTGCGCGGTGTCGGCCAGGTGGGCGCGGCTGAGGGCGGTGCCGGTCATGGGGCTTTCGCCCTGGCCGTAGATCTGCACGAAGCGCAGGCCCATGCTGCGCAGCGCGCGGCGGATGTCGGCGGCGTACATGGGCGCGCCGCCGTAGACGATGGTCTTGAAGCTCTGGCCGCACTGTTCGGGCGTGAGGCCCTGGGCCTCGGCCTCGTCGACGATGCGTTTGACGATGGTGGGCGCGGCGAAGAGCGAGAGCGGGCCGAGTTGGCGGCCCAGTTCAAACAGCTCGGCAGCGTCGAAGCCGCCCGAGGCGGGCACCACGTGCCGCGCGCCGGCCATGAGGTGCGGGATGGCGTAGAGCCCCGCGCCGTGCGACATGGGCGCGGCGTAGGCGATGGCGTCCTGCGGGCTGACGTGATCGACGTCGTTGAAGTAGCCCAGGCCCATGGTGAGCAGGTTGCGGTGCGTGATCATCACGCCCTTGGGCCGGCCGGTGGTGCCGCTGGTGTAGAACAGCCAGGCGGTGTCGTCGGGGGCGCGCTCCTCTGGCTCCTCTATATAGAGAGCGTCTTCGCCCCCCCTTTCCGCGCCATTCACCCAGGCGTCGCATGCGGTGCTGTCCACGTCCATCACGCCGTCCAGCCCGGTCAGCGCGGCCGGATCGGGCACGAGGTCCGCCGTGACGAAGGCCCACCGCGCCCCGGCGTTTTCCACGATCCACTGCACTTCCTTGAGGTGCAGCTTGGCGTTGATCGGCACGGCCACCAGCCCGGCCCACCAGGCGCCGAACAGCAGTTCCAGATAGCGTGGGTGGTTGCGCATGAACAGCAGCACGCGGTCGCCGGGCTGCAGGCCTTGGGCCCGCAGGTGAGCGCCCACTCGCGCAGCGCGCTCTGCCCACTCAAAATGGGTGGCCACCGGCAGGGTGCCGTTGAAGATGGCGGGGCGGTCGGGGTGTTCCAGCGCCTTGCGCTGCAGCAGGTGGGCGAGGTTCATGGTTTTGTCTCCGGGTGCAAGGCTCCACCATAGCGCGCTCGCGGGGCGGCTACAGTCGGTCCATGAAATCCCCAGGCACGGCCACCGCCCCGCCAGCGGCCCGCCGCGCCCGCCCACAACGCCCATGCCGACCGACACCCCTGCGCTGATCACCGCGTTGCGCAGCGCCGCCCGCTACCCGCACCCGGCCGAACCGGTGGTGCTGATGGAAACCCACGGCGCCTGGGTGCTGCTGGCGGGCGAACACGCCTACAAGATCAAGAAGCCGGTGCGCCTGCCGTTCATGGATTTCGGCACCCTGGCACTGCGGCGCGCGGCCTGCGAGGCCGAGATCCGCGTGAACCGGCGCTTCGAGCCCACCGACCCGGCGGCGCGGCTGTACCTGGAAGCCCTGCCGATCACAGGCACGCCCGAAGCGCCGGTGTGGCGCGGTGACCCGGCGGCGGCCATCGAATGGGCGGTGCACATGCGCCGCTTTCCCGAAGATCAGCGGCTGGACCACCTGGCCGAGCGTGGCGCGCTCACCCCGGCGCTGCTGCAGCAACTGGCCCGCCACCTGGCGGCCTTTCAGGCCAGCGCCGCCGTGGCCCCGGCAGACAGCGTCTGGGGCGAGCCGGCCGGCGTGCGCCAATGGGCCGAGGACAACCTCAGCACGCTGCGCGAAACCACCGGCCTCAACGCCGACGACCGTGCCACGGTGGCAGCACTGGCAACGTGGACGGCCGAGCGCTTCGCCGCCATCGAACCCCGCCTGGCCGAGCGGCGCCAGGCCGGCTGCGTGCGCGAAGGCCACGGCGACCTGCACTTGGCCAATCTGGTGCGGATCGGCGACGCGGTGATGCCGTTCGACGCGATCGAATTCAACGACGCGCTGCGCTGGATCGACACCGCCGCCGACCTGGCCTTCACCGCGATGGACCTGCAGCGTATCGGCCAGCCCGGGCTGGCCCACGTGCTGATCAGCGAATGGCTGGACGCCAGCGGCGACGTTTGTGCCCCGGCCGTGCTGCCGTTCTTTGCCGTCTACCGCGCCCTGGTCCGGGCCAAGGTGGCCGCCATCCGGCTGGCGCAGACCGGTGCGGCGTCGCCCGCGCACGGGGCGGCGCTGGCCGAATCGCGCGCCTACCTGGCGCTGGCCCGGCAACTGGCCGACACACCGGCACCGCAACTGGTGATCACGCACGGCCTGTCGGGCAGCGGCAAGACCTGGGCCAGCACCCGGTGGCTGGCCGGCCAGCGCACGCCGCGCGCGCTGCGCCTGCGTTCGGACGTGGAGCGCAAGCGCCTGCATGGCCTGGCGCCCCTGCAGGCCAGCGGCGCGGGCATCCACCAGGGCCTGTACGCGCCCCAGGCCCACGCCGACACCTACGCCAGCCTGCTGGCGCGCAGCCGCGCGCTGCTGGCCGAAGGCTGGTCGGTGGTGGTGGACGCGGCCTTCCTGCGCCAGCACGAGCGCGCGGCCTTCGCCACCCTGGCGGCCGAAACGGGCTGTGGGTTCGGCATCCTCGCCTGCGAGGCACCCGTGGCCACGCTGCGCGCGCGCATCACGGCGCGGCAGGCGCAGGGGCAGGACGCGTCCGAAGCCACGCTGGCCGTGCTGGAACGGCAACAGGGCTGGCTGGAGCCGCTCACGGCGGCCGAGCGCGGCCAGGTTGTCGGCCCTGTCCTACAGCCCTAGGCAGAGCCGGCCGACACCACGCGCACCAGCGTCTTCCTACACTGAATCCATCGCAGCCACACCCCGTGTCTGCGGTGCTTTCACCCACCGGTTTGCGCCCTCCGGCCAAGCCCAGACAGGAGACCAAGATGCTGCATTACGCCCTGGTGTTTTTCGTGGTGGCCATCATCGCCGCCGTGCTCGGATTTGGTGGCCTCGCGGCCAGCGCCGCCGGCATTGCCAAGGTGCTGTTCGTCGTGTTCCTCGTCATGGCGCTGGTGTCGTTCCTGGTGAGCGTGCTGCGCCGCTGACGCGGGCCCGTGCCCTTCCCTTTTTTCCACCCTTTTTCAGGAGAACCGCATGACCGCCACCGCCAAGAAAATCGCCGCCGCTGCCCAGGACACCGTGAACGGCCACATCGAGCAGGCCGAACAATGGCTGGACCAGACCCCGGGCGCGCTCTCGCACGCCGCCGGCAGGGTGGAACACCTGACCCGGGTCGGTGTCGAAAAAGCCCGCGAAGCCGGCGCGCAGGTCGCCCAGGGCGCCAACCAGGCCTGCAACCGCACGGCCGACTATGTGCGCGAAGAGCCGGGCAAGTCGCTGCTGGCAGCGGCACTGGCCGGCGCGGCGATCACGGCGCTGGCCGGCTGGGCCACACGCTCGCGCTGGAACCACCGCTGACGCCCCGGCGGCGGCGCAGGCCTCAGCGGCTGAACAGGCCCCGCAGCACGTTCACCGCCCCGGGCAGCACGCTGTCGACCGCGCGTTCGGTGGGGCTGGGTGCGGGCTCGGGCGCCCGCCCCGGCTCGGCCCCACCGCCCCCGGCCGCCATGCCGGCCATGTCCACACCGAGCATGGCCATGGTCTGGCTCTTGGTGCGCACCCGTACCGACCATTCGGGCTGCCAGCCCGTCTTGGCGTTGGCCGGCCGCGCCGGGTGCATGAGGTAGCTCTCGGGGCCATAGGCGATCATGCGCAGCATCGCCACCGAATCGGCCTGGCCCGGCGTGGCGAAGATGCCCGCCGGCACCGCGCATTGCGTGGCCGAAGCGGGCAGCAACAGCTTGTCCTTGACCCAGCGGGCGCTGGTGGCTTCGGTGAGGTAATCGAACAGGCCCAGGCCCGTGTCGGCGCTTTCCGCGCTGGACCAGAGCACCATGTCCTGACCGACCATGCCCATGGCGTGCAGGTGGTAGGCGTGGGCCCGGGGCACCGGCAGCCAGCTCACCAGAATGCTTTGTGCCAGCGCGCCCTGCGTCTGCAGGCGGATGGCGGGCATCAGGTCCTGCCGCTCGCCCAGGGTGAAGCGCATCGACTCCGGCACGCCGTCGCCCTGCACCTGGAGGTCGCCCTGCAACGAGGTCTCGGGCCCGGGGTTCACGGTGTTCTTTTCGTTCGGGTACAGCGCGTGCTGCGCCCCCACCCGTGCGGCCCGCTCGGGCGCATGGCGCCCTGCCAGCAGCGGCGCCCACTGCTGCGGGTTGTTGGACAGCGGCACCACCCGGGGCTGGCCAGCGCGCACGGTTTCGCCACAGCCCCAGTAAATGAGGATGCGGCCTTTGATGTCGGGCACCTCGCCGGTCGGATCGGCGTCCTTGTAGCCGGGTGAGGGCGGCACCAGCGGCAAGGCCTCGCCCATCTTCATGCCCGGCGGAATCGCCAGTTGCGCCTCCACCCCAGGCCGGCGCGGGTTGAACAGCGCGATGTCGATCACCCGCGTGGGCGGCATCGCACCCGTGAGGCTGGGCGTGCTGCCCTGCTGGATGAAGCGGCCGCTGGCGTGGCCGTAGACCTGCGAACCGCTGGCGCCCCCCATGCGCCCGCCCAGCAGCCCCCCCACCATGCCGCCGAGCCCGCCTTCCATGAATTCGGGCACGCCCGTCATGGTGGAGGTGGACAGATCCATCCAGAGCTGGGTGGGCGCCGTCTGGGCGCCGGCCACGGTGGCCCCCAGTGCGAGCAGCCCGGCCGCCCCCGCGCGCCGGAAGGGAAATGCGGACGTCAACTTGCGATGCGCCATGGCAGGCCTCCAGCCTTGATCGGACAAGGAAAACGGCTCCCGGTGGCACCATCACCAGCCCGCTGCCGCGGGCCAGGAGACACCTCCGGAGACGGATGATAGGCAGACCGGCTGCGCCGTCCACCACGGCCCGACCACCGGCAAGCGCGCAGAAATTTCAAACCGCAGCGGCCCGCTTTCACGCGACCGGCCCGCGCCACAGGGATAACATCGCCCGACCTCAAAGCCTTCCCTGGAGAGCCCCCCATGCCCGTGATGACGAACATCGAAGACCTGCGCCGCCTGGCCCGGAAACGCGTGCCGCGCATGTTCTACGACTACGCCGACTCCGGCTCCTGGACCGAAAGCACCTACCGCGCCAACGAGAGCGACTTCCAGCAGATCAAGCTGCGCCAGCGCGTGGCCATCAACATGGAAAACCGCTCCACCGCCACCACCCTGGTCGGCCAGCCCTCAGCCATGCCCCTGGCCCTGGCCCCCACCGGCCTGACCGGCATGCAGCACCCCGACGGCGAAATCCTCGCCGCACGCGCCGCACGCCGTTTCGGCGTGCCTTTCACGCTCTCGACCATGAGCATCTGCTCCATCGAGGATGTTGCCCAGCACGCCGGCGAGGGCTTCTGGTTCCAGCTGTATGTCATGAAGGACCGCGCTTTCATCGAGCGCCTGATCGACCGCGCCAAGGCCGCCCGCTGCGGCGCGCTGGTGCTGACGCTGG
>NZ_JACBGE010000013.1 GCF_021401345.1 Hydrogenophaga sp. NFH-34
ATTTTCGATAGCGTAACTGTACAGTGAAGCGACAATGTTTGCAACACTGTTTTACGACTTCTGGCTGGCGTGACATACATCAGCCCATTGTTGGCGCCCACCCGCTTTTACGAATACCCGAAATTTCACCAGGGACTGGTGCTGCGCAGTGGTTGGCGCGCCTGTGGCAGCTGGCACCGTCGACCGCCGCTGGCCTGGCGCGCGCACCTGCCGGTGATCGGTGTGGCGCTCGGCGGTGCTGTGCTGAACGGGGTGTCCGGTGTCGCGGCCTGGGCCGGGGCCTTGCTGATGCTGGGCGCGGCACTGCTGGGTGTGGGCTGGCTTCAGCGGCAGGTGGTGGCGCCGGTCAGAGCCCTGCTGGGCGAGGCCGAGAGGCTGCCGAGGTCCGCAGACTCGCGCAGCGCTGTGCGGAGGCGGCTCACGACATCCGGCGCCTCATCGAAGACAACCTGGGTGGACTGGGGCAGGGGGTGACGCAGGCGCGTCAGGCGGGACAGTTGCTGGAGCACGGGTTGCAGGACGAGGCGCGGCGGCTGCGCGATGCGATGGGTGTGTTTGTTCAGGATGCGCCGTCGGCCCCGTAGCGGGTTTTGGCGAGTTGACCGAGTTCTTGCAGGACCGACGAGGGGACGTTGTGCGGATCCAGATGCAGCACCTGGCAATGCCACCGGTCGATGCGGTGGATGAGCCCCTGTTTTTCCAGTTGCTGCAGGCTGCGGGCTATCGTCTCGCGCGTGGTGGACAGCAGTTCTGCCAGTGCGACGTGGCTCGGAAGGCGGATCACCGGGTTGCCGTGTTCGCGCGCGAGCAGGTGCAGTGCCAGCAGCACCTGCCATTGCACGCCCTTGACCCGCACCACCTGCGCCCAGTCGGCCAGCACCCCGAAGGCGGCGGAAATCATGCTGTAGACGCACCCGAGGAACTGGCGGTCCATGACGCCCAGCCGGTACAGGTCGGCGATGCTGACTTCGCAGACACGGCCTGGCGACAGGGCACGGGCGCTGAGCTGGCAGCGTTGGCCCAGCAGCCCGTATGCCCCCATGAGCTGTCCCCGGCTGAACAGGGCCACGGGCCGCTCGCTGCCGTCCGTGCCACGGCGCGAGCCGACCACCGTACCGAGTTTGATGATTGCGATGGTGGCGGCCACATCGCCCTGGCGCTGGAGGATTTCGCCTTTCTGGATCGGCTGTTCTGCAATCGCCGACGCCAGCAACTGCGCGTGCGACGGGCGGATCCAGCCCATCAGACACAGGCTGCGCGTGGCGCATTGCTGGCACCGGGCCAATTGATCGGCAGCGGGCGCTTGCCCGGGGGGCGGTTGCGGTGGCATCAGCATGGCGTGGCAAGGGCTCCTCGAAGGGGCGCCTTTCCAACGACGCCGGGTCACGACCGTTGGCCGTCCTGCCTGCGGATTAGGCGAGGAAATGTTCCTGAAAGTAACGTTATGCATGCATATGAAATGCGCGCTTCGTCACATTGGCTTCATAAGTACCGATTCGTACCGCGGTTTTCTTGCGGTGGCGCAAAGACGTGCGGGCAAGATGGCATTTCTGAGGGCAAACCATGGCCGGTGACGGAATGAATGCGGAACAACCGATGGAGGCGCACCTCGGGGGAGGCGATGCGCTGGGAGCAGGCTGGGTGTCCGGTGACGTGTATGGCTGGCTGCTCATGCTGGAGAAAGTGGTCGACGGCAGCAGCAACATGGTGGTGGTGACCGACGCCCAGCGCCGCATCCGCTGGGTCAACGCCACTTACACCCGGGTCACCGGCTGGACGCTGGAAGAGGCCATGGGGCGGCGGCCTCGCGAACTGCTGCACGGGCCACAGACCGACGCTGAAGAGCTGAGCCGCCTCACGCAGCGCCTGAATCAGCGCGATTCGGTGGGCAGTGTGGAGCTGGTCAACTACAAGAAGTCCGGCGAACCCTACATCGTCAGCCTCAGTATCGAGCCGCTGTACGACAGCCGGGGAGACCTGCAGGCCTACCTGTCGATCCAGACCGACGTCACCGAACGCCGCCGCCTGGAGCGCGAGGCACTCGAGCTGGGGCAGCGGCTGAAGGTGGCGCAGCGCCTGGCCCGGCTCGGCCGCATCGAATGCGATCCGCAGCATGGCCAGTCGGCCTGGTCGGGCGAGGTCTTCCGCATTCTGGGACTGGAGCCGGACGGGCAGCCACGGGGCTTCGAGCACTTGCTCGCGCACGCGCACGAGGACGACCAGGTCGCCGTGCGCAGGGCGCTGGCGGCGGGCGAAGCGTCGGGGCAGGAGGTGGAGGTGGAGTTCCAGGTGACGGGCGTGCACGGCGGGCGGCGCTGGGTGCGGTGCCGTGGCCGGCAGACGCCGGGTTTCTGCGGGAGCATGATGGCCTGGACCGTGCAGGACGTGACCATCTACCACACGCGCCTCGATGAGCGTCGGCGTCTGAACGAGGTGCTCAACCGCCAGGTGGCCGAACGCACGCGCAAGCTGGAAGCGTCCAACCAGGCGCTGGCCGAGTTCTCCTATGCGCTGTCGCACGACCTGCGGGCACCTTTGCGGCACCTGTCGTCGTTTGCCACCCTGTTGCAGGACGAGCTGGCGGAGTCGGGCCCCTGCCCGGACAGCGTGCGGCTGTATGCCGACAAGATCAATCAAGCCGCGGGCAAGATGCAGCGCCTGATCGAAGGGCTGCTGTCTTTTGCACGGTTCGGCCGCGACGGGCTGTCCCTGGCGCCGATGGACATGGGGGCACTGGTCGGCGAACTGGTGGCCGAGTTGCGTGGGGGCACCGCTGGCCGCGAGGTGCGCTGGCAGGTGCCGGCATCGATGCCGACGGTGCTCTGCGATCCGATCCTGCTGCGCGAGGTCTGGGCCAATCTGCTCGACAACGCGCTCAAGTATTCGGGCCACCGCGAGGTGAGCGTGGTGGAAATCGCCTGCGAGCCGCACGAGGACGGCTGGCTGTTTTCGGTGCGCGACAACGGGATCGGCTTCGACACGGCTTATGCCGACAAGCTGTTCGGCATGTTCCAGCGCCTGCACCGCGACACCCGATTCGGGGGAGAAGGCATCGGTCTGGCGCTGGTGCGGCGCATCGTGCAAAGCCATGGCGGCCGGATCTGGGCCGACGCCCGCGTGAACGAAGGCGCCACCTTTTTTGTCTACCTGCCCAGCGAGCCGCCGCTCAGAGAGCCGGTGCCGGAGGTGGACGCGGTGTCGCCACCGTCGGTGATGTGAGCGCCAGCGGCGTCAGCCCATGCGCCATGCGCGCCACAAGAGGCGCGGCAGATCGGCCTTGACCAGGGTCACGCGGTGTTGCCAACTGCGGTGGCCGATCGCGGCCAGGTGGTCGAGGATGCGCAGACCGCCTTGAACCACCAGCCGCAGTTCCCAGCCGGCTCGGCCGGGGATCCGGTGCACCAGGGGCGCTCCCCGCAGTATCCGCTGGCGGGCATCGGCGCAGAGTTCGGCGACCAGCGCAGCCTGCCGCACCGCGCGTTCCGATGAGGCCTCTGCGCCGAAGTCGGCCAGCGTCAGGCCGTGCCGCTCCAACTGGTCGGCGGGCAGGTAGTGGCGCCCGCGTGGGTGGTCCACGCTGATGTCCTGCCAGAAGTTGATCAGTTGCAGGGCGCTGCAGATGTCGTCGCTCTGCGCAAGCGCTTCTGGCGCATCGATGCCGTAGAGGTGGAGCAGCAGGCGCCCGACCGGCTGGGCCGACCAGCGGCAGTAGGCCAGGAGTTCGTCCATGCCGGTATAGGCGTGGCTGGCCGCGGTGTACCGCACGTCCTGTTCGAAAGCACTGAGCAGGTCGTGCAGCAAGTGCGGTGGAAACCGGTGCTGCGTTTGGGCCCGAGCAAGCGCCTCGAAAACGCCTTGCCAGGCCGCTTCGGTGCCTGGGGGCAGGGGTGTGCCGTCCAGGCAGGTTTGCAGGGCCTGGCGGTAGGCGGCCAGGTGGGCCAGGCGCTCGGTCGCCGACCAGTTGCCTTCGTCGGCGAGGTCGTCGGCGGTGCGGGCGAAGTGGTAGAGCGCCACCACGGCCGGCCGCAGTGCGGGCGGGCACAGCCACGACGCGACCGGGAAGTTCTCGTAATGCCCCACATCGCGGGTCAGCGGCGCCAGCCCGGCATCGGTGCTGGCGGGGGGCGGGGTGGGGGCGGGGCTCATGGGGCTGGGCGGGGCGGAAAGCCCTGAATGTAACGGCGCGGATGTCCGATCAATCTGATCTACAATTTTACTAACCGGTCAGTCATTAGCGATTCGATCGCACCGATTCCGTCCTCTGTCGTCATCCCCCTCGAACAGACATGAAAACCCCTGCTTCTTATGCCATGACCCTGCTGGCGGCTTTGCTGCTCGCGGCCTGCGGTCGCCCCGAGCCCGTCGCCGAACCGGTGCGGGCCGTCAAGCTGCTGACCGTCGGCGTGGACGGCGTGCACCAGGCGCCGGAGTTCGCGGGCGAGGTGCGGGCCCGTGTGGAATCGCGGCTCGGTTTCCGGGTCGGCGGCAAGCTGCTGGAGCGTCCGGCCGAGGTGGGACAGGCCGTGCGGGCGGGGCAACTGCTGGCACAACTGGACCCGCAGGATCTGGCGCTGGCGAGCCAGGCGGCCCAGGCCCAGGTGAGCGCCGCGCAGACCCAGCGCGACCTCGCTGCGGCCGACTTCCGCCGTTACCAGGAACTGCGTGACAAAGGCTTCATCAGCAGCGCCGAACTGGAGCGCCGTCAGGCCCAGCTCGACGCGGCCGAAGCAGCCTGGCGCCAGGCGCGTGCCCAGGCGGCGGTGCAGGGCAACCAGGCCGGCTACAGCCGCCTCGTCGCCGATGCGGCGGGGGTGGTGGTCGGTGTGGATGCCGAGGTGGGGCAGGTGGTGGCGGCCGGGGCCCCGGTGGTGCGATTGGCCCGCGACGGCGCGCGCGACGTGGTGTTCGCCGTGCCCGAGGGGTTGGTGGCGCGCGTCCGGCCCGGTGTGCAGGCGCAGGTACGCCTGGGCGCGGCGAGCTCCGCTGCAGAGGCTGCGACCTGGCAGGCATCCGTGCGCGAGGTGGCGGCCAGTGCCGACCCGGTCACCCGCACCTACGCGGTCAAGCTGGCCCTGCCGACCGATGCCCAGGTGCCCCTGGGCGCAACGGCCTATGTGCGCCTGGCCCCACAGGATGGCCAGGCACCGGCGGCCATCCGCCTGCCCACCAGCGCGCTGATGCGCGGCGAGGGCAGCGGGGCGTCGTCAACCGTCTGGGTCTTTGATCCTGCCACCAGCACTGTGCAGTTGCGGCCCGTGGTGGTTGCGGGTGCGGACGGCAATGCCTTGTTGATCGCCGATGGCCTGCGCCCGGGTGAAGCGGTGGTCGCGACCGGGGTGCATGTGCTGGCGCCGGGCCAGAAGGTTGCGCGCTTTCACGACGCGGACCGCCAGCAGTGAGGCCCGGCATGCAGAACCCGACCCCTGCCGGGAGCTCCGGCCACTGGATTTCGCGCATGAACCTGTCGCAGTGGGCGCTGGACCATCCGGCTTTCACGCGCTACCTCATGATCGTGCTCATGCTGCTGGGCGTGGCGGCCTACTTCCAGCTTGGGCAGGATGAAGACCCGCCCTTCACCTTTCGGGCCATGGTGGTGCGGGTTTACTGGCCCGGGGCCACCGCGCAGCAGGTGGCGGAGCAGGTGGCCGACCGCATCGAGAAGACGCTGCAGGAGGTGCCCTATGCCGACAAGATCCGCAGCTATGCCAAGCCGGGCGAGGCGCTCATCCTGTTCCAGCTCAAGGACTCGTCGCCAGCGGCCGAGGTGCCTCAGATCTGGTACACGGTGCGCAAGAAGGTGGGCGACATGCGCGCCACCCTGCCCCAGGGGGTGGTCGGGCCCTTCTTCAACGACGAGTTTGGCGACGTCTACGGCGTGATCTACGCGCTGCAGGGGCCGGGGTATTCACCGGCCGAACTCAAGGCCGTGGCCGACGACGTGCGCCAGCAACTGCTGCGCGTGCGGGACGTGGCCAAGGTCGAACTGTTCGGGGTGCAGGACGAGAAGCTGTTCGTCGAAATTTCCCACAAGCGGTTGGCGCTGATGGGGCTGGACCTGAATCAGGTGCTGACCGCGCTGGGGCAGCAGAACGCGGTGGAGTCGGCCGGTGCCGTGCAGGCGCCCGACGACGTGGTGCAGGTGCGCGTGGGCGGGGCGTTCGACACGGTCGAGCAACTGCGCGCCATGCCCATTCGCGGCGCCAGCGGGGCGCAGTTCCGGCTCGGTGACATCGCCGACATCCGCAAGGCTTATGTGGACCCGCCGAGCATCCTGGTGCGCCACAACGGCGAGGCGTCCATCGCGCTGGGCATCGCCATGGCCAAAGGGGGCGACATCATTGCCCTGGGCGAGGCGCTGGGCGAACGGCTCGGCGCCATCGAGGCCGCGCTGCCGGCGGGCATGGCGCTGGTGCAGGTGCAGGACCAGCCCGCGGCGGTGACGACCTCGGTCAACGAATTCGTGAAGGTGCTGATCGAAGCGGTGGTCATCGTGCTGGGCGTGAGCTTTCTCAGCCTGGGCCTGCACCGCCACGGTGGCGCGCACACCGCAGGCTGGCGCATCGGCCGCTACGTGCTGGATGTGCGTCCGGGCCTGGTGGTGTTCATCACCATCCCCCTGGTGCTGGCCATCACCTTCCTGGCCATGCACTACTGGGGCATCGGGCTGCACAAGATCTCGCTGGGTTCGCTGATCATCGCCCTGGGTTTGCTGGTGGACGACGCGATCATCGCGGTCGAGATGATGGTGCGCAAACTCGAAGAGGGTTACGACATGGTGCGTGCCGCGACTTTCACCTGGGACGCCACCGCCATGCCCATGCTCACCGGCACGCTGATCACGGCGGCGGGCTTCCTGCCGATCGGCCTGGCCAAGTCCACGGTGGGCGAATACACCTTCGCCATCTTCGGCGTGACGGTGGTGGCGCTCATCATTTCGTGGTTCGTGGCCGTGCTGTTCGTGCCCTACCTGGGCGTGCGGCTGCTCAAGGTCAAACCCCATGTGGGCCATGCCGAGGAAGTGTTTGACGGGCCTTTCTACGAGCGCTTCCGCGCGCTGGTGAACTGGTGCGTGCAGCACCGCTGGATCACCATCGGCCTGACCATCGCCACCTTCGTGCTGGGCCTGGCCGGCATGGGCAAGGTGCAGCAGCAGTTCTTCCCGGATTCAAGCCGGCCGGAGATTCTGGTGGACCTGTGGCTGCCCGAGGGCGCGAGCATGGCCGCCAACGACGCGGTGACGCGGCGCGTGGAGCAGCGCCTGATGGCCGAAGAGGGCGTCGCCGCGGTCAGCGCCTGGGTCGGTTCGGGGGTGCCGCGCTTTTACCTGCCGCTGGACCAGATCTTTCCGCAAAGCAATGTGTCGCAGCTCATCGTCATGCCGCACGACCTGAAGACCCGCGAGCGGCTGCGCCACCGTCTGCCCGCCTTGCTGGCGAGCGAATTCCCCGAAGTCCGCGGCCGGGTGAAGCTGCTGCCCAACGGACCGCCCGTGCCCTACCCGGTGCAGTTCCGTGTGGTGGGCACCGACCCGACAGTGCTGCGCGGGTTGGCCGACGAGGTCAAGGCGCGATTGCGCGAGCACCCCGACACCCGGGGTGTGAACGACAACTGGAACGAGTCGGTCAAGGCGCTGCGGCTGGAGGTGGATCAGGACAAGGCGCGCGCGCTGGGCGTGTCGAGCCAGTCCATCGCGCAGGCCGCGCGGACCATCCTGAGCGGCACCACCATCGGCCAGTTCCGCGAAGGGGACAAGCTGATCGACATCGTGCTGCGCCAGCCGCTGCACGAGCGCGACGCCCTCACCAGCCTGGGCAATGCCTACCTGCCCACGGCCAGCGGTCAGGCCATCCCGCTGCTGCAGATTGCTCGCCCGGTGTTCGGCTGGGAGCCGGGGGTGATCTGGCGCGAGAACCGCGACTACGCGATCACCGTGCAAGGCGATCTGGTCGACGGCGTGCAGGGAGCGACCGTCACCAACGCGCTGCTGCCGACGATGCGCGCGCTGGAGGCCGGCTGGATCGAGCGCGGGCTGTCGGGCTACCACATCCAGGTGGCCGGCGCGGTGGAGGAGAGCAGCAAGGGCTCGGCCTCCATCGCGGCCGGTGTGCCGCTGATGCTGTTCATCGTGTTCACCCTGCTGATGATCCAGCTGCAGAGCTTCAGCCGGTCGCTGCTGGTGTTTCTCACCGGCCCGCTGGGCCTGGCGGGGGTGGCCGCCGCACTGCTGGCGCTGGACCGGCCGTTTGGCTTCGTGGCGCTGCTGGGCGTGATCGCGCTGATGGGCATGATCCAGCGCAATTCGGTGATCCTGATCGACCAGATCGAGCAGGACCGTGCGCGCGGCGTGCCGGCCTGGGATGCCATCGTCGACGCGGCCGTGCGCCGCATGCGGCCCATCGTGCTGACCGCCGCCGCAGCGGTGCTGGCCATGATTCCGCTCTCGCGCAGCGTGTTCTGGGGGCCGATGGCGGTGGCCATCATGGGCGGGCTCATCGTGGCGACGGTGCTGACCCTGCTGGCCCTGCCAGCGATGTACGCGGCCTGGTTCCGGGTGAAGCGGTAGCTCCCCCCTGCGCCGCTGGCGCGGCTTCCCCCTCCGTGGCGCGCCAGTGGTGCTTCGATGGGAGACGCACCCTTTGGCCCGGCGCAGCCGGTCCCACGGGTGCTGCTGGACCAGGGCACTTCTTTTGACGCGTGTCGTCAGCCGCAGGCCGCTCGCGCACAATCAACCCCATGCGCCTGCGCCACATCGAGGTCTTCAATGCCGTCATGCTCACGGGCAGCGTGAGTGCTGCGGCGCGCATGATCAATGTCACCCAACCGGCCGTGAGCCGCACGCTGCAGCATGCCGAGCTGCAACTGGGTTTTCCGCTGTTCCAGCGCGTGGGTGGGCGGTTGCGGCCCACGGTCGAGGCGCAGACCCTGTACCCGCACGTGGAGCGGCTGTTCACGCAGCTCGACGAGGTGCAGCGCCTATCGGCCAATCTGCGCGCAGGCCGCAGCCAGAGCGAGTTGCGCGTGCTCACCGTGCTCGGGCTGAGCTACGAGGTCATGCCGCGCGCCATGCGCCTGTTCCGCCAGAAGCACCCTTCGCTGGTGGTGCACCACCAGGCCCTGCATTCACCCCAGATCGTTTCGGCGCTGGTGCTGCAGGAAGCCGATGTCGGCTACGTGTTCAGCACCCTGCCGCACCCGGCACTGACGCACGAACAACTGGGCGCGCGGTACATGGTCTGTGTCGCCCCCAAAGGCATGCTGCCGGCGCGCGTGGTGCGCTCCGGGCAGGTGAGCCTGAACCAGTTGGCCGGTGTGCCTGTGCTTTCGCTGGACAGCCAGGACCCGCTGGGCATGCTGTTGGCCCACGCCGTGCGCGACAGCGAAACGGGCCTGAACGTGGTGATGACGGTGCAGACCTACCACGTGGCCCTGGCCCTGGCGCATCACGGGGTGGGCGTGGCCCTGGTCGAAGCCTGCACCGCCGCGTCGGCCGATCCGGCGCGGGTGGATGTGTTGCGGCTGGAGCCCCAGATCGATGTGCCGGTGCACGTGCTGAGGCCGTTGGCACGGCCGCATTCGCAGACCGTGCGTTTCTTCACCCGCTGCATGCAGCAGGCCTTGCAGGCCGTGGGGGTCAGTCCGGTGAATTGAGCGCCTGTGCCACGCGCTCGGCGCTGCCCATCGCGAGGGTGAAGCCCAGCGCACCGTGCCCGGTGTTGAGCAGCAGGTTGGCGGGAGCACCGGCCGCTCGGCCGATCAGGGGCCAGCCCGTGGGGGTGGCGGGACGCAGGCCGCTCCAGGCACCGAGATCGCTGGCCTGGGCCAGTTGCGGGAAGACGTCGCCTGTGGTCGCGGCCAATGAGGCGATGCGCTCGGGCAGCACGCGCATGTCGTCGCCCACCAGCTCGGCGATGCCGGCCACGCGCAGGCGGGCACCCAGCCGGGCGAACACCACCTTGCGGGCGATGTCGGTGACGCTGACTTGTGGCGCCTGACCGGGGGCTTCCGGCACGGGCAAGGTGATGCTGTAGCCCTTGAGCGGATAGACCGGCACATCCAGACCCAGCGCGCGGCCCAGCCCTGCGGACGCGGTGCCGGCTGCCAGCACAAACTGGTCGGCCTGCAGGTCTCCCGCGTCGGTTCGCACCGCGATGATGCGATCCGCTTCCCGAACCCAGCCTTTCACGGTGCGGTCCAACTCAAAGCGCACGCCGCGGTCGGCCAGACGCTGGTGCAGGGCCAGACAGACCTTCAGGCAGTCGGCTGCGCACTCGCTGGGGGTGTGGATCCCGCCGGCAATGCGGGGCGCGTAGTGGGCCAGCGCGGGTTCCACGTCCTGGCACTGCGCCGGCGTGAGAGCGGTCTGCGGCTGGCCGCCCAGGGCGCGCTGCAGGTCGAGCTGGCGACGTGCCGCATCGAAGCTGGCGGCATCGGGGTAGAGCACGAGCTTGCCGGTGCTGGAGAAGTCGCAGTCCAGTTGCTCGGCCTCGCGCAAGTCGTCGAAAGCCAGGCGGCTGGCGGCCGCCAAAGCCAGCAGCCGTGCCGTGGTGTCGCGCGACACCGAGCCGCGGCAGGCAGCGAGGAAACGCAGGCCCCAGGCCCACTGGTGCGGGTCGGCCTGCAGGCGGAACTTCAGGGGCGAATCAGCGGCCAGCAGGAGCTTGGGCAACTGGCGCCAGATCGACGGATCGGCCAGGGGTTGCACGTACGAATAGCTCAGCTGGGCGCCGTTGCCGCCACTGGCACCAGCGCCCGGGTGCTGGCGGTCGACCACGGTCACGCGCCAGCCATCGCGTTGCAGGCGCCAGGCGGTGGTCAGGCCGATGATGCCGGCGCCCACCACGAGGGCATGGCCGGGAGATTGGGGAGAGCGGTTCATGGCCGCGAATGTAGTCCGCCGTGGCCGCCGGGAAAAATGCCGATCGCGCCGTCGCCCATAACCAAAATTTATGGACAAGACCGAAAAAGGCATTTCCGACCGGCAAGGGCTGTGCATAGACTGGCGCGCTGTGTCTGTTTTGTCTGTTGGCCTGCCATGAATCCCGATACCCGCGTCTTCCACCGTCAACTCGCCACGCGCCCGCCGCTGGCCGTGAAAGGGCAGGGGGTGCACCTGTTCGATGCCGAGGGGCGTGCCTACATCGATGCCTCCGGGGGGGCAGCGGTTTCCTGCCTCGGCCACGGGCACCCGGACGTGCTGGCCGCGATGCATGCGCAGATCGATCAACTGGCCTACGCGCACACCAGCTTTTTCACCACCGAAGTGGCAGAGCAACTGGCCGACCAACTGGTGTCCACGGCGCCGGCCGGCATGAGCCACGTCTACTTCGTCAGCGGGGGGTCGGAGGCGGTGGAGTCGGCGCTCAAGATGGCGCGGCAGTACTTCGTGGAAATCGGTCAGCCGCAGCGTGAGCATTTCATCGCGCGGCGGCAGAGCTACCACGGCAACACCCTGGGGGCCCTGGCTGTCGGTGGCAATGAATGGCGCCGGGCGCAATTCCGCCCCCTGCTGATCGACGTGACCCACGTGGCGCCGTGCTACGAATACCGGGACCGGCATGCCGACGAAACCCCGGAACAGTACGGGCAGCGGCTGGTGGCGGAGCTGGCCGAAGCCATTGAACGCCTGGGGCCCGACAAGGTGATGGCCTTCGTGGCCGAAACCGTGGGTGGCGCGACCGCTGGTGTGCTCACCCCGGTGCCGGGTTATTTCAAGGGCGTGCGCGAACTCTGCGACCGGCATGGCATTTTGCTGATCCTAGACGAAGTCATGTGTGGCATGGGCCGCACCGGCACGCTGCATGCCTGCGAGCAGGAAGGCGTGGTGCCCGACCTGCTCACCGTCGCCAAAGGTCTGGGCGGTGGCTACCAGCCCATCGGTGCGGTGCTGGCGCAGGAACGTATCGTCGACGCCATGCGCCAGGGCAGCGGCCTGTTCCAGCACGGGCACACCTATCTGGGGCATGCGGTGGCGTGCGCCGCAGCGCTGGCGGTGCAGCGCGTCATTCAGCGCGATGGCCTGCTCGCCCAGGTGCGCGAGCGTGGCGCCTACCTGGCCTCCCGCCTGCAAGCGGTTCTGGGTGAGCATCCCCATGTCGGGGATATCCGCGGGCGGGGCTTGTTCTGGGGCATTGAGTTGGTGCAGGACCGGGCGACGCGCCAGTGGTTCGATCCGTCGCTCAAACTGCATGCGCGCCTGAAGGTGGCGGCCATGGCCGAAGGCCTGATGATCTACCCCATGGGTGGAACGGTCGATGGGCGCTGCGGCGACCACGTGCTGCTGGCGCCGCCTTTCATCAGCAGCCCCGAGGAACTGGATGCCATCGTGGACCGTCTCGTGCGCGCTCTGGCCCAGGTGATGAAGGGCATTCGCTGACGTCATGATGATTTGGCATGACGTTTTAGGGAATGCCCGCAGTCATTGGTGGTCGTCTTGCATGAAGCTTGCTTTACTATTTAAGTCCGTCGCTGCCAGCCACAAGCTGGAGCGACATTGTTCAACCAAGCAGACCCCCTGCAGGAGATGTTTCCCATGAAAAAAATCACCGCCTACCTCAGCGCCGTTGCCGCCGCTGTTGCCTTCATGGCGCCGGTCGCGCCGGCCCACGCACAGCAGAAATTCATGACCATCGGTACCGGCGGCGTGACAGGGGTTTATTACGCAGCGGGTGGTGCCATCTGCCGTCTGGTCAACAAGGACCGCTCCAAACACGGCTACCGCTGCACCGTGGAATCCACGGGTGGTTCGGTCGCCAACATCAACACCATCAATGCCGGTGACCTGGACTTCGGCGTGGCCCAGTCCGATGCGCAGTTCAATGCCGCCAAGGGCCTGAAGGCCTTCGAGGGCAAGCCCGTGGGCGATCTGCGCGCCGTGCTGTCGCTGCACCCCGAGCCGCTGACGCTGGTGGCCCGCAAGGAAGCCGGTATCAAGTCGCTGGCCGATCTCAAGGGCAAGCGTGTCGCCATCGGCAACCCCGGCTCCGGCACCCGTTCTTCGGTGGACGAACTGCTGGCTGCCGCCGGCCTGAAGGGCAGCGACTTTGCCGCGGTCTCCGAGCTCAAGGCCGACGAACACGGCGCCGCTCTGTGCGACAACAAGATCGACGCGTTCTTCTATGTGGTGGGCCACCCCAGCGCCAACATCCAGGACCCGATGACCACCTGCGGTGCGCAACTGGTGAACATCACCGGCCCCGTCGTGGACAAGCTGGTGTCGGCCAACGCCTTCTACGCCAGTGCCAAGATCCCGGCCAAGACCTACCCTTCGCAAGCCGCCGATCTCGACACCTACGGGGTGATGGCCACCGTGGTCACCTCGGCCAAGAAGTCCGAAGAAGAGGTCTACCTGTTCGTCAAGGCCGTGTTTGACAACATCGACGACTTCAAGAAGCTGCACCCGGCCTTTGCCGGCCTGCAGCCGGAAAACATGATCAAGGCGGGCCTGTCGGCACCGTTGCACCCCGGTGCGGTCAAGTACTACAAGGAAAAGGGCTGGGTCAAATAAGCCCTGCTGTGCGAGTCAATGCCCCATGTTGCTGGTCGACATGGGGCATTTTTTGATGGCACACCCCACCGGCCCGACGCCCTGCGCGGGCCGGATCCATTGGCAGTACACAAAGGAAGCTACCCGTGAACGCCCCTTCGAACGTCGCGGACATTGATGTCAACCAACTGGTCGAGGACAACGACACCGGCGGCCGCCAGCCGGGCCCTGTCGTTGCCCGCCTGCTCATGGGCGTGGCCCTGGCCTGGTCGCTGTTCCAGCTCTGGATTGCCTCGCCCCTGCCGTACATGGTGTCGAACCTGATTCCGGTGCTCAACGACACCCAGACGCGCGCCATTCACCTGGCTTTTGCCGTCTTTCTGGCCTTCATGGCGTATCCGGCCAGCAAACGCTCACCGCGCGACCATGTGCCCTTGCTCGACTGGGCGCTGGCCCTGGTGGGTGCCTTCGCCGCATCCTATATTTTTGTTTTCTACCGCGAACTGGCCACACGGCCAGGCCAGCCGACGCCGATGGATGTGTGGACGGCGGTGGTGGGCATCGTGCTGCTGCTCGAGGCCACGCGCCGCGTGCTGGGCCTGCCCATGGTGATCGTGGCCCTGGTCTTCCTGACCTACACCTTCGCCGGCCCTTACATGCCCGACCTGATGGCGCACAAGGGCGCGTCGCTCGACCGTGCGATGACGCACCAATGGCTCACCACCGAAGGGGTGTACGGGGTGGCGCTGGGCGTATCCAGCGGGTTCATCTTCCTGTTCGTGCTGTTTGGCTCCTTGCTGGACAAGGCCGGGGCGGGCAATTACTTCATCAAGTCGGCCTTCGCCTTGCTCGGTCACATGCGCGGTGGCCCGGCCAAAGCGGCGGTGGTTTCGTCGGCCGCAACCGGTGTGATCTCGGGCTCGTCGATCGCCAACGTCGTCACCACCGGCACGTTCACGATTCCCCTGATGAAGCGCGTCGGCTACCGGGGTGACCAGGCGGGTGCCGTGGAGGTGTCGTCGTCGGTGAACGGGCAGATCATGCCGCCGGTCATGGGCGCTGCCGCGTTCCTCATGGTCGAGTACGTGGGCATCCCTTATGTCGACGTGATGAAGCACGCCTTCCTGCCGGCGGTCATCTCCTACATCGCGCTGTTCTACATCGTGCATCTGGAAGCCCTCAAGGCCAACATGACGGGCCTGCCGCGCCGCGGCAACAGCACGGCTTCGCAGCGCCTGGTGTCGTTTCTCATGACCGTGGCGGGCTTCATCGTGCTCGCTGGCATCACCTATTACGTGATCGGCTTCCTCAAATCGGCGCTGGGTGACGCCGCCACGGCCCTGATCGGGCTGGGGCTGATGGCGGTCTATGTCGCGCTGCTGTGGGTGGGGTCGCGCCAGCCGGAGTTGCCCCTGGACGATCCGAACGCCCCGGTGTTTGAACTGCCCGAAACCGGCCCCACGGTCAAATCGGGTCTGCACTATCTGCTGTCGGTGGTGGTGCTGGTGTGGTGCCTGATGGTCGAACGCCTGTCACCGGCCCTGTCGGCCTTCTGGGCCACGCTGTTCATGATCTTCGTGATGCTGACCCAGAAACCGATCATCGGTTTCTTCCGGGGCGATCACCGCTTCGGAGAGCAGGTCAAGGCGGGTTTCCAGGACCTGATCGACGGACTGGTGACCGGTGCGCGCAACATGATCGGCATCGGGGTGGCCACCGCGGCTGCCGGCATCATCGTCGGCACCGTGTCCCTCACGGGGGTGGGCCTGGTCATGACCGAGGTGGTGGAAATCCTCTCGGGCGGCAACCTCATGCTGATGCTGGTGCTGGTGGCCGTCATCAGCCTGATCCTCGGTATGGGTCTGCCAACCACGGCCAACTACATCGTGGTGTCCACGCTGATGGCGCCCGTGATCGTGGAGCTGGGCGCGCAGAGCGGGCTGATCGTGCCGCTGATCGCCGTGCACCTGTTCGTGTTCTATTTCGGTCTCATGGCCGACGTCACCCCACCCGTGGGATTGGCGTCGTTCGCGGCGGCCGCCATCGCCAAGCACGATCCCATCAAGACCGGCATCACCGCGTTCTACTACAGCATGCGCACGGCGATCCTGCCGTTTCTGTTCATCTTCAACACGCAGCTGCTGCTGATCGGCCTGGACGGCCCGTTGCACGTGATCCTGACCATGGGCACGGCCCTGATCGCCATGTTGGTCTTTGCTGCGGCCACCTCGGGGTATTTCTTTGCCCGCAGTCGCTGGTATGAGTCGATCGCCTTGCTGCTGGTGTGCTTCACCCTGTTCCGCCCGGGGTTCTGGTTGGACATGGTTCACCCGCCCTTTGACGAGCTCAGGGGGGAGGCCATGATGCAATCCATCGAAGCGGCCCCCGCCAACACCGGCAAACGGGTCTGGATCGAAGGCATGAACATGGATGGCAAAGACATCCGCAAGGGAGCGCTGATCCCGCTGGGCGCCCCTGGCGATGCCAAGACCCGACTGGCCAGCGCCGGTCTGACGGTCATGCCCGATGGCGACACCCTCATGGTGGTGGGGGTCAAGTTCGGCAGCACGGCGGAAAAACTGGGTATCGAGCAAAGCTTCCACATCACGTCGGTGGAAGTGCCTGCTGATCGGCCGGCCAAGGAATGGCTGTTCCTGCCGGCGTTCGCGGTGCTGGGCCTCATCGTGTTCCTGCAGCGCCGCCGGGCGAAGACGGCTGCGCCGGTGAAGCGATGAGCCAGCCCGTGCGCATTGCGCTGATCCATGCGCTGGCCCATTCGGTCGAGCCGATCAATGCCGAAATGGCCCGGGCCTGGCCCGAGGCCATTCGCATGAACCTGCTCGACGACAGCCTTTCGGCCGACTTGGCGCGCGACGGACGCGGGCTCGATGCGGCCATGCACGAGCGCTTCGAGTGCCTGGCCGCCTATGCCGAAGCCACCGGTGCCCAAGGCATCCTGTTCACGTGCTCGGCCTTCGGTCCGTGCATCGAGGCGGTGGCCGCACGGCGGCCTCACATGCCGGTGCTCAAACCCAACGAGGCCATGATCGCCGATCTGGCGCGGGTGCAGGGGCCGGTCGGTTTGATTGCATCGTTCGCGCCGACCCTGGTTTCGATGCCGGCCGAGTTTCCTCCGCAGGTGCCGTTGAAGACAGCGCTGGCCGAGGGTGCGATGGCGGCCCTGAACGCGGGCGACGGGCCGGGACACGACGTGGCGGTGGTCGCGGTCGCGCGCCACCTGGCGGCACAGGGCTGCCAGGCGCTGGCCCTGGCACAGTTCAGCATGGCCAGGGCCGCTGCAGCGGTGACAGCGGCCACAGGGCTGCCGGTGTTCACCACCCCCGGCAGCGCGGTGGGCTTGCTCCGGCGCCAGTTGGCGCCATGAACCCGCGGCGCCAGCAGCTACAATAGAAGGTTGCCGTCAAACGGTGCGTCAAGGCGCGTGGTTCCCTGTGAACCCGTTTCCGCTGCGCGACCGGACAGCCGGCGCGCGGGTGGCGAAATTGGTAGACGCACCAGGTTTAGGTCCTGACGCCAGCAATGGTGTGGGGGTTCGAGTCCCCCCCCGCGCACCACGGCACCGTGGAACACAGATCACTACCGGCAGGCCAGCCGAACTGGCTGGCCGATACCCATTTGGAGAACGACATGACCGTCACCGTTGAAACCCTGGAGAAGCTGGAGCGCAAGATCACGCTCACGCTGCCTGCCGACGTGATCAAGAACGAGGTGGAAAGCCGCCTCAAGCGACTGGCCCGCCAGGTCAAGATGGACGGTTTCCGTCCGGGCAAGGTGCCGTTCAACGTCGTGGCCCAGCGCTACGGCTATTCGGTCCACTACGAAGTCATGAACGACAAGGTGGGCGAGGCCTTCAACAAGGCGGCCAATGAAGCCCAACTGCGTGTGGCCGGCCAGCCGCAGATCACCGAGAAGGACGGTGCGCCCGAGGGCGAGATCGCCTTCGACGCCGTGTTCGAGGTCTACCCCGAAGTCAAGATTGCTGACCTGGCTGCTGCCGAGGTAGAAAAGGTGTCGGCCGAAGTCAGCGATGCCGCTATCGAGCGCACGCTGGACATTCTGCGCAAGCAGCGCC
The DNA here is from genome assembly GCF_021401345.1 of Hydrogenophaga sp. NFH-34. GTDB lineage: Bacteria > Pseudomonadota > Gammaproteobacteria > Burkholderiales > Burkholderiaceae_C > Hydrogenophaga > Hydrogenophaga electricum. The sequence goes on from NZ_JACBGE010000013.1 coordinate 17,577, forward strand.
GCACGTTTGCCCAGCGCGCTGCCGACCAGGCGGCCCAGGACGGCGACCGCGTGACCATCGACTTCGCCGGCAAGATCGACGGTGAGCCTTTCGAAGGCGGCAAGGCCGAGGGCTTCCAGTTCCTGGTCGGCGAAGGCCAGATGCTCAAGGAGTTTGAAGACGCCGTGCGAGGCATGAAGGCCGGCGAGTCCAAGACGTTCCCGCTGAATTTTCCGGCCGACTACCACGGTCAAGACGTGGCGGGCAAGACCGCCGACTTCCTGGTGACCCTGAACAAGATCGAAGCGGCCCACCTGCCGGAGGTTGACGAGACCTTTGCCAAGGCCCTGGGCATCGCCGACGGTTCTGTGGACGGTCTGCGTGCCGACATCCAGAAGAACCTGGCGCGCGAGGTGAAATTCCGCGTGCTGGCCCGCAACAAGCAAGCCGCTCTGGATGCCCTGGTGGCCCAGTCCGAACTGGATCTGCCGAAGTCGGTCGTGCAGGCCGAGATCGACCGTCTGGTCGAGGGCGCGCGCGCCGACCTCAAGCAGCGTGGTGTCAAGGATGCGGACAAGGCGCCGATTCCCGCCGAGCTGTTCCGGGAACAGGCCGAGCGCCGCGTCCGCATGGGCCTGGTGGTGGCCGAGGTGGTGCGCGCCAACGAACTGCATGCCAAGCCCGAGCAGCTCAAGGCCCACATCGAAGAGCTGGCCTCGTCCTACGAAAAGCCTGCCGAAGTGATGCGCTGGTACCAGAGCGACAACCGCCGCATGGCCGAAATCGAGGCTGTGGTGATCGAGAACAACGTGACCGATTTCGTCCTCGGCAAGGCCAAAGTGACGGAAAAGAGCGTCGACTTCGACGAGCTGATGGGTCAGTCCTGATCCCACGCCGTTTCGGCTGGCACGAAAGGGGCGGGTTTCCGCCCCTTTTTGTTGGCGCCTGCTTGCATTTCCGGGACTGGGCGTCATATGCGCCCGGTAGGTCACAACGGGCAATCCCGTGGTCGCGGGTCGGCCATGACGGGTTGGTTACAGTAGCGGCATTGCCGTCAAGAATTGGAGAGTTCGAATGAGCGCATTGGACATTCAGGGCCTGGGTATGGTGCCCATGGTGATCGAGCAGTCGGGTCGCGGCGAACGCGCCTATGACATCTATTCGCGCCTGCTCAAGGAGCGCGTGGTGTTTCTGGTCGGTCCGGTCAACGACCAGTCGGCCAACCTGGTGGTGGCGCAGCTGCTGTTCCTGGAAAGCGAAAACCCCGACAAGGACATCTCGTTCTACATCAACTCGCCGGGTGGCTCGGTCAGCGCGGGCATGTCGATCTTCGACACGATGAACTTCATCAAGCCCGATGTGTCGACGCTGTGCATGGGCATGGCTGCGAGCATGGGGGCCTTCCTGCTTGCTGCGGGCGCCAAAGGCAAGCGTTTCGCGCTGCCGAACTCCAAGATCATGATTCACCAGCCACTGGGCGGCACCCAAGGGCAAGCCACGGAGATCGAGATCCATGCGCGCGAGATCCTCAAGACCCGCGAACAGCTCAACAAGATTCTGGCAGAGCGCACCGGCCAGCCGCTGGAGAAGATCGAACGCGACACCGAGCGCGACTACTACCTGACCGCTGCCGAATCGGCCGAATACGGCCTGATAGACAAGGTCATCGACAAGCGCGGCGCCGCAGCCTGAGGCTGAATTCAGCCGACGAAGTCATGTAGAAGTATTCATGGCTTCGTCGGAAAGTGGTTGTCCGCCCGCTTTTCCCCGGTTTGGCCCCCTTGGGGGTTGATCTATCATTGAACGCCTTGCAACCGCAGCATTTCTCGCATCCGCACATCCATGGCCGACAAAAAAGCCGCTTCCGGTGAAAAAGCGCTCTACTGCTCCTTTTGCGGTAAGAGCCAGCACGAGGTCAAGAAACTGATCGCCGGGCCGTCGGTGTTCATCTGCGACGAGTGCATCGATCTGTGCAACGACATCATTCGCGACGAGCTGCCCGGGCTTGAGGCGGTCAAGAGTTCATCGGACGATCTGCCCACACCGGTCGATCTCAAGTCCAATCTCGACAACTACGTCATTGGCCAGGAGACAGCCAAGCGCGCTCTGGCCGTGGCGGTGTACAACCACTACAAGCGCCTGCGCCACAAGCAGGCAGCCCGCAAGGACGAGGTCGAGCTGTCCAAGAGCAACATCCTGCTGATCGGGCCGACCGGTTCGGGCAAGACCTTGCTGGCGCAGACGATGGCCCGCATGCTCAACGTGCCTTTCGTGATGGCTGACGCGACCACGCTGACCGAAGCCGGCTACGTGGGTGAGGATGTGGAAAACATCGTTGCCAAGCTGCTGCAGAGCTGCAACTACGACGTCGAGCGTGCGCAGCAGGGCATTGTCTACATCGACGAAATCGACAAGATCACCCGCAAGTCGGACAACCCCTCCATCACGCGCGATGTGTCGGGGGAAGGCGTGCAGCAGGCGTTGCTCAAGCTGGTGGAAGGCACCATGGCCAGTGTGCCCCCGCAAGGTGGGCGCAAGCACCCGAACCAGGACTTCTTGCAGGTCGATACGTCCAACATCCTGTTCATCTGTGGCGGCGCGTTCGCCGGCCTCGAAAAAATCATCGAGAACCGCACCGAAGCGTCGGGCATGGGGTTTGGTGCGGTGGTGCGCAGCAAGCAGCAGCGCAGCCTGACCGAGGCGTTCAAGGACATCGAGCCGGAAGACCTGATCAAGTTCGGCCTTATCCCCGAACTGGTGGGGCGCCTGCCGGTGATTGCCAGCTTGGCGGAACTCAGCGAGGACGCGCTGGTCGAGATCCTGACCGAGCCGAAGAATGCGGTGGTCAAGCAGTTCTCGCAGTTGCTGTCCATGGAAGGGGCCGAGCTGGAGGTTCGCCCGGCCGCACTCAAGGCCATTGCCCGCAAGGCACTGGCCCGCAAGACGGGCGCGCGGGGCCTGCGCTCGATCCTTGAGAACGCGCTGATCGACACGATGTTCGATCTGCCCAGTGTCAGCAATGTCGAGAAGGTGGTGGTCGACGAGTCCACCATCGAAGAAAACAAGCCGCCTTTGTTGGTTTACCGCGAAGCGGCCAAGAAGGCTTGATGGCCTCTGCGGGACTGGACGCCGAGTCCGGTCCGGTTGGCGGGCCGCTTGAAACGAGGTCCGCTGGTCCCATCTGACCATTTTGTAGAGGTTGCCAAATGTCCGGACAAACCCCCCTGCCCAGCACTCCGGTGGATCTGCCGTTGCTGCCCTTGCGTGATGTGGTGGTCTTCCCCCACATGGTCATCCCGTTGTTCGTCGGTCGGCCCAAAAGCATCAAGGCGCTCGAATCCGCGATGGAGTCCGAGCGTCGCATCATGCTGGTGGCCCAGAAGGCTGCGGCCAAGGATGAGCCGACGACCGAAGACATGTTCGAGATGGGCTGTGTGGCCACCATCCTGCAGATGCTCAAGCTGCCCGACGGTACCGTGAAGGTGCTGGTGGAAGGCTTGCAACGTGCCAAGGTGCTGGACATCCACGACACCGAAACCCACTTCGTGGCGCATGTCGATCCGATTGCGCCCGGGGCCGAGCGTGCACAAGCCACCGACACCGAGCTCGAAGCCTTGCGCCGGGCGGTGATGCAACAGTTCGACCAGTACGTCAAGCTCAACAAGAAGATCCCTTCGGAGATCCTCACCTCGATTTCCAGCATCGACGATGCGGGCCGCCTGGCCGATACCATCGCCGCGCACCTGCCGCTCAAGCTGGAGAACAAGCAGGTGGTGCTGGACCTGGATACGGTGAGCAAGCGCCTGGAGAATCTGTTCGAGCAGCTCGAACGCGAAGTCGATATCCTCAACGTCGACAAACGCATCCGTGGGCGCGTCAAGCGCCAGATGGAAAAGAACCAGCGCGACTTCTACCTGAACGAGCAGGTCAAGGCGATTCAGAAGGAGCTGGGTGAGGGCGAAGAGGGTGCCGACCTCGAAGAGATCGAGAAGAAGATCAAGCTGGCCAAGATGCCCGCCGATGCGCGCAAGAAGGCCGAGAGCGAGTTCAAGAAGCTCAAGCTGATGTCGCCCATGTCGGCTGAAGCGACCGTGGTGCGCAACTACATCGATGCGCTGGTCGGCCTGCCCTGGAGCAAGAAGACCAAGATCAAGCACGACCTGGCCAATGCCGAGGCGGTGCTCAATGAAGATCACTACGGGCTGGACAAGGTCAAGGACCGCATCCTCGAATACCTCGCGGTCCAGCAGCGGGTGGACAAGGTCAAGGCGCCGATCCTGTGCCTCGTGGGGCCGCCTGGTGTGGGTAAAACCTCGTTGGGTCAGTCGATTGCCAAGGCCACCGGGCGCAAGTACGTCCGCATGGCGCTGGGTGGCATGCGTGACGAGGCCGAGATCCGCGGCCACCGCCGCACCTACATCGGCGCCATGCCGGGCAAGGTGCTGCAGAGCCTGAACAAGGTCGGCACGCGCAATCCGTTGTTCCTGCTGGACGAAATCGACAAACTGGGGACCGACTTCCGAGGTGACCCGTCGTCGGCGCTGCTGGAGGTGCTCGACCCCGAGCAGAACCACACCTTCGGCGACCACTACGTCGAGGTCGATTTTGATCTCTCTGACGTGATGTTCGTGGCCACCAGCAACTCGATGAACATTCCGCCGGCCCTGCTGGACCGGATGGAGGTCATCCGACTGTCGGGTTACACCGAGGACGAAAAGACCAACATCGCGGTGCGCTACCTGCTGCCCAAGCAGATCAAGAACAATGGCATCCGCGATGGCGAACTGGCGGTGACGGAGGCCGCAGTGCGTGACATCGTGCGTTACTACACCCGCGAAGCTGGTGTGCGCTCGCTGGAGCGTGAGCTCTCCAAGATCTGCCGCAAGGTGGTCAAGGGGTTGCTGCTCAAGAAATACACGCCGCAGGTGGTGGTCACCGACGAGAACCTGAGCGAATTCCTGGGGGTGCGCAAGTACACCTATGGCCGCGCCGAACAGCAAAACCAGGTCGGCCAGGTGGTGGGACTTGCCTGGACGGAGGTCGGTGGCGACCTGCTCACGATCGAAGTGGCGATCATGCCCGGTAAGGGTGTGATCACCCGCACGGGGTCGCTGGGCGACGTGATGAAGGAATCCGTGGAAGCTGCCCGCACCGTGGTGCGCAGCCGGGCCCGTGTGCTGGGTATCAAGGACGAACTGTTTGACAAGCGCGACCTGCACATCCATGTGCCCGATGGTGCCACGCCCAAGGACGGTCCGAGTGCCGGAGCGGCCATGACGACGGCCTTGGTGTCGGCGCTCACGGGGATTCCGGTGCGAGCCGATGTGGCCATGACGGGTGAGATCACCTTGCGTGGCGAAGTCACCGCCATCGGGGGTCTCAAGGAAAAGTTGCTGGCGGCACTGCGTGGTGGCATCAAGACCGTGATCATTCCTGAGGAGAACGTGAAGGATCTGGCCGAGATTCCCGACAACGTCAAGGAAGGTCTGGAGATCATTCCGGTGAAGTGGATCGACAAGGTGTTGTCCATCGCATTGGAGCGCCAGCCGGTGCCCCTGACGGACGAGGAAGTGGCGGCGCAAGTGGCGGCGGTCTCGGCTGCGGCGCCGTCACCGGACGCTGTGAAGCACTGAGTGCAAAAAAATCCGGGGGCTTGAAAAACTCCGGTTTTTTGCGCTAGAATTCCAGCTTCTGACGAACTTCACCAAACGTCAGAAGTTTGCGGGAATAGCTCAGTTGGTAGAGCGCAACCTTGCCAAGGTTGAGGTCGCGAGTTCGAGCCTCGTTTCCCGCTCCAAATTCAAAAAGGGAAGCCCGGCTTCCCTTTTTTGTCGGATGAGGTGGGCCGGTTTTGCTGGTCCATTGCATGGGGCGCGTTAGCAAAGCGGTTATGCAACGGATTGCAAATCCGTCTAGGGCGGTTCGACTCCGCCACGCGCCTCCAGCCACCTTGTGGTGCCGGCAGACGGTTATGCGGGAATAGCTCAGTTGGTAGAGCGCAACCTTGCCAAGGTTGAGGTCGCGAGTTCGAGCCTCGTTTCCCGCTCCAAGTTATGATCTACAGACTTCTACTGACGTCTGTAAGTCGTTGAAAAGAGGGGCTTCGGCCCCTTTTTTCATTCCAGCGAGCGCCACGGAAATCCACCCACAGCTACCGTTTTTGAGTGACCAATTGAGGCACAAGAATACGGGTGGGACGGCTACCGGATAGTTGCTGGGGCTGAGCGGGAACCATGACGAGCATAGAGCCTAAGTCATAACTTAGGAGCCTCGAAATGGCACTCTCTGATCTGACCGTCCGGCAGGCAAGGACCACCGGCAAACGCTACACCCTCTCCGACAACGACTGCCTGGGCCTGATGGTCTCTGCCGCAGGCGGCAAGTCGTGGATCTTCCGATACTACTGGCTGGGCAAGCAAAAGCGCATGTCCCTGGGCGGCTATCCCGCCCTCAGCCTGCGCGAGGCCCGCGCCGAGCGGGACAAGGCCCAGGCCCTGCTCGCCAGGGGGATCGATCCCCAAATCGAACGCGATCAGCGCCGGCACGCAGCCAAGCTGGCGGGCGAATACACCTTCAAGAACGTCTTCGATGCCTGGGTCGAGCATCGCCGCAAGGAACTCAAGGAAGGCCGTCAAAGCACGCTTTCGCAGATCCTGCGCATCTTCAACAAAGACGTGCTGCCAACCCTGGGGAAGATGTCGATCTACGACATTCGCCGGCCCCAGCTCGTGGGCGTCGTGGCGGCGATCGAGAAGCGCAAGGCGTTCACCACCGCCGAGAAGGTCCGCACCTGGTTCAACCAGATGTTCCGCTACGCCTTGGTCATTGCCGAGGGGCTGGAAGTCAACCCGGCCGCGGACCTGGACGTAGTGGCCGAGCCCAAGCCCCCGGTGGCCCACAACCCCTATCTGCACCTGCCCGAGCTGCCCGAGTTCCTTCAGAAGCTCCGGCTCTACAACCCCCGGGGCTGGCAGACCCAGCTTGGCGTCCGGCTGCTGTTCCTGACGGGGGTGCGCACGGGCGAGTTGCGGCTGGCCGAGCCTGAGCAATTCGACCTCGACCGCGGCTTGTGGATCATCCCGCCGCAGGTCGTCAAGCAGCTCCAGGACGAAATGCGCAAGGCCGGCAAGCGGCCGCAGGACGTGCCGCCCTACATCGTGCCCCTGTCCCTGCAGGCCATCGAGATCGTGCGCTATCTCCTGGGCGTGATGCGTCCGGCGCAGAAGTACCTGCTGTCGCATCGCAGCGAACTCAAGAAGCGCATCAGCGAGAACACCCTCAACAAGGCCGTGCAGCTCATGGGGTATGAGGGACGCCTGACCGGCCACGGTATTCGCGGAACCATCTCGACCGCGCTCAACGAGATCGGATACCCAAAGATTTGGGTGGACGCGCAGCTTTCGCATTCTGACCCGAACAAGGTCAGTTCGGCCTACAACCACGCCAAGTACGTGGAGCCGCGACGCCGCATGATGCAGGACTGGGCCGATCGCCTCGACCTGCTCGAACAGGGCGAAGTGGAAGCCGCGAGCGCGCACCTGACCATCCGCATCGACGGGGTGCCGGCGATGGCGGAAGTGGAGGAAGTGGTGGGCGCGGTCCCCACGGCGGCCGAGCCCGCTGTCCCCGGCGTGCCGCCCGTGGTTGCCACACCCATCGTCGTAACCCCGAACAGCGGCGGAATCACGTTCCAGCGGCTGTCGCAGGTGCCGCCGCCGCCGGTGCATGCCCCGGAGCCGGAAGTGTCCGCCATTCAGCGCGAGCGCGAGGAAATGCTGGCCATCTACGAGTCGCCGAACAATCTGCCGGTCCCGCTGTTCGGCAAGCTGGCCGGAAAGTCCAAGGACCAGATCAACCGCGAGCTGAAAGCGGGCAAGCTGCTGTCCATCAGCCTGGGCAATCGGGGGCAGCGTGTTCCCGACTGGCAACTGGTGCCGCTTAAGCACAAGCTGGCTCAGGTGCTCATGAACCAGTGCCCGCACGCGGATTCGTGGGACCTGTATCGCATGCTGACCCAGCCACACCCCGACCTGGGGGATCGTGCGGCCATTGATGCGGTCACGCCGGCCAACGTGCCCGCGATCATCCGGGTCATCATGGGCGACTACCAGCGCCATGAGGATGCGCCCGAAGCCATCGCCATGCGGCCCGTACCCGAGGATGTGCGGCTGAGCGTCCGTCGGCTGGTGGATAGCGCAGCGGTGTTAGAGGGGGCCTAACCTCGCGCAAAGACCTATGGCTGGGGTTGTCACCCCAGCCCTAGGGACGTTCACTGCGCAGCACTCGCCCTGGCTACCTGCAGCGCTCTGCGCTCGAACCGCTCTACAACGGCACTGGTTTGCTCCTGGGGTCGCTGCAAGTGCGTCACGATCTCGTAAGGGCCATCGATGATCGGCCGCATCGCGAGCCCCCATCGATGGGCATGCTCGATGCGCGATTGCGCGGATACCCCGACGCCATAGCCGGCCGCGACCCATGTGGCCAATAGGTCAAACGAAGTCACGTACCGGATGTTCTGCCGACCTGTCGGCGGGAGGATGGAAAGCCGTTCGTCGAGCTTCGAGCACATTTCCGCCTGCCAGCGATACATGGGGTAGTTCAGCAGATCGGTAATCGTGAGTGAGGTTTGGTCAAGCAACGGGAACCGTAGCGGCATGGCGACGGCCATGTACTCAACCCACAACGGCTGGGTCTTAAGGGTCATGTCGCTCGATACCTGAAGCGATACCCCTGCGTCGTAGCGACCGTCATGTAGTCCCGTGCGCAGGTCGTTGCCCGAAACCTCAAAGAATGCGAGGGTGACATCGGGCTCTTCCGCGCGTTGCAGCGCCAGGAGTGCCGAGAGCTTTGACGATGGCACGCCTGGCGCTATGGCAAGCCGGAGATGGGCGAGCCGGCTAGTGGTGTTGTACATGGGGACCCCAAAGCGGCAAAGAGCAGGTCGAGAACAAGCCGACATGATAGTTAAGAGAGAACTTTAACGTCTATAACATTAACGTGGTTAATTTGGGTAGATTGTTCGACGCTTCTGCTAATGCAGAAGCCCACTATTCAGCCAGGCCGCCCCTCTGGCACATCGACATATGAATCCGAGCCAGCGTTGGCCTTCGGGCAGGCTGTGCGCGCTGCGCGCGTCGCTCAAGGTGTCGCTCAAGACGAGTTTGCAGCTAGGGCAGGCATCTCGCGTTCGCACATGGGCAAGATCGAGCGCGGCGAGCACGTGCCCACGCTTCCTCTTATCTTGAAAATTGCCATGGCGCTCGGAATAAGCGCCGCCGAACTAATGTCTGCAACGGAGCGCAACCTTGGCACCGGCGGCAGCACAGATTCTTGAGGGTGACCGTGCTGTCACCTACTTAGGCCGTCGCGTAAGCGGACGAGATCATGCAGACGAACGATGAATCGCTCCAGCGAAGCCGGCATGTCGCCGCCACTGAGCCGGAGCAGATAGGTTGTGATTACTGCTGAATCCACCGCGAGGGGACGGGTCAGCACGTCTGGTCGTGGACTGATAGCAACCCTGGTCGCTGTCGTGAAGCCGACACCAAAGCCTGCGCTGACCAGGGTAAGCATCATCTCCAGTGAGGATACGTGCTCGACCACATTCGGTTCGCGTTCCAGCAGCCGCAGAAGCCGAGCCAGTTCACGACAGTACCCTTCGCACACCTGTGGATCGCACAGTACAAGTGGATGGCCTCCGAGTTCATGGATCGGGACTGCCTTGTGGACAAGCAGCTCATGTCTGACAGGTACGGCGATCACCAACGGGTCTTGCCAGATCGGCTCGGCAACAATGTCGTCGCCGACTTCGGCCGTGTGCGCGAACCCGATGGTGAAGTCGCCGGCACGCAGACCGCGCAACTGCTCGGCCAACGGCACTTCGGACAAGCGAATCTCGACGTCTGGCTCTTCAGCGCGACAACTGGCGAGAAAATCCGACAGCCAGGGATCAATTGCGCCATCGGATACTGCGATGCGCAGGCTGCCTCGCGAGCCCGCTGCAACAGCCTTGGCATTCTCTCGTGCTTGTTCCAAAACGGTGAAGAGTCGGCGAGTGTCTTGCAAGAACGCAGTACCTGCTGCGGTCAGCCGGGTACCTCTGCGGTCTCTATCGAAGAGCAAGACCCCCAATTCGTCCTCCAGTTCTTTGATGGCTCGGGAAAGAGGTGGTTGTTCGATATGTAATCGCTCGGCTGCTCGTGTGAAATGCAGTTCCTCAGCCAAGGCTACGAAGCAACGTAGATGTCGCAGCTCCATTAAATATGTCTCCTTGTGCGCTCCAGTCTGCCGCGCAGGTTTGATGCGAGCGCAGCCGGGTAGAACCCGCTCCTCGGTTGCTGCCAGAATCATGCTCTGTCACCCAAGAAAGTGCCGAGCATTGGCAGCGCTGAGCAGACAAGCGATCGCCAAAGCCGAACTTGAGGCCAACCCAACCAGGCGGGTGGCCGTAACCCGCAGGGTCACGGCCACGACTTTGAGTAATCAGTTCCCGCCGTTGGACGGGCGACCGGTTAGCGGAGATGGCGTAGTAGCCTGCTTCTTCTTCGCGGCGGCATCGCATTGCTCTTTCAGCTTCTTGACTTCGGGGTAAGCCACGTCGCTGATGTACCGCTTCGTATCTGCCAACTGCTCGCAGGTCTTCGGCATGGCCTTTTCATCGTCGTTATGCGCACCGGGATGGGCCATCGCAAGCGGTGAAGCAAGCGATGTGCTAGCCAGGATGGCAATCAAGAACGGACGAACATTCATTTCACTATCTCCTTAGGTAGAGCCACGGCCTCGTGGCAGGGCGGAAACTTCGGCTTCCTAGTGCGCATTTGGCACAGCAGAAGCCGGAGTGCATAGGGCATTCGCTCCTGTCTGTCTGGCGAATTACAAGACGCGCTTCATTTCCATGTATTGACCGCGAGTGCGAACCACCACAGTCACATCGGCATCCCCACGGTTTCGCCAGAACCAGCCGTGATTGCCGCTAAAGGCGGCTTCGATCACGCCATCATCTGCGGGCACGGCGCGGCCTTTCTCGTAGCTGACGGACTGTCCACCGCCATCGCCGTGGGTATCGAAGTTCACTACACCGCCTTCGGTGATCCAACTGAATTCGGCCTTCTCACCAGCCTTCATGCTTAGCTTCACTTCGGCCCCCTGGCCGGGTTTGAGTACGACACGCACCTCATCGCGCCACGCAGCATCGTTCGCCGCCAGAGCGGCACCTTGCACCTGTGCCAGCGTGGCTGTGCTTGCATTTCCTGTACTCGTGGCAGCGGCCTTGGCTGCATCCATGGCGGCGTCCGCAGCAGCCTCTTTGGCCAACTGCGTCTTGATTTCCCCCATTTCCGTCAGGCCGAGTGCACGGCCAATTCTTGTCGGGTCGATTGCGTATTCGGAGGGAAGGACGACGGTGACCAGAATTGCGATGGCCGCAACGAGGGCAATAATCGTCGAGCGTATCAATTGCTTCGATGTTGGCAGGGCGTCAAGGGTTGGCTTGGATACGTTGTACATAGAGTTTTCTCCGTGTGCAGTTAGGAAACGAAGTAGCCGGTGATCTGGTAGCCGATCAAAACGAATCCGGCACACATCATTGCCACGTTTGCGGTGTACGCATGGCGCCAGAAGCTCGCCGTTCGACGCCAGTAGCTCATTGCGATCAGGATCGTGCCGAGCGCAAGCAACTGCCCGATTTCAACGCCGACATTGAACGCCAGCAGGTTGGGAATCAGGCCGTCAGGTGAAATGTTGTATTCGATGATCTTGGTGGACAGCCCAAAGCCGTGAAATAGTCCGAATACGACGGTTGCAACCTTCGTGTTGGGCTGAAAGCCTAGCCATCTTTGAAACGCGCCGATGTTGTCGAGCGCCTTGTAAACAACTGAGAAGCCGATGATCGCGTCGATGATGTAGCTGTTGATCCCGACGTTGAAATACACGCCAAGCAGCATCGTGGTTGAGTGGCCGATGGCAAACAGCGTCACATACAGGCCGATATGCTTCATCCGGTACAGAAAGAAGATCACGCCGAGCAGGAACAGGATGTGGTCGTATCCCGTCGCCATGTGCTTCGCCCCTAAATACATGAAAGGGATCAGATTGACGCCAGATATTTCTTGGATGTAGCCCTTGTCGCCTTCGGCAACGGCATGGGCTAGCGCCTGATTCGCACTTGCGAACATGAGGAGAAGCGCTGCTGTTAGAAATAGGAGAATCCGTGGCCAGGTTGAGGGACGGCGACTTGGCATTGCTTCCGTAAATCTTTCGTGGATGAATCTCATACCTTTAATAAACTCCAAAAAATCCTTTGATTGAGCGCGGAAAGTGGCTTTTCATTCGCCGCGCTCGTGCGATCAGGGTGACGAAAATCGACGTGCGCACGCTGGCGTGCCGTCTTGGCATCGTCGGGGAGTTGCGCCAGTGATATTGGTGTGCAGCGACGCAGCTTTATTCGTCGGCCAGCCCAAGAATCAAGTGAGCGTCGATCAGCAGCCGATTGCGCGCCTTCAACGCTTCGACGCGGGATGAAAGCGATGCCCCGGCGGCGTCAACGGATTGCCGACGCAGCAGCAGCAGCGATTGCAGATCCCCTTCGCCGAGGCTGTAGCCACGCTGGCCGAGCCTTGCGTTCTCGCGGGCCATTTGTGCGGACTGTTCGGCTAACCTCCACCGCCGCAGTGCAGTGCGGGCATCGTTGATGGTTTCCGCAGTCGCCAGGTCGATTTCCTTTCGCTGGCGCTCGAGTTCGGCCCGCGCCACGTCCGCCTGCTTGAGCGCCTCCAACATGGTTTCCTTGCGATAGGTCCCGCCGAGCGGGATGCTCACGCTGATGCCTACGATGCGTTCGCTGCGACGAGCCTCCGAGGCTGTGAAAAGGCCAACGGTGGGGTCAGGAATTCGATCGGCCCGCGCCCGATCGGCCGCCAGTTCGGCCCGCTTCAGCGATTCCTGCATCGTTCGCAGCATGTCGCTTCCGGCCAGGACCCGTTCGCGCCATTGCGCTTCGTCCAGGTCAAGCTCCACAGGTTCACTCAAGGACTGTGGCTCCATCACCAAAGACGGAAAGCGTGAGCGCAGGCGAAGAATCGCCTTGGCCTCCTGTGCCTGCGTGGTGTCAAACTGTCGGCGCGCCTCGGCCGCATCCGCTCGCGCAGCGTTGAGATCCAGCAGTGACGCATCGCCGGCCCTGCGGCGCCCGGCAACCGCCGACGCGCTCGATTCGGCGAAGTCGAGTTGTTCCTTAGCCAACTCTCGCGCCTGAATAGCTGCCAGCCAGTCGATCCACAAGTCAGCCAATGTACGCGCCGCTTCATGTCGTGTCTGCGCTAACTCGGCGCGAGCTATCCGTTCGGTCGTGTCGCCTAGGCCCTGATCGAGTTCGGCCTTGCCGCCAATTCGTATCGGTCGCTCGATCCTGGCGGTCCATTCGTTTGAATTTCCACCTGTGTCATAGCGGCGTCTCTGACTGTCGATCCCTACAGACCACTCGTAGGGTGATGCAGCGATCCTGCGCCCTGCATGGCCTGCTGCTTCCAGCGCATGCCGAGCCTTCACGACAGAAGGCTCCTGCTCAATGGCCGCACGCGCAAGTTCGGCAGGAGGTAGGTCGGACGGAATGACGGGCTGCGCAAACGCCTGCAGGGGCAACACCAGCGCCCATCCCAGGGTCATCGTGATCCAAGACTTCATGCAATCTCTCCATCGATCGACAGCGGCGCTGCCCAATAGCGCAACCCGGTGCCAGCAAAACGTTCTTGCAGCAATTGCAGGATTTCTTCCTGCTTCCCGTCGGTGACTAGGATCTGCACTTGGACCGCGTGGCTGCGCCCCATCACTTTTTCTTCGTTCGATAGCCGCCCGTAGGCTGTGCCGTGGCTGAACGTCGGCGTGCTGACAAAGAGTTCGTCACCCGCGACATCGAGCAGCAAGTCGAGCAACTTTTCCTCGATCTGTGGATCGAGAAGCAGGGTCAAGCAGGACTTAGGCATGGTGCGCCTCCATGGGCGCCGCCGACTTGGCGTGCGCGAATCGCAGGTACAGGATGGGTAGCAGGATCAGCGTCAGCGCGGTCGCCGTGATCAGGCCGCCGATCACGACGATGGCCAGTGGCCGCTGGACCTCCGAGCCGGGGCCGGTGGCGAACAGCAATGGGATCAGTCCGAATGCGGTGATTGATGCGGTCATCAACACAGGGCGCAGACGCCTGTGTGCTCCCTGTGTCACGCAATCGACGAGCGACAAGCCTTTGGCGTGCAACTGGTTGAAATAGCTCACCAGCACCACGCCATTGAGCACGGCGATGCCCAGTAGCGCGATGAAACCTACCGAGGCCGGCACCGAGAGGTACTCGCCCGTGAGCCAAAGCGCCACGATGCCGCCGACCAGCGCAAATGGAATGTTGCTCAGGACCAGCAGCGCTTGTCGGACCGAGCCGAAGGTGGAGAACAGGATGATGAAGATGAAGCCGATCGACAGCGGCACGACGAGCGAAAGACGCGCCGCCGCACGCTGCTGATTCTCGAACTGACCGCCCCAGGCTATGCGGTAGCCGGTGGGCAGCGTGACTGCCTGGGCGACCTTGGCCTTGGCCTCCTCGACGAAGCCGACCAAATCGCGCCCGGTGACATTAGCGATCACTACGCTGTAGCGGCTGCCCATCTCGCGGTCGATCTTCACAGGACCGCCTTGGCGCTCCAGTTGGGCGAGCTGGCCCAACGCGACGCTTTGCCCATTGGATGTCGTAATGCGCACTGCCGCGAACTCCGCGGGCGATACCTTCACGATGTCCTGGCCACGTACCACGACGGGGATGCGCCGGTTGCCATCGATCACCGTGCCTGCACGCTGGCCTTCGATCTGCACGCGCAGCGCGTCTTGCACATCCTCGACCGACAGGCCGTAGCGACCCGCTGCGAGGCGATCGACGATGACACGCAGGTACTGCACGCCGTCGTTCTGAACGGTATAGACGTCCTGGTTGCCCGGCACTTCCTTCATCAGCTTCTCGACCTGGGCGGCGAGGTCATTGAGCGTCGACAGGTCCGGCCCGAAGATCTTGATCGCGATGTCACCACGCACACCGATGATCATCTCGGACACGCGCATGTCGATCGGCTGGGTGAAGCTGTAGCCGACGCCCGGGAGTTCGTCGAGTACCGCGCGAATCCGCTCTTCCAATGCCGGCTTTCCCCCGGGGGCCCACTCGTTGCGAGGCTTCAGCACGAGATAGGTATCGGTCTGGTTCAGGCTCATCGGGTCCAGCCCGATCTCGTCGGCGCCGGCGCGCGCCACGATGCCGGTGATCTCGGGGATGCCCTTCATCAACGCCTGATGGATCTTCAGGTCGAGTTCGGCCGTTTGCTCCAGGCTCACCGAGGGCAGCTTCTCGATGCCCACGATCAGGTCTCCCTCGTCCATCGCTGGCATGAAGGTCTTGCCGACCAGGGTATAGACGCCTACCGCGGCCGCCAGCATGACGCCGGCCACGACAAAGACGAGCTTTTGCCGGCCCAACGCGAAGCGCAGGATCGGCGCATACAGCCGCAGTGCCTGGCGGGGCAGCCACGGGTCGTCGTGCTTCACCTTCTTGAACAGGAAGGACGACAGCACCGGGATGACGGTGAGGGACAGCACGAGCGAGCTGGCCAGCGCGAACACGATGGTCATCGCCACTGGCACGAAGAACTTTCCTTCGAGCCCTTGCAGCGTCATCAACGGCAGGAACACGACGGCGATGATCAGGATGCCCGCGGCCACCGGCACGGCCACTTCGCGCACCGCGCGGAAAACCATGTGCTGGCGAGGCAGCTTGTCCTTGCCGTCATGGGCCATGTGCTGGACGATGTTCTCGACCACCACCACCGCGCCGTCGACCAGCATGCCCAGCGCGATGGCCAAACCCCCAAGGCTCATCAGGTTGGCCGACATGCCATACCAGCGCATCAGGATGAAGGTGGCCAGCGCCGACAGCGGCAGCACCACGGCCACTGTCACCGCTGCCCGCAGGTTGCCGAGGAATGCACCCAGCAGGACCAGCACCAGTACGGTCGCCTCCAGCAGCGCCTTGGACACCGTGCCGACCGCCGTCTCGACCAGTTTGGCTCGGTTGTAGAAGACATTGATCTCGACGCCCTTCGGTAGGGTGGGCTTGAGTTCTTCCAGCTTCTGCGTCACGCCTTGCACGACCTTCTGCGCATTGGCACCAGCCAGTCCGAGCACCAGGCCCTGGACGGCCTCGCCTCGGCCGCTTTGCGTCACCACGCCATAGCGCGTGAGGTATCCCTCGCGTACCTGGGCGATGTCCGTGATGCGCACGCTTGCGCCGCCCTCGGCCTTCACGACGATGGCGCGCACGTCGTCCATGGTCTTGATGCTGCCTTCGGTGCGCACCAGCAGCACTTCGTCGCCTTCACCCAAGCGGCCTGCGCCGTCGTTGCGGTTGTTGGCCTCGATGGCGGACCGCAACTGCGCCGTAGACAGGCCCACCGCGGCCAGCTTTACAGGATCGGGGACGACCTCGAAAGTGCGCACCTTTCCGCCCAGGGCGTTGACATCGGCCACGCCCGGCACCGAACGCAGGGCAGGCCGGATCACCCAATCGAGCAGGCTGCGCCGCTCCTCCAGCGTCATCTCCGGCGAATCGACGGTGAACATAAACATCTCGCCGAGCGGTGTCGTGATCGGCGCCATGCCGCCGCTGATACCTGTCGGCAGATCGGCGCTGATGTTGGACAGGCGCTCGGCCACCTGCTGGCGCGCCCAGTAGATGTCAGTTCCGTCCTGGAAGTCGACTGTGATATCGACGATGCCGTACTTGGACATCGAGCGCAGGATGCGCTGGTTGGGGATGCCCAGCATCTCCACTTCGATAGGCACCGCGATTCGGGTTTCGATCTCCTCGGGCGTCATGCCCGGGGCCTTCATGATGATTTTGACCTGGGTGCTGGAAACGTCGGGGAACGCATCGATGGGTAGGTTGCGGAAGGCATACCAGCCCGCACCGGCGAGCAACACGCTGGCCAGCAGGACGAACAGGCGCTGCGCGAGCGCGAATTGAACGAGGCGCGTCAGCATGTCAGTTGCCCCCGCCCTTGCCGAGCCACGCCGCCTTGAGGCCGATCACGGAGGTGATGGCGATTTGCTGGCCGGTGCGTAGCGCACCCTTGACGCGCAGGGCCTGGCCGGCGCTGTCCAGCACCTCCACCGGCGTGGCCAAGAAGCCCGTTTCGGTACGCACGAAGACATAGGCCTTGTCGCCCTGCCGCGCCACGGCAGCGACCGGCACAGGCCAGCCTTCCCCGCCGCCGGCAAACGCCACTTGCACCTGTACGAACTCGCCGGGCCGCAGCAACGGCGCACCGCGCGTGACGTCCGCGCGTAGTGTGACGGTCTGGCTTTCACTGACAGTGGTGCCCAGGCTCGCCGTGACGGCACTCGTATCTCGACCAACGACGTTCACCTGACCACCGCGCGCCGTCACCTGCGATTGCCGCTCCACGGGCAACTGGATGTCGAGCCACAGCTTGCTTGTGTCGGCGACACGCACCAGGGGATCGGACTGTTGGACGCGCTGGCCGGTTTTAATGCCGATGTCGGTCACGGTGCCCCCGGCGCGTGCCCGAATGACCAGCGCATCCTGCATGGCGCCGCCTTCGGCGACGCGGCGAATGGAGGCCGCGTCCAGACCTGCTAGCCGCAAGGCGGCTTCTGCTTGGCGCAATCGGGCTCGATCCTCCGCTGCGGCGGTTTCCGCGTCCTGCGCCCGGCGATCCGGCACGATGCCTTCTGCGGCCAATTGCTTCTCACGCTGCAGCGTCCTCTGCGCCAGCCGATTGCGCGAAGCCGCCTCCATCAGCTTGAGCTGCTGTTCACCTAATTCCGGACTCACCAAGCGCAACAGAGCTTGGCCAGGCTTCACGGCTTCGTTCTGACCGACGAGCAATTGATCAACGACGCCGGCTAGCGGTGCGCTGACGACGTACTCCTGCGAGGGAGGCAGCACGACGCGGGCTGGGTAAGTCATACCCGGAATGGATGCGGGCTTTTCTAGGCGTTGTAGCTGTACGCCTAAGGCTTGCATCTGCGCGGCTGAAACGGCGAACTCGTCGGCGGCCAAGGCCGCCGATGGGAGAGAGAACGCGATTGCGAAAGCGCAGAGCGTGCGCGTCCAAAGTGAAGATTGGTAAGACATAGATGCTCCGATAAATACTCCGCGAAAATTCCAACGCGCCGCTGCAACTAGCGAACAGGGTCTTGACTGCTTCATGGGAGTGACCTCACGCGCCCCCCGTGACGTGTCGGCCATGCAAACGACGCCGGGGAGCACGCGAGAGACGACCTCTTTCAGCCAAAGAGGTATGACGGGTAGGGTGAATGGATCGCGGGTTCCAACGACCACAAAGGCCGCTAAACCGATCAAATTCATGAAAACTTCCACGAGGGCAGGTGACGAGCAAACGATTCCGCGCGATGACCGTCCTCGCACGTCGGGCGGAATCGCCAAAAAACCGATCATTGATCGGTTTTTCACCTAAAAAAACACAGAACACACGCATATGAACTTACCTGGGCATCATGGTGATGAAAGATTCGGTCGCAGAATGCAGCCAGCCTACAGATAGGCTGCAAAACGCTAGAACAAGAATGCCTAGCATCAACCCTAAATACGAGACAGACGAGTGCTTAGGCGACAGCAGTGCTTCGACGCGCTCAGGAACAAAATCGGAAAAGAACGCCATCGTGAATGGCGCCTGTTCCCTGGCGTGCTGCCGATATATCTTCTCCATCGCGACGATAGTCTCGGCCACGGCGACGCGACACCCCACTTCATTCGCCGCAGCAAAATCGCAACGTTGTTCCAAGGCAAGTTCTAGATCACGCAACAATCGGCGACGGGTGCTTGGCAGTTGGATGCTAGACAATACGGCAGCGATTAAGCGAAGCAAAACATCGCGATTGGTGATGTGTGCCTGTTCGTGAGCTAGCACCACGCGCAACTGTGTTGGGTTAAGTTGCCGCATCAATAAGGTCGAAAGCAGGATGTGGCCATGCCCGATGCCGCAGGCGAGCGCCATAGGCCGATCGACATCAAGTACGCGAAGTCTCTCAGGATGTCCCGGACGCCCGCTAAGACGCACCAGCGAGGCAAGAGTTCGCCGAGCGCGCCAAAGCCCCGCTGCGGCCCGTGCCGCCAGCCAGGCCGCATATCCCACCAGCAAAGCCAATGCCCCCCATAGCCAAGCACTTTGACCGCTGCCGCTCGGGTGCGAAACGCACAGGTGCAGAAGTGTGCCAGCGTGCGCGGAACAGGCAGCGGCAAATCGAGCCGAGCCTTCAAACATTGACGGCATTGCAATGGCCATAAGTACGTAGGCGATGCCCGCCAAGGCCGGAGTTACCAGCGTCCACCAAGATATCCGTGCTCGCTGAGAAGGAGTCTTCCCCGATAACGCACGACGCAGCGGGTGCTCACAGGCCCCAATCAGCAGGGTAAGCGTCACCGCCAGCACAAAGCCGGACAGCAATGCAAACTGAAGTAGTGGGCCGTAACTCGCCATCACGTCTGATCCAATTCAGCACGCCGGCGGGCAATCAGCTCCTCAAGCCTCTTGAGTTGATCATCATCCGCTCTTGCAGCAAGATCGACAAAGGCACGCAGCAATACATCCGGCTGCGGGCCTGCAACACGGCGCACCGTGGATTCGACCAGCTTGTGGATTAATTCCTGGCGCGAAACTCGCGCTGAGTATTCATAGGCATGACTGATCTTTTCGCGCTGGAGCATGGTTTTGCGAAACAGACGTTCCAGCGTAGATTGCACCGTGTTCAAAGAAATCGAGCGCGACTGTCCAATGCGTGCGTACACCGCCTTGGTGTCGGATGGGCCGAAACGCCAGATGTCTTCAAGCACGGCGATTTCCAGATCGCCAAGCGTTGGTGCGCTGTGATTGGTCAAGGTAGTCAACTCCGAGCTTTGACTCGAATTTGGTAGTATGCTGCAGAAAAAACCGACCGTCAATCGGTTTCTTGTGTCCTGCTGATGCCAAGGTCGGCCAACGATGTGTTGGCCCATGGCCGGCCCGCGCGGCCTCTCGATTTCCCTGGACACCCCTTTGCCACGCGCGGTCGCGGCAAGGTGCTCTCCTGGACGCTGCTCGATCACTCGCTTCCACCGCGCAAGCGGGAAACCCATGCCGTCGTCGAGCATCGCTTAGCGCCCGTTGGCCAGCCTGACGGCGCGCCGGAAGATGCCGACCACGCGCTGCTTGTCGGCCGAGTCGTTGCCCGTCTATACGATGCACACGCGCATAATGCTTGTCCACGAAGGCGCGGATACAAGCATCCTTTTGGCGTGCGAGATGGCCTTCTCCATGGCTTGAAGTTGTTGGACAGCTCCTGACACTCGCGCTCGTTTTCGATCATATGGACCACGCTAGCTAGATGCGCGGATGTGCGCCTCAGGCGATTGATGATGCTTGGGAACGGTGATTTGCTGGTCCTGCTTTTTAACCACATGCTCAGTTTTACCTCCGGCGACCCACTACTACTGCGACCGATAGCGCGGAAAATGCTCTTTTTGTTGTCCGTTCGAGTACTTTTCTCTCTCGCTCTAGCGCTAGCTCTTGGATTCAGTGATGCCATCGCCGATGTGGCGAGTCCCACCGAGAACGGCAATATACAGGGACCTACCCGGGTGAACTTGATTGCTCTAATCTCCCCAGGTGTTGGGCACATGATTGGGAACCTCGGTCACATGCTGTTTTTATTTGGCATTGTCTTCTTCCTTTTTCGGCTTCAGCATATTGGCGCCTACCTAGGTTTTTTCTGGTTTGGCCATTTCGTTGCAATGATTTTGGGTATCTACTTCGGCGTCGGGGCCGACAGCTACCTGCTCAATGTAATGATTGGACTTTCAATGATTTACAAGGCGATGTCTTACTTGGACGCATTTCAACGCTGGAGGATCATTCAGTCGAACCTCGGTAGCGCAACCGTGGTCTTCGGGTTAATCCATGGCATTGGGTTGGCCTACAATATTTTGGAATACCAAATCCTACCTTATGGTCTCGTGCGAAGTTTTTCCGCCTGAAGTCGCCAACCACTAATTCTTTCTTGGCTGATGTGGTGGGGCTCCTAAAGTCATTTGATAACAGTCAAATACGGAGCTTGCATAACGAGCCAAAGACAGGAAAGTGGGGAGCGCCCGCAAAGTACGGGGCGTTGTTGCACAAATCCAGTTCGCTCCGGGGGTAGGTACTTTGGAGTCATGGCCAATCAAAACTCCCACATACCGGCATTAGTCGGATGTGGATTACCGAACTGACTAGCTCCACCATCGAAAGCGCGAAGACCTGCGCTCTACGTCGGCCTCCAACCTGGAAGCACCGCGCTCACAAGCTAGATTTTTTTCGAAGCTGAGGCATCGGCAGGATTGCGATAGGCGAGCAGCCGCAGCGCATTGAAGACCACCAGCAAGGTGGACCCTTCGTGCACGGCCACGGCCGGGCCGATGCCCAGCCCCAAAATTGTTGCTGGCACCAGCAGCGCCACGATGCCCAGGCTGACGAACACGTTCTGGCGGATCACCGAGCGCGTGTGCCGGCTCAGACCCACCGCAAACGGCAGGTGCTTGAGATCGTCGGCCATCAGCGCCACATCGGCGGTTTCCAGCGCGACATCCGAACCGGCGGCGCCCATTGCGACGCCTACCGTTGCGTTGGCCATCGCCGGGGCATCATTGACTCCGTCGCCGACCATCGCCACCTTGGTCGTCTGCCGGAGCTTGCGGATCGCCTCGACCTTGTCCTCGGGCATCAGATCGCCCCAGGCCTCGTCCAAGCCGACCTCGCCTGAGATGGCCTCGGCGACCTTCTTGTGGTCGCCAGAGATCATGATCATGCGGCGGATGCCCAGGTCTCGCAGTTGCTGCAGGGCTTCCTTCGCGCCAGCGCGCGGCGTGTCCAGCAGTCCGATGGCGCCCAGGTCGCGGTCACCGCGCCGCACCACCATGGTCGTCCGACCGCTTTCGCGCAGACGCTCGATCGCAGTCTGGACAGCGACTCCCAGCGCAGGAACGCCTTCGGTGCCGAACATCTCCACCTTGCCAATCCACACCGTCTCGCCCTGCAGCTTGGCAGTGACGCCGCGGCCGATCAGGTTCTGCAGGCCATCGGCATCCGGTGGCTGCGTTGCACCCAGGCGCTCGCGCCCATCCCGCGCAATGGCGGCGGCCAGGGGGTGGTCGCTGAGCGACTCGACCGCCACCGCCACGGACAGCAATTCTTCCTCGCTCGTGCCATCGACCGTCACCACATCCGTGATGCGGGGCTTGCCCTCGGTCAGCGTGCCGGTTTTGTCGAAGGCCATCGCATCGAGTGAGCCCAACTCCTCCAGTGGCGCGCCGCCTTTGATGAGCACGCCGCCGCGCGCGGCTCGGGCGATGCCCGAAAGCACCGCGCTGGGCGTGGCAATCGCCAGCGCACAGGGGCTGGCCGCCACCAGCACGGCCATGGCGCGGTAGAAGCTGTCGCGGAACGGTTCATCGACCACAACCCAGGCGAACAGCAGCAGGAAGGCCAGCCCCAGCACGGCTGGCACGAAGATGCGCTCGAACTTGTCGGTGAAACGCTGTGTGGGTGACTTGCGTGTCTCCGCCTCGCTGACCATCTTCACGACTCGCGCCAGGGCGGATTCGCTGGAGCGGCGCGTCACCTCCACCTCGATGCCCCCCGCGCCATTGATGGTGCCGGCGAAAACGCGCGACGCCGCATCCACGCTGTCGGGTCGGGCGCGCGCCTTTGCGGCATCCTCGACCGGACGTTTGTCGACCGGCATGCTCTCACCGGTGACCGGAGCCTGGTTGATGGCCGAGGTGCCCTGCACGATGAAGCCATCGGCCGACAGGCGCTGGTTGGGCCGCACCAAGACGATGTCGCCGACAACCAGTTCCTCGACAGGGATCTCCTTCGTCTGACCATCGCGGCGCACCGTCGCAGTGTCCGGCGCCAGTTCGGCCAGTGCCTCGATGGCGCGCTTGGCGCGGCCCATCGCATAGTGCTCCAGCGCATGACCCAGGCTGAAGAGGAACAGCAGCAGCGCGCCTTCGGCCCAGGAGCCCAGGGCTGCGGCGCCGGCGGCGGCTACGAGCATCAGCGTGTCGATCTCGAAGCGCTTGAGTTTGAGATTGTCGATTGCCTCGCGCAACGTGTAGAAGCCGCCGAAGAAATAGGCCAGAACGAAACAGGCCAGCGGCAGCCAGCCGGGCATGCCCGTCATCAGCTTGTCGATCGCCACGCCAACGCCCAACAACGCGCCGCAGGCCAGCGCGAAAATCATTTCGGTATTGGCGCCGAACAGACCTCCCTGGCCGTGCGCGTGGCCATGTTCGCCTTTCTCGCCCGGCTCGTGCCGATGCCCCGGTTCGCCGTGCGCTGCGGTTGTCGTGGTGGTCGAGTCTTCAAGCCGCTGCACCCCTGCATCGGCCAGCGACTTGAGGATGGCCTGCTCCGTGACCGCCTGGCGGTCGAAGTCCACATGAACCAATCCCATGGCGCTGGCCTCTGCATCCAGCACGCCCGGCAGCCCGCGCAGCAGCTCGGTCACCGTCCTGGCGCGCCGCGCATGGCCGATGCCCTCGGTCTGCCATAGCACGTGCGCGAAGCGGTCTGTGATCTGCGCACCTGCTGCCTGCACGATCTCGCGGATGCGGGCCAGCGGCAGCAACTCGGGATCATGGTGGATGCACAACTGCGCCGGGCCATCGCCCTGCGCCGTTCGTACATGCACCTTGTCAATGCCTTCACGGCCCTGCAGGTCGTCGATCAAGCGTCGAACGATGGCGTCCTGCGCATCCGCGATCCGCGGCAGTACCAGGGGAATGTCGAGGCGCAATTTGTTGGTCATATTTGTTGGTCACATTAGGACGGCAGAACTTGAGAAAGGACTCGACTCCAACGTATTCGGAAGCCAGTGCAACTTAGCTTGATAGTGTCTCCCGCGTTCAAGGGTCGAAGCGGCATCTGTTCAAGAGTTCTGCCTTGTTCGGTTGAACCAGAAGCCACCCGCGATAAAGATCAATGTCAGCACCTGTAGCGCTAGGCCCTGCGCTGTCGGATAGATGCCCAATAGCGGCATTGAAAAAAAGCGAACGGAAGTTGAGTCAAGCATGCCGGCTTCCTGTAGAGCTGCGACGCCGTTGCCCACGAATACGACTGCCAGCAAAGCGAGAAAAGCGGAAGTCGCCGCAAAAAACGGCCCGATTGGCAAGCGCACGCTGTAACGCAGGATCGCGCCGCCAATCAGCACTAAAAGAAGCGTGGCGCCTGCGACGCCCCACAACACCGCGCCGTGGCTTTCAGCTCCCGCCTGGACCCACAATGTCTCGTAGAACAGGATTACCTCGAACAACTCGCGGTACACCGCAAGGAAGGAGATACCGGCCATCGCCCATAACGTTCGTTTGTTGAGCGCTACATCGACCTGCTCGCGGATGAAGCGATTCCAGGCCTGTGCGTTCGATCTGCTATGCAACCACCATCCCACGTACAACAGCATTGCCGCAGCCAGCAGCGCCGTGATGCCCTCGGTGAGTTCTCGATTCGCTCCCGAGATGCTTATGACATAGCGCGCCACACCCCAGGTGACAGCGGCAAGCACCACTGCCCCAATCCAGCCCGCGTGGATATACGGCAAGGCATCGCGCCGTCCCGTCTTCACGACCAAGGCGATGATGGCCGCGAGTACAAGAATCGCTTCTAACCCCTCGCGTACCAGAATCAAGAGAGAACTCACGAACGCCGTCGACCACGACAAACCACCGCCGGAGAGCGCGTCGTCGGCGCGGTCGAGGAGTGCCTTGGTCTTTTCGACCTGGGCAGCCACGGCCTCGGGCGGCTGGCCGTCTCCGATGGCAGCGCGCAACGTCATCATTTCCCGCTCGACCTCGCCGCGCAGAGGAGCGTTCACGGTGTCAAGCGCCGATTCGACAAGCTCAAAGCCTTCGAGATAGGCGGCGATTGCAAGCCGCCGCGCATATTCTCGGTCGCCGCGCGCATACGCCTTCGCAGCCTCGTCGAGTTTGGCGCGCGAGACCGCCAGGGGTGCCGGCGCGGCTAACTGTAGTGCCTGTGGTTGATGGGTCAGATAGGCGCGTACAGCGTCCAGCGACGAGCCGGCCTTTCCCTGTTCGCTGGGCGTCTTCGTGACCAGGGTGGACAGGGCATCGAACGCCTGCTGACTTTGCCCTTGGCGCCATGCGGCCTCACCTTGGGCGATGATCTCGGGGCTAGCGCGCAGGCCGCCCACAAAGAAGGCCAACGCCCAGCGGTCGGCTTCGGAGAATTCATTGAAGGCGCGCATCGGCGTGCCTCCCACGCCAAGCGTGATCGTGTTGTACAGCCCATAGAGACTCCGCTGACGCATGCGCGCCTCGTCGTGAAAGTTGCTGGGCGGAGGGACCATGCCCTTGGCCAATGGCCCATCTCCGCGGCCTTGCATGCCGTGGCACGTGGCGCATTGCTGAGCAAACAGCCTCGCACCCCGCGTCAAGTCGGGCGCCTGTCGTGGCGCCACGCTGAGCTGCCAAGCCTGGATGACCCCAACGCGCAGTCGCGCGGCTAGCGCCGCGACCTCGCTGCCGGGCGCCTTGGCCCCGATGCGCGCAAGTAGCTCACGAGCCTGCCGCAACAGCGCAGGCTGTTCGGGTGCGACGGGCAACTGATCAATCAGCGCCGCGATCTGTGTCGCAAACTCTTGTTGCTCCGCATATTCCTCGGCGTTGAGCACCTTGCCATCCTGCACGAACTCGGGATAGTCCACGCCAACGTAGTCAAGCATGTGGACGACGGTTTGTGCCTTTTCATCATCGGCCGGGGCGGCCGCGGCGAGACCATGCAGGCTCGCCGCAATCAGCAGGACGATGAACCACTGTGGTAACGGGTTTGAAAAGCAAGAACGCATGGGTGCCTCGTCTTTCCGGGCACCTGATGCCCGTCCTTGTTAAAAGGTCGTTCCTAGAATACCATACCCCCCTATGCTAACTAAAGTCTCGACACCATGAGTCACACCGTCAAGGAAAAGCCGAAGCTTCTCGCCCGTGCCCGTCGCATAAAGGGACAGCTTGAGGGCATCGAGCGCGCCCTGGAAGCAGAACTGGGATGCGCCGACGTCCTGCACCAGATCGTTGCGGCTCGGGGTGCGTTGACCGGCTTGATGCGCGAAGTGATCGAGGGGCACATCCACTCGCACATCGCCAACCCCCAAGACCCCGGCGACGGCACGCGCGAGCAAGGCGCGGCCGAGTTGATCGCGATTCTTCGCAGCTACATGAAGTGAATCCCAGTCGTGCCTGTCGCGCGCAAACCCTCTTAGGACCCTACGATGAATACATCTCCGCATAACGTGCCGCATGGGCACGATAGGCTCACCAAGCAGAGCCACGAGGACCACGATCATGACCATGACCATGATCATGACCATGAGCACGAGGCTCACGATCACGAGCATCCCTTCGACTGGAAAGAGGCGCTGCGCATCTGCCTGGTCGCGGTCGCTGCCGCTGCGGTCTGGTTCAAGTTGTGGGAACCCTATCCGGCGATCAGCGTGATCGGCGTCATCGGCCTAGTGATCGGCGGCTGGCCAATCCTCAAGGAAGCGCTGGAGAACGCGCTGGCCCGGCGCATGACGATGGAGCTTTCGATGACCATCGCCATCGTCGCTGCAGCCGCGATCGGCGAGTTCTTCACTGCGCTGGTGATCACGCTGTTCGTGCTGATTGCGGAGGTGCTGGAAGGCTTGACGGTCGGCCGCGGACGCAAGGCGATCCGGGACTTGCTGGAGTTCCTGCCGCGCGAGGTGTCGGTACGCAGGACGGGCGCCATCAAGACCGTCGCGGCCGAGGAACTGTCGGTGGGCGACGTGATTCTGGTTTCTCCCGGCGGCCGACTCCCAGTCGATGGCGTGGTCGTCTCTGGCCACTCGTTCACCGACGAGTCGCGCATCACCGGCGAGTCGATGCCGGTCGAGAAGACCGAAGGCTCTCGCGTCTATGCCGGCGCGATCAACCAGTCGGGCGCACTGGAGATTCGCGCCGAGCGCATCGGCCGAGATACGAGCTATGGCCGCATCATCGAGGCCGTGGAGCGCGCCGAGCGCTCGCGGGCGCCCGTGCAGCGGATGGCGGACCGGCTCGCCGGCTACCTGGTGTATTTCGCGCTGGGCGCCGCCGTGCTGACCTGGCTCATCACGCGTGACATGCGCGCGACCATCTCGGTGATCATTGTTGCCGGCGCGTGCGGCATCGCTGCCGGAACGCCGTTGGCGATCCTTGGCGGCATCGGCCGCTCAGCGCGACTGGGGGCCATCATCAAAGGCGGCGTCCATCTCGAAACACTGGGCAAGGTCGATACCGTCGTGCTCGACAAGACCGGCACGCTGACCTACGGCCGGCCTGAGATCCAGTCCGTTTCGCCCGTGGAGGGCGTGTCGGCCGAGGAGCTACTCGATGCTGCGGCTACCGCCGAGATCCGCTCGGAGCATCCTCTTGGCAAGGCCATCCTGAGCCGCGTGAAAGCCGAAGGGCGTGAAGTTCGGGAGCCGGAGCACTTCGGCTATACGCCAGGTCGAGGCATCTCGGCGCGGCTGGGCGATGCCACGATCCTCGTCGGCAATCGCGCCTGGATGGCCGACAACGGTATCCACATGCCGCCGGCTCGCGATCTCGGGGCGTGCACCGAGGTCGTGGTAGCGAAGGGCGGACAACTTCTGGGCACTATCGACATCGCCGACACGATCAGGCCCGAAGCGAAGCGGGCCATCTCTGCGCTGGAGGCCATGGGCGTGCGGACGGTTCTGCTGACAGGCGACAACCATCAGGTCGCAACCGCCGTGGCTACCGAACTCGGCTTGAAGAACGTCGAAGCCGAATTGCTGCCCGAGGACAAGCTGGCTCGACTGGCCGATATGGTGAAAAAAGGGTGGACGGTGGCAATGGTCGGCGACGGCGTGAACGATGCGCCTGCGTTGGCTGAGGCGAGCGTTGGCGTTGCGATGGGGTCTGGCACCGATGTGGCACAGGAGAGTTCCGACATTGTGCTGCTGGGCAATGACCTGGCATGCTTTGTGGACACGATGAAGGTGGCGCGCCGCACGCGCTCGATCATTTGGCAGAACTTCGTGGGCACCATCGGTATCGATCTGTTGGGCATTGCGCTGGCCGCCTTCGGATTGCTCGGCCCGCTTTTGGCCGCCTTCATTCACGTGGCGTCGGAGCTGACTTTCATCCTGAACTCGGCACGTTTGTTGCCGCAGGCGCGGCGCAAGTCTCAGACCTCTGACAGAGATGTGCTGTCGGCTGATCCTGTTGGTGAAACACGATGATCAGTCCACCGTTAAGGGAGCAGCAACAGCTAAATCCTGATAGTTGCCCCCCTGCAGATTTGTGATGCGCCGTATGGATATGCAAGACGCTGGCGATTTTTTACAAGTGACTGGGCAGTCCCTCTGCGGCTACAGCCGATATCTGACTTGCACCTGGAGAGTCACCCAACGGGCAACTTGAGGCCGTGGTGCCAGGGGCGGATATCTTGGTGTTAGCCGAGGACGTGGGCTCCTACCACACTCCCTCCCGTTTGAATGAGGCCGACTTTGGGTTTTGCACGCCTTACCCCGGGCGAGGCCCGTAGTGATCCGTACTGTATGCTCCCGGGAGCCACAAATACGACGATTGGGGCTTCGAGGAGGAACACCAACGTCTTCGGTCAGCCTGCAGCCGCTGGGGCATCACTTGGCTGGAGCGTGAAACGACCATGATGGACGGCGTGCGCTTTATTGCACACCCTTGTGGTCCGACTTCAATGCGCTTGCGCCTATCGACGCTGAGAGCATATGTGAATTGCCGTCGCATCGGCAGAGCGCATTTGCGGCAGCTAATGCGTACTTCAGAAAGTTTTCTTTTTCCGCGCGATCGAATATGTCGTGGCTTCCGGTGTGCGCAAGCAGGCCATGCAGTGCCAGCAATGGCTGTGCAGTGCTTTGATGCAGCCACACGATGGACCGAGGATTGTCGTGACGCACTTCGTGCCAAGCTTGCGCAGTGCCGACCCACGTTTCGGCCTTGTACCGAGTACCGCCAGCCTCTGCAATTTCCTTGATAACTTGCTGCATTTGGCCGATCTGTGCTTGCATGACCATCGACTTGGGCGAAGACGATCAATTCAGGCCACAACTACTGATCGACGTATCATCCTCCGCGTAGTCCGGCCTGCCAGTAATCCATCTATCACTCAGAAGATTGATCTGGAATGAGATGATCTCGCCGTAAACTCCAGCGCAAACTGCGTGCGAGAGTCGCTTTTCAATGCTTTCCAGAGTACAGAACGGGTGCTCAGCCCATGTAGAAATCTTTCTGAGCGCGCAGTTGTTCGGGTGACTGATTCAGCAATTCGTCGACAACTTGCTGGCGTGTCTTGGGCCGCGGGGGCGTTTTTGAGGGGGGTGGTAGATTTAACCGATAGAACCTGATCGTTCCGTCGGATATGGCAGTTTCAAGCTCCCGGGTAACCTGTTCTCGCGTATTGGCGTTTACGTGCTCAGGCGTGAAGTGAACAATATTGCCATTACCCTGATGCCATGCTGAAGTTGCGAAAGCCAGTGAAGGCGCGGCGAGCAAGACCGCGACAACTCCAAGTGCAGGAATTGAAAGGCATTGAGTTTTTCTCATGGTAAATGCTCCTTTGCGTTTGATGTGCTCTGTGACATAGGCCGAACGGCAGCGATGTAAATAGTGTAGGAGCCATTGCCAAACAGGAACTGGTCATAAACATGACAATTTCGTCATTCACATTGACGCGCATTGGAACCATGCACGAAACTGCTGGCGGTAGAGGACGAATCCAAAGGAAGAACTCCACAACTCTCTATGGCGTTTAGTCCCACGCATGCAGGCCTGCATCAACCGGCGGCGATAGCGCATGTCGGAGCAACTCGGTATTTCTGTCGTTCGCCAAGCACCCCCGCGTCCTTGCGGCCGAACAGCCAGAAGGTGGCGGTCGAGAAAGTGTCAAACAGATCATTCCGGAGAAAATCACCACGGCTACTGGATGCAACACGCCCAAGTAGCTTTGGTAGGCGGCAGCAGCCACAAAAAAAGGGGGTCGAAGCCCCCTTAGTCAAGCCCAATCGCGTTCGGCGAAGAACACAACGCTACGTGCGTGGCCAGCCTTGATGGAGATCGTCCACGATCAGAGGATGGTGGTGCCGGCCTTGGCCTGAATGCTCGCGCATATGCGGATGATCCGGCGGTAGATCCGGGTGATCATGGGCGACATCAGACGGATCGCCAGCGGGCCAGAGCCTTAACGCAAGCGCTACGCCGGCAAGGCCGATCAACGACATGACGATGAAGGTTGATTGCAGTCCGAAGGCAGCGCCGAAGCGCCCCGCCAATGGGTAGCAGATCAGCCAGCAGGCATGCGACAACGCAAACTGCGCAGCAAACAACGCAGGCCGATCCTCGGCATGGGCGGAGCGGCGCAAAAGCCGACCGGAAGGCGTTTGCGCCACGCTGTAGCCGAAACCGATCACCAGCCAAAGCGGCAGCAACAGAACATAAGACGGAATCAGCGCTCCGACGGCGGTGCCGATAACCAGCACCGCCGCTCCCGTGACCATGACAGGCCGATCCGCCAATTTGTTGAGCAGACCAGGCAGTGCAAATGCGGCGATCATCGAACCGCCCCCGAACGCTGCCAACGCCCAAGCCACTTCCGCTTCGCCAAGGCCGAAGCGCGCCTTCACGATGACCACCGTATTCACGATCACCATAGCCCCCGCTGCTGACACTGCGAGGCTGACTGCCAGTAGTCCCCGCAGCCGCGGCGTTGCAAGATAGAGACGAGTGCCCCGCGTGGTGCGCTCCCAGATGCCGCGACGTGGGCCAGGTGTGGACGCGGGCAACACCACGCTGACCACCAGCGCGGCCGAGACAAGAAAGCCAAACACCGTCCCGGCAAACAGGTTATGAAAACTGATGACGGTCAGCAGCGCAGCCGCCAGCATGGGGGAAACCAGGCTTTCAAGGTCGTATGCCAGCCGAGAGAGCGACAGCGCCTTCGTGTACTCCTCTTCGTCAGGCAGGATGTCTGGGATCGTCGCCTGAAAGGTCGGTGTGAATCCAGCGGAGGCTGCCTGCAACACGAAGATCAGCAGATAGATTTGCCAGACCTCGGTGACGAAAGGCAGACAAAGAGCCACGGCGGCTCGAACCAGGTCGAGGGCGACCAGCAGCGATCTACGCGGCAGGCGGTCAGCGAACGCCTGAGCGATCGGTGCGATGCCGACGTAAGCAAGCATCTTGATAGCCAGCGCCGTACCTAGCACGGCTCCGGCGTCCGCGCCCGCCAGGTCATAGGCGAGCAGTCCCAGCGCCACAGTCATGAGGCCGGTGCCGACGAGCGCGATCACCTGCGCGGCGAACAGGTGGCGATAGGTGCGGTTCTTAAGGACAGCGAGCATCAGTCGGCCTCAAAGGAGTTTGGCGAGTGCCTTCATTTCGGTCAGGACGGAAGCAGCACCATGATCAAGGCAATGGTCGATGTGGTCGTGGATCAGCGCACGCTTTGCTGCCGTCACCGCGCTTTCTACCGCCGAGAGCTGGCGGGCAACATCGAGGCAAGGTTCCTCCGCCTCGATCATGCCGATGACATGCCGAAGGTGGCCTTCGGCACGCTTGAGCCGCTTCACCAGGTCGGGGTGGCTGGTGTGTTTGTGTGATTCCGTCATGTGAGAATTATATCCCCCCTGGGGGGATACGTCCAGCGGCAACCTTGCTCTGTCACAGACGGAGCCAAGCGACAGCGCAGCAAAAGAAAGCGCTCCGCTATTGACGGGACGGCGCACCAGGGTCAGTGCAGCGCGATTACCTCACCGCCGGCGCCGTCGTCGACTGCAGTTGGTCAATCACACCTCGTTCTACGAACGCGCACAGTGGTTCGTCCTGCTGACCTGTCTCAGTCATGCTTGCGAAAGATATGGATTGTTCGGAGGCACCTCGGTGAACAACAGTGTGGGTTCTTGCAATAGATACCCGTGAAGGCGGCGAGACTTCCGTGGCCCAGTAACTTCGCACGTCCAAATGTTCAGCCCGCTGGCCTGCTTCTTGTGCAGTCCCAGCTTCTCAAAACGCTTCTGCACCCATTGCCAATCTGACTGGTTTTCCTGCTTGGCCAGCGCACTCACCTGCGGGTGCTCCTGCGCATACCGCTGGAACACTCCGGGGCTGACCAGGTACGCGGTATCGCTCACGGTATGCACGAGCGCCTTAGCGTCGTTGATGATGAGCCGGCGGGAGGCGATGCCTTGTTGCAGCCATGCCATGAAATGCTCGGCGGACGGCTGCGCCGCCGAAGACGTTGGCGTAGGCACAGGTGACGAAGGCAGCGCAGCCGCCAAGGTTGGCGCGGGCGCTTCGTGGCATGCGGAAGGTTTCTCGCCCAAGGCGGCTTCCACATCCTGCCGCGGGGCCGGCGACTCGCCCATTCCCACCATCGTCAGCATGTCTTCCATGACATCGGGCATGGGCTGGGGCGAAGCAACCGGCGCTGTGCTAGCAGCTTCTTCCCATGGCAGCGCCTCTTGGCTTGCCGGGGCGGCCTTCTCGTCAGCCGTGGCAAGGAGGGGCGGCGCATCGGCCTCCTTGTCCGCGGGGGCCGTCTCAGTCGCTACCGTCCCAGCGAAAGGCGCAGGCCGCTCGCCAGACTCCCAAATCAACGCGGGCGCGAGGCGCAACAGGGTGAACGAGTGGGACCAGCCGGTGGAACTCGTCACCGTTGCGCGCCAGATCGCCTTGCCATCGGACGTTGGCTGCAAGATGCCGTGATCCTGAAGGACATTGAACACCGCGGTGTTGTTCGCGGGGATGCCATCGACGCCCTGGGACAGCAGGTGCGCGCGCAGCTTGTCCGATACCGTCTTGCTGACCAGCCACAGCGCATCCTCGGTGAGCCAGCCATCTGAGGCTTCAGGCTGGTTCAATTTCAGCTCTTCCTTGAGCAGGTAGCGCAGCCCGTTGACCAGCTTGCGTTGCAGCGTGTGCTTGGGTGCGGCCATGGCGCGCGCAGGATCGCCGCCCAGCTCCTGGGCGACGGAGGCGCGGTCCGCCTGCACGACCAGTTCCCCCAGCACTCCGGCGTGTTCGTATTGCCCGGCCAGAACGTAGAGCAGCGGCGCCCACAGGGACGGATAGCCGCTGAGCCAGTCCAGGAGATCGCGGTCTAGCAGTTGCCGATAGAGCAGTCCTGTCGCGGCGCTATGGAGCCGATATTCGCGATCGTCACGGTAGCGAAATCGGTATGGCTGGCGCAGCGGGCCGTGCCACGGGTGCCAGGTGCTGCCATCGGCCAGCTCGACGTGCAAATCGACCGCCACCTTGCCGATGTCATGGAGCAGCGCGGCATAGGCGACGGCGGCAGTCCACGCTTCGGCCTGCGCGGCCTGGTCTTCGGGGCTCGCTCCGATGGGCAGCAGATGGGACTGCCGCAGCTTCAGGCTGTAGGCGACGATTTCGAGGCCATGGTCGAGCATGCCGCCTGGGTAGGCGTGGTGATGCGCTTCGGAGGCCGGGAAAGCCTGGACCAGCTCAGCGTAGCGTTCCAGTGGCGTGCGGTACAGCGCTGCGAACTGCTGGCGCGAGAGTGAGGTGCGCTGCCAGATGTGTTCCAGCAGCTTCTGCCGGCGCGGCGTGGCCAGCAGCGATGCGGCCGACTCGGGCCGCATCAACCCTTTCGGGAGGTCGGTGGCGGGTGGTGGCGTTGGAGCGGCGGCGACCGGGGGCCGTTTTCGCTGGAACAGGGTGAGCATGTCGGTGTCCTGATGGCGGGCCGAGCGGGAGGCCTTTTGGCCTTTTCGAGGTAGGGCCTTTCCCCTTGCACCCCATTCCCTTGCCGTTTCAGCCCTTTGGCCTTTAACCGTTTCGGTATAGCGGGGCCTGGGTTGCGGCTCCAGCGTCAATGGGGAACCCGCACGAATGGATTGGACGGCGACCTGGCGTTGGCCCTGGCCTATGCTGCCGGGACGCTACCCCCCAGGGAGGCTCCCACTCGGGCGACTAAGTTGACAAAAGCGACAAGGGCGACTAGAGTGAATCCTGTCTCAAACCAATCTGGGAGCTGACCATGCCCACTGCGATCGAATTCATTGCCGACCGGCTGCCGCGCGTCACGGTGGAGGATGTGCGACGCTTCGCCGATACCGTCGAAATCCGGGATGCCCCGGCTTTTGCGGCCGAGTTGCAGGCGTTCATCCACGAGCGCGTGGAGGCGGTGACGCTGCCCGCCAACCTGGAAGGTGAAACGGTGGCGCAGGCCTTGCAGCGCAAGGCAGCCGCGTTGCGCGCCGACACGCGCTGGGCACCGACTGAAACCGATGTCCAGCGAGGCCGCGCCGTGCTGCTGGAAGCCTTCAACCAGCCGGACAACCTGCCGCCTGCCGAGTTCGCCAAGCTGGCGGACAAGTCGCGCCAGCAAATCTACAAGGACATCCTCGCCCGTCGGCTGCTGGCGCTGAACGTGGGGCCGCGCGGCCAGAAGCTGCCCGACTGGCAGCTCGACCCGGTGAAGCAGCAGTTAACCCAAACCGTGCTCCAGGAGGTCGAGGGCATCGACCACTGGACGATCTACCGCGCGCTGTCCGAACCGCTCGAAGGCTTGGGCGGTCGCTCGCCGGTGGATGCGGTGACGCATGGCACGATCGATGACGTGGCCGAGGCCGTGTTCAACGTGCTGGGCGTCCAGGTGCATTGAAGCGAGATCGCTATGAGCCACGAGCTGCCTTCGTTCCTGATCGATGCCGGTGAACTGCTCCAGCATGTGAGCCGCGTCGTCTATCGGGGCAGCCCGCTGTACTTCGGCCGCAGCGGCACGAATCGCTACGATGACCCGGCAGTGGCCTACGGCATGCTCTACCTGGGGCGCGACCTGCCCACGGCGCTGATGGAGTCGGTGTTTCACAAGCACCAGTGGCTTGAAGACACGAAGCGCTCCATCGCCCTGAAGGAAGTCCAGGCCCGGATGGTGCGCGCAATAGGCGTGCTGGACGACGTGCTCCTGGCCGACCTCACGGCGCCTGGCGTCATGGCGGGCTACTTCGGCCTGAATCTGGAGCAGTTGGCCAGTCGCGACTACACGCACACGCAGCAGGTGTCCGCCCAGGTGCATGCGATGCGCGGAAACGACGGCCAGCCCCTGTTCGACGGGGTGCTCTACCCGTCGCGCAACAACTATCCCGCCAAGAGCATCGCCCTGTTCGAGCGTGCGGGAGCCAAGATCAGCGTTGTCAAGGACATCGACCTGGTTGACCATGTGGACTGGCCGCGGTTCGTTGCCACCTACCGCATCGGCGTGGAACCCGATCCCGGCCCAGTGGAGCCGGAGGACGAAGCGTCCTGAAGCAGCAAGAAAGCGCATTGAAGCCTCAAACCGAATGAATTGGAGCAAACTGGAATAGGCATTCCTCAACAGCAGGAGACGACCATGAACACGACGACCCGCACCAGCACCGCAGAACGCCTCGGCCGCGCCTTTGGCCGCGGATGGCGTGCCTATGCGCGCGGCGAACGGCGGGCATCGAACTGGTTGATCTCCAAGGGAGTGCCGGTAGCTGGCGCTGTCGTGCTCGTGTGGGTGGTCAAGCTGGCCGCGCTCGGGACGCTGCTGTACACCACCTTCTGGCTGGCTCTGCTGCTGGTGTGCGTCATGGTCGTAGCTTGGATGGCCCGCAACGCCGACCTGGGCGAGGAGTTGCCCGAGCCAGAATGGCGAAACGGACCAGCCGGGTTCGGCCTGTACACGTATGACGGTTTTCGCATTGATCCTCATGTCGAGGACGACTAGCAGTGATCACTTCTTCGACACTGCATTGATCGCGATACTTCCTCCCTTCCCACCGGCAGCCTTGGCATCGCCAGTGGCACCAGCGAGGCCTTGCAGCACGTTACCGGCGCGAACGCCCGCCCAAGCCAAGGCCATGATCCAGAAGGTAGGCAGCACGATGAACATCGTGCCCGTGATGAACATCAGGAGCATGTCACCGAAGGCGTTGTTCAGTCCCACGAGCGGGTCGAAGTTGGTGTGCGGCCGGTTCCAGCCGAAGCCCCAGCCGTAGAGCGCGTCCAGAATCGTCGAATCGATCCAGCGTGCGAGCTGGAACCAGAAGTCCGTGAAGAACAGTGCGAACTGCACGACGCTGACGGTGACCACCGTCTTCAGGTCGTAGGTGCCCACGACCAGCACTAGCGGGATGCAGATGACCAAAGCCATCTTCAACAAGGCGAGCACCATGGGCAGGGATTGGCGCACGACATCCATGGCAGGAAACGCAGCAATCGCGCCGACTGCCATCCCGACGTCGCCCGTGGCCCGCGTCACGATGTTCGGCAGGGTCTTGTCGATCTGGCCGCCGTAATCCGTATAGACGCTGCCCTGGTTCAGTTTCTGCTGCCGCGGTGACGCGATGGCGCGGATCACCGAATCGTCCACCTCGGCCCGGCTGAGGAACCCGGCCCAGCCCGCCAGGCGATTCAGCAGGCTCGGGTCCACTTGCCCCAGCAGCCGCGCGCGCAGTCCGTTGCTGCCCTCTGACCACCACTGCCTGCAGGTCGGGTAGCCGCCACCATTGGCAACCTGCGCGAGGCCTGCATCGCGGGTGTCGTCATAGGGCCATGCCTCGCGTGCCGTGCTGGAGCGGTAGCTGTCGTAGTAGCCGCCCGTGTCCGTGAAAAAGCGCGAGCCGATCCAAGTTACGTCGTGCATCTGCTGCTCATCGAGATCCGGGCGCTGCATGAACAATTTGGCCCGCGCAGGCCCATAGCAATCCCGCGAGAAGTCCGCGACCTCTTGAGCGAGTACCGGGTCGTCAATGCGGGTCGCGTCGATCTCCATCCTCATCTGCCGCAGGTCCGTACCGCACGGGATCGCAGCCACCGAGGCGCTCGTGACGGCGCGCGAGAGCGCGTGCATGAAGGCCCACCAGACCGGCACCTTCGCCGACTGGTTGTTGATGGTGCTGAAGGACTGCGACCAGCCAGTTTCCGCGGGCTGCGGAACGCTGACCTGGCACTGCGCCGAGCGCGAGCTATCGTACTGGATGGTGCTGAGGTCCACGTCGATGAACGGAATGCCCGCGAACATCACCACCACGATCGCAACGAAAACCCGGTTCTCGATGCGCGCGGCAGAGAGCACCCCCTTGTTGCCCTCGTCAGCACCTTCCGCGCGGGCCTTCAGCCACTCCTGCACGACGATGGCGACGAAAGGCAGCGCGAACACTCCGCTGGACACCAGCACGGCCCAGATGCCGTTGTTGACGATCCAGGACACGAGGGTGAGGTAGTACTCTAGGTAGTCCGTCGTGAAAAGCGTCATGGCCTCGATCTCCCCTCAGCGGGCCTGCATCAACAGGCTGGCTTCCAGCGCGACGATGGCGACGACGCCGGCGACCTCGGTGCGGATCAGCCGGCGTCGCGCCTGCCCATCTGTCCCGCTTTGGTCTTCGCGGGCCAGCACCCGGCGGCGCATCCAGAACCATCCATAGGCCGTTGCCGCGTACACGCACAGCCGCCAGATGAAGAAATACCCTGCGGAGGCCGTCAGCCACCGTTCCCAGCCTGCAACGCTGCCGACCAGGTAGATGCCCGCGACGTTGGCCCCCACGGCAGCGGCAACGATCAGCACCAGCCACAGCAGCGTCTTCGCCGCGCGCCGGCTGAACAACCAGTGCAGCGGCCGCCAGGCCATGCGCGCCGGGCTCATGGCCGACTCCCCGGATTGCCCTTCTGGAGCTCGTCGAGACGGTCCGGCACAGGATCGCCCTCGTAGATGCCGCGCGAGCCGGCCGCGCGCGTGCCGTGGCGCTGGATGATCGCCATGGGTGAGTTGTTCGCCAGCTCGCGCCGCAGTTCCAGTTCGGTCTTGAGGTTGCGAATCTCACGGTCGAGCGTGTCGCTCTCGTGGTTCACGGCCGCCACGGCAAGCTCGTTCGCCGCGACGTTGGGCTCCTTCTTCCCCGTGAGCAGCGTGCGCTGCAGCAACAGCGCCTTCTCCAGCACGGATGCCAGCGCGACCTCGGACGCCAGGCGCTGCGACAGCAGGTGCTGGTCGGGCTCGTCGCGAAGCGCCTCGATCACGCCGCGCGTAATGGGCAGTGACGCGCTGCCGGCTTCGCGCAGGTTCTCGGGCGTCGTGTTCTTCGCCTTGGAGACGAGATCCTGGAGCGCCTGCAGCTTGGTGTCGTATTCCTCCTGGATCAGCGGCGTAAGCCCGACGCCGGGCGTCGTCTCGGTCTTGGTGCAGGCATCGCACGTGCGCTGCTCCTTCTCGCCGAGCACGCGCGTAGCCCACTCGACGGCGGCCTGCGGCGAGGTCCAGGTCTGGCATGAGAGGCTGCTGCAACTGGACGACGCGATGGACGAGGTGTCGGTCACGCCGCGGCCGTTGACCAGGTTGTAGCCGGCGCGGGTGACATCGCCGACGACCCTGATCGCGGGCTGGCCGGAGCCGCCCGCGTTGCTGCCCCCGACCCACGGCACGCCGTCATTGCCGCGGCGTGTCTCTGCTTGCTCGATGGCCGAGACCGCATCCGTGCTCGACACGGCATCGCGCAGGGCCAGGCCTTCGGCCATCTGGCTCCAGCCGAGCTGGCCGCCCGCCGTGTCGGCCATCTTCTCGGCCATGGCACGGCACGTCAGCTTGGAGCGGTCGAAATCGAGCCGCGCCTGCAGCACGCCATTGGTGAGCAGGTTGTAAAGCCCGGGATCAGCCCGTTGGATGATCAGCGCGGGCAACGATGCCACCGCGCTGGTGGCACTCTGGATCACCGACGACATGATTTGCTGGAAGCCGTTGGTGATGCCGTTGAGTTGATTCCTCAATGTGGTCTGGATGCTCATGTCGCCGCAGATCAAGTTGCTGTTCCAGCCCACGCCGACGCCGAGGGAGCGCATGCCAGCCGCACGTCCCATCGACACGGCGTTGCCGCCGCCGATCGAGTACATGACGTCATCGCCGATGACGCTGCCGCTGGTCTGGTATCCCAGTTGACCCCAGGCCACGCCGCTGCCCAGCGCAAGCGCGCCGGCCAGCGCCAGGACGATCTTCGTGCGATGTGCCTGGCGGGAGAACGGATTGAATGCAGGACGGAACTTCATGGCACCACCTCAGAGGAAATCGACGCTGCCCAGGAACACCTGGCCCCGGCGTTCGCAGCAGGCATACGGACGCCACAGCGCCCATGCGTAGTCGCCTTGCTGCGCCTGGGTGAGGAAGCCGCTGCGCGGAAAGACCGTGCAGGACGAGGACAGGACGGGCGTGAGTTCTTGCCACTTGCCGGTGGAGGCATCGCCTTCCATCAGCGCGCCGGCCGGCCAGTAGCCGTCGCGGGAGTTGGCAAGCAACGGCTGATAGACGTGGATCTGCCCGCGGCGCGTGACGACATCGCCCGCACGCTGGGCCACCACTGCGCCGGCCTTGAAGTCGTCGGTCTGGTGCAGGAAGCCGCCGCGGGGATACACGTTGCCCCACAGGTTCATCGTGGTGCGTGCACCAACCTCGCGCCGGCCCGGAATCAGCGCTTCCGGGTAGGCCATCTCGGGCACGTTGTAGCGCCAGGCCAGCGTATCCAGGGTGCTGAGCAAGTACGGCATGAACGCCGTGCCCGCGCCCTCACAGAAGTAGCCCGACGACGAGACGAACTGGTTGAACACCTCGGCGCCGGGGTGGCCGATGACGTCCGCGTTCTTGAATTTGGCGAGGTTGTTTTCGTGGTCCTCGTTCGTCGTTCCGTCGCCACCTGCTTGGGCGGACGGATTGGGCGTGCTCATCGCACGGACTTCGACCCAAGGGTTCTCGCCGGTGTTGCTGTAGCTGGAGACGACCGCATCGGGGATGTAGTGGCGCACCTTGACGGAGGTACGCACCGTGCAGCCCGTCCAGGTGCAGTAGAGCCAATAACAGATT
This sequence comes from Hydrogenophaga sp. NFH-34, assembly GCF_021401345.1. Lineage (GTDB taxonomy): Bacteria > Pseudomonadota > Gammaproteobacteria > Burkholderiales > Burkholderiaceae_C > Hydrogenophaga > Hydrogenophaga electricum. Next base: position 57,548 of record NZ_JACBGE010000013.1, read on the forward strand.
CCGACGACCCGGTATTCGAGGCAGTCTGGCGATGCGACCGAGCCGATGATGGTGGCGGTGTTGACGGCGTAGCTGCCTGTGGCACAGAGCAGCAGCAACGAAGCGACGCCTATACGCATGCGGCGCAGCAGGTCGAGCGGGCGGCTCATGGCTGTGCCCTCCGGTACTGCTCGATGCGGGCCACGGCACGCACCACGTCCGGCTCGCCATAGACCACGTACCGCTGATCCACCACGACGGCCGGGATGCTGGTAATGCCGAAGCTCCATGCGTCTGTGACGCCTTGGTATGCGATGGCGATGCGGCGTTGGAGATCGGCGCCGCCGTAGCTCAGGCGGTCCCGCGCCAAGCTCTCCGCGCGCACCGGGTCGACCGGTAGGCCTGACGCCAGTTCGGCCTCGATGCGCGCGGGCGCGTCCAGCAGGATCAGTCGATCGGCACGGCCGGTGACTGGATGCGCCTGATCGGTGATGACCCAGGTTTCAGCATGGAGCGTGCCGACGACGAGCACCGTACCCAAACTGGTGGCCGTCAGCCACGTCCGCTTGACGGAAAGGAGCGAAGGAAAATGGCGCATGGCATGCCACCCCGGAGTTCATGATTCCGGTAGTGCAGCGCAATGCCAGTGCCGAGGCGACAGGAAATAGGAACTGAGCCCTACCCGGTTTTCTCAGTCGGTTCCGCTGACGTGTGGACAGACCATGGCTCCCCCGGGGAAGGCAGGTTGAGAAACCTCTCGACTCTCAGAGGCTCGATCCGAGCTAGTACGCCGGCAGAATGCCTACGGTCATGGCTCATATTAACGGCGCCGTCGCCGCTAGAGTCAGACGTATCCGACACAGCTCCCGGCAGGCCGAAGGCGTGTTCGTGCGAAATCCGGTCGTGGTGCCCAAAGTGGCTGACTGGCTCATCAACGCTTTAGCCCGCCACTACTGCCCCAGGTTGCCTGGGTAGGCAGAAGTATGAGCAACAAGGTGGCAAGCCAGCGGCAAATGAAAATGGGTTAGTAGTAAGGTGCAGCTACGGAGCGGCAGGCTGGAAAATCGGCCTCTCTCGTTCGTCGGCCTGCGAACAGCGCCCGAGTGGAGGCTCGGGTGCCGCGAGACGTTCAGGTGCTTATATCAACCGCCGGAGAACAATTCGAGCCGCGCACGGCGAGCTTCCGGTGTCTCGTTGCGCATCTCGTCCAGCACCTGCTGGCGGGTTTTCCGAGGCTCTGTGCTCTTGATGGGCAACGGCACGCCGCGTTGTAGCAACGCAAGAGATCCATCCTTGCGCGCAGCTTCGACCTCGGCCAGCACTTGGGCGCGAGTTTTGGTGCTCTTGAAATGATCGGGGTGGTAGGTGAACCCTTCTTCCGTGGGTGCGGGATGCCATATCGAATTGGCCTGTGCTGCCATGGGCAGGGCCGTTGCGAAGACGACAGCCTGCAATGCGACGAGATGGGTGAGTTTCATTGCATGATCCTTTGCTGTGTGTGATGTGAAAAATCCACATGCCCGCAGGCATGCGCACAATGTAGGAAACTGCACCGAACGAAAGCACAACGTGAAGATGACAATCTGGACAGGTCGCGAAACGCCCGGGAAGAACCGGCAGGCCGTATGAAACTGCTTGTCGTGGAAGACGAAGCCAAGCTTGCGGATTACCTTCGCAAAGGATTGGCGGAAGAAGGCTACGCAGTCGATGTGGCCGCCAACGGAATTGATGGCCTTCACTTGGCTTCGCTTGGCAACTACGACCTCATCATTCTCGACGCCATGTTGCCCGGAATCGATGGTTTCGGTCTGTTGGCTGCACTAAGGCAGAGCAAGCAGACGCCGGTGATCATGTTGACTGCACGCCAACGCATCGAGGATCGAGTGCGTGGATTGAAGACTGGGGCGGACGACTACCTTGTCAAACCCTTCGCCTTCTCTGAACTGGTCGCTCGCATCGAAGTTCTCTTGCGCCGCGCAGCCGGTACGAGCCCGGCGCCCGATGCCCTCGTTCTGGTTCTTGCGGACTTGCAAGTTGACTTGGCAAGGCGACGTGCGACCCGAGCCGGACAACGCATCGATTTGTCAGCAAAGGAATTCCAGCTCCTGACACTTCTTCTACGCCGCAAGGGCCAGGTGCTATCGCGCACCGAAATTGCCGAGCAGGTGTGGGACGTGAACTTTGATCTCGGTACGAATGTGATCGACGTTGCCATTCGTCGGCTGCGCAACAAGCTCGATCTGCCATTTGAGCGTCCCCTTTTGCATACGGTCCGAGGAATGGGCTACGTGCTTGAAGAGCGGCAATCGTGAGGCTGCAGCGTACTGGTTCGTTGGGCGGCCGCCTCGCCCGCTGGCTTGCTCTTCTGGCGCTGGCAGGGCTCACGCTGACCTGTTTCGGGGTGTACACCGTCACTGCGCTGAGTTTCCAAGATCGTCAGACGGACACGCTTCGTCAGAAGCAGCTTCAGGTGAGCCACTTTGTCGAAGAAGTGGAGGGAGTGGACAACTCCCTGCTGACGCACAAGCTTGAGGACGCCATGGTCGGCCAACCGAACGTTGGCGTTACTCTCATTGATGCCGGTGGTCGCGTGCTTTACGCCAATTCCGCCGGTCGCTTGCTCCACTCTACCTCTGATGGCTATGTGCCCGATACCGGCTCCAGTGTGGCAACGAATCGCCGCACGATTGAGCAGACATTTGAAATCAAAACGGCTGCCATTCCCATTCAAGTCGTACTGAGCCTGGATGCCAGCGAAGACGACCGGGTACTCAAGCGCTTGGCACGAACACTGATCGCGGCGGCGCTCGCTGGAGCCTTGGTGATTGCAGCCGGTGGTTTCCTGCTGGTGCAGATTGGGCTCCGTCCGGTACGCAAACTTTCCGTCCAAATTCAAGCGCTGGAGGCTAATACTCTACATCAGCAACTGGACGGCTCTGATCAGCCCGATGAATTGGTCCCGCTCGTGGGCCATGTCAACGGATTGCTGATGCGTTTGCGAAAAGCATATGAGCAATTGGAGGCGTTCAACGCAGATGTTGCGCATGAATTGTTTACGCCTCTATCGACGCTAATGGGGAGCACCGAGGTCGCTCTACGCAAGGTGCGAGATGCCAATACGCTTAGGGATGTGCTGGGTGCGCACTTGGAAGATTTGCAGCGCATGTCAATGATCGTACAAGACATGTTTTTTCTGTCGCAGGCGGATCGAGGAGCGGAGGCCCGCCGAGAAAGGGTCGACAGCATGGCAGATGTTGCACGTGCGGTCATGGACTTGCACGATGCAGCCATTGAGGAAGCGGGTCTGCAGTTGCAAGTTGACGGCGACACGACTTTGGCGGCAGATGTTCGCCTGCTGCAACGCGCCATCTCGAACCTCATTGGCAATGCGACCCGGCATGCTCGCCCAAAGAGTACGGTGGTCATCAAGATTCACAGGCAAGGCGACCAAGTGACTCTGTGCGTGGTGAACCAAGGTCACACCATCCCGATCCAGCACATACCCCATCTATTCAATCGCTTCTACCGAGTGGACGTCGCGCGGGCAGAAGCTGTTCGCAACCACGGGCTGGGCTTAGCCATCGTGGCCGCCATCGCCCGCATGCACGGTGGATGGACGGTGGCCGAGTCGAGCGACGAAACTACGTCTATCGGACTGGTCGTGCCTGACAAGGCTATATCGTCTACTTCGCGCTTAGCGACCGAAGACTGTTGAGCACGACAGGCGGGGAGGCCAAGGATCTTGGGCTACCTGGGCACTTCTCCAAAATCGTCGGTGGATGCTTCCGAGGAGTATGCGGGCGAAGTGACGTCAGCAGACAGCATGTCCATAGCCGAGAGCAAGGCATCTCCTTCGATCGGCCCCTGTAGCAGGATGGCCTGGCCCGTCTGGCGATCGAGCAGCCGCAGCGACGGCGTGGCGGTCACGCCGCTCTCGGTGGCTTCCGTGGCCTGGGCGCGGATGGTCGCGTCAGGCCGCTCGCTCTCCATGCACTGCTCGATGGCCGGCGTGGATTCGGGGTAGCGGAGCCCATCGGGCAATCCTTGGCCGTCGCTGCGCGTATGGGCATAGACCCATTCGACCGCCTGCCAGAACGCCGCATGCCCGCCAGCTTCGGCGGCGCACTCGGCCAGGCGAGCCTCGGCCGACGCGGCCGGCTCGTGCGCGGCCAGCGGCTGGTGGTGCCATTGCAGCGCCACGTCGGTGTTGTTGCCGACCCAGCGCTTGAGCTGCGGGAAGTACTCCCGGCAGAACGGGCATTCCAGGTCGGCATAGAGCGTCAGCGTGAAGCGGCCCTCCGGGTTGCCCATCTGCCAGGGCGGCCCGGAGGGGTGCGTCATGCTGACCGGCGCGGGCGACTGAGGCGGAGATTCGCCGGGCGACCGGGACACAAGCCAGATCAGCAGCAGCGCGACCAGCACAGCAGCCAACACCCAGGGCCAGCGGAGCCGCCGATTGCCGCGGCGGAACGCCTGGACCTGCATCGGGATGGAAGGACGTTTCGGTTCCATGGCGTTCTCCGGCTTACGACAGTTCCAGGGCCGGCGACTCGATGCCGCGCGCCTGGTCGATCTTCTCGGCTACCTTGAAGGCCGCTTCCAGCTCGGTGCAGCCGTATTGCTGCATCAGCTGGTAGCGCTCGGCCTTCTCCTCGGGTTCGGTCTGCGCGAGTGCGAGGTACAGGCTCGGCGGTACGGCTCGGAACAGCACTTCCATGCTCTTGGAGAGGATGACGCCCTCGGTGAACTTTCCCGCTTCTTTGCGCGCCGAAAGCATCAGCGCTTTCTGCGCGGGCGAGAGTTCGCGGAACCTGGCAATCTTCTCGACTTCATCGGGCGGCATGCTGAGACAGATCCACCACTCGATCATGTTGAGCATGGGCTCCGCGGCGCGCGGCAAGTCGTCGATGTTCTGCGTCGCGAGCCAGAACCAGGCCCCCAATTTCCTCCACATCTTTGTAATTTTCACGACGTAAGGCGCGAGCAGCGGGTTCTTCGTAATGATGTGCCCTTCGTCGGTGACGTTGATGATCGGACGACCCAGGTACTGGTCGCGCTCGGCGATGTTGTTCACCGTGCTGATCAGGCTGATGTAGGCGATGGAAAGCTGCGCGTTGTAGCCCTCTCGGGCGTATGTCGCCAGATCGACGAGAGTGATGTCGGCTTCGGGCCAAGGCGTGCCGTCGCGGTCGAACATCTCGCCGTCCGTGCCTTGGCAGAACATATCCATGGCGTCCGCCATCTCCAGCAACCGCACGCGGCGCATCTCGGGCAGCGTCGGGTCCTGGCCACGGGTGCGCAGCGCGTTGCGCACGTCGCGCGTGAGAACGGTGCGCTTCTCGGCCACGCAGTGCTCGGCGGCGTCGAGGATGCACTGACGAATCAGCGAGCGGTCGGCCCGCGTCATCCGAGCTTCCTCTTTATCCTCGCCGCCCGTGATCATCAGCCGCGCCGTGATCTCCAGTTCGCCCAGCACGTCGCGCTGCTCGTCCGCCTCCATGGCCGAGGCGTCCGGGGGCAGGTCCTCGTCAAGCGCATCGGCATCGAGCGTCTGCACATCGCTCGGCGTTTCGATCAGCCGGCGCGCATCGGCGAACGGCGCGAGGCTGATGCCCGAGCCTGGGGCCAGCTTGACCCGGTTCACCGTCAGCCCGAGCCTGCGCGCGAAATCGCTGAACAGGCCGAAGCTATTGCCGGCTTCCACGATGAACAGCCGCGGCCGGTAGATGGCCGTGACCTGATTCAAGAGGTTGTTGAGCGTGGCGCTCTTGCCGGAGCCGGTGGGGCCGAACAGGAACAGATGGGCGTTCATCTGCCGGTCCAGGCGGTTGAGTGGGTCGAACGTGATCGGACCGCCGCCGCGGTTGAACATCGTGATGCCGGGGTGCCCCGTACCCTGGGCGCGGCCCCATACCGGCGACAGGTTCGCCGCGTGCTGTGCGAACATCAGTTGGGTGTACCACTGGCGTCGATCCGTGTCGGGGTTGTAGCAACACGGCAGCCATCGCAGATAACTGTTGAGCGGCGCGACTTCATCGTCTTCGCGAACGGGCTGCAACCCTGCGTTGAGCATCACGTTGGCGAGGTCGAGCCCGCGCCGATCAAGCTCGGCGTCATCGCGTCCGCGCAAATAGAAGGCCAAGGTGCCGCGATAAAGCTTGTGCGCACTGCCGATAAGGGAGCGCGCCTCATGCACGTCCTTGAGGGTCTGCTCGGACGCCAAGGTCTCACCGACTGCCTTCTTTGCCAAATGATTCAGGTGAGATTCGAGAACGTCTTGGGGCGTCGCTACCATGGTCAAGCACATGGTCGTGTCTTCGGGCATCTGATCGAACAGCGTGTTGATTGCATCGCCCTTGCGGGTTTCACCTGTCAGGTGCCCAGTCCCGGGCGGCATTCGCAGCCGGTCGGTGATTAGCACACGGTTCGGCATGCCGTCGAAGTACCAGGTGCCGCGCGCCACGTCGGAGCGTGGCTGGCCGAAGAACAGCCGCTGGCTGAAATCACGTCCGCTCGCCAGCTCGATTTCGCCGTCCTCGGCCTCGTCGGGATAGCGCGCCAGCGCGTAGAAGCGCTCCCGATCCTCGGCCCCAGGCCCGAGCAATGCGGGACGCGGGTTGAACCACCGCAGGAGCCAGTCGTGGACGTCGGCCGCGGCCATGCGCCGTGCCTGGATGCCAGCGTTCGCCAAGCCGCCGCACAGGCGGTCGCAGACGATGTTCAGCATCTGCTCGGGCGTCTGACCGCGGCGGCTTGCCTGCCCGGTGGCACGGCGATAGACCACCATCCGCACGCGCCGCGTCTGGCCGCGCCAGCGCAGCCGCGTGACCACCGTATCCTCGAATAGGCCGCCCGGCTTGGCGACCGCGCGCAGGTGGTGGCCGAAGAAGCGCAGGTAAAACTCGGTGAACGCGGTATCGCGGGCGCGCGGCTGCACGTAGTCGCGCAGGGTTTGCATGTACTGGTCGAAGCTGGGTTCATCCTGGGCGTAGAGCTGGAGCACCCAGGGGTTTTCGTCCAGTTCATCGAAGCTGTCCTGCAAGGCGTTTTCGAGCGCATCGCGGGCATGGGCCAGCCAGCCGGGTTCCCGCCCCTCGGTGCCCAGCGGCACCAGCTCGTAGAAGGCAGCGACCGACTGCCCATCCTCCAGCAGCATGGACTTCGACTGCGGCAGGAACTCCACCCAAGGCAGCAGTTCCGCAAACGACGGCGCGACGTCGTACAGCGCCTGCTCGTCGGCCACCGTCGCTGGCCGGCGGCCCTGGACCGCCGCGCCGGGTTCGGGGATACCGGCCTGGCGCAAGGCCTCGACGTGGCGCTGCCATCCGTCCGGTTGTTCATCACCGCTAGCGCCGGATGTGGTTCGCGTCGGCGTGGCCGGCTTTGGCCAGGGGAGCTTCCAACGCATCAGTAGTCCTCCGTCCTTTCACCCGGCATGGCGTACTGGACGCGCTGGTACAACGGAAAAACCGTCGTGTACCCCGGCACGGGCACGGGGTCCGTGCCCGCCAAGTGCGGGTACACGTACATCATCAGATCGGGATTGGGCAGGCGGTGAAACTGGCGATAGACCTCGCTCTGCGCCGTGCGCGTGTAGCGCATCTGCTCGGCGGGCGCAGCCTGCACGTCAGCGTCGGTCAGCGGCCGGCGCAGGCTTTCGCGCGCGTCGAGCAGTTGCCTGCGCGCCAACTGGCCGGCATTGCCGCCGCCGCCGGCGTTCTGCTGCCAGATGTCCATCATCGTGTTGTCGCCGCGGGGCAATAGCTTTTCCTTACTGGTGGCGCAGCCGCCGAGCACCGCGACGGCGAGGGCCAGCGCCAGGCCCTTAGTCAAGTTCGAGAGCATGGCTTTCTCCTGCGCGGTGATCGACCTTGCGGCCTTCGGGATCGAAGTCGATGGCGAGTGGCTTTTCGAGGTGAACGGCGACCTTGGCGCCGGGCTGGACGTAGACGGCCGCGAATGCCTGGCCGTACAACTTGTTCACCCAGTCCGCCATGTCGCGCACGCCCCCGGCCAGGATGCGGCCCACGGCCTCGTTGCCCGAGATGCCGACGCTGCCGATGGAGCCATCGGCACCCACGTAGGACATCTGGCCGCTGTTGCTCTTGATGAGCGAGGCCACGCCAGCGCCGGCCGCGGTGATCAGGGCTTGCGAGCCGAGATATTGCTGGGCGTTGCTGCGCCGATCTCCGCTGACACAAGGAATACCGTACGGATCGCTGATCCAGCCTAATCCGTTGCGCTGCTGGTTGTTCTGCTGATTGCCTTCGCGGTCTTCGGGGATCGTGCGGATCGTGCCGTCGTTGAAGACGAAGGTGATGCTGCGCACCTGGCCGCGCACGCACGAGAGCGTCCAGTCGCCCGATGCGGTTCCGCTGAACACGGCGCCCGCCACGTCGGGAATGTCGATGCCATTGGCGGTCAGGTTGTCCGGCCCGACAAGTACCTTGAAGGGGTACGGATCGTTGACGGTTCCGTCGATCGGCACCCGTCCGATCAGCGCCGTCATGGCGACCGACCCCATGAGCGTGGAGTTCGTCGGCACGGTGTAGACGGCTTTCGCGGTATTGATCCCGGCAGCGCGAGCACCCGCGTCCTTCACGGTTTGCGCCGTGGTTTCCAACGTGCTCTGCGCGGGGCCGAAACTCGTCGGGAAGCTCATGCCGCTACCCGTGCCACGACTGCCGCTGCGGCCCTCGGCCTTCTTAGCGTCGTCCGGTTCAACCCACCGCATGCCGCCCTCCATGCCTGCCTGGTCGCCATCGCGCAGCCCCAGGCCCACGGGCAGATCGGCATCGCCGCCGCCGCGCCCGCCGATGCGGTCCAGGCGCCGCTGCAGGTCGGCGAGCAGCCCTTCGGTCTGCTGGCGAGCGCTGGCTGCCTGCTCCTGGTCGCGGCGCAGATTGGAGCGCTCGGATTCGAGGGCCGAATTGATGCGCTGATCGATGGAGTTTTCGCGCTGGCGCAGCCGCTGGTTTTCTTCGCGCTGGGACTTGTTGTCGGACAGCGCGGATTGAAGTTCGGTGCGCAACTGCTTCACCTGCGCCACCAGGGTTGCCACGGTGTCGCGGGGGGTGTCGCCCTCGATGCCCAGTGCCTTCATTTCATCCCGCGTGAGCTTGGTGCCGGCATCCGCGGCTTGCGGTGCCGACGAGCCTCCACTGGAGAACAGTCGGATGGCAACGAACAGCACCAGCAAGGCGACGGGGATCATCAGCCACTTGAGCAAGCCGTTACTGCGCATGGCGGGCCTCCTTGCCGTCGCCGGCTTCAGCTTCCGGCTGCGGCAGATGGACGGCCGCGTCGAAGCGGTGGATCGCCGGCAGCAGCGACTGCGCGAGGCCGCGCCCGCGCGTCACCAGGTACAGGACGGTCGTGTCCTCTGGCCTCCCGCGGGGGCCGAGCGCTTCGTGCTGGAAGGTGGCGGTGAGGAAGTCGCCTTGCAGCATGCGCGGGTCGAGCGTGACCCAGCCGCTGCTGCTGTTGGTCAGGCGCACGGCAGTGACCCACTGGTCTTCCAGACGCCACGATGCCAGCGCGACCGCGCGCACGGGCAGCATCGGCATCAGGGTGTTGAGATCGAGGTCACGGCGCAGGTTGACCCGCATGACGCCGGGTAGCGGCTCCACGGTACGCAGCGGCGCGTAGAGGTTCTGCGCGGCGAAGCGGGTCAGGACGACCGGCACCGGGGTTTCGCGCCGCGCCGCCCGAGCGCCTGGCTGATCCTGGGCGCGTGCGGGGGCCTCATCGGCACCACCTGCCTGATCGCCGTAGCGCACGGAGGTGCTGTTGCCTTCGACGATGCGCACCGGCTCCAGCTCGGATTCCCCGTCCTTTGGCGGTTCGGCTGCGATGTCCAGCAGGATCAACGCGCCCGTGTCGGCGTCCTGCAGTTGCAGCCGCGTGGGCTCGATCGGCTCGCTGGCGCGCAGGTACACCGCACCGCCTGCGCTCTGCACGCGCAGGCGTTCGCCCACGCCTGCGGGTACGCCGACGCGGACATTCCGATCGATGAACACGATGCGCTCCTGGCCGACTTTCAGCGGCACCGCCAGCGGCATGCGCTCCCAGCGCAGGATCTCCACAGCATGGGAGACGGGTGCCGCGGCCACGGCCAGCAGCCCCAGCAGCACGAGTACAGGATGCTTCATGGGGTGTTTCCTCCTTGAGGCGCTTGCGGAGACAGGCCGCCGGACGCCGGGCGCGTCGGCTCCGGTGCGCTGATGCGCTGGGGCGCACCGTCGTAGCAGTCCAGCGCCAGGCCGAACGGGTTGCGGGCGGGATCGACGTCCACTCGCGTCACCTTCACCGGGTAGCGCACCAAGGCCCGCTTGACCTGCTCGGCGCCGTAGTACTCGTCGGCGGTGATGTCCAGAGTCACCACCCAGTCGCGGTCGGAGACCACGCGCACGCGCGCCGTGGGGTCGTCGCCGTAGCCGCGGCCGGGGATTTCGTAGATACCGCGCACGCGCTGGCGCAGCTCGCCCGTGGAACGGCGGTAGTCGTAGTCCGCGCGCAGGAAGGCCTGGCAGGACGGGGTGAGGTACGGCGAGAGCGTGTGGAGGTTGCGCGGGTAGTCCTCTTCGCCGTTCGTCGGCCAGCGGTTGAGGGTCTGGAACACGTAGAACGTGAACGCATAGACCGATTCGGGCGGCACTTCCCACCACTTGCGGGTACTGCCGGAGCGCAGGTCGGGCGGGACGTGGATGGTCAGGTCGCGCGGCGCGCTCCACCAGCCACCGCCCATGACCAGGGCGACGATGACCAGCGCACCAGCCCCCAGGCGAAGCGTCTTGATGTGCGCCTGCAGGTGGGTGATCTCGTTCTTGAAGCGGCTCATCGTGCCCCCTTTGCAACAGACCTTCGGGTGGACCAGAAGCCGGAGCGCGAGATCAGCACGTGGCCGCCCACCCAGCCCGCCATCAGCGGATGGCGCGTGGCGATGCGCCATTGCAGTTGCCGGTACAGCCAGGTATCGGGACGCCCGCGCTTGAGCCGGCGCAGGATGCCGCCGCCGATGAAGACGCCCAGGGCCACGCCCAGGACGACGAACGTCGGCGCGATGGCGATCGTGCGGAACACCCAGGACAGCGGCGCGCCGACCAGCAGGCCGGCGGCGCCGGACAGGCCGCAGCAGATCCACAGTTCGTCGGCGGTGAGGCCGCGCACGACAACAGGATGGCGGTTGAGCCGGTGCGGAAGGAACGTGACCGTCCCGTCCGCACGGACGTGCTGCTGCTCGGACATACCGGCCTCGCCTCACAGGATGCCGGTGGCTTCAGTCAGGAGCCAGATGCCGATCACCAGCAGCACGGCACCGATCGCGACGGTGAGGCCGAACTGGCCCCAGGTTTTGCGGCCGGTGTGGATTTCCGCGTAGGTGCCGTAGGCGTGGTAGCAGACGCCGATAAACATCGAGGCCACGACCAGGAGGGCCACGAGCATGATGATGTCGTAGCCATAGTTCCTGATCGTTTCCATGATGCCGTTGCCGGTGCCACGGGTCGGGTTTTCCAACTGCGGCAGGCCCTGCGCGAACGACAGCGCGGGCAGCGCGGCGGTGCCCAGGGCCACGGCGGCGCGCTGGGCAAGACGGGAATGGAGGATGCGGTTTTGCATGGTCATGCCTTTCAGGTCAGGAGAGGAGGAAGAAACTCAGGACGAGGTACATCGCGACAAAGCGGATGCAGACGCCGAGGAACTGGCGCTGGTTGAGTCGGCTCTCGGACCACCCCACGTAGGCCGTACGGATGGCCCAGACGCCCCACACGAGCAGGACCGCGAACACGACACCGACCAGGACGGTCGCCATCGCCGAAGGCGCGATGCCGCTGTTGGCTTGAAATGCCGAGACCTGGGCGCCGTTCATCGCTTACCCTCCGCAGTCGTCGTCGGCGATGGCGAAGCGGCCCGCTCGGTGCGGTAGTCGCCAGCCAGTTCGGAGGGGTCGCGTGGCTGGGCACGCGACGGTGTGAGATGGGCCTGGATGCCGGCGCGCACGCGCGCCAGGTCAGCCAGCAGCCGTGGGTAGTCGAAGTGGTAGCGCTCGCCCGCCTGGATGGGGGCACGCGCAGCGCCGTCGGCGACGGTGCGCTCCAGCGCATCGAGTTGGCGCAGCGCGGCGACCAGCTCCTGCCGCTGTGCGGGGGACTCAGCCGCCGCCATCGGGGACTGACCCAGGGAGAGGGCCGTCACGAGAAAAATGGGCACGCCGCGATGCGCGGCGCGCTGCCAGATCGGAGCCAACATCGCGCCATTCCTGTGTGATCAGCAATGGCTTGATCGTGGGCAGCGAGGAGCTTTTAGGCCGCAAACAATAGGAACTCGCGCATGCCCGGATTGATGGCCTAGAGGTACTTCTTGAAGCTGCCCGCGGTCAGGCTCACGGCCAGTCCCAGCAAGGCCGCGCTGGGCAGCAGGATCAGCAGTGGATGCACCGAGATCGGCAAGGCCAGATAGGTGACCCAGGGCAGCACGGCCAGCGGCATCAGGCTCGCCTTTGCGCGGTGGTAGATGAAGCCGGATTCCCGGCCCGCGCCGAACCGGCGCACGTCGCGCCGCACCAGGCCGTCGATCAGGCCAACGAACGCCGCGGTGCAGATCAGTGGCAGCGTGAGCACCAGGACCAGCAGGCGCACCAGGAACGTGAGCGTCGTGAAGGCCGCGGCGATCAGGTAGCTCTCGGTCCAGACATAGACCTGGCTGATGTAGTAGCGGAAGTTGCGGCCGCCGTCCTGGTCCTTCCCGTGGCTGGGCGCGCGGGCGCGCTCGGCGGTCTGGCTCATGCGCTCCAGCAGCCCGGAACGCACGAACACCCATTCGTAGCCGGTGTCCACCAGCTCGTGCGCCGTGCGCCCCGGCTCCTGCACGACCACGCTGCGCGTGAAGTGGCTGGACAGGTGCCCCAGTTCGTACTGCAACATCTGCTGCGAGTGCCGCCAGCCCTGGTCCTTCCAGAACAGGTGCATGCCGACGCACTCCACGACGATCGAGAACAGCAGCGAGCCGATCAGCACCCCGAGCAGCCGGAACGGCAAGGTGATGGTGCCGACGATCAGGCCCTGGCGCTGGTTCTGCTCCCGCTGCGCCGTCGAGGCGGCGTCCTTCATGGCGAGGCCTCGTTGCCGGAACCATCGCCGGTGGTGGTGGCCACTGCGGAAGGTTCGGCCGCAGCGGCGTCATCCAACAGGTCGTCGGGCAGGTCCGTGTCCTGCAAGGCCGGGGAGCTGGTGAACTCCCACCACTGCGTCGCTTCGCTGTAGCTCTGGCGCATGTACCCGGCCAGTTGCTGCAAGTCCGCCGGCATCACCTCGTCCGGGTCCGGCGCCGGCAGCGGCATGCGCACTTTCCAAAGCTGACCGCCCTGCAGCAGCGCGAAGCATTGGCCCTTGGGCAGGCCGACGACATGCGACGGCTCGATCATCGGCACGCTGGACATGCTGATGCGGTCCTGGGTGTTCGACGTGAAATCCGTCGCCCCGCGAATGTCCGAGCTGTCGGTCGCACCGCTGACGATGGTGGTCGTATAGACCTCGACCTTCGGCAGTTGCCGGGTCAGCAGTTCAGCGGTCGCGGTCTCGCGCACGCGCAGCATGAACAGGTTGTTGAAATTTCCGATCACCTGGCCCGCCTTCGCGCGGTTGCCGATGCGAGCCTCGATGTCCGAAAGGGTCTGCGTGTAGGCGGTGACTTGCAGGCCGGCACCGCCACCCTTGTTGATCAGCGGGATGAACTCGTCGCCCATCAACTCGTTGAACTCGTCGGCGTGGACATTGATCGGCACGCGCGCACCGGCTGAAGCGCCCGGCAGGCCGTCGTCGATCCCGTGCTTGTAGATGTGGCCTGCGACCGACACGAGATCGCTGAACATCGAGTTGCCGACCGCTGCGGCGACCTCGGCGTCGGAGAGCGCATCCAGGCCCACATAGACGATGGCCCTCTTACGGATGATCTGCATCCAATCGAAGATCGGCCTGGGGTCGTTGAGGTCGGAGTAGTTGGGGGCCAGAAGCTGCGAAATCTTGCCGCTGGTGAGCTTCTCCAGCAGCGGCAAGAGGCTGGCGACGATCTTGTCGAAATACGTCTTGTCGTATCGGACAGCAGAGCGCAGCCCGTCGAGCACGGGGTCGTAGTTGCGGGCTTGGGAGAGGTACTGCTCCAGCGCCACCACGCGTTTTTCCCGCCCGATCATGTTGCGCGGGATGTTCTTCTCGTTGAGCTTGGCCTCGATCTGGACGATCACCTCCCAAGCCTTGGGCTCCGTCTTGGCGAAGTAATGCTGGGCGTACTCGATGAACAGCGCGTCGATGTTGATGACGTGACGCTGGATCAGCATGTAGTCCGGGCGCTGCCCCAACTCAACCAGAGCCCTGGCGATGATGTTGACGAACCGCCACGCAAACTCCCTGAACGCAGCCGAGTTGCCTTCGCCGGAGAGCTGCCCCGCAACCCGGGTCGCCACTTCGCTGATGCGGCCAAAGCGGCCCACGGCGTTGTAGCGCGCGGAAATGTCCGGCCAGCCCAAATGAAAAACGTAGAACTCGTTCTCGCGGCCCGCACGCCTGGCTTCGACGTACATGCGTTTGAGCAGGTCCGCGTCCCCCTTGGGATCGATGACGATCAGGACCTCGTGCTCGCCCGCGGTATTCACGCGCCTGATGTCCTGGGTCACGAATAACTCGGCCAACCGCGTCTTGCCTACGCGCGTGGTGCCCAGCACCAGCGAATGCCCGACGCGCTCGCCGAGCGGAAGGCTCACGTCCACCTCCTCAGGTTCGATACCGTGCAGGCGCGGCAGACCGCCCACGGGCGGCAGCGGCCGCACCGGGTTGAAAGGCACGTCCCAGCCGGTGAGCGCAGGCAGCCGGGACAGCGGGAACGGCGCGAACTCCAGCCGTTCCTCCAAGCGCCGCGCCAGACGGTACGCAGGCGTCGGCTCGACGTAGCGGCGAAACTCCGGCCGGTACGTCTGCATCAGCCTATGGGTGTGCTTCTGCTCCCACAGGAACCCGCGCCCCACGAACAGCCGCTGCTGGCTGACCGGCACGTCCTTGCTGGTCATCACGTAGCGCGGCAGGCGGCGGATGTTGCGCCGGTAGCGCAGTATGACGCGGGCATCGCGGTAGCGGATCGCGCCGTAGGCGCCGAACGCCAGCGCACTGCCGACACCCATGGAGGGGCTCAGCGCGAGCGACCATGGGGCCACCAGGGACAGAAACGCGGCGCCCGCGCATGCGGCAACGGTGTATAGCTCCACCGCTGGGCGTAGCAGTACCTCGACCGGCTGTTTTCCCGACATGGCTTCATTGCTCGATGCCGGTGGCCGTGATCAGCGCCGGGTAGTGCCGCAGGCCCAGACGCTCGGCCAGGTCGTCGCCGGACACAGGCGCGAGCGGCACACCGGGCACCAGGGCGCGCAGCCGCGCCAGGCCCTGCATGGTCTCGACGTTGACCACCAGACCGACCGCGCCGCGCTCGCGCAGCGCGGCTGCCTGGCTGCGCAGCCAGGCCCGAGATGCCTCGTCGTCGCCGACGACAACGAAAGGCCGCAGACCCGGAGCCTCGATGACACGCCGCGCGACGGTGCCGGGGGTGAGCTTGGCGCTGCGCACCGGCAGCATCGCGGCCTCGTCCGCCGGCGTGGCGGGAACCTGGGGAGTCGGGATCGGCGGCCGGGCCGGTGCGTTGGTGCGCGGCTGGAGGTTCAGGGCTTCGTAGTACGGCAGCGCCGACGCGCCGCCGCGGTCTTCGACCACGATCAGCGGCTCGCCGGCAAGCGAGGCCAGCGGCAGACCCGCCAGCAGTACGAGCAGGCCACGCAAGGCCAGATGGGATGTCGTCATGGGGATGTCTCCTTGCGTGCGGCGAGAACCGCGGCGGTTGGGCGTGCGCCCTGCACCCGGGCGAGGTGGCGCGACACGCTGCGCCTGTAGCGGGCGGCGGGCTCGCCGCCCGCGGGGCGGTGGTAGCGGCCCATCGCCAGCAACCAGTCCTCGCCGGGGGCGTGTTGCTCGCGCAGGATCTCGGCAGCGATGGCGAGATTCCGGTACGGGTCGAGCAGGTCGCAGGCGCTGGCGTAGCGCTGCTGGTGGTAGCCGAGGTTGATCTGGCCCAGGCCCGCGTCGATGCGCGTGTGCGGCGTGGAGCGCATCGCCTGCTGCAAACCCGCGCAGGCATCGGCGCGGGTCGCATAGCGGCGTGATTGGCCGGCGACGTTGAGGGACCACGGCCACGGGACGATGCGTCCGTTACGGCGGATGCCACTCTCCTGCAAGGCCACGGCGTAGAGCACCGTCGAGGGGATGCCTGCGCGCTGCGCGGCGAGCTGGTAGGCCGGTGGCGGAACCTCCTGGGCTTGGGCGACGCAGGCGCATAGGCCAGCGGCGAGCACCAGTGTGCGCAGGGGGGCGGCTATGGCTGGCGCTGCCATTGGCCGTTCACCTCGCGCACGACCGCCGGCAGGTCGCCGGGTACTCCCAAGGTCAACCAGCGGCCGCCGTCGTGGTTGAGCGTGATGCTGCCGCTGCGCACGCGCGCCGGATCGACGTTCGCGCGCTTGGCCCAATCGCGGATGCGCGCGTCGTCCTGGCGGCTGCCGACCATGTACAGGTCGAATTCGGCGCCCGAGGATTGCAGGCGCTGCACGAGCTGGCCGCAGGCCACGCAGTTATCTTTCACGAACACTGCCGTGCGGCCGGAGCCGCGCGTGGCTCCGGCGACCGGCTTGTCGTCCGGCAGGTTCACCCGCTGCATCCCGGGGTTCAGGCGCTGCCAGGCCTCGTCGTAGGCCCGCTGATAAGCGAGCAGTTTCTCCACGCGGCGCGCTTCGACCTGCACCTGCAGCTCGGCGTAGCGCCGCCGTTCCTCTTCGGTACGCGCCTCGATGCCCAGGGCCGACAGCGGGTCCAGGTTGGGCGAATAGATGCCCAGTGGACCGTCCATCAGTTCGCGATAGCGCGCCCACTCCTGAGGTTGAAGGCCCCAGTCTCTCGCCACCCGGTCGTCCAGAATGCGGGCGACCAGCGGGCGTTCCTGACTCTGCGCATTGCGGGCGGGAGCCGTGGCGGATTGCTGCGCCCACGCGGGCAACTGGGTGGACGCCAGCAGAAGCGCGGAAAGGATGATCGACGGCTTCATGTGGTGTGCTCCGTTCAGGGGATCGCCACGCGGCGGGTCTGGTCGCCGGCCTGGAACACCGCGGTGCTGCCCTCGACGGCCTGCAAGCGCCATGGGCCGACCGCATCACCCGGCAGCAGCACCTGAAGCTGGTCGGGCGTGAAGTCCCCACTGCTGGGCGCGATGGACACGCTGCGCTCGCCGGCGCGCAGTTCGACACCGACGATGCGGAATGGCAGCGGTGGCGGTTCAGGCTTGGCGGCGGCCTTGTTCGCTGCGCGTGGCTGGACGGGTGCTGCGGCGCGTGCGGCGGTCTGGCGCGCCTTGACTTGCTCGACTTCGGCGCGCAGTGCCTGAAGATCGTCAGCGGCGGCATAGGCGCTTAGGGACTGCTCGACCTGGGCCGCGCGCGCTTCCAGGATTTGGCGGGTGTCTTTGAGGTCCGCTGCCGTGGCGACGGCCGGACGCTGCTGGATGGCCTCGATGGTCTCGGCCAGGCCCGTCGCCTGCGCTTCGAGGCGTTGCAACCGGGTATCGAGTCGTTTTTGGTCGGCCTGGTCGTTCATGGCCTGGTAGCCCAGGGCCACGAGAGCACTCAGGCCAAGCAGCCAGAGCCACATCAGGCTCTGTACCACCACGGTGGCGGTTGAACGCTGGGCGGGCTGCGGAGCGTTCATGGCTGGCCTCCCGATGCTGCAGGCGCGAGCGGGAACGTCTGCACCGTCTCGGTGGTGGGCGGCGTGGGTGCGTGGTCGGCGGTCATGCTGTCGCCGGGACGCTGAAAGCAGATTTGCCGTGCGCGGTCATCCGCGTGCAGTTCCCAGGCCGGGCCAGCCAAGGTCAGCAGCGCATCGCGCAATGTCATGGGGCCGAGGTGCAGGTGCGCCGCCGGCAGCGGCAGTGCGTACAGCTCGATCACCGCGTGCGCCGTCTGGCACAAGCCGTAGCCGCTGCGCTTGAGCACATGCCGCAGCCCGTCCCCGACCGTGGCGCGGGCGTCCTCTGGCATGGCGACATCGATGGTCTGCAACAGCAGGTCGCGCTGCGCTGCTGTCGGTGCCAGTTCCACGAGGGTGTAGCGGCCGTAGCGCACGACGGGGATGTACTCGGGTGCCTCGGGTACGGGCGCGGCCGAGACTTCCTCGATGGTGTCGGGCGCGACCGGCGCGGTCGTCGTCGCGCAGCCGCCGGCCAGCACCGACCAGAGCAGGCCGAGAAAACCCGCCAGCAGGCGGCGTTCGGGATGGTGAAACCAAGGTGGAGAGGGGCACATGGCGCGTCGTCCTGAAACTTCGAGCCCTCACCATCGCCGCTCAGGCCGGGTGCGGCAGCAAACAATGCGAACCACGCTGCGCCCGATTTGCCGGCAGCGCCTCGCTCAAAGAAAAAGGCCCCCGAGGGGGCCAGTGAAAGAGCAGCCACGTCCACGGAGACCGTGGGCGTGGCTGCAAATGGGAACAACAAAGAGCCGGCGGCACTAAGCCGGCGATGGCATGAAGATCAGGCAGCGACCAGTTGCCGGGCCAGTGCGACCTCGACGGAATCACCGTCCTGGTTGAGCACATCGAGGCCCGATTCGGGTACGTCGCCCGAGGTGGACTGCGAGACCATGATCTTCTTGGCCATCAGCTCCAGGCAGGTCATCTGCGAGGAACCGGCGTAGCCGAGGTAGATCACGCGCACCGGCTGTTTCTGTCCGATGCGCCAGGAGCGGCGTGCCGCCTGCTGGAGCGAGTACACGTTGTAGCCCGACTGCATGAAAACGATCGTCGGGAAGTCCAACAGGTCCAAGCCCGTCTTGACCAGCTCGGGATTGGTGATGAGCACGTCGATGCCACGGTCCAATTGCTCGGCGATCCAGTCCTCGCGGCGGCTGGCGTCCACGCTTGCGCGCAGCACCGCCACCCGAAAACCTTCCTGCTCCAGCAGCACCTTCAAGCGCGACGTGGTGTCGCGCGTGCCGGTATAGACCGTGTAGGCCAGAACCTTGCGACCCTGCGCCTTCTCCTCTTTGCAGATGTCGATCAGCTCGCGCTCTTTCGGCGTCACCTCGAACTCGTTGAACTGAGCCGGGACGAACGCCAAGGTGTTGCGCGTGCGCGGATGCACCACGGTTTCCGACCGGAAGCAGCAATCCGGCCAAGCCAGCAGCACGTTGAGCACCACACCCAACAGGGTCGTATCGCGTCGCGCCAGAGCCTGTTTCAGCTCCGCGGTCAGCCGACCCGCCAAGTCGCGGTAGGCCGCAGCTTGCGCCACGTCCATTTGGACTTCACGAAACTCCTCGTCATACGGCGGCAGGACGTTGCCACCGATGTCCTTGAGCTTGAGGAAGATCGTGAACGGCAGGATGCACCGCAAGACCCCTTTCGGCCCGAAGCCGGGAGCCTTGACCGTGCGCACCGATACCTTGGTGCCTCTGGCCGTCTTGTGCGCCGTGCCGGCGCTTTCGGAGTAGATGTCCTTGAGGACCCCGTGGTCCCTCATGAACGCCATGGCCGCCGAGGTCATGCTGCCGCTCGTGGTCGGGCGGTAGCCGTCTTCGATCATCCGCCCAGGCAGGGCTCGGAACAGCAGGTAGAACAGGTCGTCCCCGTAGCCGCCCATCAGCGTGCCTGTCAGCAGCAAGGTCTTGCGAGCCTTCGCCGCCAGCACGCCCATAGCCTGGCCCTGGGCACTGCCACCGTTCTTGTACTCATGTGCCTCGTCTGCGATGCACAGGTCGAATGTGCCTTGCGGCAGGTAGCGCTTGATGAACTCGGACGGCTGATAGCCGCCCTCGCCAAAGCCGAACTCCATGTTGGCCATCGCACGCTCCATGCGCGTGGCCTGACGGTCGGAAAACACCAGCTCGCCGTTGCCGTCCATGAGGTTGATGAACTCATGGATGTTGTCGCCCAGCATCGACGCCAGGAACCCGTCGCCGAACTTCTGCATCAGCTTCTGCGCGGTGACTTCCCCGATCGTCGGGATGCGCTTGAGGGCTTTCAGCACGGCCGAGGACTGGTCGCTGCCGGAAAGGCTGCGCGGGCGGATCAGCGTCCACAGGGGCGCGGCGCAATGGCTGCACTTCCTGCGGTATTCCTCGGCTTCGAGCGCGACCGGGTTGACCGGCTCGCCGTCGAGGTCGGTGATGACCGTGCCGCAGTCCGGGCACGCCGCCACGTTGCCGTGACGGGTACGCCGCTGGGTGAAGACGGGCTTCCAATGGAACCCCATCCGCATCCGCACGCGGCCCAGGACGAAGAACTCCTGGCCCGTGGGCTGGACGTTCAACTGCTCGCGCAGCTTGATGAGCTTGACGAGCGTATCCGGCCCGTTGAGCACCCACACCTTGGCGCCCGCCACTGTTTCCTGGATCTCGCGCCGCCACTTGTAAACAAGGTGCGGCGGGGAAAGAACCAGGGTGCGGCGGTAGCCTTCGGCGTTGAGCACGGCGGCCGTGGCGATGCCGACGGTCGTCTTGCCGCAGCCCATTTCGCCATTGACGATCGCGGCGCGTTCGCCACGATCGATCAGCAGCTCCGCGGCGGCGTGGACGACTTCGGCCTGGGCCTGGAAGAGCTTGCGCTTGAGGCTGGCGACGATGAGTTGCCGGTGCGCCTGCGGCTGGCCGTTGTAGACCGGCGGGTTGGCGCTGTTGAGGGCGTCGAGCAGTTCGTCGCCGAACTCGCCGACGAAATCCTGAAGGCTCAGGGTCAGAGCGGAAGATTCCGCATTGAGCAGTTCGCCCTGTGCGGGCGCGGCTTCAGCGGCAGTGGTTTCAAGATCGGTGGACATGGTGATGCTCCAAAGAAAATGAGGCATGCACCACCCCCAGCGGGGCGATGACATGCCCCGTGGTGGGAAAAGAGACGGCGAACCGTCAGCAGTGAAGAAGTGATCAGCGAATGGTCAACACCTCGCCCAGCGTGGCTGAGCCTGGTGTCATGTCCCACGCGCGGATGACAGGCACGAACTTGTCGGTGAGGATGCGGGTCTCGGCGATTGAGCCGTCTTCGCGTTCGGTGAATTCCCGCTGGAGCGTCTTGTCCTTGTGGGTGTCACCTTTGACGACGAGCACGCGCCCGGTCTTGGAGCACACAACCCCCGAGATCGCGCCCGCGGCCAGGGCCAGGGCGAGATGCCAGTGGGACAAGGCGCGCGCCGGCGGACGCAGCGACTGCTGCGCGGCCCCCAGGTGCGTGTCCTTCGACGGCCAGAGGCCTTGGAGCCGACTAACCTCAACGGCGAACTGCTCCGGCTCCATCGTCACGCGGAAGAAATGCTCCGGTTCGGCCGGACTGGCGGGGACGATGTACGGCAGGAACGGCCATTCGCTCGGCAACTCCTCGGCTTCGACTTCGCCAAGCCCGACCTGCAGCAGCAAATTGCGCACAGCCTTGAGACCATCGGGTGCCAGCTCGCGCTGACGTACCCTGCGGCCGAAGATCACCACCTGCTTGAACTGCGTTTCCACCGCTCGGTAGATCCGCAGGTCCGTGTAGTGGCGCGTCAGCCAGCCGACCAGCTCCGCATCCAGCACGTAGCCGGGGACGATGAAGACCAGCACGCCGCCGTACTGCAACAACGACAGGCTGCGCTGATAGAACAGCTTTTCGAGGCGGGCACGGCCCTGTCCCTGATAACCGATGTTGCCGTTGACGTCCTTGGACAGGTCGCCATACGGTGGGTTAAGCCAGAGCAGCCCGAACGACTGCTTGGAGATCATCGCGTCCATCAGGTCCGCGTGCAGGCAGTGATCGACCAGGCCGCGGGCATGGCGTGCCCGCTCCGCGTCGAACTCGACCGCGAACGCCTTGGCCTGCTCGCGCCCGAGGGCATGAGCAGCTTCGGCGATCGCCACGCCTTCACCTGCGCAGGGATCAAGGATGCACATCGGCCCGTCGCTGGGCATGAGTGCGTTGAGGGCTCTTTCGAGCGTGGGTTCATCCGTGGGGAAGTACCCGTTTTTAACGAAGTTGCGGGCGAGCCGCGGGAACATGAGGGCCATGGAAGTCTCCTGGTTGGCGGGGATGAAAGGCGGAAGCACGCCAAGGCGTGCTTCCGCGGGTAGGTCAAGCCGCTACCGCTTCCGGCGTCCAAATCTTGGCCGGATAGGGATAGGCGGTGAGTACGTCACTGCGGATCAGGGAGCCCAGCGCCAAGGTCAGCGCCGGCACGTCGATGGCGAGCCGATGACCTTCCAGTCGCCCGAGGGCGAACGGAAGGCGGGCCAACATTTCGCGGGTTTGCAGCAGTTCCAGCACGGTCTCGCGCCAGTGATCGAGCAGCGGCAACGGGCAGGTGTCCCGCACCAGCGTCCACAGGCGGTCAAGCCGGTGGGCGCTGCCGCGTGGCAGCAGTGCGAGCGCGCTGGCGTTGGCCTTGTCGGGCTTCACGCAGCGGCGGTCGAACAGCCACACGTTGGAGAGCGATCCGAACAGCGTTCGTCGGTAGGCGCGTGTCATGCGCTTTTCCAGACGATCGACGTTGCCGACGAACACCGGGACGCTGCCGCCCTGGTCGGTGATGACGTGAAACTGGTCCAACCCCTGCTCGTCGCGCCCGAGGGTCAGGCGAGCAAGGAACTGCTGGACGGCGGTGTCCCGCGCCCAGATCGAGAGGAAGACGAGGTTGCCTTGGTCATCGCCGACGCAAGCGTCGGCCATCACGTCGGGGCATTCGTCTATGCGATACAGCGTGGTGGAAGAAGTGTCTGCGGGCATGGTGGTGTCCTCGGATGAACGGGAACAGCACCGCCCGCTGGGGCAAGTACTGCCCCTGGGGGTGGAAGAAAATCGCTCAGTCCGGCTCGAACTGCCGGGTGTGCGGGTTGAAGTGAAGCGCCTCATCTACCGCGGTGATCGGCGTGAAGCCCTCCAGGTAGAGGTTGTTGAGGTACTGGTCGCGGTAGGTCAGTGCCTGCCGCGCCTGCTCCTCAGTGAGGCCGTTGCTGATGAAGTACTCCAGTATTTCCTCGTCGGAGGACTCTTCGTCGTTGGACAAACTCCCTTCAACGAGCTTCAACAGCGAGGGCGGGAGCGCGGCCAGGATCGGGTCCATGTCGGTTCCTCCTGGCTCAGACGATCTGCGCCGCGGCGGTTGCCGCGACGACCGTGGGTGTGCGCCGCCGTGCGTGGTGGGCGCGAACGCCTGCGCGCCAGTCGGCGGACTGCTCCGGTGCGAGATCCAGATAGGACAGCGGGCACGAGTAGTAGTACGGGTGCATGGCCTCGTCCAGTGGCTTGTAGCCCCACTGGTCGCCGCTGCGTTCGAGCAGATCGCAGCGGATGTAGCGCAGGGATTGGCCCGGCTCCAGATGACGATGCACGCCTTCGACCTTGGCCATCACTTCCGCGACGGACCAGAGGACGTTGCCGCGCAGCGCGTGGGCGATGACCTTCACGCTGGCGCGCTCGGTCTCTTGCGGTGTGATCAGTTCCGCGATCAGTTCAGACCGCGACTGAGGTGAGAAGTACCAGCCCATGAGAGGCCTCCTGAAAAGTAGAGCCGGAGGCCTCCCCCGCGGGGAGGAGCCCCCAGCGGGTGATGAAAAGCCGCAAGTGCGGCGAAGGAACCTATGCTTTGCCTTCAGTCCCAGTCGTCATCGTCGCGATCACAACCGGCCGGGCAGTAGCCGAACTCGATCCCGTGAGAGCAATAGCCATGCTCCGCGTTCCAGTCCTGGGTTTCCTGCCGTTCGGCAGGCGTTGCGTAGTCCCATTCCTGGGTCGCGATTTCCAGGGCCTGAGCCCGCTGGCTTTCCGGCAACCGACTGGCTTGCGCGTCGATTTCCGAACTGAAAAGCGTGACCCAGTGGTCCCAGGACAGGCCGCAACCACGCTGGGCGTGCTCGGCGGCCGTCTTGCAGACAGCGCGCCACGCGGGTTCATCCAACGTGGAACGGGGGGTATCGATAGCGATGGTGGACATGATGGAGACCTCCAGAAGAAAGCCGGAGCCTCCCCCGCATGGGGAAGAAACCCCGGCGGGTGGATGAAGAACACCGCGGATGCGGTGTCTGTGTTCACGCAGGTTGCAGTTCGGCCTGGCGGCTCCACTCCTGCGTCTTGAAGTCCAGCGCGTAGCCCAGTTCACCCAGGCGGGCGATCTGCGCGCGCAGGGTGCGGCGATCGATGGTCGAATCCAGTTTCACGGACTCGCCCAGCGGCCAGAGCAGCCCGAACAGTGCGGCGTCGCCATCTTCGGTGCTGCCGGGGGCAGCAGCCGCAGCGGGCGTCGGCGCATCCACACCAAAAGGCGTGGTATCGATCAGCGGGTCCGCGGACGCCTGCGCGGATGCGGGCTTGGCGGGTCTGGATGCCTTGGCGGGCTTGGCCGGCGTTGCCGCAGACTGCGCGCCCAGTTCTTCATCGAGCGGATCGACTTCCTGGGTGGTGAAGCTGCGTGCTTCGTCACGGCTCAGTTTGTCGATGCCGTTGAGCGTCATTCCGTCCAGGTTGGCACGGATCTCGAACCGCATGCC
This sequence comes from Hydrogenophaga sp. NFH-34, assembly GCF_021401345.1. Taxonomy (GTDB): domain Bacteria; phylum Pseudomonadota; class Gammaproteobacteria; order Burkholderiales; family Burkholderiaceae_C; genus Hydrogenophaga; species Hydrogenophaga electricum. The sequence goes on from NZ_JACBGE010000013.1 coordinate 82,110, forward strand.
GTCGCCGACGGGATAGGACTTCGGGAAGATGTAGCGGATGACGAACTCCCCGTCGTATTTGCCTTCGGGGTACTGCTCCAGCTCCGCATCCTTCACCGCGAACTTGCCGATGGGGGTGACAAGTCGGCCGACGTTGAAAGGGCCGTTTCTTCCGCGGATCGTGCGCAGCGTGAGTTGGCCTGGGACGGTGATGGGCGAACCCGATTGCTCGGGCGCCGATGTGACTGCCATGATGGTTCTCCTTGGGGAATAGGAAAAAGGCAAGGCCCCGTGAGGGGCCATGCCGGATCAGAACGAAGCAGCCAATGCCGGCTCCTGCTCCTCGACTTCACCTGCGGGCTCGCGCTCGGCGGGCTCGACGGGCTGGTCGGCAGCGGTGTCGGCGGCAACCTCGGCTTCGGGCGCGGGTGCGTCCTCGGCTTGCGGCGCCTCGGCTTGCGCCTGGCTCGTCGGATAGACCTGGGTGCCGTCGATCTTGATGAGACCGATGTGAACCAGCGTCGATTCCAGGCTCGCTCCCGGTTCCCCGGCGCGCTCGCCCTTGGTGCGGATGTACGGATCGATCTTCATGTCGTTCAGACGGAAGGCGATCAGCACCTTGCGGTCCCCTTCGATGGCCTGCACGCACCGGCGAACCAGGTGCTCGGCTTCAGGGGTGGCGACGATGGTGTCGAAGTACCGATATTCCGGTTCACCGACAGGTCCGGCCAGCGCCGCGACGCAGCACGACAGGAACGGATCGCCATCCTTGGGGGAGACGTCCTTCGGACGGCTGAGGTAGCCGATGCCGCGGGTGATCAGCTCGTGCTGCTTGATCGAGGCCAGTTCGGCCCGGTCAAGCGGCTCGGCCTTGAGCAGTCGCGCCTTCAGAGACGCGGCGGCCTGGCCCTTGTGCTCACCCTTGTCGCGGATGTACGCATCGCCCCAGAGGTCGCCGAGGCGGAAGCGCACCAGCGGCCGCTGCTTGGGATCGTCAACGCCGATGTAGCGCTCGACCAGTTTCTTGGCCTCGGCACCCGAGACCTTGACGTCGAAGTAGCGGTAGCTGGGGTCCTTGGCGGAACCGACCAGCGCGGCGATGGTGCATGCCAGGAAGGGCTGCGCGCGGCGGCCGCCCCGGACGGGAACCTCGCGGGCACGCTGGATGTAGCCGATGCCCGAGGTGTGAAGGTCGAAATACGATTTCTCGTTGGACGTGGTGCTCATGGTGAATCTCCATTGGGATGAAGCGGAGACACACCGGCCCCACGCATGCGGGGAAAGGTGCGTAACCCCGCGGTGGGTTGATAAGGCGAAAGCATCCGCCACCAGAACTGGTGGCCGCTCGCGGATGGATGCGGTGCGAGCTGGCTCGGTCACGCAGTGGGAACTGCGCGGCAACCTCGAAGACCGATGGTTGCCTGGCATGTCGCTGACAACGTCAGCAGGCATGGGGGCAGCATGTCCGGGCCTCGCGCGCGCGGCAGCAATCAATCGGCATCCGGGTGTTTCCCTTTGTCCGCACCGCCCAGTGCTTGCCACAGGCACTTAGGGCCGCGCAGGTGGTCGGGGGTGTCAGCGCGGGGACGGCTGGGGCGGCTCCAGGCGCCGCCGCCGCGTACGCCGACCAGCCGCCAGCCGGCGGCGCGCAGGCTGGCACCACCTTCATCGGGCAAGGTGTAGGTGATCAGCCGCGTGTAGCCCAGGGCCTTGGCCGCCTTCCAGGCCGCGCCGTAGAGCTTGCTGCAGGCGTTCGGTGCGCCATCGGTGCAGACGCGGGTGACTTCGAGCGTCCAGCCGTCATCCAGGTGGCGGGCGACCGGGCGGCCAACGATGGCCACGCCGCAGATGCCATCGGTGGCGGACAGCGCGACCGCCAGGGCGAACTTCGCTCCTTGAACCGGACGATGGTGGCGGTGGTGCTCCTGCACGAAGGCATTGGCGCAGCGCAGAGACACCGGCAGCAGTCGCAGCGATGGCGAGGTCGATGGCCCGTCCATGGCCGTCAATCACCGCAGAAGCAGGCGATCGGCTCCTCGGCGGCGTCGAACAGATCGCCCTGGTCGGCGGCGAAGCGCGCTAGATCGGCGTAGCTGGGGCCATCGGCGCGGAACCGGGCACCGCTGGGCTTGCTTGCCAGGTTCAGCGATTCCATGCGAATCCACCACACGGCGGCCTCGGGCCGGGCCTTGATGAGGGCCAGGCGCTGCCCGCGCGGTTTCAGGAAACACAGGTCGCAGTTGCCTTCGAGCGTGCGCCCGTTCACCGTCAACAGGTCGAGGTCGAACGCTTGCGCCTGCCAGAAGGCGCCCACGTCTCGCACGGTGACGCCGGCATCCGCAAGCGGCACGCACATGGTCTCGTGGGTCGATTCGGTGGAATGGCCGCGCGCACGAATCTTGGCGACGCGGCGCTGCTCGTCGGCACGAATGCCGATCATCTGGTCCCAATCGGTCCAGCCCAGATGCCGCAGGTAGCGGTGCATCGGGCGGATCTTCAGGCTGGTCGTGCAGCCGCGCGCGACGGGATTGGGCAGGTACTGGCGCTTGCGGATCAGCGCCTCGAACGGCTCGCCCTGGCGGCTGGCCCGATCGAAGTCCACCAGCGTGAAGCCTGGCTCCGTGGGCAGGTATTCCAGCCAGTGGATCGGCACCTGCCAGTGCGCGCCGCAGTCGCGCACAAAGCGCAGGGTCGCTTTCACCTCCTTGCCGGTGTTGGCGAAGCAGACCACAGTGTCGGCAGGCAGGCCGCCATTGGCCTGCAACACGCGCCAGAGCATGTAGGCGCTGGTGCGCCCGCCCGAGAAGCTGATGCAGGTCGGTTGGGTGATCTTGAACGGGTCGTGCATGCGATCGTCTCCGGGGGTAGGTCGGCGGGCGGGCCGACGCGGCGGGCCATGGCGGCCGGAGACGAGCACGCACGCGGCGAATGCCGCGGTGCGGAAAAAAGGAAGCCCCCAAGAAGGGGGCCGTGAGGGGATGGCGGTAGTCGTTGCGCTACACCGATGGCACCACCTCCAGCGACAGGTGCGTCGTGGTGGCGGACAGCATCAGATCGTCCGTGCCGTGCAGGACGCGTGCGAAAACGCCTTCCTTCGGGTCGAAGAACTCGCCGAAGTCGTCGCCACCCAGCTCCGCGCGCGCCAGTTCCCACCAGTCGTCAAACGGGTCGGTATCCGGGTTGCAGCCGACGGCATAGGCCAGCAGCTTCACGCGGCCATCGGGACGGCGCTCTCCCTGCTCGGCGAGGAAGTACACGCCCTGGTCCTTGGCGAGGACGACGCGGCATTGGTTGGCAACGGCCTCGGCCAGCACGGGGCGCAGGTCGGAGCCTTTGAATCGAAGTGACATGGTTCATCTCCTGAAAAAAAGGCCCTCCACCCGAACGGATGAAAGGCCTATGGGGCAAGTCGCCGGTAGGCTGTGGAGTCAGCCGTTTGCCTCGCACGTCATGCCGCAACCGCCTGGCGGCGCCGGGGAGCCTTGGCGTCGATCACGCTCACGTCGATCAGGCGCCAGCGCCCGTCGTCGATAAGCCGTTCCAGCACTTCACCGAGCATGTCGAAATACACCTCGTCGTGCCGATCGACCATCTCGCCGTCGCGGCGCAGCTCAACCACGTAGGTGTCGCCGCCGCGGTCGTAGAGGATCGTCACCTGGCCCTCGAACTTCGCGGTCGAAACCGTGAAGCTGATCGCCGGGGGTGTCTCGATGATCTTGGACGGTTTCGGATCGACCCAGGTGAAGTCGCGGGCACCCGCATCGACCAGCATGTGGGTGATGCGCCGGAACCCGTCGGGAGCCGGCATTTCCTCCAACTGCTGGATGAGCTGCCCCAGTTCCATGCACTGCGGCTCAGGGATGGGCAGCTTGGCAGGCGCGGAGCCGAGGATGTGCCTGGTGATGGTGTAGGGAACACCGTCCGCGGTCTTCTCGGTGATCACTTCCGGGGTGTCAGCGCGCAAGCCGTCGAAGCGGCGGCGGGCATACGGTTGGACATGCACCTTGGCGCCTTCGCTGGGAACGGTGGTCACCAGGTTGGGATCGAGCACCGCGAACTCGCTGGGCTTGAGCTTGACGACGATGGCGTCGTCGTTGGCCGCGACCACCTTGCCGTCGAAAGGCTTGGGATCGATAGCGAAACCCAGCGTCGAGGACTGCGGCTGATCATCGAACACGCGGTACTTGAACGACCGCACGTTGCGGGGCACATGGCCTGCGACAAGCGAAGGCATCATGGATTTGATGAGGGAACGGTCCATGGGAATCTCCTTGAGGAAGAACAAGGGATTCCCCGCCCGCAAGGGAGAGGTCCCTTGTGGGTGAATGGACGCGGTGCGTCCGTAGGAAGAAACGACCAGCACGGTTTCCAGTGCTTGCAGCCTCGAAGGTCTCGGCTGCCTGGGCATGTGTCGGCAACGCCGACGAACATGGGGGCAATGATGGCCCTGGGCCGGGCTACCCGCCCGCATGAAACGGCACTGCGCCGCACCCGGTTTTCCTGCGCTGCGGGCAAGAAAAAGCCCCTCGAAAGGGGCTGGTTGGGTCAAGCTTCGTACACGAAGTAGTGTTCGCGCTGACGCGGGAAGAAGACATGCTTCCACGTGTCGCCGCTGGTGTTGCCACCGTCGAAGACGACCATTTCGTAGTCATCAATGTCGGAGTCCACCAGGTCGTCGCTGACGATATGGCGCATGTGCAGCATGCCGTGCGTGCGCTCGAATACCAGGATCTGGCCGATGGCATCGTCCTGGCCCATGGCGTTGACGCAGGCTCCAAGCTGGTGCTCGAAGTCGGGTGCGCGCGAAATGAGGTCGGGGAACATGAGGTTGCTCCTATGAAAATGGACCAGCCCGGCTCCTCGGGGGAGACGGGCTGGCATGAGGGGACAAAGAGGATGACTGGCGCGTCGTGCGGCTGCTAGGACTCAGCCAGCGGCAGGCCCAGCAGCGCAGGTGCGTCGGCGTCGAGGATCAGGATGCGCACATCGGCCTGGCCAGCCAGGTCAAGGATGTTCGCCAGGTCGTCCGGCATGCCCTTGTTCCGGTGCTCCTGCCGAAGCTGCTCGACGGTGATGCCCTCGGCGTGCTCCAGGTTCTGGTCCGTCCAGGGCGTGGAAATCAGCTTGACGCCGATCGCCGGGCTGTACGGCACCCGGAAGGCGATGAACAGCATGGCCTCCGGCGTGGCGAGGTCCGCCAGGTTGGCGAGGTAGTGCCAGGTATCGACCGTGATGTGCTCACGGCTGATCTCCCAGCACCGGCTGTAGTAGCCGGTCTCGAAACTCAGGCGCTGCGCGACTTCCCGCGCGGCCTCGGCCGAATAGGTGTCACCGATGTGGACCGGACGACCGTCGAAGTCATCGCCATGGATGGCGTAGACCACGGCCCCAATCACGCCTTCCCCGCTGAGGCATTCACCGGCATCGCATTCGGCCAGCACCTCGGCACTCACGGGTTGGGGGCCATTGCTGACCAGGGCGAAATCGTTGGTGACGATGCAGGACGACGAAACCAGTTCCTCGTCGGAGAGGTGATCTTGGCTCGCGTGGATGTTTCGCCAGACGTGCGGGCTTCCATCGTCGTAGCTGATGGACAGCGTGCGGACGATTTTCAGATTCCAGTAGCCGCGAAGAAAGGGGTTAGTTTTCTGAGACATGGGAACTCTCCAGATTGAATATTGGAGCCAATTCCCGTCACCGGGAATCGGACCCGGTGGGTTGAAAATGGAAAAAGCGTCAGGCAATGCTGACCATGGCGTTGGCAGCACTGCGCTGGACGGCGGGAAATAAATTGAGGGACATGGCCTCGTGGGCGCATGTCCCTCATGGGGCGTGAACGAAGACGCGGTGGTGTGCCGGAGACCGGCTCACCAGCCGTTGTAGTTCATGAGCAGGTCGGCGAGGACCTTGCGGCGTTGCAGGTCGAGACCGTCGAAGTCCGACAGTCCGTGGAAACGGCAGCGCTTGAGCATGGCACCGCCCTCGCGCGCGTTGTAGAAGCTGACCATGGCGGACAGGAACATGCGTTCCCCGCTGCTCAGGACGCCGAGGGCATCGTTGAGCCGCAGCATGTTGGGACGCAGATCCCACTTGCTCTTGGCCTGGTTCAGACCTTCACGGGTGCCGTCGCCGAACCACTCGGGGCCAGCGATCTCGACGCCGCGCTTCCATGCCTCGAAAAAGGCTTGGGGCGCGGCAGCGAAATGCTGATCTTCCCGCATGATCTGATCGACGACTTCCCGCGGCAGTAGCTGGTTCATGACGTGACTCCTCCAGTTGGATCAGGGAATGGCGAGCTGGGACCAGCCGCCTCTTTCGAGGGCACGTTGAGCCGCGGCATGGCTGCGGAAGTACTCGCGGGACTCCCGCGAAACGGGGCCTTCGGTATCGCGCGTGCCGATGTAGTGGCCGGCGGCGCTTTGCAGGACTTCGAGCGGCAGGAACTTGCCGCAGTAGGTCGAGGCCAATTTCCCGAAGGTTTGGCCGAAAGAGGCTTGCTGGGACATGGACGGGCTCCTTGGAAAAAAAAGCGGGGCCTCGTCCCTCACGGGATGGCAGCTCCCGCACGCGGTTGATAAAAGGCATCAGCGTCACGGGGACGCGCGTCCGCAGAATTGATGCGATGCGGACTGGTGGGCAACGCGGGAGAGACCCGCGGCAGCCTGGAACCCTGGCTGCTGGCATGTGCTGACGAATCAGCGAACATGCGGGCAGCTTCGTGTGCGGGGCGCGCTGCGTCAGTTGGAAAACGGCATCCGGCCTAGCCCCGATTGATGGGCACCGGACAAAAGAAAAAGCCCCGCACGAGTGCAGGGCTGTAAGGAGGGTGTGGTGGTGCTGGGTCAGTCGGGCTTGTCGCCCAGGACATGCTGCTTCCACAGGTCGAATGCCTGCTCGGGCGCAAGCTCGGCGAGGATGACGATGGGCTGGGCCTGCCGGGCGCGCAGCGAATCGAAGTACGCCTTGCGATCGGCGATGGCCTTGAGCTTGATGCCTTTGATGAACAGCAGTTTGCCGTCCTTGATGAACAGCACCTTGTTGCCGATGTCGCGGTTGAACGCGGATCGCACCTTGCGTTCCGCGTGCATGGCATCGGCCAGTTCATCGACCAGGAAGTCGAGCGTCATGTCGATGTAGTGAGGGTCTTCACCCTCCTGGCCGAGGTCGAGCGGCGCAGGCGGTAGGCCCTTGGCGAAGGCTTCGGCCTGCGCCAGCAGCGCCGCCTTGCCGTTGAGCGCGTGGAGGAACGTCGAGCCGCCGTGGCCATCGTTGCGGGCCTCGGCGATGGGAGTGCCGTCGAACACGACGGTGGCGCTGAAGCACATCGTTTCCTCGCTGGCGAAATCTGCCACCTTGAGGTTCTTCAGCGTGATGCGGTCTTGCTTGGTGATGTTGTCCATGGGAAGTCCTGAAATCGACCGGGTGGCGACATGCCCCTGACGGGACGTGGCGGCCATCCCGTGGGTTGGAGAAAGAGGCATCGATGCCCCGGTGGGCAGCGTTCGCCGGTGAGATGCCGAGGCGAACTGGCGGGTGGCGTGGGCGGAACCCACGGCAGCCTTGACACCCTGGCTGCGGGCTGCTGCCGATACATCGGCAATGCAGGAGGGAGAATGGCGCGGCCCGCAGGCTGCGTCGCCGATCAATCCGAAGCGGTCGAGCCCGTCTTGTGCAGGCATTGCACGAGGCGTTGGCCCAGCCATGCCATGCACGGGACGGCCATGGAGTTGCCGATCGCCTTGTAGCGCGGAGCATCCGCGGCGGACTTGCCGCGGTACGGGATCAGCGTGTAGTCGTCGGGCATGCCTTGCAGCCGCTCGCACTCAACGGGCATCAGCCGCCGCACCCGCCAGTGCGACCAGTCGCCGGGGCCAGGGTCATTCCAGTCGTAGCGGAAATGCGCCTCGAAGTCGGGGGTCAGCACATGGGGCTTGTCCGCGCCGCCGCCGCTGGTGCGCAGTGCGGTCGCTACGTTGCCGCCCAGTTCCAAGGCCAGTCCTTCGGCGCGGCCACGCAACGCCGCGCTCAGCACCATGGGCCGGCCCTGGCCCGGCTTGCCGCCGCCCGTGGAAAGCGTTCCGGCAAGCTGGCCGTGACCGGATTCGAGCCGCAGTTCGCCACGGGAGTTTTGTGCGAAAGCGACGGCGGGCACCACACCCGCATTCGCGTGACTGTTGCGGTGCCCGCCAGCGCGCAGCGTCGGTGCTTGGTTCTCCATCGCATCCGCGCCGCTGCCCTGGGCGGTGAAGGCGATGATCGGAACACCCTTGCCGGTGCCGTCTTCGCTGCTGCCCTTGCCGCCATTGGCGGTGCTGAGCGTGTGGGTGATGTTGCCTGCAACGGACTGCGCGAGGAAGGTTTCGACCTCAAAGTCATTCTTCGGACCGGGCGCGGCGGTCAGGCAGGCGGCCACGTCGATGGGACCTGCGGTATTGCCACCGCCGAACCCGAACGTCATGGTGACCTTGCCATAGGGCTGCTTCAGTCCGGCGTAGCCGCCTGCTGCTGCAGCGCCATGTCCAGCAGTGCGGGAAGCGTCTTGCCACGGCGAGCAGCCCGGCGAAGAATCCCCGCGCAGGCCGTCGCGCTCAAAAAGTACTTCTGCGGGATCGAGGTCATCTCCACCACTTGCCACAAGAAACACGCGCTTGCGGCGTTGGGCGACACCGAAATATTGAGCGTCGAGCACGCGCCAGGCGATGCGGCGGCGGGGTCCAGACACACAACCAGCGTGCGCCCACCGATCCCCTGGCGGCTGGAGCGCACGGCTTTCTCCGGCCAGTGCCCCCAGGAAATGCCCGAAGGCGTTGCTGCGATCGTTGAGGACGCCGGGGACGTTTTCCCAGACGAGCGTGGCCGCCGGGCGGCGGTCTTGGTGGCGGGTTTGGTCGATGGCATTGGCAAGCTCCACATAGGCAAGGGTCAAGGCACCGCGCGGGTCATCCAGTCCGCGACGGCTACCTGCAACGCTGAACGACTGGCACGGCGTGCCGCCGACCAGGATGTCGGGCGCCGGCACGGTGCCGGCGCGCACCTGGCGGGCGATCGCGGTCATGTCGCCCAGGTTGGGCACGTGGGGGTAATGGTGGGCGAGCACGGCGCTCGGGAACGGCTCGATTTCGGCGAACCACGCGGCTTCGAGGCCGAGGGGTTGCCAGGCGAGGCTCACGGCCTCGATGCCGCTGCACACGCTGCCGTACAGCAGTGGCGCGGCCTGGGGCGCACCGCGTGGGGTGCGAGGTTGCGGGTTCATGGCGGGTCTCCTGTTCGTGTGGCCCTGGACCGTGTGGCCGGGCCGGGACGTTGATCGGCAGGAGAAAGGCGCCGAAGGCCGTGTGGCCTTCGGCTCGGGAGGACGGAACCACCCGTGGGCTGTTGCAGGCCCGGTCGTCGCTAGAACCGTCTGCTGTCAGCAATCGCACCCGGCGCATGTCGTGGTTGGCGCCGGCATCTTCTGGCGCACATCCGCGCACAAAAGGAGCCCAGTTTTTCGCCGTTGGGCGCGGCATCGAATACCGCTGACCACGAAGGGTCTCCGGGTGGCTCGCGCAGCCTGGCAAGTCATCGGGGGACCCTTCGCAGAGGCGGAAAAACGCAGATCAGCAGAACGCGCCGGGAAACCCCGGACATGGTTCGCGGAGAAACTACCTTCAGGCCCCGCAGCCGGGGACGGCCGGGCGGGACGCGCACACGGACAGGAGAAGGCGTTGCGCGCTGGGCGTCCCGCAGGGCGTGCGGGACATGGGCCACGCCGCCGATGGCGGGCACGGCTCTCGGGGAACAGGGTCGATCAGGAGCCCTTGCGGCCGCTGCTGCGCGGGCGCGAGGCACCGCGCTTGGACGCGCCGGTTTCGACCGGCAGCGTGCCTTTGCAGTCGGGGTAGCGACTGCACGACCAGAAGGGGCCGGTCTTGCCGGTGCGCTGGCGCGTCGGTGCGCCGCACTGCGGGCAAGCGGGACCCTGGGGAACCTTGATGGACAGCGAGGTGCCGCCGTACTGCGCGATCAGTTGCGAAATCCATGCGGCCTGCTTGCCGATGAACACGTCCAGGGTGAGCTGGCCGGCCTCGATCATGTCGAGCGCCTGCTCCCACACAGCGGTGGTTCCGGGATCGGCAATCGCCGCGGGCACGGCGTCGATCAGCGTGAACGCCGCATCCGATGCGCGAATGGAGCGTCCCTTCTTCACGAGATAGCCCCGCGTCAGCAGGCCGGTGATGATGTTGGCGCGCGTGGCTTCGGTGCCGATGCCCGTCGTGTCCTTCAACTTCTCTTTCAAGCGCGGGTCGGTCACGAAGCGCGCCACGCCTTTCATCGACTTGACCAGTTCGCCCTGCGTGTAGGGCTTGGGGGGCATCGTCTTCAGCGCCTTGATCTCAACCTCGGCCACATGGCATGCCAGGCCCTCGCGCAGCGCGGGTAGCACCTGGCTGCGCGCAGCGGCGTCGCCGTCCTCGTCCGCTTGCGGCTCGGCCAGCACCAGACGCCAACCCTGGGCGACCACCTGCTTTCCGGTGGCCACCAGTTTCTGCTGGCCGCAGGAAAGCTCGGCGACGGTGCGGTCGAACTCGTGGTGAGGGAGGAACTGCGCGAGGTAATGCGCGCGGATCAGCCGATACACCGCCAGTTCCTTCTCGCTCATGGCGGAGAGGTTCGCGGGTTCGAGCGTCGGGATGATGCCGTGGTGCGCCGTGACCTTGCCATCGTTCCAGGCGCGCGAGCGCTGCGAGCGGTCGAGTTGGCCCATGATCGGGCGCAGTGACGGGTCGGTCTTGAGCAAACTGTCCAGGACCGTGGGCACCTCGGTGAACATGCTTTCAGGCAGGTAGCCGGAATCCGAACGCGGGTACGTCGTGGCCTTGTGCGTCTCGTACAAGGCCTGCGCGATTTCAAGGGTCTCTTGAACATCCAGCCCAAGCTGCTTGGAACAGACCTCCTGCAAAGTGCCCAGGTCGAACAGCAGCGGCGGGCCTTCGCGCACGCGCTCGGTTTCGACCGATACCACCTGGGCGCTGCCCGCAGTACGGATTTGCTGCGCGGCCTGCTGGGCGACCGGCTGCTGCAGGCAGCGGCCCGCGTCGTCGGTGCAGCCATCGGGCGGAACCCACTGCGCGCTGAAAGCCTGTCCACCTGCGGACAGGGACACGTCGATGGCCCAGAACGGCACCGACTTGAAGGCCACGATCTCGCGATCGCGGTCCACGACGAGCTTCAAGGTCGGCGTCTGCACGCGCCCGACGGATAGCACGCCGTCGTAGCCTGCCTGCCGGCCCAGCACGGTGAACAACCGGCTGAGATTCATGCCCACGAGCCAGTCGGCGCGCGAGCGCGCCAGTGCCGAGTAGTACATCGGCAGCGTGTCGGAAGACGGCCGCAGCTTGCCGAGCGCGGTGCGGATCGACGCATCGTTGAGCGCCGACAGCCATAGCCGCTCGATGGGGCCGCGGTAGCCGCACAGGTCGATGATCTCGCGAGCGATCAACTCGCCCTCGCGGTCGGCATCGGTGGCGATGACCAGATGGGTCGCCTTCGCCAGAAGCGCCTTGACGACCTTGAATTGCGTGGCGGTCTTCGGTTTGACCTCGACCCGCCACTGCTGGGGAACGATGGGCAACTGCTCCAGCGACCAGCGCTTGAGCGCCGCGTCATAGACCTCGGGGGCTGCCGCTTCTACGAGATGGCCGATGCACCAGGTGACGGTGACGCCGGAGCCGCTGAGACAGCCTTCACCGCGCTGCGTCGCGCCGAGAATCCGGCCAATGTCTTTGCCCTGGGAGGGCTTCTCGCACAAGAACAGCCGCATGTCCGTCCATCCAATTTCCGTGGTTCATTGAGTTGCTGGAATCGAGGATGCCGAGCACCACCAGGGGCAGCAGCAAACAAGCCGCATGCGGTGGCGACCACTTTCACGGGATGGGATGGCGGGGACGGGAGTGGCGTTCGGCCGGGGATGTGCGGGTCGGGAGCCGCGATTTTCGGGGGCGCGTGGACGCCGGTGGACGTTGATGGAGCTATCCCCTGGGGATAGCTCGCAAGGGCATGGGGGCGACGGACAACTGCCGCCGCCCCATGCCTGTCACTTCCTGCGCTTCGGCTCCTTCGGCGCGGTCGGTTCCTGGGTGGCCGGAGGTTTCGGCTGCGCGTCCTGCGCGGTCTCTTGCTGCCTGGGGCTGAGGGTCACGGACTCGATGCGGAACGGCAGGATGCCGACGCTGCGCGCGTTGATCTGCCAGGTCTCGCGCGGCTGGTCCTCGTTGTCCGTCCAGGGTTCGCGCTCCATGCGGCCGACGACCAGCACGCGCATGCCTTTCTGGTAGAGGTCCTTCCAGTGCGCGGCGTCGCGGTGCCAGATTTCCACCGGCGCCCAGAAGCCGCCGCGATCCTCGAAGCTGCCATCCTTCTTGGGAATGGGGTTGTCGAAATAGACGTTCAGGCGAAGCAGGCGGCTGGGCTCGTCGTTGCCGTTGGGGAACTCCCGGTACTCGGGGGGCGAGCCGATGTTGCCCTCGCCAGAAAAATGCGTGCTCATGTTGCAATCTCCGTGGTGGTTGAAATACCCGCACCTGGTCGGCGGCGGGCGCGTGCTGGGATGCCTGGCGCGATCACCGATCACGCAGGGCGGGTGGCGTGGACTTGAGCCGGCGCAGGTAGGCGTCCTCCGCCTCGGCGGCCTTGCTGGCGCACTCCTGGGCCTGCCTGCCCAAGGTGTGCAACAGGCTGATCTGCATGTTCAGCGTGATGCGCTGAAGCTCGATGGCGTGCAGGTCAGCCAGGAGGTTGACCGGCGTGCTGGTGCTCGCGATCAGCTCCTGCCACAGGGCGACGCCCATGGCTGACCTGTCGTGCTTGCGCCAGCGCAGAAACGCCGTGCCTGCGCCAGTGGTCTGCTGGGCCAGTTCGATGGGCAGCAGGTGGAAGGGATGCCCGAGGGCCTGTGGCAGCACCTGTCGCTGCGCCAAGCCAATCAACTCGTCGCGCATGGCGAAGCACTGGCTGGCCCAGACCTCCAAGTCCCCTTTACCTTTAAAAGGCTTTAAAAGGCCTTTTTGAGAGCCTGCGTGTTCCAGCCGCATGAAGGCGGTCTGTTGCAGCGGGCGGAAGTAGCGGGTGTCGCGGTTCGGGTCGCTCATGCCTGCTCGTCCTCGCCGGCCGTCGCTTCGGGGGCCTCGGTGGCGGCGGCTTCGTCACTGGCGGATGGCGCTGCGGCAGGACCGTCACCGCGCTGCTGCAGGCCACGGCGCACGATCGGCGGCGCGAACTTCGAGCGGCGCGTGCCTTCCAGCACGTCCTGCGGCAGCTCGCCGAATTTCTCCAGCGCCGCCCGTGCTGCGGCATTCTTGGCGGCGAAGTCATCGCGGGTGCAACCCGAGTAGCGGTACTGCTGCGCCAGGCTGAAAAGACTGCGCAGCGCATGCGCGCCTTCGTTGAGCCAGCGTTCGAGCGTCGAGCGATCGATCAGCGCGGTGTGGTGCGCGAGGATCAGCTTGCGGGCGATGTCGTCGTAGTCGGCGAGCAGATACACCGCGGCAAAGCCCAACTGCGCATTGACGAACAGCGGCAGCTTGACGGGCTGGACGTTGAGGTTTTCGCCCAAGGTAAGTGCCGGCGGCACGCTCGCCAGGGCCTGGTCCACCTGCTCGCGCAGCGATTGCAGCGTGGCCTTCGTCTGGTCGAGCTTGTCCTCGATGCGCAGCATCCAGAAGTCGCTGTACGGGTCGTCCTGCTCCGAGCCGCGCCGCATCTTGTTCATCTGGGCGATGTAGCCGTTCAGGCCGACGATGCCCGGTCGCCCCTCGGCGGCGGCGCGGCCGTGCCAGATGCGAGAGGCGTGGTGCGTGTGCAGCGTCAGCGACATCGCGCTGCGCAGGGAGCCGAGATTCAGTTGCAGGGGTTCGTTGGTGGTTGCCATGGTGTCCGCTCGTTGTTGGAAATGAGCGGACAGCTTCGGCAGGTGGCGGAAGGCAGTCAGTCAACAAACCGAAACCCGCCCGTCCCCGGTTCAGGGCGCGGCGGTCGAATGCATCGCGAGCTATCCCCTAGGGATAGTTCCATGGAGCGCCAAGGAATGCTGCACGCCTGGACCAGCGTGGACAGGGCCGATCCCGCGGCAGGCGATCGAGGCCTGGCGTGCAGCAGTTCGACGTCGTAGCTGTCAGTGGAACTATCCCCAGGGGATAGTTCCATGGAGCGCCAAGGAACGCTGCGCGCCCGGATCAAGCGCGGACAAGGCCGATCCTGCCGCAGGCGATCGGGGCCTGGCGTGCAGCGGTTCGACGTGTAGCCGTCAGTGGAACTATCCCCTGGGGATAGCTCTACTGGAAGCCACTGGCATCCACTTCACCGCCTTGCAGGCCCGCTCACTTGCTGGCGAGCAGGTTGCGCAGCCGCTCGATGTGCTGCCTGGCGACTTCCGGCGGCACCGGCTTGCCCTGCGGCTGGGATGGTGGCGGTGCTGGTGGTGGCCGCTCATTCGGCGGAGCGTGTGCCGATGGCGCGTCTTTCTTGGCCCAGGCGTTGAACTCGCCATGGATGGCCCGCTGGATGATGCCGAACAGATACCCCGCAGGATTGCGGATGCCGTGACTGCTGCATCGTGCGGCCCATTCGTCCAGCACGGCCTGCCTCAGCGCGGCATCGACCTGCTGCAATGCCACCCGCGCACCTGTCTGCTGCTCTGCCTTCAGTTCCGCGAAGCGTTTGGGCCATTGCAGGTCGCCCAGCGCGCGCGCCTGCGCCTGAGCCTGCGCGGTAGTACGTACTTCATTAATACGACTACTACGTACTGTACGGGCCTGCTTCGGATTCCGAAGAGAGGTGTCTGGCGCGGGTTTCGACCCTGCTTCGGAATCCGAAGTGGGGTCGTCAGGATTCCGAAGAAGGCTCGTCGCCCCTTCTTCGGATTCGTGAGTCGCATCCTCTTGTGGATAACTTTCGTGCGCCCCGACGCCCTGGCTGGCGAGACGTTCTGCCAGGACTTGCAACCGCGACGGTAGGGTGCGCCCGGCGAGCATCGGGTCTTCACCGATTTCCTTGAGGGTGTGCAGGCCCACGATCTGCACGGCTTTGGCCGAATGGCCGAGCGCCTGGCTGACCAGTTGCAGGTAGTCCGGGTCGAGCTGCATCGCTTCAAAGGGCGTCAGCGGCTCGTCGTGCAGGACATAGAGGTTGCCGAGGATGCGGCCGGTCTTGGCGTCGCGCCGTCGCCGCACCAGGCTCAGCCATCGGGTCAGCCGCAGCAGCGTGAGGGCTCGCGCCACGGTTTCGTGCGAGGCCTGCCCGGCGCAGGGCATCGAGGCCAGCCAGGGCCGCAACTGCTCATAGGTGGGGAATGCGGTCACGCCGTCGTCGTTGAGCATCAGCCGGAACACCTGCCAGGCGTTGCGCTCCAGCGGCGTCAGGCGGCGGTCGAGGAACAGCCGCCGCGGTACGGTCTCATGCCGGTTGCCGCTGAATAGGAACGCATCGCCGGACGCGGTCGGTGTCGCAGGTGACGGCGCAAGTATTGGCATGCGCGTGGGCGTGGGCGTGAGCAGGCTGGGCCTGGGCGCAAGGTCTTTCAGCGCCGCGTCGAACAGGTCAGCGAGTGCGACGGGGCCAGGGCGTGGTGCGGTGTCGTCCACGGCCATGGCTCAACCCAATCCCTGATCGACCCACGACTTGATCGCGGTCCAGACCACCGACAGCGGCAGATCCATGCCTTCGGCGAGGTCCATGGCGGCGTCGAGAATCGAAGTCTCGTCCTCCAAGTCCACATTCCTGCTGCTGGTGATGGCTTTCCAGCGCCGCCACAGTTCGACGTCCTGCTTCTCGTCCAGGACAGGGTGACGCCCCTTGCGCTTGGGCAGGCCCAGCACCTCGCGGCGCAGGGCGACTTCCTGATGGGTCAGGCCATAGAAGCGGCTGACCATCTCCGTGCTGGCGCCCAGGCGCAACATGCGATCGACGGTCGCGATTTCCTTCTCCACGTCCTGCGCCTGCGAGAGCAGACGCCGGAGCACCTCGCGGTTCACGGACACGGAACACCACGAGACATTGGCGTTGGCCAGCACGCTCACCATGGCGGGATGCTTGAGCGCATCCAGTTCGGCCTCGCTGAAGCCCATCGCCTTGCAGCGGCGCAGTTGGCCGTTGCGCAGGTCGTAGAGCGCCTGGGCGATGACGGCCTGATTGAGCGGGTGCGGGGCGGACATGCGGGTCTCCTTCCTTCATGCCCCAGGGCCTGCGGCACCGGACTCCAGGTCCAGCAGGCGCCGGGCCAGGCGCAGCAATCGGAACAGCTTGACCAGCGCGGTGTCGCTCAAGCGGCGGGTCGCATCGCCTTGGCCGTGCAGCAGCGCCGGCAGCTCGGCGGCAAGCTGCCCGCCGTCCAGATCGGCATCGGTGAAGCTCTGACCTGCCAGGCTCGCCAGCAATGCCAGCACGGCGCGGCCCTGCGGTGATGGGGACTGCGCGCTGGCATGGCATGCGAAGCCAACACCGTCCGCGCGTTCCTCGATGCACTGATCGAGGTCGGCCTCGCCCGCGATCTCGCGTGCGAACTGCGCGATGTGGATGCGCAGGCGGTCTGGGGTGTCCAGGCCCGCGTCGATGTGCCAGACGTCGGAAATCGGGTAGAGACCGCCCGCCTGGACGGGAATGGACTGCAAGACGTTGGCCGAGAAATCGGGCAGCGCATCCCCCAGCTCGTCGGCGACCATCCGCTGAATGGATTGCAGCCGCTCCGTCGTCGGTGCCGGCGAAACGATGTGTCCCTGCAGCAGATCACCAGGAGCAGCCACGGGGCTTCCTGCGGGCGAGCCGTCCGTCCCCGAGCCGCCCTCGCGCTCGCGCGACCCAGGTGTGGCCGCCGGCGTCGGGGCCGATGGGGCCGGCGCGGCGGGCGGGCGTGCCACGGTGCCAGGCTCAGGCAGCGCGGGCGGTGCCGATGGCGGGGTCGGATCGCTGACCAGGGCGCGATGGCGGCTTTCGGATTCGGTGAGGTCGAGCGCCAGCACGTCGTAGTCGATGCCGAGCAGCTCGGACATCTGGCCGATCAGCTCGTCCTGCACGCGCTGGGGGGCGAACTCGTCGGCCTGCGTGTCGAACTGCGACAGCACCTCCTGAAAGAAGTCGTCGAAGTCCTGCACCAGCGTGCGGCCCTTGGCGTAGCGCTCCCACGCGAGCATGCAGGCCTTGCGCATGACCGACAGGCGTTCGACTTGGTGGCGGCCGAGCCCACCATAGAGCACGGTCGGGATCGCCGGCAGCAGGTAGCGCACCGCGTCGTTCATCCGGCTGATGTGCGACTGCTGGACCGGGAAGCCATCGGCAGCGAGGCGGCGGGCCAGCTCGGACTGGCTCAGGGCGGCGCCGCTTTCCTGCTCGTAGAACTCGCGCGCCTTCTCGACGCCGAGGGCGCGCTCGATGAACGTCAGGCCCCCGCGCAATTCATTCTCGGCCAGGTGGCCGGTCAGCATCACGACTTCGCCGCGGCTGGGCCACGGCCGGAACAGGCACGATATGCGGAAGAACCGCTCGTCCTTGGTCTCCGACCACAATTCGCGCAGGATCGCCAGGCGCGTGTTGCCGCCGTTGCGGATGATGTAGTGGTCCTCGCCCGGGCGCCGGGTGATGGCCGGCGCCGCGTCCAGGCCGCGCTCGCGGATGGACGCCTTGATGTCCTCGTAGGCCGGATTGCGCTTCTTCCTGGGGTCGTGGTCGTAGGGGCGCAACTGGTCCAGGGTCACGACCATGGGCGTGTCGGCAATCGGGTCGCTCAAGGCCGAGGTGGACGGGCCGCTGCGCTCGAACCCCGCCGCGAGCAACTTGCCGGCCATCTGCTGGGAGGTCATCTCAGCCATGGTGGCCTCCTTGCGCACCGAACCGGGCCTCGCGCTCGGCGCGGCGGATCTGCGCCCGGGCATTGAGCGCCGCCCTGTGATCGCTGGCCGTCGAACTGGTGTAGATCGCGGCGCAGCCTGCCTTGGTGAATTTGAGGTGCCCGCCCGGTGTGCGCTTGACGTGCCAGCCCTCGCCGACGGCGAACTCGATCAGCGCACGCAGCCGCTTGTGGCCTCGGGCCAGTTCATGTGCGTTCGCCATGGGGCCTCCCGGTATCAAGTGGGAATGGCGGGCGGCCGGACACCGTGGCAAATCGGTGCTGCCATTGCGGGAGCAGTTCGCCAGCGAGGCCGCGCATGGTGTCGAGCGCGGCAGGGGCGACTCTGCCCGGTGGCTGGCGGTACTCGACTCGATGCACCGGCAGGCCGCGCGTTGCGGCGCGTGGATACGCCTCGATGGCCGGCACGTCGGTGGCCAGCACGCGGATGCCGGTGTGGTCCTGAAACAGGTCGCGCAGGGCCTGCTGGATCAGCCGGGCGTTCGCCGACACCGGGTGGACTCGGTTGATGAGCAGATGCAGCGGCGGCGGCTCGATGCCCAGGTGCCGGTACGGTGCGATGTCTTCCAGCAACTGCATGGTGCCGCGCCGCAGCTCTCGGGCGGCGAGGATTTCCGGGGTCACGGGTGACAGCGCGAGATTGGAGGCGAGCACCGCCATCTCCAGCGTCACCGAGCGTGCACCCTGGGTGTCGATCAGCACCAGGTCGTAGAGGGGAGCCAGTGCCGGCAGCAGGTGCCGTAGCCGTAGGCGCCCATCCGGCGCGTGCAGCAGCAAGGTGTTCAACTCGCCCCGGTGGTCGTTGGACAGCACCAGGTCCAGGCCCGTGATGATCGTGCGGGACACGAGCTGGCCGAGGTCGCGCTCGTTGAAGGCCAGCAATTCATAGATGCCGCCAGGCGCGCGGTGGGCTAGCTCGTAGTACGAGGACAATGTGGGCTGCACGTCGAGATCGAGCAGCAGCACGCGCAGCCCCGCGTCGGCGGCGAACCCGCCCAGGTTCGCTGCTGTGGTGGTCTTGCCGACGCCGCCTTTCGTTGAAATGATGGATACGACCTGCATGGGGTTCTCCGTGTGAGGATGGGAAGTCCGTGGGAGAACGGGTCAGGCCCGGTTGTTGAGGCGCTCGGCGATCCATTGATCGATCTCGATGGAATCCCAACCGACGGCGCGCACGCCCAGGCGCAGCGCCTTGGGGAACTTGCCGGCGCGCATCAGGTTGTAGAGGTGGGCGCGCTTGAAGCCGGACTTCGCTTCGACTTCTTCCAGCCGCAGGATGCGGCGCTCGTTGGGCGGAAGAACAGGTGTTTGCGACATGGCGGTCACTCCTGAACGCTCAGTGGCGTTTGTTGGCGTGACCTCTATTCAATAGACACGGCTGCGAAAGGACATTGCAAATGCAATCTCCACGACTGCACATACAAGCTGGAAAGCCTCAGAGGGTTGCGCTATGCAGCCGGCGCCTAGCCGTCGCGAACTTGCCGTTCAATGTCCGCTCGGCGATCCCCATGACGCCGCTGTGATGGGCGACCAATGCGCTGACAACGGCCTCCTGCGTCTTGAAGCTGGAGTAAGACTTGCCCGATGGTGATTGGCCGAGCATCAGCTCCAGCATGCCTCCGATGATGTTCAGGTAGGTGGCCTCGGCCCGATCGCTGATCGGACACTGCGCGCAGGCGGGAATCACCGTGGACTGCTTGAGCAGCGCTTCGTGCTTTTCCTGCAGGTCGCGGATTCGGCGCTTTGACTGGTCCAGCGCGGACTTCATGGCGAGCCGCTCAACGAGCATGGCTTGCCCGATTTCCAGCGTGATAAAAGGATGGGCGAGGCGCTCGGTACGGGAGAAGAGAAAGCCGGGCCGTTGTTCAGGGTAATGCTGGTGCATCCAGCGCTTCAGATCGACGTGACGAACCGTCAGATGAGGGGAGTCGATCAGTGCGGTATCGCGTGTCGTGATACCGTCCCGCCCGAAGGGCAGTTCCCCATTGAGGATGCCATCATAGATGCGTTCCGTGTACAGCCGCAGTTCACCCCAGCGTGGGCAGTCCAGCGACTGCGGCAGATTCCTTGGCGACGAAGCCGAAGCCAGGATCACCTGTTCGTATCGCAGCAGCCCGGCCCAGCGGATGGACGCTTCGATCGGGTGATAGAACACCTTTGATGTTTGTGCATCATTTTTGTTCTCGTGCATGCTCGGTCTCCTTCCAGGAGAAGAACTACACCGGCGACTCCCTTGCCGCCTACCTCATGGTCGGTCTATTGCCTGTGCAGGAAGCGGGTCCCGAGGCCGGCTTCGTCATGGGGCTTGAGTGCTTCTCATCAACTCGCGCTACTGGTAGCCGTCGTGTGCTCGATGTGCAAAAATTCCATCGATCGCTAGGAGGTCGAGCAAACGGAAGCAGGCTCGACAGCGACGCTCACGCTATCAGCGTCGTAAGAAGTAGCGGCTTCCGCAACACCGCCTGGGTATGACCTGATATGCCAGCGGTTTCACGACATGCGAGAGGGATGGCAATTGCCGTCCAGCGTCCGACCGGACGCGACGAATCCGCGCCTGTGGTGCTTGTTTCCGCATCCTGATATACCGATAAAGAATCGCGCCGACGCACCGCGGCCGGCGTGTGCGCTCTGCCAGCGTCACGCGCGAGCAATGCGTTCTGCTCCGGGGCGGCTGTGCGCAGGGACCAGAGGCGTGGCTAGCTAGGCGTTGCGGTGGGGGGCGCGGGAGCGGAGAACGGTGCGTGGGCGACGAGTTCGAGTCGGCCGCGAGCGACGATGTGGCAAGCGCTGTTCTGATGTGCCGGGTGGTAGTGCTTGGACGTCAGTGGCGATCTCTGGATGATCTTTGTTGTCGAGGACGAAAAATAAGGCTACAATTGAGGTCTTCGCTGGCCACCTCGGCGAAGAAAGTGTTCGGGAAACAACGACTTACGCGCCTAGTGCATGTCTCGTTTCCCGCTCCATATCCGAAAAAAGGGAAGCTCCGGCTTCCCTTTTTTTCTGGCCGCGCCAAGTGATCCCTGCCCCGAAGGGTTGACGCGACCTGCGACAATGCTTGCGGGCCCCGGTGGTGAAACTGGTAGACACAGCGGACTTAAAATCTGTTTTGTCAAGACTTTTCAGCTTGGGTCATCAGGATGAAAAGCCAATAGTGACAATGGCTTGCGAACTTGTGGAACCGAGGTTCGCGGCCCGCATTGATGGCCAGGGGCCGAGTAGGAGCCAGCAAGAAGTGGTGTAGGCTCCAAAGCTCCAGGTGCTGCCCGAGTGGTGAAATCGGTAGACACAAGGGACTTAAACAATTTGAGCCTTCGGGGGGAAACGTCCGAAGTGAAGCCCGTCAAAGTCGGCGAAAGCCCTGGATGTTCCGACATCCGAGCCAACGCCGAGCCAAGCCCAGGTATCAACGCCAGGGAAGGTGTAGAGAGCAGACGGCGGGCACCTACGGCCGCAAGGCTATGGTGAAGGCGTGCTCCAGACCACGAACAGCGCACGCGCTGGCGGCGAAAGCCGAGGTGGTAAGAAAATCCCTCGACTTCGCGGTCGTGCCGGTTCGATTCCGGCCTCGGGCACCAACTCAGAGCCTTTCTTTCGGGAAAGCATTCTCAGCGTTTGTCGGCTGTTTGTGCGCTTGTCTGAGCGCGGCAGGTTTCTTGAACCCGCGATCTCGCGCCATGAACGCCGCCAGCATGTGCGGAATCAGCGCCAGCGCATCCGTCGCCTCGCCATAGGTCTGCGCGTGCAGCGCGGCGTAGCGATCCAGATCGTTCTTCAGGTCAGACGGACAAGAGAAGGTAAGCTTGACGCTTTCGGTCTTGGGCAGTGGCCCCAGACGTAGCTTGCGCGCGGTGCTCATCGCGGCGATCCTCGAACGAAGAACAGCGGCTGATAGGGGCGCAGCACGAGATCCCGATTGACGATGACGCGCATGGGTAAGCCCGGTCGCGCGGTCAGTGTCGGCTGGATGTTCAGGTTGCGGCGGGTCACTTCCTGACCGATCTGGTTCACGCTGTCCTGTAGGCTGTCGCGTCCCGCGATCACGATGCGATTGCCGTCCTGCCGGTTCTCGGGCGCGGCGAGCTCGGCACCGATGCCCAGCAGCGAGGTCAGTGCGGCCCCTGCGAAGACGCGATCCCAGTGCCAGTCCACCCCATCTTCGAGCCCGGCCCGGCCGGCAGGGTCGGAACCCACCAGGTTGTCCAGTGTCAGTGACGACGTGTCGGGCAGGATCACCCGGTTCCACACCACCTGCACTCGACTCTGGCCATAGCTCACCTGGCTGTTGTAGCGCCCAAGGATGCGTGAGCCCTGCGGGATCAGCAGGTGTTTGCCGGTGGCGGTGTCGTAGACCGGCTCGGTGACCGTGGCGATCACGTCGCCGGGCAGGTCGGACTGGATGCCGGTGACCAAGGCTCCGGCAATCACCGTGCCTGCCATCACCTGGTACGGCGAGGCGGGCAGTTGCAGCGAGCCGGAATTGCGTGTTTCCGTGGAAGCGGTTTTCTGGAAAGCCTCTTTCTGGTCTTGCCGGTTCTGTGACGCCGTGGCGTCGGCACCGCTGGCCTGCGCTGGCGTGGACGCCGGGCCAGCTGCCATGGGGTCGAAACCCGTCAGGCCGCTGGGCACCGAGCTCGGGGTGCCAGGGGCCGCAGCGGTCGGCGCAGCAGTTGCCGCGCGCTGCGAACCATTGCGAAAGAAAACCGATGCGGCGGCAGCCTGCTCGGACTCCTTGCGCCGGGCATCACGCTCTGACGCGGCAGGATCGTGTCCCGGTGGCGAATAGCTCGGGACCACCGGCTGTTGCGACTTGACGATGGCTGGGCCCAGGTCGCCGGGCAGGGGTGGCCCCAACTCCGGCACCGGTGCGGGTTGCTGCAGCTTGGAGTAATCCGCAGGCAACTGCCCCAGGCCCTCGGAGCGCGAGACGCGATCAACGTTGAACAGCTCGGCGGGCTCGCTGGACTCCCGGCGAGTCTTGGGCTGCAGCGACCAGACCGTTGCCCCCAGCACACCCAAGGCCAGAAGGCCCGCCAGCAGCGCGAGGCTGCGGCGATTGAGCCGGGTCACTGGGCGTGGCTGGGCGCGCAGCGCCATCGATTCGGGCGACACCTTGGCCGCAGCAGGACGGCCGGGCGCATCGGACGGTTCGGGGTCGTGCATGGACATGTTCAGTTCCTCCGAGAGGTCGGTGGCCATCCGTCCGTGCGCTCGATGCGGACCACGTCGCCCTTGTCGGCGCCCAGCCGCAGTTCTGCCGCACCAAACAGGCGGTCGACGATGTAGTAGGGTGAGCGGAAGCGGTAGTTCACCAACTGCCCGTCGCCCTGCGCGCCGATGACGAACAGCGGCGGCAACTCGCCTTGCGCGATGCCGGCCGGGAATTGGATGTAGACCTTGTCGCCATCGTCAAAGGCCCGCAAGGGCTTCCAGGGCGGCGTGCTGCCGCTGATCGCGTAGCGGAAGCGGATGCGCTCCAGCGACAGCCCTGCGTCCACGGGCGCTGCCGTCTGTGCCGCCTGGGCCTGGCGCTGCAAGGCCAGCATGCGGTCCTTGGGGTAGTCCCAGGACACCGAGGCCATCCACGCCTTCTCGGTAGAGGTCAGCTCGATCAGGTAGGTGCGCCGGTTGGTGGTGACGACCAGGTTGGTCTTCAGGCCGGTGCGCACCGGCTTGACCAGCACGTTCACGCGCAGCGCATCGCCCGATCCGCTGGACGTGTCGCCCACGATCCAGCGCACCGTGTCGCCGGCCGCCACCGTGACCAGCTCTTCACCCGCCTGTAGCGAGATCACCGTGACGCGCCCCGGCGCTGCATAGACCTGGTACAGCGCACCGTCGGTGTAGGGCCAGACCTGGATCGCGTTGACGTAGCCCTCCCGCGTCGGTGCGACCCGGGCCTCTTCGTTGGCCCGCGACACCCGTAGCCGTTCGTCCAAGGGCTCGGACACGGACGGCTTGTCCTGCGCCGCAGGCAGCGGCTTCATCTGCGAGGGCATGGGCAGCACCTGCGGCACCGCGACCACTTCCACCGGCTGGGGCGGCTCGGGCAGGGGCTGCGCCATTACGGGCTCGTCCAGCGGAATCACGGTCGGCGGCGTGCCTTGCGACGCGCAACCCATCAGGGTGGCGGCAACGGCGATCGCACTGGAGAACAGGCGCAGAGTCGGGTTCAGGGTGTTCATTGTTTGTTTCCTTCGGTGGCATCCAGTTCGCGGCTCCAGGACAGGCCGTTGACGTAGATGCCCAGGGGGTTCTTGCGCAGACGCTGCTCGGTGCGCGGCGTCTGCAGCACGGTCGAGACCACGGCCGTCCACCGCTCGGTGCCGGCTGGTGCGCCGTTGACGAAGCGCTGCTCGGTCCAGCGCACGTTGAACGAGGCGTCGCTGGCCCGGACCACGCTGGTGATCTGCACCGTCGCCGACTCCTTGCCCACCCTCACGAACGGGTCGTTGGTGCGGGCGTACTCGTTGAGCACGGCGGCCCCGCGGTCGGTCGTGTAGTCGTAGGCGTCCAGCCAGTTCTGCCGCACCACGATTGGGTCTATAGACAGCGAACGCACCAGCGTCACGAAGCGGGCCAGGTGGTGCGCGATCTGCGCATCGCCGGGGCGGTAGGGTGAGGCGGCTTCGCCCACGGTGCGCACCTGGCCAGCCTGATCCACCTCCACCACGTAGGGCGTTACGATGGACTGCGCCGAGCGCCAGACCAGACCACCGGCCATCAGCAAGGCCAGCGACAGGCAGCCAAAGGCCATCAGGCGCCAGTTGCGGGCCTGCACGCGGGCCGATCCGATGCGCTCGTCCCAGGCCTGTGCGGCCGATTGGTAGGGGGTGGCAGGCTGCGGCGTGTCGGCATAGCGCACCTGCGGTCGTTTGAATCGCATGCTGGGTTCTCCTCAGGAATCCGAATCACGAAGGCTGGGCCCGCTGCCCGAGCCGCCCCCATCGCCACCGCGCAGGGTGTGCGCGGCCGTCGTGGCAGCGTGCCCCATCTGCTGGCGTCGGCGCATGCGCTGCGCCCAGGCGGGCTCGGTGGCTGGGGGCGGGCTGGAGGAAGCTGTGGCGGCCGACTCGGCGCTGGCAGCCGCTGGCGCGGCAGCGTCCGCCACGAAGCCCGAGACTTTGTTCTTCACGGCCTTGGCGCCTTCGGCCAGTTTTTGGCCCACCGCGCTGGCGCCTGTGCGGGCGACATTGGCCACGCCGGCACCGGCGGCGCGCAGCGGACCGCCAGAGGACGCGGCAGCGCCGGCCTCATAGGCGGACTTCGCGCCAGCCGCGAGGCCGCTGGCCGAACGGGCCGCCGAAGCGCCACTGCCGATCGCGGCCCGTGCGGCGCCGGGCGCCATGCGTGCGCCGGCGGCCACGGCCGCACCGGCACCCGCCACGGCAGCGCCTCCGGCCACCGCCAGACCCGTGGCGCCCAGCGCCGTGCCGGCTGCCGCGCCCGCACCCAGCTGCGGCGCGCCGGACACCAGGCCGGTCGCGATGCCGGGCCCGAAGATGCCCAGTCCCAGCAATGAGAGTGAGGCCAGCATCACCACCAGCGCGTGGTCGATGGAGGGTTCGGCCGGTGCCGTATGGAACTGGGCGAACAGTCCCGTTCCGATGCCCACGATCACCGCGAGCACCAGCACCTTGATGCCCGATGACACCACGTTGCCCAGCACCTTCTCGGCCAGGAAGGTGGTCTTGTTCCACAGGGCAAAGGGCACCAGCACAAAGCCGGCCAAGGTCGTCAGCTTGAACTCCAGCAGCGTCACGAAGAGCTGCACGGCCAGCACGAAGAAGCTCACGATCACCGTGAGCCAAGCCAGGAACAGCACCACGATGGGTGCGATGTTGATGAACACCTCCGGAAAGCCGGACAGGTCGCTGATCTGCTGCAGGATGGGGGCCGCCGCATCGATGCCGGCTTTGGCCAGGTGACCCGGCTGCAGGAAAGTGGCCAGGCTCATGCCCGAGCCGCTGGCCTGCAGGCCCAGACCGGCGAACGAGCGGAAGACGATGCCTGACAGGCTGTTGAAGTTGCCGATGATGTAGGCGAAGGCACCCACGTACAGCACCTTGCGGATCAGCTTCGCCATCACGTCCTCGCCCTGGCCGGTGGCGTGGCCCATGGCCCAGAAGAGGCCGGCCAGGGTCATGTCGATGGCCACCAACGTGGCGGTGAGGAAGGCGACCTCGCCGTTCAGCAACCCGAAACCCGAGTCGATGTAGGTGGAGAAAGTGTTCAGGAAGCGGTCGATGACGGCGACGTCGTCCATGGCAGGGCTCCCGGTGGTTCAGTGGCCGTAGAAGCTCACACCCTGCGGCGTGTAGCCCGTGCCGCTGCCGATGAAGCGGCGCGTCACCTCGCGACCACGTTCGATGGCCGCAGCCTGCCGGGCCAGCTCCAGCGAGGCCGCCCGGTCCTGCGTCAGCATCAGCTGCTGCGACTGGATGGACTGCTTGGCCTGCAGGGCCAGCAGCTGGTTGGTGGCCTGCATTGCCTGCAGTGCGCCGGTGGCCGACTGGCTCTGGCTGACCAGGTCAGCCAGCATCCCTTCGTCCTGGCTCAGGTTTTGCGACACCTGGGCCTGCATCTGCATGGCGGTCTGCAGGCCGTTGAGCGTGTTCTTCCAGCGCTGGCGAGCGTCCTGGAACATCTGGTTACCGCTCACGGTGGCGGCGTACTGCTCGGGGTAAAGGCGGGCGAACTCGGCGTCGAGGTTCGACACCTGGTAGGCCAGGCCCTGGGCCTGCGTGATCAATTGCCGCGTCGTGTCCAGCGTCGAGCGCAGGCGGTTGACCACGTTGAACGGCAGGCTCGCCAGGTTGCGCGCCTGGTTGATCAGCATCTGCGCCTCGTTCTGCAGCTGGCGGATCTGGTTGTTGATCTGCTCCAGCGTGCGCGCGGCGGTCATGGTGTTCTGCACCAGGTTGACCGGGTCCAGCACGATGTCGCCCACGCCGAACAGTGCGTGCGCGGGCTGCGTGATGCCCAGGGTCAGCGTTGCGGCGGTGGCCAGCGCTGTCAGGCGGGTCTTGAGGGGGCGGGTGGGGAACTGAAAGCTCATGGCGTTTCTCCTGAAGGTCGGGCATGCCCGGGTTGGTGGTGGGGGTGTTGGTGAAAGAGATCGGCTGCCCAGTCCAGGCCACGGCGGCGCAGCCAGGCCGGCGCGAAGCCCTCGGGTGGGTTTGAAGCCAGTACCTCGTCGATCAGCCGCTGGTCCTGCGGTGTGGATGCGCCGGCGAAGGCCAGGGCCACGGGTCCGAGGTCCAGGTCGAACAGGCGGTTGCCCAATCGCGACTGGTAGTAGTAGTCGCGCTTGGGCACGGCGGTGGCCACAATCTCGATCTGCCGGCAGTTCAGGCCGAAGGCCTCGTAGATCGAGCGCACCTGGGGTTCGGTGGCCTGCGGGTTGGGCAGGAAGATGCGGCTCGCGCAGCTCTCCACGATGGCCGGCGCGATGCTTGATCCCTGGATGTCGGCCAGGCTCTGTGTGGCGAACAGCACCGACACGTTCTTCTTGCGCAGCGTCTTGAGCCACTGGCGGATGCGCGCCGCGAACACAGGGTCGTCCAGGAACAGCCAGGACTCGTCCAGCATCAGCAGGGTGGGGGCACCATCGAAGCGCGCCTCGAAGCGTGCGAACAGGTAGCCCAGCACGGCCATCACCGCGGAACGGCTGCCCATCAGCTCTTCCATCTCGAAGCACTGCACGTCTGCCGTGCCCAGGCGGTCGTGGTCGGCGTCCAGCAGCTTGCCGTGCGCGCCGCCCAGCACGTAGGGAGCAAGCGCCTGGCGCAGCGCGTTGGACTGCAGCAGCACCGACAGACCGGTGAGCGTGCGCTGCTCGCGCGGCGCGCCGGCCAGGCTGCCCAGCGCCGACCAGATCGCGGCCTTCTCGTCTGGCCCCACGGCCACGCCTTCGTGCACCAATCGGCCTTCGACCCACTCGGCAGCCCAGCTGCGGTAGCCCTCCTGGTCGATGCCGGCCAGCGGCTGGAATGCGATGTCGCCATCGCTGCCCAGGTCGTAGTGCTCGCCGCCCAGGCCCAGCACCGTGGCACGCATCGAACGGCCCATGTCGAACGCGAGGATGCGCGAACCGGGGTAGCGCCGGAACTGCAGGGCCAGCAGTGCCAGCAGCACCGACTTGCCCATGCCCGTCGGTCCCACCACCAGGGTGTGGCCCACGTCGCCCACGTGGGTCACCAGCCGGAACGGCGTGAAGCCTTCGGTGCGGGTCACGACCAGCGGCGGACCGTCCAGGTGTCGGTTGCGCTCCGGTCCTGCCCACACCGCCGACACCGGCATCAGGTGCGCCAGGTTCAGCGTCGAGACGATGGGCTGGCGCACGTTGGCATAAGCGTTGCCCGGGATCGACGACAGCCAGGCTTCCACCGCGTTCAGCGTCTCCGGGATGGTGACGAAGCCGCGCCCCTGGATCACGCGCTCGGCCATGCGCAGCTTCTCGTCGGCAGCGGTCGCGTCGGCATCAAGCACCGTGACCGTGGCGGTCACGTATCCGAAGGCCACGTGGTCGCTGCCCAGCTCCTGCAGGGCCGCGTCGGCATCGGCCGCCTTGTTGCCGGCGTCGGTGTCCACCAGCGGCGACTCCTGCTGGAACAGCGTCTCGCGCAACAGGGCGATCACGTTCTTGCGCTTGGCAAACCACTGCCGGCGCAGGCGGCCCAGCTCCTTCTCGGCCTCGGCCTTGTCCATGCACAGGAAGCGCGTGGACCAGCGGTACCCGAAGCCCAGCCGGTTCAGGTCGTCCAGCACGCCGGGCCAGGTGGACGTGGGAAACCCCCGTACCGTGGTCACGCGCAGGTGCGCATCCCCCAGCATCGGAGCCAGGCCGCCGAGCAGCGGGGCATCGGCCAGCAGCGCATCGAGGTGAAACGGCACCTCGGGCATGGCCACCGGGTAGGCGCGCGGTGACACAGTGGCATGCAGGTAGCTCAAGGTGTCGGCATCCTGCAGCCAGGCGATCTCGGGCATCACTCCGTCGAGCAGGTCGAGCACCCGGTCGGTCTCGGCGATGAAGGCACTCAGCCGCTCGCGCCAGTCCACACCGGTGGTGGAGCGGTTTTCGTAAAGCAGGTTGGCGGCCCGTGCGCGCGATTCCTCGGGCGGCAGGTACTGCAGCGTGAAGTGGTAGCGACTTTCGAAGTGGCTGGCCGATTCTTCGAAAGCGGCGCGCCTCTCTTCGTCCACTAGCCACGACAGCACTTCCGGAAAAGACGAACGCGGGTAGTCGGCCGCCGGCCGGCGCTCGGCGTCCACATATAGCGCCCAGCCCGACCCCAAGCGGCGCAACGCGTTGTTCAGGCGCGCGGTGGTGGCCACCAGCTCGCCCTGCGTGGCGCTGTCCAGGTCAGGGCCCCGGAAGCGCGCGGTGCGCTGGAACGAGCCGTCCTTGTTCAGCACCACGCCGGGCGCCACCAACCCGGCCCAGGGCAGCCAGTCGGCCAGCAGGGCGGGGCGTTGCCGGTACTCGGAGAGGTTGAGCATGGCGTCGTCCTCACACGTCCAGGAGAGGCTTGTGCTTCAGGTGTCGGGCAAACACCGCCATGAACTGCGGATCGGCCCGCGCACCCCAGACCGCCAGCGAATGCCCCACGATCCACAACACGGCGCCAGGAATCCACAGCTGCAGGCCCAGGCCCACGGCGGCGGCCAGCGTGCCGTTGGCGATGGCCACCGTGCGCGGCGCCCCGCCCATCAGGATGGGCTCGGTCAGCGAGCGGTGCAGCGGAATCTCGAAGCCGCTGGCCAGGGAGGTAGCGTGCTCGGCACCGCCGCTCATACCAGTGCCCCGCCCGAGAAGCTGAAGAAGCTCAGGAAGAAAGACGAGGCCGCGAAGGCGATCGACAGGCCGAAGACGATCTGGATCAGCTTCCGAAAGCCGCCCGAGGTGTCACCGAAGGCCAGGGCCAGGCCGGTGGCAATGATGATGATCACGGCCACGATGCGGGCCACCGGACCCTGGATCGAGTCCAGGATGGATTGCAATGGTCCTTCCCAGGGCATGCTGGAGCCGGCCGCCTTGGCCGTGCCGGCCAGGCTCAGCATGACAGCGGCGGTGAGCAGCCTCTGGCGGGCGGGCTGCATCAGCCGGTTCAAGCGGTGTAGGCAGGCGACCCGCGAGGACACCAGCAGGCGGGTGAACGGTTGGGCAAAGGAGCGCAGGGCGGTCGAAGGGGTCATGAAAGATCTCCGGGTGGGGTTGAGGAAGGGGAGTCCGCCGCTGAGGGCGGGGAGGGCGTTGGCAGTTCAGGCAATGGCTCGTTCACCGACACCAGGTGGTAGCCTGTGCTGTCGTGTCCGGTGACGTGGGCAATCGTCTCGATGCGGCGCTTGCGTCCGCGACCGGCGATGTAGACCACCACGTTGATCGCCTCGGCGATCAGGGCGCGCGGTGGATTCACCGCGACCTCCAGGATCAGTTGCTCCACCCGCAGCAACGCACCGAGTGCGGAGCCGGCATGAATGGTGGCGATGCCGCCAGGGTGGCCGGTGCCCCAGACCTTGACCAGGTCCAGCGCTTCGCCACCGCGTACCTCGCCCACCACCACGCGGTCGGGCCGCAGCCGCATCGTGGCGCGCACCAGCTCGGTCATCGAGACGGCACCCGCGCGTGTGCGCAGCGGCACGTGGTCGCGCGCAGCGCACTGCAGTTCGATCGTGTCTTCGAGCACCAGCACCCTGTCGCCGGTGGCGGCGATCTCGGCCAGCAGCGCGTTGGCCAGCGTGGTCTTGCCCGTGCTGGTGCCGCCCGCGATCAGGATGTTCTGCCGCTCGTGCACGGCCCGACGCAGGAAGCTGGCCTGCTGTGCGGTCATCATTCCGTCGGCCACGTAGCGGTCCAGCGGAATCACGCCCACGGCGCGCTTGCGCAGCGCGAAGGCCGGCCCCGGTGCGGCAGGCGGCAACACACCTTCGAAGCGTTCACCTGTCTCGGGCAGCTCGGCGGTGAGCAGCGGCTGGCCCCGGTGGACCTCGGCACCCACGTGGGCCGCCACCAAGCGAATGATGCGTTCGCCATCGGCCGCCGACAGCGTCACGCCAGTCGGTGCCCTTCCGGTCGAAAGCCGGTCGATCCAGAGCGTGCCATCAGGGTTGAGCAGCACTTCCACCACGTCCGGGTCTTCGAGCGCGGCCGCGATCATTGGCCCCATGGCCGTGCGCAGCATGCGGACACGGCGGTCGAGCGTGGTCTTCTCGGGGCTGGGTGACGGGGCCGTCATGGGGTTGGGCCTTCTTCGGGCGGCGTCGGACTCGCGTGGCCCATGTCTGCGGCCTCGTCCAGTTGCCGATTCAGGCCTTGCTCCTGCGGATGCAGTTCCTCGATCACGTTGCGCACCAGGCTGCGACCGCGCAGCAGGTGGCGGCCCAGTTGTTCGACGAACTGTTCGAAGCGCGCCTTGCCCTGTGCGCGGGCCGCATCCTGGTGGCCTTCAGGTACTGGCGTGCTCACCGTGAGGTAGTAGCGGATGAACAGAGCCAGGGTCTCGATCTCGATGTTCTGGTCGCGCTCCAGCCGCTCGAACTGGCGCGAGAGGCGGTCCAGCCGCCTGGCGATGGCGGCCTCCCGATGATCGCCCGAGTCCGGCGACAGCCAGGAGGCCAGTGCCGCCGCGACGATGGACGACTTGGATACTCCTTTCTTGGCCGCCACTTCTTCCAGGCGGCGCGCATGTTCGGGCGTAATGAACAGGTTCAGGCGGTACTGGCTCATAGCGTGATGCCGTCGTTGGGGTCGAGTGCGGCCAGGCGCGCCGCGCGCTGCAGGGCCGGGTCGAGTTGGCGGGGGAGGGGCAGGGGCGCGTCGTCGTCATCGAGCAGCGCCAGGTCATTGGTCAGGGCGTCGAGCTCGTGTTGCGGCGTGGTCATCGCCGTCAGCTCCGGCTGCAGGCGGGGACCGCCTTCATCGACAACCACGCCGTCCGTGAACGCGGGGTTGGGTGCAGTGGTCCCCATCGGCACCACCAGCTCGCGCCAGTCGTCCGCCCGCACCGGCGGCGCATCGGGGTAGGGCCCCTTCGTCAACACGGGCGGCGGCAACACGCGGCGCTTGAAGTTCGCGTCGGCGTAGTAGCGCAGCTTGCGTGCCTTGACCGGCGGCACGCTGGAGACCATCACCACCGCTTCGTCGGGCGGCAACTGCATCACTTCACCGGGGGTGAGCAGTGGGCGCGCCGTCTCCTGGCGCGAGACCATCAGGTGACCCAGCCAGGGTGCCAGCCGGTGGCCGGCGTAGTTGCGCTGGGCGCGCAGCTCGGTGGCCGTGCCCAGCGTCTCGGAAATGCGCTTGGCGGTGCGTTCGTCGTTGGTGGCGAAGGTCACCCGCACGTGGCAGTTGTCCAGGATCGAGTGGTTCTGGCCGTAGGCCTTGTCGATCTGGTTCAGGCTCTGCGCGATCAGGAAGCTGCGGATGCCGTAGCCCGCCATGAAGGCCAGCGCGGTCTCGAAGAAGTCCAGCCGGCCCAGCGCCGGGAACTCGTCGAGCATCAGCAGCAGCTTGTGCCGTCGCGCGATGCCGTCCGATCCGTCCAGTGACTCGGTCAGCCGCCGTCCCACCTGATTCAGGATCAACCGGATCAACGGCTTGGTGCGGCTGATGTCGGAGGGCGGCACCACCAGGTACAGCGACACGGGGTGTGCGGTCGAGATCAGGTCAGCAATGCGCCAGTCGCAGCGCGAGGTGACTTCCGCCACCGTCGGGTCGCGGTACAGACCCAGGAAGCTCATCGCGGTGGAGAGCACACCCGAGCGCTCGTTCTCGCTCTTGTTGAGCACTTCGCGCGCGGCGGATGCGACCACGGGGTGCGGGCCGCCGCCTTGCTCGTTCGCCAGGTGAGGCGTCGTCATCATCCGGTGCAGCGTCACCTCGAAAGGGCAGGCCGGATCGGACAGGAAATTGGCCACGCCACGCAGCGTCTTGTCCTCGCCCGCATAGAGCACGTGCAGGATGGCCCCCACCAGCAGCGCGTGCGAAGTCTTCTCCCAGTGGTTGCGCCGCTCCAGCGCGCCCTCCGGGTCCACCAGGATGTCGGCGATGTTCTGCACGTCGCGCACCTCGTGTACGCCGCGCCGCACCTCCAGCAGCGGGTTGTAGGCGGCCGAGAGCGCATCGGTGGGGTTGAACAGCAGGCAGTGCGAGAAACGCGAGCGCCATCCGGCCGTCAACTGCCAGTTCTCGCCCTTGATGTCGTGGACCACGGCCGAGCCGGGCCAGGACAGCAGCGTGGGCACCACCAGGCCGACGCCCTTGCCCGAACGTGTGGGCGCGAATGCCAGCACGTGTTCGGGCCCGTCGTGGCGCAGGTACTGCGAGCCATGTTGTCCAAGGAACACCCCGCTGGGGCGTTGCAGGCCCGCATGCCGCACGTC
Source organism: Hydrogenophaga sp. NFH-34 (assembly GCF_021401345.1). Lineage (GTDB taxonomy): Bacteria > Pseudomonadota > Gammaproteobacteria > Burkholderiales > Burkholderiaceae_C > Hydrogenophaga > Hydrogenophaga electricum. Next base: position 115,348 of record NZ_JACBGE010000013.1, read on the forward strand.
ATCTGCTGTGGCCCAGCGAGCGGTTCCGTAGGTGGTGACCAGCCGCGACTGCCGCGAGCGCCAGACCGACATGCCCACCGCTACGCCCACTGAGGCCAGGCCGCTGCCGCCTGCTATCGCGCCGCCCACGTCGAAGACATCGGGTGCGTAGGCGTCGAAGAAGAACCACCATTCGAACAGACGCCAGGGGTGGTAGACCGGCGAGCCGAAGACCTCGAACCACGGAGTGCCCAGGCGTGCCTGATGGCCCAGCGCCGCAGCGGTCCACTGGGTCGCTCCCCACACGCCCACCACGACGACGCCCAGCACCGCCGCGATTTGACCGTAGAGAACCCCCTGGTGGCTTGCGCCTTGAGCCTGCACCTTGACCTCCGATCCAGTGGCCCGCCATACGGGGCCGTTCGCGCGGCACGAAGCTGTGTCGCACGCATGAGGATCAAGGCTGGCTATCGGTGGGTCAAAGTCCGAAATCGGCAGGCTCGCAGCTCGGCCTGCAAGAATGCAAGTGGCAGCGTGCCGCCGCGTGTCAGGGCCCCTTGCCGCGCTGCAAGTAGTACAGCGCCTATGCACGAAATACGCGTCACCGAGTGTGGCGACGAGCGCAAGTTCAGAACTTGGGCGATTCCTTAGGTGGGTTGTACGGCACCTTGCCGTCCCCGAAAAATCGCCGTTTCGTGGCCTCGGCCACGCGGTCGCAAAGTTCGTCGCCCAGCTTGGTGCGCTCGGTCTTGCACTGCTCTCGCAGCAGCTTCAACCGTTCTGGATCGGCCATCAACGATTCCAGCGAATCGGTGGGCTGCGGCTTGCCGCAGGCCGACAGCAGCAAAGCTGCGGCGGCGACCACCAAGGTTGCGGTCAAGTTTTGAAGCTTTCTCATGTGCTACTCCCTGGCAATCTGTCCAACGCGTCGTCAGTCGCCCGACCGGGCGCAGCGACACGGGCTCTTTCCACGAAACGTCGCAAGGTCTCAGACGGGGTGCCGATGCGGTGGATCAGGTAGGTGGTCAACATCGGTGTGCGGCCAGCCAGCGGCCTTGTGACGATCTCCGGATGGCCGCAGGTCGAAACATGAGCCTCGGTCGAGAAGCCCAGACCGTAGCCTGCTGCTACCAGGGTCACCATCAGCTCTTGGCTGGTGACCTTCTCGGCTACGATGGGTTCGCGATCCGTTGCGCGCAGCACGCGTGCCATCTGGCGGCTGCAGCCCTCGCACACCTCGGGGTCGCAAAGCACCAGCGGATAGCGCAGCACTTCATCCAGAGGCAGCGTCTTGTGAGCCAACAAGGGGTGGCGCGCAGGCACGGCCACGACCATCGGATCGTTCCACACTGGTATGGCAAGGAGTGTTTCACCAACTTCCGATGAGTGGGAGAACCCGGCGTCGTACAAGTCGGCTTCGAGGCCTCTGATCTGCTGTGACAGCGGAACCTCGTAAAGCCGGATCTCCGTATCTGGTTCTTCCTCACGGCAACACGATAGCAATGCTGTGAAGCGGGCCTGCGAGATGCCTTCGGACAAGGCGATGCGTAGCTGCCCTTGATACCCGGCCGACACGGCCCGAACACTGTCGCGCGCCTGGGTCAGCGCTACGAACACGCGCGGCACGTGATCCATGAAGACCTGACCCGCACGGGTCAGACGCGTGCTGCGCGTGTTGCGGTCGAAGAGGCGGACACCCAGCTCTCCTTCCAGTTCCTTGATCGCTCTCGAAAGTGGCGATTGCTCAATGTGAAGCTTCTCGGCGGCTCTGGCGAAATGCAGTTCCTGAGCGACCGCCAAGAAGCACCGAAGGTGCCTCAGTTCCATTGTTTTCCCTGAATGTTTTCATTTTTTCTCAAATGCCTGTTGCTCCGACAGTGATGTGGCCCACCAGAGGACTACATCAAACACGTCTGGTTTGAGTACGCAGTAGCCTCGCGGAAGTTCGCGTTCTTGGCGTCCTTGGGCCAAGCTGAGCGCACTACAACGGGACTGAATGCGCAGTCATCACGGTTGATGGCTGTCCTTTCTGATCGTGACCGCGTCTGAATTGGACAGTGCTCAGATGATGCCGAAGTCATTTCATGTGTCACCTGCGTTCGTGGCCACGGTCTTTGAGACGAGATAGAGGACCAGCGGACGTACCAAGACGACGCATGCGAAGGCCACTGGCATGGCGATTACGTAGGTACTCAGTACCCGTTGAATGAACTGGGTGTCAACTCCGGTGTTGATGGCCGTTAGGAGCAGACACATCATGAAGGCAATGATGGTTGCCATGTAGAACGCAAACGCGAGCGAACTGAATTTGTAAGGAAGCTTTCTCATGCTGTAGAGGGCCTTCGCCCTAGGTGGTTGCTGAGACAAAGAGACTGGCAGAGGCAGTGGTAAGGGATAACCCTTGAAAAAATACTTAGATATCGAAGTATACTTCAACGCAGTGCCTCCTTGCACTTTCCCATCCTTACAGGAGATTTCCATGATTACGCATGAAGAAAACGATCTGCTGTGCCGTGTTGAAAACGGTGCACCCATGGGGCAACTGATGCGCCGGCATTGGGTTCCTATCTGTCTAATCGAAGAGGTCTCCGAGCCAGATGGGACACCCGTCAAAGCCCGCATCCTCGGAGAAGATCTCGTGGTTTTCCGAAACACGGACGGCGAAGTTGGTGTGATGGATGAATACTGTCCTCACCGCAGGGCATCGCTCGTGTTTGGCCGCAACGAAGAGGGTGGTCTTCGCTGTCTCTATCACGGATGGAAGATGGATGTGAGCGGCAACGTAACGGAAATGTCTTCCGAGCCCGAGGCCAGTGGCATGCTGGAGAAGGTCAAGCACAAGGCCTATCCGACCAAGGAGTGGGGTGGTTTCGTCTGGGCCTACATGGGGGCGGCTGAGACCATGCCGGAGTTCGAGCCTCCCCGTTGGGCGCCCACGGCGGACACGCGTGTGAGCGTTGCCAAGGTGATCATTCCTGTGAACTGGGCTCAGATCCTTGAAGGTGCGATTGACTCTGCCCACAGCTCGAGTCTGCACAGCTCGGACATGGTCCCTGCGCGTGTCGATGGTGCCAAAGCCACGGACAAAAACTGGTTGCGCCCCTCGACCGACAAAGCGCCGCGGATGCAAGTGCAGCGCGCCAGCTTCGGATTCCGTTACGCTGCGGTGCGACGGCCGATCTTCAACGCGCAGACGCACGACTATGTGCGTACGACGGTTTTCGTTGCGCCATGGACGGTGCTGATCCCGCCCAACAACTTGTACAACGTGGCGAACGTGAATGTGCCGGTGGATGACACCAATACCTGCTTCTACTTCATTGGTTGGGGTCATCCGTCGCAGACCCCGGAGACGGCGACCTGGCGCAAGTTCCTGGGCCAGACCGTGGGGGTGGACCTGGATGAGCAATACCGTCCGCTGCGCAACTACGAAAATCGCTACTGGCAAGACCGTCAGGCGATGAAGAGCGGAAACTTCACGGGCATCTCCGGCATTCCGAATCAGGATATGGCCATGTGGATCACCATGGGGAAAATCGCCGATCGAAGCCACGACCGGCTGGGTGCCAGCGACATGGCCATCGTCGAGTTTCGCAAACAGATGGTGGACGCTGTTCAAGCTTTCCAGGCGACAGGCGAGGCCATCGGAACCGGAGAGAAGCGCATCCCGAAAGAAGTGTGTTCGTTCCAGGGCGTCATTCCCAAGACAGTCGACTGGCGTACCCATGAAGTGAGCTACGTATGGCTTGAAGGTCAGGACAGTCCAGAGATGGATCGCTCCTACGTGGTGACAGAGGGGGCGAACGCTTGATGTCAAAGCTGCACATATCGGTCGCCATGGGCGACTACGACCGAAACCGTGCTCTGTACGACGGGCGTGTCCAGATCGATGGATGCGACCCGGTGTACATGTTGCTGAATCCCGAGGAGATGTTTTTTCGGGCCATGCGGAGCCGGGATTTCGACATTACCGAGCTCTCCTTTTCCAGCTACCTGGTCAAGCACGCCAAAGGCGAGAGCCCTTATATCGCCGTGCCGGTTTTTCTGTCACGCGCCTTCCGGCATACCTCTATCTATGTTCGGAAGGACCGCATCAAAAAGCCTGAAGACCTCAAGGGCTGCCGTATTGGCGTGCCGGAGTATCAACTGACTGCGGTGGTTTGGGCACGGTCGATCTTGCAGGACGACTATGGCGTGAATCCCGAGGACGTGACCTGGGTCAGAGGCGGAATCGACACGCCCGGACGTCCGGAGAAGATCAAACTGGATCTTCCTCCGGGCGTGACCATTGAGGCCGCTCCGGCAGGGCATACCATCTCCGACCTGCTCGACAAAGGTGAGATCGATGCTTTTATCGCACCACGACCACCCAGCGGAGCGGCGTTGAGTAACCCAAATGTGGCTTGGCTGTTCGATGATCCGACTACGGTGGCAAAGGACTACTACCGGCGGACAGGCATCTTTCCCATCATGCACGTGGTGGGCATTCGCAAAGAGCTCGCAGAGCAGAACCGCTGGTTGCCGGCAGCCGTTTTCAAGGCCTTTGGTGAATCCAAGGCGAAGGCCTTGGAGCTCCTGGCGGATACCTCTGCCACCAAGGTAACGCTGCCGTTTGTGGAAGAACAGCTCAAGGCGGCACGTGAAACGCTTGGAAACGACTTCTGGTCATACGGGGTGGAGCCCAATCGAAAGACGATTGAAGCGTTCTTGCATCACCACCATGCGCAAGGCTTGTCGTGCAGAAAAGTGGGTTTGGATGAGCTCTTTCACCCGTCTACCTACGAGAGTTACAGCATCTGAGGCGCTCTTGCCCATGCAAGCAACCGAAGATTGGTGACCTACTGCGCTTCAGTCGCCCGCGTCGCCCACTAGAGTGGCGCGGGTTTCTTCTTCATGTGCCAAGTTTTCAATCATCCTCACCAACGCATTCCTCACCAAAGAAAGCGTGCGATCGGGAAGTCCATCGGCACTGATCTCGTTGACCTCTTCCGCCAAGGGCACAAGTACATGTTCAAGTGAGCGCCCAGCATCGGTCAAGTAAACGTGCATGTTCTTCTTGTTGCCGGGAAGGTGCCTGCGTTCAATGAAACCCATTCGCTCCATGGCTTTCACGGCCGAGAAGGTCGTCGGCTCCATCACGCCCGCCAGATCGCTCAGCTCCTTCTGGGTCAGTCCGTCGCGAATCCAAAGGATTCGGAGGAACGTCCAGTGTCCAAATGACACGCCGAAGGGTGATAGACGATACTGAAGCGCACGCATCTGAGCCCGCGCAACATCACGGACTAGATGGGCGAGACGATCGTTGGGGACCGATTCTCGCCAGTGATGAAGAAGGCTTTGTGTTTCTATGGATTTGCTGGTCATTGGGAGCGTCAACGCCGAATGGCGGGTACTGCGGCTTGGTGCTCCAAAATGATAGCGCCTCCTTTCTTGCTCGATTCGAGGATCGCCAGACACACTTCCATCGTTGCCATGGACCAGGCGCCAGAATGGGTAGGCGCTGCACCTTCCCTGGCCACTGACCACATTTCGTCCACGACCTCTGAACGTTGAACCGCCTGCGGTGGCAGCGCATCAAGGTGTACGCCATGGACGTCGTGAATTTCTACGCCATAGGGCGTCAAACGGAGGTCTGCCTGTTCGCAGCAGGCGATGACAGGCCCGAAGTGTTGAAAGGCGGTAGGTGCGCCTCTAAGATCTGGTACGTAGTCCGGTCCACCAAAATTCCGGTTGGCTTTCCGACGGGCTTCGGCAATTTCGTCTTGTGTACTCAGGTACTTTTCTCGGGTGAGTCGGTGGGTGTCGGTGTTCTTTGGCCACCCCATCTCGCCGACGCCGCCCATCCACGGGTCGGTGTCAAAGAAACCGTACCCGTTGTAGGTCACGCTGGCAAAGGCGCCGGAACGAAAGTTCAGAATGGCGGTGTACGCTCCCTCGGTGGGGCGCTGCCGGTCCCACCCCCCGGTTCTAGCGTAGACGGAAGCGACCTCTCCTCCGGCAAGCAATCGAACGATATCGATCTGGTGTGCCGCCTGGCTGAAGACAACACCACCCCCTTTCGTTGTATCCAGTTCTTCCGGACGTCTTGGCCGGTAGAGGAAGTCGGTGAAGTTCATGGCTTGAATCATGCGGACACGACCAAACCGCCCCGACTCAATGATTGAGCGCGCGCGCAACACTGGGGCATTGAAACTGTGGCTGTGACCCACGATCAGCTGTGTGCCTGCTTGTTCGCAGGTCTCCCGCATGCGCTCGCATTCCGAAAGCGACAACGCCATGGGCTTTTCGACGAGCGCGTGTTTCCCATGCTTGGCAGCAAGACGTACATGTTCTTCGTGCAACTGGTGAGGCGTTGCGACATAGATCCATTCGACGTTCGGGTCAGCGCAGAGTGCGTCTGCAGAGGTGTGCGCGACACCACCGAACGCTTTCGAAAAAGCCGCTGAAGCACCTGCATTGGTATCGAAGCAAGCGACCAGATCGATGCGGGGGTCTTTGCTGAGGGTTGGAATCATCAACGTAAATGCGCGTCCAAGTCCTAGGACGCCAAGCTTGATCGGTTGCATCGTTGCCATCACAGGTCGAGGACAAGCGTGTCGGACTTCGCTCTGGAGACGCAAACCATGATGTGATCTTCCTGCTCTTCCGGGAGCAATGCCAGATCTCGGTGATCCGCCTCACCCTTGAGCAACCGGACTTTGCATGAGCCGCATGTTCCGCTCTCACACGAACTCGGCACCCTGATGCCATGGTCTCGTAACGCGTCCAGGATACTGCGGTTGGCCAGTACCAGTAGCGTCTTGCCAGCTTTGGCCAACTCGACCTCGAATGGTTTGTCGTCTGCGTGGGGTTTCGTATCCGCACCGAAGCTCTCGAAATGCACCGCACTGCTGGGCCAGTGCCCGGTCATGTCCTTGACCTCATCCATCAAACGCTTGGGGCCACAGCAGTAGACATGCACACCCGCCTGAGGTTTCTCGAAAACGGACCACAAGTCGAATGTCTTTGCGGGATCGCCGTGGGTGTGATGGACAACCACACTGCTGGCAAGTTCAGGCGAGCGCAGCTCGTTCAGAAAGGCGGCTGACTCAGGTGTGCGAGTCAGGTAGTAGAGCTTGAAACTGCGCAAGCCTTCCGCTCGCAGTGAATGGATCATGGCGCGCATCGGCGTAATGCCTATGCCGCCCGCTACGAGGATGAAACTCTTCGCCTTGTCGCTCAGCCCGAACAAATTGCTTGGGGTGCCGGCCATGAGCGTATCCCCCACGTTCACCTCATCGACCAGACTCTGCGATCCCCCCCGGCCGTCCGCTTCTCGTTTGACCGCGAGCTGATAGTGGTCTGCCTCATCGGGGTTACTGCACAGAGAGTAGTGGCGCATCGCCCCATTGGGAACCCGTACAGCAATGTGCGCTCCCGCCGTGAAGCGGGCCAGAGGCAAAGAGTCAGGGGATTTCAGTTCGAAAAGAACGGTGTCTGTAGCGATGAACTCCTTGTGGGTCACCAAGAGGGGGCGCATTGTCTCGTCTGTAGTCATGGTCTGTGATCTTGCTTAGAAAACATGGTGGTATCCACTCTTGACAAAGGTCAAACAAGAGGGAAAAATTGATTATCTTAGTTATCTAAGAAAAAAACAAGCACTGTCGCACATGCTCTTTCCGGGGGCAAGGCAGAAGTGCTTGCTGATCCGCTTCAACCCTACCAACGGAGACAATCCATGAAACGACGTTTTTTTGCTGCCTTGGCTGTGACGACCATCCTTGCGTCCAGTCTTTCGCAAGCGCAGACGAGTGACTTCCCCAACCGCCCGGTCAAGTTCATCGTGCCCTATGCTCCTGGCGGCTTGCCTGACACCGTGGCGCGGGTCATCGCGCAAAAGCTATCGGAGCGGATGAAGCAGGGCTTTGTGGTGGAAAACAAGCCCGGGGGTAACGGCGTCGTGTCGGTACAAACACTCGCTGCGCTGCCGTCCGACGGGTATAGCTTCATTGTTTCCGATGGCTCCATGCTGTCCATTACTCCGCAGATCAACAAGGCGGCCAAGTACGCTGTCGGACAGGATCTGCAGGCTGTGTCGCTGATTGCCCGCTCGCCTTTGTTCTTGGTGGCGCACCCCAAAAGTGGAGTCAAGACCTTTCAGGAGTTTGTGGCTCGCGCCAAGAAGGAGCCTGGAGCGTTCACCTATGGGTCTTCGGGGATTGGAAGCACGCACCACCTCACAATGGAAGCTTTGAAGTCGGAGCTTGGACTTTCCATGGTCCACGTTCCATTCCGTGGATCGAGTCAGTCGGTTCCGGCGCTGGTTGGGGGACAAGTGGACTTCTTGTTTGCCGCTTTGCCGTCCATGGTGGGTTTCGTAAAAAGTGGTCAGGTCATTGTGTTGGCCAGCAACGCACCCAAGCGTTCAGCTTCTGCTTCCGATACCCCTTCGATTGCAGAAACCATCCCGGGGTTTGACTTTTCAGTCTCCGTTGGCGTGCTGGCACGAACGGGGACTCCACCTGAGATCTCCAAAAAGGTGGCTGATGAGATCGCACAAGTTGTGAAATTGCCAGATGTCATCGAGAAGTTCCAGGGAGCCGGTATCGAACCTGTTGGTGCTGGTGGTGAGGTCTATCGGAAAGTCATCGAGCAAGAGAATCAAGCGATGGCAAAAGCAGGTAAACACGCGGAACTCAAGGCTGAGTAATGTATGCCGATGGGGCTGGTATGCCCCTCGTCGCACTTTGGCTCGCCTGTTTTGGAGCCGTCGTGCTGGGGGGGCTGGTCAAGGGGGCACTGGGAGTAGGGTTGCCGCTTGTAGTGCTCCCCTTGTTGTCGCTTCTTCTCCCAGCACCAAAGGCGATGGGGCTGCTCGTCATGCCGGTCCTGCTTTCGAACCTGTGGCAGGCTGTTGAAGGCAAGAGGCTGAATGAAGGACTGCGGCGTTTTGGTGGTTTGATGGTCTGCCAGTTCGTCGCGACGCTTGCCGCTATTCATTTGACGAGGAACCTGTCCGTGCAGGGCTTCAATGTTCTGTTGGCAGTCGTGGTGATGATCGCCGTAGGGATGATGGCCATTGGAGCAACTTTTCGGGTGAATCCCGGTCAGGAGCGGTGGATGGGGCCACTGGTTGGCGGGGTCGCAGGCGCAATGGCTGGCGTCTCGACATTGACCGGCCCCATTCTCATTGCCTATCTTTTGGCACTCAAGTTGCACAAAGACGAGTTCATCAGGTCCATCAGCATCATCTATCTTCTGGGCTCTGTTCCTATGTATGGGACCATGATGTGGTATGGCCGCTTTGGTTGGGAGGAGGTCGCTCTTTCCTGCCTCGCCCTGATTCCCATGTTCGTCGGCCTTCGAATCGGAAGATTGCTTCGTCATCGGCTCAGTGAAACCGTGTTTCGACGTCTGCTGCTGGGGCTGCTGACCGTGCTCTCCGTGTTGCTCATCACCAAGTAACCACATCTGACCACTTAGAGCTGGGGAGAACTGTTTCCTTTTTATGAGTAACGTGACCAATGAATTCAGCAATCAGTTGGGATGATGGCTACCTTCTTGGGTTCACACCCATGGATTTGGTACACCGGGAGTTCGTCGACTGTGTGGCGGCGCTTCAACGGGCAGAAGAAGTCGACCTGGAGGGCGTACTCAACACGCTTGCCCGGCACTGTGAAGAGCATTTCGAGATGGAAAACCGCTGGATGCGCGAAACCGACTTTCCTGCCAGCGAGTGTCACATCAACGAACACGCCGCCGTGTTGAAAAGCATCTATGAGGTCCGGCAACAACTGGCCAGCGGCAACGTGGCTGTGTGCCGCCGACTGGGTAGCGAGCTGGCCACCTGGTTTCCTGGTCATGCGGACTACCTCGACTCAGCCTTGGCGCACTGGATGTGCAAACGCTCACTTGGCGGGAAGCCTGTGGTTCTGCGTCGTAACATCAGGAGCAACGAGTCTGCTCCTGAGCAAACCTAAAACATATCCAACACTTTTTCACATGAAGACCTTTGACGAACAAGTCCACGCGGATGTCCAACGCACACTAGAAGAGGATGTGGGCACGGGAGACTTGACAGCGGCGCTCATCCCAGCGGATCGTAGGGCAGTTGCCACCATCATCTGCAGGGAATCAGCCGTCATCTGTGGTCGTCTCTGGGTCGACGAGGTGTTTCGTCAATCCGCTCCTGCAGCCCAGATTCACTGGTTTCTCAATGACGGTGAACGGTGTGAACCTGGTCAAAAAGTCGTTGAGATCCAAGGCCTGGCTCGAGAGTTACTGACCGCTGAGCGAACATGTTTGAACTGGCTGCAAACACTCAGTGCCGTTGCGACCAAGACGGCTCAGTATGTCAAAGCGGTGGAGGGTACTGCCGCTAGCATTCTGGACACCAGAAAAACGATACCTGGATTGCGGACTGCACAAAAATATGCCGTGCGATGCGGAGGCGGAGTGAACCACCGCATAGGGCTTTTCGATGCGATCTTGATCAAAGAGAATCACATCGCTGCGGCTGGAGGACTGACTGCTGCGTTCAATGCTGCGCTCAAGGTCGAGTCTCTTGTCTCGTTCATTCAAGTAGAAGTCGAAACCCTTCGGCAACTCGAGGAGGCCCTCGACGCTGGCGTAAAGATGGTATTGCTGGACAACATGTCTCTTGAAGACATCAGAGCCTCTGTGAAGTTGGCCAAAGGGCGATGCAGTCTAGAGATATCTGGCGGGGTCACCTTTGAAAACCTTCGGACGTATGCCGAAACGGGTGTGGACCGAATCTCTGTCGGAGCGCTGATCAAGGATGTCAAGGCCGTGGATTTTTCCATGCGTTTCCAAGACAAACCCGTTGAGCAATAGTGAGCTCAGGTTTTCGAAAATCGGGGGTTGTCCTGGGATAACGTTGAAGTCCGCTTAAAAGCCAGACCGTCCAAGTACTAGGGGGACAGTTCATTCCCGGAGCGGTTCATTGTCGGCCGCGACTGAGTGATGGCTCTGACCGAAGTACTGACGTCAAGCATCAAGTACAAGGCAGCCCGAGCGGCAGGAAGAGACGCAGATCATCATGGATTTGTTGGCCGCGCGCTCCTGCTTGGACAGCAGTTGGTCGCGGTGATCGATATCGCCCGAGATGACCTTGGTCTCGCAGGCGCCACACACGCCCTCGCGGCAGCTGTGGTCGGGGCTGAGGCCCGCCTCAATGAGTGCGTCGAGCAGGGTCACACCGGGCGGCACCTGGACCGTTCGGCCGCTTCTGCGCAGTTCCACGGTGTAGCCGCTGGCGGGAATCGCGGGTGCGGTCGTCGGGGTGGCGGCAAAGCGTTCCAGGTGTACGTTCTGCTGGCCCAAGCGCTCGCAGGCGCGTTCATAGGCATCGAGCATGGGGCCGGGGCCGCAGCAATAGAAGTGGGTGCCCGGCGGATGGTCGGCGAGCAGGCGTTCGAGGTCAGGTGGGCCACCTTGCTCGTTGTCGAAATGACATCTCAGAGAAAGTCGGGAGTCGTGAGTCTCAACCAGCGCTTCGATCTCGGCCAGGAAGGCCGCCTCAGAGCGGCTTCGCGCGCAATAGACGAGCTGCGCCTCGCGCCCGAGCGCTGCGAGGCGCCGCAGCATGGCGTAGACCGGTGTGATGCCAATGCCCCCGGCCAGCAGCACGCTGCGTGGCGCGGCCTCGTCCAGCCGGAAGTGGTTGCGCGGCGCACCGATAGCGATGGTCTGGCCCACGCGAAGCTGCTCGTGTACGAAGCGTGAGCCGCCTCGGCTGTGGCGGTCGTTGAGCACCGCCACAGCATAGCGATGGGTCTCGCCCGGATTGACCAGGGAGTAGCTGCGCACCAGGCCGTTGCCCAAGTGCAGGTCGATGTGCGCGCCGGCCTCGACGGCGGGGAACGCGGCGGCAGGCGGCACCGGGCGCAGTTCGACACCGACGATACCCGGGGCTTCGTGGCGCATCTGGAAGACGAGCGCCTGCAGAGTTTTTGTGACCATGGCTTACATGATGTGCAGGCCGCCATCGACCATCAGCGTGGTGCCGGTGATGAATGAGGCCTCGCCGGATGCGAGCCAGAGGATGGGCCAGGCGATCTCGGCGGGGTCGGCCCAGCGGCCAACCAGCGAGGTGTCCTTGCGTTCGTTCTTGAGCTGTTCGACGCTCTTGCCAGCATGGTTCGCGCGGCCGAGGTGGAAGTCGGTCAGCGTCGAGCCCGGGCAGACGGCATTGGCGCGGACACCGTGCGGTGCCTCCTCGAAGGCCAGCGTGCGCGTATAGGCCAACTGCGCAGCCTTCGTTGCATCGTACAGCGCCATGCCCTTGCGGCCGGTGACCGCGTAGCATGAGGACACGTTGACGATGCTGCCGACACCCGAGCGCCTCAGCGCCGGCAGCGCCGCGCGGCAGTAGTTGGACATGCCCACCAGGTTGACGCCGACCATGGCCTGCCATTCGTCGGGCGTGGCATCGGCGGCGGCGCTGTAGTTGCGCATGGCCGCGTTATTGACCAAGATGTCCAGTCCGCCCCAAAGCGTGGCGCATTGCGTTACCGCCGCGTGCGCGGCCGCCTCGTCGGCCACGTCGGCCGCGACGCAAGCCAGCCGCGCGCCAGGCTGTGCCTGCTCGATCGCGGCGCGCGTGCGCTCAAGGGCCTGCGCATTCGCGTCCACCATCAGCACGGCCGCGCCTTCGCGGCTGAAGATCGAGGCGGCGGCTGCACCGATGCCGGCACCAGCGCCAGTGATCAGCGCGGTGCGCCCCGCCAGTCGGGAAGTGCTCATCTCAGTTCACTCCACCTTGGCGCCAGTGCTCTTGATGACCTTGCCCCAGCGCGTGATCTCGGTGCCGATCCAGTCGCTGAACTCGCGGGGTGTGGTGGCAACAACTTCAAACTCCATCTCGTGCAGCCGCTTCTGAATCTCAGGCGACTTCAGGATGCGGACGATCTCCGCGTGGTAACGACCAATGATCTCTGGTGGCGTGGCCGGCGGCGCGAGGAAGCCGATCCATGAAGTGGCTTCGAAGTCTTTGAGACCCGATTCCGAAAGCGTGGGAATGTCGGGCGTGCTCGGAAAGCGCTGTCGACCGGTCGAGGCCAGCAGCTTGAGACGCCCCTCCTTGACGAACCCCTGCACGTTGCCCGGCACGAAAAAGCCTGCCTGCACATTGCCCGCGATCAGATCCGCAAGCGCAGGCCCGGCCCCTCGATAAGGGATATGCGTCATCCGAAAATCGGCCGCCGACTTCATCATCTCCATGGTCAGGTGCGAGGCGCTGCCCATGGCCACGGAGCCGTAGGAGTACCGAGCGGGATTGGCTTTGACCTTGGCGATGAAATCCTGCACGCTGGTGAACCCGGCCGATGGGGTGGCCACCAGGTACTGCGGTGCCTTGACCGCCAGCGTGATGGGTGCCAGGTCCTTGGTCGGGTCATAGGGCATCTTGTCGAACAGCGTGACGTTGATGGCCAGTGGCCCGTTGTAGCCCACCAGCAGGGTGTGGCCGTCGGGCGCGGCACGCGAGACATCCAGCGCACCGATGTTGCCGCCCGCACCGGGTTTGTTCTCCACGACGAAGGGCTGACCAAATGCCTTGTGCAGCTCGGGCGCGACCAGGCGGGCCAACACGTCGTTGGTGCTGCCGACGATGGGTACGACGATGCGCACCGGTTTGCTTGGGCGCCAGTCGGGCGTGCCCTGCGCCCAAGCGGAAGGAATCGTTGCGGCGACCAATGCGGTGGTGAGGAGCCTGCGGGTGAATGTCATGGGTTGTCTCCGTGTTGTCATGGGAATGAAAGATCGTGCCGTCAAAGGCTGAAGACCGGCTTGCTCATGGCTGCGGCCAGGTTCTCGCGTGCCCATTCGACGGGGTCCTGGTCCCGGGGCAGGAGCACGCCGGCCGGTCGCACGTGCTGTTCGCCTGCGTCCAGCGCCGGCGGCGTCTGGCCTTCTTCGAGGCCCAGCGCGGCCTCGTGCAGCATGCGCCGCGCCATCACGATGGCCTTGTCGGTGGGCAGCAGCATTTCCGCTTCGTGGTCCTGGATCGGGCCCATGCTCTCCTGCAACGAGTAGTCCTGGGCCGCGAAACCGAAGATTCCGCTGTAGGAGCGCTTGTCTTTCTGGGCCTGGCGGTCCATGCCGTAATCGTTGTCGCGGTTGTACTTAGGAATGAAGCTGTCAGGAGCTTCGTATTCCACATGGATGCCCTTGCCGGCCTCCATGGCGGAGCGCTCCTCAGTCGTGAGCGGGCGATCGGGCTGCCAGTTGATGCTCCAGGCCCAGCAGTTGTGGTCGTCGATTGGCACCCACACGTGTCCACCCAGCGCGTGTTTGCCGAAGGGCGCGATCAGGGTGAACCAGGGGAACAGCCACTGCGTGATGCGCCAGTAATAGGAGTCGGGTTCGCCCAGGCGGCGGCCGAACAGGCTCAGCCCGAAGGTTTGCTTCTCGATCTCGAAGCTCACGTTGCCGTCGGCCTTGATGTAGTCCAACGCCTTGACGCCCTGGTGCATGGGGTCGCCGTCAACCTCGAAGCTGTGCACGTAGGATACGTGCGCGGTGTCGATGCCGCCTTCCATGGCCTGCAGATAGTTCGAGTACTGCACCCGTTTGGAGACGAACACGTGCTCGGCCGGCAACGTGCACCACTCAAGCTCAGGCGCTGCAGGCTGCTGGTCGGCCGGGCCCATGTAGGTCCAGACGATGCCGCCGCGCTCAATGCAGGGGTAGCCCTTGATGTGCATCCGGGCGCAAGCCTGGGGCGATGACGGCACATCCACGCACTGACCCATGCCATCGAACTTGACGCCGTGATAGGCGCAGCGAATGCCGTTTTCCTCATTGCGGCCGAAGTACAGCGACACGCCGCGGTGGGAGCAGAACTCGCTGATCAGGCAGGCTTGGCCGTCGGAGTTGCGGAACGCGAGCAGCTTCTCACCCAGCAGCTGCACGCGCACCTGCGGGCTGTCCGGCTCGGCGATCTCGCTCGACATCAGTGCCGGTACCCAGTAACGGCGCAGCAACTTACCCATGCGCGTGCCGGGACCGACGCGGGTGAGCGTTTCAGACATTTCCTTGTTCATGTGGGCTCCAGAGGTTGTACGTTGTATGAGACGGATGTCCATTATTTGGATGAGCTTGATTTAAGTCAAACAGAATGAACATGTTGTCCATCTGATGGACGTATTTTGTACAATCAACCATCACAGACACGGAGCAACGTGGGGACGACCATGAGCGATGACAGCGCGGACCGCGGGCCGGTGGTGGAGAAGCCGGGGGAAGGGGTGCGCGCGGTGGACCGCGCGCTGGACATCCTGTTGGCTTTCAGGGCGGGCGACCGGCAGTTGAGCGCGAGCGAGTTGCTGCGGCGCATCGATCTGAGCCGGCCCACGCTCTACCGGTTGCTGCGCACGCTGGAGCTGCGCGGCTTCATCGTGGCCTCGGGCGAGCCGCAGCGCTTCCAGCTCGGTCCCTCGGTGGCGCACTTGGCCCACGTCTGGACCTCCGGCCTGGACCTGGCGGAACTGTCGCAGCCCATGATGCGGCGTTTGTGGGAGCAGACCGGCGAGACTGTCGCGCTGCTGGTGCACCACGGCCGGGAGCGGGTCTGTGTGGCCGAGATGCCCAGCCCGCAGCCGCTGAGTTTCAAGCGCGGCGTGGGCCACAGCGAGAGCGTGATCCAGGGCGCGAGCGGGCGAGCGATTCTGGCTTTCGTGAAGGACGCGGCGAGCTACCTCGATGGCAAGGTGCCGCCCAATCAGCAGCCAGCCTACCTCGAAGGGCTGGCCCGCATCCGCGAGGCGGGCTATGCCATCAGCCGCGACGAACTCATCAAGGGCGCCGTGGCCATGGCGGTGCCGTTCCGCGCCGCAGGCGGCAAAGTCATGGGGTCGCTCGTCGTCTACGGACCCAGCGCCCGTCTGGACGACGCGCGGGTGCAGCAGATTGTGGCGCTGCTGCTGGACGCCTCGCGCGAGCTTTCAGCGAAAGCCGGCGCGACAACCGATTGAACTCTGCCAATTGGCGCAAGGGTTCACGCTGCGCGCTCAAGCTTGTCGAGGCGCACCGATGGATCTGCGATCACATCTGGAGACGGACAAGTCCCCTGCTTGAGCCAGCGCTTGGCGACCTTGATGTCCCGCGGCGCATTGACCGAGATCACGCTGTGCAATCGCTCGCCCGAGAACTGGAACACGGAGAACTGGCCCGACTCCACTGATCCGCGCTGAATGCCTTCCACATCGTTCAGCGGTATCCCCAGCACCTGTATGTTCAGGTTGTACTGATCGGACCAGAACCAGGGTATCTCGTCATAGGCCACGTCTTCTCCGGCCAGTGCCTTGCCTACGGCGATCGCCTGATTCTGGGCGTTGGCCCACGATTCGAGGCGCAAGCGGCCGCCTGCCCAGGTGCTGGGCTGGTTGGCCACATCGCCCACCGCATAGATGTCGGGGTCGGACGTTCTTCCTGCCTGGTCGACGACAATGCCGTCCCGGACCTCCAGCCCGCAGGTCTCGGCCAGGCCGGTATCGAGCAGCAGCCCGATCCCGACCACGACCGCGTCGAACTCCTGCGCCCCGCCGGGCAGTTGCACGGCCAGAGTGCGCTGACGCCCGGCAGTGATCGACGAGACCGTTGTCGACAAGCGGACCTCGACACCCTCTTGCTGGTGCTTCTCAAGCAAAAACTCTGAAAACCGGGGCGGCAGCGACCGCGCACACAGGCGGGAGCCCGCCTCCAGCAGCATGACATCGACCTGCTTCGCCCTCGCCGTCGCCGCGACCTCCAGCCCGATCCATCCACCCCCAATGACCAGCAAGCGTTTGCCAGGCACCAACTGCCTGGCGATGGCCATGGAGTCCTCGATCGTTCGCAAGACATGGACATGGGGCAGGTCCGCGCCAGGACACGACAACGGCCGGGGACGCCCGCCGGTGGCCAGCACGAGCTTGCCGTAGGGGACCACCGAGCCATCCGCGCACCGGACCTGGTGGCGGGAGCGGTCGATGTCGACCACCTCGACACCCGGCCGGAAATCGACTCCCAAGGCATCGCACTGTTGCGGGTCAAGCAGCACCGGCGGATGCGCCTCCGTCCCGCTGAGCACCCCCTTGGACAGGGGAGGACGCTCGTACGGCGCGTGCAACTCCCGGCCCAGCAGCGTGATCCCTCCCTTGTGCCCCCCCTGCCGCAGCGACCGGGCGACCCAAGCGCCGGCCTGGCCGGCTCCTACGATGACAACATCCATCTCTGTTTCCCGATCAGATGTTCAGCGGACGGGCCGCAGGTAGATGACCCCCTGCTCGACCTTGACCGGGTAGCAATGCAGCGGCTCGGTGCAAGGGGCGTCCACCGCGCGGCCGCTTCTGATGTCGAAGGTGCCCTCGTGCAAGGGACACTCGATGAGACAGGAGTCAACCACCATGCCCAGCGACAGATCCGCCTCGCCATGAGTGCACGTACCGTCCGTCGCATAGATTTCTCCACCGAGCTTGTACAGGCACACCCGCTTGCCGTCGACCTCCACCGAATGCGTGTCGTCCTCGTCGACATCGGCAACGCTGCCTACATTGATCCATTCATCGTGCATGCTGTCTCCACACAGTTGTTCCCATGGCGGCTGCCTCAGTCTTGCGACGTCATCGCGTCGATATAGTGGTTTTCCATGTGGTACAGCGCTTCCTCCAGCGGCGACATCGGACCGGGCTTGAAGAACTTCGAGCCTGCGGTGTTCTGCATGCCCTCCACCATCACCGCGTCCTCGGCGATGATCTGACGCACGAAGCCGACGTACTTGTCCATCTCTTCGTCGTAGTTCGAGATCGAGAAAGCGGCTTGCGGAAACAGCAGGTAACAGATGACCCGGGTTTCCGTGGGCGAGATGGGCCAGATGTGCCACATGCGAACGCTGTCGGCACGCATCGACAGGTTCAGGTTGGGATAGATGCCCGCTTTGCAGGCGATGCCGCTGGGCTTGTCTTGTGCCCAGGGCAGCGTCGGGAAGACCTGGTCGCCGGACTTCGAGTGTGGGCGCGCTTCGTACTGGGTATGCCAGCCGCCGTTCTCCAGCAGGTTGAAGCGGACCTGCTCGCCCTTGACGAAGCCACCGAACGTCCCTTTGTGAATGACGCCCACGTGGTAAATGTCGATCAGGTTCTCGACCAGGAATTTCCAGTTGCACTTGACGTCGATCTCGACCTTCTGCGCCAGCTTGCACTGGTCGGTCTGGAACCACCACAGCGGCTCCTCGAAGGGCGCGATGTAGTCCTCGAAGGACATCGGTTCGTCGCTGAAATTCACGAAGATCCAGCCGCGCCAGATCTTGACGTGCAGTTGCCGCAGGCTGCAGTTCTTAAGATCGACCTCCGAGGCCTTCATGCCGGGCGCGACCACCAGCTTGCCGCCCACGTCGTACAGCCACGCATGGTAGGGGCAGCTGAACTCCTTGGCGTTGCCGCTGCCCACCGCGACTTCGACCCCGCGGTGCAGGCATTGGTTCATGTAGGCAACGATCTGATCGGGCGCGGGGCGCGACACCACGATCGACTCCTTCATCACCTGGAAGGTGTAGTAGTCGCCGACGTTGGGTATCTCCTCGACACGCCCCACGGAGAGCCAGTACGTCATGAAGATCTGCTGCTTCTCCATGTCGTAGATTTCCGGCGAGCTGTACACCTCGCCCGGCAGGTGCCGTGCGCTGAGCAGCTTCTTGCGGGTTTCCTTGAATTTGGGACGAAGGTCCAGGAGTTGTTGCTCGGCGACTTGCATGGTGGTTGTCCTTTCAAAAGGGTGTTGACGGAGTGCCGCGGATGTTAGGCAATACATTGATCAATGTATAGATCGATGTGAGAATCGACATATTTCACCGGGAGAACCCTATGCCGCCGAAAGAAAATACAAAGACGCGACGCCAGAAGCGCCAGATCAACGACGTTGAGTACGTCAGCAGCGCCGAAGCAACGTCGACCCTGGGTGTGCGCCGGGAAACGCTGTACACCTACGTCAGCCGAGGGCTCATCAAGACGGTGCAGCGCCCGGGCGTGAAGGCCAAGCTCTACCGCAAGGCCGATGTCGAGAAACTCAGAAGCCGGGCCGTCGCTCGCTCGGGCGGACCGCAGGTCTCGCACGCCCTGCGCTACGGGGAACCCATCGCACAGACGTGGATCAGCGAGATCACGGCCCAGGGGCCACGCTATCGCGGCGTACTGGCGCGCGACCTGGTGCGCGATGGCCGATCATTCGAATTCGCAAGCGAACTCATCTGGACGGGGCTTGCGCGCACCAGGGACATCGCATGGCCAGCCCTGCAGGAAACCCGGCCACTGGAGCACCTGATCAAGCTCGCCTCGCACCCGGCCGACAGGGTCACGCCGCTCAAGCTGCTGACGCTGCTGACGACCTCGCTGTCGGCGTTCGAGCAGGCCGAAGGCGACATACAGGCGGCCGGTCTTGCGACGTACCGGCGACTGCTGCAGACCCTGGCCGGCGCGGCCGGCGTCTTCGGGCCGGACGCGAGGTTTTCCGCTCCCCGCGAAGGCGAGTTCGTGGCGCAGTGCATCGCCCGCGGGCTCGGCCTGGGAGACCGTGTGGATGCCGTGCAGGCCATCGATGCCGCGCTGGTGATGTCCGCAGAGCACGAACTGTCGGCGCCATCGTTCGCGGCACGGATATGCGCCTCCACGGGCGCCGACCTGCACGCCTGCGTCGCCACCGCGATGCTGACCCAGTCCGGAGCGATGCAGGTGGGCGGTGCCGTGGAGGTGGAGGCGCTGATCGACGCGCTGCCTTCGCGACTGGATCCCGAGGACGCTCTGTCGCTGGCAGCGGCCATGGGCTTCATGAGCAACGAACTGCCCTGCTTCAACCATCCCCTGTATGAAGGAGAGGACCCCCGCTCGGTGGTGCTGCTCGACATGATGGAACGCCTGACGTCGTACGGCCCCGACACGCCAAAGATACGGGCGCTGGTGGTCGGCGCCCGCCAGGCGGGACAGCATCCGAATGTGTTTGCAGCCCTCGTGATGCTTTGCAAGGCGATGGGGCTGCCCAATGGAACGGGCGCGATGCTGCACACCCTCGCTCGCACCACGGGCTGGATCGCCCACGCACTGGAGCAACGCCTGACCGGCGCCATGCTGCGGCCTCGGGCCAGATACATGGGGCAGCAGGGATCCAGTTGAGAAGACCCGTCAACCTTCGCCGTGACTATTCGAACACGAGCTTGGCCAGCATCGACCGCAGCCACTGGTTGGCCGGATTCTTGTGCGCGCGACTGTGCCAGAACTGGCGCACATCCGCGGCGGGGATCTTCAAGGGTACAGGAAGAATCTGAACGCCCCGGGCGTTGCGCGCCGCGTTGCGGGGAACGGTGACCACCAGGTTGGACCGCTCGACGACATCTGCCGCGACGTGGTAGTGGGTCACGCGCAGGACGACTTTGCGCTTCGCACGCATCTTCGCAAGCGTGTGCTCGACCAAGGCGTCTGCGTTTCCAGTGGCAACCGAAACGTGCTGCGCTTCCAGGAACTGCTTAAGAGTCAACTCGCCACTGATCGACGGGTGCTTTCTTCGCACCAGGCAGCAGTAGGGGTCGCCAAAGAGGCGCTGTTGGTAAAACCCGGTCTTCAGAAACGCGAGGTTTCCGATGGCGAGATCCGCTTCTCCACTCTGAAGCATCTGCGAATAGAGCTCATTGGGGCGCCGTAGCGCTTCGATGCGCACGTGAGGTGCCTCCCTGAGCACTGCGGGTACCAGTTGGGGCAGAACGATGGCTTCACCTGCATCTGACATGAGGATCTTGAACGTCCGTTCGGACTCTCGCGGATCGAAGCCGTGAGGGTGTTCCAAGGACGCCTGGAGGATCGACAGCGCGTGCCTAACCGGATCGATGAGTTCCTCGGCCAGCGCAGTGGGCTCCATGCCTCGCGATGTCCGGATGAACAGCACATCGGAGCAGGCCTTGCGCAGCCGAAGCAACGCATTGCTCATCGCGGGTTGCGACAGACCCGCAGCGACAGCCGCCTTGGAAACATTGCGCTCCGCATAGACAGCGGCGAAGACCCTCAGCAGGTTCAAGTCGAACGTCTTGATATTCATATCCTGAATTCTATTTCTCTCCAATATCGATTGGACGTGGTTGCCTTTCTCGAAGATCATTTTTCGAACGGATCAAAAACACATCAAGGAAACGAACTTATGGAGACAATGATCAAGACGCCTGTGCTGATCGTGGGTGGAGGCCCGGTGGGCCTTTCGATGGCCATCGAGCTGGGCTGGAGGGGTATCGAATCGATGCTTGTGGACGAGGGTGACGGGACGATCGAGCACCCGCGCACCGGCCTCATCGCGATGCGGACGATGGAGTTGTTCCGGCGCTGGGGTCTGGCCCAGCGCGTGCGCGAGTGCGGTTTCCCGGAGGACTATGAGCTTTCCATGGTCTTCTGCACCTCGCTCAACGGCTTGCTGCTCGACCAGGAAAAGTACCCGAGCATGCGCGATGCGCCGACACCGCCCGAGACGCCCGAAAAGAAGCAGCGCTGCCCTCAGTTGTGGCTACAGCCCATCCTTACCGATGCTGCACGAGCGGAACCGAAAACCAGGCTGCTCTTCAGGCACCGCTTCGAATCGTTGCAGCAGGACGACCAAGGCGTCACGGCGGTGGTCACCGATCTGAACACGGGCGAGCCGGTCACGATCCGCGCCGACTACCTGCTCGGTTGCGATGGTGCCACCAGCAGTGTTCGGGAGCAGGTCGGCATCAAGATGGAAGGCAAGCTGCTCAGCTACTCCGTCAACATCCTGCTCCACGCGCCAGGCTTGGTGAACCAACACAAAATGGGGCCTGCCGAGCGTTATCTCTTCGTTGGTCCGGAGGGGACCTGGGGCAACCTGACGGTCGTCGACGGGAATGAGATCTGGCGCCTGACCGTGCTGGGTACCGAAGAGAAGATGGACCTCAAGAATTTCGACGCGGCGGCCTGGGTCCGCCGAGCGATCGGTCGCGACGATGTCGCGTTTCATGTGGACTCCACCATCCCCTGGCGACGCAGCGAGATGCTCGCCGATCGCTACCACCAGGGGCGCGTTGTCCTCGTCGGCGACTCGGCGCACACGATGTCGCCAACGGGCGGCATGGGCATGAACACGGGTACGCAGGAGGTGCTGGACATTGGCTGGAAGCTCGAAGGACTTGTCAAGGGCTGGGGCGGTCCTGCCCTGCTGCGCAGCTACGATGCAGAGCGCCGACCGGTCGCGCGACGCAACATCGGTTTCTCCACCCAGAACTTCAGGGCATGGCAAGACACCCCCAGCCCGGCAGCGGTCTGCGACCTGACGCCCGAAGGAGAGCAAGTGCGCCAGGACCTTGGCCGACGCCTGCGCGAATCGACCCGGGTGGAGTGGGAGTCGCTGGGTCTGCAACTCGGCCACCGCTACGACGACTCGCCCATTTGCATACCGGACGGCACGACGCCGACCCCGGATGAATACTCGACCTACATCCCCACGACGCGGCCTGGTTCGCGCGCGCCGCACGTATGGCTCAGCGATGGCCGCTCGACGCTTGATCTGTTCGGCCACGGGTTCGTGCTCGTGTGCACCGACCCGAGGCTTCAGCACGAGGCGGACACGTTGGCCGAGGCGTTTGCCGCAAAAGGCGTTCCATTCCGGATCGAATCCATCGAGCAAGCTGATGTGGCGGCCGCATATGAGCGCCCCCTCGTACTGGTCCGACCGGATGGCCATGTCGCTTGGCGCGGCGCCCAGGTGACTTCTCCGGACCAATTGGTAGATACCGTGCGCGGCGCCGGATAGTTCGAATCGCTTTCCCCTTCCCATCGATAACACAAGGAGACATCCTCATGAACATGCTCAAACCTCTTGCCCTTGGCCGCGCCACCAAAGCGCTTGTGCTTGCGCTTCTCGGGCTGAACGCTGCGCTGCCGGCCCATGCCGACGAGTACCCCAGCAAGACCGTCACGATCGTGGTTCCCTTCACCGCCGGCGGAAGCAACGACGTTCTTGCCCGCACGGTAGGACAAAAGCTCAGCGAGTACTGGAAGCAACCGGTGATCGTCGAAAACCGTCCCGGGGCTGGCGGCAATCTTGGAACAAAGCTGGCCGCGAAGGCGGCACCTGACGGCTATACCTTGCTGGTGGTTGCCAACAACTTCGTCACCAACCCTTTCCTTTATCCAGATGGGCGCGCTGGCTATGACCCGGTCAAGGAATTCGTTCCCATCACCCAGTTGGGGCGCGTTCCTTTTGTCCTCGTCGTCAACCCCAATGTCGCTGCGAAGTCGACCCAGGAGCTGGTGGCGCTGGCCAAAGCCCAGCCAGGTAAGCTGTCTTATGGCTCCGCTGGTGTCGGCACGCCACACCATTTGACTGGGGAACTCTTCAAGAGCATGGCTGGTATCGACATGGTGCACGTTCCATACCGTGGTGCGCAGCCCGTGGTCGCGGATCTGCTCGGTGGCCAGATCCAGGTGCTTTTTGGCGTCGCCAACTCGGTGCTGCCCCACATCAAGACCGGCGCCCTGCGCCCGCTGGCGGTGGGTGGCGAGCAGCCTCTGTCCTACCTGCCGAACGTTCCGACCGTGGCCAGCGCCGGCTTCAAAGACTTCCGCAGCGAGGTCTGGATTGGCCTCGTCGCCCCCACAGGTGTACCAGCCGACATCGCTGCCAAGATCGAAGAATCTGTCGGCCGGGCTTTGCGCGACCCTGCCGTAAAGGCCTCTCTGGAAGCGCAAGGGCTGGAGCCGACTCCGTCGACCCCGGCTGCCCTCAAGGCACTCATGCACGAAGACACGGTGCGTTGGTCCAAGGTCATCAAAGAAACCGGCGCGCGTGCCGAATGAATTGAAACGCTTCGT
This sequence comes from Hydrogenophaga sp. NFH-34, assembly GCF_021401345.1. Classification (GTDB taxonomy): domain Bacteria; phylum Pseudomonadota; class Gammaproteobacteria; order Burkholderiales; family Burkholderiaceae_C; genus Hydrogenophaga; species Hydrogenophaga electricum. The sequence goes on from NZ_JACBGE010000013.1 coordinate 139,164, forward strand.
TCCCTCCTCATGCCATCACGAATCACCGAGTGACGAAATCATGCCGGACATTCCCATCACCTACCAAACGGGTATGTGCAACGAGTTTGCCTCTGAAGCGCTCCTCGGGGCGCTCCCTCAAGGGCGCAACTCACCACAACGCGCACCCTTTGGGCTCTATGCCGAGCAGATTTCTGGCACGGCGTTCACCGCGCCCCGGCATGCCAACCGCCGCGCCTGGCTGTACCGCATTCGACCATCCACCATGCACCAGCCTTTTGTGCTTTTGGATTCAGGTCGATGGATCAGCCGGGCCGACGATGCGCCGGTGACGCCGAACCAGTTGCGCTGGGATCCGCTCCCTGTGCCTGGGCAGCCCACCGACTTCATCGATGGCATGACCACCATGGCGGTGAATGCGGCCTGTGCCATTCACGTGTACACCGCCAACCGGTCGATGGAAGATCGCTTCCTGTACGACGCCGACGCGGAGTTGCTCATCGTCCCCCAGGAGGGTCGCCTTGAGCTGGCAACGGAAATGGGGCGCCTGCTCCTGGAACCCCAGGAGATCGCCGTGATTCCCCGAGGCGTGCGCTTTCAGGTTCGGCTACCAGACGCCCGCGCGCGCGGCTACGTGTGCGAGAACTTCGGCGCCGCCCTGAAGCTGCCGGACCTCGGCGTCATCGGTTCCAATGGTTTGGCGAACCCGCGCGACTTCTCTACCCCCGTCGCGGCCTACGAGGACCGGGAAGGCGATTTCGAACTGGTCGCCCGCTTCCAGGGCAATCTCTGGAGCGCGCGCATCGGGTACAGCCCTTTGGACGTGGTTGCCTGGCATGGCAACCACGCCCCCTACAAGTACGACCTGCGGCGTTTCAACACCATCGGTTCAATCAGCTACGACCATCCAGATCCTTCGATCTTTCTCGTGCTGCAATCCGTCAGCAACACCCCGGGTGTCGACACCATCGATTTCGTGATCTTTCCGCCTCGCATACTCGTAGCGCAGGACACCTTCAGGCCACCCTGGTACCACCGCAATGTCGCCAGCGAATTCATGGGGCTCATTCACGGCGCCTACGACGCCAAGGCGGAAGGTTTCGTGCCGGGTGGTTCGTCCCTGCACAACTGCATGAGCGCGCACGGCCCTGACGCAGACACGTTTGCCAAAGCCAGCGCTGCAGACACAGCGCGAGCGGACTATCTGACCGAGACCATGGCCTTCATGTTCGAGTCAAACGAAGTACTCAGGCCAACGAGGTTCGCCATGGAGTCCGCTCAGCTGCAACACGATTACTACCGCTGCTGGCAAGACCTCAAGAAGCACTTCAACCCGACACAAGCATGACGCCCTTGAACGAAACCCACTCGATTGACCTGCGCAGTTGGGTGGCCTCGGCGAACGACGGCGCGACGGACTTTCCCCTTCAGAACCTGCCTTTCGGTATCTTTCGGCGACGCGGATCCAATGAGTCGTTTCGAGGAGGCGTTGCGATCGGAGACCAGATCCTCGACTTGGCTTCGGCGGTTCATCGAGGTGTCTTCAACGGTCTGGCTCAGGGCGCAGCGGTCTCGGCATCGCGCGAACGGCTCAACGATTTCATGGCCATGGGCACATCCGCTTGGTCCGCGCTGCGACTGGCGCTGTCGCGCGCGCTGCGTGAAGGCGCGAACGAGCGCCATGCGCTGGAAGCATGCCTGGTTGCGCAATCGGCGGCGGAGCATGCACTGCCCGCGACCATCGGCGACTACACCGACTTCTACATCGGCATCCACCATGCCACGGCCGTTGGTCGGCTTTTCAGACCAGATACCCCACTGCTTCCGAACTACAAGTGGGTGCCCATCGGATACCACGGGCGCAGTTCTTCGGTGGTTGTCAGCGGTGAGCCCATCTACCGCCCACACGGCCAGAGCAAGGGCACCGCCGACACGCCAGACTTTGGGCCCAGCAAGCGCCTGGACTACGAACTGGAACTCGGCTTCTTTGTAGGCCCGGGCAATCGGCGAGGTGCGCACATCCCCATCGAAGATGCCGAAAGCCACCTGTTTGGCCTGGCGCTTTTCAACGACTGGTCTGCTCGGGATATCCAGCCCTGGGAATACCAGCCTCTGGGTCCGTTTCTGTCCAAGAACTTCGCCAGCACCTTGTCTCCCTGGATCGTGACGTTTGAGGCATTGGCACCGTTTCGGGCCTACTGCCGGCGAGCACAGGGTGATCCCGAGCCGCTGCCCTACCTGCGGTCTGACGAGAACATGGCCCGCGGCTCGCTCGACGTCCAACTCGAGGTCTTGCTCCAAACAGAGAAAATGAAGCATGTGGGCAGCCAGCCTGTGTGCCTGTCATGCTCAAGCTTCGTGGAAGCCGCCTACTGGACGCCCGCCCAGCTGCTGACACACCATGCGGCCGGGGGCTGCAATCTCAACGCAGGAGATCTGCTCGGCTCCGGCACACTGTCCGGACCACATCCCTCGCAGGCTGGCTCACTGATCGAGAAAACCATCGGAGGGCGCGAAGCCATCACGCTGCCTTCGGGAGAGAGTCGAATCTTCCTGGAGGATGGAGATACGGTTTCCTTGCGCGCTTGGTGCGAGCGCGAAGGAGCACAGCGGATCGGATTTGGAGAATGCGTCGGCACTATCCGGGCGGCCCCATTCGACACTCCAGGCGCCTTGCACCCAGCTCAAACCGGCCATCCCCACGGCGACTAAGCCATTGCTCGCTTCTGGTACCCGGAGCCCGCGCCGTTGATTTTCGCGTAACGCTTCGAAGGACACACCTCAAGTGGAAAGTGGATCCGGCGAAGTTAGATACCAACTCTGTCGATAAGGGCGTTGCGTTACCTTTCCTAGGTGTATACCCTAACGTTATTCCTTGAAAGCTTAGGCATAAAATAATAAACTTCGATAACTAAGAAGCCTGCAGAAAATTAGGAGACAAGTTGTGCCATTGGTTAGTCAGAGAGATTTTTTGTCCGGCCTCATGTTCATGATCGTCGGAAGTTCGTTCGCCTGGGGTGCCGTGGACTACGAGATTGGACAAGCGGCCCGCATGGGGCCCGGTTATTTTCCGTTCATGCTCGGCCTGATTCTGGTCGGCCTGGGTGCACTGGTCGCTGTGAATTCATTCCGCAGCGGCCCTCCGGGTGGCGACCGGATCGGTTCCATCGCTTGGCGCCCTCTGGTGTTCATCTTGGGCGCCAACCTGCTGTTCGGTGCCTTGCTGGTGGGCCTGCCATCCTTTGGACTGCCTCCATTCGGTTTCATCGTCGCCATCTTCGGCCTAGTCACATTGTCCGGTTACGCCCGACAAGGCTGCAAGCTGAGGGAGTCGATCATTTTGGCGACGATCCTGGCCGTTGGCAGCTATGTGGCCTTCGTGAAATTGCTCAATCTGCAGTTTCCCGTGCTGCCTTGGTTCCTGGCCAACTGATCCGAGGAGAACAAGAACATGGATCTGATCAACAACCTGCTGCTGGGTTTTGGCGTCGCGTTCACCTTCCAGAATCTGATTTACGCCTTCGTCGGCTGCTTGCTGGGCACCTTGATCGGTGTGCTGCCCGGCATCGGCCCGCTGGCCACCATCGCCATGTTGCTGCCGGCGACCTATGGCCTACCGCCTGTGGCGGCCCTCATCATGCTCGCTGGCATCTATTACGGTGCGCAGTACGGCGGATCGACCACCGCCATCTTGGTGAATCTGCCAGGCGAATCGTCCTCCGTAGTAACGGTGCTGGACGGTTACCAGATGGCACGCAAGGGCAGGGCAGGCCCGGCCCTTGCGGCCGCCGGCCTGGGCTCCTTCTTTGCCGGTTGCGTGGGTACGCTGATCCTGGCCGGTTTTGCCGCGCCGCTGACGGAGGTAGCGCTGGAATTCGGTCCCGCCGAGTACTTCTCGCTGATGGTGGTGGGCCTGATCGGGGCCGTTGTGCTGGCCTCCGGATCGCTGCTCAAGGCCTTGTCCATGATCGTGCTGGGGCTCCTGCTGGGCCTGGTCGGCACCGACGTGAATTCCGGCGTGGCCCGCTACAGTTTCGACATCCCCGAGCTCACAGACGGCATCAGCATTCTCGCCATCGCGATGGGTATCTTCGGCTACGGCGAGATCATCCAGAACCTGTCGCACCCGGACGAGAAGCGCGAGGTGTTCACCGGCAAGGTAGACCACATTTTCCCGACCGCCCAGGACTTTAAGCGCATGCTGCCTGCCGTGCTGCGTGGTACCACGCTGGGTTCGGCGCTGGGCATCCTGCCCGGCGGTGGCGCGCTGCTCTCGGCCTTCACCGCCTACACGATCGAGAAGAAGACCAAACTGCAGGCAGGCGAGATCCCGTTCGGCCAGGGCAATATCCGCGGCGTGGCCGCGCCCGAAGCTGCCAACAACGCGGGCGCCCAGACCTCGTTCATCCCGCTGCTGACGCTGGGCATTCCGCCCAACGCCGTGATGGCACTGATGGTCGGCGCCATGACCATCCACAACATCCAGCCGGGTCCGCAGGTCATGACCAGCAACCCCGAACTGTTCTGGGGCCTGATCGCCTCGATGTGGATCGGCAACGCCATGCTGGTGATCCTGAACCTTCCGCTGATCGGCATCTGGATCAAGCTGCTGACCGTGCCTTACAAGTGGCTGTTCCCGGCCATCGTGCTGTTCTGTGCCATCGGCGTCTACTCGACCAACAACAACAGCTTTGACATCTGGATGGTCGCCTTGTTCGGCCTGATCGGCTATGTCTTCATCAAACTGGGGTGCGAGCCCGCACCGCTCCTGCTGGGCCTGATCCTGGGGCCCATGATGGAGGAATACCTGCGGCGCGCCTTGTTAATCTCGCGAGGTGAATGGTCAGTATTTGTGACCCGTCCGATCTCGGCCAGCCTGCTGGTGGTGGCGCTGGTGCTGCTGACGATCGTCCTGCTGCCGGCCGTGAAGAAGAAGCGCGAAGAGGCCTTCGTCGAGGATTGAAGGTTACTCTGAGGCGTTCAGTATAGCCATACATCACCCTGATTAATTCATGAGGACATTAGCATGACCGCCGACTCAAACTTGAGCAGTAATTCTCCCATTGATAGCTTTTCCAGTTGTCATGATGGGATTATTTCACACTTAAATAGGTTTGGCGAAATCACTAGTCTTGTTAAGGCGGCAACCAGTGCCCGGAAGATAGCTGAGGATACTGTAGCGTTCTTCAGAGTGGCAGTGTTTGACCATCACTCAGAAGAAGAGCGAGATTTGTTTCCTGCTGTCCTGGCCAATGCAGAGCCTGGAGAGGAACAGTCCATTGCTCGGACGTTGGTGGATGGACTTACAGCAGAGCATAGGGAAATTGAGTCTCAATGGGTACGTTTAGAGCCCAAGCTGGTGAAGCTCGCGAAAGGACACATTGTCGAAATCGATGAAGCGGCTGTTCAGAAACTCGTAGATCAGTATACAGCTCATGCGAGGCTGGAAGAACGCGAATTCTTGCCTCTGGCAGAGAAAATTCTTGGCCGGAGGGATCCCAAAATGGCAGCACTTGGACTCGCTTTGCACACACGCCACGCTTTTCGTGCTGCACGTCGCGGCTTGCGGGGATCTTGATAATAAGCCACAAGAGTCGGAAGTTGTGGGGGTAAATAGTTAATTGGCTACATGCTTGTAACATTCGCGGTTATTTTTAAAATTTTCGTGTCAAGCAGATTGAAAGCGTCATGAGAAAAGGCATGCCCACACCCAGATCGAAGGAGTGGCGTAAGAAAAAATTGCCGCCCTCGATCACTGAATTATTCCCAATAGACTGAGTGCATCACGCCAATTGGGATAATTAGGAATATGCAGACGACTCTTGTATTCGATGATCTCCGCGCTTTTGTTGTCGTGGCCCACTGTCGGAGCATATCTGAAGCCGCAATAGTGCTTCGCCTCGCTCAACCAGCGCTGAGCAGACGCCTAACGCGTCTCGAGAAGTGCGTAGGGAAACGCTTGGTTGAGCGCAATTTTCGAGGAATTGCTCTTACAAAGGAAGGGCGTGCATTGCTCGAGGATGTTCAGGGTCCTGTCTCAGCGGTCGTAGCCATTGAAAAAAGCCTTTCGCAGTCATGATCACAGGATCGTAAACTTTCTCTTTACGTCTCCTGCGGTACAAAGCGGCTGAGATGGCCTAATGATCTTTCCATGGTCGAGTTTCAAAGGAGTCCGTCGACCAAGAGGACAAGAATTTGATTTGATCAATGGGTCACTTGTGTCAGTGAGTTGAAAATTCGGGATGGTGTAATCAGGTAGTGACAAATGGTGCTAGCTGAAACAAGATAATAAGAGGATCATTGATGAACGACATTAAGGTCGGCGGGGCAGAACGCTCTGCACCAACGGGTCGAGCGAAGAACTGCAAGCTCTACAAATTCACGATCGGAAAACCTTGCACGTCCTGAGACTTCTTTGAGGGGGGCTTTAACGCATGTGCAGGGCCAGTACCGCCTGTGGATGGCGCTAGTCGACCAGGCTTGCTGGCAAAACAAAGGTGTCGAGCAAACAATGTGGTGAGCGCCGCTTTTCAGAATACGTCTACTACCAAAGTGACTTAATGAAAGAATGATGTCCTCCTCATCCGGACAGCGGTACCTCGCCTCAATGCCGTCTCAGACTTTGATGCTTTAGTGGCTAACGGGGTCGTTCTGTTGTGTGGCAGCGAACAGGTGCATACCACGCTCGAAAGCTACCCGGTGCTGAAGACCACAGTGACCTCGATGCAGGCGAGGTGGTGCAGCGTCAGATGTTCAGAAACTGCGGTTGCAGGGGCCGGGTTACAGCACCCTCAAACTTGCGGCACGCGACCTCTGGCTCAGTGCTAAACACGCGTTCATAGCATGAACAAGATGCACCCCACAGACAAAGATTTGAATCTGCTCATTATCTTTGAGGCGTTAAGGAAGGTCTGCACAACACCCGCCACGGCGTGAGTTGATGCACTCAATTTCGGATGGCGGCGATTTCAGGCCCGCAAGGTCGGTTTGAAGGCCGATTTCGCCCTGTTTCGTGGCCCTCTGGCCGCATTTGGACGCACTCATCCCCGCATCTCCTGCAGCAACGTGCGTCGCACCATCCACAGGTTGGACAGCGCAAACAGCGTGTGCAGCTGCGCCGTGTTCTTGGCCAGTCCCCGATAGCGCACCTTCACATGCCCGAACTGGCGCTTGATCACCCGGAACGGGTGTTCAACCTTGGCCCGGATACTCGCCTTGACCTGCTCCAGCTGGTCCAGGATCGCGCCCATCGCCGTGCTCTTGTCCAGCGCCTTGCGCTTGCCCGGTCGCATCGCCACATGCCAGTTGACATTGATGCCTTGGGTCTCTGCTCGCTTGTCCACGCCCTGGTAGCCCGCGTCGGCAAAGACGTCTGTTTCGTCTCCATGCACCAGCGCGTGCGCCTGCGTCACGTCGTTGACGTTGGCCGCTGTGCCCACCACCGTGTGCACCAGTCCCGAATCCGCATCCACACCGATGTGGGCTTTCAGTGAGCGTCCAGTCAGCCCATCTTGAAAGCCGAGGCGGTTCATAGGAGCCTCGAGTCCACTTCAACTCTTGGTGGACTCGTGAACACTATCCCCGATCAACAAGCAGGTCCGCGACAGCGG
>NZ_JACBGE010000014.1 GCF_021401345.1 Hydrogenophaga sp. NFH-34
TGCCCCAGACGGTGCCGAACAGGCCCACGAAGGGGGCGGTGGAGGCGATGGAGGCGAGCACCGTGAGGCCGCCCTGGGCGCGCGCCAGGTGGTCGTCCAGGCTGCGGCGCAGGCCGCGCTCGATCCAGTCGCTGACGTCCAGGCTGTCGTGCAGCTGGGGCGCGCTGCCTTCCTTGTGCACGATGTGGCGGGCGGCTTCGCGGCCTTCGAGGGCGAGGTTGCGGAAAGGGTTGCCGGGCTCCGCGCCGAGCTTGTCCATGCCTTCGGCGAAGTCGGCGCTGTGCCAGAAGCTCTCGCAAGCGCGGGCCTGGCGGCGCTGGGCACGCTGGTCCAGCACCTTGAGCAGGATGATGACCCAGGTGGTCAGCGACATGATCAGCAGCACGGCGGCCACGCTGCGCGTGACGGCATCGCCCTGGGTCCACACGTGGGCCAGGCCGGAGGAGGCGAAAGAGGGGTTCATGGCGATCCTTGCTAAAAGGGCATCCAGGCCGTGGCGACCGGTTCAGTTGGGGGCATCGAAACGCACCGGCACCAGCACGGGCAGGCGCTGCGGCACCCCGTTCACGGTCCCGGGCACGAAGGTCCATCGCGGCACCACGTCCAGCGCCGCCCGGTCCAGCCGGGGAAAGCCGCTGGAGGTCTCGACCTCCACCTGGTCGACCGAGCCGTCGGCGCGCACCCACACCTTCAGCACCACGGTGCCGTGCTCCATGCGCCGTTCGGACAGCCGCGGGTAGACCGGCAGGGGCCGGTACAGGTAGCGGGCATCGCTGGAAGGCAGCACCACCTGGGGTGCGGCGGGCGTTGCAGGCGCCGGTGTGGGGGCTGAGGTGGCCGGCGGGGCCACCACCACGGCGGAGGCGGAGGCGGGATTGGCCGCAGACGGGGGCACGGGCGCCACCCGCGGTGCGCGGTCCGGCTCGGCATCGGCCGGCACGGGTGGCAAGGACGTTGCGGGCACGGGTGCAGGCGGCGCAGGCACCGGGCGCGGGCGGGCCGGCGCCGCTGGAGGTGCCTGCGGCAGAGGCCGGGACGCTGGTGGCGGAGCGACCGCTGGCGCAGGCGGTGACTCCATCAACTGGGCCAGTACCTGCACCGGCACCACCACCTCGGCCGCCCGGTGCAGCAGGCCGGTCTGCAGCGCCCAGAGCACCCCCCCGTGCAGCAGCACCACCAGCAACACCACCGCGTTGCGCCGACTGAACACCATCAAGCCCTTTCTGGTTGCGAAGGCCTGCACGCCCGTCGCAGACCGCTTTCCGGACTGTAGCGAAAAGCCCGGCGGATCCTGCACCGGTCAACGCTTCGCGGATGCACGCGCCCGCTCCAACCGTTCGACCAAGGGGTTGACGCCCGCGTCGTACATGGCCGTGAGCATCCACGTCACCAGCCAGTTGGTCTTCTCGGGCGTCCCCCCCTGGATCGGTGGTGCGGGGTCGTACTCCATGTCGAGCATCACGCCCTGGGTGTAGCGATGGCCCCAGTTGTCGTTGAGCAGCGCCAGCGACATGTCCATGCCGGCGGTGACGCCGGCCGAGGTCCAGTACTTGCCGTCGACCGTGTAGCGCTCGTTGGCCGGAATGGCCTTGTACTTCTGGAGAAATGCCTCTTCGCGGTACCAGTTGGTGGAAGCGCGCCTGCCCTCCAGCAAACCGGTGGCGCCGAGAATCCACACGCCGGTGCAGATGGCGCCGGTGTAGGTGGTGCCCTGGTCGATCAGACGAATCCAGTCGAGCACCTTATTGTCGTAAGCAGCTTCGATGGTGCCGGTGAAGCCGCCGGGAATGATCAGGATGTCGAGCTGCTTCACCTCATCGATCACCGTGTCGGGGATGACCTGCACCCCCATCACGGTCTTGATCGGCCCCTGCTTCACACCGATCAGCCGTGTGGTGGCACCCGCCTGGCCCAGGATGTAGCGTGGCCCCATGAAATCCAGGTCGTTGACGCCGTCGTAGACCAGGATGCCGATCTGGCGGATCGGGTGCTTGGGTCTGCCCAGGATCGCGTCCATGACCCAGGCATGGTTCTCGGGCGTGATCTCCTGTGGCAGTGGTGCCTTCGGCGCCGCATCATCGGCCGGCCGCCCTTCGATGGCCGGTGGCGCTGCGCGCGGTGCGGGCTGTTCTCCGCAGCCGCACAGGGCCAACGCACCGGCCAGCGCGGCGGTGCCCAGGCCGCGCATCCCCCCCGGCGTTCCGAAGCGTTGTGTCATGGTGTTCGGCATCCGGGGGTCATCGGTGGGTGGTGGGCCGGGTGCCCTGGGCCTGCGCCAGGGCCGCGCGGACCTGTGGCGTGAAGTCCTTGAACATGTCCGAAACCATGGCGGTGACGGCCGGCGGCGCGGTGTGCGGTGTGCCCGCGTTGAACGGCGGCTCGGGCGCGTACTCGGCCAGCAACTGCATGGTCTGTGCGTAGGCGGTGTCGCGCAGCATGGCGACGATGGCCAGACCCAGGTCCAGGCCCGCGCTCACACCGGCGCCGGTGATGCGGTTGCGGTCGTGGACCACGCGCGCGTGGACCGGCGTGGCGCCGACGTCGGCCAGCAGCGCGTGTGTTGCCCAGTGTGTTGTCGCCTGATAGCCGCGCAGCAGACCGGCCGCACCCAGCAAGAGCGAGCCGGTGCAGACGCTGCTCACCAGTTTGGCGCGGCTGCCGCGCTCGGCCAGAAACGCCAGGGTCTGCGCGTCCTGCATGGCCGCCACGGTGCCCGCGCCACCACCGGGCACGAACAGGATGTCCAGATCGCGGGGGCACTGGGCCAGCGTGACCGTGGGCGAGAACACGAGTTGGGTGTCGCTCTCCACCGGTGCCAGGGTCTTGGCGACCTGGTGCACCGTGGCCCCCATCAACCCGGCGAACATGTGCTGCGGTCCCACGACATCCAGCGCGGTCATGCCCGGGTAGAGCAGCAGGCCGATCTGCTCCTGGCCGGTCCAGGAGGCGGGCAGGTGGCTCATGTCGTGCGGAGCCGGCGCCTGCCTGGGCGCTGCCGCCTCGCCACGGGCCAGCCATGGCGAGGTGGCCAGTGCGGCCGCGGCCGCGCGGAGGAACCCTCGCCGTTCAGCGGTGCTCATGGTCGCGCCTCAGTAGTCCACGCGCAGCGTGAGCTTGGCGGTGCGCGGGTTGCCCAGCTTGATCCAGTCCTGCACGAACTGGTGGCTGCTGGTGTAGTACTTGCGGTTGAAAACGTTGTCCAGGTTGAACTGCAGGGACGCTTTGCTGGCACCCAGCGCAAAGCGGTAGGCCACCATGGCATCCACGCGGGCGTAGCCCGGCATCCGGAAGGTGTTGCCGGAATCCCCTGGTCGCGCGCTCTGCGCGAACACGCCGCCACCCACCGCCCACTGGCTGTCGATGGCGTAGCGCGCCCACAGGCTCGCGGCGTGCCGGGCCACGTTGGCCAGCTTCATGCCTTGGTAGGTCGGGTCCCGGGTGACTTCGGTGTCGGTGTAGGCGTAGGAGCCGATCAGCGACAGCTTCGAGGTCACCTGGCCCGAGATGTCCCACTCCAAGCCGCGCGCGACCGCCTCGCCCATGGTGACCACATTGGTGCCAGTGGGCGAGCGCGGATCGAGCACCGAAGCGCCGCGGTTGCGCTTGGTCAGCTGGAACAGGGCGACCGTGGAATTGAGCTTGCCGTCGAACAGCTCGATCTTGTGGCCGACCTCGACCTGGCGGCCGCGCTCGGCCGCCAGGGCGGCGCCCGTGACGGTGTCGCGGCCGTTGTTGGCCGCGACCGCATCCTGGTACTGGGCGTACACGGATTGGTTGGGCGCGAACTGCCACACGGCGCCCAGGCGCGGCGTGGTGAAGGATTGCTTGTTGGGTTCGGTGCCCGGCATACCGAACACTGCGTTGGTGCGGTCGTGGCGCAGAGCGCCGGTCAGGAACACGCCATGGCCCAGCGCGAGCTGGTCCTGCACGTAGAAGCTGGTCCAGCGGTTGTGGTCGTCGTAGTCCTGCGGCATGGCCATCATCGGGTCCAGCCCCGGTGTGTGGCCCAGCATGGGGTTGTAGACATCCACCGACGAGATCTGCTGCATGTAGGTGGTGCCGGTCTTCTTCGTGCGGTAGGTGTCGAAACCCACCAGCACGGTGTGGCCGACGCCGCCGGTCTGGAACTTGCCGGTCAGGTCCGCGTTGAACTGATCCACCTGGTAGCGGCCATCAGGGCGCACGCCGAAGTAGTAACGGCACAGCGGGTCACCCGTGCCAGGGCAGGTCTGGCCGGGCAGCATGCCCATGCCGAGGTCCGCGCGGTAGGTGGCGATGTCCATTTCGGCGGTGTCGCTGTTCAGGCTCAGCAACCGGCCCTTGAGCTGCCAGGTGTCGTTGAACCGGTGCGAGGCATCGAGCTTGAAGCTCGTGGTCTTCGCGCTGGAGAGGTAGGGCGAGTCGTTGTACTGGCGCGACCAGGGCAGGTCGGCAGGCCGGTCGCCCACGGCGGGAATGCCGTAGTCGGTGCGGTAGCGGTTGTCGGAATGGTCCAGCGTGGCGGTGACGCTGGTGCGTGCGTTGGGCACCCAGGCCAGGCCGCCGGTGAAGCTGCTCAGGCGATCCTCGACGAAGTCGCGGATCGAGTCGGTGGTGTAGTGGGACACGGCCACCCGGCCCCGCAGGGTCGCGTCGGTGTTGAGTGCGCCGGCCGCTTCGATCAGGGTGCGCGAGAGACCGCGCTGGCCGATGGTCTGCTCGAAACCCCATTCGGGAACGGCAGCGATGGGCTTGGTGACCACGTTGACCAGCCCGCCCGGCTCGGCACGGCCGTAGAGCACGCTGGAGGGCCCCTTGATCACCTCGACCGCCTGCACGTTGGCCATGTTGATGGGCACGCCCATGACCTTGGTGCCGTCCAGGTAGTAGCTGGAGCTGCCGGACATCGAGCTCATGGCCGTCATCGATGTTGTGGGGAAGCCGCGCAGGATGAGCAGCGGCTGCAGGGAACCGTTGAAGCCGAAGTCGTGCTGCACACCGGAAACGTTGCGCACGGCGTCGGTGAGCGTCAGCGCGTTCTGGTCGTCGATGACCGCGCGGGGCACGACCTGGATGCTCTGGGCGGTTTGCAGCGATGGTGTGTCGGTGCGGGTAGCGGTGTCGCTGACTGGCGCCTGGTAGCTCTCGGGGACGCCGGTCACGACCACCGTCGGCAGCACCGGCAACGCGGGTGCAGACTGGGCTTGTGCAAGCGGGGCCGCCGCGGCGGCGCAGGCCAGGGCAACGACGGTCCTGGCGGTGGGGCGTTTCGGGGTGTTCATCAAAATCATCTCCTCGGTTGGTGGTCAATCAGGGTGGCGACGAGCCGCTTGCAGAAGCCGGGCGTGGCCACGGGTCGCCCAATTCGGGACGGGTCAGAAACCGCGCATCGGTCAGCGATTCGAGAAAGGCCACCAGGTCGGCCACCTCGGCGTCGCTCACGTCGAAGCCGGCCACCAGTTCGCTGCGCATGGGATTGGGCCGACCCTGGGTGTGTGCGGCGCGGCCGGCCACGGCGTAGTGCTCGCGGATGACCGCGGCCAGCGTGGCCACCGAGCCGTCGTGCATGTAGGGCGCCGTGACCGCCACATTGCGCAGGCTGGGTGTGCGGAACCGGCCGGTGTCCGCAGGATCGCCGGTGAACTCGACCACGCCAGGGTTGTCGGCCGGGTAGGCGCCACGGCCGTCCACGTCGTAGAGCCCCGTGTTGTGAAAGCCTTTTTCAGCGAAAGGCAGCCTTGCGTGCAGCACGTTGTCGTTGAAGTTGAAGCCCCCGTGACAGTGGTAGCACTCCATCTTCTCGCCGAAAAACAGGGCCTCGCCCCGGCGGGCCGCGACGCTGATGGCATCGGGCTGGCCGCCATAGCGGTAGCGGTCGTAGGGGCTGTCGAACGACAGCAGCGTGCGCTGGAAGGCCGCGATCGCCTTGGTCAGGGTCGAGAGTGTGTACAGCACCGCAGGGCCCTGCCGGGCCTCGTCCGGAAAGGCTTGGGCAAACAGCCGCTGGTAGGTGGCGTCGGCACGCAGGCGCTCGAACAGTGCCTGCTCCTGGCCCGCCAGCCCCATCTCCACCGGGTGCTCGCCGAACAGCGGCACCAGGGCCTGGACTTCCAGCGAGGTGAGCTGCGGATTGGCCCAGGTCAGGGTGGGCATGTAAGCCACGTTGCCCAGCGCCATGGCGCTGCGCGTGCCGGTGACACCCGTCACGCCGGTGGCCACGGCCAGGCCATCGGTGAAGGCCTTTTCCTGGTGATGACAGCTGGCGCAGGCCTGCGTGCCATCGGCCGAGAGGCGCTGGTCGTAGAACAGGTGCCGCCCCAGCGCGACCTTGGCCGGCGTCATCGGGTTGTCGGCCGGCACCACCGGAGGCGGTACCCACGCGGGCAGGTCCCACACGAACACCTCGCGCGTGCTGCCCGAAAGCAGCAGCCAGGCCCCGGCCACGGTCAGTCCGAACAGGCCCCGGCGAAACCACCGGGCACCGTCAGAACGTCGCATGGAAGGCCACCTTGAAGCTGCGCCCTTCCTGGAAGGTGTTGGCGTAGGCATTGCCCGACTGGTAAGCCACCCAGGCCTTGTCGAACAGGTTGGTGATGCCCACGTCCACGCGGTAGCGATCGTCCGCGAAGGTTCGGCTCACGAACACGTCGTGCAGGCTGTAGCCATTCCGGCGGCGCAGGACCGTGCTGTCGCGATCCTGCGCCGCCACGAGAGTGCTGTTCCACGACACGCTCAGGTTGTGAGCGGGCCACTGCCGCTGAACCTGAAATACGAGTTTGTCGGGGGGCGCAAACAGGTTCTGCCCGGCATCCGGATCGGTCACACGAACGCGCCCGTAGCCCGCCTGGTACTGCCACAGTCCCTGGCGGTAGGCGAGTTCGACTTCCGCACCCTGGCGCCGTGCATGGGGCATGTTCTGGTACTGGTAGCGACAACCCAGGCCCGTGGCTGCGCAGGCCGTCTGACCAGGAATGTTGCCCAGGTTGACGCTGGTGATGAGGTCCCGGACGCGCGAGTCGAACACCGCCGCGCGCACCGAGAGCCGATCCCCTGCCGACCACAGATCCCGCCGCAGGAATTTGGCGCCGAGTTCGGCGGTCCGGTCCACTTCGGGCCGCAGATCTGTGTTGGGCAAGAACCAGGTGAAGGTGCCGAACGTGCTGCGCTGGTACAGCTCGTTGACCGCCGGTGCGCGGAAGCCTTCGCCATAGCTGCCGTACAGAAGCCATCCGTCGTCCGACGCCCAGGCGAGCGTGGCTTTGGGCGACAGCCGGCTGGCCGAGCGCGCCGCAACCGAACCCTGCTGCTGCCGCGCCTGGAAGCGATCATGGCGCACGATGGATGTGAAGGTCCACCGGGGTGCCAGCGCCCACTGGGCCTGCCCGTACAAGCCCGTGCCTTCGCGGATGCCCGCAGGGTTCACCGGATTGACCGCCAGCGTGGCGGTGCCCGAGGCCGAGTCGAGCGCGTCCCGGTAGTGGTCGCCCCCCACAGAGAGCCGGTGCGCCCCCCACGCCCGGGCCAGATGGAAGTGGGCACCGTCTGTGGTGGTGACCGTGCGCTGGCGATTGGCAATGGGCGCATTCTGGTAGCGCGGGTCGGTGCCGAAAGCGTCGAGACGGCTGTCCAGCTCCGAGCGGTACACGCTGGCCTCGGCCTGCAGGCCGGTCGCCGGATCTTCCGGTTCCCAATGCCCCTTGAGGACAGTGTTGTGCTGCCGGATGTGGGTCGGCTGCAGATAGGGAATGGACGCGGTGTCGGTCACTTTCCGGTAGACCCCCACCTGCGGGTTGTTGGGAGCCAGGTTGTCGCTGTTGTAGAACTGGTGCGACAGTTCCAGCCGTGCCTGCGACACCGGCTGGACCCCCAGCTTGAGCAGGCCCGTGTCAGCGTCGCCGTCGTTCGGGTCGATGTAGGTACCCCGCGCCTGGCGGATCTTCCCCCAGCTGTGCCGCCCCACGGCCAGCAAGGCGTCCACGCGGTCATTGCCGCCGTAGACCCGGGCATTCACCCGGTTGGCGCCGTCGGCACTGGCATGGCCCAGCCGGACCCCGCCGCCCACGCTGTGTCCATCGGTCAGCAGATCGCGGGCCGACAGGGTGGTCAGCGCCAGCACGCCGCCGTTGCCGCCCGTGCCGTACAGCGCCGAGGCCGCGCCCCGCAGCACCTCCACCTGGCGCAGGAAGTACGGATCCGCGTACAGCGGCGACTTCATCGCGGGCGACTGCAGATCGTTCTGCCGCGCGCCGTCGAGCAACAGGGTGATCGATGCGCCCGAAGCCCCCCGGATGGTGGGAACCAGACCGTCGGCGCGCTGCCCCCCGCCCAGCTCGACATTGGGCATCGCACGCAGCACCGGTTGCAGGGTGGTCGCCTGCCAGTCCTCGATCTGTCCGGCATCGGCGGCACTGACCGAGGCCGCTGTGCGCTCCACGCTCTCGCGCTGCTTGTTGGCCACGACCACCACGGTCTCGAGTTCGACCGGGGGGGCCTCGGCCCACGCGGCCATGCTGCAGGAAGCCAGTGCCAGGGCACAGGGGGTGTATCGAAAGATCGTCATGGGGTTTCTTGGAAAAAGCACGAACACTCGGAGCGGGAATGCGCCCGCGATCAGCGGCGGCTGAACAGTTGCTGGAGCCCCGCAGCGGGTTGACCGTCGAAAGGCAGGCCCAGCGCCCCCATCACGGGCGGGCAATCGGCATCGCCCGGAAAGCTCATGCAGCCCGGTGAGGTCTGGGGAGCGTTGACGTCCACATTGGCCTGAGCGAGCACGCGGCCGATATCGGCCACCACGGTGTGGCGGCCCGGATCGAAGTCCGGGAACGCAACCACCACGCGGTTGGGGTTCTGGCAGGCGCTGGGCGCGCTGGTGCGGCTGGCGGCAGCGCACACGGTGCTGCCCAGGTGCACCGAATAACGCGTGGTCGGGCCCTGCGGGCCTGCAGCGCCCGGCTTCTCCGGGGACAGGCCGCTGGAGGTGGTGTCGAACTTCAGGAACTTGTAACCACCCTGCCAGTTCCAGAACATCGCCGTGCTGTTCAGCGGCGAGGGGGCCACCGTCGGGTCGCCATGGTTGAGCGCGAAAGGCACCCCCAGCGTGAAACGCACACCGGTGTAGCTGCCGGCCGGTACCGTGCCCCGCACCTGGGTGTTCATGCCCGTGGTGCCATTGCGGCACACGCCCGCGCCGTTCTCGAAGTCGAGCAGCGCCACGTTCTGGAACTGCCAGACGCCGTCCTGGGCCAGTTGCACGGGCACCGCCTCACCGCCGGCCGTGAGCATATGGACTTCGCTGACGTAGAAACGGAAGTCCGAAGGGGTGACGGTCGAACCGGTGCTGCCGATACCGGTATAGCGCTGGCCGCACTGGAAGGGCTGACCCAGGACTTCGGCCGCAAAGTTCAACGTCACGGGCTGCGTCCCGCTCGCTGTCGGCGCCGAGGCGCATGCTGCCAGCAGGGCCGAGAGAGCCAGGGAGGTGGCCAGTAAAAACGGACGGTGCATCACGATCTCCAAAATGTCTGAAAGGAACAAAAACGGCGTCAGTGCGCGTGGGGGGCGAGGGCCCCGGGCTTCTCTGCACGGGGTGTCTGGACCCAAACCGTGACGGTGTGCGTGCCGGCGTGTTCGAACACCAGCGTCACCGGGAAGCGGTCTCCGTCCCGCAAAGGTGACTTCAGGTTCAGCAACATGAGGTGAACCCCCTGGGCATCGCCGTGCCGCAGCGACACGGTGGTCTGGGCCGGCAGATCGAGCGCGGGTTGTGCCCGCATGCGCATCACGTCTCCGTCCATCTGCATCCGGTGGATCTCCACACGTTCGGCAGCGGGCGTGGTGGCCGACAGCAGCCGGTCGGGCGTGCGACCGGTGTTCCTGATGCCGCGGAAATACACCGCGCCGGTGTTCAGGCCCGGCCGTGTGGGGGTGGCATAGGGGTGATCGATGCGCAGTGCACCGGCCTTGAAGTCGTGCGCATGGGCCACGACCCCCAGCGCTCCCAGGGACAGCGCCACGGCGGCGCTCCAGACCATTCGTCGTTGCATGAAAAACTCCTTGAATGCGCGGCCGGTCAGCTCAGCGCGGTCTTGAGCGCTGGCAGACGCGAGATCACCAGCCAGTCGAGCAGCAGCACGCCCAGCAGCACGGCGCCGGACAGCGGGAACAGCACCGCCGTAACCAGCATCACCAGCGCCCCGGTCTTCCAGCGCGCGGCGCGGGCGGGCACGCCGGGGGCCACCAGACGGCCGGCGCCAGCGGGACGGCGCTTCCACCACATGACGATGCCGCTGACGCACAGGAACACCACCGCCAGACAGAACACCACGTTGAGCACCGCACTCCACAGCCCCATGTCGCCCTGGTGCAGCGCAATGCCCACGGCCATGGCCTTGGCCATGGGCGAGTAGTCGGCAAACGCGGCCTCGGCCAGCACCTGGCCGCTGTAGCGGTCGATGTGCAGATAGCGGTCGTGGGTGGGGTTGCTCAGGTCGCCGCTCATGCTGTCGGCGCTGACGGTGTAGACGCCGCTCTCGCTTTGCGGCACGGCGATGCGGAACTGCCCGCTGAAGCCGCTGCGGCGCGCGAAGTCGGCCACGGCGTCGAGGTTGACCGGCTGGCCGGACGGAATGCCGGGGGCGCCGGCCTGCGAACCGGACACGGGCAGCGGCGTCTGCTCCAGCCCCCAGGGCACTTCCTTGAGGCCGTTGGCCGAGAGGCTGGCGTGGGTGGCGTCGGACAGCGGCACGTTGTCCCACTTGGTGGCCGGGAAACTGCCCCAGGGCTGCACGAACTGGTTGCCCCACACGCCCGACCAGGCCAGCCCGCTGAGCAGAAAGCCGAGCAGGATCACGCCGATCCAGGCCCCCACGCTCACATGCCAGGCCTTCCAGGCCGCGCGACCCCGCTGCGCCCAACCGGGCCAGAACAGCTGGCGCCAGCCCCCGGGGGTGCGCGGCCAGGCCATGTACAGCCCGGTGAGAATCAGCACGATGCCCAGGCCGGCGGCGATTTCGATCAGGCGATCGCCCACGTCGCCAATCAGCAGCGTGCCATGGATCTTCTCGGCCCAGGCGAAGACGGTGTCTTCCTTGTTCACGACACGGATCACGCTGGCGGTGTACGGGTCCACAGCCACCGATTCGGTGCGGCCATCCACCCCCACGTCAAACCAACTGGGCGCGGTGGCGGTCTTGGGCGCCAGGTAGCTGCGCAACTGCCCTTGCGGCCACTGCGCCAACGCGGCCTCGGCCTGCGTGCTCACCGGCACGGTCTGCGCCTGCGGGCTGACCACGATCTTCATGCCCAACCGGGTCTGGAAACCGGTGAAAAACACCATCACCAGCCCGGTCACGGCCAGCATCAGCAGAAAAGGCACCACGTACAGGCCGGCGTAAAAATGCCAGCGCCAGGCCAGGGCGTGGAATCGGCCCAGCGCGGGTTGGCGCGGGGCGGCGGCCCGTTCGGCCTGGGCGGGATGGGGTGTCATGTTTGTCTCCTCGGACCTGTCGACAGATGGAAAAAAGAGGTTCAGGCCGCCGCGGCCTGCCATGCCGGGGCGGACGCGTCGTTGGCGCTGGCAAACCAGCGCAGCGCCGGCGTCTGGGTGGCAGGCGGCCCGGGCTTGCGGCTGCGCGGCGGCAGCAGGCGCGCCAGTGCGCGGCAGACGGTTTCGTGTTTGGCGTCCACCACCTGGGCCACTTCGCGCAGGGCAGGCAGCGCCTCGCGGATGTGGTCAGACAGCGCGCGCGCCTCGGCGTCGTCGCCCTGGGCCTGCCGCCAGGCATGGCCCAGCAGTTGCAGCAGGTGCACCAGCCGCTGCGGAACCGGCCCGGTGCGCAAGGCGGCCATGTCCTGGCAACGCGTCTGCTGCTGCATGAGCGCCTGGCGCAGCAGGGTGTCGCGTTCGGCATCGCTGTCAAAACGCACAGAAGCGAGCCGCGCCGGGGTCAGCGCGGTGGCGCTGTAGCGGTAGGCCTGGTCGCACAGGGCTTCGATGCCCACCAGGTCACCAGCCAGGGCGACCTGCACCAGTTGCCGGGTGTGGCCGATCACGCGATCGATACGGATTTCGCCGCTGACCACACGCCAGAGCGGCCCGCGCTCGCCGCTGGCGAACACGGATTGGGAGGCGGGGCACACGAGCACCGCCGACGAAGAAGACGAAAGAGAAGACATGTCCTGCTCCTGAAAGGCCGGAAGACAGGCAGGCCCGACCGGGTCTGCCCCCGGCGGCGCACCAGCGCCGCCTCACCGAGCGGTTCAGGCCGGAGGACCCCGGGCAGGCAGCGGCCCGGTGGGGGCCGGTATCACCGGCTCGGCCGGTGGCGCCCGCGACAGGCGCATCAGCAGCCCGGCCGGCAGGCCGAGCGTGGGCGTTTCATCGGGCAGGCAGCGGTCCAGCGACAGGCCGCACAGCGCGCAGTGGTCGAGCGCGCCAGCATGCAGCCCTGCAGCGGGCTGCTCGCGCGCCGGCTCCGCCGCCTGGGCCTGGGCGCTGGCCACGTCGACCTGCACCCAGCGGATGCCGCCGGGGCCGCAAATCTCCACCCAGCCGCTGCCCGGCGCCGCCGCGCCCGGCGGCCCGCCACCGGCCCCCAGCGCGCGCGAGAACGCGGGCGCCAGGCTGGCCAGCAGCATCATGGCCAGCACCCAGCGGGTGAGGCCACGGGCCGTGACGGACAGGCGGGAGAGGGTCATCGGGCGAGCGGGATCAGCGCCTCAGGGCTTCTCCGGTCAGTGCTTGTGCGCGCCGTGGCCACCCTGGTCGCCCTGGGGCGCGGCCATGCCGGCGCTGTTGATCGGACGGGCGGGCGCCTGCAGCTCGACGGTCTCGCGCTTGCCGTCCTTGCCTTCGAAGACCAGGGTCAGCGGCACGGTGTCACCGGCTTTCACCTGGCTCTTCAGATCCATCAGCATCACGTGGTAGCCACCGGGCTTGAGTTCCACGGCCTTGCCGGCGGGCAACTCCAGCCCGGCCGGCAGGGCGCGCATTTTCATGACGTTGTTGTCCATCGCCATTTCGTGGATTTCCACCACGCCGGCGACGGGCGACTGCACGGCCACCAGCTTGCTGTCAGCCTTGGCCGTCAGCTGCATGAACGCGCCGGTGGCTTTTTGCTGGGCGACGGTGGCACGCACCCAGGCGTCCTTGACGTCGACGCTGGTGCTGCCGTGGGCGTGGCCGTCGTGGGCGGCGGCGCTCAGCGAAGCCAGGGCCATGAGGCTGGCGGTGATGAAGGTTTTCATGGGTAAGCTCCTTGGACAGGGGATGGAAAACAGAAAGAAATAACAGGCAACGCTCAGGGCATGCGCCAGCTCAGGCCGGCGTAGACCGCGCGGCCGTCGCCCGGGAAGTAATAGGCCCCGTCGGCGCCCCGCACCTGGGCCTGCACCGCGGTGGTGGCCACGTAGCGGCGATCGCTCAAATTGCGGCCTTCGACGAACCAGCTCCAGCCCTGGCCCAGTTCGCCGCTGAACGAGAGGTTCCACAGCGCGTACCCCGGGGCCGACACGGTGTTGGCGTGGTCGACCCAGGTTTTGCCGGGCAACCACTCCAGACCGGGCGTCACGGTCAGCCACGGCGCGGCCTTCCAGCGCAGTTCGGCACGCAGCAGGTGCGGCGGAATGCCGGCCAGGCGCTTGTCGCCATAGAGCGGATCACCGTCGAAGCGGAAGTCGTTGTAGAGGTACTGGAGGCGCAACGCGAACGACGGCGCCACCGGCACGCTGGCCGACAGCTCCAGCCCCTGGTGCACGGTGCGGTCGGCGTTGGTCGTGCCCAGCGCTGCGCCGGTGGCGTCGGTGAGTGCCAGCAGTTCGTGGCGGACCCGCGCGTGGTAGACCGCCATGTCCCACGAAAGGTCCCCCGCGCGACCGCGCCAGCCCGCTTCGACCGTGGTGGCCTTTTGCGGATGGCCCAGCGGCCATTGCGGCCGAACCACCATCTCGCCAATGGGCGGCACTTCGTCGCTGCCACTCACGTTGGCGTAGGCCTGGGCCGTCGGGGTCAGCGCGTACAGCACGCCCAGCTTGGGGGCCACATGGTCGAATGCGGTGTCGTAGCTGGCCGAAGGCGTGGTGTGGTTGTCTACCCGCCGCTTCACCCGGACCGCCTGGGCCCCGGCCTGCACGGTCCAGCGTTCATCCAGCCCGTGCGCGTATTCGCCGTACAGCGTGTCCTGGCGCGCACGCAAGGTATTGCGGCCGGTGGCCGCGCCGGCCTGCCCGCCCACATTGGCGAAGCGCCATTCTTCCCCCTTGAGACGGGCCGAGGACAGGCCGGCCGTGAGCTGCCGCGTCAGCCCCGCTGGGCCCCACGCGGCCACCACGCGCGAATCGAAACCGCTGTCGCGCAGGTCCTGCTGGAGGATCCCCATGGTCATGGCGTGGAACCGGTCGCGCTCGGAGGTGTGGGCCACGGTGGTCCAGCGCACCTGGTCGCTGAGCTGCCACGTGGCCCGCACGGCCCCCCGGGTGCGCGTGTAGTTGTTGACCGCGTTCTGGTTCACATAACCGGGCGCGGCCTGACGCGGATCGGTGTTCAGGGCCGCACGGGTCAGGCTGCCGGGCATCTGCAGATCGGCATCAAGGTAAGCCAGGAAGGCGCGCAGCTCCAGCCCCTCCCCCACCTGTGCCCCCACGTTGGCCGAAACGCGGCGGGTCCGCGTGGCCGACTGTTCGCGCCAGCCGTCCTGGCGGCTGTCGCTGACACTGAGATAGCCATCCAGCGCCTCATGGCGGCCGGCCAGGCTGGCCTGCACCTGCTGCTGGCCGAAAGAGCCCGCCTGCAGCCGCAGCGACGCGCGCGGCGCCGTCAGGCCAGTGGGGGAGACAAAGTTCACCGCACCCCCCAGGCCGTTGGCCCCGTACTCCAGCGCGTTGGCGCCGCGCCAGACTTCGACGTACTGCGTGGACAGCGGATCGACGGACTGGAAATCACCGGCCCCGTCGGCCTGGTTCAGCGGTGTGCCGTCCTGGTAGATCTGGATGCCCCGCATCAGGAACCCGCGCTGGATGCCCGAACCCCGGATGGAAAACCGCGCCTCCTGCCCGTGCCGGGTCTGGGCCAGCACCCCGGGCGCCCAGGCCAGGGCATCGGTCAGCGTGGCAGCGCGCCCCTGGCGGAAGCTGTCGGCCGTGACCAGCGCCGTGCCACCAGCACGCTGTGACAGGGCTTCCCGGGCTTGCTCCTGGGCTTGCTCGGCCAGCGCGTCGACCGACCCGCTGGCGCGGACCTCCACCGTGGGCAACACCGGAAGGGGCGCCGCAGCGGGCGCGGCGGTCTGCGGCCAGGCGGCCGCGGGCATGAACAAGGCGCCTGCCGATACGCAGCACGCCCACCATCGCAAAGAAACCATGAAGATCCACCATCACCGTCGACCCGCCCCGGTTCGACAGGGCCACAGATCGGACGGGGCCCCTGGGGCCTGACCACCGCAAGAAGATCGGTACCGGGCGGGCCTGCCGCTGCGATACCGAACCGATTGCCGCCGTTCACCGCCGCGATGTCACGGGCCACAGAGCCCGGAACGCGGAAGCCGGCGACCGTTCAGGCGGCGGCCGGCGGGCCGCGGGGGGGCAGTGGTGCCCCGGTCAGGGCCGCGATGTGTGCGGCCGTGAAAGGATGCAGCGCCTGGCTGAGCGGCTGCACCGGTTCAAAATCCCACGCGATGGCCGGCGTGGGCGGCGTGACCACGAGGCACGCCGGGCAATCGAGCGACGAATGGGGCGAGACCACGGCTTCGCCGTTGCTGTCCACCACCACCAGCTTCATGTTGCCCGCCGCCGAACACACCATCTCCACCGAGTGGGGCTGAATGATCGGCGAGGCCACCGCAACGCCCAGCGTCAACACGAACCACGCCAGGACGAGGCGTGCGAGCGTGGTGGCAGCGCGCAGGGATTGCATGGCCCCGATTATGAAGGAAGCCCGCGCCGATCAGGAAGACTGTGCGCCGTATCGGGCGTGGCCGCACCGCAAAGGCCGCCCACCGCCACACGCAGATCGCGGGCCCAGGCGCGGCGGTCGCGCCCGTCGGCCCGCTGGGGATCGCCGTAAAACACCTCCGCCCCGACCCCCGTGGTGCGCAGCGTGCGCCACACCGATTGCAGCAAGGTGGTGTCGCCCACGAACAGCGGCGCCTCGCTGGGCTCGCCGGTGGCCGTGTCCACGAAGCGCAGACCGACGGGCAGCGCGGGCGCCTCGGCCACGATGGCGGCCTGGATCAGGTTGGCATGAAAAGGCAGCAGCGCGCGGCCGTCGCCCGTGGTGCCTTCAGGAAAGACCGCCAGCCGGGCATGGCCGCGCAGACCCTCGGCCATCTGGTGCACCACGCGCATGGCGTCGCGGCGTTTTTCCCGTTCGATGAAGAGCGTGCCGGCACCGGTCACCAGGGTGCCCAGCACCGGCCAGCGCTTGACGTCGGCCTTGGACACGAAGCGCACCGGCTGGGCCGCGTTCATCACCAGGATGTCGAGCCAGGAGCTGTGGTTGGCCACCAGCAGCACCGGCCCGCGGGAGGGCAGCTCCCCCTGCACGCGCAGCGCCACGCCCAGGATGCCCAGCATCTGCCGCGACCATTCGCGCACCAGCAGGTCGCAGGCCTCGGGCGTCAGACGGCCGAATTCGCTGCGGATGGTCCAGATGCCGCGCAGCACATGGGTCACGGCACGCACGATGCGCCACGCCGCCTGCAGGGGCGAGCGTCGGCCCGCCGCCACCTCAGCCCCTGCCTTCGTAGGCGACGTAGCCGCCCACCAGGGTCCAGCGCACGCGCGCCGGCATTTCATGGCCTTCGAAGGGTGTGTGCACCCCCTGGCTGCGCAACTGACCGGGCTGCACCGCCCAGCTGTCGTTCGGGTCGAACAGGCACAGATCGGCCACCCCCCCGACGGCGATCTGCCCGACGCTGTGCTGCAGCGTGCCCAGCGCCGAGCCCAGGACCTGCTGCGGCCCGGTGGTCAGCGCGGCCAGCGCCTGCATCAGGCCCAGCCCCTCCTGCTGCGCCCATTTGACCGACAGGCCCAGCAGCAGCTCGACCGCCGTCGCTCCAGGCTCGGCTTCGGCAAACGGCAGCACCTTGGCGTCGCTGTCGACGGGGTTGTGGTCGGACACCAGGGCATCGACCGTGCCATCGGCCAGGCCGGCGCGCAGGGCCTCGCGGTCGCGCTGCTGGCGCACCGGCGGCTGCAGGCGCAGGCGGCTGTCGTAATAGCCGATGTCCACATCGGCCAGGTGCAGGTTGTGCACGCTCACGTCGCAGGTCACGGGCAGCCCCTCGGCCTTGGCCTGGCGCACGAGCTCCAGCCCGGCGGCACTGCTCAGGCGGCACAGGTGCACGCGCAGGCCTTTTTCGCCAGCCGCGCGGCTGGCGCTGTGCACGCTGCGCAGCAGATCGAACAGGGTGTGCAGGGCGATGGTTTCGGCCGTGACCGGGATGCCCGACAGGCCCATGCGCGTGGCCAGCGGGCCGCTGGCGGCCACGCCCTTGCCCAGCCACGGGTCCTGCGGCCGCAGCCAGACCGTGTAGCCGAACGTCGCCGCGTACTGCAACGCGCGCTGCAGCACCTGGGTGTTGACGATGGGCACCTCGGCCTGGCCGAAACCGATGCAGCCCGACTCGGTCAGCTCGGCCATCTCGGTCAGCACCTCGCCCTGCAGGCCGCGCGTGAGCGCCCCGAGCGGGAACACGCGCGACTGGTGCAGCTTTTCGGCTCGGAACTTGAGCATGTCGACCAAGCCCGGTTCGTCAAGCACGGGGTCGGTGTCGGGCGGGCAGACCAGCGCCGTCACGCCGCCGGCGGCGGCCGCGGCCATCTCGCTTTCGAGCATGCCCGCGTGTTCCTGCCCCGGCTCGCGCAGGCGCACGGCCAGATCGACCAGCCCCGGCGCCACCACCAAGCCGCTGGCATCGATGGTGCGGTTGGGGTGGAAGTCGGCCGCCACGTTGCCGACCGCGATGATGCGCCCGGCGGCGATCGCGATGTCGGTGATTTCATCGCGCCCGGTGGCGGGGTCCATGACGCGGCCGTTCTGGATCAGGATCTTCATGCTGCCTCAACTCGCTGACCGGCGACCGGTCGTTCTTTCCATTCAGGGATGCCACGCGCCGCAGCCGCTCCCCGCACCACACCGGGCTGCGCCAGAGGGGGGAGACGTCGCAAAGCGGCGCAGGGGGACGTCACGCCAACACCTCGTCGATGGCCGCCACCAGGCGCTCGCATTCGGCCTGCGTGCCGATGGTGATGCGCAGGTGGTTGTCAATGCGGGGCTGGCGGAAATGCCGCACCAGGATACGCCGCTCGCGCAGCGCCTGCATCAGGCCGGCGGCCGGGTGGTCCGGGTGCGCCACGAACAGGAAGTTGGCACACGACGGCAAACAGGCAAAACCGCGCGTCGCCAGCGCCGCCGCCAGCCATTCGCGCGAGGCGATGGTCTGCTGCCGCGTGTGTTCGAAGTGCGCTTCGTCGGCCAGCGCCGCCTGCGCGCCAGCCTGGGCCAGACGGTCCAGCGGGTAGGAATTGAAGCTGTCCTTGACCACGGTGAGCGCTTCGATCAGCGCCGCCTGGCCGAGCGCGAACCCGACCCGCAGACCGGCCAGCGCGCGCGACTTGGACAGCGTCTGCACCACCAGCAGGTTCGGGAATTCGGGCACCAGCGCGGCGGCACTCTCGGCGCCGAAATCCACATAGGCCTCGTCGATCACCACCACCGACGTCGGGTGGGCCCGCAGCAGCGCCCGGATGTCGGCCAGCGGCAGGGCCACGCCGGTGGGCGCGTTCGGGTTGGGCAGCAGGATGCCGCCGTTGGGCCGTTCGTAGTCGGCGACCCGCACCGCGAACTGCGGATCGAGCGGCACCTGCTCGAAGGCCGCCCCGTACAGGTTGGCGTAGACCGGGTAGAAGCTGTAGGTGATGTCGGGAAACAGCACCGGCCGCTGATGCCGCAGCAGCGCCATGAAGGCCAGCGCCAGCACCTCGTCGGAGCCGTTGCCCACGAACACCTGCGCAGCCTCCAGACCGAAACGGCTGGCCACGGTCTGGCGCAGCGCCAGCGACTGGGGGTCGGGGTACAGGCGCAGGCGCTCGTCTGCCGCGGCCCGGATCGCGGCCAGCGCGCGCGGCGACGGCGGGTACGGGCTCTCGTTGGTGTTGAGCTTGATCCAGCCTTCACCCTGCGGCTGCTCACCCGGCACGTAGGCGTGCAGGCCGCGGATCGCCGGGCTCCAGAACGGCGAGGCGGGCACAGTCATGCCTCGTTCCCGGCCACGATGCTCAGCACCGCCATGCGCACCGCGATGCCGAAGGTCACCTGCGGCAGGATCACGCTCTGCGGCCCGTCGACCACGGCCGACTCGATTTCGACGCCGCGGTTGATCGGGCCCGGGTGCATGACGATGGCATCGGGTTTGGCCCAGCGCAGGCGCTCGATGGTCAGGCCGAAGCTCTTGAAATACTCCTGGCTCGACGGCAGCAGCGCGCCGCTCATGCGCTCGTTCTGCAGGCGCAGCGTGATCACCACGTCGCAGTCCTTGATGCCCTCTTCCAGCGTGTGACACACGCGCACGCCCAGGTGCGAGAGGTCGCTGGGCACCAGGGTGCGCGGGCCGACCACACGCACGTCGGGACAGCCCAGCGTGGTCAGCGCGTGGATGTCGCTGCGCGCCACGCGCGAGTGCAGCACGTCACCGACGATGGCCACCGACAGGTTGCTGAAGTCTTTCTTGTAGTGCCGGATGGTGTACATGTCCAGCATGCCCTGCGTGGGGTGCGCGTGGCGGCCATCGCCGGCATTGACCACGTGCACGTGGGGCGCCACGTGCTGGGCGATCAGGTAGGGCGCGCCGCTTTCGCTGTGGCGCACGACGAAGATGTCGGCCGCCATCGCCGAGAGGTTGGCGATGGTGTCGAGCAGCGACTCGCCCTTGGCGGTGGAGCTGCGCGCGATGTCCAGCGTGTACACGTCGGCCGACAGGCGCGTGGCAGCGATGTCGAAAGTGGTGCGGGTGCGGGTGCTGTTTTCGAAGAACAGGTTGAACACGCTCTTGCCGCGCAGCAGCGGCACCTTCTTGACCTCGCGGTCGCTGACGCTGACGAAGTTGGTCGCGGTGTCCAGAATGTGCGTGAGGATGTCGCGCGACAGGCCTTCGGTGGACAGCAGGTGGATCAGCTCGCCGTTCTTGTTGAGTTGCGGGTTGCGGGCCATGGTGTTCAGGCTTCCTTGTTTTCCAGCACGAAATGCAGGCGGCCGTCGGCGTCGCGGCCGAGCTCGATCGACTGGCCTTCCGGCAGGGCCTGCCGCGCCGCGCTGAAGGTGGCTTCCACCGGCAGTTCGCGGCCGCCACGGTCGATCAGGACCGCCAGTTGCACGCTGGCCGGGCGGCCGTAGTCGAACAGCTCGTTGAGTGCGGCGCGGATGGTGCGCCCGGTGTAGAGCACGTCGTCGATCAGCAGCACGTGGGCACCGGCGATCTCGAACGGCAGCGCCGTCTGTTCGCTGTGCGCCAGGCCGCGGCGCGCAAAGTCGTCGCGGTGCATGGCCGACGAGATCACGCCGTGCGCCCCGGGCCACCCCAGGTCGCGGTGCAGGCGCTCGGCCAGCCAGGCGCCGCCGGAGGCAATGCCCGCCAGGTGGATCGGCTGCGGCGTGGCGGCGGCCAGGGCTTTCACCCCCGCGAGCAGCGCGCCATACAGTTGCTCGGCATCGGGCAACGGGGTCGGGGAAGTCATGACGGCAGGCTCCTCAGAAACTGTTCCAGAATGATGCAGGCTGACGCGCTGTCGGCGTCGCGGGCGCCCAGGCTGTGGGCTTCGGTGGTGCTGTAGCGCTCGTCCACCTCGAACACCGGCAGACCGAAACGGCCCCGCAACTGGCGGGCGAACTTCTGCGCCCGCGCCGTGTTCTCGTGCGCGGCCCCATCGGGGTGGAACGGCACGCCCACCACCAGCGCATCGGGTTGCCATTCCTTCAGCCTCGTGGCGATCTGCACGAAACGCGCATCGCCCTCGGCCGTGATCGTGCCACGCGGCGTGGCCGTGCCCGTAAGCCGGTTGCCCGTGGCCACCCCGGTGCGCTTGAGACCATAGTCGAAGGCCAGAAATGTCTGGCCCGAAAAAGGCGACGACGCCATCAGGCCAACTCCGCAACACGCGAAGGGTTGGAAAGAAACCCCACGCCAACGAAGGGAAGCCCCAATCCGCAGGGCAGCGTGGAACCGGCTTGGCCGGGCCACGGCTGCCGTCCCCCTCCCGCCGCAGGCGAGAGAGGGGGAAGACGCGAAGCGGCGCAGGGGGTGTGCATCAAGCATGCCCCGCATCGGGCGACAGCATCCAGGACTGCAGCCCCAGCAGCGCCATGGCCCGGTCGTAGCGTTCGGTCACCGGCACGTCGAAGATGAGCGCCGGATCGGCCTCCACCGTCAGCCAGCTGTTTTCGGTGATCTCGGATTCAAGCTGGCCTTGCCCCCAGGAGGCATAGCCCAGGGTCACGAAGACCCGGCGCGGCCCCGCACCCGAAGCCATGGCTTCGAGCACGTCGCGCGAGGTGGTCATCTCCAGCCCGCCCGGAATCGACATCGTGGAGGCGTAGACCGATTCGCCCTCGCCCGCCTCGATGGCGTCGTGCAGCACGAAGCCGCGCTCGGTCTGCACCGGCCCGCCCTGGAACACCGGCAACGCGCTCAGGTCGTCGCGCTGCAGTGGCAGTTCCACTTTTTCGAACAGCTGGGGCAGCAGGATGTCGCTGGGTTTGTTGATCACCAGCCCCAGGGCGCCGCGCTCGCTGTGCTCGCACATGAACACCACGCTGCGGCCGAAAAGCTCGTCGCTGAGGCCGGGCATCGCAATCAGGAAGTGATTGGTCAGATTGATGGGGGCAAAATCAGCGGGCATCCGGTGATTTTAAGCGGCCCCCTCCGGCCCACCCGCACACCTTCAGCCCCCTTTCACGCAGTTGCGCATGAACCGTTACGACCGAGGCCTGATGTGGTTCCGCCGCGATCTGCGGGCGGAAGACAACGCCGCCCTGCACCACGCGCTGCGCCAGTGCCGGCAGGTCTGGTGCGTGTTCGTTTTCGACACCGACATTCTCGACCCGCTGCTGGCGCGTGGACTCGAAGCAGACCGCCGGGTGGAGTTCATTCGCGAGTCGCTGGTCGATCTGGACCAGCGGCTGCGTGCCCTCGGCGCCGCGCACGGCCAAGTAGCCACCGGGCTGATCGTGCGCCATGCCCGCGCCCGCGACGCCATCCCGGCCATCGCCCAGGCCCTGCACGTGCAGGCCGTGTTTGCCAACCACGACGACGAACCCGACGCCAAGGCACGCGACGCCCACGTGCTCGGGTCGCTCGCGCACGCCGGCATCATGTTCCACGGCTTCAAGGACCACGTGGTCTTCGAGCGGCGCGAGGTGCTGACGCAGGCCGGACAGCCCTTTGGCGTGTTCACGCCCTACCGCAACGCCTGGCTCAAGGCGTTGACCCCGTTCTACCTGCAGCCCTACCCCATCGACCGCCACGCCGCCAGCCTGGCGCCGCTGCCTGGCCCGGAGGGCGGCGAATGGAACACCCCGGTGCCGCGCCTGTCCGACATCGACTTCGCGCCCACCAACCTGTCGCAACTGCCCCTGCCCACCGGCGCCCGCGGGGCGCAGCGCCTGTTCGAGGATTTTGTCGAGCGCATCGACCGCTACCACGAGACGCGCGACTTCCCGGCGATCAAAGGCCCCAGCTACCTGAGCGTCCACCTGCGCTTCGGCACGATCTCCATCCGCCAGGTCGCCTCCGTGGCCTACCAGATGCACCTGCAAGGCCTGCAAGGCGCCTCCACCTGGTTGGGCGAGCTGATCTGGCGCGACTTCTACCACCAGATCCTGGCCAACTTCCCGCACGTGGTAGAGCGGGCCTTCCGGCCCGAATACGACGCCATCCGCTTCGAACACGGCAAACACGCCCAGACCCTCTTCGACACCTGGCGCGAAGGCCGCACCGGCTACCCGCTGGTGGACGCAGCGATGGCGCAGATCAACCAGACCGGCTACATGCACAACCGGCTGCGCATGGTGGTGGCCAGCTTCCTGGTCAAGGACCTGGGCCTGCACTGGCACTGGGGCGAACGCTACTTCGCCGACCACCTGATCGACTACGACCTCGCGGCCAACAACGGCGGCTGGCAATGGGCGGCTTCCAGCGGTTGCGATGCCCAGCCCTGGTTCCGCATCTTCAATCCGGTGACACAGAGCGAAAAATTCGACCCGCAAGGCAAGTTCATCCGCCGCTACCTGCCCGCCTTGCAGGCCCTGCCCGACAACGCGGTGCACGCCCCCTGGCAGGCACGGGAACTCGAACTGCTGGCGGCGGGCGTGCAACTGGGGGCCACCTACCCCGCACCCGTCGTCGACCACGCCCAGGCGCGCGAGCGCACGCTGCAGCGCTACGCGGTGGTCAAGAGCCGGGCGGCTGCCCCTTCGCCCACCGGGTCACACGGGCACCGCTGAAAGCGGCGCCCCGGCCCCATCAGGCCTGGGCTTCGCTGCGCGCGTAATGGGCGATCAGCGCCAGCAGCTCGTCTTCCGCGTAGGGTTTGCCCAGGTAGTGGTCGACGCCGAGCTCGCGCGCGTGGTCGCGGTGCTTGGTGGCGATGCGCGAGGTGATCATGATCACCGGCAGGCTGGCCAGGCGCGGGTCGTTGCGCAGGTTGCGCACGAGATCGAAGCCGTCCATGCGCGGCATTTCGATGTCGGACAGCACCACCGACGGCCGCTCGCCCTGCAACTTCTCCAGCGCCTGCAAGCCATCGGCAGCCAGCACCACCCGGTAGCCTTCGCGCTGCAGCAGGCGCTGCGTGACCCGCCGCACCGTGATCGAATCGTCGACCACCAGCACCAGCGGCACGGCGTTCGGCACCAGATCGGCCACCACCGGTTCGTGCGCCTGCGGCGCTTGCTGCTGCTGGGCCAGTACCCATTCGCGGACCTGGGCGCCATACACGGTGGACAAAGCCACCGGGTTGTAGATCAGAGCGACGGCCCCCGAAGCCAGCACCGACATGCCGGCCAGGCCCGGCAGGCGCGACAGCTGCGGCCCCAGGTTCTTGACCACCACTTCCTGGTTGCCCAGCACTTCGTCGACATGCATCGCCACGCGCTGCGCCGCCGAGCGGAAGATCACCACCGGCAGGGTACGGCCCTGCAGTTCCTGCGACTGCGGCGAAGCCTGCAGCAGAGCACCCGCCCAGTAGAACGGAATGGCCTCGCCACCGGCCTGCAGCGTGCCGCTGGCGTAGGCCTGCGTCAGCTCGTCGGCGGAAACCCGGCGCACGATTTCCACCAGATTGGACGGAACCCCGAAGGCCAGCGAACCGGCCCGCACCATCACCACCTGGGTGACGGCGGTCGTCAGCGGCAGCACCAGCTTGAAGCGCGTGCCCTGGCCCGGTTGCGTGCTGGTTTCGACACGCCCCCCCAGGGCGACCACGTCGTTGCGCACGACGTCCATGCCCACCCCACGCCCGGCCAGCGCCGAGACCTCGGTGGCTGTGCTCAGGCCAGGCGCAAACACCAGTTGCGCAGCCTCTTCGTCGGACAGCTGCGTCCCGGGCGTGACGAAGCCCTGGGCCTCCGCCTTTTCCCGCAGCTTCGGCAGGTTGAGCCCGGCACCATCGTCCTCGAAGGTGACCGACACGTCGTTGAGTTCCTGCTGCAGCCGGATGTGGATCTGCCCTTCCGGTGGCTTGCCGGCGGCCATGCGCACGTCCGGCGTTTCGATGCCATGCACCACGCTGTTGCGCAGCAGGTGTTCAAACGCAGCGGTCATGCGGTCGAGCACGCCGCGGTCCATTTCGATGGCACCGCCCGTCATGTCCAGCCGCACCTGCTTGCCCGACTCCTTCGACGCCTGGCGCACCACGCGGTACAGGCGCTCGGAAATCCCTTCGAACTCCACCATGCGCGTGCGCAGCAGGTCGCGCTGCAACTCGCGGGTCTGGCGGGCCTGGGCGGCCAGGCCGTCTTCGGTCGCGTCCACGGCGCGCTGGAGGTTGCGCTGCACGGTGGCCACGTCGTTCACCGACTCGGCCATCATGCGCGTGAGCTCCTGCACCCGCGTGAAGCGGTCGAACTCCAGCGGATCGAAGGACTGGTTGGCGTCCTTGGCCTGGGCCAGGCGCGACTGCATCTGGGTTTCGGCCTGCAGTTCGATGTCGCGCAACTGCTGGCGCAAACGGTCGAGGTTGCCCGTGAGGTCCTTGAGCGAACCGCGCAAGGTCACCAGTTCGGACTCCAGACGCGAGCGGGTGATGATCACCTCCCCGGCCTGGTTGACCAGCCGGTCGAGCAGCTCCGGGCGCACGCGCACGGCCGCGCCCGCCGCACGTGCCGGGGCCGTGGGCCCTGGCGGCAAGGCCAGACCCTGCAGCCCGGGAACAGCAGGCGCCATGCTGGCCGACACAGCCAGTCCATCCACGGCTTCGGGTGCCGGAGCGGCAGGCGAGAACACCTCGGGCAACGGTTCGCCAGCAGCCGGGGTATCCGGTTGCAAGGGCGCCGCCGAAAGGTCCTGTTCCGGCGCCGTTTGCACCACCCCTTGGCCCGGCGAGTCGTTGCGCCGCAGAAGGTCAAACCGGGCGCTGATGGCGTCAAACGACGCCAGCAACGGCTCGACATCCGCGCTGCGGTGAACGTCGGAACCCAGGCGTTCGGCCTCGGTTTCCATGCGGTGGGCCATTTCGCCCAGGCGCAGGGCGCCCGCGAGTCGCGCGCTGCCCTTGAGGGTGTGCAAAGTGCGCAGCACTTCGCCCCGGGCACTGGCGTTTTCCGGCCTTGCCACCCACTGGCGCAGGGCCCCGCCCAGATGGGGCAGCAGTTCCTGCGCTTCGTCGGCAAAGATGGGGAAGAGATCGACGTCGATGGTGTCCAGCGCATCGATGTCGTCATCGATGTCCTGCACCGGCCCGTCGCGGCGGGGCGCGGGCGGCTCCAGTGCCGTCATCGCGCCGAAGGTCGACACGCCAAAGTCGGCCGGGGTTTCATCAGCGGGCAAAGGCTCCGCCACCACCAAGGCGTCGCCAACTGCCCACGGGCTGTCCAGGGGCGAAGCGAGCGGATCGAAATCACCCTCGTCCAGACTCGGCAAGGGCTCATGGGTCACGGCGTCGAGCGCGGCGATCAGCTCCGCCGACGGCTCCTTGTAGAACCCGGCGGCAAACTGGTGCAGCAGGCGGCGGATGTCTTCGGCCGCATCGACAAACAGTTTCGCCCGCTCGGCGCTCACGGGCTGGCCGGCCTGCTGGTGCGAGGCGGCCACACCCAGGGCGTGCTCGAGGGCGCGGGCAATGCGCGAGAGCGGCTCGAACCCCACCGTGGCGGAGCTGCCGGCCAGCGAGTGCGCCAGCGCCTCGGCCTGCCCACCCAGGGGTTCGTGCCGTTCCAGCGCCCATTCGGCCAGACCATTGCCCAGCCGGCGGGACCATTCGTCGGCCTCGTTGAGGTACACGTTGTAGAGCCGGATGCCGATGCACAGCGGGCCGATGACCTTGGTGTCATCGGCCATGTTCGCCGCGTCTGCGGATTCCTCAGCCACGACCGTGACCGCCGGCATGTCGCTGTCAGCGGTCACCAGCCCCTCGTCGGCGCCTGCTGTGGGCGATGCCGGTTCCGACTCGGGGTCGGGCGCTGGTGCCTCCTCCGCGTCGCTGACGGTCACGGGCTGGTGCTCTTCCGGCACGGCGGCTGGTGCAGGCGCCTCCGGCACTTCGGCTGGGAGCGACAGCTCCGGCCAGTCGACCGAGAACGCCGAAGCCGGCATTTCCACCACCTCGACCGCTGCCGTGTCGGGCGCGGGCGGCTCGATCGGCGGGAAGCTCATACCCGCCGGCGCAGACGCCTGCGCCGGCTCGTCAGACGCCTCGAC
This sequence comes from Hydrogenophaga sp. NFH-34, assembly GCF_021401345.1. GTDB lineage: Bacteria > Pseudomonadota > Gammaproteobacteria > Burkholderiales > Burkholderiaceae_C > Hydrogenophaga > Hydrogenophaga electricum. The sequence continues at coordinate 26,883 of NZ_JACBGE010000014.1, forward strand.
CGCACGGTCCGACAACGCGGCCAGACGCTCGAAATCGATGGCCTCCAGAGACGGCATCTCTGCGGGTAGCGGCTCGGCACCGGGCACGGGAATTCCCGCTGCCAGCAGATCCTCTTCGGTGATCGTGTCTTCATCGAACGGCGCCGTTTCGACAAAATCGCCATCGAACTCCACGGTGACCGGCAAGGGCCCCTCGCCATCGGCTTGCGGCACCAGGTCCGGCGTCACCTCGGCTTCGGTGGCCTCGTCGAACGGCACCACCGGTGCCGCCAGCACCGCGTCATCGGATACCGGTTCAACCGGGGCGTCAACGGCCGCCACGCCCGACAGGGACAGTTCACGCCGCTCCAGCCGCCAGGCGTCGGCACTGGCACGGAATGGCTGCGGGCGCCAGTGGTCAGCACGGCCCTGGGCAATGTCTTCCACCCACTGGCCCAACGCGTCGAGCGCCTCGGTGGAAAGCGACAACAGACCGGACTCGACCGCGCCCTGTTCGGCCAGCGCCGCGTTGAGCGCCTGCTCCAGCGCCCAGGCGGCTTCGCCGAAATCGGTGAGCCCGACCATGCGCGAGCTGCCCTTGAGGGTGTGAAAAGCCCGGCGCAACGCGGTCAGGGGTTCGAGCTGCCCAGAAGCCTGGCGCAGGCCCTCGATGGCGGCGTGGCCCTGCCCCGTCACTTCGCGGGCTTCCTCCAGGAAGATATCGAGCAGATCGCCGTCATCCTCGTCGTCCGCACCGGCGCTTTCCGCCTGTGCGGGTGCCGCCGGTGGCGACACCGCCCCGGCCAGCCCCACCAGAGCCTGCGCGCCTTCCAACGCATCGGGACGCACCACGGCCTGCGCGGCATCGCGGGCGGCCTTGGCCACCCCCGCATGCTCGGCCAGCGTCGCCTCGTCGGCCAGACGGTCCAGGCGCTGGCTGAGATCCACCAGATCGGTGCCCTGCTGCACATCGTCAACAACCCGCTGCACATCCTCGCTGAGGGCCAAGGCCTCGCGCTGGGCTGGGCGCGGCTCGGCCGATTCGCCCCGGCGCCCCATCATGGGCAGCAGCTCACCACGTTCCTCGTCAAACACGAAGAGCTTCTTGGCCAGCGCCGGCTGGTAGCTGAGCATGTCGATCAGGAAACCCAGCGCGCTGAGGTTGTTGCCGAGCAGCCGCAGGCTCTCGCCTTCGGCCAGCGCGCTGTCTTCGTGCAGGCTCTGTTCGATCACGGTGCGCATGCGCGACACCGTCTGCACCGCCGGCTCCAGGCCGAGCACCGACAACACGCCCCGCATCTGCGACAACTGGGACACGGCGGCGTGCAAGCCGCCCTTCTCGGCAGGGGTGCGGAAAAACTGGTCGAGCGATTTCTCGGCCTCGGCCAGCGACACCTTGAGCTCGCCGACCACCGAGCCCATCGTCTGGCGATCGCTGATGCGGCGGTACAACTGCTCCATCCAGGGTTCGAGCGGTTGCGGTGCCTGCCCCGACAACACCCCTTCGAGGCGCTGCGCCAGCGCTTCGGTCCGCCGCGACAGCTCGGCATCGTTCGGGTCGAAGTCCTCGAACGTGGCCTCCAGATAAAGGGTCGTGGTCGCCACCTCCATCGCCAGCTCGGGGCGCACGCCCTGGCTGCTGCGGACCGCAAAATCGACCGCCTTGAGCAGGGCCTTGGCCAGCGCCTGGCTGCCGGGATGCAGCTTGATCAGCGAGTCACCGATCAGGCTGAACTGGTCCAGCACCTGGCGCGCCCGACTGGTATCGCCACCGGTGAAAAGGGACCAGGATTCCTTGGCCGCCCCGATGCGCTTGCGCGCCTGCGCGAGCACGGCCGGATCGTATTGGCCCAGTTCGGCGCGGGCGTAGTCGACACGCGGCTCCTGCTCCAGCCCGAACGCCTGCCGCACCGCCCGGACATGGGGCGCCGGCGCATCCGCCGGCAAGGTGGCCTGCGCACAGAAGAACAGCAGGTCGTGAATCAGCGTCTCGGACACCTGCTGCTGTCCCTGGGCCAGGGTCGTGTACTGCAGCAGCACGCGCGACGCGGCCCGCTTCACGTACAGATCACCCGGTAGGGCGTCCAGTGCCAGCGCCTCGAAATAGGCTGCGGCGACGCGCCAGAAAGTGGTTGCGCGCACCGCACCGGCGCTGGCGGACAGCCCTGCACAGAGGCGCACCAGTTGCTGCGCCGCCGCGGGGCTGCGGGTCTTGATCGAGAGCAGCACCAGACGGTCCAGCATCGAGCGGATGCGCACGTCGGGCTGCAGGGGGGCCACGTCGGCCGGCGCGCCCATTTCCTGCCCGCGCTGCTCAAACGGCCACAGATCGGCCGGGTGCACCCGCTCGGCTGCCGCCAGTGCCTGCACATCGCGGTACTGGGGGAACAGCGCCACGGGCGACAACACCTTGTTGCCCAGCACGGCTTCCAGGTATTCGATCAGGGCAAAGCTGGCCTGCTCGACCTGGATGGCGGCGGCCTCGGTGCAGGTCTGCGGCTTCTGGATGAAGCGGTGAACCGCAGCCTCCATGGCCCGCAACACCTGCGCGGGCGCCCCCAGCCCCACCATCTCCAGCGCCCCCACAGCCTGGTGCAGCTGCTGCCGCGCCAGACGCAGCGAAGCCGGGTCCACCGCCTCCAGGTCCTCGCGGTGGGACTGCTCGTGCTCGCGCAGGAAACGGCGAACCGCCTTGTTCGCGCCGTCCAGCGACTTGCGCAGTTCATCGAACACCCAGGCCAGTGGCCCGAGGTCGGCCAGAGATGCGTCTTCGGGCGATCGGTGGGACGTGGAATCGGACATGGCGATCGGATGGGGGTTCGGAACGTGTCGATGAATCAGGCGATCTTGAACCGCGCCACCGACTGGCGAAGTTCCTCGGCCACCGCCGAGAGTTCACGCACCTGCTCGGCGGTGGAGCGCGTACCCTCACCGGTCTGCTCGGTCACCGCAAAAATGTGCTGGATGTTGCCCGCCACCTCGTTGGCCGACTGGGCCTCGCGAGAGGCTGCGCTGGAAATCTGCTCGATGAGGTCGGCCAGCCGGCGCGACACGCGGTCGATCTCGGACAGCGCCGTGCCGGCGTTGTCGGACAGGCGCGCCCCTTCCACCACACCCTGCGTGGAACGTTCCATGGCGGCCACCGCATCCTGCGTATCGGTCTGAATGGCCTTCACCAGCGCCGCGATCTGGCGCGTCGCATCGCCCGACCGTTCGGCCAGCCGCTGCACTTCTTCCGCCACCACCGAGAAGCCCCGACCCGCCTCACCGGCCGAGGCGGCCTGGATGGCGGCGTTGAGTGCCAGCACGTTGGTCTGCTCGGTAATGTCGGAAATCAGCTCGGTGATTTCGCCGATCTCCTGCGACGATTCGCCCAGCCGCTTGATCCGCTTGGAGGTTTCTTGGATCTGGTCACGGATCGCATTCATACCGCCAATCGCGTCTTGCACCGCCTTCAGGCCCGATTCGGCGGCTTCCAGCGAAGCCCGCGCCACCGTGGCGGATTCCTGCGCCTGACCGGACACTTGGTTGATGCGCTGCGCCATGTCCAGCACCGACTGGCCGGTTTCGCGGATCTCCCGCAACTGCTCCGTGGAGGCGGCCAACAGTTCGGTCGACGTGCTTTCGACGGCGGCCGTGGTTTGCGCCACCCGTTGCGCCGTGGCCTGCACGTTGCCCACCAGCGACCGCAGTTCCTCGACCGTGTAGTTCACCGAGTCGGCGATGGCGCCGGTGATGTCCTCCGTCACCGTGGCTTCCTGGGTCAGGTCGCCTTCGGCCACCGTCTGCAACTCGTTCATGAGCCGGAGAATGGCCGCCTGGTTGGCGTCGTTGACCCGCTTGGCATCCTGCTCCAGCGACTCGGCCGACAGCCGTTGCGACTCGGCAATCTGCTGACGCTGGCGGCTGTCCTGCAGCTGCACATAAGCCAGGCCCCCACCGCACAGCAGCACGAACAGCGTCGACAGCAGCAGGGCCACCAGTTCACCACCACCCAGCCCCGAACGGGCCGACAGCCCGTCCTGCAGCTTCTGCAACCCCAGCCGCAGCGGTTCGCTGTCGGCCACGATGCCTGCCTGCGCTTCGCGCGCCGACACCAACCCCTGCAGGTTCCCCAGAATCGCACCGGCCTCCACCCGGGTTTCGTCATAGAGCTTGAGCAGGGCCCCGAGCCGCTCGCGCACCTGCGCATCGCGCGCCGGGGCCAGGCGCAGTTCGCTGCTGCCATTGAGCAGACCTTCGGCCACTTCCTTGAAAGTGTTGAGGTCCTTGCCGAGCAGGAACACCGCCTCGGGACTCACCCCCTCCATGGTCAGGAACTCGTTGGCCGACTTGCCGATGCGCTGCGTCAGCATCACGAGTTGGCCGGTGGCCGAAATCTCGGCCGCCTGCGCACCCTGTTGCAACTTGAGCGAAGACACGGTCTCGGCGATTTCCAGCAGATCGGACGTCTGGCGGTTGATGGAACGCAGCGCGTCGCCCACCTGCGTCAGGATCTGTTGCTGGGCCAGCACGGCCGCCGCATTGCGCTCGGCCCGGTCGACCCGCGGCGCGATCTCTTCCAGCGACGCACCGAACTCGGGCCCCACCGCGGCCAGCGACATCGCGTCGTCGCCCTGCTTGAGGCCGCGCACCGAGCGGGCCAGCACGTCGGCGCTTTCGCGCACCTCGGCGAAGGCGGGCACACTGCCCACCAGCGCCTGCGACACGCTCTTGGCCAACCGCTGGGACTGCATCAACGCCTGACCGCTGGCGGCCACCTGCTGACCGAACTTCTCGGTCTGGGTGAGGATGAAGAAGATGGTGGCCAGCAGCACCACCGCGCCCAGCCCCAGCAGGGTCAGCAGCGAGCGGCGGTGCACCTCGACCGGCTTGCGACCCAGCAGGGGAACCGACACCGTCTCCAGGTCCACAGGTCCGGCATCCCCCTCGTCCGGCGCCAGCCGGCTTTCCGCAAAGGGTTGGACGGTCGCAGCGGGCGCCAGCCGCGCGGCCGCGAGCTCGGCCAGGTCCTGGTCCGTCGCGCGCGAGAGGTCCACGTCCTCGTTGCCCACCTCCTTGCGCTTGAACAGCCCCTGAAGTCGATCAAACATGGCCATGAAACAACCTTCCAACGATGAGTGAACTAATGCCCGGACCGGAACCGGGCTCCGGCCTTGAAGAAAACCCTGGCTCCCGCGCGCCGCATCACGCCGCGATGGCCAGGAACTCGGCCTGACTGGCCAGCACGCCCAGGTCCAGCTCTTTCCAGACCCGGCCCTGCGCGTCGGTCAGTTGGCGCGGAACAAAGCCCGGCGCTTCCGGCGGCGTCGGCTCCACCGACGTGAACACGGACGGATTGCGCAGCCCGAGCAGGCGATCCACCCACAGGACCGCATTGACCCCGAAGGTGGGGTTCAGACTGACCAGCCGCGCATCCATGCTCAACCGGTCACCGCCGGCCGCGTCGACGCCGAGGAAACCGGCCAGGTCGACCACACCGAACAGCCCGCCGCGCAAGCTGGCGACCCCCGCATACCAGGACTTGGTGAAAGGCACCTTCTGCACCCCGGACCACGGAAAGATCTCGCCCGACTGGACAAGGGGCACCAGAAACCCCTGGCCGGCCACTTCAATGGCCAGCCAGGAGGCGGTGGCGGCTTCGGCCCGGGCGGCGGTCAGACGCCGCGCCAAGCGTTCCTGCAATTCTTTGAGGGACTGGCGTTTGGCCATGCTGTGCTCGAAGATGCCGACCGTCAGCCGATGGCCCGGATCTTGGACAGCAGTTCCTCGGCATTCACCGGCTTGGTCACGTAGTCCCGGGCACCCTGGCGCATCCCCCAGACCCGGTCGGTCTCCTGGTTCTTGCTGGTGCACATCACGATGGGGATTTCCGAATATTGCGGGTCGCGCGCAATGGCCCGGGTCAACTGAAAACCGTTCTGCCCCGGCATCACCACGTCCATGAGGATGAGATCGGGTTTTTGCTCGCTGAGCTTGCGGAATGCCTCCTCGGCATTCTCGGCCGTGCGGACGCTGTAGCCGTTCTTGCCCAGCAGGTCCGACAGAACCATCAGTTCGGTCTTGGAATCGTCAACGATCAGGACACTTCGAATGGGCATCACGCGGCTCCGGTTGAATGCATACCGAACTGCTGCACGGCCTGCAGCAGCTGGTCCTTGGTAAACGGCTTGGTCAGGTATTCCTGCGACCCGACCATGCGGCCACGGGCCTTGTCGAACACCCCGTCCTTGGAAGACAGCATCACAACGGGAATGTCGGCAAAACGGGCGTTGCGCTTGATGATCGCGCAGGTCTGGTAACCATCCAGGCGCGGCATCAGGATGTCGCAGAACACCAGATCGGGTTTGTAGTCGTTGATCTTGGCCAGCGCATCGAATCCGTCGTCGGCCAGCAACACCTCATGCCCTCCCTGCTTGAGGAAGATCTCCGCACTGCGCCGGATGGTGTTGCTGTCGTCCACCACGAGGACTTTCAAAGGCGTGGAACTCATGCGCGCAGGCTCCCTGGTTGGGTGATCGTTGGGTCAAGGGTGGCGGGCGATTCGAAGCCTTCCCGAACGTCGTTCCGTGATCCAGCCGCCGTTTCAGATCTGGACCATTTCAAAATCTTCCTTGCGTGCACCGCACTCCGGACAGGTCCAGTTCATGGGGACCTGATCCCACGGCGTGCCGGGGGCAATGCCGTGGTCGGGCGCACCCGCTGCCTCGTCGTAAATCCAGCCGCAGATCAGGCACATCCAAGTCTTCGTTTCGGGCATGGTTATAGAGGGCGATGGCATAGAATGCAATCATTGTATCGAGCCATGACAGCCCCTCCGGTCACACATCCATGGCTTTGTCGCGAGGGCCCAACCCGATCTGCCGGCCATCGCCCTCACGACCCCGTTCATCGCGCCCTCCATGTCTGACTCCCCCGAATCCGGCGCCACCAACCTCTCCCTGTCCGCTGCCGAAGCCACCCTGCCCTGCGCCATGGTGTTCAACGCCAACGACCCCAGCGGTGCGGGCGGGCTCAGCGCCGACCTCACGGCCATGAGCAGCGCTTCGGCGCACGTGCTGGCCGTGGTCACGGGCAGCTACGTGCGCGACACCACCGAGATCCACGACCACGTCGCCTTCGACGAGGAAGCCGTGGCCGACCAGGCACGCTGCGCCCTGGAGGACATGCCGGTGCAAGCCTTCAAGGTGGGCTTCGTGGGCACCCCCGAGAACCTCAGCACCATCGCTGAAATCACCAGCGACTACAGCGAGACGCCGGTGATTGCCTACATGCCCGACCTGTCCTGGTGGGATGAACTGGCCATCGAGACCTACCTCGATGCTTTCGCCGAACTGCTGCTGCCCCAGACCACGGTGCTGGTGGGCAACCACAGCACCCTGTGCCGCTGGCTGCTGCCCGAATGGGAAGGCGACCGCCCCCCCAATGCCCGCGAAGTGGCCCGTGCGGCCGCCGTGCACGGCGTGCCCTACACCCTGGTGACCGGATTCAACGCAGCCGACCAGTACCTGGAAAGCCACCTCGCCAGCCCCGAAAGCGTGCTGGCCAGCGCGCGCTACGAACGCTTCGAAGCCACTTTCAGCGGCGCCGGGGACACCCTGTCGGCCGCGCTGTGCGCCCTGATCGCCGGCGGCAACGACCTGCAGACAGCCTGTGCCGAGGCCCTGACCTATCTGGACCAGTGCCTGAACGCCGGCTTCCAGCCTGGCATGGGCCACGCAGTTCCCGACCGGCTGTTCTGGGCGCACGAAGATGATGCGACCGACGAAAGCGCCGAAGACGGCGAGCCCACCCCGGACAGCGCGCTCGACGCCGACGACTTTCCGCTCGACACCACCAAGCATTGAGGGAACTCCCCGCCATGACCGACCGCAACCTCGCCCTGTTCGAACGCGCCAAGCAGACCATTCCCGGCGGCGTGAACTCGCCCGTGCGCGCCTTCCGCGCGGTGGGGGGCACTCCGCGCTTCGTGCAGCGCGCCCAGGGCGCGTATTTCTGGGACGCTGACGGCCAGAAATACATCGACTACATCGGCTCCTGGGGTCCGATGATCCTGGGCCACGGCCACCCGGCCGTGCTGGAAGCGGTGCAGAAAGCAGTGCTCGACGGTTTCTCGTTCGGCGCGCCCACCGAACGCGAGGTTGAACTGGCCGAAGAGATCATCAGACTGGTGCCCAGCCTGGAAATGGTGCGCCTGGTCAGTTCCGGCACCGAAGCCGGCATGAGCGCGATCCGCCTGGCACGTGGCGCCACCGGCCGCAAGACCCTCATCAAATTCGAGGGCTGCTACCACGGCCATGCCGACGCGCTGCTGGTCAAGGCCGGCTCGGGCCTGGCCACCTTCGGCAACCCCACCAGCGCTGGCGTGCCGCCCGAGGTGGTGCAGCACACGCTGGTGCTTGAGTACAACAACGTCGCGCAGATCGAAGCGGCCTTTGCGCAGCATGGCGCCAACATCGCGTGCGTGATCATCGAGCCCATCGCCGGCAACATGAATTTCGTCCGCGCCAGCGTGCCGTTCGTGACGCGCATCCGCGAGTTGTGCACGCAACATGGCGCGCTGTTCGTCTTCGATGAGGTGATGACGGGCTTTCGCGTCGGTCTGGGCAGTGCCCAGGGCCACTATGCCAGCCTGATCCCGGGTTTCGAGCCCGACATGACGGTCATGGGCAAAGTCATCGGCGGCGGCATGCCGCTGGCGGCCTTTGGCGGCAAGCGCGCCGTGATGGAGCAGCTCGCCCCGCTGGGGCCCGTGTACCAGGCCGGCACCCTGAGCGGCAACCCCGTGGCGACCGCCTGCGGTCTGGCCACGCTGCGCGAGATCAGCCGGCCCGGTTTCTTCGAAGCGCTGTCGGCCAAAACCCGCACGCTGGTCGATGGTCTCCAGGCCGCCGCCGCCGCAGAAGGCGTCCCCTTCAGCGCCGACTGCCAGGGCGGCATGTTCGGCTTCTTCCTGTTGCCCGAACTGCCACAGAACTACGCGACCGTGATGAAGAGCGATGGCACGAAGTTCAACACCCTGTTCCACGGCCTGCTGGACCGGGGGGTGTACATCGCGCCAGCCCTGTACGAAGCGGGCTTCGTGAGCGCGGCGCACAGCGATGAGGACATCGCGGCCACGGTGGCTGCCGCGCGAGCGGTATTCGCCCGCGGGTCCTGAGACCACAACGCCTCCTGGGATTCAGTCCCTGAAAGAACGGCCATCTGGCGGCTCCGGCCTGCATCACCAGCGACGGGTGGCCGTGACGATGGCCTTGCGCGGCTCTCCGTAGAAGCAGCCGTACATGGCGCAGCTGCCGATGTAGGTTTTGTCCGCCAGGTTGCTCACGTTCAGGGCCAACCTCCACAGACCGGTGTCGTACGCCACCATGGCGTCAAACAACGTGAAGGCCGGCACGCTCACGGCCAGTCCGTGAGCGCGACCACGTGCCTCGCCGACGTAACGAGCCCCAAGGCCGACCTTCAGCGCCGAAAGCCCAAACGCGCCAAAGTCGTGATCCCCCCAGAGCGATGCCTGGTGGTCAGGCACACCGATCGATCGCTGCCCCCTTTCTTCGGGCTGCAAAGGGCTGGCCCGCAGCGTGCGGGCGTCGGTGTAGGCATAGGCGGCAATCAGGTTGACGTGGCGCCCGATGCGGGTGCGGGCTTCCAGCTCCAATCCCTGGGAGCGCACCCGGCCCTGCTGGATCATGTGGTTCACGTCCAGCGGATCGGTCACGGTGACATGGTCACGCGTCAACCGGTAGACCACCGCCGACAGCAGGGTTTCCGTGCCGGGGGGCTGAAAACGCACCCCCGCCTCCACCTGCTCACCGCTCGTGGGTTTGAAGCGACGCCCCAGGCGATCGGTGCCGGTGGTGGGTTCGTAAGACTCGCTGTAGCTCAGAAACGGCGCCACCCCGTTGTCCGCCAGGTAGACCAGCCCAGCGCGGCCGGTGAAGGCGTGGCTCTTTTCGCCATCGGCGCTCTTGTCACCGGAAAAGAGTGCCTGCTCGTCATAGCGCACGGTGTCGTACCGCCCGCCCAGCAGCATCGCCCAGCGCTGATCGATCTTGATCTGGTCCTGTGCGTACACGCCCATGCGTTTCATCCTGGAAATGGACGAATTGGATGCGGGAGCTGCTGGTCCACGCTCGGCGCCGTACACCGGTGCGTACAGATCCAGCGGCGCGCTGTCGCGGTTGTAGCGCTCATCCCGATGGCGCGGGGTGGCGTAATCGAAACCCGCCAGCAGGGTGTGCTGCACGTTGCCGTGTGAGGTCTGGTACTGCAACGAGGTGTCCATCGTCGTCGCCGATGAGCGGTCCTGACGATCTTGGGCACCCCGAAAGGCGGTGGTGCGCAGATCACTCTCCAGCCCCCAGATCCACGCGTTGTTGTACACATTCTCGGCACGGTAGTGGCGCAGACTGTGGCGGAGTTTGAGCTGCTCGCTGAAGGCGTGCTCGAACAGATAGCCGACGCTGTGGCGCTGGAGGTGGAACCGGTCGTAACCGGGCTCGCCTGTGAAGCGGTTGCGCGGCAATCGACCGCTGGGGTTGGGCAGCACGGTGCCGGGGCCTGGCAGGCCGTAGACATAGGCCGTCTTGTCTTCGTGGTACTCGGCCAGCAAAGTCAGCGAGGTGTCCGCGCTGGGCTGCCAGCGCAGGGCCGGCGCCAGGTAAGTGCGGTCATCGGGCACGTGCTCGACAAAGCTGTCGCTGTCCCGTCGGAGAAAGGTCAGCCGGTACGACCAGTCGCTGCCGTCTCCCAACGCCCCGCCGAAATCCCCCGACACCTGGCGCCGGCGAAAGCTACCGACCTCCACATTGAGCTCACGCAGCGGCGTCGCCGTCGGGCGCTTGCTGATCGTGTTGATGATGCCGCCGGGCGCAGCAGCGCCGTACAGCACCGACGCTGCGCCCTTGAGCAGTTCGATGCGCTCGAGCCCATAGGGCTCCTGCTGACCGTTGTAGTAGTTGACGCTGTACGGTGTACCGTCCCGGTAGTGGCTGCCGACACTGCCGGTCTGGAACCCGCGCAGAAACATGCCGTCGGTTGTTCGGTCCATGCCTTCCGTGCGGCTGACGCCGGCCACATAACCCAGCGCGCCTTGCAGGCTTTGCGCCTTCAGGGTGTCGATCTCTTCCGCCCCGATGACGGTGATCGACTGCGGCGTCTCGATAATCGAGCTGTCGGTCTTGGTGCCGGTCGCGCTGCGTCGTGCCACGTAACCGCTGACCGGACCTGTGGCGGCATCACGCTCGGCGCTGGCACGCACCACCACTTCGGGCAGAACGGTGCCGCCAGGTGCCGGGCGCTCGATCACCAGTGTTCGCCCTTGCACCCGCCCTTGCAAACCGCTGCCGGCCAACAGGGTCCGCAGTGCCTGCGCCACGTCCTGCAGGCCGAGGATCGGGGGCGCCTGCCGCCCCTGCGCGAGCTCCGGCGCAAAAGCCAGTTGCAGCCCGGCTTGGCTGGCCAGTGCGGTGAGCGCGGGCGCCAGCGGTTGCGCGGGAATGTCGAAATGCACAGTCTGTGCCATGGTGGCCTGTATCTGGAGTGCCAGGCCCAGGGCCAGGGCCGCTCTGGCCACCACACGGGTGCGCGGCAGGGAAGAAGCGGGGAATCGGTGGTGCATAGAAGATCGTCCTGGATAGGGCATGAAGAAAAGGCTTTCTTCTGCTGGACGAACGAATCGGCACAACCCTGAAGCTTTTTTTGAGAGAGCGAAGCGACGTCGCATCGCGGAACGCAACGCTAGCGAGCCATCAGCATGACGCCACCCTCGCTGTCGCGCACGGCACGCACCGGCAAGACAGCGGGCAAGGCCTGCAACCAGTCGTCCCACTGAGCGATCTCGACCGTGCCGCTGACACGCAGTTGGGCCGTCCTGGGGTCGGCACGGAGATCGACTTTCGCATAACGTGCCAGGCGTTCCACGGCCTCGCCAAGGGGCACCGCGTCGAAATGAACGCGCCCCTGCCGCCACGCCGCCGCTGGGCCAGTGACCGCCTGGCTCCGCCCGTCCGGCGCCACGCGAAGCCCCTGGCCCGCCGTCAGCCCTGCCGCCAATACCTGCGCGGAGCGCGCGACCCGCACACGGCCCGATTCGACCTGCACGAGCACCGTGCCGGCCGGCTCGATGTCGACACCGAACCGCGTGCCCAGAACGGTGACACTCAGCGCCCCCACCTCCACCGTGAAAGGGCGATCGGCATCGGTGCTGACGGCAAAAAAAGCGGCTCCCCGCAGCAATCGCACAGTGCGGCGGCGCGCATCGAAAGCCATCTCCACACGGGTCTGCGCATCGAGCGTGAGCATCGAACCGTCGGGCAAACCCTGTTGCAGACGCTGCCCTTGCGGCGTCGACAGAGCCGCCGCCCAATGCAGCGCCTGGGTCTGCCGGTAGCGCCAGCCTCCGGCCAGGCCCAGCACCCCCACCGCCGCCGCCCCCAGCAGCGAAGCCAGGCTTTTGCGCCGCCCCTGTGTCGGGCCGCCCAGGCCGCGCCGGGGCTCCCCCCGCCAATGTCGAAGCGCAGTATCCACCCGGTCATGGGCCGCCATGAGGTCGCGCTCCACGGTATTGAGCGACACCCCCAGGCGCAAGGCGATATCGGCCTGCGCTTCGCCGTGGATACGGTGCGCCACAAAGACATCGCGTACCCTGGCCGGCATCGCCATCAGTGTGGCGTCAAGCGCGCTCAGAGCCTGGCGGTACATCAGGCCTTCGGCCACATCGGGCGTGTGGTCGACGCCCGCTCCAGCCTCCCTCCCTTGCTGCAGATGGGCTTGCAACCAATGTGCGCGGCGTTGGCGGTCCTGCCCGAGGTTGGCCGCCACGGTATAGAGGTACGCCCGGGCATCGGCTGCCGGACCGCAGGATGCTTCAGTGCCCGCCTGCTCGGCCAACCGCAACCAGGTCTCGTGTGCCACCTCACGGGCATCCTCCACACTGCCCAGACGGCGACGCAAAAAGCGCACGATGGCTTCGTAGCGCTGGGGAAACTCGTTCAGGACAAGGGACAGAGCCGGGGGACGCATGGCCGGCGAGCATACCGGATTTATCAAGAATGAATCTCATTAACAACCCATACCCCGACCCACCCGGATGGGGCGGAGATGCCAGGACAGACCGTGGCCGGAGGCTCTGGCGGTGATAATCCGCCCCCTGCATCACGTCCATCCCGGGCCGTGGCCACCCGAGAAGGACAGCCCCCATGCGCAAGACCTACCCCCTGCAAGCCCAAGGCAAAAAGCACCCCGACCGCGTGCTCGATGCCGTCAAGCACGACATCCGCCGTTATTTCCGGCGCGAGCGCGGCCGCCCACTGCCCGAAGGCGTGGATTTCTGGGACTTCGACTGCAAGGTTGGCGCCACGGCCGACAGCGCCGAAACGGTGCAGGTGAGTGAAGTCATCGCGACGGTGGACGCGCTCGCCCAAACGGGCATCGACGCGGTGTACGTGGAGATCCTCGGCAAGCACGGCGTGCGAACGCCCCGCCCGCCGAAGATCGACACGCCGGCCGAGTCGCCCTCGCAAGACTGATCAGCGCGAGCCCGGCTCTGATCCCCGGGCCGCACCGGTGCCGGCGGCCTGGGCCGCACGCAGCTTGTCCTTTTTGCTGGGTCGCCGCCCCTTGATCCCGCCACCATCGGCGGCGACCAGCGGTGCCGCTGGCAAGGGTGCGTCCGTCGGTTCGAAGCCCGCCACGGGCTTGGGCGTCAGGTCGATCTGTTCGCGTTTGCAGATCAACGCCCAATGGGCGTGGGTCTCGGCGGTCACAAAACTCCAGGCTTCGCCTGCCGCGCCGGCACGACCGGTGCGGCCGATGCGGTGGGTGTAATCGGTGGCCGAGCGCGGCAGGTCGTGGTTGACCACCACGGGCAGGCTGTCGATGTGAATGCCTCGTGCGGCCAGATCGGTGGTCACCAGCACCTGCAACCGCCCGGCCTTGAAATCGGCCAGCACACGCTGGCGCGCGCCCTGCGCCAGCTCGCCATGCCAAGGTGCCGCGCCGATCCCGGCCCGTTGCAGTTTGGTTGCGACGTGCTCGCAGGCATGGCGGGTGGCCACAAACACCAGCACGCGCGACCAGCCTTGCGTGCTCAGCAGGTGGCGCAGCAAAGAGGTGCGGTTGCGCGCGTCCACCGCGACAGCGTGCTGCCGGATGTCCGGCTGTGGGTGCCCATCGTCCGATGGCGGGGCGTCGGCGGCGACGACTCCCAGGCGCACCGGGTCGCGCAGCACCGCTTCGGCCAAAGCCTGCACCTCGGGAGCGAAGGTGGCCGAAAACAGCAGGGTCTGGCGCCGGGCGGGCAGCAGCGCGAGCACGCGCTGCAGTTCGTCGGCAAAGCCGCTGTCGAGCAGGCGGTCGGCCTCGTCGAGCACGAGGTGCTGCACATCGCCCAACCGCACGGCGTTGTGCGCCACCAGATCCAGCAGGCGGCCGGGCGTGGCCACCACGATGTCGGCGCCGCCGCGCAGCGCCAACATCTGCGGGTTGATCGACACACCGCCGTGCACCACCCCCACGCGCAGGAACAGCGGATAGGCCAGGTGGGTCAGCACCTCGCCCACCTGCAACGCGAGCTCGCGCGTGGGCAACAGCACCAGGGTGCGCACGGGCCGGCGGTAACCGTCCTTGCGCGCGGCGCGTTCGTGCCCTTGCACCAGCGGCAGTGCATAGGCCAGCGTCTTGCCCGAGCCGGTCGGCGCTGCGGCCCAGACGTCGCGGCCTTGGGTCGCCGGCGCCATGGTCTGGGCCTGGATGGCGGTGGGTTCGGTCAACCCGAGATCGGTCACCGCGCGACGCAACGCGGGGCTCAGCCGAAAGTCATCGAAGCTCATGCGAAACGCCGAAGGCGCGCCACGGAGGGGAAAGCCGCAACGCGGCGCAAGGAGAGCATCACCTTCAGTGCCGGAAGTGGCGCACGCCGCTGAACACCATGACCACGCCTCGCTCGTTCGCCGCGTCGATCACTTCCTGGTCGCGCATGGAACCGCCCGGCTGGATGACACAGGTGGCGCCGTGGTCGATCACCACGTCCAGGCCATCGCGGAACGGGAAGAAGGCGTCGCTGGCGACCGCCGTGCCTTGCAGCGAGAGCTTGGCGTGTTCGGCCTTGATGCTGGCGATGCGGGCCGAGTCGAGCCGGCTCATCTGGCCAGCGCCCACGCCCATGGTCATGCCATCCTTGCAGAACACGATGGCATTGCTCTTGACGTACTTGGCCACCTTCCAGGCAAACATCAGGTCGTCAAGCTGTTGCGCGGTGGGTTGCAACTGGGTCACGACCTTAAGGTCGGCCAGCACCAGTTCGTGGTTGTCGGCGGTCTGCAGCAGCAGGCCCGAGCCCACGCGCTTGGCGTCCATGGCGTTGCGGCCCTGCTCCCAGGCGGTGGCGCCGCCCTGGGGGAGCGCGATCTTCATCAACCGCACATTGACCTTGGGCTTGAAGATTTCCAGCGCTTCGGGGGTGAAGTCGGGCGCCATCAGCACTTCGACGAACTGCTTGACCACGGCCTCGGCCGCCGCCTTGTCCACCGTGCGGTTGAAGGCGATGATGCCACCGAACGCGCTCGTCGGATCGGTCAGGAAGGCCTTGGCATAAGCCTCGTGGGCATCCTTGCCCACCGCCACGCCGCAGGGATTGGCGTGCTTGACGATCACGCAGGCGGGCGCGTCGAAGCTCTTGACGCATTCCCAGGCCGCGTCGGCATCGGCGATGTTGTTGTAGCTCAGTTCCTTGCCCTGCAGCTGGACGCCTGTGACCAGCGAACCGGGCGCGGGGTACAGGTCGCGGTACAGCGCGGCTTGCTGGTGGCTGTTTTCGCCGTAGCGCAGGTCCTGCACCTTGATGAACTGGCCGTTGGACTGGCCAGGAAACAGGTTGCGGGCCGGCACATAGCTCTCGGCCAGCTTCTCTTCCTCAAACGCCACCGACGACAGGTAGTCGCTGATGGCGCCGTCGTACTGAGCGATGCGGTTGAAGGCGGCGACCGACAGCGCAAAGCGCAGCTTGTCGCTCAGCTTGCCGGCGGCCTTGAGTTCGGCGATCACGGCCTCGTACTGGCCGGCGTCGGTGACCACGCCCACGTCCTTCCAGTTCTTGGCGGCGCTGCGCACCATGGCCGGGCCGCCGATGTCGATGTTCTCGATCGCATCGGCCAGCGTGCAGCCGGCCTTGGCCACGGTGGCCTCGAACGGGTACAGGTTGACCACCAGCAGGTCGATGGTTTCGATGCCGTGCTCTTTCAGCGCGGCCATGTGCTCGGGCAGTTCGCGGCGGGCCAGCAGGCCACCGTGCACCTTGGGGTGCAGGGTCTTGACGCGACCGTCCAGCATCTCGGGGAAGTTCGTGACCTCGGCCACTTCGGTCACCGGCAGGCCCTTATCGGCCAGCAGCTTGGCGGTGCCGCCGGTGGAAAGGAGCGTGACACCCAGGCCGTGCAGGGCCTGGGCAAATTCGACGATGCCGGTCTTGTCGGAGACGGAGAGCAGTGCGCGCATGACTGTGGAGGATGAGGGTGGATGGAGAAAACGGAAATCAGAGCAGGTGGTGGTCGAGCAGCTTCTTGCGCAGGGTGTTGCGGTTGAGCCCCAGCCATTGCGCTGCGCGCGACTGGTTGTGCTGCGATTGCGCCATCACGACTTCGAGCAGGGGCTTCTCGACCGCCTTGACCAGCATGTCGTAGAGGTCCGAAGGCTCGGTGCCCCCTAGGTCGCGAAAATAGGTTTCCAGGTTGGCGCGCACGCAATCGTGCAGGTTCTGCGGGTTGCTCATGGTCTTGTGATGTCTGGCCAGTCAGGCGGCCAGTCTCCAAAGTGGTTCCTCTTCGGGTGCCGGCAACGGCCGGCCGTCGAGCGCCAGCCCGGCGGCCCAGGCGTCCAGGGCTTCGCCCACGCAATGCACCTGCGCATCGGCGGTGGTCAGGGCGTTGACGCGGCGGCGGAAAGCCTCCGCCTCCGCCGCGGGCACCGGCAGCGAACGTGCGTACCAGCCCAGGTGCTTGCGCGCGCTGCGCACGCCGGTGAATTCGCCGTACAGCTCGTGGTGCTCGGCCAGGTGCTCCAGCAGCCAGCCTTTCACTTCGCCCAAGTCCGGGGGCGGCAGATGCCCGCCCGTGGTCAGGTGGTGGGCGATTTCGCGGAAGATCCACGGCCGCCCCTGGGCGGCACGCCCGATCATCAGCGCATCGGCGCCGGTCTGGCGCAACACAGCGGCCGCGTTTTCGGGGGAATCGATGTCGCCATTGGCCACCACCGGAATGCGCACGCGGCTCTTGATCTGGGCCACGGTGTCGTGTTCGGCACGACCGCTGTAGCCCTGCTCGCGCGTGCGGCCGTGCACCGTCAACATCTGCACGCCGGCCGCCTCGGCCGCCAGCGCGATCGTGGGCGCGTTCTGCACGCTGGCACACCACCCGGTGCGCATCTTCAGCGTGACCGGCACACCCTGCGGCGCGCAGGCGGCCACGACCGCCTCGACGATGGCCAGGGCCAGGGCCTCGTCCTGCATCAGCGCCGAACCGGCCCATTTGTTGCAGACCTTCTTGGCCGGACAGCCCATGTTGATGTCGATGATCTGCGCGCCGCGGTCGATGTTGTAACGCGCGGCATCGGCCATCATCTGCGCATCGGTGCCCGCGATCTGCACCGCGATCGGCGCGGGTTCGCCCTGGTGATCGGCGCGGCGCGACGTCTTGAGGCTGTCCTGCAGGTCGGGCCGGCTGGTCACCATCTCGCTGACCGCATAACCCGCGCCCAGCCGCTTGCACAGCTTGCGGAACGGCCGGTCCGTCACCCCGGCCATCGGGGCAACGAACAAAGCGTTGGGCAAGGTGTAGGGACCCAGTTGCATGGCTCGGGCGAAGGCGGAGAACTCGGTGGTGGCGGCGGGAAGGGAAGACCCCGGCGCCAGCATCGGCGGACCCGGTGGAAACGGGCGGGGGACGCGCATTGTATCTGCCTCTTTTTTCAGCAGGCGATATGCTCGCGACTTCCTCCCTCACGCCCCGCCCATGCCCGACTGGTTCTCTGCCCTGCTGAACACCCTGGCCTTGCCCGAGGTCGGATTGAGCACCGTTTTTGTCGTGGCCACGGTTTCGGCCACGCTCTTGCCCATGGGCTCCGAACCGGCGGTGTTTGCCCTGATCAAGCTGAACCCGTCCCTGTTCTGGCCCGCGATTCTCGTGGCCACCGCCGGCAACACCCTGGGTGGCGCCATCAGCTGGGGCATGGGATACGGCGCGCACCACGCGGTGGACAAGGCCCGGCACACGCCCACCGAATGGCGCGCGCTGCGCTGGCTGGAGCGCTTCGGGCCCAAAGCCTGCCTGCTGTCCTGGCTGCCGGGCGTGGGCGACCCGCTGTGCGCCGTGGCCGGCTGGCTGCGGTTTCCGTTCTGGCCCTGCGTGGTCTACATGGCCATCGGCAAGTTCGCCCGCTATCTCACAATGACCGGCGCGCTGATGTGGGTGTTTCCCGGGGGACTGTCGCTCTGAGCGGTGGCCGCGATACTGCGGCGCCCACACCGCGCCCCATGACCCCGCCTGCCGCTCCCCCATCCACCGCCCCGCGCCTGCCCGCCAGCCTGTGGGCGCTCATGCTGGGCAACTTCGTCATCGGCACCGGGGTGATGGCGGTGCCGGGCACCCTCAACGACATCAGCGCCTCGCTGGCCGTGTCGGTGCCCCAGGCCGGTCAGCTCATCACGGTTGGCGCCGCGCTCATCGGCGTCGGCGCGCCCGTGTTCGCCGGCCTGGTCGCCGGCTGGGACCGGCGGCGCCTGCTGACCCTGTGCATGCTGTGGTACGCCGTGTTCATGGCCGCCTGCGCGCTCGCCCCGCACTACGGCACGCTGCTGCCCCTGCGCGTGCTGGCCATGGTGCCTCCCGCGATCTTCACGCCCCAGGCCGCGGCCTGCGTGGGCCTGCTGGTACCCATGGCCGGCCGGGGGCGGGCCATCACCTTCGTGTTCCTCGGCTGGTCGGTGGCATCGGTGCTGGGCATGCCACTGTCGGCATGGATCGGCGGCCTGCTCGGCTGGCGCTGGGCTTTTGGCCTGGTGGCCGTGCTGGCCCTGGCCAGCGCCGTCGCAGTCTGGCGCGCCATGCCCGACGGCGTGCGGCCGGCCGCGCTGACGCGCCGCGACTGGGCCAGCACCCTGGCCTCGCCGGCGCTGATGATGGCGGTCGGGGTCACACTGCTGTCCGCATTCGGGCAGTTCGTGCTGTTTTCCTATTTCGCCCCCTATTTCCAGCAGGTGTTGCGCCCCGGGACCGGCACCCTGTCCTTGCTGTTTCTCTGGTTCGGCGCTTTCGGGCTGGTGGGCAACATGCTGGTGTCCCGGCGGATCGACCGGCTCGGCCCGCCGCGGGCGGTGCTGCTCACCCTGGGCGCCATGGCGTTGAGCCTGGCCCTGTGGCCGCTGGGCACCAACGCGCTCTGGGTCCAGATGCTGGTGCTGGTGCCCTGGGGACTGGGCTGTTTCGCGTGCAACTCCGCCCAGCAGGCCCGGCTCGTGCACATGGCACCGGCACTGGCCCCGGCCACGGTGGCCCTGAACACCTCGGCCATCTACGGCGGACAAGCCCTGGGAGCCGCCCTGGGCGGTGCGCTCATTGCCCAGGGTGGCATGCTGCGGCTGCATGCCGTGGGCCTGGTGCTGATGCTGCTGGCCATGGCGCTGAGCACATGGGCCACGCGGGTTCAGAAACGTTCGGTGGGCAGCAGGTAGCGCCACTGCCCGGCGTCCAGCCCGGTCAGCGCAACGCGGCCCAGACGCTGGCGGCGCACACTGGCCACGGCCAGCCCGGCACGCTCGACCAGAAACGCCGGCTGCCCGGGCACGCATCCCTTGAGGGCCAGACGCAGACGGCGGTCGCTCTGCCAGCTGGCGCGTGCCGGCGGCAGACGGCGCCCGTCAAAGGTGACCGCCTGTGCGAACGAACGGAGCACGGACTCGCGTGCCGCGGCGTCGGGCACCGGGGCGGTGGCGGCCAGGTCCAGCAGCCACTCATGCTCCAGATCGGCCGCCGTTTCGCCGAGCTTTCGCGCCACTCCCGGCGACTGGGTGAAGACCATCAGGCCCGACGCGTCCCGGCTCAGGGGCAGCAAGGCTTGCAGGCGGTGGCGGTGCACGCGCAGGGCTCGCACGCGCGAGCGGTCGGCGGGCGAGCCCTGCGCATCGGCCAGCCACAGCAGCGCGGTGTCGGTGGGCACATGCAGGCCCTCGGGCACCTGGACGCCCGCCGGCTTGTGCCAGAGCAGGGTCACCGGCCCCAGGTCTTCGGGTCGCGCACCTTCGTCCAGTGCCACCGTCTGGGCCGGCACCACCCGCGCTTCCGGCGCTTCGACCACCTGGCCATCGACCCGCACCCAGCCGCCCGCGATGTAGCGTTCGGCCTCGGCGCGCGAGCAACCCAATTGAGCGGCCAGGCGCTTGGCCAGGCGCTCACCCACCGGGCTGGCGCTGTCGTCCATCAGACGTTGAACAGGAAGTTCATCACGTCGCCGTCCTTGACGACGTATTCCTTGCCTTCGGCGCGCATCTTGCCCGCGTCCTTGGCGCCCTGCTCGCCCTTGAAGGCGATGAAATCGTCAAAGGCGATGGTTTGGGCGCGGATGAAGCCGCGCTCGAAATCGCCGTGGATCACGCCAGCCGCCTGCGGGGCCGTGTCGCCGATGTGGATGGTCCAGGCGCGCACTTCCTTCACCCCGGCGGTGAAGTAGGTCTGCAGGCCCAGCAGCTTGAAGCCGGCGCGGATCAGGCGGTTCAGCCCCGGTTCGTCCTGGCCCAGTTCCTTGAGAAATTCCAGCCGGTCGGCGTCGTCCATCTCGGACAGTTCGGCCTCGATCTTGGCGCAGATGGCCACCACCGGCGCGTTCTGCGCGGCGGCGTACTCGCGCAGGCGGTCCAGGAAGGGGTTGTTCTCGAAACCGTCCTCGGCCACATTGCCGACGAACATGGCCGGCTTGGCGGTGATCAGGCACAGGGGCTTGAGCAGCACCTTTTCCTGGTCGCTGAGTTCCAGTGTGCGCACCGGCTTGCCCTCGTCGAGCACGGCCTGCACCTTGGTCAGGATCTGCACCAGCGCCGCCGCTTCCTTGTCATTGCCGCTCTTGGCGGCCTTGGTGTAGCGCTGCAGGCTTTTTTCCACCGTGGTCATGTCGGCCAGGCAGAGTTCGGTCTGGATCACCTCGATGTCGGCGATCGGGTCGACCTTGTTGGCCACGTGGATGACGTTGTCGTCCTCGAAGCAGCGCACCACGTTGACGATGGCGTCGGTTTCGCGGATGTGGGCCAGGAACTGGTTGCCCAGGCCTTCGCCCTTGGAGGCACCCGCCACCAGGCCGGCGATGTCCACGAACTCGACGATGGCCGGCACGATACGCTCGGGGCTGATGATCTCGGCCAGTTGCGCCAGGCGCGGATCGGGCACCTCCACCACGCCCACGTTGGGCTCGATGGTGCAGAAGGGGTAGTTTTCGGCGGCGATGCCGGCCTTGGTCAGGGCGTTGAAGAGGGTGGACTTGCCGACGTTGGGCAGGCCCACGATGCCGCATTTGAGGCTCATGGCGAGGCTTTCGGGTTCAGGGGAAACGGGGGATTTTAAAGAAGCGCCTGTCTGAAGGGCTGCACAGCCCCGAACGACCGCCGTGGCTGGATTCCCGCCTCTGCGGGAATGACGGGGATGCTGCGCCCGTGACGCGCGCAGCGGTAAAGCGAGCGGGGCCGATCAGTCAAACGCCCAGTCGGCGCTCACCGCCTGCCCCACCCGCAGCACCAGGCCGTCGCCTTCCAGAACGATGGCGTTCATGCCGAAGGTCAGGGCGCCACCGAGGCGCCGGTCCTGCCGGTAGGCCTGCAGCGCGTCGTTCACCGCCGGGTAGGACTGGGCCGTGTCGGGATCGATGTTCGGAATCGGGCAGCGCGAGCAGGGTTTGACGTTTTCCAGCGCCGCCACCCCGTCGGCCGTGTGCACGCGCCAGGCCCCGATGCGGTCCTCGTCGTGAGGCTCCACATCGGCCAGCACGATGTTGGCGCGAAAGCGCCGCTGATCCACCGCAGCTTCGCCCGCCGCCCCGAGGCGCCGGTTGAGCTCGGCCACCGAAGCGGTGCTGGTGACCAGCACGCTGAACCCGTCGGCGAACTGCGCAAACGCCGCGCGACCGCCCGTCCACTTTTCGCTGCAGCGCCGCTGCACCTCGGGATCGAAACGCACCAGACGCAGCTTTTTCAGCGCCGGCGGTGCCTCGGGCGCGAGGAAGTCACTGAACCACTGGGCCGCGACGTCGCCCATGTCCCAGGCGTCGACCTCGTCGTCCCACACGCGCACCCGGCGCGGGAACTCGGCGGCTTCGAGCGACAGGTGCAGGGCCAGCATGCCGGGCGCGCGCAGCACCAGTTGTCCAAGCCGGAAAGCCGGCTGGATCAGGGCCATGCGTGGCAGCTCGCGCTGGGTCACGAACCCGCCGGTTTCGTCCACCACCATCCAGGCCCGGTCCCAGGCCAGGCCGGTGGGCGTGAGCTCGGCCTCCGGCATGGCGACGCCGGCACAGGATTTCACGGGGTAGACCCAGAGTTCGGCGATACGGGCCAGGAGGTCGGCCGAAGCATCGGCCTGCGGCAAGGAATCGGTCATGCGGGCAACAGGGCAAACAGGAGGGTCATGGGCGGGCAACAGGGCCGCATTGTGCCCGGCGCCTAGAATCCCCGCATGATTTCCAGCCCTTCCCGCCCAGGCGCCCCACGCCGGTACGACGTCGTCATCCGGGGTGCCGGCGTGGTCGGCCAGACCCTGGCCCTGCTGCTGGCGCGCGAGCGCCTCAAGGTCGCGCTGGTAAGCCCGCCCCGCGCTACCCCGGGCACGCCCGACGTGCGCGCCTACGCCCTCAACACCGCCGCCCGCGATCTGCTGCGCTCGGTGCGTGCCTGGCCGGAGGCCTCGGCCCCGCACAGCGGCGCGGCGGCCGACGCGTCGGTCACTCCGGTCACGGCCATGGCGGTGCACGGCGACCAGGGCGGCGAGCTGCACTTCGATGCCAGCGCCCTGGGCACCGACGCCCTGACCTGGATCGTGGACGTGCCGGCGCTGGAGCAGCGCCTGGCCGACGCGGTGCATTTCCAGGCCGGCATCGACCGGCTGGACGCCCCGCCCACGCTGCCCGCCCCGCTGACGGTGGTGTGCGAAGGCCGGCGCAGCAGCACGCGCGCCGAATGGGGCATCGACTACGACACCCACCCCTACCCCCACAAGGCCATCGCCGCCCGCCTGACCTGCGAACGGCCACACGGCGGCGTGGCGCGCCAGTGGTTCCGCGACGGCGAGGTCATGGCCCTGCTGCCGCTGGGCGGCGCCCAGGGGAACTCTGTGGCGCTGGTCTGGTCTGTGCAGGCACAGCGGGCCGACACTTGGCTGGCAGCCGGGCCCGAAGCCCTGGCCGAAGCGGTGCAGGAACGGGCCGGCCAGACCCTGGGAAACATGACGCTGCAAAGCGCCCCCCAGGCCTGGCCGCTGGAACTGGCGCGCGCCCGGCGGTGGATCGCCACCCAGGGGCGTGCCAGTGTGGTGCTCGCGGGTGACGCGGCCCACGCCATGCATCCGCTGGCCGGGCAAGGCCTGAATGTGGGCCTGGCCGACGCAGCGGAACTGGCGCGGGTGCTGCACGGCCGGGAGTTCTGGCGCGAGCTGGGTGACCCGCGGCTGCTGCGCCGCTACGAACGGGCGCGGCAGGCCGACGTGGGGGCCATGAGCCGGCTGACCGACGGTCTGTTCAGCCTATTCGCCCAGCCCGACGCCCGCGTGCAGGCCCTGCGCAACTGGGGCCTGCGCAGTGTGGACCGCCTGGGCCCGCTGAAACACTGGCTTGCGCGCCAGGCCATGGGCCAGCACGCGCTGTGAGCCGACCGACTTGTTGTCTATCAGGAGAGCCTTCGGGCCTGGCATGAACCTTCTCAAGAACACCCTGGCAGCGCTGCTGGCCACCACCCTGTCGCTGGCGGTCTTCGCCCAGGAAGCCACGATCCGCAAGAACCTGGCCGAGCGGCTGCCCAACCTGCCCAAGATCGACGAGGTGAGCAAGACCCCGATGCCTGGGCTCTACGAAGTCCGCATCAACGGCAACGAGGTGCTCTACACCGACGAACAGGGCAACTACCTGATCCAGGGCAACCTCATCGACGCGCGCAACCGGGTCGACCTGACCGAACAGCGGCTGGACAAGCTCTCGGCGGTGGCGTTCGATGAGCTGCCGCTCAAGGACGCCTTCACCATCGTGCGCGGCAACGGCAAACGCAAGCTGGCCGTTTTCGAAGATCCCAACTGCGGCTACTGCAAACGCTTCGAACGCGACCTGGCCAAGATCGACAACGTGACCGTGCACGTGTTCCTCTATCCCATCCTGGGCGGCGATTCACCGGAAAAGTCCCGCAACATCTGGTGCGCCAAGGACAAGGGCAAGGCCTTCCTCGACTGGATGACCAAGGACGTCACACCGCCCACCGCCCAGTGCGAAGCCGGCGCGCTGGCCCGCAATACCGAGTTCGGCCGCAAGATGCGCATCACCGGAACGCCCACCATCTTCTTCGCCGACGGCTCGCGTGTGCCCGGCGCCATCGGCGCCGACCGGGTGGAAAAGCGCCTGAACGAGATCAAGAACTGAGCCCCGTTCGCCCATGACCCCGGTGGCCGCCTCCGAACTGCACGATCCGCAGGACCTCGCGCTGGTGCGCACCCTCGGCCACGCCGGCCTGCTGCCGTTCATCGGCCTGGCCGTGCTGCTCTGGCTGGTGGAACCGGGCCTGCAAGCCTGGGTCGCCATGGCGATCACCGCCTACGGCGCGCTGGTGGCATCGTTCCTGGGCGGCATCCACTGGGGCATCGGCTGGCACGCGCTCGGCCATCCGGACGCCGGCGTGCCCCCGCGCCATCCCTGCCGCCCCCATTTCCTCTGGGGCATCGTGCCACCGCTGCTGGCCTGGCCCGGCATCCTCATGCCCCCGTTCGCGGGCCTGGCCTGGCTGGGCTTCCTGTTCGTGCTGTGCTATCTGGCCGATCGCACGCTCTATCCCCGTGCCGGGCTGCAAGCCTGGCTGACCCTGCGCTTCCGCCTGTCTGCGGTGGCGGCGCTGTGCTGCTTCGTCGGAGCCGGTGCGCTCTGACCGCCCCGACCCGATGACCACCACCCGCCCCCCTGCCCGTCCCGCCCGCCCGAAACGCGCCGCCCGCCCGGCCGAAACGCCGGCCGGCGTGCACCTGCGCGTGGCCATCCCCGATCCGCACCGACACCTGTTCGCGCTCACGCTGACCATTCACCACCCCAGTGCGCGCCAGCGCGTGTCGCTGCCGGTCTGGATCCCGGGCAGCTACCTGGTGCGCGAGTTTTCGCAGCACCTGCAGAACCTCCAAGCCACCCAGGGTGGACAGGCCGTGGCGGTGCGCCAGCTCGACAAA
This sequence comes from Hydrogenophaga sp. NFH-34, assembly GCF_021401345.1. Classification (GTDB taxonomy): domain Bacteria; phylum Pseudomonadota; class Gammaproteobacteria; order Burkholderiales; family Burkholderiaceae_C; genus Hydrogenophaga; species Hydrogenophaga electricum. The sequence goes on from NZ_JACBGE010000014.1 coordinate 52,304, forward strand.
CACAGCTGGCAGATCGATGCCCAAGCCGGTCAGCCGCTGGAACTGCGCTACGAGGTCTACGCCTTCGACGCCTCGGTGCGCACCGCCTTTCTCGACGCCACGCGCGGCTTCTTCAACAGCACCAGCCTGTGCCTGCGGGTCGCGGGCCAGACCGCACAGCCCCACACGCTGACGCTGGCCGCCGACGATCTGCCGGCCGGCTGGCGCGTCGCCACGGGCCTGAGCCCCGAGCAGGCCGATGCCGACGGCCGTGGGCGCTACCGGGCAGCCGACTACGACGAGCTGGCCGACTGCCCGGTCGAGCTGGGCACCTTCTGGCAAGGCGATTTCGAAGCCTGCGGCGTGCCCCACCGCTTCGTGGTCAGCGGTGCCGGCGCGGGCTTCGACGGCGAACGGCTGCTGGCCGACACGCGCCGCCTCTGTGAAGCGCAGATCCGCTTCTGGCATGGCGACCAGGCACCGCCCTTCACCCACTACGTGTTCATGCTGCACGCCAGCGCCGACGGCTACGGCGGCCTGGAACACCGCAACAGCACCGCCCTGATCTGCCAGAGGGCGGATTTGCCCCCACGCTCCGCCGCTGCGCGGGCCACCACCCCGCTCAAGGCCGCTGACGGCTACACCACGCTGCTCGGGCTGATCAGCCACGAGTACTTCCACACCTGGAACGTCAAGCGCCTGCGGCCGGCCGAGTTCGCCCACTACGACTACGCGCACGAGAACTACACCGAGCTGCTGTGGTTCTTCGAAGGCTTCACCAGCTATTACGACGACCTGTTCCTGCGCCGCGCGGGCCTGATCGACAACCTCGCCTACCTGCAACTGGTCACCAAGACCGCCAACCAGGTGCTCCAGACGCCGGGACGCCACCTGCAGAGCGTGGCGCAGGCCAGCTTCGACGCCTGGATCAAGTACTACCGCGTCGGCGAAAACACGCCCAACGCCACCGTCAGCTACTACACCAAGGGAGCGCTGGTGGCGCTGTGCCTGGACCTCACGCTGCGCGCGGCCGGCACCGGCTCGCTGGACGACGTGATGCGGCACCTGTGGGCCGCCTGTGCCGGGGGCCCGGTGCGCGAGGCCGACATTGCCCGGGCGCTGCGCGCGGTCGGCGGCCGCAGCTTCGCCCGCGAATTGCGCGACTGGGTGCACGGCACCGACGACCTGCCGCTGGCCGAGCTGCTGCGCGCGCAAGGCGCCAGCGTGGACCGCGACAAGGCGCCGCTGGCGCAGCAACTGGGGCTGCGCGTGAGCGAATCCGGCGGCATCACCGTCAAGACCGTGTTGCGCGGTGGCGCGGCCGAAGCGGCCGGGCTGGCGGCTGGCGACGAATGGCTGGGCATCGAGATACCGCCGCCGCGGCGCGGCCAGCCCGCCGAAGCCTGGCAGATCCGCAAACTCGACGAGCTGCCCCTGCTGCTCGGCGCGCGGCGGCGCTGCACCGCGATCGTCGCGCGCGACCGCCGCCTGCTGCGCTGCGAGCTGGTCTGGCCCGAAGAACCTGTGCAGGCGCTGCGGGTAGGCCCGGCCGACGCCCAGCGCCTGCAGGCCTGGCTGGCCCCCTGAGCCGCACGCCGTCGCGGCGCCTCAGCCGTGGCGCAGGTCCAGCACCCGCTTGGCCTTGCCCTGGCTGCGCTCCACGCCGCCTTCGGGCCGCAACGCGACCTCGACGCTGCTGCCGACATAGACCTTGATCTCGTGCCGCAGCAGCTCGGCCGCCGCGCGCGCCTCCAGGCTGTCGGGTGACAGGCCCGGCCGGGTCTCGACCGCCACGGTCAGCTCGTCCATGTGCCCATCGCGGCGCAACAGGCACTGGTAGTGCGCGGTCAGTTCCGGGCGCCGGAGGATCAGTTCTTCGATCTGCGTCGGGAACACGTTGACGCCGCGCACGATCATCATGTCGTCGCTGCGGCCGGTGATCTTTTCCATCCGGCGCATGGTGCGCGCCGTGCCGGGCAGCAGGCGCGTGAGGTCGCGCGTGCGATAACGGATGATGGGCAGCGCCTCTTTCGTGAGGCTGGTGAACACCAGCTCGCCCATCTCGCCGTCGGCCACCGGTTCGCCCGTTTCGGGGTGGATGATCTCGGGATAGAAATGGTCTTCCCAGATCGTCGGGCCGTCCTTGGTCTCGACGCACTCGTTGGCCACGCCCGGCCCCATCACCTCGGACAGGCCGTAGATGTCGACCGCGTCGATGTCCATGCGCGCCTCGATCGCCACGCGCATGTCGTTGGTCCAGGGCTCGGCACCGAAGATGCCGAGGCGCACGCTGCTCTCGCGCGGGTCCCGCCCCTGGCGCTCGAATTCGTCGGCGATGGCCAGCATGTAGCTGGGCGTGACCATGATGATGTCGGGCCGGAAGTCCTCCATCAGCTGCACCTGGCGCTCGGTCTGGCCACCGCCGAAAGGCACCACGGTCAGCCCCAGTTTTTCGGCGCCGTAGTGCGCGCCCAGGCCGCCGGTGAACAGCCCGTAGCCGTAGCTCACGTGCACCATGTCGCCGGGCTTGGCGCCGCTGGCCCGGATGCTGCGCGCCATCACCGTCGCCCAGGTGTCGATGTCGCGCAGCGTGTAGCCCACCACGGTCGGCTTGCCGGTGGTGCCGCTGCTGGCGTGAATGCGCGCGCACTGCGCGCGCGGTACCGCGAACATGCCGAACGGGTAGCTGTCGCGCAGGTCCTGCTTGGTGGTGAACGGGAACTTGGCCAGATCGGCCAGCGAGCGGCAGTCGTCCGGGTGCACGCCGGCTTCGTCGAACTTGCGGCGGTAGACCGGTGAGTTCCGGTAGGCGTGGCGCAGTGTGGCCTGCAGGCGCTTGAGTTGCAGACCCCGCAGTTCGTCGACGCTGGCCTTTTCGATGGGTTCGAGCGGAAAGGGGTTCATGCGCACGGCTCCTCCGGAAACACCTGGCCGGGAATCACCGCGCTCTTGCCGCGGAACACGGCCACCACCTCGCCGTTCTGGTTGGTGACCCGCATGTCGTAGATGCCATGCCGGCCCTGCAGCACCTGCTCGGCGCCCTCGCAGGTCAGCACATCACCTTCCAGACCGGGCTTGAGAAATTCGATGCTGCAGCCCGCCGCCACCGCGTTGCGGTTGTAGCTGTTGCAGGCGTAGGCAAAGGTGGTGTCGGCCAGGGTGAAGATGAAGCCACCGTGGCAGATCCGATGCCCGTTGAGGTGCAGTGGCTGGACCGCCATGCGCAGCACGGCGCGGCCGGGCTCGACGCTCACGATCTGAATGCCCATGGTTTCGCGCGCCGCCACGTCGGCCGCGAACATGGTGTCACCGACTTGCCGGGCGCGTTCTTCCGGGCTCATGTCATTGCCCCTTGAACCGCGGGGCGCGCTTTTCGCGGAACGCCATCACGCCTTCGATGTAGTCGTGCGTGCGGCCCAGCGCCGATTGCGTGTCGCGCTCGGCATCGAGCTGCGCGTCCAGCGTGCGCGTGGACGCGTCACGCAGCAGCGCGCGCGTGGCCACCAGGGCCTGGGTCGGCATCACCGCCAGGCGCTCGGCCATCGCCAGCGCGGCGGCCAGCGGATCGTCCTGCACGTCCCAGATCAGGCCCCACTCCTTCGCCTGCTGCGCGGGCAGCTTGTCGCCCGTCATCGCCAGCGCCATGGCGCGCGCCAGCCCCAGCCGCTCGACCAGGAACCAGCTGCCGCCGGCATCGGGGATCAGGCCGATCTTGCTGAAGGCCTGGATGAAACCGGCACCCGGCGCCGCGATGGCGATGTCACAGGTCATGGCCAGCGAAACGCCGGCGCCGGCCGCCACCCCGTTGACCGCCGCCACCACCGGGAACCGCAGCGACTGGATGCGCCGCGCCGTGGGGTTGAAGGCCTGGTCGATCACCGGCCCGGGGTCGGCCCGCTGCACCAGATCGGGCCCGGGCTCGAAGTCGAACTCGGCCAGATCGGCGCCAGCACAGAACCCGCGCCCGGCGCCGGTGAGGACCGCCGCGCGGATGGCCGGATCGGCTTCGGCGCGGTCCAGCGCCGCCCAGAGGTCGCGGTGCATCTGCCGGGTGAAGCTGTTGAGGGCATCGGGCCGGTTGAGCGTGAGCAGGGCGACGGCACCGCGTGCTTCGTACAGCACGGTACCGCCCGGAGCGGGGGTGTTCATGAAAAGGGGTCTCCTGGGCCACCGTACCCGGCGGCGTGGTTCGAAGGGAATGTGCCAATCTACCATTGACCGACCAATCGGTCGGCTAATGTTTTCCCTGAGACATCCGCCCGTCAAACGGGCCGCTATAGTTGACGTTTACGTCAATCATCCCCACCCACCGAGGACACCATGAGCGAGACCACCTCCCCCGAACTGATCACCGTGCGCACCGAGGGCCGCGTGGGCATCGTGACCCTGAACCGCCCCAAACAGCTCAACGCGCTGAACAACCAGCTCATGGACGAGCTGGGCGCCGCGCTCAAGGCCTTCGACGCCGACGAGAACATCGGCTGCATGATCGTCACCGGCAGCGAAAAAGCCTTTGCCGCCGGTGCCGACATCGGCGCCATGGCCACCTACACCTTCTCGGACGTCTACAAGGGCGACTACATCACCCGCAACTGGGAAACCATCCGCAGCGTGCGCAAGCCGGTGATTGCCGCCGTGAGCGGCTTCGCCCTGGGCGGCGGCTGCGAGCTGGCGATGATGTGCGACTTCATCATCGCCGCCGACAACGCCAAGTTCGGCCAGCCCGAAATCAAGCTGGGCATCATCCCCGGCGCCGGCGGCACGCAGCGCCTGCCGCGCGCGGTGGGCAAGGCCAAGGCCATGGACATGGCGCTCACCGGCCGCATGATGGACGCCAGCGAAGCCGAACGCGCCGGCCTGGTCAGCCGCGTGGTGCCGCTGGACAAGCTGATGGACGAAGCCCTGGGCGCCGCCCTGCAGATCTGCGACTTCTCGCAGCTGGCCGTGATGGCCGCCAAGGAATCGGTCAACCGCGCGTTTGAAAGCGGCCTCTCGGACGGCGTGATGTTCGAGCGGCGCCTGTTCCACGCCCTGTTCGCCACCGCCGACCAGAAGGAAGGCATGGACGCGTTCGTGAACAAGCGGGCGGCCGTGTTCAAACATGCTTGAGCGCGCGCCAAAAAACTGGCTATAATGCGCGTCTTTCGGCGATATAGCTCAGTTGGTTAGAGCGCAGCATTCATAATGCTGATGTCGGTGGTTCAAGTCCACCTATCGCCACCAGACAAGAAACCCCTGAAGACGCCGTTTTCAGGGGTTTTTTCTTGCCCGGCTTTCTTGCGACACCGGAGCGACCATGGCCCTCAAATCCACCATCTTCAAGGCACAGCTGTCGATCGCCGACATCGACCACGGCTACTACGCCGACCACGCGCTCACCCTGGCCCGCCACCCGAGCGAGACCGACGAGCGCATGATGGTGCGCCTCGTGGCGCTGGCGCTGCAAGCACACGAACTGCAGGACACCTGCGGTGGCGACGGCACGCTGGCCTTCGGCACCGGGCTCAGCGACCCGTCCGACCCCGATGCCCACCTGACCGACTTCACCGGCCGCAAACGCCTGTGGATCGAGGTCGGCCAGCCTGAAGACAAGCCACTGGCCAAAGCCTGCAGCCAGTCCGACGCGGTCATCGTCTACGCCTTCGGGCACGCGGCCGAGGTCTGGTGGCGTGGCATCGAAACCAAGCTCACGCGGCTGGACAAGCTCCAGGTCTGGCGCCTGCCAGCCGAGCAGGCCCAGGCGCTGGTGTCGCTGGCCGAGCGCAGCATGCAGCTGCAGGCGCTGATCCAGGACGGTGCGCTGACCCTGTCCAGCCCGCTGGGCAGCGTGCATCTGGAGCCCGTGCGCTGGAAGTGAGACGCAGCACGCGCCGGGCCGCGTGAGACAATTGCACCTGCTTTGGCCGCCGCCCGGACGGCCGTTCACAGCCTCTGGATCTACACCATGAACCGCTGCCCCACACCATCCCGACACGCCCCGCGCCTTGCCGGCCTGCTGGTCGCCGCCGCGCTGGCGGCCCTGGCCACCAGCGCATCGGCCCAGGCCGTGCGCGACTTTCCCGCCAACGCCTGGCGCGGCACCCTGGTGGTGACGCAACCGCCGGCGATCACGATCGACGGCCAGGCCGCCCGCCTCTCGCCCGGCGCCCGCATCAAGGGCCCGAACAACACCCTGTTGCTGTCGTCCACCCTGGTCAATCAGGAGCTGACGGTCAACTACACCGTGGAAGCTCACGGTCTGGTGCACGAAGTCTGGGTGCTGACCGACGCCGAAGCCGCCGAAAAGCGCGCCCGCGCCGGCGAATAACCCCCCCCCGAAAACCTGCCCCCGACGCACCCGGGACCGGCCTGGCCGGCTTCGGGGACGACCTCCCGCCAGCAGGCGCCACCACCGCGCGGCCGGGGGCCATTGGAAACCCACCCCATGAGCAAGAAGGTCTACATCAAGACGTTTGGCTGCCAGATGAACGAGTACGACTCGGACAAGATGGCCGACGTGCTCGGCGCCGCCGAAGGCTTCGAGAAAACCCAGGACCCGGAAGAGGCAGACCTGATCCTGTTCAACACCTGTTCGGTGCGCGAGAAGGCGCAGGAGAAGGTGTTTTCCGACCTCGGCCGCGTCAAGCACCTCAAGAAGAAGGGTGTGCTGATCGGCGTCGGCGGCTGCGTCGCCAGCCAGGAAGGCGCCGAGATCATCAAGCGCGCGCCCTTCGTGGACGTGGTGTTCGGCCCGCAGACCCTGCACCGCCTGCCCGAGATGCTCAAGGCGCGCGACCGGCTGAACCAGCCGCAGGTGGACATCAGTTTCCCCGAGATCGAGAAGTTCGACCACCTGCCGCCCGCGCGCGTGGAAGGCGCCTCGGCCTTCGTCTCCATCATGGAGGGCTGCAGCAAGTACTGCAGCTACTGTGTGGTGCCCTACACCCGCGGTGAAGAAGTCAGCCGCCCGTTCGAGGACGTGCTGGTGGAAGTGGCCGGCCTGGCCGACCAGGGCGTCAAGGAAGTGACGCTGCTGGGCCAGAACGTCAACGCCTACCGCGGGAAGATGGGCGACACCGACGAGATCGCCGACTTCGCGATGCTCATCGAATACGTGGCCGACATCCCCGGCATCGAGCGCATCCGCTACACCACCAGCCACCCCAACGAGTTCACCCAGCGCCTGATCGACACCTACGCCAAGGTGCCCAAGCTGGTGAGCCACCTGCACCTGCCAGTGCAGCACGGCTCGGACCGCATCCTGATGGCCATGAAGCGCGGCTACACCGCCATGGAATACAAGAGCACGATCCGCAAGCTGCGCGCGATCCGGCCCGACATTGCCATGAGCAGCGACTTCATCGTCGGCTTCCCCGGCGAGACGGAAGAAGACTTCCAGAAGATGATGAAGCTGATCACCGACGTCGGCTACGACAGCAGCTTCAGCTTCATCTTCAGCCCGCGCCCCGGCACGCCCGCGGCCAACCTGCCCGACGACACGCCGCACGCCGTCAAGCTCCAGCGCCTGCAGCACCTGCAGGCCACCATCGAGGAAAACGTGCGCCGCATCAGCGCCAGCCGCGAAGGCACGGTGCAGCGCATTCTGGTCGAAGGACCGTCGCGCCGGCCGGGCAAGGACGGCGCCGCCGAGCTGATGGGCCGCACCGAGTGCAACCGCATCGTCAACTTCGACGGCGGCCCGAACAGCGCCCGCCTGGTCGGTCAGATGATCGACGTGAAGATCACGCAGGCGCTGCCGCACTCCCTCCGAGGCGAAGTCCTGGTGAAGTGAGATGAGTCCACCGTCTGCATCCGGAGTGCGTGCCTTGGTCGAGGATGCGGTGGCACCGGCTTTGGCGGACCACCCATATCGCCTGCTTGAAGGGGGCACGCGCGGCGTGGCGAGGGTGAAATCGTGAATTTCCGGTTCTCGTTTCCGCAACTGCTGCTGGTGGCGTTCCTGCTGATCGGATCGCTGCTCGGCGCCACCGCGCTGCGGGCGCTGTTCACGCTGGAAAACCTCATGGCGCAAAGCCGTGACGGGGCCACCCAGGCCATCGAGCTGAGCACCGCCGCCCAGTCGCTGGCCGAGCGCAGCGTGGCCATGGAACGCGCCGCGCGCCAGTCGCTGGTGCTGCGCGACGCCCAGTTGCGCCAGCGCTTCGAAGAAGCGGCCGTGCTGGCGCGCGGCATTCTGGTGCGCCTCAAGGACAACGAGCTGCCACCGGAACTCGCCACCGCCTGGCAACGGCAGCTCGACGACATTGCCGCCCTGCTCGACGGCCCTCCCGAAACCGCCCTGGAGCGCGAACGCGAGGTTGCTCGCGCTTTTCGCGAACTCGACATGCACAGCGGCGCCATCGCCCAGAAGGTGCAGGCCATCATTGGCGGCCGCAACGCGGCCCTGCAGGCGCGCTTCGAGCGCAACCGCCAGCAACTGGCGGTGCAGGTGATCGGCTCGATCCTGCTGGCCGCCGCCCTGGCCGTGGGTTTCGGCATCTGGCTGACGCGCCCGCTGCGCCGGCTGGAGAAGGCGATCGTCGGGCTGGGCGAAAACCGCCTGGGCGAACCGATCGACATTCCCGGCCCGCCGGACATCCGCAGCGTGGGCCAGCAACTGGAATGGCTGCGCCTGCGCCTGACCGAGCTCGAAGCCGACAAGGCGCGCTTTCTGCGGCATGTGTCGCACGAACTCAAGACGCCGCTGGCCTCGCTGCACGAAGGCGTGGCCGTGCTGGGCGATGGCATCGCCGGCGAACTCAACGCCGATCAGGCCGAGGTGGTGCGCATCCTGCAGGGCAACACCCAGGCCCTGCAACACCAGATCGAGACCCTGCTGCGCTTCAACGCGGCCGCCTTCGAGGCGCGCCAGCTGAACCGAGAAATGACCGATCTGCGGGCCCTGCTGGAAACCCAGGTCGAGGCCCAGCGCCTGCGCTGGCAGACGCACCAGTTGGACGTGCAGGTCGATGGGCCGGCGATTTCGCTGCCGGTGGACCGAGACAAGCTGGCCTCGGCACTGGGCAACCTGCTGTCCAACGCCATCCGTTTCTCGCCCTCCGGCGCCACGGTGCGGCTTTCGCTCTCACGCCAGCCCGGCCGGGTGCTGATCGACGTGCAGGACCAGGGCCCCGGCGTCGCGCCGGCAGACCGCGAACGCATCTTCGAACCGTTCTACCGGGGAGAACGCCAGCCGGCCGATGCGGTCAAAGGCTCGGGCATCGGGCTGTCGATCGTGCACGAGTACATTCTGGCCCACGGAGGCCGCATCGACCTGTTGCCCGGCGGCCCCGGCGCCCATTTCCGCATCGAACTGCCCCATGCAAGCTGACCCCTGGCAGCCGCCTTCGCCGCGCGCTGCCCCCCTGCCCCGCGCCGTCTGCCTTCTCTCGCTGACGCTGCTCGCCGCCTGCGCCACCCCGGTGGCGCCGCCGCCGGCTCCCCGCCCTGCCGAAACCGCCGTGGCCGCACCCCCGGCGCCGGCCGCACAGCCCCCCGCCCCCGTGGTGGACCTGTCGCCCCCGCCCGCCCCGCCGCCGCCCCGGCTGGACGCCCCGATGCCGGCCCTCGTCAGCGCCCTGGTGTACGCCGACCGCCTGCGCAGCCTGGGAGCGGCCGAACTGGCCGCCGAGCAGGTGCAGATCGGCGAACCGGGCAACGCGCCCGAGCGCCTGATGCAACTGGCGCTGGTGCTGTCGCAGACCCACCAGGCCCCCGACACGGCCCGGGCGCTGGCGATGCTGCAAAGGCTCATGGCCATCAACGCGCCCGAGGCGCTGGAGCTGCGGCCGCTGGCCCGGCTGCTGGCCGGCCGGCTGCAGGAAAACCGCCGACTCGAAGAACAGGTAGACCGCCAGGCCCAGCAGTTGCGCGAGGCGCAGCGCCGCATCGACATCCTCAACGACCGGCTGGAGGCCATGCGCGCCATCGAGCGCAGCCTGACGCCCCGCCCGCCGGCCCGCCCCCTGCCATGAGCACCGCTCCCAGCCCGCGCGCGCGCCTGCTCGTCGTCGACGACGACGCCGACATGCTGCGCCTGCTGTCGATGCGGTTGGGCGCGGCGGGCTACCAGGTCACGGCCGTCGGCTCGGCCGAAGCCGCGCTGAGCCAGCTCGACATCGAGCGGCCGCAACTGGTGCTCTCCGACGTGCGCCTGCCCGGCAAGGACGGGCTGGCGCTGTTCGACGAGATCCGCAGCCGCCACCCGTCGCTGCCGGTGATCCTGCTGACCGCGCACGGCACCATTCCCGACGCGGTGGAGGCCACTCGGCGCGGCGTCTTCACCTACCTGACCAAGCCCTACGACGCCAAGGAACTGCTGGAGCGCATCACCCAGGCCCTGGCACTGAGCGCCCCCGCGCTGCCCGCGAGCCCGGCCGACGAGACCTGGCGCGCCGAGATCGTCAGCCGCTCCAGCCGCATGGCCGACCTGCTGGCCGAAGCCCGCCTGGTGGCCCAGGGCGACGCCAGCGTGCTGCTGCGCGGCGACAGCGGCAGCGGCAAGGAGCTGCTGGCGCGCGCCATCCACCGCGCCAGCCGGCGCGCCCGCAAGCCCTTCGTCGCGGTGAATTGCGGCGCCATTCCCGAAGCGCTGCTCGAATCCGAACTGTTCGGCCACATGAAGGGCGCCTTCACCGACGCCCACGCCAACCACAAGGGCCTGTTCCAGGCCGCGGACGGCGGCACGCTGCTGCTCGACGAAATCGGCGACATGCCGCCAGCGCTGCAGGTCAAGCTGCTGCGCGTGCTGCAGGAAAAGGCGGTGCGCCCGCTCGGCTCCAGCCAGTCGATCCCGGTCGACGTGCGCATCATCTCGGCCACGCACCGCGACCTCGAAACCGCCATGGCGCAGGGCCAGTTCCGCGAAGACCTGTACTACCGGCTGAACGTGGTCACGCTGAACCTGCCCACGCTGGCCGAGCGGCGCGAAGACATTCCCCTGCTGGCCAACCACTTCCTGGCCCAGCTCGCGGCCAAATACGGCAAGCGCAGTTCCGGCTTCGCGCCGGAAGCGCTGAAGGCCCTGACCATGGCGAGCTGGCCCGGCAACGTGCGCCAGCTCTACAACGTGGTCGAACAGGTCTGTGCCCTGTCCACCACCCCGCTGGTGTCGCTGGCCCTGGTGCAGCGTGCGCTGCGCACACCGTCGGTCGAAGTGCTCAGCTTTGCCGACGCGCGCCAGCGGTTCGAGCGCGAATACCTGGTCGGCCTGCTGAAGATGACCGACGGCCACGTCGCCGACGCGGCCCGGCTGGCGCAGCGCAACCGCACCGAGTTCTACCGCCTGCTGCAGAAACATGCGCTCACGCCGGGCCTGTTCAAAAGCGACGGCCCGAACGGGGAATCGCAGGACGCTGTCGCCGATTCGTGACAACCCCAAGCCCTTGATTTCCAAGGGTTTGGCTCCGGCCCGCCGCCCATTTGTCGCCGACTGGCGACAAAAACCCCCTCCAACCCCGCGCCAACGCCCGTCAGCCGGCGTCGTTACATTCAAAAACCATAGCATCCCGTTGATCTGAAACGGTTTTTTGGACCTGGCATAGGGTTTGCCCTATCTGGGCATGACCTTCCGGATTTCTTCCCTTTTGCCGCGGCAGCGCCACCGCCGTCTGGCCGGTGCCGTGGCACTGGTCGCGGGGCTGGCCGCGGGCTGGGGCCCGGCGCAGGCGATGGACTGGGACGCCCTGGCAGAACTGGCGCGCACCCGCGCTCAAGCACCTTTCGAGGCCGCCAGCGACAAGCTGCCCGACGACCTCGCCGCGCTGGACTACGACCAGATCCGCGACATCCGCTTCCGCCCGGACCGCTCGCTCTGGCGCGACCGCGGCCTGCCCTTCGAAGCGCAGTTTTTTCACCTGGGCCTGTACCAGCGCCAGGCGGTGCACATCCATGAAATCACCCCCGAAGGCACGCGGCTGCTGCCGTACCAGGGTGACGACTTCGACCTGGGCCGCAACACCGTGGACGCCAAGGCCTGGTGCGACCTCGGCCACGCCGGCTTCCGCCTGCACTACCCGCTGAACAACCCGGCCTACAAGGACGAACTGGTCGTGTTCCAGGGCGCGAGCTATTTCCGCGCGCTGGGCATGGGCCAGCAATACGGTCTTTCCGCCCGCGGCCTGGCCATCGACACCGTGGGCGCTCCCGCCGGCCAGGGCGAAGAATTCCCGCGCTTCACCGACTTCTGGCTGCGCCGCCCCGAGGCCGGCGCCACTGGCGTGACGGTGCTGGCCCTGCTCGATTCGCCCCGGGCCACGGGGGCCTACCGCTTCGTGATCCGGCCGGGTGCTGCCACCACGATGACCGTGACGGCCCGGGTGTTCCTGCGCGAGGGCGCGGCCCCGGTCAACACCCTGGGCCTGGCGCCGCTGACCAGCATGTTCCTGCACGGCGAGGTGCAACCGACCGCGCGCGACTTCCGCCCCAAGGTGCACGACTCCGACGGCCTGATGATGCACACCGGCGACGGCGAATGGCTGTGGCGCCCGCTGCAAAACCCGTCGCGCATCTCGGTCAGTTCGTTCGCCATGCGCCAGCCGCGTGGTTTCGGCCTGATGCAGCGTGACCGCCGCTTTGCCAGCTACGAAGACGTCGAGGCCCGCTACGAGCGCCGCCCCAGCGTCTGGGTGCAACCCATCGGCGACTGGGGCGCCGGCCGCGTCGAGCTGGTGCAACTGCCCACGCCCGACGAAACCCACGACAACGTCGTCGCCTACTGGGTCCCGGCGACCTTGCCCGCGCAGGGCGAGTCGCTGGATTTCGCCTACGAGCTGTCCTGGCAGGGCGATGTGCAGCAGACGCCCCCGGGCGCCTGGGTCGTGCAGTCGCGCCGCGGGTATGGCTACACCAGGCTTTCGGCCGACGAGCAGATCCGCCAGCCCCAGTTCGTGCTCGATTTCGCCGGCCCCGCGCTCGACGCCCTGCCCCCTGGTGCGCCGGTGCGCGCCGTGGTCTCCGCCAACGCCAACGGCCGCGTGGTCGAGACCCTGGCCTACCCCAATCCCGCCCAGCGCGGCTGGCGCGTGACGTTGCGCGTCGAGCGGCTCGACCCGAGCCAGCCCGTCGAACTCCGCGCCTATCTCCAACACCAGAACGACACCCTGAGCGAAACATGGACACACGTCATCTTGCCCGAGTGACCTCGCCGACCGCCCCCCGCAGCCCGCTGCGCGAGGAACGCCACCCGAACGCGGTGACCGCACCGCCCGTGCACCGGGGCGCCATGGTGCCGCGGCCCTGGCGCGGGTTCTGGAACAGCGTCGGCACCACGCTGCTGGCCACGGCCAGCAACCTGCTGCCCCCGCGCGAGCCGCGCGCACCGCAACCGGCGCGCGCCGCCTGGGAACACACCGCCGACCGCCGCCGCCTGGCCTTCATGCTGATCGCCGTGCTGAGCACGGTGCTGGCGGCCTGGCTGTTCACCGACGCCCAGCCGGCCGAAGGCAATCCCTGGCTGCGTGGCCTGCACACGGTGCTGTTCGTGGTGCTCTCGGCTTGGGTTGTCACCGGTTTCGTCACCGCGCTGATGGGCGCCTGGGTGATGCTGTTCGGTGACAAGGCCTCGATCTCCGCCGCGTCGGTGCGCCACCAGCCCATGAACCCCGAGGCCCGCACCGCCGTGATCATGCCGATCTGCAACGAGGACGTGGCCACCGTGTTCGCCGGCCTGCGCGCCACGTGCGAGTCGCTGGCGGCCACCGGCCACGCCGGCCAGTTCGACGTGTTCGTGCTCTCCGACAGCTACGACCCGGCCATCGCCGCCGCCGAGCGCGAAGCCTGGGAAAACCTGCGCGCCGCCCTGGTGTCGCAACCCGGCCAGCCGGCGGTGGAGGTCTACTACCGCCTGCGCACGCGCCGCACGCACCGCAAGGCCGGCAACGTGGCCGACTTCTGCCGCCGCTGGGGCAAGGACTACCGCTACATGGTGGTGCTCGACGCCGACAGCGTGATGAGCGGCAGTTGCCTGACCACCCTGGTCAAGCTGATGGAAGCCCATCCGCAGGCCGGCATCATCCAGACCGCCACCCAGGCCATCGGTCACGCGACCCTGCACGCCCGCGCCCAGCAGTTCGCCAGCCGCGTCACCGGCCGCCTGTTCACCCTGGGCATGCAGTTCTGGCAACTGGGCGAATCGCACTACTGGGGCCACAACGCCATCATCCGCGTCGAGCCGTTCATGAAGCACTGTGCGCTGGCCCCGATCCCGGGCAAGGGCGGCATGGCCGGCGGCATCATGAGCCACGACTTCGTCGAAGCCGCCCTCATGCGCCGCGCCGGCTACCACGTCTGGCTGGTGTCCGACCTCACCGGCAGCTACGAGCAGCAGCCGCCCGACCTGCTCAGCGAGCTGCAGCGCGACCGCCGCTGGTGCCAGGGCAACCTGCAGAACGCCCGTCTGGCGGCCGAACCCGGCCTGCACCGCGTGCACCGCGCCATGTTCGCCATCGGCGCCATGTCCTACGTCTCGGCCCCGCTGTGGATGGCCTTCCTGCTGCTGGGCACGGCCCTGCTGGTGTCGGGCCCCGACCTGCCCACCACCTGGCAAGCCGTGCCGGTCGAAGTGCGCGGCCTCTGGGCCTGGACACTGTGCCTGCTGTTCCTGCCCCGCGTGCTGGGCGTGCTGGCCGTGCTGCTCAAGGGCGAACAACGCAGCTACGGCGGCACCGGCCTGCTGCTGGGCAGCGCCGTGCTGGAAAGCGTGATGGCCGTGCTGCAGGCCCCCATCCGCATGGTCGCGCACTCGATCTTCGTGGTGGTCGCGCTCACCGGCATCAAGCTCGAATGGAAGTCGCCGCCCCGGGAAGCTGTGGGTGTGCCCTGGAGCGATGCCCTGGCCCGCCTGGCCCCGGTGTCGCTCGCCGTGGCCGCCCTGGTGATGGGCTCGACCCTGATCAACCCCGACGCGCTGCCCTGGCTGCTGCCGGTGGCTCTGCCCCTGCTGCTGGCCGTGCCCGTCACGGTGCTGACCGGCCACGTGCACCTGGGCACCTGGATGCGCGCACGCGGCCTGCTGCTGATCCCGGAAGAATCCTGGTCGCCGGCCGTGCTGCGCCGCGCCTGGCGCCATGCCAGCCGTCTGGCGCTGAAGGCGGCCTGAAGACACCAGCCCCCCCACAGGGCGCAGACACACGCACCGCTCACGTTCAAAGCCACGCGCTCTCCAGGAGGTCGTGGCTTCGTTGAAAAACGCCGCTCACTGCTCGCCAGGGCCTGGCGGTGGCGTGGCGACCGGTTGTTCCCAACGAGTCGGGAAGGCGGAGGGCGACGACCGCGTGCCGAGTGAGGCCCGGGACGTTGCCACACACCGGCATCGGCGATGCCTTTGCGCCGGCAGCCCCCGGCACTCAGCGCCGGACAAAGGGATTGGGCACATCCAGGTCTGTCGAAATCCAGACCGACTTGGTTTCCAGATACTCCTTGATCGCCTCCACACCCGACTCGCGCCCGATCCCTGAGCGCTTGTAGCCACCAAAAGGTGTCGTGAAGCTGGTCGCTCGGTAGTTGTTGATCCAGACAGTCCCTGCACGCAACTTCGACGACATGAGCATCGCGCGGTGAAGGGACTGGGTCCAGACCCCTGCCGCCAGGCCATACTGCACATCGTTGCCGATGCGAATGGCATCCGCTTCGTCCTCGAACGGAATCACCGACAGCACAGGGCCGAACACCTCCTCCTGGGCAATGCGCATGCCGTTGTTCACGCCTGTGAAGATCGTGGGCTCGACAAACCAGCCTGCCCCCAGGTCGGGGCGTGCCCGCCCTCCCAGCACACACCGCGCTCCCTCGGCCCGTGCAATGTCCAGATACCCCAGAATTTTGTCGAACTGAGGACGGGTGGCGATCGGACCGATGCGCGTTTGCGGGTCGGCGGGATCACCCAGGCGCGCGTCTTTCACGAAGTCGATCAGACGCTCGACAAAGGCATCATGGATCGATGCCTGCACCAGCAGACGTGAGCCCGCAATGCAGGTCTGGCCCGCTGCCGCAAAAATGCCGGAAACAACCCCCTTGACCGCCTGATCCAGGTCCGCGTCGTCGAAAACAATGTTGGGCGACTTGCCACCCAGTTCGAGTGTCACGGTCTTCAGCCCGCGAGCGGCGGCTTCGTAGATCTTCTGCCCCGCCAGTTCCCCCCCGGTGAAACCCACATGCGCCACCAGGGGATGCGTCACCAGCGGCTCACCCGCTTCGGCGCCCAACCCGGTCACCACGTTCACCACGCCATCCGGGAAACCCGCCTCCTTGAACAACCGCGCGAACAAGACGGCAGACGGTGATGTGAACTCCGAGGGCTTGATGACCGCCGTGCACCCGGCCGCCAGCGCTGGCGCGAGCTTCCAGCTGGTCAGCGTCAGCGGCGAATTCCAGGGCGTGATGATCGCCACCACCCCTTTGGCCTCGTAGCGGGTGAAGCAGGTCACCCCTTTCTTGTCTGTGGGGATGACGTGGCTCTCCACCTTGTCGGCCAGGCCCGCGTAGTAGCGGAAGTAGTCCGCCACGTAGCGCACCTGCGAGGTGACTTCTGCCGCCAGCTTGCCGTTGTCACGCATCTCCACTTCGGCCAACGCCGCCGCATTTTGGGCCAAAAGTTCCGACAGACGGAACAATATTTCACCACGGCGTGTGGCGCTCATTTCTGACCAAGGACCGCTTTCAAAGGCCTTGTGGGCCGCCTTCACTGCACGGTCCACATCCGCAGCGTCGCCGCGAGCCACCATGGCCCAGGCCTGCCCGGAAAAGGGGTTCTGCGTCTCGAAGTAGCTGCCGGTCGCAGGGGGAACTTCCTGGCCGTCAATGTAGTGTGTGAAATGAGGGAGAGCGTCAGCGGTCATGGACATGCGGTCTTGAAAGAAGGGAAGACAGGGACATCGCCGTGCGCAGAAATCACTTGGATTTCGACAATCGGCCCAGAAAGTTGCATTCTGCAGAATTTGATTCTATTATTCAAGCACCGCGGCAAAAAAGCTCGGACAAGCCCGGATCAACAAGCCCGGGTTTGGCTTCACCCCATCGAAGGAGACACTGTTTTTATGGATCGACTCACCACCCGACGCGCTTTCGCCAGCCTGGCTGCCGGACTGGCACTGACCTCCACCAGCCTCGTCCAGGCCCAGGACACCGGCGGATTCCCCAGCCAACCTCTGCGCATCGTTGTCGGGTTCCCTGCGGGGGGGCCGACCGATGTGTCGGCCCGTCTGATCGCTGAATCGCTGACCCGCTCCCTGGGGCAACCCGTCATCGTGGACAACAAACCCGGCGCGAATGCCACATTGGCGGCCGATATCGTCGCAAGAGCCAAACCGGACGGCTACACGATCCTGATGGCGGCCACCAACCACCCCATCAACGCGTCGCTGTACAAGAACCTGAAGTTCGACAGCGAAAAGAGCTTCGCGCCCATCACGGCGGTGGCCGTGGCACCCACGGTGCTGGTGGTCAACCCGAAATTTCCGGCCAAGACCTATGCCGAGTTCATCGCGCTGGTCAAGAGCGGCCCCGGCAAATACACGTACGCCAGCGCCGGCAATGGCGGCACGCCTCACCTCTCAGCGGAAATGTTCAAAGGCCTCACGGGCACGTCCATCGTCCACATTCCCTATCGCGGCGCAGCCCCGGCGGTCACCGACCTGATGGGCGGGCAGGTGGACATGTCCTTTGCCACGCTGGGCTCGGTCTTGCCCCTCCTTCAGAGCGGACAACTGCGTGCCATTGCCGTGGCGGCCCCCCAACGCAGCCGGCTCCTGCCAGACGTGCCCACCTTTGAAGAATCGGGCCTCAAAAACTTCCGTCTGGACTCGTGGTACGGCCTCATGGCCCCTGCAGGAACGCCCAAACCGGTGATCGACCGGCTCTACACCGACATCGTCAAGGCGGTGTCCCAAACCGCCTACCAGCAAAAGCTCAACGCCGCCGGCCTGGAGCCCGTGACCACCAGCAACCCGACACAGTTCACCGAACAATTGCGGCACGAAATTTCGACCTATGGCGCGCTCGTGCGCGCCAACAACGTCGTGCTCGACTGAGCCAGCCAGCCCCCCGCCCCACCGTCAGCGCACCAACACACATGCGTTCTCACCCTATCGCCGATTCATCACCACCCTACGTGCTGGGCACCATGGCCCTCACCGGCTACTACGGCACCATTTCCGAAGAACAGGCTGCAGCCACCATCGAGCGCTACCTCGACGTGGGCGGACGCTACATCGACACCGCCGATCTGTACGCGAACGGCGGCAACGAGACCTTGGTGGGACGTTGCCTGCAAGGTCGCCGACAAGGCGTCGTGCTGGCCACGAAGTTCGGCTACACCTTCGGTGAACGGGCGGATCAGCGCGGTCTGGACGCGCGCCCTGAACGTGTGCAACCGGCTTGCGAAGCCAGCCTTCGCCGGCTGGGCGTGGAACAGATCGACATTTACTACCTCCACCGCGTGGACCCCAACGTGCCGCTTGAAGACACCTGGGGTGCCATGAGCCGGCTGGTCGAGCAGGGCAAGGTACGGGCTCTGGGCCTGTGTGAGGTCGGTCCGCACAGCTACCGCAAGGCTGCGGCGATCCACCCGGTGGCCGTGGTGCAGTCCGAATACTCACTCTGGAGCCGCGACCCCGAGGAGGACATGCTCGACCTCCTGCGCGCTGCGGGCTCGTGGTTCTTTGGATATGCCTCACTGGGTCGGGGTTTTCTCAGCGGAACCGTCCGCCGCCCCGAAGACTTCCCGCCTGAAGACCAGCGCCGCGACATGCCACGCTTCCAGGGCGAAAACTTTCAGCGCAACATTGAACTGGTCGACGCGCTGCAGCAATTGGCAGCCGATCTGGGGGTGAGCGCAGCGCAACTTGCGCTGGCGTGGTGCCGCCGTGACGGCCTGGCCAGTCCCATTGCCGGCGCCACATTGCCAGCACACGTGGACGACGCGCAGCAGGCGGTGGCACTGGACATTCCACGCGAGGCATGGGCCCGACTGGATGCCGTTTTTCCGATGGGCGCGGCAGCTGGCGATCGCTACAACGCTTCGGCCATGCAGCGCCTGCAAACCGGCCGTTAAAGCGCGGCCGGCAAGGCGGCGTCGAGCCCCATGCCAATGGCACAATGGCACGACGAAACCGGTGCCCGGCGTTCAGCCAGCGCCGCCGGAATACTGTCATTGCACAGCGGGCCGCCGGGCCGCCAACCATCACCGATGAGCGAAGAAACAGGCGTTGCCGCCGTCGACCGAGCCTTGCACATCCTGGGTGTGTTCACTCCGCAGGACCACAGCCTGACGCTGACCCAAATCGCCGAGCGAACGGGGATGTACAAAAGCACGGTGCTTCGCCTGGCCGAATCCTTGATGCGCGCCCAGTACCTGGTGCGCATCTCCGACGGCAGCTATCAGATCGGCCCCAAGCCTTTGCAGTTGGGATCCATCTTTCAGCGCCAGTTCCGATCCTCGGAGTTCGTTCCCCCAGTCCTGCGGGAACTCGTGGCGCAACTGGGCGAAAGCGCCTCTTACTACGTCCCGGTACAAAACGGGCGCATCTGCCTGCACCGCGTCGATGCGCCGCGCATGATCCGCGACGCAGTGCGCGAGGGCGACTGGCGCCCGCTGGAAAACGGTGCGGCCGGCACCATCCTCATGGCCTTCCGCGGCGACCCGGGCGACCGCCTGGACCGGGTCAGGCAGGAGTTCTGGGCAGCTTCGCTCGGCAACGAAGTCGACCCCGAACTGGCCGCGGTATCCGTTCCTGTTTTTGGGCATGACGGCAAGATCGCGGGCGCGCTCAGCATCTCGGGCCCACGCTACCGGCTGGAGGAGCACGGCACCCGGAGCTTCGTGCCGGCGCTGCTGGCGGCCGCCCGGCAGCTATCGGCTCAGTTTGGCGCCGACACCAGCATGTACCCGGCCAGCTGACAACCTCTTCAGACAGTTCGCCCCAATCTGCTGCTCAAGCCGCACCGCACCCGCCAGACACGTTCATGGCGGCGGTGCCGGCGGTTTCAGATAGCGGGCATCGGACCAGGTGGCCAGCCACTGTGGAGCAAAGGCCACGAAAATGGCGCCGAACATGCCGGTGAGGAAAGCATCGCCCCAGGCCATGAGCCAGCGCGCCACCAGCGAGAGATCACGCACCGGCAGGCCCGCCAGTTGCTGCAGACCTTCGAGCAGCAGCCCCGAAACAAACACCGCCACGGCGGTACCCAGAAACGCGCGCCCCAGGGTGTAGACAAACGGGTTGGCCGGCAGCCAGCGGCGCAGCGCGGCGCCGATGCCCAGCGCCAGCGTGGCCGGAACCAGGCCGATCCAGACCCACTGGTGAAGAGCCGCCTCTGCCGGGGCCTGGCCCACCCCCCAGACCACGGCCGCCACCCCGCCCAGCACCAGCACCGCCAAGGGCCATCCCAGCATCAGCACCAGCAGGCAGGCGCCCGACAACTGCACCTGCAGTCCCTGCGGCATCTTTTGCGGCAGCAGCCAGAGCCACGGCAGCAGCGCCAATGCCGCCAGCGCGGGCGTGAGCAAAGCGCCCTGCAACATGCGCCAGGGACGCAGGCTCAGCACCACCGCCCCCGCCAACGCCGCCATTGCCCCATTGATCACAGTCAACATGGCCCGGAGTATGTCGGGGCGCTGGTGGGCCACGGTTGATTTCTGTCAATCCACCTCGGGCGACGGGGACATGCGCCAGCGCACCTCAGGCGTGCGCTTTTTTCGCACAGGCAGCGCGAAAATCGATGCTGTTCGGCATTGCCCTGCCTCCCTAGAATCCGGCTCCCGTGGCACCGCCCGGCACGGCCGACGCCGCCTGATCGCCCATTCATTTCATTCACGCAAGGCACCTCCCATGGCATCTTTCTGGTCCCGTTCCCTCCCTCTGGCCTGGGTGTCGGCGGCACTGCTGCTGGCCGGCTGTGCGGTGGGGCCCCAGCCCCCCTCCCTGGCCGCAACAAGCGCCACCACAGCCCCCGCTGCCGCCACCCCGGTCCGCGTCAAGGTCTTCGTTGCCGCCATGTTCGAAATCGGCCAGAACACCGGTGACCGCGCGGGCGAATTCCAGCACTGGTACGAACGGTACTGGAAGGACGCCACGCCCATCCGCGTGCCGGGCGCCCTGCAACCGGTGTACTGCAATGCGGACGGCGTCTGCGGCGCCGTGCTCGGCATGGGCAAGGTCAATTCCTCGGCCTCGATGCAGGCCATTTTGCTGAACCCGGCGTTCGACTTTTCCCAGGCCTACTACCTCCTGACGGGTGTGGCGGGCACGCCGCCCTCGCGCGGCACCATCGGCGACGTGGTCTGGGGCACCTGGCTGATCGACTACGACCTGGGCCACCGCTGGGCGCCCGAAGAAAACACCCCGGGCGCCCCCACGTTCATGCCGCGCAAGGGTTATGAGGACTACCGCCGCTTCCAGCTCAACCCGTCGCTGGTGGGCTGGGCGCTGCAGCTCTCGGCCGACACCCCGCTGCAGGACTCGGACAGCGCACGGGCCTACCGGCAGCGCTACCCGGATGCCGCCGCCCGGCGCGCTCCGGCCGTGGGCAAGGGGACGCACATGACCGGCGACACCTTCTTCCACGGTCCCGGACTGTCCAAAGAAGCGCAGTACATGGCCAAGCTGTACGGCGCCGACGACTACGTGATCACCGAAATGGAAGCTGCGGCCATCACCCTGGTGATCAAGCGCAGCCACGGGGTGGAGCGTGTGATGAGCCTGCGCGGCGCCGTCAATTTCGACCAGGGCAACCCGCGCGAGACCACGCTGGCCCACCTGGACCCCAAACCCGGCGAAACGGCCGGCGGCTTTGCCGAGACGGTGGGGAACATCGAGCGCGTGGGCGCGCGCATGGTCGACCACATCGTTACCCACTGGCCGCAATGGCAGGCCGGCGTGCCGCCGCGCTGACACCGCCATGCACGCCAGCGTCCTCCGGTACTTCATCGAGGTGGCCCGTTGCGGCTCGGTGCGCAAGGCATCGGAGCGGCTGCACGTGGCGGCCAGTGCCGTCAACCGGCAGATCCTGAACCTGGAGGACGAACTGGGCGTGGAACTGTTCGACCGGCTGCCGGGCGGCATGCGCCTGAACCCGGCCGGCGAACGGCTGCTGCGCCATGCGCAGGAGACGCTGCACGGCTACCAGGTGATGCGCACGGAGCTGGACGCGCTGCGGGGCGAGCGCAGCGGCCACGTCAAACTGGCGGCCATGGACTCGTGCTTCGAGGACCTGCTGCCATCGGCGGTCGAGGACTTCTCGCAGATTTTTCCCGCCGTCACCTACACCATCATCTCGACGCAGCCGATGGAAGTGCCGCAACTGGTGGCCTCCGGCCAGGTGGACCTGGGCATCACGTTCGCGACCCGGCTGCCCGCCGGGGTCGTGACGGTCGCGCTGGCGCAACTGCCGCTGGGCGTCGTGATGGCGCCTGGCCACCCCCTGGCCTCGCAAGCCAGCGTTTCGCTGCGGGACTGCGCACGCCACCCCTTTTTGCGCTCGGGAACCCAGCCGGTGTTCGGCCCCACCTTGTCGGCCGAATACACCGCGTTCTGGGAAGCCATGGTGCCGGCCGCCACCTGCAACTCCACCCCCTTGCTCAAACGCCTGATCAAGGCGGGCAAAGGCATTTCGACCTTTTCCAAGATCGCACTGATCGAAGAACTGCGGCGGGGCGAACTGGTGTGGAAGCCGTTTGAGCTGCCCGCGCTCAACAGGCTGCAGGTGGGCATCGTGGTGCCCAACCAGCGCACCCTGCCCCAGATCACCCAGAACTTCGTGGGACGGCTCGCGCGCCGCCTGACCCAACTCGAACAGGCCGCCGCCGCCACCTAGCGGCGGGCAGCCAGACGCTCAGAACGTGTTCACGATCTTCTGAGCAGGAGCACGAGAAACGCCAGGTGAACGAACTGCAAGCTGGTGTTGAGCCAGCGCTCGCAGTTCTTCCATAGCCTGCGGTTCTTCTCCAGCCAGGCAAAGCTGCGCTCCACCACCCAGCGCTGGGGCATCACCTTGAAGGTGTGCAGCTCGCTTCGCTTGGCGATCTGCACCGTCACCAGCTCACCCAAGACGTCCTTGACGCCCTGCGCGAAGGGCTCGCCCGTGTAGCCGCTGTCAGTCAACACGCTTTGCACTCCCCTCAGCGACTTCTTGCAGCGCCTGAATGCCGTCAGCGCTCCTTGGCGGTCAGTCACGTTGGCCGTGGTCACCGCCACCGCATGGGGCAGCCCTTGCGTGTCCACCGCGATGTGTCGCTTGATGCCCGAGACCTTCTTGCCTGCGTCATAGCCCTTAAAGCTTGCTGTGTCCGTGTTCTTCACGCTCTGCGCGTCCACGATCAAGAACGTGCTTGAGGCGTTGCGCCCCTGTTTCTCGCGGGCCGCGCCAACCTGATTTTTTTAAAGCCTGCTCCAGCACGCTTACTCCGTGCTGGTCAGGCTCGCTCCACTTGCGCCAGTACGCATAGACGTTGTGCCACTTGGGAAACTGCGGCGGCAGATAGCGCCACTGACAACCCGTGCGAAGCAGGTAGAGCACCGCACAGAACACCTCGTACAAATCCTGCTTGATCGGTTTGGTGCGGCGCCGAACGCTGCGCAGCAGCGGCTCAATCTCGGCAAACTTCTTTCGACTGATGTCGCTTGGGTACGGCTTTCTCTTCACATCAGCATTGTCTGAGGGAAAAGATCGTCAACACGTTCTCAGAACGGCATCTTGGGCATGCCCTTCATGCCCCCCATGCGCTTCATCATTTTCATGAGGCCGCCGCCCTTCATCTTTTTCATCATGCCCTGCATCTGCTCGAATTCCTTGAGCAGGCGGTTGACCTCCTGCACGTGCACGCCAGCACCGGCAGCGATGCGGCGTTTGCGGGTGGCCTTGATGATCTCGGGCTTGCGACGCTCGGCCAGCGTCATGCTGCAGATGATGCCTTCCTTGCGCTTGATGTCCTTCTCAGCGCGGCTCAGGTCGGCCTCGCTGGCCTTGGCGGCCAGATTGCCCGGCAGCTTGTCCATGAGGCTGGACAGGCCGCCCATCTGCTTCATCTGGCGCAACTGGTCGAGGAAATCGTTGAGGTCAAACCCCTCGCCGCTCTTGACCTTGGCCGCCAGTTTCTGCGCCGCCGCCATATCGACGCCGGCCGTGACCTGCTCGACCAGCGCCACGATGTCGCCCATGCCCAGGATGCGCCCGGCATGGCGATCGGCGTCGAACACCTCCAGCCCGTCGATCTTCTCGCTGACGCCCGCAAACTTGATCGGCGCGCCAGTGACCTGGCGCACCGACAGCGCGGCACCGCCACGCGAATCGCCGTCCATCTTGGTCAGCACGATGCCGGTCAGCGGCAGCGCTTCCTTGAAAGCCTTGGCGGTGTTGACCGCGTCCTGACCCTGCATGGCGTCGACCACGAACAGGGTTTCCACCGGATTGAGCGCCGCGTGCAGGGTCTTGATTTCCTGCATCAGCGCTTCGTCGATGGCCAGGCGGCCGGCCGTGTCGACCAGCAGCACATCGAAGAAGTGCTTCTTCGCGTAGTCCAGCGCGCTGCGGGCAATGTCCAGCGGTTTCTGGTCGGGTGTGCTGGGGAACCACTCGGCACCGGCCTGGGCCGTGACGGTCTTGAGCTGTTCGATGGCGGCCGGGCGGTAGACGTCGCCCGAAACCGTCAGCACCTTCTTCTTGCGTTTTTCAATCAGGTGTTTGGCCAGCTTGGCGGTGGTGGTGGTCTTGCCCGCGCCCTGCAGACCGGCCATGAGGATCACCGCCGGCGGCTGCGCCGCCAGATTGAGATCGGCCACCCCCTCGCCCATGGTGGCGGCCAGCTCCTTGTTGACCACACTGACCAGCACCTGGCCCGGGGTGAGCGAGCCCACCACCTCGGCCCCCAGCGCCTTGTCCTTGACCCGCGCAATGAAGTCGCGCACCACGGGCAGCGCCACGTCTGCCTCCAGCAGGGCCATGCGCACCTCGCGCAACATGTCGGTGACGTTGCTCTCGGTGATGCGGGCCTGGCCCCGCATCTCTTTGACGATGCGGGAAAGGCGTTCGGAAAGGGCTGAGGCCATGGCGATCGGGTTCGGGGGTGGCAGGAGGCCGTGAGAAGGTCCACCGGAGGGACGCCGCAGACCGGGCGCCCGGCGGTCCGGGCCGTTAAACTGTGCGGAGGATTTTAGCCGGCCCTCCCTTTGCGCGGCGACTCGGTCCCTGCTCCATGCCCTTTCCGCCCCTGATCGCTTTGTCACTGGCCACGGCACTGGCTTACGCCCTGCTGGCCTATGCCTATCGGCGGCTCTCGCCGTCGGCCTCACGCTGGGCGCTTGCCAGCGTCTGGGTGCTGCACCTGCTGGTGCTGGCGCAGGGCCTGTTCGCCGAGCCGGCGCGCTTCGGCTTTGCGCCGGCGCTCTCGGTCACCGTGTGGCTGGTGCTCACGGTCTACGCGATCGAAAGCCGTCTGTACCCGCAACTGCGCGCGCGCTGGGCCCTGGCCGGTCTGGGGTCGCTGGCAGTGATCCTGGCCATGCTCTTCCCCGGCCAGCACTACCCGAACCTGCAGTCGCCCTGGCTGCCGCTGCACTGGGCCCTGGGCATTGCGTCCTACGGCCTGATCGGTGCGGCGGTGGTCCACGCCTGGCTGATGCAGCGCGCCGAACAGGCGCTGCGCCAGGGCAAGACCGAAGAAAAGGCCATTCCCCTGCTCACGCTGGAGCGCCTGACCTTCCGCCTGCTGGCCGCCGGCTTCGTGCTGCTGAGCCTCACCCTGGTGGCCGGCGGCTGGTTCTCCGAACTGCTCAACCAGCGCTGGGTCTGGAACCACAAGACGGCGCTGTCGGTGCTTTCCTGGATCACCATCGGCATCCTGCTGCTGGGCCGCTGGCGTCTGGGCTGGCGCGGCCGCACGGCCGTGCGCATGCTCTATCTGGGCGCCGGCTTCCTGCTGCTGAGCTACGCCGGTTCGCGCTTCGTGCTCGAGGTTGTCCTGCACCGGGCCTGATCCCCTTGGTGGCCCACGCATGAAATACCTGCTCGTTCTGTTCGTCCTGCTGGTTGCGTTCTGGATCTGGCGCAACAACCGCCTTGACCGCCAGCCCCCGGACCAGCGCGCACAGCAGCCCGGCGCGGGCAGCCAGCTCCAGGCCATGGTGGCCTGCACCCACTGCCAGACCCATGTGCCCGACAGCGAAGCGGTCCGCGACACCACCGGTCGGCCGTACTGCTGCCCGGAACATTTGCGCCAGGCCCGGGCCACCCCGCGGTGACGGAAGACGCCGACATGCGGTTCGAGGCCTCTTCCCATTTCGCCGCATCCCAGTTCGCCCCATCGTGGTTCATCGGCGACGATGGCCCGGCCGGATCGGACAGCAGCGAGTCACGCCAGCGCGGCTTCATCCGCCTGTGGCGGGCGTTCATGCGGGCCCGCGTCTTCATCGCGCTGGTGGTGCTGGCCCTGGAAGTGTTCGTGGTGGTCAACAACACCGGGGGGCCCGACTGGCTGGTGCTGCTGAGTTCGCTGCACCTGGCGGCGGCGCTGGCCGTGCTGCTGTGGATGCGGCCCGTCGGCATCGGCCCTGCGCTGCGGGTGCAATGGCTGGCCACCATCGGGGTCGATCTGGTCGTCTTTGCCGTGCTGCAGTACTTCCAGCAGGGCAGCATCAACTTCACGCCCCTGTTCGCGCTGCCGGTGCTGCTCGCCTCGATTCTCGGTACCCTGCTGCTGGGCCTGGGATCGGCGGCCTTCGTCACGCTCTACCTGCTGGCGGAAACCGCCACCAATGCCGGCCTGGTCGGCGATGCCTCGACGTCCCGCTTCCTGCAGGCCGGCCTGACCGGCACCGGGTTTTTCCTGGTGGCGATCCTGGCGCATCAGTTGGCCCTGCGCCTGGCCCGGGAAGAGGCGGTGGCGCAAAGCAGCCAGGCCGCCGCACGCACGCAGGCCCAGGTCAACGAACTCGTGATTGCCAGCCTCAGCGAAGGCGTGCTCGTGGCCGATACACACGGCGTGGTGCGCAACGCCAACCCCGCCGCCCTCGAAATGCTGATGGGCGACGGACACCCCCCCAACACGCGCCTGCTGCTGTCGGCCCGTCCGGGCTGGGAAAGCCTGGCGGAGCTGGTGAACCAGACCTTCCTGCTGGGGCACCCGATGGAGGCCGAACTGCGCGTCGACATCGACGAACTTACCCGCCACCGCCTGTACGCCCGCACCCGCCTCACAGCGACCGGCGGCAAACACCATACGGGCCTGTGTGTGCTGTTCCTCGAAGACCTGCGCGAGGTGGAGGCCCGCGTCCGGACCGAAAAACTCGCCTCCATGGGCCGCATGTCGGCGGCCGTCGCGCACGAAATCCGCAACCCGCTGTCGGCCATCACGCAGGCCAATGCCCTGCTGGACGAAGAGGTCGCCGATCCGTCCCAGAAACGCCTGACCCGGATGATCGAGCAGAACGCCCAACGGCTCTCCCGCATCGTCGACGACATCCTCAACGTGGCCCGCGCCCAGCCCAGTCAGGGTGACACCTCCACCCTCACCCCGCTGGACGCGGTGGTGCGGCAGATCACCCAGGAATGGACCCGCCAGGTGCAGGCCGGCCCTGCGCTGGGGGTGCATCTGCACGCGCCCGGCAGCCACGTGGGCTTCGACCCGGAACACTTGCGGCGTCTGCTGGTGAACCTGCTAGACAACGCACGCCGGCACGCCAGCGGCCAGCCCGCCTCGATCCGCGTGATCACCCAGCCGGCCGGCACCGAACGCATCCGGCTCTCGGTCTGGAGCGACGGCCTGCCGCTGGAAGCGAGCGTGCTCAAACACCTGTTCGAGCCGTTCTTTTCCTCCGAGAGCCGCTCCAGTGGCCTGGGCCTCTACATCTGCCGCGAACTGTGCGAGCGCTACGGCGCCCAGATCGCCTACCAGCGCAGTGTGCTCGACCAGCGCGAAGGCAACGAGTTCTATGTGCTCATGCCCAGCGGCGCCCCGTCGCAGCGCCAGCCGGCCCAGCAAAGCCTGGCCTACCCGCCGGCCGACTCGCAGCCTCCCCGCTCGCGCCCCATGCTGAGCCGCCCCAGCGAACTGCCCCCTTCTCCCCCGCCGACGCCATGAATGCCGCCCCCCGCGCCTCGGTCCTTGTGGTCGACGACGAGCCCGACCTGCGCACTCTCTACGAACTGACCCTGCTGCGCGAGGGGCATGACGTGACCTCGGCCGCCGACCTCGCCGAAGCCCGCCACAGCCTGGCGTCGCGGCACTTCGATGTGCTGATCACCGACATGCGCCTGCCCGATGGCCTCGGGCTGGAACTGTTGCGCGAAGTCCAGGCCGGGCAACGCCCGGAACGCACCATCGTCATCACGGCCTACGGTTCGGCCGAAAACGCCGTCGAGGCGCTCAAGTCCGGCGCCTTCGACTACCTCACCAAGCCCGTGGACCTCAAACAGTTCCGCACGGCCGTGGTGGCGGCCCTGCAGAGCCAACGTGGCGCCGGCCACGCCACCGAAGCCACCGCGCCCGCCAGCGCGGGAGAACAGGCCCTGGCCCGCCTGGTCGGCACCTCACAAGCCATGGCCCAGATCCGTGCCCGCATCGAAAAGGTCGCCACCAGCATGGCGCCGGTGCTGATCCTGGGCGAGTCGGGCACCGGCAAGGAACTCGTGGCGCGCGCGGTGCACGAATGCAGCCACCGCGCCAGCGGTCCCTTCGTCGCCGTCAACTGCGGCGCCATCCCCGAAAACCTGATCGAGGCGGAGTTCTTCGGCGCCCGCAAAGGCGCCTACACCGGGGCCAGCGCCGACCGCGAGGGCTACTTCCAGGCCGCGCGCGGCGGCACCCTGTTCCTGGACGAAATCGGCGACCTGCCACTGGCCATGCAAGCCAAGCTGCTGCGCGTGATCCAGGAGCGGCGGGTCCGCCCCCTGGGTGGCGTGCAAGAAGAAGCGGTGGACGTGCGCCTGGTCAGTGCCACCCACCGCGACCTGGCCACCATGGTGCGGCAGGACGGCTTCCGACAAGATCTGTTTTACCGGCTCAACGTGATCGAGTTGCGCCTGCCGTCCCTGCGGGAGCGGCGCGACGATCTGCCGCTCCTGGTGCACGCGCTGCTGCGGCGTGTCTGCGACGAATACGGCCAGCCCGCCCCGGCGATCTCGGCCCAGGCGATGGCCTGGCTGCAGTCGCGCGAACTGCCGGGCAATGTGCGCGAACTGGAAAACCTCCTGCAGCGCGCCCTGGCCCTGTGCGACGGACAGACGCTGGCGCCCGAGGATTTCGGCGATGACAGCCCGGACACCGTGCCCGATCCGCTGCCACCCGAACCGCCAGCGACGCACCCAGCCCCGCCGCAGGAAACACCGCCGCCGGACGCTGCCTTGCCCGAACCCAGCGCGGCGCTGCCGGCAGACCTGCAGGCCTACCTGGACGACCAGGAGCGCCAGATGCTGGTCAAGGCCCTCAGGGAAACCGACTACAACCGCACGGCGGCGGCGGCACGGCTCGGGTTGAACCTGCGCCAGATCCGCTACCGCATCCAGCGGCTGGGCATTGCCCTGCCCTCGGACGGCGCCGATGCCTTCCGCGACTGACCCCGCCACAGCCCGCCGCGGGGGCGCGCACTGGCAGCAGGGCTGGCTGGCCGAGGCGCGTGCCTGCCCCTCTCCCAACTTCGGGCCGCGACCGGCGGGCGCGGTCATCGATCTCATCGTGGTGCACTCCATCAGCCTGCCTCCCGGCATCTATGGCGGGCCCGAAGTCGAACAGCTCTTCACCAACACCCTCGACTGGGACGCACACCCCTACTTTGCGACCATTCGCGGCCTGGAGGTTTCGGCGCACTTTTTCATTCGCCGCACGGGTGAATTGATCCAGTTCGTCAGCGCGGACGACCGCGCCTGGCACGCTGGCGCGTCGCACTGGCGTGGCCGCAGCCAGTGCAACGACGACTCCATCGGCGTCGAACTGGAAGGCCTCGAAGGCGAGCGGTTCGAACCGGCGCAGTACCAGGCGCTGGTGCGGCTGTGCCGCGCCCTCAAGACGCACTACCCCATCGACCACGTCGCCGGCCACGAGCACATCGCTCCCGGCCGCAAGCTGGACCCCGGACCGGGCTTCGACTGGCCCCGGCTGCGACGGTCGCTGCGCTGGCCGCTGCACCGTTTTCCCGCCAGCGCCCGCTGAGCCTCGTCGAAGGCACCACCACCCAGCATTGGTGCGGCATTCCGGGGCAAATCGTCCTGCATCGCACGCGTCGCAAGGTATCCCTGGCCACAGCGCCCGGAGCACGGCGCCTGCGCCACGGCCAGTCTCTCCAGCAAGCACCGGCGCGGGCCTTTGCCCGTCTCAATGACGCCCGGCTCACCGATCAAAGAAATTTCCCCACACACTACCGGTAGTGGCTTGAACCACGCATACACACCAGATATAGTGTGCCCTGCTCAAACACCTTGGTCCGCCACCGCCTCACGGCGATGCCCGCAGCGACCACCGGAAACGGCCATTGCCAGCCAGGACCGGCCCCCGACAACACCAACACAAGAGGAACCATGCAAACCACACCCTCCACCGCACCGTCGTCCGTCGCGCCCACGTTCCTGGCGGCAGGGCCTGGCGCCGAAACGCTTCAGGGCACGGCGTCGCCCTATGCCCACTACCAGATCATTCGACGCAATGGTGCGGTGGTGCATTTCGAGCCCGGCAAGATCGCGGTGGCGATGATGAAGGCCTTCCTGGCCGTGCACGGCACCCAGGGTGCGGCGTCCGCCAGCGTGCGCGAAACCGTCGACGCCCTCACCCAGAACGTGGTCCGTGCGCTGATGCGTTCGCGCCCGGGCGGCGGCACCTTCCACATCGAGGACGTGCAGGACCATGTGGAACTGGGCCTGATGCGTGGCGGCCACCACGAAGTGGCGCGCGCCTACGTGCTCTACCGCGAACGCCGCACCCAGGAGCGCGCCCGCCAGGGCGAGGCCACCCAGCCCGCCGAAAGCCTGTTGCATGTGATCGACCACGGTCAGCGCGTGCCCCTGGACCTGCCGCGCCTGAACGCGCTGATCGAGGCCGCCTGCGCCAACCTGGGCGCCGACGTCCAGGCCGCCCCCATCGTGGCCGAAACCAAGCGCAACCTGTACGACGGCGTGCCGATGGAAGAGGTCTACAAGGCCGCCATCCTGGCCGCGCGCACGCTGATCGAAAAAGACCCTGACTACACCTACGCCACGGCCCGCCTGCTGCTGCACACCATCACCAAGGAAGTGCTGGGCGAGGACGTGCCCGGCACCGAACTGGCGACCCGCTACGCCGACTTTTTCCCGCAGGCCATCAAGAAGGGCGTTGAGGCCGAACTGCTCGACGACAAGCTGCTGCAGTTCGACCTGCCGCGCCTGGCGGCAGCCCTCAAGCCGGAACGCGACCTGCAGTTCGACTACCTGGGTCTGCAGACCCTGTACGACCGCTACTTCCTGCACGTCAGAAAGACCCGCATCGAGCTGCCGCAGATCTTCTTCATGCGCGTGGCCATGGGCCTGTCGCTCAACGAGATCGACCGCGAAGCCCGCGCCATCGAGTTCTACGAGGTGCTGTCCTCGTTCGACTTCATGTCGTCCACGCCCACGCTGTTCAACAGCGGCACGCGCCGTTCGCAACTGTCGAGCTGCTACCTGACCACCGTGCCCGACGACCTGGACGGCATCTACGAAGCCATCAAGGAAAACGCGCTGCTGTCCAAATTTGCCGGCGGCCTGGGCAACGACTGGACGCGCGTGCGCGCGTTGGGCAGCCACATCAAGGGCACCAACGGCGAATCGCAGGGCGTGGTGCCCTTCCTCAAGGTGGTGAACGACACAGCCGTCGCCGTGAACCAGGGCGGCAAGCGCAAGGGCGCCGTCTGCACCTACCTGGAAACCTGGCACCTGGACATCGAAGAATTTCTGGAGCTGCGCAAGAACACCGGTGATGACCGCCGCCGCACCCACGACATGAACACCGCGAACTGGATTCCCGACCTGTTCATGAAGCGCGTGATGGAGAAAGGCGACTGGAGCCTGTTCTCGCCCAGCAACGTGCCCGACCTGCATGACAAATTCGGCGCCGACTTCGAGCAGGCCTACCTGGCCTACGAAGAGAAGGCCGCGCGCGGCGAGATCAAGCCCTACAAGAAGATCCCCGCGACCGACCTGTGGCGCAAGATGCTCTCGATGCTGTTCGAGACCGGCCACCCCTGGATCACCTTCAAGGACGCCTGCAACGTGCGTTCGCCCCAGCAGCACGCCGGCGTGGTGCATTCGTCCAACCTCTGCACCGAGATCACGCTCAACACCAGCGACACCGAAACCGCCGTGTGCAACCTGGGCTCGGTGAACCTGCTTCGCCACCTGGTCGATGGCCCCAACGGCAAGGACCTCGACCACGCCAAGCTGCGCAAGACCATCAACACGGCCATGCGCATGCTCGACAACGTGATCGACATCAACTACTACGCGGTCAAGAAAGCCCGCGACTCCAACCTGCGCCACCGCCCGGTGGGCCTGGGCCTGATGGGCTTCCAGGACGCCCTGTACGAGCTGCGCATTCCCTACGCCTCCGACGCCGCGGTGGAATTTGCCGACCGTTCGATGGAAGCCATCTGCTACTACGCCTACTGGGCCTCGACCGAACTGGCCAGCGAACGCGGCCGCTATTCGAGCTTCAAGGGCTCGCTGTGGGACCGCGGCGTGCTGCCGCTCGATTCGCTGGACCTGCTGGCCCAGCAGCGCGGCGGCTATGTCGATACCAACCGCGCCGCCACCCTGGACTGGGACGCGCTGCGCCAGAAGATCGCGCGCGACGGCATGCGCAACTCCAACTGCGTCGCCATCGCCCCGACCGCCACGATCTCCAACATCATCGGCGTGGACGCCTCGATCGAGCCTTGCTTCGGCAACCTGTCGGTCAAGTCCAACCTCTCGGGCGAGTTCACGGTCATCAATGGCTACCTGGTCAAGGACCTGAAACGCCTGGGTCTGTGGGACGACGTGATGGTGATGGACCTCAAGCACTTCGACGGCTCGCTGCGCGCCATCGACCGCGTGCCGCAAGACATCAAGGCCCTGTACGCCACCGCCTTCGAAGTCGAGCCGACCTGGCTCGTCGAAGCCGCAGCGCGGCGGCAGAAGTGGATCGATCAGGCGCAGAGCCTGAACATCTACATGGCCGGCGCCTCGGGCAAGAAGCTCGATGAGACCTACAAGCTCGCCTGGCTGCGCGGCCTCAAGACCACCTACTACCTGCGCACCACCTCGGCCACGCAGGCCGAAAAGTCCACGGGCCGCGCGGGCCAGCTCAACGCGGTCTCGGCCCACTCGGCCGAAGTCGCGGCAGCGGCACCGGTGATCGCGGCGGTCGAGGCTGCCATCGAACCGGCCACCGACATCAAGTTCTGCGCCATCGACGACCCGGGCTGCGAGGCCTGCCAATAAGCCCCAACGCCATGCAACGGGGTGTTCACGATCCGCCGATTCCATCGCGCAATCGATGCGACACAGCAACACCCCGCTCGCGCCACGAATGCAATGCCTTGGATTTAGTTGCCGTGGCTTCGAGACCCTTCGATAATCCGCTGAATTGGATGGACCTATGCTGACCTGGGACGATCACGTCACACCCACCGCCAAGCCCGCACCCTTGAACCCGGCTTCTCAAACGCCGGCCGTGCCCTCCGCTTCCTCCCTGTCATCGGCCCGTGCGCCAGTTGCACCGTCTGCCCGTGCCGACGGTCACAGCGAGCAGCGCCGCGTCAACGTGGCCGACAAGCGCATCATCAACGCCCAGACCGACGTCAACCAACTGGTGCCGTTCAAGTACAAATGGGCCTGGGAAAAATACCTCGCCACCTGCGCCAACCACTGGATGCCGCAGGAAGTGAACATGAGCCGCGACATCGCGCTCTGGAAAGACCCCAACGGCCTGAGCGAAGACGAGCGCCGCATCATCAAGCGCAACCTCGGGTTCTTTGTCACCGCCGATTCGCTGGCCGCCAACAACATCGTGCTCGGCACCTACCGCCACATCACGGCGCCCGAATGCCGCCAGTTCCTGCTGCGCCAGGCCTTCGAAGAGGCCATCCACACCCACGCCTACCAGTACATCGTGGAATCGCTGGGACTGGACGAAGGTGAAATCTTCAACGCCTATCACGAGGTCTCCAGCATCCGCGACAAGGACGAGTTCCTGATCCCGTTCATCGACGCGATCATGGACCCGAACTTCCACACCGGCACCCCCGAAACCGACCAGACCTTGCTCAAGAGCCTGATCGTGTTCGCCTGCCTGATGGAAGGCCTGTTCTTCTACGTCGGCTTCACGCAGATCCTGGCGCTGGGCCGGCAGAACAAGATGACCGGTGCCGCCGAGCAGTACCAGTACATCCTGCGCGACGAGTCGATGCACTGCAATTTCGGCATCGACCTCATCAACGCCATCAAGCTCGAAAACCCGATGCTGTGGACCCCGCAGTTCAAGGCCGAGATCAAGGAGCTTTTCCTCAAGGCGGTGGACCTCGAGTACCGCTACGCTGAAGACACCATGCCGCGCGGCGTGCTGGGTCTCAACGCCTCCATGTTCAAAGGCTATCTGCGCTACATCGCCAACCGGCGCGCCACGCAGATCGGCCTCGACCCCCTGTTCCCCAACGAAGAAAACCCGTTCCCCTGGATGAGCGAGATGATCGATCTCAAAAAGGAGCGCAATTTCTTCGAGACCCGTGTCATCGAATACCAGTCCGGTGGTGCCCTGTCCTGGGATTGACGCCTCTTCCGCTGCTTTCATGAACACCCGTTCACCGAAACCTTCCCACCCGCGTCTGCTGACCGGCTGGGCGGTTTCGTCACCAGATTCAACGCCCTGCCGCCATCCGTGGGTGCACCCGCCTGGCGGCAAGGCCTTGAATCGCTTCCGCGAAATGTTTTCGCGCGAAGTGCTCTTTGCAACTTGATCAAGGAGAAAACAATGGCAACTGCGAAGAAGGCCGCCCCGGCCAAGAAGGCCGCCCCGGCCAAGAAGGCCGCCCCGGCCAAGAAGGCCGCCCCGGCCAAGAAGGCCGCTCCGGCCAAGAAGGCCGCCCCGGCCAAGAAGGCCGCTCCGGCCAAGAAGGCCGCTCCGGCCAAGAAGGCCGCTCCGGCCAAGAAGGCCGCTCCGGCCAAGAAGGCCGCTCCGGCCAAGAAGGCCGCTGCTCCGGCGAAGAAGGCCGCTCCGGCGAAGAAGGCCGCTGCTCCGGCGAAGAAGGCTGCTGCTCCGGCGAAGAAGGCTGCTGCTCCGGCGAAGAAGGCTGCTGCTCCGGCGAAGAAGGCTGCTGCTCCGGCGAAGAAGGCCGCTGCTCCGGCGAAGAAGGCCGCTGCCCCGGCGAAGAAGGCTGCTGCTCCGGCGAAGAAGGCCGCTGCTCCGGCGAAGAAGGCCGCTCCGGCCAAGAAGGCTGCCCCCGCAAAAAAAGCCGCGCCGGCTAAAAAGCCGGCTGCCCCAGCGGCCCCTGCAGCTCAAACCAAGCTGAATCCCCAGGCTGCCTGGCCGTTCCCGACGTCCAGCAAGCCCTGATTCAACAGGTTTGAACCTGAAAGCCCGGCGCAAGCCGGGCTTTTTTTCTGGGTGCAGGCCATCGCGACCTCACCGCCTTTGGACCTGTCTTTACGCGGAAGACAACCGGTAGTTCTGCCCACCGCGGCTGGCGATCTTCAGAGCACCCAGGCGATTGCCCAGCTCGGCACAGCGCACCAAAGACCACCCTTGCAACAAGCCGTGCAGCAGCGCGGCCCGGAATGCATCCCCACATCCGGTCGGGTCAACCACCGCGTCGGCCGACACACCCGGCACGCGGGTCACCTGCCCATCGGCATAGACATCGCAGCCCTGCTCACCCAAGGTGACCAACAAACCGTCCACTTCGGCCGCCAAGGCCTCCAGCGACAGCCCCGTGCGGTCACTGAGCATGCGCGCTTCGTAGTCGTTGACCGCCACCCAGCGTGCCTGCTGGACGAACTGGCGCAACTCGTCACCGTTGAACATCGGCAGCCCCTGTCCCGGATCAAAGATGAAGGGCACACCGGCTGCGGCCAACTGCCGGGCATGGTCGATCATCGCGTCACGCCCATCGGGTGCAATGATGGCCAGCTTGACCCCGGCATCGAGAGGGACTGCCGTCTGGTGGGCCAGCGACATGGCGCCGGGGTGGAAGGCCGTGATCTGGTTGTTGTCGCGGTCGGTCATGATCATCGCCTGCGCGGTATAGGCCTGCTCGCTCACCCCCACCGCCCGGGTGTCGACACCCAGCGACACCAGGCGCTGCACATAGTCCTGCCCGTCGTTGCCCAGCATCGCCAGCGGCATGGCCGGCGAACCCAGTTGCCGCAGACCGTAGGCGATGTTGCCGGCGCAACCACCGAACTCTCGGCGCATGCCCGGCACCAGGAAGGACACGTTGAGGATATGCAGTTGATCCGGCAGGATCTGTTCGGCGAAGCGACCTTCGAACGTCATGATGGTGTCGAAAGCCAGCGAGCCGCAGATGAGGATGGACATGGGTCGTGATCAGACAGTCAGGGGTAAAAAACCAGGGCCCGATAACCGGTCATGGCGGTCGTGGGTTCCTGGGCGAGCTTCAGGCTGAGCGTGACCGGCAGGCGCTCGCCCGGCGCCAGGCTCTCGGGGCGCCCCGGCAGCTCGGCCGGCAAAAACACCCGGCGTGCCAGCACCTGGTCGCGCAGATCGGTCAGACTCAGCTCCAGCGCCGGCATGGCCACCGCGGCCGACGCGTTGTTCTTCAGCACCAG
Organism: Hydrogenophaga sp. NFH-34; assembly: GCF_021401345.1. Classification (GTDB taxonomy): domain Bacteria; phylum Pseudomonadota; class Gammaproteobacteria; order Burkholderiales; family Burkholderiaceae_C; genus Hydrogenophaga; species Hydrogenophaga electricum. Next base: position 89,012 of record NZ_JACBGE010000014.1, read on the forward strand.
CTCGAACCCGTACATATCACCCACGCGGCGCACGAGGCTGGAGCTTTCGATGACCACCGCGTCCAGGTGTTGCAGAGGCTGGATCGCGCATTGCCAAGGTTTGCACAGGGTTTCCAACCACGGCCGAAGACCTGGATAGGCCGCAGCCCAGCGGTCCCGCTCGTGCACCGCTACCTGGGTCAACAGGGCCATGCCGAGCAAGAGCGCCCCAACGAGCAGCCCCGAACGGACCACGGGCAGGCGCCAGAAAGCCTGCTTGCGGGCCTGGCGCACAAAACCCGGCTCGGCGGCCACGGGTGCGTGCCGTTCACCTTCCGACGCCGACGGTGGCCGGGTCACGGACGTCACCGCCGACGCGGGCGGCGTCTCCGGCACAGAAGGGATGCCGGGCGGGCGCACGGCGGCGACCATCACCGCCTTCTGCGGCACCACAAAAGGTTCGGCAGCGTTCTGGGCAGAGCCGGTCTCGGGCTCGGGACGCGCGGCGGCGGCAAAGGCCGCCAGCTCTGCGTGAAAATCGTCTGCACCGGGAAGCAGGCTGTCGGCGGCGGACCGCTCGGCGACCGGGCCCGACGACCACGATGCCCCGGGTGGCACGGCCAATGGCTCCGGTTCGTGATCCAGCAGCACATCGATGCCGTGCGCCGCAGCAGGCTGCTCGGCAAGGGGGACGGCCGGCGGCGACGGCTCGGGTGGGGGCATCACCAGCCAATCCGCATCGTCTTCCCGAGGGGGCGGTGGATCAGCCACCAGGGGGACAGGCGTGGACTCCTGCCTGGCCACGGGTTCGAGCATGTCCAAGTACAGCGTGGCGTCGAACACGTCCGCACAGTGCCCGCAACGCACCCAGCCGTCGGAAATTTTCAACTGGTCCGGGACGACCTTGAAGGCCGTGCCGCAGGCCGGGCAACGCGTGATGAACCCCATGCAGCGATTATTGCAGCAGGGCTATCCCGACCGACGTGCCACGCGGCCCTCAGGCCTTGCGTGCCGTCATCAGGATCCAGCCCTCTTCTTCGTCGCTGACGGACAGGGACACCCAGGGCGCGTACGCCGCGCGCAGTTCATCGGCCTGGCGCGACAGGATGCCCGCGAGCACCAGGTACCCGCCCTCGCGCACGTGGGCGCACAGCAAGGGTGCCAGCACTTTCAGCGGCGTCGCCAGAATGTTGGCCAGCACCAGGTCGTAGACCCCCTGGGCAGCATCGGGCAACCCGGCGGTCAGCTGTACATGGTTGGCCGACGCATTCAGGCGCGTGGCTTCCACCGCTGCCGGGTCGATGTCCACGGCGTCCAGATGCCGCGCACCGAATTTGGCCGCACCGATGGCCAGAATGCCCGAGCCACAGCCGTAGTCCAGCACGCGTGGCTGGTCGTGTCCTTGCGCGGCGATCCAGCGCAGGCACATGCGCGTGGTCGGATGGGTACCGGTCCCGAAGGCCAGTCCCGGGTCCAGGCGGATGACCTGCTGCGCGGCAGCCGGCGGCTCGTGCCAGCTCGGCACGATCCAGAACGACGGGGTGATCTCCACCGGGTCGAACTGCGACTGCGTCAGCCGCACCCAGTCCTGCTCGGCCACAGGCTGCACGCCCAGCACCTCGCAGCCGTCAAAAAAATCCTGTGCTTGCAGCAGTTGCGCCGCATCGCGGGCCGCGGCCTCCGTGGCGAACAGCGCCTGCACGCGGGAACGCTGCCAACCCTCTTTCGGCGGCGGCATGCCGGGTTCACCGAACAGCGCCTGCTCGGCCGGAGTGAGCGCGTCGGCGTCCTCGACCGACACGCTCAGCGCGTCCAGCGCGTCCAGCGCCTCGCCCAGATTCTCGATCGCGGATTCCGGTGCCAGAAGCACCAATTCAAACAAGGATGACATGGCCAGACACCAAAAGAGAAACGCCCCGCGGGCGGGGCGTCGGGATCATCAGCGCTCGTGCTGCGAGAGCCAGTGCTCCAGGTAGTGGATGTTGGTTCCCCCGGCGGAGAAGCTGGCATCGACCATCAGCTCGCGATGCAGGGGGATATTGGTCTTGATGCCTTCGACCACCGTCTCGGCCAGCGCCGTGCGCATGCGCGCCAGCGCCTGCTCGCGGGTGTCCCCGTGCACGATGATCTTGCCGATCATCGAGTCGTAGTTCGGTGGCACGAAATAGTTGGTGTAGACGTGCGAGTCCACGCGCACCCCGGGGCCACCCGGTGCGTGCCAGGTGGTGATGCGACCAGGCGACGGCACGAACTTGTACGGATCCTCGGCGTTGACCCGGCACTCGATGGCATGACCACGCAACTGGATCTGCCGCTGGGTGAACGGCAGTTTCTCACCGGCCGCCACCGCGATCTGCGTGCGCACGATGTCAATGCCCGTGATCAGCTCGGTGACCGGGTGCTCGACCTGCACGCGCGTGTTCATCTCGATGAAGTAGAACTCACCGTTTTCGTAGAGGAACTCGAAAGTGCCGGCGCCGCGATAGCCGATCTTCTTGCAGGCCGCGGCGCAACGGTCGCCGATCTTCTCGATCAGACGGCGGGCAATGCCCGGCGCCGGCGCTTCTTCGATCACTTTCTGGTGGCGCCGCTGCATGGAGCAGTCGCGCTCGCCCAGATAGACCGCGTTGCGGTGCGTATCGGCCAGGATCTGGATCTCGATGTGGCGCGGGTTCTGGAGAAACTTCTCCATGTAGACCTCGGGGTTGCCGAACGCAGCCCCCGCTTCGGCCTTCGTGGTCTGCACAGCATGGATCAGCGCCGCTTCCGTGTGAACCACACGCATGCCGCGTCCGCCACCGCCGCCGGCCGCCTTGATGATCACCGGGTAACCCACCGACTTGGCGATGCGCTTGATCTGGGCCGGATCGTCCGGCAGGGCACCGTCGGAGCCGGGCACGCAGGGCACACCGGCCTTGATCATGGCCTGCTTGGCCGACACCTTGTCGCCCATCAGGCGGATGGAGTCGGGCGTGGGACCGATGAAGGTGAAACCGCTCTTTTCCACGCGCTCGGCAAAGTCGGCGTTTTCCGACAGGAAGCCATAACCCGGGTGAATGGCCTCGGCGTCCGTCACTTCGGCCGCCGAGATAATGGCCGGCATGTTGAGGTAGCTCTGGGCCGACTGCGCCGGGCCGATGCAGACCGCCTCATCCGCCAGACGCACGTATTTGGCGTCGCGGTCGGCCTCCGAATAGACCATCACCGCCTTGACGCCCAGTTCGCGGCAGGCGCGCTGGATACGCAGGGCGATTTCGCCTCGATTGGCGATCAGGATTTTCTTGAACATGGGCTCAGCAAAGCCTTATTCGATGACGAACAGGGGCTGGCCGTATTCCACCGCCTGGCCGTTTTCGACCAGCACCTGGGTGATCGTGCCGGACTTGTCGGCCTCGATTTCGTTGAGGATTTTCATGGCCTCGACGATGCAGATCGTCTCGCCTTCCTTCACCGTGGCACCCACCTCGGCAAACGGCTTAGCACCGGGGCTGGATGCGCGGTAGAACGTGCCCACCATGGGCGACTTGACGATGTGCCCAGCCGGCACGCTGGCCGCTGCCGGCGCCACGGCCGCCACCTCGACCGCCGGAGCGGGCACCGGGGCCACCGGCGCAGCGGCGGGAGCCATCGCGTACGTCACCGGCGCGGCCAGGCCTCCGGGCATGCCTTTGACGATGCGCACCTTGCCTTCCGCCTCGGTGATTTCCAATTCCGACACGTTCGACTCGGACACCAGGTCGATCAGTGTCTTGAGTTTTCTCAGATCCATGATTTCTCCAACGAAATTCCCTTAAACCAACTCATCTTCATGCATCTTTCAGCAAAATGAAACAAAGAGTGGCATTTGACGGGGTGCCGCAGTGTACACGAACGCCAAGGGGTGCGGTGTGCGCTCTCCGGCGCAACAGATTTTGTCGCGCAAGGGGGTGCCGAATTTACCGCGATTTGGCCGATTTTGGCAGGTGATAGACAAACGGTAGCCGCATGCAAACCATCACCCCAATTGGGCCCATTGATCCAGGTCCGCCTCGGACACTTTGCCGATTTTTCGATGCAGAACCCGCCCTTCGGCCCCGAACACCACTGTGTAGGGCAGCCCGCCTGACGGGTTGCCCAGGCGCCGGCTGAGCTCGGTGCCCCCCAGGCCAGCCATGGCGACAGGAAAACGCAGCGGCAACTTCTGCACGAACTGGCGCACGGCGCTGGGTTGATCCACCGCCACGCCCACCACCTGCCAGCCCTGCCCCGACCGGGCCTCGTGGAAGCGGTTCAGCAAGGGCAACTCTTCGACACAGGGTGGGCACCAGGTGGCCCAGAAGTTGACCAGCAAGGGGCGCCCCTGGAACATCGACATCGCCACCGGCGCGCCCTGCGGGTCGTCCAGTTGCAGCGCCCAGAACGCGGCTTCAGCCTCGGAAAACACCGGCCCGGGGCGGTAGCGCCACCAGGCCACACCGGCACCGGCCGCCGCTGCGGCCCCGCCCACCGCGATCCAGCCAGCGAGGGCGCGCCGACGCGGCGTCATGCGGACTCTCCCGGCGGCGCCATCAGCGCACGCAGGGCCCTGGCGTCGCCACGGGGCTTGCGCCCCTGGGTATCGGGCTTGAGCGCGCCGCGCACATCATCGCGGTCATGGGCCATGAGATGAATGAGCACAGGGCCCAGCTCCTGACTGCGGACGCGCACCGTCAGTACGTCCACCAGCTCACCTTTCCAGCCCGTCACCGAACCAGGCTGGTAATCGATTCGCAGATCCATCAGGCGCCACTCGAGCGATTTCGGATCGTCACAGAACAGTTGGAGATAGATGTCACTGTGTTGTGTGGCGGTGCCGTGCCAGACGGCCCCGCCCACATGGGGCTGAAACTCAGCCAGCCGGTCCATCCAGTGCAGCGCCAGTTCGCGCAGCGCCTGCAACTGCACCGGCTGCGTATCGGCGCAGAACACCGCAATGTGCTCACGCACCGCGGCATCCAGTTGCGCGTTGTCGGGCCAGGGCCCGCGTGGCGAAACCCCCAGCTGACGGCCAGCCTGGCGCTTGGCCGCAGCGTATTCCAGACCGTCTTCCACCACCAGGCGGGCTGCCACTGCAGCGATTTCAGCCAGGCCGTCGGCCGGCGAATGAAGAGCAACCATCCCGCCATTGTGCCGGCTCGGGCACGCACCCGCCAGAAACCCCGGACAGACCCGCCAGCGCCTGGGGTCGCCCCTAGAATCCGGGGCCATGCATATTCATATATTGGGCATCTGCGGCACCTTCATGGGAGGCCTTGCCGCCCTGGCCCGCGAGGCCGGCCACCGCGTCACTGGCTGCGACGCCGGGGTCTACCCCCCCATGAGCGACCAGTTGCGGGCGCTGGGCATCGATCTCATCGAGGGGTTCGACGCCGATCAATTGGCCTTGGCCCCCGACGTGTTCGTCATCGGCAACGTGGTCAGCCGGGCGCGCCTGCCAGATGGTTCGCCCAAATTCCCGCTGATGGAGGCCATCCTCGACGCCGGTGTGCCCTATACCAGCGGCCCCCAATGGCTGGCCGAACACGTGCTGCAAGGCCGCCATGTGTTGGCCGTGGCCGGCACGCACGGCAAGACCACCACCACGTCGATGCTGGCCTGGGTGCTGGAAGCCAATGGCCTGCATCCGGGCTTTCTGGTCGGGGGCGTCCCGATGAATTTCGGCGTTTCGGCGCGCCTGGGTGGACAGACCTCGACCAGCGAAAGCCGTTTCGCCACCGGATCGCCCCAAAGTGGCGCAGCGTGGGGGCCCACGTTCGTCATTGAGGCCGATGAGTACGACACCGCGTTCTTTGACAAGCGCAGCAAGTTCGTGCACTACCGGCCGCGCACGGCCATCCTGAACAACCTGGAGTTCGACCACGCGGACATCTTTCCGGATCTGGCCGCGATCGAGCGCCAGTTCCACCACCTGGTGCGCACCGTGCCCGGCACCGGCCGCGTGGTGACCAACGGCCTCGAAGAGAGCCTGGACCGCGTGCTGCACCAAGGCTGCTGGAGCGAGGTGCGCAGCTTCGGCGCAGCGGTCAGCGACTTCACGGCCCACGGCGAGCCTCACGCCTTCGATGTGCACCGGCGCGGCGAACCGGTGGCGCGCGTCGAATGGTCACTGACCGGTCAGCACAACCAGCTCAATGCGCTGGCGGCCATCGCCGCGGCCGAACACGTGGGCGTGGCACCGGCCGATGCGGCTCGGGCGCTGGGCAGTTTCCAGAATGTGCGTCGCCGCATGGAAGTCCGTGGCACCGTGGCGCGGGACGGCCAGCCCCCCCTCACGGTCTACGACGACTTCGCCCACCACCCCACCGCCATCCGCACCACGCTCGACGGGCTGCGTCGCAAGCTGGGCACCGACGGCGACGCAGGGCGCATCCTCGCCGTGTTCGAGCCACGCAGCAACACCATGAAGCTGGGCACGATGAAGGCCCAACTGCCCTGGAGCCTGGAGCCGGCCGACCTGGCCTTCTGCCACACGGGCGGGCTCGACTGGAACGCCGAGGAAGCCCTGGCGCCCATGGGCGCCAGGGCCCAGGTGGCGCCCGACGTCGACACCCTGATCACCCAGATCCGCGCTGCGGCACGCCCCGGCGACCACATCGTTTGCATGAGCAACGGGGGGTTTGGCGGCATCCACCAGCGCCTGCTGAACGCGCTCGCTCGCGCCTGAGACCTGCCGCGGGCCGAACCTCAGTAGCCGACGGTCAGCGCCGGCAGGTCCACGGTCACCACGGGTTTGGCCAACGCGGCACTGGCCGCCCGCGCAAAGGCCATGGCCCAGGCCCGGTGCGCAGGGTCGCGAAAACGGGCTTCCCCGGCGGCCTGCGCCACACTCAGCACCTTGTCGGCCGTGAGCACCTTGCCCGTCAGCCGGATCGGTTCACACCCGAAAAAGGTGAACTGCTCGTCCAGCCAAGCGCGCGCCTGGTCATGCGGCAGGGGCTGCTGCTCTTCCAGGTCGAACGGGTAGACGGCGGTATCGCTCCATTTCACGGTGAGTTGGCTGCGCATGACGGGATCCTTGGTGGTCAAAACGAACGGCCCCCATTGTCGGCCGCGCGGCGCGCGCCGACTGCCGCTGGCACGACTATTTGAGGGTTCCTCCGGATGGGACATCCCCGCCCCCAGCCGCTCCATGACAGAACCCCCATCAGGGAGCGGCTCAAGCCGGCGGCGGATCCAGGGGCCGGCGCAGCGGCGAATGCACGGCATCGTAAAGTGGCAGGGTCGACCCGGCAGGCGCTGACCGCGCCGAGGGCGCCGCCAGCGCGCCCTCGGCACCTGAAGTCAGTTGCGCCACGGCCTCCCGGGCCTGCAACTCGGCCCGCCGGGCGCTGTCGCTGTCGGTGGTCAGCGCACCGGCGTAATAGAGCGCGGCCAGATGGTGCGCTACCGACGACAAGGGCGCGTCCACCCGCTGGCGCAAGGCATCCAGGGTGTCTGGCGCCGCCAGCAGGGCGCGCATCAGTGCCAGATGCAGTTCATCGAACCAGCGCACCGGCATGAGGGGCACACGGCGCAGGTAGATCCGCCGGTCCCGGTAACGCGGCGGCAGGATATCGAGCCGCGTGCGCACGGCATAGGTCCACATGACCCGCTGTAGCGGCAACCGGATGAAGGCCGGCGGAATCTCGACCGGACTGCCCGGCGCCTGGCGAACCCACTGCGCCATGGCCAAGTCCACCGGACGTGCCGGCACCAGCAGGCCCGCTTGCCAGCGCCGGAAATCGATCACGGCCAGCAGGCGCTCCTCATGCAGCAGATGCACCACCGCCCCTTTGTGGGCGCCCATGCGGCGCACCACTTCGCCCCCCAGCGCAAACTGGCTGCGCAGCGGACGCAACCAGGCTTCGAACCGCTGCAGACGCTGACGCACGGCGGCTTCGTCATCGGCCTCGAAGAACTCGGCGGAGGCAAAGCCCACCGGCAGCGGGCAGGCAAAGGCCAGCGGCCGATCCACCTCGGCCCGGTTGAGCAACCACCGCTCGCCGCTGCCGAACGGGTGGTGGATGACGACACCGTCCCGCCCGTGCACCGCCACGGCACCTCCCCGGATCATCCAGGCGTCTGCCCTGTGCGGATCGCCACACAGCCAGGCCGGCCAGCCTGGCTGCACCTGCGCCACCCATGCCGTCAGCCGTGCCTGTGCCGCGGGGTCAAACCCCAACAACCCCAGACGCAATACCGGCTGCTCCACACCGACTCCTCTTCGCCCGCCTCGCAAGGCACCATGCCCCTGTCGCGATCACGTGGCTTGTGGCACCCCAGCATAGCGGTGCTCCCGGCCCGTCTCAACGGGTTCGGCCTCCGGGTGCGAGACACATTGCACGAACAGGGGCCTTAAAAAGGGGCCGATCAGCCCCGGCGGCGGCGAACCGCCTGCGCCAGCTCTTCGAGCGCCTGCAGCGAATCGCCCCAGCCCAGGCAGGCATCGGTGATGCTCTGGCCGTACACCAGCCCGTCCACGGCATCCTTGCCCGGCGTGAATTTCTGGGCGCCAGCCTCGATGTGGCTCTCGATCATGACCCCGAAGACGCTGGTCGATCCGCCCGCAATCTGTGCCCCGATGTCGCGCGCCACATCGAGCTGCTTCTCATGCTGCTTGCTGCTGTTGGCATGGCTGCAATCGACCATCAGGCGCGGCGTGAGCTTAGCCGCTTCGAGCTCTTTGACCGCCGCCGCCACGCTGCCGGCGTCGTAATTGGGGGCCTTGCCCCCGCGCAGGATGACGTGACAGTCTTTGTTCCCATGGGTCTGCACGATGGCCACCTGGCCGTTCTTGTGCACCGACAGAAAGTGGTGGCCGCGCGCAGCCGCCTGGATGGCGTCGGTGGCGATCTTGATGTTGCCATCGGTGCCGTTCTTGAAACCGATGGGCGCCGACAGGCCCGAGGCCAGTTCGCGGTGCACCTGGCTTTCGGTGGTGCGCGCGCCGATGGCGCCCCAGGCGATCAGGTCGCCGATGTACTGGGGGCTGATCACGTCCAGGAACTCAGAGCCGGCCGGCAGGCCCTGGCGGTTGATCTCGATCAGCAGCTGGCGCGCGATGCGCAGCCCCTCGTCGATGCGGTAGCTTTCGTCGAGGTACGGATCGTTGATCAGTCCCTTCCAGCCGACGGTAGTGCGCGGCTTTTCGAAGTAGACCCGCATCACGATCTCCAGCGTGTCGGCGTACCGCTCGCGCAGCGGCTTCAGGCGCCGCGCGTAGTCGAGTGCGGCCGCCGGGTCGTGGATGGAACAGGGCCCGATCACCACGAGCAGCCGGTCGTCCTTGCCATGCAGGATGTCATGGATGCGCTGGCGGGTCTGCTGGATCAGTTTTTCCACCGGGGTCCCGGCAATCGGGAAGAAGCGGATGAGGTGTTCGGGAGGCGGGAGCACGGTGATGTCCTTGATGCGCTGGTCGTCGGTCTGGCTGGTCTTGTCGGCAGGCCGGACGTACCAGGCATCGCTGGCGGTGGTGGCTTTGGCGTTCATCGATGAGCTCCTCGCGAGATGGAAAAAAAGGGGGCAAAAAAAAACCGCCGGGCTGCGGGCCCGGCGGTTTGGGGGGATTCGGTTCTGCTGCGCGCTTACACCGAGGCCTCTCGTCCGCCGGGGACAGAGAACCAAAAGTAAAAGCCGAAGGAAAAGGCTTGACGCGCTTGCATGGCGAAAGAATGTAGCACAAAACGGCTCCTGGGCCGCTCAGCGGTCCTGGACAGCGCCGGGCTCACACCGTGCCCCCGACCGTCAGCCCGTCGATGCGCAGCGTGGGCTGCCCCACCCCCACGGGCACACTCTGGCCTTCCTTGCCGCAGGTGCCGACGCCGCTGTCCAGGCGCAGGTCGTTGCCGATCATGCTCACGCGGGTCAGCGCATCGGGGCCGTTGCCGATGATGGTCGCGCCCTTCACCGGGTACTGAATCTGGCCGTTTTCCACCCAGTAGGCTTGGCTGGCCGAGAACACGAACTTGCCGCTGGTGATGTCCACCTGCCCGCCACCGAAGTTGGTGGCATACAGGCCGCGTTTGATGGAGGCAACGATTTCCTCGGGGCTGCGGTCGCCGCCCAGCATGTAGGTATTGGTCATGCGCGGCATCGGCACGTGCGCATAGCTCTCACGGCGGCCGTTGCCCGTGGGTTTGACGCCCATCAGGCGGGCGTTCATGGCGTCCTGGATGTAACCCTTGAGGATGCCATCCTCGATCAGCACGTTTTGCTGTGTCGCCTGACCCTCGTCGTCGACGTTGAGCGAGCCCCGGCGGTCGGCGATGGTGCCGTCGTCCAGCACCGTCACGCCCTTGGCGGCAACCCGCTGGCCGATGCGCCCGGCAAACGCGCTCGAGCCCTTGCGGTTGAAGTCACCTTCCAGGCCATGGCCCACCGCTTCGTGCAGCAGCACGCCCGGCCAGCCAGGGCCGAGCACCACCGTCATTTCGCCGGCCGGCGCAGGTCGGGCCTCCAGGTTGGTCAGCGCGGCGTTCACGGCCTCGTCGACATAGGTGCCGACCGTGGCCTCGTCGAAGTAGGCCAGCCCGAAGCGGCCGCCGCCACCGGAGGAGCCCACTTCGCGCCGGCCCTTCTGCTCGACGATCACCGTCACGGACAGGCGCACCAGCGGCCGCACATCGGCCGCCAGCGTGCCATCGGCACGCGCGACCAGCACCACGTCGTGCTCCGCCGCCAGGCCGGCCATGACCTGCACCACGCGCGGATCGCGGGCCTTGGCCAGCCGCTCGACCTGTTCCAGCAGCGCGATCTTGGCCTGACTGTCGAGCGTGCCGATGGGGTCCAGCTCCGGGTACAGCGACCGCGACTTTGAAACTTTGGCCGCACGGGCGCGCACCCGGCGGCTCTGCCCCTGCCCGGAAATGGAGCGCACGGTGTGCGCGGCGTCGATCAGCGCGTCCCAGGACAGGTCGTCGGAATAGGCAAAAGCGGTTTTTTCCCCGCTGACCGCGCGCACGCCCACCCCCTGGTCGATGCTGAAGCTGCCGGTCTTGACGATGCCCTCCTCCAGACTCCAGCCTTCGTGGCGCGTGGTCTGGAAATACAGGTCGGCATCGTCGACGCCGTGCGACATGATCTCGCCCAGCGCTTTTTGCAGATGGGCGGGCGTCAGCCCCGAAGGCTGCAGCAACAGGGATTCGGCGGTGGCCAGACGGGCCAGGGTGGGTTCGCGGGCAATCATGGCCCCATTTTAGGGAGCTGCTGGCGGCTACGCCGCCAGCAGGGTCAAGACTGCATCAACCGCTTGGACTTGGCGATCGCCATCAGCATGCCCAGCGCCACGCCCAGCGTGACCATGGCCGTGCCGCCGTAGCTGATGAAAGGCAGCGGCACGCCCACCACCGGCAGCACGCCGCTGACCATGCCCATGTTGACGAAGGCGTAGACGAAGACGTTGAGCGACAGCGCCCCGGCCAGCAATCGCGAGAACAGCGTGGGCGCGTCCATCGCGATCACCAGCCCGCGGAACACCAGGAAGATGAAGCCGGCCATGAGCAGCAGCACGCCCACGAGGCCGAATTCTTCCGAATACGCGGCGTAGATGAAGTCGGTGGTGCGTTCGGGGATGAACTCCAAGTGCGTCTGCGTGCCCTGCATGAAGCCCTTGCCCCAGACGCCGCCCGAGCCGATGGCGATCATGCCCTGGATGATGTGAAAGCCCTTGCCCAGCGGGTCCTTGGACGGGTCCAGCAGCGTGCACACGCGCTGGCGCTGGTACTCGTGCAGCACCTTCCAGTCCACGCCGGGCTGGCACAGCGTGGGCTCCATGACCACGAGCGCGACCACGCCGATCACGCCCAGCAGCACCGGCGGAATGATGAGCTTCCAGCTCAGGCCGGCCAAATAAATGACGAACAGGCCCGAAGCCAGCACCAGCAGCGTGGTGCCCAGATCGGGCTGCTTCAGGATCAGCGCCGCCGGCCCGCCCAGGATCGCTGCCGCGACCAGGAAATCCAACGGCTTGAGCTGGCCTTCGCGACGCTGAAACCACCAGGCCAGCATCATGGGCATGGCGATCTTCATGATCTCGCTCGGCTGGATCACGATGCCCAGGTTGATCCAGCGCGTGGCGCCTTTTTTGGTGATACCGAAAAACTCCACGCCCAGCAGCAGCACCACGCCCAGCAGATACAGCGGCATGGCAAACGCCATCAAGCGCTGCGGCGGGATCTGCGCCAGCACGAACAGCACCCCCAACGCCAGCAGCATGTTGCGTGCGTGCATGGAAAAACGGGTGCCGTGATCGAAACCCACCGAATACATGGCCAGCAGGCCGGTGCCGGCCAGCAGGATGATGGCCAGCGCCAGCAGGCCATCGAAACCCTGGAAGATCGGGGCGATGCGCTGCAGCAGAGAGGGTTTGTCGAACACGGCGGCCATGTGCCGATTATCCTTCGCACCATGGCTGTTCCCGCTCCGCCCACGCCCGCCGTCACCCACGTCATCTACCTGCACGGCTTCCGCTCATCGCCGCAGTCCATGAAAGCGGTCAAGGTCGCTGCCCGGGTGGCCGATAGCCATCCGTCGGTCACTTGGTGGTGCCCGCAGTTGCCCCCCTCGCCCGCGCAGGCGGCCGCGCAGATCCGGCAGGCGACCGCAAACTGGCCCCGGGCGCGCATGGCGGTGATCGGATCGTCGCTGGGCGGCTTCTACGCCCGCTGGCTGGCGCTGCAGGCCGCTTGCGCCCGCACGGTGCTGCTCAATCCCGCCGCGTTCCCGGCCCGCGACCTGGCCCGCCATATCGGTGAACAGACCGCCTGGCACGACCCGGCACAGCGCTTCTATTTCGCGCCCGCCTTCGTCGACGAACTGCGCACCTTGGAAACAGACATCCAGCACCTGGCCGCCGACCACGCCACCACCCCGGCCAGCCAGCTCGCCATCGTGGCCCAGGGCGACGAACTGCTGGACTGGCGCGAGATGCAGGCCTTCTGCGCCGGGGGCGAGATCCGCCTGCTCGACGGCAGCGATCACGCTCTGAGCGATTTCGATCGCCACATCGACGCCGTCTTCGATTTCCTGCATCTGGCCTGAAACGGGGTACCCGCCCTCAGCGTCAGGCGGGCGCATGGGACAATCCGGCCCATGTTTATCCTGTTCGATGAAGCCGGCAAGCTGCTGACCGGCCGCCTGATGTCCGAAGCCGAAAGCTCGCTGCAGATCGAGCTTGACTCGGGCAAGCGCGTGAAGGTCAAGCTGGCCAATACGCTGCTGCGTTTTGACAAACCCGCCCCCGCTGCGCTGCTGCCCGAGGCACAGACGCTGGCCGCCACCATGGACCTGGCGCTGGCCCACGAGTTCGCCCCCCAAGAAGAATTCGGCTTCGCCGATCTCGCGGCCGACTATTTCAGCGACCCGCCCACCGTGGCCCAGCAGGTCGCGGCGCTGATCTGCCTGCAGGGTGCGCCGCACTACTTCCGGCGTGCCGGCAAAGGCCGCTTCAAGAAAGCACCGCCTGAAATCGTGGCGCAGGCACTGGCGGCGATCGAGAAAAAGAAGCAGATCCAGGCACAGATCGATGCCTGGTCCGCCGACCTCGTGGCGGGCCAGTGCCCCGAGCCCGTTCGCCAGCAGCTCTACAAGATCCTGTTCCGGCCCGACAAGAACGCGCCCGAGTACAAGGCCGTGGTCGAAGCCGCCCGCGGCAGCCACCTCAATCCGCTGGCGCTGCTGCAGAAAGCCGGCGCCATCACCAGCGCCTACCAGTTCCACTGGCAGCGCTTCCTGTTCGATCAGTTCCCGAAGGGCACGGGCTTTCCCGCGCTCGAAGCCCCGGCCATCGGCGACGAACTGCCCGTGGCGCCCGTGCAGGCTTTCTCGATCGACGACTCGCACACCACCGAAATCGACGACGCGCTCTCGCTGCAGGGCCTGGGCACCGGCAGCGTGACCCTGGGCATCCACATCGCCGCGCCGGGTCTGGCCATCGCGCCGGACAGCGCGGTCGACCAGGTGGCCCGCGCGCGCCTGTCCACCGTCTACATGCCGGGCCACAAGATCACCATGCTGCCCGACGCGGTGGTGCAGGCCTATACGCTGGAAGCGGGCCGCGACTGCCCGGCGGTGTCGCTCTACGTCACCTACGACGAAGCCACCCTGGCCGCGACCGGCAGCCGCACGACGCTGGAGCGCGTGCCCATCGCTCACAACCTGCGCCACGACCGGCTCGACAGCGTGATCACCCCGGCCTGGCTCGATGGCGAAACCGCTGCCGACACCGCCCCGGCCGAGATCGCGGCGCTGCACCCGCAACTGGCCTTCCTCTGGCGCCTGGCCCGGCACCTCAAGGCCCAGCGCGAAGTGGTGCGCGGCAAGCCGGAAAACTTCAACCGCCCGGACTACACCTTCCGGCTGGAAGGCGGCAGCGGTGACGAACCCGATGGCAGCGAAACCGTGCGCATCGGCACCCGCTCGCGCGGCGCCCCGCTGGACCTGATGGTCGCCGAAGCCATGATCGTCGCCAACAGCACCTGGGGCCAGTGGCTGGCCGGCTGCGGCGTGCCCGGCATCTACCGCAGCCAGGCCAGCATGGCCCCGGGAATCAAGGTCCGCATGGGCACCAAGGCCCAGCCACACGCCGGCATCGGCGTGCCCGCCTATGCCTGGAGCACCTCGCCGCTGCGCCGCTATGTCGACCTGGTCAACCAGTGGCAGATCATTGCCTGCGCGCGCCACGGCGCGACTGCCGCGCTGGTGGCACCGTTCAAGCCCAAGGACGCCAACCTGATGGCGGTGATCAGTGCCTTCGACGCCGCCTACACCGCCTACAACGGTTTCCAGAACGGCATGGAACGCTTCTGGACGCTGCGCCACCTGCAGCAAGCCGGCATCACCGAACTGACCGCCACGCTGATCAAGGACAACCTGGTGCGCGCCGACACGCTGCCCCTGGTGTTGCCGGTGCTGGGCGCCGAAGGGCTGCCGCGCGGTGCGCAGGTGCGGGTGCGCCTGGGCGCCGTCGACGAGATCAGCCTGGAAGTCTCGGGCACCGTCATCGAACGCCTCGATCTCGCCACCGACCCGGCCGCCGAGGCCGGCGACGATGAAGGCAGCGACGACGATGCGCTGGCGGCTGCGCCACTGGCCCTGGCGATCGACGTGAACGAAACCCCCGACGGGGCCGCCGCGGACGGCGCCGGCTGATACCAGCGGGGATAATGCCGGCGTGAAATCCTTCCTGGCCTTCGTCAAGCAGCTCAGCACCCTGCAGATCGCGCTGGCGGTCTCGGTGCTCGCGCATGCCGCCCTGCTGACGGTGCGCTTTGTCGACCCGGAAAGTTTCAACCGGGCCTTCAAGGACACGCCGCTGGAAGTGATCCTGGTCAACGCCCGCAGCGAAGAGCGCCCGGACAAGGCGGCCGCCATCGCCCAGGCCACGCTGGCCGGCGGTGGCGAGGCTGAACGCCAGACCCGCGCCACCACCTTCCTGCCCTATTCGGGCCAGACCCGCGTGGGCGATGCGGCCGAAGACGAAGAGCGCCGGATCGAGGCCCTCAAACAGCAGCAGAACCAGTTGCTCACCCAGGTGCGCAAGGCCCTGGCTTCGATGCCGCCACCCGATCTGCAGGCGGTCAACCCCAGCCCCGACACCATCGAGCGCGAAGAGAAGCGCAAGGCCCTGCTCAAGATCCTGGGCGAGATCGAGCGCCGCATCAACGAGGAAAACGCGCGACCGCGAAAACGCTACATCAGCCCGGCCACCCGCGAAGAGGTCTACGCCGTCTACTACGACGAGCTGCGGCGCAAGATCGAGGAGCGCGGCACCAGCAACTTCCCCGAAGCCGGTGGGCGCAAGCTCTACGGCGCGCTGACCATGATCATCACGGTCAACCACACCGGCCAGGTGCTCGACACCGAGGTGGTGGAAACGTCGGGCAACCCCACGCTGGACCGGCGTGCCCAGTCCATCGTTCGCAGCCTGGGATTCGGCCGCTTTTCCGACGGCATGCGCCGCCGAGCCGACCAGATCGTGGTGGTCTCGCGCTTTCGTTTCACGCGCGAAGAGACGCTGCAGACACAGCTCAGCGCCAGCCCCTGAAGACGCATGAAAGCCCTGGGACGCTGGATCTTGTGGTTGCTGTTGGCCGGTGTGGCGCTGCAGCTGTTCTTCCTGCTGCGCATCGCGCTGATGCTGGTGGTCGACCCGCAGAGCACCGCGTTCATGCGCTCGGAGGCCTGGCGCATTGCCCAGGCCAGCCTGACGGGCGACACCCCCTGGACCTGGTCGGCCCGGTGGGTGGACTACGAGCAGATCAGCCCCCACCTCAAACGCGCGGTCATGGCCTCGGAAGACGACGGTTTCGCGACCCACGGCGGGGTCGACTGGGGCGCCATCGAAGCCGCCTGGAACCGCAATGAAAAACGGCAGGCCCAGGTGCAGAAGAAGGCCGAGCAGATCGAGCGCCGGCTGGGCCACAAGCCCGAAGCCGCCGAAGCGGCCCTCAAAGCGCTGCGCCCGGCCCGCATCATCGGCGGCTCCACCATCTCCCAGCAACTGGCCAAGAACCTGCTGCTTTCGGGCGAGCGCACCCTGCTGCGCAAAGGTCAGGAGCTGGTGCTGACCCTGATGCTCGAAGCCCTGCTGTCCAAGCAGCGCATTCTCGAGATCTACCTCAACAGCGTGGAGTGGGGGGAAGGCGTCTTCGGCGCCGAAGCCGCCGCCCAGCGCTACTTCAACAAACCGGCTGCCAAGCTCGCTCCCGCAGAAGCTGCCCGGCTGGCCGTCATGCTGCCCAGCCCCAAGTTTTTCGAAAAGCGCCCGGGCTCGGCCTACCTGTCCCGCCGCACCGCCACCATCGTTGCCCGCATGGGCGCGGTGACGCTGCCCTGAGGCCGCCACCATGCGCATTCTCGGCATCGACCCTGGCCTGCAGTGCACCGGCTTTGGCGTCATCGACACCGAAGGTGCGGCCCTGCGCTACGTGGCCAGCGGCACCATCCAGACCAGCCCCCGGGACGGTGCGCTGCTGCCCGAGCGCCTGAAGACCATCTTTGACGGCATCACGGAGGTCGTGCGCCGCTACCAGCCCGACGTGGCCGTGTGCGAGATCGTGTTCGTCAACGTGAACCCGCAGGCCACCCTGCTGCTGGGCCAGGCGCGCGGCTGCTGCCTGACAGCGCTGGTGGCCAATGGCCTGCCGGTGGCCGAATACACCGCCCTGCAGCTGAAGAAGGCGGTGGTCGGCCACGGCCGCGCCACCAAACCCCAGATGCAGGAAATGGTGCGCCGCCTGCTGCAATTGCCCGGCCTGCCCGGCAAGGACGCGGCCGACGCGCTCGGCCTGGGCATCACCCACGCCCAGGTCAGCCGCACCACGGCGGCCATGAACCGCGTGACCACGCTGCAGGCACGAACCCACGCGGCGTACAAGTCGGGGCGGGTCTACTGATCCCGGGCCGCGGGCCCGCGCCGCGCCTTCAGACGATGCGTTCGAGCACCAGCACGCCGAAAAAGCCCAGCGCAGCCAGCACCGTCCACTTCAGGACGATCAGCCCCCACTGCCGGTAACGCGCCTGCCCGGTCCCGATGTAGAAGGCGAAACACACGCCTGCCGCCAGCAGCAGGAAGAACAGGGTCCAGCGGAACAGCAGCATGGCGGCGGCTTACCAGGCCGGCACCAGTTGCGCGAAACCCTGGGGCGCCTCGCGCTCGCTGCTGAAGCTGACCAGATCCCACGCCTCGGGCTGGGCCTGCAAGGCGCGCAGCAACTGGTTGTTCATGGCGTGGCCCGACCGGAAGGCGCTGTAGGCGGCCAGCAGCGGGTGGCCCACCACGTACAGGTCACCGATGGCGTCGAGGATCTTGTGCTTGACGAACTCGTCCTGGTAGCGCAACCCGTCGCTGTTGAGCACCTTGTAGTCGTCCATCACGATGGCGTTGTCTAGACCACCCCCCAGCGCGAGTCCGTGCGAGCGCATCATTTCGACGTCGCGTGTGAAGCCGAAGGTGCGTGCCCGGGCGATTTCGCGCGTGTACTGGCCGCTGCCGAGGTCAAACTCGACGCGCTGGCCGGTGGCCGTCACCGCCGGGTGGTTGAACTCGATTTCGAACGACAGCTTGAAGCCGTGGTACGGCTCCAGCCGCGCCCATTTGAGCTGACGCCCCTCGCCTTCGCGCACTTCCACCGGCTTTTTGACGCGGATGAAGCGCTTGGGCGCGTTCTGGGCCACGATGCCCGCGCTTTGCAGCAGGTAGACAAAAGACGCCGAGGAGCCATCGAGAATGGGCACTTCCTCGGCCGTGATGTCCACGTAGAGGTTGTCCAGCCCGAGGCCGCAGCAGGCGCTCATCAGGTGCTCGATGGTGTGCACCTTGGCACCACCGCTGGAGATGGTGGAGGCCAGGCGCGTATCGGTCACCGCCTCGGCGTTCACCGGGATCTCCACCGGCTCCGGCAGATCGACCCGCCGGAACACGATGCCGGTGTCGGGCGCCGCCGGCCGCAGCGTCAGCTCCACCCGCTGGCCACTGTGCAGGCCGACACCGACCGCCTTGGTCAGGGATTTGAGCGTTCGTTGAGCGAGCATCCTGCGATTTTAAGTTTGGCTGCCGTCTCCCGCCGGTGGAAATGGCTATGCCGGCGATTGACGAGCCTCCGGAGAGCGAAGCCCCCCGACACCAGGGCAGCAAGGGTCCGGCTCCGCCGGCCCAAGCTGCCGTCCTCCCTCGAAGCGCCAAAGGCGCGCCACAGAGGGGGGAAGCCGCGTCAGCGGCGCAGGGGGGGTGCCGAATCAGTCGGCCTGCTTGCGCAGGAAAGCCGGGATCTCGAAGTCGTCCATGCCGCCGGAAGCCAGGGCGTCGACCTTGGCCGCGGCCTGGGTGCGGTTGGTACGCCAGACGCTGGGCACCGCCATGGCGTCGTACGCAGGTTGTGCAGCCCCGGTGGCCGCCCCGTTGCCGGCTCCGCCGACCACGGTATTGACGGTGGGCACGTTGAACGGCACGTTGTCGGTGCCGGTGCGCAGCACCTGCAGGGGCGGCGCGGTGCGGCGGGCAGCGCCCTGGCGCGACAGGCCGGTGGCGACCACGGTCACGCGCATCTCGTCGCCCAGGCTTTCGTCGTAGGCGGCACCGTAGATGACGTGGGCGTCCGGCGCGGCGTAGGCCTTGATGGCGTTCATCGCTTCCTTCGACTCCTTCAGCTTCAGGCTGCCCTTGGAGGCCGTCACCAGCACCAGCACGCCCTTGGCGCCGGAGAGGTCCACGCCTTCCAGCAGCGGACAGGCCACGGCCTGCTCGGCGGCGATGCGGGCGCGGTCGGGGCCTTCGGCGGTGGCGGTGCCCATCATGGCCTTGCCGGGCTCGCCCATCACGGTGCGCACGTCTTCGAAGTCGACGTTGACGTTGCCGTACTCGTTGATGATCTCGGCGATCCCGCCGACGGCGTTCTTCAGCACATCGTTGGCGTGGGCAAAGGCTTCGTCCTGGGTGATGTCATCGCCCAGCACGTCCTGCAGCTTCTCGTTGAGCACCACGATCAGCGAGTCGACGTTGGCTTCCAGTTCGGTCAGGCCGCCGTCGGCATTGGCCATGCGGCGCCCGCCCTCCCAGTCGAACGGCTTGGTGACCACACCCACCGTCAGGATGCCCATTTCCTTGGCCACGCGGGCGATCACCGGGGCGGCGCCGGTGCCGGTGCCGCCGCCCATGCCGGCCGTGATGAACAGCATGTGGGCGCCATCGATGGCGGTGCGGATTTCCTCCACGGCCGCCTCGGCCGCGTCACGGGCTTTTTCGGGCTTGCTGCCGGCGCCCAGGCCGGTGTTGCCGAGCTGGATGGTGCGGGTGGCCGAGCTGCGGGCCAGCGCCTGCGCATCGGTGTTGGCGCAGATGAACTCCACCCCCTGCACGTTGCGCATGATCATGTGCTCGACGGCGTTGCCGCCGCCGCCGCCGACGCCAATGACCTTGATTTGCGTGCCCATGTGGAATTCTTCGACTTCGATCATTTCGATGCTCATGTTGGCCTCCTGGGTTGCGCCTGGGGGGGCGCGGGGTGATTCAGATAAAACGGTAAGACGGGAAATGCGGAAAACGGGATTCGGTCGTTCAGCCAGGCGGCCCGGTGCCGTCCCGACATCGGAACGGGGATCGCGGGCGGGTCCGGGGCGACCAGGGGGCGGACGATGGCGTCGAGGTCATGTCAGAACGTCCCCAGAAACCAGTTCTTCAGGCGGTCGAAGGCGCCTTGCATGGAGCCGCTCTTCTGCGCCACCTTGTGGCCGCGCAGACGGGCCTGACGGGCCTCTTCCAGCAAGCCCATGACCGTGGCCGCGCGGGGTTGCGCCACCATGTCCGACAAGGCGCTGGCGTACTGCGGGATGCCTCGGCGCACGGGTTTGAGGAAGATGTCCTCCCCGAGTTCAACCATGCCGGGCATGACGGCGCTGCCGCCCGTGAGCACGATGCCCGAGGACAGCACCTCTTCGTGGCCCGAGTCGCGGATGACCTGCTGCACCAGCGAGAAGATCTCCTCCACCCGGGGTTCGATCACGCCGGCCAGCGCCTGGCGGCTGAGCATGCGCGGGCCGCGATCGCCCAGACCCGGCACCTCGACCTGCTGGTCCGGGTCGGCCAGCAATTGCTTGGCGCAACCGCTCTCGACCTTGATGTCCTCGGCGTCCTTGGTCGGTGTGCGCAGCGCCATGGCGATGTCGCTGGTGATCAGGTCACCGGCGATCGGAATCACCGCCGTGTGGCGGATCGCGCCGCCCGCGAAGATCGCCACGTCGGTGGTGCCGGCGCCGATGTCCACCAACGCCACGCCCAACTCCTTCTCGTCGTCGGTCAGGATGGCCTGGCTGCTGGCCAGCGGGTTGAGCATGAGCTGGTCGACCTCCAGACCGCAGCGGCGCACGCACTTGATGATGTTTTCCGCCGCGCTCTGCGCACCGGTGACGATGTGCACCTTGGCTTCGAGCCGGATGCCGCTCATGCCGATCGGCTCCTTGACCTCCTGGCCGTCGATCACGAACTCCTGCGGCTCCACCAACAGCAGGCGCTGGTCGGTCGAGATGTTGATCGCCTTGGCGGTCTCGATCACGCGCGCCACGTCGGCCGGCGTGACCTCGCGGTCCTTGATCGCGACCATCCCGCTGGAGTTGATGCCGCGGATGTGGCTGCCGGTGATGCCGGTGTAGACGCGGGCGATGCGGCAGTCGGCCATCAGCTCGGCCTCCTTGAGCGCCTGCTGGATGCTCTGCACGGTCGCGTCGATATTGACCACCACCCCGCGCTTGAGGCCGTGGCTGGGGGCGACACCCAGCCCGGCCAGCTTGAGCTCGCCTTGGGGCAGGACCTCCGCCACCACCACCATGATCTTGGCGGTGCCTATGTCGAGTCCGACGACCAGATCCTTGTATTCCTTGGCCATGATGCGTTGCTTCGATTACCGGGTTTTCGGTGGGGTGTTGGGGGCTTCGACGAGGGTGGTCACGCCGCGCACACGCAGGGCGTAACCGTTGGGGTAGCGCAGGTCGGCGTATTGCAGCGGACCGGGGTAGCGTTGCTGGATCTGGCCCAGCGAGCCTATGAACCGGGCGACACGCGCCTGCAAGGCTTCGGGCGTGCCGCGGCCAAGCTCCACCACGGCACCGCCTTCGAGTTCGGCGCGCCAGCCACCGCGCTCGTTGAGCTGCAGCTTCAGCAGCACCAGCTGGTGGCGCGCAAATTCGGCCTTCAGCGGCTGGAACAGCGCCCAGACCTGCGCCGACTGGTGCTCCGGCCCCGACAGCTCCGGCAGCCCCTCCAGTTCGTCCGGCGTGGCCTCGAACACTTCGCCCAGGTGATTGACGAGGTGACCGCCGCCGGCGCCGCCCCACCAAGCCACCGGCTGGTGCTCTTCGATCGTCACACGCAGGCGGTTGGGGAATTCGCGCTGCACCACCGCCTTGCGCACCCAGGGCACCGACTCGAACAGCCGCTGCACCTGGCGCAGGTCCAGCGCCAGGAAGCCGCTGGCCAGCGCATTGCGCAAAGGCGCCGCCAGTTGCGAACGGATGGACACCGCGTTCTGGTGCGCCACGTCGCCCTGCACCAGCACCGACTGCACCGACCACGCCGGGTGCCGCACCGCCCACAGCCCGATCACGCCCACGGCCAGCGCGGCGAACAGCGCCACCAGGGCGCGTGTCGCCACGGCCATCAGCCGGACGTCCAGGGGCAGGTCGAGGTCGGTGGCAGCCATGGCGGGGGTCAGGCCTTCAGGGAAGCCGGGTTGTCCAGCGCGGCGGTGGCCAGCACCTGCAGGCACAGGTCCTCGTAGGACACGCCCGTGGCGCGGGCCGACATCGGCACCAGCGAATGCCCGGTCATGCCGGGCGAGGTGTTGATTTCGAGCAACCAGGGCTTGCGCGTGGTGGCGTCGATCATCACGTCGGCGCGCGCCCAGCCCCGGCAGTCGAGTGTGCGGAAGGCCTGGAGCACCAGCGCCTGGATCGCGGCCTCCTCGCCCTCGGGCAGGCCGCAGGGCACGAGGTACTTCGTGTCGTCGGTGAAGTACTTGTTCTGGTAGTCGTAGTTGCCATCGGGCGCCACGATGCGGATCACCGGCAACGCACGCGCCGCGTCGCCCGTCCCGAGCACCGGGCAAGTGACCTCGTCGCCGGCGATGAACTGCTCGCACATCACCATCGGGTCCAGGCCTGCGGCCAGCGCGTAGGCCGCGTCGCACTGTTCCAGCGTCGTGACCTTGGTGAGCCCGATGGTGGAGCCTTCGCGCACCGGCTTGACGATCATCGGCGCCCCCAGCGCGGCGAAGGCGGCGCGCGTTTCCGCCGCGCTGCGCACCTGCCGCCAGGCCGGCGTGGCCAGGCCTTCGGCGATCCAGATGCGCTTAGTCATGAGCTTGTCCATGGCCACCGACGAGGCCATCACACCCGGGCCGGTGTACGGGATGCCCAACAACTCCAGCGCGCCTTGCACCGTGCCGTCTTCGCCGAAGCGGCCATGCAGCGCGATGAAGACGCGCGAAAAGCCGTCGCGCCGCAACTCACTCAGGTCGCGCTCGGCCGGGTCGAAGGCGTGGGCATCCACGCCCTTGGCCTTCAGCGCGGCCAACACGCCGGCGCCCGACATCAGCGAGACCTCCCGTTCGGCCGATCGGCCGCCCAGCAGGACGGCCACCTTGCCCAAGGCCTGCACATCGATGGGGTTCATGTTCGGATTCATGGTCACACCTTGTCCTTGCCGGCCAGCTCGATCACCTGAGCGGCCACCGCGCCGATGGAGCCGGCGCCCATGCACAGCACCACATCGCCGTCGCGGGCGTTGTCCAGCACCGCCTGGGGCATGGCGGCTATGTCGTCCACAAAGACCGGTTCGAGCTTGCCCGCCACGCGCAGCGCGCGCGCCAGCGACCGGCCGTCGGCGGCCACGATGGGCGCTTCGCCAGCCGCGTAGACCTCGGCCAGCAGCACCGCGTCGGCCTGGCCGATCACTTTGACGAAGTCCTCGAAGCAGTCGCGCGTGCGGCTGTAGCGGTGCGGCTGGAACGCCAGCACCAGGCGGCGTTCGGGGAAAGCCCCGCGCGCGGCCGCGATGGTGGCGGCCATTTCCACCGGGTGGTGGCCATAGTCGTCGACCAGGGTCGCGCGACCACCCGCCGGCAGCGGCGCTTCGCCATAGCGCTGGAAGCGCCGGCCCACGCCCTTGAAGTCGGCCAGCGCCTGCAGCAGCGCCGCATCGGGAATGCCCAGTTCGACCGCGATGCCGATGGCGGCCAGGGCGTTGAGCACGTTGTGGCGGCCCGGCAGGTTGAGCACCACGTCGAGGTCGGGCAGTTGCACGCCGTTGCGGCGCTGCACGGTGAAGTGCATCTGTGCCCCCACAGCGCGCACATCCACCGCGCGGATCTGCGCATCTTCGGCCATGCCGTAGCTGGTGATCGGGCGCCCGATCTGCGGCAGGATCTCGCGAATCGCGGCGTCGTCCACGCACACCACGGCGGCGCCGTAGAACGGCATCTTGTGCAGGAAGTCGACGAAGGCGCCCTTGAGCCGGCCGAAGTCGTGCCCGTAGGTGTCCATGTGGTCGGCGTCGATGTTGGTGACGACCGAAATCACCGGCAGCAGGTTGAGGAAAGACGCGTCGGACTCGTCCGCCTCGACCACGATGTACTCGCCCGAACCGAGCTGGGCATTGGCGCCGGCGCTGTTGAGCCGGCCACCGATGACGAAGGTCGGGTCCAGGCCTGCAGCGGCGAGCACGCTCGCCACCAGACTGGTGGTCGTGGTCTTGCCGTGCGTGCCAGCGATGGCGATGCCTTTTTTCATGCGCATCAGCTCGGCCAGCATGACCGCGCGCGGCACCACCGGCACGAGCTTGGCGTGCGCCGCCACCACCTCGGGGTTGTCTTCCTTCACGGCGGTCGAGGTGACGATGGCGTCGGCCCCCTCGATGAAAGCGGCGTCATGCCCCCGGTGCACCGTGGCACCCAGTGCGACCAGGCGGCGCGTGGCGGCGTTGGCCCCCAGGTCGCTGCCGGAGATCACGTAGCCCTGGTTCAGCAGCACCTCGGCAATACCGCTCATGCCCGAACCGCCGATGCCGACGAAGTGAATGTGGCGAATGGCGTGCTTCATGCGCCCTTCCCCTTCGCGAGCTGCTCACAGGCCGCCACCACGGCGGCCACGGCCTCGGTCTTTGCCATTTGCTGGGCCTTCACGGCCATCTCCATCAAAGTGGCCCGTTGCACCGTGCGCAGGGTCTGCGCCAGCGATTCGGGCGTGAATGCGGGTTGGGGCACCAGCCAGGCAGCGCCCGCATCCACCAGGAAGCGGGCGTTGGTGGTCTGGTGGTCGTCCACCGCGTGCGGAAAGGGCACGAACAGCGCGGCCGCTCCCACAGCGGCGATTTCCGTCACGGTGCTGGCACCGGCACGGCAGACGATCAGGTCGGCGTCGGCGAAGGCCTGGGCCGTGTCGTCGATGAAGGGCGTGAGCGTCGCGTCGACCCCTGCTGCGGCGTAGTTCGCACGCAGCTCGTCGATCTGTTTTTCGCCGCTCTGGTGGATCACCTGCGGGCGCTCGGATTCGGGCAGCAGCGCCAGCGCGCGCGGCACGGTGTCGTTGAGCGCCTTGGCTCCCAGGCTGCCCCCCACCACCAGCAGGCGCAGCGGCCCGCTGCGCCCCGCCAGACGCTGCGCCGGTGGCGGCTGTTGCAGAAACGGTGCGCGCAGCGGATTGCCCACCCAGGCACCCTTCTTCAGCGCCCCGGGGAAGGCCAGAAACACGCGGTCGGCGACGCCGGCCAGCACCTTGTTGGCCAGCCCCGCCACCGAGTTCTGTTCGTGCAGCACCAGGGGCTTGCCCGCGAGCGTGCCCATCATGCCGCCCGGGAACGTGATGTAGCCCCCCAGGCCCACCAGCACGTCGGGGCGCACGCGGCGCACCACCTGCCAGGCCTGCCAGAAGGCACGCAGCAACCGCAGCGGCAGCAGCACCAGCGTCTGGAACCCCTTGCCGCGCACGCCACCGAAGTCGATGGTTTCCAGCGCAAAACCGCGCGGCGGCACCAGCCGGCTTTCCATGCTGCCCGGCGCGCCGAGCCAGTGCACGCGCCAGCCCTGTTCGCGCAGGGCCTCGGCCACGGCCAGGCCGGGGAAGATGTGCCCGCCCGTGCCACCGGCCATCACCAGCGCACACCGCGCCGTGCCCCGGTGGCCTGCCGCAGAGGTCGTGTGACGCGGGGTGGTGTTCGGCGTCATGCGCGCCCTCCCCGCATCAGTTGGCGGTTCTCGTAATCCACCCGCAGCACGATGGCAATGGCCACCAGGTTCATCAGCACGGCCGAGCCGCCATAGCTCATGAGCGGCAGCGTCAGCCCCTTGGTGGGCAGGGCCCCCAGGTTCACGCCGATGTTGATGAAGGCCTGGAAGCCCATCCACAGACCCACCCCCTGGGCCACCAGCCCCGCGAAAACCTGGTCCAGCGCAATCGCCTGGCGCCCGATGTACATGATGCGGCGCGTCAGCCACAGGAACAGGCCGATCAGCGCGAGCACGCCGATCAGGCCGAACTCTTCGCCCACCACCGCCAGCAGGAAGTCGGTGTGCGCCTCGGGCAGCCAGTGCAGCTTTTCCACGCTGCCGCCCAGACCGACACCGAAGATCTCGCCGCGCCCGATGGCGATGAGCGCGTGCGAGAGCTGGTAGCCCTTGCCCAGCGCATGGTTCTCGCTGAACGGGTCCAGGTACGCAAAGATGCGTTCGCGGCGCCACTCGCTGGTCAGCACGATCATGGCGAACGCGGCCACCACCAGCAGCGCCATGAGGAAGAACATGCGGGCGTTGACGCCCCCCAGGAACAGGATGCCCATGGCAATCACCACGATCACCATGAACGCGCCCATGTCGGGCTCGGCCAGCAGCAGCATGCCCACCACCAGCACCGCCAGCGCCATCGGCAGCACAGCGCGGAAGAAGCGCTCCTTGACCTCCATGCGGCGCACCATGTAGTCGGCGGCGTAGAGCAGCACGGCCAGTTTGGCCAGCTCCGAAGGCTGGAAGCTCATGAAACCGAAGGAAATCCAGCGGCGGGCCCCGTTGACCACCGTGCCGACGTGCGGGATCAACACCACCACCAGCAGCACCAGCGCCACGGCGAACAGCCAGGGTGCAAAACGCTCCCAGGTGCGCATCGGCACCTGGAACGCCATCAGCGCGGCCACCATCCCGATCAGGATGAAGAAGCCGTGCCGGACCACGAAATGGGTGTGGCTGTAGTTGGCGAAGCGGGGGTTGTCGGGCAGCGCGATCGAGGCCGAATACACCATCACCAGGCCCCAGGCCAGCAGGGACAGCACCACCCACAGCAGCGGCTGGTCAAAGCCCAGCTCGCGCACCGCGGCGTTGCGTGTGCCCGCATAGGTGCGGTTGGACAGCCGCACCGGCAGCGCGTCGCCACCGGTCAGCGCGCCCGCGAGGCTGCGCCCCGAAAACAGGTCGCGCAGGCGGCTGGCGAAGGAACGGGCTTCGGTGCTCACAGGCCCCCTCCGAGTTCCACACCCCGTTCGGCCGCCAACGCCTGCACGGCTCCGACAAATACACGCGCCCGGTGCCCGTAGTTCTCGAACATGTCCAGACTGGCGCAGGCGGGCGAGAGCAGCACCGCGTCGCCGGAACGGGCCCAGGCCGCGCACTGCTGCACCGCCTCGGGCAGGCTGGCGGCGTCGGCCATCTCGACCCCCGCCTGTTGCGCTTCGGCGCCGATCTGCGCCCGGATACGCTCGGCGTCGCGGCCGATGAAGACCACCGCGCGCGCGTGGCGCGCCACCGGCGCCGCCAGGGGCGAAAAGTCCTGGCCCTTGCCGTCGCCCCCCAGGATCACGACCAGGCGGCGCTCCGCGCCAAGGCCGCTGATCGCCGCCAACGTGGCACCGACGTTGGTGCCCTTGCTATCGTCGAAGTACTCGACCTCGTCGACGATGCCGACCGGTTCGACCCGGTGCGGCTCGCCGCGGTATTCGCGCAGCCCGTGCAGCATGGGCGCCAGCGGCGCGCCGGTCGACGTGGCCAGCGCCAGCGCGGCCAGCGCGTTGGCGGCGTTGTGGCGGCCGCGGATACGCAGCGCATCGGCCGGCATGAGGCGCTGCAGGTACAGCTCCTCCTCGTCGTCGGCGCGGCCCCGCTTGCGGGTTTCGTCCAGCGCCAGCGCCCGCACCAGCCATTCCATGCCATTGACCGCTTCCAGCCCCCAGTCGCCGGCGCGCGTGGGCAAGTCCAGGCCGAAGCTGCTCCAGGGCCGGGCGCTTTGCTGGCGATTGCGACCGCTGATCTTGACCGTCACCAGCCCCGGCTTCATTCCCAGCACCTGGGGGTCGTCACGGTTGAGCACCATCAGCGCCTGCTGACCGAAGGCCTCGGCCTTGGCCCCGGCGTAGGCAGCCATCGACCCATGCCAGTCGAGATGGTCTTCGGTGATGTTGAGCACCGTCGCGGCCGTCGGCACCGCGTCCCAGTCGCCACCGGCCGTGCCGTCGAGTTGGAAGCTCGACAACTCCAGCACCCAGACCTGCGGCAGGTGCGGCGGCTCGGGCGGCGGCGGGGGTGGCGGGGCGATCAGGGGCGCGACCTCGACGTCGGCCTCGGGTTCGACCGACTCGACGGTGTCATCGGCGACCGACGCGGCCACCTCCGGGCTGGCGGCTGCGTCGGCAGCCTCCGCGCTGTCGGGGGACGCGCTGTCGACCGCCACCGACACTTCGCCCTCGGCCACCGGTTCGATCACGTCGGCTTGCGCCGCTTGCGCTGCGGCCTCGGCATCCGCCTGCGCTTCGGCAGCCAGCGCTTCGCCCAGCACATCCAGCAGGGCCGGACCGATGTTGCCGGCCACCGCCACGCGCAGGCCGGCGCGCTCGAGCAGCAGGCCGGTGAGCGAGGTGACCGTGGTTTTGCCGTTGGTGCCCGTGATCGCCAGCACCTTCGGCCGGTAAGGCCAGGCTTCGCGCACGCCCAGTTCGCGCAGGGCGGCGGCAAACAGGTCCAGCTCGCCCACCAGCGGCACGCCGTGTTCGGTGGCCCAGGCGCGCACGGGCGCCAGTTGGGCTGGCGGCAGTCCTGGGCTGCGGGCAATGAGCTGCCAGGGCCCGCTGCCGAGCAAGCCCTCGTCGAAGGCACCGGCCACGAACGCCACCGCCGGGCATTCGGCCTGCAGCCGCGCCAGCGACGGCGGCGCAGGCCGGGTGTCGGCCACGGTCACCCGGGCGCCCTGGGCCGCGCACCAGCGCGCCATGGACAGGCCGGAGATGCCCAGGCCGAGGATGAGAACGTGTTGGTCCTGGAGCGTGTTCATCGGAGCTTGAGCGTGGACAAGCCGATCAGGCACAGCAACATGGTGATGATCCAGAAGCGGACCACCACCTGGGTTTCCTTCCACCCCTTCTTCTCGAAGTGGTGGTGCAGCGGCGCCATCTGGAACAGGCGGCGCCCCTGGCCGTATTTCTTCTTGGTGTACTTGAACCAGCTCACCTGCAGCATCACGGACAGCGCTTCAACCACGAAGATGCCCCCCATGACGGCGAGCACGATTTCCTGGCGCACGATGACGGCGATGGTGCCCAGTGCGCCCCCGAGCGCGAGCGCACCGACGTCGCCCATGAAGACCTGGGCCGGGTGGGTATTGAACCAGAGAAACGCCAACCCGGCACCCGCCATGGCGGCACAGAACACCAGCAGTTCGCCCGCCCCCGGAATGTGCGGCACCAGCAGGTAGCGCGCGAAGACCGCATTGCCGGTGACGTAGGCGAAGATGCCCAGCGCCGACCCCACCATCACCACCGGCATGATGGCCAAGCCGTCGAGCCCGTCGGTCAGGTTGACCGCATTGCTGGAGCCGACGATGACCAGGTAGGTCATGACCACAAACCCGAACACGCCCAGCGGGTAGGCCACTTCCTTGAAAAAGGGCACCATCAGACCGGAGTGCGGCGGCAGTTCCAGGGTGAAACCCGACGCGACCCAGTCGAAGAACAGCTCCAGCACGCGCAGGTTGTTGGTTTCGGCCACGCTGAAGGCCAAGTAGAACGCGGCCACCAGGCCGATGATCGACTGCCAGAAATACTTCTCGCGCGAGCGCATGCCTTCCGGGTCCTTGCGCACCACCTTGCGCCAGTCGTCGACCCAGCCGATGGCGCCAAACCCGAAGGTCACCAGCATCACGATCCAGACGAAGCGGTTCGTCAGGTCGAACCACAGCAGCGTCGCCAGCGCGATCGCAAACAGGATGAGCACCCCGCCCATGGTGGGCGTGCCGCCTTTGCTCAGGTGGGTCTGCATGGCGTATTCGCGGATCGGCTGACCAATCTTGAGCGCGCTCAGGCGCCGGATGAAATACGGCCCGGCCACCAGCCCGACGATGAGCGCGGTCATCGCGGCCATCACGGCGCGAAAAGTCAGGTACTGGAAAACGCGCAGAAAGCCAAATTCCGGGCCGAGGCCCTGCAGCCACTGGGCCAGACTAAGCAGCATCGATCGGTTCCTTCCGCAAGGGTTCTTGGGCGGCAGCCTGCAACGCCTGGACCACGCGCTCCATGCGCATGAAGCGCGAGCCCTTGACCAGCACACTGGCCACCCCGTTGGCCGGGGCCACCACCGCGGCCGCCACCCAGGCCGCGAGTTCGGTGCCGTCAGCCCAGTGGCGCGGCGCCGGCTCACCGGCCGCGGCCAGAGCGACACAGGCTTCGGCCATCAAGGGGCCGGTGCAGCACACGGCCTCGATGCCGCAGGCCCGGGCATGGCGCAGCACTTCCAGGTGGAAAGCCAGCCCCTGGTCACCGACCTCGCCCATGTCGCCCAGCACCAGCCAGCGCGGCGCCGGCAGTTCGGCGAGTACGTCGACCGCGGCCAGCATGGAGTCGGGGTTGGCGTTGTAGGTGTCGTCCACCAGGGTGATATGGCGGCCCGGCAGGGACAGTGCCAGCGCGCGCGAGCGCCCGCCCACGGGCTCGAAGCGATCCAGGCCGGCGGCCACCTGTTCGGGGGCCACACCCGCCGCCAGCGCACAGGCCGCCGCCGCGAGCGCGTTGCGCACGTTGTGCCGCCCAGCGATGTGCAGCCGGCAGCGCAGATCGCCCGCCGGGGTTTGCAGGTGCAGCGCCCACGCGCCCGCCTCCCACCGCGCGGCCAGCACCCGCAGATCGGCCGCCGCATCGTGGTCGCTGAAGGTCAGCGTCCGGCGGCGGCCCGCCAGTTCGCGCCACACGGGGGTGTAGGCATCGTCGCTGGGGAAGACGGCCACGCCCTCGGCACCCAGCGCGCTGAGGACCTGCCCGTTTTCGCGCGCCACGGCCTCCACCGTGCCCATGAATTCCTGGTGCTCGCGCTGGGCGTTGTTGACCAGGGCCACGGTGGGCCGCGCGAGCGCGGCCAGGTAGCCGATTTCGCCCGGGTGGTTCATGCCCAGTTCCACCACCGCGAGGCGGTGCTGCGGCCGCAGGCGCAGCAGCGTCAGCGGCACACCGATGTCGTTGTTCAGGTTGCCCTGGGTCGAATGCGCCTGTTCGCCAGCCGCGACCCGCAGGATGGACGCGACCATCTGGGTCACGGTGGTCTTGCCGTTGCTGCCCGTCACCGCGATCAGCGGCAGGCTGAATTGCGCGCGCCACAGCGCGGCCAGCTCGCCCAGCGCGAGCCGGGTGTCGGGCACTTCCACACCAGGCAACCCGGCCGCCGTCAGCCCACCGCTCGCGATCGCGGCCACGGCCCCGGCGGCACCCGCCTGGGGCAGGAACGTGTTGGCATCGAAACGCTCGCCGCGCAGGGCGACGAAGAGGTCACCCGGCTGCAGGCTGCGGGTGTCGGTGTGCACACGCACGATGGGGGCGGTCACATCGCCTTGCGGGCGAGCGCCCTTGAGCAGGGGCAACAGTTCGGCGAAAGACTTCATGCCGCCACTCCTTCGACCGCCCGGCGTGCCAGCGCCAGTTGGGCCTGCTCGTGATCGGAGAACGGGCGTTTGACGCCCATCAACTCCTGGTAATCCTCGTGCCCCTTGCCGGCGATCAGCACCACATCGGCCACCGCCGCTGCCTGCACCGCCAGGGCGATGGCGGCAGCCCGGTCAGGCTCGATGCGCGCCGCGTCCGGCCGCGCCAAACCCGCGCGCATCTGCGCCAGGATGGCCAGGGGATCTTCGCTGCGCGGGTTGTCGCTGGTGAGCACCACGCGATCGGCCTCGCGCTCGGCCACGCCCGCCATCAGCGGCCGCTTGCCCGGATCGCGATCACCACCGCAACCGGCGACCACCCACAGCACACCGCCGCGCTGGCGTGCCAGCGGCCGCACGGCCTGGAGGGCTTTTTCCAGCGCGTCGGGCGTGTGGGCATAGTCGACCAGCACCAGCGGACGGCCTTCGCGCGCATCCACCTGCGCCATGCGGCCCGGCACCGGGGTCAGCGCGGCGCAAGCGGCCACCGCATCGGCCAGCGGTACCCCGAGGGCGCGCGCTGCGGCCAGCACGCCCAGCAGGTTGCTCACGTTGTAGGCCCCCACCAGCGGCAGGCTCAGCGCAAGCCGCGCCCGCTCGGCACCGGCCGCATCGGCCTCGACCAGATCGAACGCCATGCCTTGCGTGGTGAAGCGCAGACCCTGCGCCGACAGACGGGCCGGGGCACCGATGGCCAGCGTCCATACGTCCACACCGGCGCGCGCACCCAGCCGTTCGGCCAACCCACGCCCCTGGGCATCGTCGAGGTTGACCACCGCCGCCTGCAGGCCCGGCCAGTCGAACAGGGCCTGCTTGGCGTCCCAGTAGGCGGCCATACTGCCGTGGAAGTCCAGGTGGTCCTGCGTGAAATTGGTGAACACCGCCACCCGCACCCGCACGGCATTGAGCCGGCCTTCGACGAGGCCGATGGACGAGGCTTCGATGGCGCAGGCACGGGTACCGGCATCAACCAGTCCGCGCAGGCGCTGCTGCAGCAGAACCGGGTCGGGCGTGGTCAGGCCGGTGGGCACCAGGCTGTGCCCCGACTGTCCGGCCAGCGGCGGCCGGCCAATGCCCAGCGTGCCCACCACCGCGCACGGCCGGTCCAGCGCCGACAGCAACTGGGCCATCCACCAGGCGGACGAGGTCTTGCCGTTGGTGCCGGTGAAGGCCACCACGTCCATGGCCGCGCTCGGGTCCTGGGCATAAGCACTGGCGATGGGACCGGCCAGCGCTTTGAGTCCCGGCACGGCAACGATGCGCGCGTCGTCGAAGCCGTAGGCCTCGACACCCGCCTGTTCGACCAGCACGGCCGCGGCGCCGGCCTGCAGCGCGGCCGCCACGAAGCGGCGGCCATCGGTCGCCGCGCCCGGCCAGGCGACGAAGCCATCGCCGGCTTGCACCTGGCGGCTGTCGCAATGCAACGCGCCGCGAACGCGCGCGCGCAGCCAGTCGGCGATCCGGGCCGGGTCGTGCATCAGGGTGGTCGCCATCAGAACGACTCCTCCACCGCCTCGGTCACGATCTGCGGCTTGACGTTCATGTCGGGCTGCACACCCATGATGCGCAGCGTCTGCTGCACCACTTCGCTGAACACCGGCCCGGCCACGGTGCCGCCGTAGTAGGCACCGGCACTGGGCTCGTCGATCATCACCGCGACGATGATGCGCGGCTTGTCGATCGGCGCCATGCCCGTGAACCACGAGCGGTACTTGCCGGAGGCGTAACCCTTGCCAACCTGCTTGCGCGCCGTGCCCGACTTGCCGCCCACCGAGTAGCCCACGGTCTGTGCCTTCTGACCGGTGCCGCCCGGGCCGGTGGCCAGCCACAGCATGTGCCGCACCTTGGCCGCGTTGTCGGCGGAAAACACGCGCGTGCCCGTGGCCGGCTCCGGCGACTTGAGGATGGTCACGGGGATGATGCTGCCGTCGTGCGCAAACGCGGTGTACGAACGCGCCATCTGGAACAGCGACGCCGACAGGCCGTAGCCATAGGACATGGTCGCCTGCTCGACCGGCTTCCAGCTCTTCCAGGGCCGCAGACGGCCGCCGACCACGCCGGGGAATTCGACCTGCGGCTTCTGGCCGTAGCCCAGCGCGGTGTAGAAATTCCACATTTCCTGCGGATTCATGCGCTGGGAGATCTTGAGCGCCCCCACGTTGCTGGACTTCTGGATCACGCCGTCCACGGTGAGCACGCCGTAGTTGTGCGTATCGCTGATGGTGAAGCCGCCGATGGCGTAACGCCCGGGCGTGGTGTCGATGATCGTCGCGGGCTTGACGCGCCCGAGCTCCAGCGCCGAGGCCACGGTGATCGGCTTCATGGTCGAGCCCGGCTCGAAGGTATCGGTCAGCGCCCGGTTGCGCAACTGTTCGCCCGACAGCTTCTGGCGCCGATTCGGGTCGTAACTCGGGTAGTTGGCCAGCGCCAGCACCTCGCCGGTCACCGCGTCGAGCACCACCACGCTGCCGGCCTTGGCCTTCTGCGCCGTCACCTGGTCCTTGAGCTTCTGGTAAGCGAAATACTGGACCTTGGAGTCGACGGAGAGTTGCAGATCCGGCCCGTCGACGGGCGGGATCACGTCGCGCACGTCCTCGACCACGCGGCCCAGCCGGTCCTTGATGACCCGGCGCGAACCGTTCTTGCCGGCCAGTTTGGCGTTGAAGGCCAGCTCCACGCCCTCCTGCCCGACATCCTCGACGTTGGTGAAGCCGACCACGTGCGCGGCCGCCTCGCCTTCGGGGTACTGGCGCTTGTATTCGCGGCGCTGGTAGATGCCCTTGATGTCCAGCGCGGCAATCTGCTTGGCGATGGGCTCGTCGACCTGGCGCTTGACCCAGACGAAGGTCTTGTCGTCGTCGGCCAGCCGCTTGCGCAGCTCGGGCAAGGGCATTTCCAGCAGGCGCGCCAGATCGCGCAGCTTGGGATGCTGCTTGTCCACGTCCTCGGGAATGGCCCAGATGCTCTGCGCCACCACGCTGGAAGCCAGCAGCAGGCCATTGCGATCGAAGATGCGGCCCCGGTTGGCCGGCAGCTCCAGTGTGCGTGCGAACCGCACCTCACCCTGGCGCTGGAAGAAATCGTTGCCGATCACCTGCACGTAGACCGCGCGCGCCGCCAGACCGACAAAAGCCAGCGCCAGCCCCGCCACGATGAACTTGCTGCGCCAGACCGGCGTCTTGCTTGCCAACAGGGGGCTGGCACCGTAGTTGATGCTGCGGCGGCTCATGGGGCGCTCCCCCGACCCGTCGCCGACGGCACCGTCGGCGTCACGTATTCGGTGATGCCCGGATGGGCCGGCCGCATCTGCAACTGGCGGGTGGCCAACTGCTGCACCCGCGCCGAGGCCGCCTGGGCGCGTTTTTGCACCTGCAACTGCTCGTGCTCCGCATCCAGCCGGCGCGTCTGGGCGTTGGCGCGGTCCAGCGCGGCGTACAGCCGGCGCGATTCGTACTGCGTGTGCACCAGGTAGAAGGCGCTCACGATCACCGCGGCCAGCAGCATGAGGTTGAGGCGGATCATGCGGCCACCTCCGTGCGGGTCGCCACCCGCATCACGGCGCTGCGCGCACGCGGGTTGGCCTGCACCTCGGCGGCCGAGGGCATGATCCGGTGCACCTCGGCCAGCCGGGTCGGGGGCGGTTCGGCGAACGGGGCGCGGCGATCCACCACGGCGCGCGAATGGCCCGCCATGAACTGTTTGACCATGCGGTCTTCCAGGGAGTGGAAACTGATCACCACCAGCCGGCCTCCGGGACGCAGCACCTGCAGGCTGGCCGTCAGCGCCTGTTGCAGCTCTTCAAGCTCGGCGTTGATGAAAATCCGAAGAGCCTGAAATGTGCGCGTTGCAGGGTCCTTGCCCGGCTCGCGGGTTTTGACCGCGCCAGCCACGACTTCGGCCAGCTCGCCGGTGGTTCGAATAGGGCCCCGTTCCTGTCGGCGACGATCAATCGCCTTTGCAACCGATTGAGCAAACCGTTCTTCGCCGTATTCACGAATGACCTCCGACAAGGTGGACACATCGGCCGTTTCCAGCCATTGGGCGACGCTCTGGCCGCGCGTGGTGTCCATGCGCATGTCCAGGGGTCCGTCGTTGCGAAAAGAAAAACCCCGGGCGGGGTCGTCGATCTGGGGCGAGCTCACCCCCAGGTCCATCAGCACACCGTCCGCACTGGCTGGCGCCAGCCCGGACAGCAGCCGAAATCCTTCGTGCCTTATGAAAAAGCGGCCATCGCGGGCCGCCAGTTCCTGCGCCACCGCCACCGCCTGTGGATCCTTGTCGAAGGCGGTCAGCCGCCCCTGCGCCGACAGGCGCTGCAGGATGAGCCGCGAGTGCCCGCCCCGACCGAAGGTGGCATCGACGTAGTGCCCTTCGGGCCTGACCGCCAACGCGTCCACCGCCTCGTTCAACAGGACGGTCTGGTGAATCCATGCGTTTTGCACCACCGGCCTCAGAAAGAAAAGTCCTTGAAGACATCGGGCATCTCGCCCTGCATGGCTTCGGCTTCCTGGGCCGCGTAGGTGGCGGCATCCCAGAGTTCGAAATGGTTGCCCATGCCCAGCAGCACGGCATCCTTGCTCAAGCCGGCGGCGGTGCGCAACTCGGGCGAAATCAGCACCCGGCCGCTCGCATCCATGTCCGCATCCATGGCGTTGCCCAGGAAGATGCGCTTCCACCACTGGGCCGACATGGGCAGTGCGGCGATGCGCTCGCGGAACTTCTCCCACTCGCCGCGGGGAAAAATCATCAGGCAGCCATGGGGGTGCTTGGTGACCGTGATCTGGCCGCCCGCCGTCGCGCTCAGGACGTCACGGTGCCGGGTCGGCACGGAGAGCCGACCCTTGGCATCGAGACTGAGTGAGGAGGCGCCTTGAAACACGGGGTTCTAGCCTAGGGAAACACTTTTCACCACTTAATTGCACTTTTTCCCACTTTATCAGGATTTGATCGCCCCGCCCCATGGAAAGCAGTCTTTTTTCACAATGAAATCAATCACTTAGCGTCGATTTGCAAAGTTGATGAGTTCAAAATTCCTGCAAAAGCAAGCACTTACGTGGCTCACTGCATGTGAAGCTTGAAAACCCGTCTTGCCGGAATCTTTGTAACCAGTCGCATCGGATCGACGAACGGGCCACCACCTCCGGCAGGTACCCGACCAGGGACGGCAGGCTGTCCATGGCTGCAGACCACAAAAAAGGCCGGCAAAGCCGGCCTGGAGCACCCGATCACGCCCGAACGTCAGAGAATGTAGCGCGACAGATCCTCGTTGTGGCTGAGCTCGCTCAGGCGCGCATCCACATAGGCGGCATCGATGACCACCGACTGCCCTTCCATGCGCGCAGCCCCGAAGCTGACCTCGTCCAGCAGGCGCTCCATCACCGTGGACAACCGGCGCGCACCGATGTTTTCGGTGCGTTCGTTGACGTCGCAGGCGATCTGCGCCAGGCGGCGGATACCCTCGGGC
The DNA here is from genome assembly GCF_021401345.1 of Hydrogenophaga sp. NFH-34. Classification (GTDB taxonomy): domain Bacteria; phylum Pseudomonadota; class Gammaproteobacteria; order Burkholderiales; family Burkholderiaceae_C; genus Hydrogenophaga; species Hydrogenophaga electricum. The sequence goes on from NZ_JACBGE010000014.1 coordinate 125,880, forward strand.
TGGAAGTCGAGCGTGACGCCTTCGGTCGCCAGCAGGGCCTGGTACTGCTTGACCAGGCTGGCATGGGTGCTCGTGAGGATGGCCTCGAAGTCGTCGACCGACAGCGACTGCAGCTCGACCCGGATCGGGAAGCGCCCTTGCAGTTCGGGAATCAGATCGCTCGGCTTGCTCAGGTGGAAGGCCCCCGAGGCGATGAACAGGATGTGGTCGGTCTTGACCATGCCGTACTTGGTCGACACCGTGGTGCCTTCGACCAGCGGCAGCAGGTCGCGCTGCACCCCCTGGCGCGACACCTCGGCACCGCTGCCCTCGCTGCGCGAAGCCACCTTGTCGATCTCGTCGATGAAGACGATCCCGTTCTGCTCCGTGATCTGCAGCGCACGGGTCTTGATGTCGTCCTCGTTGACCAGCTTGCCCGCCTCTTCGTCGATCAGCAGGTCCATCGCCTCGCGGACCTTGAGCTTGCGCTTCTTCTTGCGCTCCTGGCCCAACTGACTGAACATGCCGCGCAGTTGCTCGGCCATCTCTTCCATGCCCGCCGGCCCCATGATTTCCATCGCAGGCCGCGGTTCGGCCAGGTCGATCTCGATCTCGCGATCATCCAGCAACCCCTCGCGCAGCTTCTTGCGAAAGGCCTGGCGGGCGGCGTTGTCCGGCGTGGGCTGCGGCTCGGTGCCCACGCTGCGCGGAGGCGGCACCAGCACATCGAGGATGCGCTCCTCGGCCGCGTCCTCGGCACGCATGCGCTGCTTGCGCATGTCGGCCTCGCGGACCTGCTTGACCGCCATTTCGACCAGGTCACGGATGATGCTGTCCACGTCCTTGCCCACGTAGCCGACTTCGGTGAATTTGGTCGCCTCGACCTTGATGAACGGCGCATCGGCCAGCCGGGCCAGCCGGCGCGCGATCTCGGTCTTGCCCACGCCGGTGGGGCCGATCATCAGGATGTTCTTGGGTGTGATCTCCGGCCGCAGCTTCTCGTCGACCTGCTGGCGCCGCCAGCGGTTGCGCAGCGCGATGGCCACGGCACGCTTGGCGCCGTTCTGGCCAATGATGAAGCGATCGAGCTCGGAGACGATCTCCTGGGGGGTCATGGAAGACATGGGTGTTCTGCGTTGGGGAGTGTGGCGCTGGGCCGGGAGAGATTCGCGCTGAACGCCCGACGTCCAACGCGAAGCCCGGTCAAAGCACCTCGATGGTGTGGCTCATGTTGGTGTAGATGCACAGCTCGCCCGCGACCTTCAGCGATTCGCGCACCACGTCTTCGGCGCTGAGCTGCGTGTGGTCGATCAGGGCCTTCGCCGCCGACTGGGCATAGGCACCGCCCGAGCCGATGGCCACGATGCCGTGTTCGGGCTCCAGCACGTCGCCATTGCCGGTGATGATCAGGCTGGCACTGTGGTCGGCCACGGCCAGCATGGCTTCCAGACGTCGCAGCACGCGGTCGGTGCGCCAGTCCTTGGTCAGCTCGACCGCTGCGCGCGTCAGATGCCCCTGGTGCTTCTCCAGCTTGGCCTCGAAGCGCTCGAACAAGGTGAAGGCGTCGGCCGTGGCCCCGGCAAAACCGGCCAGCACCTTGCCGTGATAAAGCTTGCGCACCTTGCGCGCCGTGCCCTTGACGACGATGTGGCCGAGGGTGACCTGGCCGTCACCGCCGATGGCGACTTGAACCCCTTCGGGGGTGGGCCTGCGCACGCAGACGATGGTGGTGCCGTGAAACTGTTCCATGGCAGTGCAGATGGGGATGGAAAAGCCAAAAACAAGACCGCCCCGAAAGGCGGTCCGTACCGGGTGTCGGGCTGCGCTCAGTCGTTGCGCACCACGACCTTGGCGTATTCGGTGATACCGATGACGTGGAAGAAGGCCGAAACCAGCCGGTGCACGTCCACGAACTGCACCATACGCCCTTGGGCATGGTGGCCCGAGACCCAGTTGAGCAGCGTGCCGGCGGCCGAAAAATCGCCCCGGATCAGGTTGCGGCAGGAGATGATGAGCACATCCGCCCCCTGGAGACGCGCTTCCAGGGCTTCGAGCATGGCCTGGGGGTCGCCCCGGATTTCACCGGACAGCTCCACCAGCCCGAGATGGTTCAGGCCCGAACTCTGTCCGTCGAACACCGATTCCTGCGGCAGCGTGGAGACCCCGGGAACCGGCTCGATCACGGACTCGCCGAGCACCGACATCCCCGACTCGCCCTGCCCCGTGGATATGCCCATGAAATGGCAGCGGGGCTTCTCCCAGCCAGGCGGTGACACCTCGTAAGTCACGCAGAAATCGAGCGCGGTCAACTCGAACTCGTCCGGCCGGCCCATCACCCGCAGCGCCGCCATCCGCAGTTCCCACCAGAGCTGCTCCACATCGCGGCGCCCCGAGGGCGTGAGGCTCTTGAGCAGGTCGCTCAGCCGCGCAGAGCCCAAAAAGCGCAACTCCACTTCCTGGTCGCCCCAGAGCGAGAACAGTCCCAGCAGGGCGCGGGCGGCCTTGACATCAATACTCTCCAGCGGCGTCCAGTCCAGCACCCAGGGCTGGGCAACCCGCAGGAGCACGTTCTGCAGCGTCCCGACCGCGTGCGCATCCAGTTCCGGCTCGCTCACCCAGACCGCCTTGGTCGACACACTGGACGGGGTGTAGGACCGCCCGGTCATGTCGGTCACCGCCCCCGGCATGTCGTACCACTGCGGCGCTGAGCGGCCGAAACGGTTGACGAAATCCACCGCGCGGCTTTCGAAAGGCGCCAGTTGGCCGGTCGCGCGGTACAGATCGAACATGGCCAGCCAGCCATCCACCTGGTCCGCTTTGGCGCCGCCCTCTCCCAGCGACTCGACCAGACCCTGTTCGGCGCCGGCATCATCGCCATTGGCGAAGCGGATCGCGGCCTCTTCGACCTCCGGATCCTGGGCAATTTCCTGCACATCCAGCGCGTAGAAGTGCGACGCCGAAAAGCTGGAGTTCCCACCGGTGTCGCCGGACGCCCTGGGGGCCACCAGACCGGTGCGCAATTGCTGGCTGGTGGCCGGCGCCCCCCCCAGCACCGCATCGTCCCGGTAAGACGGGGCTGCAGGCGCCGGCGCCGCCGGCTGCCGGACTGTCGAGTTCGGCTTTGTGGGCGGCGGATCGAGCGTCAGGGGCGCGGCCTCGGTTTCGTTGTACTGCGCCTGCCGACGCCGGGCTTCCGCCTGCTGCCGCTGGGCGTTTTCCGCCTGCGACTGCGAAGCTGCGCCATCGGCAGACGGCGTGCCCGAGTGCAGCCCCGAACCCGTGGTGGTCAGGGAGTCCGGCCCCTTGGTCTTCCACCACTGCATGGACATCTGCGCCTCGATCTCGTCGATCTTCTTGAGCGTCATGGCCCGGTCGTCCGGTTTGGACGGCAGGCTGCTCTGGAAAAAGGACGGTCGCACGCCCGGCCCCTGGTGTTCGGAGGCTTCGCGGCTGCGGATCTTGCGCAGCATGTCGAACTCACGACGCCGCACAAAGTCGTTGCGGCGCTTGCGCTCGATCATCTCCTTGAGAGCCGCCTTCGAATACTCGCTTTCGCGGTCCGCACTGCGGGTGTCCAGGTCCGACCAACTGGTGGTGGGGTGGCGAACGAACTTCACCACCTTGGAGAGGAAACCGCCGCCGGAATCGTCCTTGGCCATGGAATGCGTGTGAAAGAGGAGGTGGCTCGAAGAAGGCGGCGATCCGCGGGATCAATCGCCGAACATCTTCTGCTTGAGTTCGCGACGCTGCTGCGCTTCCAGCGAGAGACTGGCCGTGGGCCGGGCCATCAGGCGCCCGACACCGATCGGTTCACCGGTCTCTTCGCAGTAACCATAGTCGCCCGCGTCGATCCGCGCAATGGCCTGCTCGATCTTCTTGAGCAGCTTGCGCTCGCGGTCGCGGGTGCGCAGTTCCAGCGCGTGCTCTTCCTCGATGGTGGCGCGGTCGGCCGGATCGGGCACCACCACGGTGTCCTCGCGCAGGTGCTCGGTGGTCTCGCCGGCATTGGCCAGCATGTCGGCCTTGAGCTGCTGCAACTTGCGGCGGAAAAACGCCAGTTGCACGTCGTTCATGTATTCGCTGTCGGGCATCGCCAGCACATCCTGGTCGACCAGTTGGTCGAGCGCCAGGGTTTTCCAGTTGTTGGCCCGTTTCGGGTCTTTCTGGAGAGAGGCGGGTGCGGGAGGGGTCATTACTCGTTCGCTCATGGTGAAAAACGTCGCCTTGGCGGCGTCGGGTGCATGGGTGGGGACCACCTCGGGCTGGGGCGGCGGCACCTTGGACACCTTGCGGGGTGCCCGGGGTGCCGGAGCGCGTGGCTCGACAGGCGCAATGATAGGCGCAGGAGGCGCCACCACCGCGGTCCGCGCGGGGCCAGCCACGGACGGAGAAAGCTTTTTCGCCGGGCCCCGCTCCGGCGTCCCTTTCGAAGACGCGGCAGGCACAGTCACCGGCCGGGAGTCGCCCCCCTTCTTGGCCGGCTTCGCGGTCTTCACCGCCGCACTGGCCGGACCCGCCTTCGCCACCGGCTTGGCAGACGCGCGCGGCCGTGATTCGGGAGGGGCCACTGCCTTGTCCGCCTTTTTGGCGGGAACGGCGGCCCGTGCGGCCGGCTTGGCGGACGCACGCCCCTGCACCACCACCGCCCCGGAAGGCTTGGCGGTCTTGGCTGTTGTCCTGCTGGCCGAGGCTTTCACGTGGGCGCTCCTCATTGCTCCTGACGATGCACGGTCTTCAGGCTGCACCTCCAGGAAGCAAAAACGCTTGCCGCCAGGAGGACCGGACGATGACGAGCCGCCGGCTCATCAACTTGGGCCGCGATTGTAGCCATGCATCGGCGGCGGCCTGCGAGAAAAAACGGACAAAGTCAACCGTCCGTTGGCAAGGCGAGACACCCAGACCTCAGACCAGCGACTGGTCCAGCCCCTGGACCAGGATGTCGCGCGGCAAATCGATGCCGATGAACACCATCTTGCTCACGCGCGGCTCACCTTCGGCCCACTGCGGCCCCAGGTCGCTGCCCATGAGCTGGTGCACGCCCTGGAAAATGACCTTGCGCTCGGTCCCCTGCATCGCCAGCACCCCCTTGTAGCGCAGCATGCGCGGGCCATAGACCTGCACGATGGCACCCAGAAAGTCTTCCAGCTTGGCCGGGTCGAAAGGCCGGTCGGCCCGGTAGACGAAGCTCTTCACATCGTCGTCGTGATGGTGGTGGTGTCCGTGACCACCGTGCTGGTGCGAGGGGTGGTTGCAGTGTTCCCCGTGCTCATGCTCATGGTCGTGATGACCATGATCGTGATCGTCGGCCTGGAGGAAGTCCGGGTCGATGTCGAGCTTGGCGTTGAGGTTGAAGCCGCGCAGGTCCAGCACCTCCTTGAGCGCCACTTCGCCAAAGTGCACGGGGCGCAGGGCCGCCCGCGGGTTCATGTGCTTGAGACGGTGGGTCAGCGCATCAAGCTCTTCCGCGCTGACCAGATCGGCCTTGCTGACGAAAATCTGGTCGGCAAAGCCCACCTGGCGGCGCGCTTCCTGCCGGTCGTTGAGCTGCTGGGCCGCGTGTTTGGCGTCGACCAGGGTGATGATGGCGTCCAGCAGGTACTGCTCGGCCACCTCGTCGTCCATGAAGAAGGTCTGCGCCACCGGGCCCGGATCGGCCAGGCCCGTGGTTTCGATGATCACGCGCTCGAAATCCAGCTCGCCCTTGCGCTTTTTCTGCGCCAAATCGGTCAGCGTGACGCGCAGATCGTCGCGAATGGTGCAGCAGATGCAGCCATTGCTCATCTGGATGATGTTCTCGTTGGTGTCGGCAACGAGGATGTCGTTGTCGATGTTCTCTTCGCCGAACTCGTTTTCCACGATGGCGATCTTCTGCCCGTGCGCCTCGGTGAGCACGCGTTTGAGCAAAGTGGTCTTGCCCGAACCGAGGAAGCCGGTGAGGATGGTGGCGGGAATCAGTGACATGGCAGAGCAGGTTGCCCGCGAGGCGGGCCTGGGCGTTGGAGAAGGAAGCGGGGCAGTGTAGACCACCCGGCGCCCGCCTGCAGCGACCGATTCAGAGCTGGCGCATCAGCACCAGGCCCTTGAGGTACTCGCCCTCAGGAAAGGCCACGGTCATCGGGTGGTCACAGGCACCGCCGAGGCGCTGCAGGATGGCCGCATCCACCCCGGCATCGAGCGCGGCCGAGGCCACGATTTTGTGGAACAGCTCCACCCCAATGCCCCCCGAGCACGAAAACGTGAACAACATGCCGCCCGGTGGCAGCAGCTTGAACGCCAGCCGGTTGAGATCCTTGTAGGCACGCGCGGCCCGCTCGGCGTGCGCCGCCGTGGGGGCGAACTTGGGCGGGTCGAGCACGATGGCGTCGAACTGCCGGCCCTCGGCCACGAACTGGCGCAGCGAGCTGTTGACGTCGGCATCCAGAAACGCGGCGCGGCTCAGGTCCAGACCGTTGAGGCGCAGGTTTTCCCGCGCCTGAGCGAGTGCCGGGCCCGATGAATCGATGGACGTGACATGCCCCGCCCCGCCGGCCAGCGCAGCCACCGAAAAACCGCCCGTGTAGCTGAAGCAGTTGAGCACGGTACCGAACCGCAGCCGCCGCGTGTGCGCGTGCAGCGCCAGACGGCTGTCGCGCTGGTCCAGGTAGTAGCCGGTCTTGTGGCCGGTTGCGATGTCCAGCCCCAGTCGCCAGCCGTGCTCCGTCAGCTCGAACCCGGTCGGCCCGCTGCCGCGCAGCCAGCCCGTCACCTCCGGCAGCCCTTCCAGCGACCGGGCGCTGGCGTCGGAGCGTTCGTACAGCCGCTCGCAGCCGGTCAGCGCGAGCAGCGCGTCGGCGATCACGGTTTTCCAGCGCTCCACCCCGGTCGCGCCGAACTGCGCCACCAGCGTGTCGCCGTAACGGTCGACCACCAGGCCCGGCAGCCCGTCGGATTCGCCATGCACCAGCCGCAACCCGTTGCTGTCGATGCCCATGCGCGCACGCAAACCGATGGCGCGGCGCAAGGTGTCGTGAAAAAAAGCAGCGTCGATGCGCCGGGCCTCATCGAAGCTCCAGGCCCGCACCCGGATCCGGGACTGCGGCGAGAAAGCGCCCCAGGCCAGAAATTGCCCGTCGTGGCTCTCCACGCGCACGGTCTCGCCGGCATCGGCCCCGCCTTTGGCGATGGCCCCGTCGAACACCCAGGGGTGGCGCCGCAGCAGCGAGCGCTCTTTGCCGGGCTTGAGTCGGATGATTTTCATCCGGCTATTGTCCGCCCGCCCGGCAGGACGGCCCCAGCAACCGGCTCAGGGCCGCAGGTACACGAAACCTTCCTTGGCCTGCAGGCGCGCCACCTCGGCCACGCCCGAAGGCACCACCTTGGCCTCCATCACCAGCTTGGCGGGATCGATCTTGCGCGAGACCAGGGTGTTGTTGCAGACCCGGAACTCCACGCCGCGCGCCGCCAGCTCGCCGATGGCGCCGGCAAACGGCTGCTCCATCTGGTTGGTGGCGCCTTCGAGCAGGAAGTCGATGCCCAGGCCGTGCGTGACGACCACGATCTTGGCTTTCGGATCGGCGTTGAGGTGGTTGCGGATGTTGTTGATCGCGCGCGAGGCCTGGGGAATGCCCTCGCTCATGTGATAGACCACCTTGATGGCGTCATCGGCGGCATGGGCCGGCGCCGTCAGCGCCAGGAAACAGGCCAGCAGGGCCGTTTTGAGGGTCAGCAGGAAGCGGGTCATGGTGTCTCCGGAATGGGAAAAGGAGGAATCGGCCTCAAAAAGAAGCATGAAACGATATTTGAATTCGATATTGCTTCAAGCCGGGGCCCCGATGCTAGCGGGTAATCCCGGGCGCGCCCGCTCAGGACGATCCGGAGCCCCCACGGCGCGCGCGGGGATGGGCGGCGTCGTACACCCGGGCCAGATGCTGGAAGTCCAGCCGCGTGTAGACCTGCGTGGTGCTGATGCTCGCGTGGCCAAGCAGCTCCTGCACGGCGCGCAGATCGCCACTGGATTGCAGCACGTGACTCGCAAACGAGTGCCGCAGCATGTGCGGATGCACCGGCGTGGCCAGCCCCGCCTGCAGCGAGCGCTGGCGCAGCCGCACGCGGATGTGCTGGGGGGTGAGCCGCTGTCCGTGCTGGCCGATGAACAGGGCTGGGTCGTCCCTGGCCAGCGCGCCACGCACCGCCAGCCAGTGCGCCAGTGCGGCACGCACCGCCTGGCCCAGCGGCACGCTGCGGCGCTTGGCCCCCTTGCCCAGCACGTGCGCCACGCCTTCATCGAGATCGATCCAGCCCCGCGCCCGCGGGCCGGCAGCCACGTCAAGCCCCACCAGTTCACCGATGCGCAGGCCGCCGCCGTACAGCAGCTCGGTGATGCAGGCATCACGCGCCTCCAGCACCGGGTCGTCGTCGGTCTGGCGGTGGGTGGCCAGACCGACCGCTTCATCCACCCCCAGGGCTTTGGGCAGCGGTTTGCCCGCCTTGGGGGCTCGCACCGTCTGCACGGGGTGGTGGGTGATGTGCCCCTGGCGCCCCAGCCAGCCGTAAAAGCCGCGCCAGGCCGACAGCAGCAGCGCCAGACTGCGCGCGCTCAGGCCCTGCCCGTGCATCCGGGCCACCCAGCGGCGCACGTGGTGGTCCTGCACCTGCGCCAGGGGCACGGCGGCGGCTGCGGCGCAGGCGGCGAGCCGCTCCAGGTCGGCCCGGTAGAGCACGAGCGTGCGTTCGGCCAGCCGCTTGTCGACCCGGACATGGGTCAGGTACGCCTCCAGCCAGGCCCGGTCGGCCGCCGCCAAGGCCCCGGATGTGGTGGCGTTTGCGGCCGGCATGGCGGGAGCGGGCTCAGCCCTCGGCGGGCAGCAACCGCGACAGCGCGGCCGCCGACAGCTCGCCGATGCGCTCCAGGAATTCGGTGCCCATGTCGCTGGCGAAGCGCTGCGCGTCGGGCGATGCCAGCACCAGCAGGCCGAAAGCCTGGGCCGGGTCCTCGTGGCGCAACGGAATCAGCGCCAGCGACGCGGCCGCCGCCGGTTCGGCCAGCCAAGTGGCCGCTTCCAGGCCGGGATTGCCCCCGCAGTACGGCTTGACCAGCGACGAGGCGAACGCCTGCGCGTCCTCGCTCGTGCCCTGGGCGCAGGGCAGGTCGGCCTGTTCGGGCGACAGCCCCCAGAGCTTGATCGTCACCTGGGGCACGGCGAAGTGGGCGGCGATTTCCCGCGCCACCACGTCGGGCAGGCGGCGGGCGTCGCGGGTGAGCAGCAGTTGCAGCGTCCAGCGCTGCAGGCGATCGGCGATGCCGCTGTTCTCGCTGCCGTGGCGGATCATTTCGGCCGCCTTGAGCTCCAGCCCGCGGATCTTCTCGCGCAGCATTTCGGCCTGGCGCTCCTGCAGGCTCACCGCGCGCTGGCCGTGCGGGCTGGTCAGTTGCACCGACGCGAGCAGACCGGCATGCCGTTCGAAAAAGTCCGGCGTGTTGACCAGGTAGTTGGCGATGTCGTCTTCGGTGATGGGGGGAATGCTGTGCTCGCTCATGCTCGGGAGTATCCAGAAAAGAAGAGGGTCAGGGCAGGTCGGGCAGGTCGATCTCGCCCTCGAACACGGTCGTGGCCGGGCCCGTCATGAACACCGGCGCGTCCGGGTTGCCGGCCCATTCGATGGTCAGCACGCCGCCCCGGGTCTGAACATCCACCCTGGCATCCAGCCAGCCCTGGCGGATGCCCGCGACCACGGCAGCACAGGCTCCGGTGCCACAGGCCAGGGTCTCGCCCGCACCACGCTCGTACACGCGCAGGCGCACGTGCGAACGGTCCAGCACCTGCAGGAAGCCGGCGTTGACGCGCCGGGGAAAGCAGGCATGGCCCTCGATCTGCGGCCCCCAGGTGCCCACCGGCGCGGCGTCCACGTCGGCCACACGCAGCACCGCATGCGGGTTGCCCATGGACAGCACGGCCACGGGCGCTTCCTCGCCGCCCGCCAGCGGCAGCGGCCAGACCACCCAGCCGCCCGAGGGACGCGATGCGAGACCGGCCGGCGCAAAAGGCACCTGCGCCAGATCGAAGATGGGCGGGCCCATGTCGACCGTGACCCGGCCGTCGGGATTGAGCGCGAGGCTGATCGCCCCGTGGTGAACCTTGACCCGCACCGGGTTGTGGGTGGTCAGGCCCTTGTCGTGCACGTAGCGCACGAAGCAGCGGGCGCCATTGCCGCAGTGCTCCACCTCGCCGCCGTCGGCGTTGTGAATCACGTATTCGAAATCCAGGCCGGCGGCGGGCGACGGCCGCACCGACAGGATCTGGTCGGCCCCGACCCCGAAGTGCCGATCGGCCAGAAAGCGGTACTGCGCAGCACTCAGGCCCAGCGGCCCGCGCGTCTCGTCCAGCACCACGAAATCGTTGCCGGCGCCCTGCATCTTGGTGAATCGCACTCGCATGGCCGGATTATCCGCCCACATCGGTGCACCTTCACCCGGGGGGCCGCTGCCGCGTGGTGCACCCCGAATCGGTGCCCCTGCACCAGCCTGCACGCCGGCGGGTACATCCGCCCTGGATGCGCACGATCTTGGGGATTTTTTGTACGCAATCCCCAAAAAATTGCGTACAAAACCATGGCACGGCTTATGCAAGAGCTGGTGCATGGACGCCACCACACCCCCACCCGCTGCCGTCGAACTGATTGCCCTGACCAAACAATACGGTCCGGGCAGCATCGCGGTCGACGCCATCAACCTGCGCATCGCGGCCAACAGCTACTGCTGCCTGCTGGGCCCCTCGGGCTGCGGCAAGAGCACCACGCTGCGCATGATCGCGGGGCACGAGAGCACGACCAGCGGCGACATCCTGCTGGAGAACCGCAACATCACCGACCTGCCTGCCGCCGAACGCGGCACGGCCATGATGTTCCAGAGCTTCGCGCTGTTTCCGCACCTTTCCGCGCTGGACAACGTGGCCTTCAGCCTGAAGATGAAGGGCGTGGCCAAGGCCGAGCGCCAGGCCAAGGCGCAGGACCTGCTGGAGCGCGTGTCCCTGGGCCACCTGGCGCACCGCAAACCCGGTGAACTCTCCGGCGGCCAGCAGCAACGCGTGGCGCTGGCGCGCGCCCTGATCACCCAGCCGCGCGTGCTGCTGCTGGACGAGCCGCTGTCGGCGCTCGACCCCTTCCTGCGCATCCAGATGCGGGCCGAGTTGCGCCAGTGGCAGAAAGACCTGGGCCTGACCTTCATCCACGTCACCCACAGCCAGGAAGAAGCCATGGCGCTGGCCGACACCATGGTGGTGATGAACCACGGGCTGATCGAGCAGGTCGGCTCGCCCCACGCTGTCTACAACCACCCGGCCAGCGAATTCGTGGCGCGCTTCATGGGCGGCCACAACGTGCTCGACACCACCGCCGGCAAGGTGGCCGTGCGCAACGACCACATCCGGCTCGCGCCGCTGGGCAGCACCGGCTGGGCCGCGACGGTCAGCGACGTCGAATACCAGGGCACCTATGTGCTGCTCGGCCTGCAGCTTGACGGCCGCACGGACAAGGACGGCAGCGTCTCGGTGATGCTGCCCGAAGCCCGCTTCGTGCAGCAGTCCTATGCCACGGGCGACCGGGTCGACCTGAGCTGGGAGCCCAGCCAGGCGCACGCCCTGGCCGCCTGACCCCTCTGCCCTTCTTTCGTTTCCTCCCTCCGCAACCCTCCCAGGAGTTACCCATGTCCGATTCCATCGATTCGAAGTTCAGCGGCGCCGGCATCTCGCGCCGCGGCCTGCTGCAAGGCACCGCCGGCATGGCGGGCATCCTCGCCAGCGGCCTGGCCCCCAGCGTGCACGCACAGGACAAGATCACCCTGCGCTACCTGGGCACCGCCGTGAACCAGGACAAGACCATCGCCGAGAAGTTCGAAAAGGACACCGGCATCAAGATCCAGTACGTGGCCGTGACCACCGACGACGTGACCAAGCGCGCCGTCACCGCGCCCAACAGCTTCGACCTGATCGACACCGAGTACTTCTCGCTCAAGAAGATCGTGCCCACCGGCAACCTCAAGGGCATCGACGTCAAGAAGATCAAGAACGCCGACAAGATCACCACGCTGTTCACCACCGGCACCGTGGCCGGCAAGTCCGTCGGTGACCAGGGCACGGCACCCAAGAAGGTGATCTTCCTGGAAGGCGAAAAGAGCAAGGTCTTCGCCAAGAGCCCGACCCAGTTCATGAGCCTGATCCCCACCGTGTACAACGCCGACACGCTGGGCATCCGCCCCGACCTGATCAAGCGCCCGATCTCCAGCTGGGCCGAACTGCTGAACCCCGAATTCAAGGGCAAGGCCGCCATCCTGAACATCCCCTCGATCGGCATCATGGATGCGGCCATGGTGGTGGAGGCCATGGGCATCCACAAGTACGCCGACAAGGGCAACATGACCAAGGCCGAGATCGACCTGACGATCAAGACCTTGATCGAAGCCAAGAAGTCGGGCCAGTTCCGCGCCCTGTGGAAGGACTTCAACGAGTCCGTCAACCTGATGGCCTCGGGCGAGGTGGTGATCCAGTCGATGTGGAGTCCGGCCGTGACCGCCGTGCGCACCAAGGGCATCGACTGCGTGTTCCAGCCGCTCAAGGAAGGCTATCGCGCCTGGGCCGCCGGCTTCGGCCTGCCGGCCACGCTGTCGGGCCGCAAGCTCGACGGCGCCTACGAGTTCATCAACTGGTTCCTCGACGGCTGGGCCGGCGCCTACCTGAACCGCCAGGGCTATTACAGCGCCGTGCTGGAGACCGCCAAGGCCAAGATGGAAGCCTACGAATGGGCCTACTGGATGGAAGGCAAGGCCGCCACGCAGGACATCAAGAGCCCGAACGGCGACGTGCTGGCCAAGGCCGGCGCGGTGCGCGACGGCGGCAGCTACGAAGCGCGCATGGGCGGCATCGCCTGCTGGAACGCGGTCATGGACGAGAACGAGTACATGGTCAGAAAGTGGAATGAATTTGTCGCGGCCTGACGGCCTCCCCCCGCGCCGCGCCTGCGGCGCGTCACCCCCCTGAGGGGGCGCCACTGGTGGCCCGGCCAAGCCGGTTCCGCGGTGGTGTGGAGGAGGCTTCGCTGCGCTCGCCGCGTTGCGCCCTCCGCTCTTCCCTGTTTGATCGAGTCATTCCATGAGCAGTCCATCCACCTCCACCGCAGCGCTGGTCACCGACAGCCCCAACCGCACCGTGCCGGCCTGGTGGCAGGCCACGCCGTACACGCTGGTGTTCGTGCTGTTCTTCCTGATCCCGCTGGGCCTGGTGCTGATGGTCAGCTTCTGGGACTTCAACGAATACGAGCTGATCCCGGCCTTCACGGTCCGCAACTACCTGGCCATCTTCGAGGGCTGCTCCACGCTCACCGACCACGGTGATTTCTGCGTCACGCTCTCGACCTACCTGTCCACGCTCAAGTTCAGCTTCCTGGTCTGGCTGATCACGCTGGTGCTGGGCTTTGCCGTCGCCTACTTCCTGGCCTTCCACGTGCGCTCGTCCGGCATGCAGACGGCGCTGTTCGTGCTGTGCACCGTGCCGTTCTGGACCTCCAACGTGATCCGCATGATCTCGTGGGTTCCGCTGCTGGGCCGCAACGGCCTGGTCAACCAGAGTCTGCAGGGCATCGGCCTGATCGATCAGCCCATCGAGTGGCTGCTGTTTTCCGATTTCTCGGTGGTACTAGCCTTCGTCCACCTCTACACCATGTTCATGATCGTGCCCATCTTCAACAGCATGATGCGCATCGACCGCAGCCTGCTCGAAGCCGCCAGCGACGCTGGCGCCAGCGCCTGGCAGACGCTGTGGAACGTGATCGTGCCGCTGTGCAAGACCGGCATCATCATCGGCTCGATCTTCGTCATCACCATCGTCATGGGCGACTTCGTGACCATCGGCGTCATGGGGGGCCAGCAGATCGCCTCGGTCGGCAAGATCATCCAGGTGCAGACCAGCTACCTGCAATTCCCGCTGGCGGCCGCCAACGCGGTGATCCTGCTGGCGGTGGTGCTCATGATCATCTGGGGCCTGACGCGCCTCGTCGACATCCGGAAGGAACTGTGATGCGCGAACCCCGCTCGGCCGGCTTCTGGCCATTGGCCATCGTCTTCGCCCTGTTCGTGCTGTTCATGTACGGACCGATGTTTGTGATCTTCGTGCTCTCCTTCCAGGGCCCCGAAGGCGGCCTGACCTTTCCGCTGCGCGGTTTCTCGCTGCACTGGTTCCGCCAGCTCGCCGAAGGCCTGGGCACGGTGGACATCGGCGCCGCCTTCCGGCGTTCGCTCGCGGTCGGCGTGGTCGTCATGGGCCTGACCGTGTTGCTGTCGGTGCTGGCGGGCCTGGCTTTCCGCAAGAAACTGCGCGGGGGCAACGCCCTGTTCTACGTGACGGTTGCCAGCCTGATCATGCCGTCCATCATCGTGTCGCTGGGCATCGGCCTGCAGTTCCGGCTGCTCGACGGCGGCATCAAATGGCTGCTTGAAGCGGTGGGGGCGACCGAAACCCTGGAAAATTACGGCACCGCGCTCGGCCTGTTCACCTCGGCCCTGGGCGCCCACCTGACCTGGACGCTGCCCTTCGGCCTGCTCATCATGTTCGCCGTCTTCAACCGCTTCAACCCCGCCTACGAGGAAGCCGCCCGCGACCTCGGCGCCACGCCCTGGCAGACCTTCCGCCACGTGGTGTTCCCGCTGATCGCGCCCTCGGTCATCGGTGTCGGCATGTTCGGCTTCACGCTGAGCTGGGACGAAATCGCCCGCACCTCGCAAGCCATCGGCGACGTCAACACGCTGCCGCTGGAACTGCAGGGCCTCACGTCCACCGTCACCACACCGGCGATCTACGCGCTGGGCACGGTCACCACCGTCGTCTCCTTCCTGGTGATGGCCGTGGCCGTCGGGTTGGCCATGGCGCTGGGCCGGCGCTCTCGCCAGCGCGGGAGGGTGCCGTCTTGACCCCCCTGGAAGTGCCGCCCGCCAGCCCCAGCGATGCCGAGATCTACGAACGCATGATCAACGCCATCCTCGACCACCAGTTGCCGCCGGGCACCAAGCTGGTGGAAGACCGGCTGGCCGGCGCCTTCGGCGTCTCGCGCACGCGCATCCGCCCGGTGCTGGTGCGGCTGGCCAACGAGCAGGTCGTCACGCTCACGCCCAACCGCGGCGCCACCATCACGCGCCCGAGCGAGCAGGAGGCGCGCGAGGTGTTCGAAGTCCGGCGCCTGATCGAGCCCACACTGACCGAACGCTTCATCCGCAACGCCTCGCGCACCGACATCCAGCAACTGACGCAAACCATCCGCGACGAAGAAACCGCCCGCGCCGCCGGCGACATGCGCCGCGCCATCCGCCTGTCGGGCAACTTCCACCTGCTGCTGGCCGAACGTTCGGGCCACCAGACCATGGGCCGGATCCTGCGCGAGCTGGTTTCGCGCACCTCGCTGATCCTCATGACCTACAGCCCGCCGCACAGCCAGGCGCGCGAAGAAGCCACCGCCTGTGGCTGCGCCGAACACCGCGCGCTGCTGGCCGCCATCAAGCTCAAAGACGCGCGCGAAGCCGCCCGCCTGATGCGCGAACACCTGGAGCGGCTCGAAGCGCAGCTGGTGTTCGGCAAGGCCGAGCCCGAAGCCCTCGATCTGGCCCGCCTTTTTGCGGCCTGACACCATGCGCCAACTGCTGGTCATCAACCCCAACACGTCGGCGCGCGTGAGCGCGCTGCTGCAGCAGCACGTGCAGGCCGCCGCCGGTTCGCATGTGCAGGTGCGCACCGTCACGGCCCGCTTCGGCGCGCCCTACATCGCCGACGAAGCCAGCTACGCGATCGCGGCGCACGCAGCGCTCGACGCCTGGGCCGCAGCGTTGGCCGACACCGCTTCGCCGCCGCCCGACAGCGTGCTCATCGGCTGCTTCGGCGACCCAGGCCTGATGGCGCTGCGCGAATCCAGCCCGGCGCCGGTCACCGGTCTGGCCGAGGCCGCCTTCATCGAAGCCGCGCGCCATGGCCGCTACGCCATCGTCACCGGCGGCGAGCGCTGGGGCCCCATGCTGCAGCGCCTGGCGCAGGCCCTGGGCCAGGCCCAGCAACTCGCTGGCATCCACACCGTGGTGCCCACCGGCGCCCAACTCGCGGCCGACCCCGACGCCGCACACCGCCTGCTGGGCCAGGCTTGCCGCGACGCCGCGCACCAGTTGGGCGTGCAGGCGGTGATCCTTGGCGGCGCCGGGCTCGCGGGCATGGCCGCTGCGGTGCAGTCCGCCGTGCCGGTGCCCGTGATCGACAGCGTGATCGCAGGCACCCACTGGGCGCTGCGCACCCCGCCCCTGCCACCCCAGCGCGCGACGCCGGGCTTCGACATCGCCTGGGAAGGGCTGTCGCCCGAGATGGTGGCGATGAGTGGTGAGCCCCCACGCCCCACCGCTGCGCGGGTCGCTGCCCCAAACTCCGTCATGCCCGCGTAGGCGGGCACCCAGCAACGTCACGGCGGCCCGGCGGCTGGGTCGGCGAGCCCCCACGCCCCACCCTCCACCGCAGCACGGGTCGCCGACGCACACACACCGTCATTCCCGCGCAGGCGGGAATCCAGCATCTTCAGGGCTGCCCGATACCAGAACCCGTCCACGCGCGCGGGCTGCTGCCCCGCCCGCGCAAACCCCGATCCCCTGCGACAGCGCCGTGCACCCGGGCGACGCACAATGTCGCCATGGTCCGCCCCACCCAACTCCTGCACCCCCAGCGCACCCCTGCCGCCGTGCGCCCCGCCGCCACCGTCCTGCTGCTGCGCGACAGCCCGCAAGGCCTTGAAGTGCTGATGACGCGCCGGTCCATGACGGCCAGTTTCGCGCCCGGCGCCTACGTCTTCCCCGGCGGCGGCATCGACGCCGCCGACGCCCAGGCCCACGCCCTGTCCACCCGGCGCCCGACCCAGAGCGACACGCGCCTGACGCAAGCCATCGCCGCCATCCGTGAAAGCTTTGAAGAGCTGGGCGTGCTGCTGGCACGGCGCGCCGACGGCAGCTTCCTGAACACCGCCGAAATCGCCGCGCTCGACCGCCGCGCGCCGTTCGCCGAGCAGTGCGCAGCCCAGGGCCTGACCCTGGCCGGCGCCGAGGTCTTCGTGCTCGCGCACTGGGTCACCGACCGCGACCTGCCCAAGCGCTTCGACGTGCCCTTCCTGGCCGCGCGCATGCCCGAAGGGCAGGAGCCGGTGGCCGACGAATCGGAGCAGTTCGAGCCCGTCTGGGTGCGCCCGGCCGACGCGCTGGCGCGCCACGCCGCCGGCCAGTTCTTCATCATCTTTCCCACCATCCGCACGCTGGAGCGGCTGCAGGCCTACGCCACGGTGGACGCGGTTCTGCAAGCCTGTGGCCAGTCGCTCGCCGGGCCGCCCCAAGAGCGACTGCACCCCCTCGGGGGGCGTGGCGAAGCCAGGGTCGGGGGCCAGGTTCTCGACGAACCGCTGTTCACCAGTTGCCCGCGCGCCGGCCTCATGAATGGCCACGAGTCGCGCCACATGGAACACGAAATGCCCTTCGGTGAACTGGCCCTGGTCAGCCCCGACGGCCAGATCGTGCACGAGCTGGCCTGGCAGCACGAACGCCCCGTGCCCCTGCTCAAGAACGTGCAGCGCCTGACCGCGCCCAACCCCGGCTTCATGACCGGCCCGGGCACCAACAGCTACCTGGTCGGCGACCCGGCCACCGGCCACATCGCCATCGACCCCGGACCGGCCGACCCGGTGCATGTGGAACGCCTGTGGCGCGCGGCGGGGGGCGACATCCGCGCCATCGTCTGCACGCACTCGCACGCCGACCATTCCCCCGGTGCGCCGCTGCTGCAAGCCCTGTGCGAACAAGGCGGCAAGGGCCAACCGCCCATCCTGGGCCTGCCCAGTGCCGACACCGCCCGCGCCAACAGCCAGTTCACGCCCAAGCGCGTGCTGGCCGACGCCGAACGCCTGGTGCTGCGCACCCCCGACGGTGCGGTGGCGCACACCCTGCAAGTGGTCCACACCCCCGGCCACGCCGCCAACCACCTGTGCCTGCTGCTCGAAGAAGACGGCCTGCTGTTCAGCGGCGACCACATCCTCAACGGCAGCACCACCGTGATCGACCCGCCCGACGGCCACATGGGCGCCTACCTCGACGCGCTCGACAAGCTCGACAGCCTGTGCGAAGCGCACGGCGTGCACTTCATCCTGCCTGCCCATGGTTACGTGCTGGGCGACCACCCGCGCAGCGCCGAGCAGCCGGGCAGCCCCGAACACGGCGGCGCCCGCGCCGCCATCGCCCACCTGAAAGCCCACCGCCTGGCGCGCGAAGCCAAGATCGCCCGCGCCATGCAGGCCGTGCCCGACGGCACCCTGGACGACTGGGTGAAGCTCGCCTACGACGACGTGCCCGAACGCCTGTGGCCGGTGGCCAAGCGCTCCATGCTCGCGCACGTGGAACGGATCCAGAGTCTGGGCGGGTTCAACGCCTGAAGGGTTCCCATGACACCCCACATCGTCCGACACGCCTGGTACTCCCGCTTCGCCAAGGCGGCTGCGCGCTTCTCCGGACGCCCGCGCGTCTTCACCCTGGCCGTCGCCATGATCGGCGTCTGGCTGGTGACGGGGCCGCTGTTTCGCTTCAGCGACACCTGGCAACTGGTGATCAACACCAGCACCACCATCGTCACTTTTCTGATGGTGTTCCTGATCCAGAACACCCAGAACCGCGACACCGAGGCCATCCAGGTCAAGCTCGACGAACTGATCCGCGTCACCCAGGGCGCACACAACGCCCTGCTGGCCCTGGAGGAACTGGAAGAAGAGGAACTCGACGCCTTCAAAGCCCGGTACCTGGCGCTGGCGGCCGAGGCCCGCGCCCGCCTCGACCTCGGCTCATCGGACACCGACACGCCCGAGGCCTGACCCCACCGCCTCGCCAAGCGCACCGCGTTCATCTCCGGTGTTCAAGGCAATCTGCCCGCGCTGCAGGGAGTGCACAAGACGGGTAAATGTGTTGCATCAAACGTTGCGGATGAGAGTCAGTTCTTGCCCCATTGCGGTCCAGCAAGGAGCCAAAGCGACGCGGTCGCCTGATAGCAGCAAATGCCGGGTTTCGTGGGGTTTACTGACACCTGTATAAAAATCAGGCTCATCACAAGGCGCTCTGGTCAGGTTTATCCCGCTTTAGCCCGTTCACTTGAAGAGTGGCGGGCGCGACCTCTCAGTGTGCTGGCCGCACTCATCGGAGCGCCAGCAGAGGTTGGTGAGTTGCAAGTCGATGGTGAACTTGTCCGTCTTGAGACCTCGGTATAGTGGGCCGACGACAAGCACAACGCCTTTTTCGTTGAGGCCGTGGCCTACGGACCTGCCAGTTGGCAGACTGAGCGCGGAACGGAATAGCTTCGCATCGAAGTGAAGCCTCACGCGTGGCAAGCTGTTTAACAGGTTCGTGGAATGGACCCACAACGGCGGCCAGCGTGGTCGCCATTCTTCAATGCCGAGTGCGCCGTTGCGGCTCATCCACGGTCGACGTTAGAGTGCCCACATGTTTTCCGATCTGGCTCTCCACGACGCAACGCTCGAGCAGGTGGTGCTCTCCTGGGCATCGGGTCAATGCACCTTCAGGTTGGTCCTCGTGGGCGGCGAACGTCACGAACTTACTTTCTTCGGTGTTTCAAACCTCCACGCGCCGCGCCAGTTTCCTTGGGGGCCATCCGTATCGGTAAATTCTGTTCATTCCAACGGAAACGGAGCATACGAAGTGGAGTTGCAGTCCGGAGACGTCATGGCAATTGAGGCAGAGTCTTGGAAACTACAACTATCCGAGTGACGGCGGCGCGCTCTCACAACCTATATGGACTCCCCCTCAACGGCCAGAGCCTGACCGATTGGGGACCGTGGGGTAAAGCACCAGCAGTCGTATATCCGGCACCTGTAGTGGGATCGTCAATGTCCCGTGGCGCCAAAAGAATCTGCGTCACCGCATCGCCACACATTGCAAGCGGCAGGCAAGCTGCCGGAAGAGTTATCGGCGTAGCGCGGTGTGGGAGGAACCCGGTTGGCCATGATGGTCGATCAAACCCGTCGCAAGGTGATGAACCGCCCCGGGTTTCACGGAGGCCCGTTGGCTTGAGTCAGGCCGACGTGGCCTGCTGCTCAAGAGTGCGATAGTAGTTGGCCTCGAACTCGGCCGGCGGCACGTAGCCCAGCGGTGCC
>NZ_JACBGE010000015.1 GCF_021401345.1 Hydrogenophaga sp. NFH-34
CACCATCGACCCCGGCGACGGCACCCATTGGCGCGTCGGCTTCGCCCTGCTGCGCCACGTCGTGGACGTCTGAATACCTCCCGTCCTCCTCGTCAAGAGGGTGCTGAGGCGACGCTTACGATGAAACTGCATCTGGGTCGCAACTTCTGAGACCCCGGTACGGATCGCAAAAAATCCCCGGCAGCTTCGGCTGGCCGGGGTTTTCATTTGTGTGCTCAGACTTCGCTCTTGTCGACCAAGCCCAGGATGCCGGATGCTTGTTCAACGTGTTCCCTCAGAGCAAAGAACTCATCGAGAGTGGCCACGGGGTCAGTAGTGCAGCGCACACCGTCCGCATACAAGATGGTGAGGGTCCAGTGGCCATCCTCACGCCCGAGTTCACCTTGACCTTCGATCCTGGCGATGCGCTGGCCAGGCCGCAGCCATGCGCGATCGGACTCCTTGAGCACGCCGGGGAGGGGAAAGCTGTCGAGCGATTCCAGGGACGGGAATGCCTGACCTTCTGTCTTGCGTCGGGCCGGTGCCGAGATGAAGTGCTCGTACATCTCGGCGATCATTGGCAGCTTGTCACCGGCTGCCGCGGCGATGGCTGTCTTGTGCTCTTCGGTGGCCGCCTCGTGGATCGCGGCCTGGACACCAAGGGGGAGAGCTTCGAAGACGATGCTGTGCTGCACACCGGCAGAGCCGATATCAGGCAGGGCCAGCAGTTCGCGGGTGGGGGAGTTGATGATGTTCATGGCGGTTCCTGCAATGTTGTTGCGAGCTTCAACCTCGAAGCCAAAATAGAACCGCTCTCGATGTCCCCATTCTAGAGGACAAGGCGAACCCGTCAACTCTCGGGCATGCGCTTCTCGATCGATTCCTTCCAGGCTTCGCCGGAAAGAAGATCCTGAAGGATTTCCTCCCGCTGGGCGTGGGTGAAAGGGTATGTTGGAAGACAGCAGCTCACCGCGTCCTCGTAGGATTCGCATGAATCCAGGCAGATGGGACACTGCGCTGGTGCAGTTGCCTGCGATACGCAGCACTCGATAGCATCGTCCTCGCTATCGTGGTCATCGCCACACTCGGGGCACCGGTAGACCACGACTACATCATGCGGCTTGATGGTTTCCATCTTGCCGGCGTTGTCCCGAAGCATCTTCGAGAGGAAGTCGAAGTTCTTGCTCATCCGAGGACTGACCTTTTGCGCTCGATCATCTGAACGATGTCGCCCACGCTTTTGCATGCCTGTGCATCCTCGTCCGTGATCTCGATCTGGTACACCTCTTCCAGTTCCATGATGATCTCCACGAGATCGAGGGAGTCGGCGGGCAGGTCGGCAATCCTGTCTTGGAGCTTGACGTGCGAGTACGGAAGGCCAAGGTACTCGGCAAATGCGGTGATGACTCGGTTAGCTGTTTCTTGGGTCATGTTCGTCCTTCAGTTCGGCCAGCAACTCGGATATCAGCTTCTCGGCCAGAATTGCTCTGCGCTTCATCTCTTCTGTGCCAAGCTCCATTTCGCCACGGGAGATGATTCGTTGCGCCGTGAAAGCGGTATCCGGACGGCCTCCAATGGACTGCATACTTCCCGCGGGGATCTGCTCGGGCGCATCCAGGCATCCGCCTCCGATGAAGAAGAGCTGAGCACTGTAGTTGCCTCCTGTGTTCGCGGCATCGAAATGCTCATCGGAAAGCGTATTCCAGGCCCGGGAACTTCGCGTGGCGTAGATACCGTTCGGACTCATACTGCCCGCTCAGTTCGAGGCACCCGCCAGCAGCCGTCGCGCTTGCGCACGGATCGCCGCACCGATGTCGATGTCATCGCCGACTGCCTTGTACATGCATCCGTCCCAGGACTTGGCGATCGCTTCCAGCAGATCCGTGGGTGAGACTGTTGCGGGCCACAAGTAGACGGCAACACACCCCTCGTCCGGCTCCTTGTAGACACCCATGCCCATCCCCGCCACGTAGGTCTTTGAGTGCATCTCGCGAAGTGCATCTTCGCGGATGAACCCTACGGGTCTGCTGCCGGCCTGGGCTTCTTCGAAAACGGTGGTCATGTCGGTGTTTTTAATCTGAAAAGGGTTGCCCCCAGTTTGCACCCGACTACCTGTCCTTCAACTGTCGCAAGACCCGGCCCTACAGCCGCATGTCGATGAGCTTTCGAAACTCTTCCAGGTCACCTGTATCGCGCATTTCTCCTAGGGCATTCCGGATGGCTGAACCGGGAAGGGCGCGCATGAGCTTTTCCAGGCGCATGGTGTCTGTCTGGGGATCGCCAACAAGCGATCTTTCACAGAGGCATGCATCCAATCGGACAGACCATGCCGGACCGAACACGGGCTGCATGTTCAGTCCTCTTCGGATCCAATCACGGATGTTGGCAACAGCCTCTGCTGGCTGCGTCCGGTGCATGTCCATTGCGCCCACGATGGAGCCGCATTGGCACTGAGCTACATAGCCTGTAGGGTGTCTCGCCGATCTCACGCTCATCTCAGTCGATGAAGATCACCTGGTTCTTCAGGAAGTCGAACTTGGAAAGGGGGAACGCCGGCTTCTCGATGCGGCGCCAGGCTGTCGCAGAACACATCGGCTCATACCCTTTCGGGCCATCAAGTGCCTCGGATTCGCGGCCGATGCGATTTCCGTCACGTGCGTACAGCACCAGGTCCAGGCTGCCCTCCAATGAAATGCCATCGGGTTCGTAGACCTCCTTGACCCTGGCAATTCGAGATCCGTCACACACCCAGTCGCCCGCCTTGTGCTTCATGCTCGAAGTCTTCTTGGAGGCACCATTGGTTGGCAATTGAACGGGCGATACATCGTTCGTGAACGTCAACCCCATTGCAACGGCCACCACCTCCATGGTGGATTCAGCCGTCACGCCGGCACTGTGCAGTTCTGCGCGGATCTCCATCCACAGACGTCCCAGCATGTTCAGGCCAAGGCCGTCTTCGCCCCAGCCCCAGAAGCCATCGCGCCAGGAGTCCTCGACAAGGGTGCGACCACCTGTGGACAGCAGCTTGCGCCGCACATACGTGTGCTGGAGAACCTTCTGTCGAAGGATTTCGCGCATGATGCCGACCTTCAGCTCATCCCAGTTTGAGCGCTTGACGTGCCCATGCCCCTCGGCGATCTTGAATGCGTCATGGGCGCTGGGCGCGGCCAGGATTGACTCCTGTACATGCGGAAGATGGGGGAACTTCTCCCAGTGGTAGGCCGCCTCGCTGGTGTCGAATCGACGCCCCTTCCACATCAGCGTAAAGGCGCTGAAGTTGGACAGGACGTAATAGTCCTGCTCGTAGAAGTAGACCGAATGGTCGTTGTCGGGTTTGATGAACCCTGCTGCACGGCTTTGCACTTCCGTACCGGAGAAGGGCGCGACGTCAGCGGCGATGTCCCCACGGATGACTTCCATCATGCGGTTGCTGTAGGCCTGTACTGCGTTGGCCAGACCGTAGGCATCGGGTTGACGCCGGCCATCAACCATCCCCCGGGTGCGCAGTGCCGCATTTTTGATAGCCCGGCTACCAATGAACAGCTCGTTGAGTTTGCGCTCTGCATCTCGCAGGGCGCTGGCCGCATCCCGTGCCAGTCGCTCGATCCGAGATAGCGATCTTTCCTGTACCACGTGATAGCCGTTGGCTGCGATCCATGTGGGGTTCTGCTCGGACATCCATTTCTCACAGGCCGCGGCCGGATTGCTGTGTGAGTGGTGGTCGAACGACATGCAGTAGCCCGACTCGTCGGCGTTCATGACGTACCAGGTGGCTGTGCCCTGGCAGGCATGTTCAATGTCGCGAATCAGGATGCCAAGGGCGCTTGCGGTGGTCGGGGTGGACTCGTTGCTCATGAGGATGCGATGTTGTCGTTGTCGGTAGGCTTGCTAGCTCTTGAGTGCTTCGGATAGGCGCTTGAAGAAGGGCAGCACTGCAGGCAGGGCGTTGCCTGGTTCAACCTGAAGCAGCGTGCCAGGGAACTGCAGGCAGTTGGCCTTGTGCGGGCGGTCATCCAGCAGGAAGTCGATTTCGCTGCCCAACAGGCCTTTGTCGTGCGTGATGATGATGCGCTGCGACAGTTCGGGAATGTGCTCGAACACCCAGGCGGCCTTGTCCGAATAGGCGTGAGCAATGCCCGTAGGTGGTTTCGTTGCCATCCAGACTTCAAAGCCCAAGGCGATGAGTTCGCGGATCGCTTCAAGAGCGCCATCGATGGGCTCCATGACACGGTAGGCGCCCGGCATCTTCTTGACCTCGTCTGGGCCAAGACCATTTTTCGCCATGTATCCGTCGAAGTCCACGGTCACACCGTCCATGTCGATGAAGACCCGTACGCTGTCCTGACGGTTTCGATTGAAGTATTGCTTTGCTGTTTGAAAGTACCCGAGATCTTCCAGGACATGAACAATGTTGCCCTGATCAGTCAAGTCCAATGCAAGCTCATGTCGATTCGATTCCATCTCGGGCAATTTCAAAGTGTGGATTCAGGAGAAGAGGAAGAACTTGATGGCGAAGAAATGAGCCATCACCACAGCGAGCACCAGCGCAATTTCGATGCGAGCGCGACGCTTGCCCCAGCTCACGCCCTGCCGCATTGCCTTCTCAATGGGGTCGGTTTGAGGGCTGCGCCCACCGCAATGTGGATACATCGGATGAACGATTCTGTTCATGCCGAACTTCGTCAGAACGGAATGTCTGAATCTGTAATGGCCGGACGATATAGCTCGAACACATCCAGATCCATCAGTCGTGCTGCCTGTGCTTTCTCGGCGTCTTCGGTGAACACCAGGCCACTTTCTCCGGGCCATGCCCAGGCCCTGGGCTTTTGCTCCAGTACGGGGGAAGAGGGCACAGCAGCAGGAAGCCCGCAGCCCATGAAGCTCAGAAGATGCCTGGCGGCACCAACGATGGTGTTCTCATCCATCTCGGATAGGTCACGAAGGCCGCACACCCAGTCTCGGCCAATGCTGACCAACTTTTCATTGTTCGCCAGTACCTCAACCTGCCAATGCTCGTGCATCGGGGGGAAATCATCGTCATCGAGTTGGCGCATACGCCCGGCCTTGATATGGGCCGAGGTCTGAGCGATATCCTCGATGGCGACCTCACCAGGTTGAAGAGCTTTGCTGCACCATTTCGAGTTGGTTGCCAGCGCAAAGGCGAATACGGCCTTGCGAACGTCGTCCTCGTCCAAGTGTGACTCCAGCCAACTTCGCGTTTCCTCGTCACTCCGTAGCGCCGCCTCGAACGATTGCGTCAACGCTGCCTGATGATCGGCGCCCGCGGGCACCCGATTCACGAGAGCCTGATCCCGGATGAGGGCATTGACGTGCCACCTGAATTCCGCATCCGAATTCACTTCGAGCCAGCAGTCCATTTCGCCCTCCACGCCGTTGAAAAGGGCGTCGGCAAACGCATTGAGCGATTGCGTGGTGACGTTAATGATTTTGGTGGCATCCTTCGTGTTCATGAGGTCAGGATAGTCCCCACCGAGGGCCAGTCAAATCAAAAACGCAGGGCAAAGCCGACAGCTATCTCTCAACCTGGTGTCGCATGCATGATGCCAGGGTGAGACCACCACTCTGGGGGCCATGGTGGACGGGCGTTGCAAGACGCCCAAAGGGAGAAGGACCGGGAGCTTGGCGAGGGAGCCCAGAGCCTGAAGTACGTTGGAATCGAGCTGTGGTCAGGCGCCAGCCAGAGGTGTCATTTGCCACTGGTGGTGGGCGGAGAAGAGGAACATCGCTGCGGCCAGAAGCGCGATGAACATGATACGCTCGTTCTTGCGAAGACGGGACAAGACAACAGCAGCAACGACCACCATCAAACCCGCGGCCCAGGGATACAGAGCTGCGACCGAATCCTCAAATGGAGTGGTCATCAAGGCCAGGAAGAAAGCCGCGATGACAGCTCCCCACTGGGCCTTCGACGTATCAGCGTATACATAGCCTCGCCGTCGCATCACGAAGTAGATGACTGCAACCTGGCTGACCGTGCCGTGTTCAAGAAGGCCGCAAGGCGCTTGACGGTATCTGCTTGCTGCAGATTGAACACGGGAACCTTGAACATTTCCGCTGCCGCAATCGCGGTGAATGTGGTGCCTGTCTCATGTGTTTTGTCCTTGCTGCTCTCACATCCATCGGGCGTCCAGCAGACAAGGAACTCTGCGTGCTTCTCCAGATTCGGCCCCGCCACCATCGCGACGAGCCTGCCCGCACCTTTGCTTGGGCCGAGCATGCCCGAATGGACTTGGGCAGCAATCTCGATGTGACACAACTCGGGGAGAAATGCATGTCCCTGATGCCCTGCAAAACCGGCCCAGGGGAGCCAGATCTCCACGGCGCCCCCTGCGCGGGTGCATCCAGCCAGAAATGTTTCTTTGTAGGCATGTGTGGCTCCGGATCGAAGCGTGTAGCCTGCGCGTGCCAGTCTGTAGCCCAGGTGGGCCATGAAACGCACGACGTCAGGCGGGGTCCCCGTGGAGACGATGCCGGCATAGATGGCGCCATGGGCAGTGATTGGGGCTTTTCCCAGAATCTGCGCCTGCAGCATTTCTTGATTGTCCAGTAGTGGCACGACGCTTCATCCACAGGCGCCAGTTCAGATGCCAAAGATCTAGATGCTAGCCTTGTTCTTGGCCAAGTGAATCGAGAGTAGTTTTTCACCTGCTTCCTTGCGGGATGCGTAGGGGCCGGAGTATCCGCGTGGTGGCTCAGCACTCCAGACGCCATTTCCTCCCGTGACCACACCGATATAGCCCACGTCCCCAAGATGAACTCGGTAGACGCCAGACTGAAGGCGCTCATAGGACAGGTTTTCTGCGGCAGCAAGTTCAATGGACATGATGTTCAAGTCAGCACCGCCCAAATTCGGGCGATCAATACTGGTTGATTGCGGGGAGTGTGTTCAACTTGAGATGGCCGTTCTTTTGGTTTTCTCGCGGAACGCATCTCGCCAGGCCAGTACGTCTTTCGGACTTCCGAGTTCGCCAGTGACCTTCCTGCGCAGGTTCATGTAGGACGCCTGGAGCAGGGTGATTTCGATCGCGCCGGCTTCAACCGCCTTGGCCCGCATGGACAGGCAGATGTCGTAGTGGGAGCCACTGGACTTGTCTGGTCCCTGCCACCAGCGCCTTGCCACGCCAATACGATCGGCCATGGCGTGCAGCTCTTCGTCGGTGTCTGCCAGCATGTGGCACATCACCATCCGCCCATATGGTGCCCGCATGTCATCCACGTAGCAGGCCATCTTCAGCTCCGAACGCACATTTCGATGATCTCACGGGCGATTTCCGGGTACATGCCTCCGGTTCGCCAATCGGGGCGCTCCGCGTTGGCCTCCGAGAGAATCAGAGGCCAGTCCCGCACGAGACGGTTCCATTGAATGGACTGCGAACCCATCGTGTGGAAACGCGATTGAATCTCGGGAACCGATTCGATCAGGAGCTGGCAGCGCCGCCAGTCGCCGAAGTCCAGCGGATGGCTCATGATTTCCCGGTCGATGGCCACCACATTGAGCAGTACGGTGAAAATGGTGTTGCTGCTGTTGTCGCGCTCACCGTTGGCAAGCCATTCCAGAGCTGCAGCCGACAGGCCAGCGCCGACATGTGAAACCCGCTCAGCGCCAGCCGAGAGTCTGGCACTCAACGTCTTGAGGGCCGATACGCTGCCCACGGCGAACACTGCACCGGCCACTCGGGCAAGGTCCGAGTCCATGACCGCATTGGGTCCGCATAGCTTGCTGGCTTTGCCCAGGGATTCGATCGGCTGCGGCCCGAACGCCAGGACGACAAAGGAATTACTCGACGGTCGAGTCATGGCCTTGCTCCTTCCGATCGAGATCCCACTCTGCAATCTGCTTCGCGTCGTCAAGCTTGCTTGCTTGCCGGGCCGAATGCTTGAGGGCACGAGAGTACGGGGCACGCTGCTTCATCGGCTGGCCGCGAAAATCAGCCAGTTCCTCCGCGCGCATCTGCGCTGTTTTCGTCGGGGGACAAAGGTGTTTCATGGGTTCAGGGTAGTCAGGAATCCACCAACATCAACATCGAAAGCGGAGACATTTCAGTAGCGCAGTCGTCCGTCATGCGAAACGACGCCGATGTCCACCCACTTGCTGCCCTCGTTGCCCTTGGAGAAGTTCACCCGGTAACCGCCCAGGTCGATCTCGCCGGCCTGGCGCAGCGCGGATGCGATGTCGGAAGAACTGATGGACTTGGCACGGCTGGCCGCTTCGATGAACACCCTGGCGGTGATGTAGCCTTCGATGTGGAAGGGCGAGTACGAGTCCATCTCCGGGAAGCTCTTTTTCATCGCCATTCGGAAGTTCCGCTGGATGGGCGTGGAGACCCCTTGAGGGCTGGGGAATGTCTGGACGATGCCAACGCCTCTGGCATGCTCCGCGGCTTGCTTGAACAGCACCGTCGCCGGCAGGTAGGACAGTGCGAAGATGGGTTGGCGCATGCCCGCTTTCCGCAGCGCCGTGACGCCTTCGGCCATGAACTTGGGATTGCCGATCACCAGCGCGGCTTGGGGGCTGACGGATGCCATCTTCTTGGCAGCAGCTTTCAGGGTGTCGGAATCGAGAGAGGACTGGATTTCGACCAGGTCCATCTTCCCGCCACCGGCAAGTACCGCAGCCTTGGCTGACTCCAGACCAGAGGATCCGATGGGGATGTCCTGAAAGAGCACGCCCATGGAGGCCGTCGTCATGGCGTAGCCGTGGTCGATGACCTTCTTGACCTGCTGATCATCGCCGGCCCGGATGTGAAAGAGGCGGGGATGGCCGGGTGATCGCAGGACGCTGGCACCGGGCACCGCGTTGAGGATCATGATGTTGGAGCGATCGAGCAGCGCATTGTCCAGAACACCCTTGATCGTGGCCGAGCCCACTGGAGCCAGCAATGCCACCGGATTGCTGGCCATCGCCTCCTGCATCCTCTCCTTGAATCCTTCGTAGGTGTAGCCATCGTCGAACTTGAGCAGGCGTACCTTGCGGTTGCCGATACCGCCTGCTGCATTGATCTCATTGAAGGCCGCGTTCATCCCTTCATTCAGCCACAGCGCGTCAGGGGCGGGCAGACCGGTGAAGGGGCCGATCTGGGCAACGACGATGTCGCTCGGGTTTTGTGCCTGGGTCACGGTGGGCACAGCCAGGGCAAGTGCGGCAATGGCCATGAGTTGACGACGATTGAGCATGAGAAGTCCTTTGCGGGGCATTGCGATGCACGCCGCTTCAGTGATGTGGATGGAATTCGGATGCCCTAAGCGCTCGGGCTCGTTTTCCGCTCGGATTGATCTGACAAATCCATCTTCAGATGGCGCAGGCACGAGTCAAATCTGAAAGCGGATCGAAACTGGGCAGATATCGACAGGACCTGGACGAGGAAGCTCGTCAGGCCTTTACGAGGGTCAAGTTGTTGCCACTCACTTGAGTGACACGAAACATCCCAGGCTCAGACGATGACCCGTCGCGCAATCGGGCTCGCCACGGCCGTCCACAGTACCGAATCACTGCTGTGCGGTCGGATAACCAGCGCTCCACACGGATCATCTCGCCAACCTCTGGGACGCATTCTTCAGCTTCATGCTGAACACCTGCGTCGAAGAGCCTTGACGCCTTTTCCCACTGTCTTCGCTGCATGCCCAGTCCGGCCAACATCAGCATGCAGATGGAAAGTATCCAGAAGGAATTGAACGATTCAGAAATGAAGGATGAGTATGTGCACATGAAGAAACCTTTGTCGGCCTGTATGGGCCGTTTCAGTTCAGTCTGCTCTGCGCATTGATCGGTGCAAGTAGGAACACGAGCGGTAGCTGCGCTCAATGGCATATGTCCGGCATGGAATGCCGCTTCGATGTAGTTCTTCGCGGAAATCAAAGCCCATGGCACGAAGCACCTGATCTACCTTTTTAAAGCCCTCGCCAGTAACATCGGCCAGTTCCAAGACGAGGTAGCCGGAGCAGGAGACGATGTGGTTTCGCACCCAGATCGAATTGCTGATCCGAATGCATACATTCAAAAACTGCTCAAGCGTCATGGCGCTGCCGTGAGGCGATCTGGAGTTCAGATCTGATTCCTTAGGTGCTGTGCGCCTCGACTTCGACCAGCAGGTCGGAGCGACAGACATCGGCTCGGAGGTACACCGCATGGGAGGATCCGATTCGCTCCTGGATCACTTCTTTCACCACCGACACGTCCTCGGAGTTGCGCACGTACACGCGGTATGCCAGGTCGCCAAATCCGAAATTCGCGCCCTCGATGCGCTTGGCCTCCTGCAGCAGTGCCTCGATGTTGTTCAGGCATTCGTAGGTTTGTGCCCGAACGTCGCCGATGTGTACGGTTTCGTGGCCCACGATGCTGGCGGTGCCCGAGATGAAGAGGTTGGAGCGCCCATCGAGTCTGGCAATTGCCGCCCGGGCGAAAAGGGGCTTGCGAGGGCCGTACTGCTCGGGATAGTGGAAGGCACTTACCTGCCTCGGGTTCTCGATGGGGATTACAGGCAGCGAACTGGCCAGGAATGCGATGGTCAGCGGCCCGCCATCGGTGCCTAGCACGCATGCCGCGGGCACATTACCCTCCACCACCTGCTTGTGGGCCACAAATGCTTCGGCACGGCCGATGTTGAACTGTCGGTACCGCTCCAGCCCGTGTGTTTCGACGTTGATGTCGGACATGTAGGTCCACAGCTTCCAGAGGTGTGGCGTGCCCTGATCGGCCAGGAAGCGGAAAATGCGGTCGTATGCGTCCCGGGTAGCATCCTGCAGCGGCGTTCGGCCGGTGTCCGCTGTTCCTTGGCTGTCGTCGATCTCCAGCACACCGTAGAGCACTGGGCCTGCCCTGTGCCAGTGGATATCCTCGGTGATGTCCTTGGTGATAGGGTCATCGGAGATGATGGCGAAGACATCCTGCTGGATTTGGGGACCGTTTCCAAGTACGCGGGTGCTGATAGCCTGGATGGGCCAAACTGGCAGGAGGGCAGGCAAGTCTGTGCCCATGCACGCGCCGCCCAGGATGCGATCCTTGTTGCAGGTCAGGTCTTCGGCCACGGGAGAGGTACACCATTCGAGGGGCATGCGGAAATCCTTGCAAGAGGTGGGCTCATCGATGCCCTGTTGAGACGATGGTGTTGTGCGAGGGATCGGGGATGATTCAGGCAGCGGCTGGTTCAGGAAGCCGGCTTGCAGCTACTGCATCCGCGAGGACTTGTAGGGCATGTACGGTGCTGTCCCAGTCAAGGCATGCGTCTGTGATGCTCTGCCCGTAGCGAAGCTGCTCGATTCGGTCCTGGCCTGGGGTGAACTTCTGGGCGCCTGCCACCAGATTGCTTTCCAGCATCACGCCGAAGATGTGACGATTGCCTGTCTTGATCTGATTAGCGATGTCAGCAGCGACCACCAATTGGCGCTCGTGCTGCTTGCTGCTGTTGCCGTGGCTGCAATCCACCATGAGCCGGGCTGGCAAGCTGGACCTCTCCAGCTCCGCGGCTGCAGCGGCGTTGCTGGCCGCGTCGTAGTTTGGTGTCTTGCCACCGCGCAGGATGAGATGGCAATCAGGATTGCCGGCGGTACGAACGATGCAGGCATGACCGTTCTTGTGGACTGCAAGGCAGTTGTGGGACGTGGAGGCGGCCTGGATTGCGTCGATCGCCACCCTGAGGTTGCCATCGGTGCCGTTCTTGAAGCCGATAGGGACGGGCAAACCACTGGCAAGTTCGCGGTGCACCTGGCTCTCGGTGGTCCGGGCACCGATGGCACCCCAAGAGATCAGGTCCCCGACGTACTGTGGAGTGATCACGTCCAGGAACTCGCTGGCGGCTGGCAGGCCCAGACGGTTGATGTCGATCAGCAGGTGACGGGCCATGCGCAGGCCTTCGTCGATGCAAAAGCTCCCGTCAAGGTGAGGGTCGTTGATCAGGCCCTTCCAGCCCACGGTGGTCCGGGGCTTTTCGAAGTAGACCCGCATCACGATCTCCAGGTGCTCGGAGAGTCTGTTTCTTTGCTCAACCAGCCGGCGGGCATAGTCAAGAGCAGCGACCGGATCGTGGATAGAGCAGGGGCCGACAATGACCAATAGGCGGTCTTCCCTTGCGTGGAGTATCTGCACCGCCCTCTGTCGGGTCTGTTCGATCAGATTCTCCACAGCCGAGCCGGCGATGGGAAAGAAGCGGATTAGATGGTTGGGCGGCGGAAGCTCAGTGGACCGAGTGATGCGATGGAAGCGAGGGAGCGCGGGTTCAGGCATCCCTGAATCGTGCTGAAAGTCGCAGGAGCTGAGTGCTCAAAAGACTCTGCAGGACTCGTAGGTTTTGATCACGAGTGGCTTGGTGTCCTTCTTGGACGAAAAATGATGAATACCACGAGGCTGCTGTAGTGTGGTTTTTAGTGTAGTTTTTGCACTTCAAGCATGTTTCTTCATAGGAGAACAGACCTATGCATCATGGGGGTGTGTTTGTCCAGCGGGGCGTTCAAGGTCGGTCAGGGTGGGTCGAAAATAACCGGATACTGTAGCAGTTCGGTCGTGTTTGACGGCCCGCTTCCCGGCGCCTGGGACCATCCGGTTCCGGGAACGCCACGTCTTCTGAATGGGGCCCCGCGCATGGCATCTTCGACCTCACCGGCTTCACTGGCTTCGCCGTCCCTGTCCGGAGACGGTGTCGGCGAGGGGGCGCTGGACGCCGGGCTGTTCGAGACGCTGTTCATGGCGGCCCCGCTGGCCGCCAGCCTGAGCCGAAAGGCCGATGGCCGGATCCTGGCCGTCAACCGCGCCTGGGAGCAACTGACCGGCGTCTCGCGCGGGCAGGCCGTGGGCAAGACCACGGTCGAACTCGGACACTGGCCTTCCGAAGCCGAGCGTCAGCGGGTGTTGTGGGACGGCTCCGTTGAATTCGAGCATGTCTGTCTGGCGGTGACCGAGGGCAAGCCGTTCACCGTGCGGCTTCACATGCGCGTGATCGAGGGCGCCGATCCGCTGCTGCTGGTGTACCTGACCGAAATCGACCGCGAGCAGATGGCCACCCAGGCACTGGCCCGCCAGCACCGCATTCTCGAAGCTGTGCAGCAGGCCCAGGCAGCCTTCATCGAGGCGGACGACAAGCGACAGGCCTTCACCCGCCTGCTGGAGGCGCTGCTGGACGTGACCGACAGCGCGTTCGGCTTTGTTGGCGAGGTGCAGTTCGATCTGCAGGACAAACCGTTCATCAAGGTGCACGCCATCACCGACATCGCGTGGGACGAAACCTCGCGCCAGATGCACGACAACCAGCTGGATGCGGGCATGGAGTTCCGCAACCTGCAGACTCTTTTTGGCCATGCGCTGACGACGCGGGATGTGGTCATCGCCAATGATCCGGTTCACGATGCCCGCGCCGGCGGGTTGCCGACCGGGCACGCGCCGCTGCAAGCCTTCATGGGGATCCCTGTCGAAGCCCAGGGCCGGCTGGTGGCCATGATCGGTCTGGCCAACCGGGTGGGCGGCTACACGCAGGCCGACGTCGACTACCTGCAGCCGCTGATCGGAGCCCTGCGCCAACTGGTGCTCGCCTGGCGCGGCCATGCCGAACGCAGGCGGGCCCGTCTGCAGTTCCAGGCCACCAGCGCCCTGCTGTCGGAAAAAACCGCCGCCTTGCAGGTGACTTTCGACAGCATGAGCCAGGGACTCATGATGATCGATGCCGGGGGGCTTGTGCGCTTCTACAACCGGCGCGCGCTGGATCTCCTGGACCTGCCCGAGACCTTCCTGGCCGGCCAGCCAGCCCACGCCGACGTGGTCCGCTTCCAGACCGAGCGCGGGGATTTCGGTCCCGACCTGTCGCTGCTGGATCCGTTCCTGAGACCTTATGTGGGCCAGGCCGCTGGCGCCGAAATACCCGAGCACTACCTGCGCCAGACGCGCGACGGGCGCACGCTGGAGATCGTCACCCGGCAACTGCCCGAAGGGGGCCTGGTGCGCACCTACACCGATGTCTCGCCCTACGTGCAGACGCAGCAGGCCTTGCGGCAGGAGCAGCAGCGCCTGCAATGGGTGCTGGAAGCCACCCGCCCCGGCATCTGGGAGGTCAACATGGAGACGGGCGGGCTGGTCATCAACGAGCGCTGGGCGGAGATGCTGGGCTACCGGGTGGAGGAGCTGCAGCCCACCACGGTCGATACCTGGCGCAACCTGGTCCATCCGCAGGATCTGGAGCGTTCGGCCCGCATCCTGCAGTGGCACCTGAACGGGGAACTGCCTTATTACGAATGCGACATCCGCATGCGCCACAAGGCCGGGCACTGGCTCTGGATCAACGACCGGGGGCGTGTGCACCGGCGCGACGACAGTGGCAAGGCGCTGTACATGTCGGGCACGCTGCTCGACATCCACGACCGCGTGGTGGCGCAGGAGCAGGTGCGGGCGCTCAACGCCAATCTGGAGCGGCGCGTCGCCGAGCGCACGGCCGAGCTGGAGCGCTCGATGAAGGACATGGAGGCGATCTCCTATTCCATTGCGCACGATCTGCGGGCGCCGCTGCGCTCGGTCAACGGCTTTGCGGCGCTGATCCAGGAGGAAGACGGTGCCCACCTCAGCCCGCTGGCGCGCGACATGTTCGGCCGCATCGAGCGCTCGGCGCGCTACATGGGGCAGATGATCACCGACATGCTGGAGCTGCTGCGGGTGGTGCGTGTCGACCTGCAGCCCATGCCGGTGGACATGGGCACCCTGGCCCAGCTGGTGGTGGACGCCCTGGCGCCGGGCGTGCCGAATGCGCACATCCACATTGGGGCCTTGCCGCGTGTGATGGGCGACGCCACCCTGTTGCGCCAGGTGCTGCTCAACCTGACGGACAACGCCCTCAAATACTCGCGCCACCGTGCGGAGCCGCGGCTGGAGATCGGGTTCGATCCGGAGCGGCAGGCGCTGTACCTGCGCGATAACGGCATGGGCTTCGACATGAAGCGCGCCAACCGGCTGTTCGGGCTGTTCCAGCGCCTGCACGCCGGTTCGGAAGTGCCCGGTACGGGCGTGGGGCTGGCGATCGTGGCCCGCATCATCGAGCGCCATGGGGGCCGCATCTGGGCCGAGTCGGTGCCGGAGCAGGGCGCCACCTTCTGGTGGACGCTGCCGCTGGCACCCTCGGCGGCCGCCCGGTTACCGGGTGCCGCCGAGGGTTGAGGGGCGTCAGAAGGGGGCGTCAGGGCGTTCGCCCGCGTCGCCGTCCGTGTCTGCCGGGGTTGCCGGCTCGGCCGCCTCTGCCGGGGTGTCGGCGGATGGCGTGGCCTGGCGCACCGCCGCCTTGTCGCCGGCGCTGGCGAACTTGCTGTACTTGCCGATCATGTTCACCAACTGGCCGTAAATGCGCGGGTTGGCGGCCAGGCATTCCTTCTGTTCGAGGAAGTCGGACTCCCCGGTGAAGTTGCCCACCAGACCGCCGGCCTCGGTCACGATCAGCGCGCCCGCGGCCACGTCCCAGGGCGACAGGCCCATTTCAAAGAAACCGTCGGAGAAGCCTGCGGCCACGTAGGCCAGGTCCAGCGCGGCCGAGCCGGGGCGGCGGATGCCGGCGCAACGCGGCATCACGTCGGCGAACATCTGCAGGTAGGTCTGGAAGGAGTCACCAGGGCGGAACGGGAACCCCGTGGACAGCAGGCATTCGCGCAACGAAGTGCGCTTGGCGACGCGGATGCGGCGCTCGTTCAGGTAGGCGCCCCGGCCCCGTGTGGCGCAGAACAGGTCGTTGCGGGTCGGGTCGTAGATCACGGCCTGCTCGATCCGGCCGTCCACCATGAGCGCGATGCTCACGCAGTAGACCGGGAAACCGTGGATGAAGTTGGTGGTGCCGTCCAGCGGATCGATGATCCAGACGTGGTTCTTTTCGCGGCCCTTGCCTTCGCGTCGTCCGGATTCCTCGGCCCAGATCCCGTGGTTGGGATAGGCGGTCAACAGGGTTTCGATGATGGCGGCTTCGGCCGCGTGGTCGACTTCGGTGACGAAATCGTTGGTCTGCTTGACCGAAACGCGCACCGTTTCGACATCGAGCGACGCGCGGTTGATGATGGTGCCGGCGGCGCGGGCGGCCTTGACGGCCACATTCAGCATGGGGTGGAGGCTGGACGACATGAATTGTGTTCCTTGACAGGGCCGCAGCGGGCCGAGGGCAGGGGCAAGAGCGGAAAGCGGCTCCCGGCGATGCGGGGCAGCGACAATAGCCAGATTTTACCGGCTCCGGCCTGTCCGTGGGGCAGGTCGGTTCGAGGTGCCCTGATGCTGACCCGTTTTGTCCTGATCGAAACCAGCCACGCCGGCAATGTGGGCGGTGCGGCGCGCGCCCTGAAAGTCATGGGTTTCGACGAGCTCGTGCTGGTGGCGCCCCGCTGGCCCAATGTGCTGCACCGCGAGGAAACCGTGCAGCGCGCCAGCGGTGCCAACGACGTGCTGGACAAGGCCCGCATCGTGGACACGCTGGACGAGGCGCTTGACGGCGTGAGCCACCTTTGCGCCACGGCCATGACCCCGCGCGACTTCGGCCCCCCCACGCGCGCGCCGCGCGCCCACTTCGCGCAACTGCTGCCGTCGCTGTCCGGAGCGGAGGCCGAGGTTGCGCCCCCTTCCGGGGTCGCCTTTCTGTTTGGTTCCGAGCGTTTCGGCATGAAGAACGAAGACGTCTACCGCTGCCACGTGTGCCTGTCCATTCCCACGGCTCCGGACTTTGGCTCGCTCAATCTGGCGGCGGCGGTCCAGCTCATTGCCTACGAATGGCGCCAGGCCCTGGGGGGCTTTGCCGCGCCCACACCCGCGGCTCCTGTGCGCCCGGCGGCCGATGCCGCCGCCGTGGCCGGCATGCTGGCGCATCTGGAAGAGGCGCTGGTGGCGGTGGACTTCCTCGACCCCGCGGCGCCCAAGAAGCTGATGCCGCGCCTGAACCAGCTGTTCAACCGGGCCGTGCCGACGCCCGAGGAAATCCACATTCTCCGCGGGGTGGCCAAGGCCATGCTCAAGACCGCCCAGCAGGCGAAGCGCTGATCCCCATGCTCCGCCGCTGGCGCGGGTCGCTGCCCCCCGAGGGGGCTTGTTTCACCTAGGGGCGGCGCGGCGGTGAAACACGCTAGACTGGGCGCCCCCTTGAATCTGATGGCTCCATGTTTGCCCGCCTCCGTTCCGACATCCAGTGCATCCTTGAGCGCGACCCCGCCGCGCGCAGCACCTGGGAGGTCATCACCTGTTACCCGGGACTGCACGCCGTCTGGCTGCACCGCCCGGCGCACTGGTGCTGGAACCATGGCCTCAAGTGGCTGGGGCGTTTCATCTCGCACCTGGGTCGCTGGCTGACCGGCATCGAAATTCACCCGGGTGCCAAAGTGGGCAACCGCGTGTTCTTCGACCATGCCATGGGCGTGGTGGTGGGCGAGACGGCCGAAATCGGCGACGGCTGCACCATCTACCAGGGAGTGACCCTGGGCGGCACCTCGCTCTACAAGGGCACCAAACGCCATCCCACGCTGGGCAAGGACGTGGTGGTCAGCGCCGGTGCCAAGGTGCTGGGCGGGTTCACCGTGGGTGACGGCGCCAAGATCGGCAGCAACGCGGTGGTCATCAAGCCGGTGCCGGCCGGCGCCACGGCGGTGGGCATCCCGGCGCGCATCATCCCGAGCAAGCAGGGTGAAAGCGCCGACGTCACCACCGAAGAAAAGCCCAAGTTCAGCGCCTACGGCGTGACGCAGGAAGACGACCCGTTGCAGCAGGCCATGCGCAGCCTGATCACCAGCGCGGCCGGCCAGGAGCACCAGATCGCACTGCTGTGGCAGGCCGTGGAGCGCCTGTCGGAATGCGTGAAGACCGGCGACTGCGTGCCCGACGAGGCGGCGCGCAAGGAGTGTTTCGAGGCCGAAAAGCTCAACCAGCTCGTCGGCAAGTAGCGGGTCCGGGCTGGTGCACCTTCGGTGCGCGGTGTTTTTGTCATAATGAATGGGAACGATCCTCATTCTCATACTGACATTCAACGCCCAGGGCGCCGCCATGACCGCCCCTTCCGTCTCATCCGCCATCGCGCCTTCCAGCCCGACCCTGCAAACGCTCTACCGCGATCACCACCGGTGGTTGCAGGGGTGGCTGCAGCGTCGGCTGGGCAATGTGTTCGATGCGGCCGACCTCACGCAGGACACTTATGTGCGCCTGATCCAGCGCGAGCCCCAGGCCCTTGGTGACATCCGTGCGCCGCGCGCGCTGTTGGCCACCATTGCCCAGGGGCTGGCCGCCAACCTTTACCGGCGTCGCTGTTTGGAGCAGGCTTGGCTTGACACGCTGGCCGTGATGCCGGCGTCCGTGGCCGAGTCGCCCGAGCATCGCGCCATCCTGTTCGAGACGCTGGTCGAGATCGATCGCTTGCTGGCCGGGCTGCCGTTGCCCGTGCGGCAGGCTTTTCTGCTGTCGCAGGTCGACGGCATGAAGCAGGCCGAGATCGCCGCCGAGCTGGGGCTGTCTGTGCCCACCGTCAAGCGCCATATCGCCCGCGCCGTGGTGCGTGTGTGCTTCGCAGCGGGAGATGGCGCGTGAGCGCTGCCCGGCGGCTTCTGCGGCCATCTCGGTCACCTTGCTGCGCATGGCAGGGCGTGTCATGAACGGGGTGTGCGACATTCCGCAGGGGGTTCGCATGCGGGCCGCCGAATGGCTGGTGGAACTGCAGGCCGACGACCTCGGCGAAGCCGAGCGTGGCCAATTGCTCGCGCGTCTGGCCGCCTGGCGCTCGGACCGCCCCGAGCACGAGTGGGCCTGGCAGCGTGTGCAGGCCATGGGCGAGCGGCTGCAACCGCTGGCAGGCACGCCCGCCAGCGTGGCACTGGCGCAGGCCGCGCGGGCCGATGGCGCCGGGCGGCGTCGCGCCGTGCGGCAGTTGGCGCTGTTGCTGTTGGTGGGCGGCGCGGCGGGTACAGCCGCCTGGCAACTCGGTGGCGAGGCCGGCCGTACCCGGTGGGCGGTTCTGGGTGCCAACGTCCGCACGGGCACCGCCGAGCGCCGCCGCCTGAGTCTGGCCGATGGCACCGAGTTGTGGCTCAACGCTGGCAGTGCTGTCGATGTGGTGTACAGCGAGAGCGCACGTCTCGTGCGCTTGCACGAGGGCGAGATCCATGTCGAGACGGCCCACGTCGCCGGATCCCTTTGGGCGGCGCGCCCCTTCATTGTTGAAACCAGGCATGGCCGCGTGCGTGCCCTGGGCACGCGCTTCACCGTGCGCCAGCGTGCCGACGCGCCGTCCCGTGTGGCCGTGTTCGAAGGCGCCACCGAGGTCACCCCCCGCGCCGGGCAGGCCCAGGCCCTCACATTGCAGGCCGGACAGCAATCGAGCTTCGACGCGCTCACCGTCCACCCGTCCACCGCCGCCGATCCGACCCAGGAGGCCTGGGTGCGCGGCGTGCTGGTCGCGCACGATATGCGGCTGGCCGACTTCGTGAGCGAACTGGACCGTTACCGCCCGGGCTGGCTGGTCTGCGACCCGGCGGTGGCCGACCTGCGCGTGAGCGGCACCTACCCGCTCAACGATGTCGCCGACACCGACCGCGCGCTCGACATGCTGCTGGCCACCCGGCCGGTGCAACTGCGCTACCGCACGCGCTACTGGGTCCGGGTGGAGGCGGCCGGGACCCACGTGGCGCCATAGGCGGTCGCGACGGACCCCGTCCGCGGTGGAGGCGGGAAGGTGGGCACAGCTGCCGCCTGCCAAAAAAGTTGATCCCTTTTGGCTTCTCGCGGGGCTTAGGAAGTGAGGCGCCACCCCAGTGGGGCGTTTTCGTCCTTTCGCCGACCCGTTTCCACCACCGACATGAGGGATCACCCATGCAACGACACCACCGACCGCGCCAGCACGCCGCCCGGCTGGCGCTGGCCGCGCCGCTTACCCTGATCGCCGCCGCAGCGGCCATCGCCGTCACCCTGCCCGGTTGGGCGCACGCCCAGGCACAGGGCGGTCAGCCGGCATCCATTCCGGCCAACCGCCACCATTACGACATCCCTGCGGGGCCGCTGGCCACGGTGCTGGTCCGGCTGGGCGCCGAAGGCGGCCTCTTGCTGGCGTTCTCCACGGAGGAACTCGGTGGTCGCCAAAGCCCGGGGGTGCGCGGTGATTTCACCGCCTCCCAGGCCCTGGCCGCTGCGTTGACGGGCACGGGCCTGCAGGCGGTCCCAGAGGGTGCCGGCTGGCGGTTGGTGGCGGCCCAGCAAGGCGCTGACGAGGCCGGTGCCCAGACGCTGGCCGAGGTGGTCGTCACGGGCCAGCTTTTCGACGATCCCGTCACCGAGGGCACCGGCAGCTATGCCGGCCCCACCACCACGGCTTCGGCCACCGGACTGCGCCTGTCCATTCGCGAAACGCCGCAGACGGTGACCGTCATCACGCAGCAGCAGATGAAAGACCAGGGCACGGCCAGCATCTCGGATGTGTTCCAGAACGCCAGCGGCATCAGCGTGCAAAGGGCCGACAGCGAACGCTGGGGCTTCAGTGCCCGGGGCTTTTCGATCACCAATTTCACGCACGATGGCGTGCCCCGCCTGTCCGACGGCATTTACGACTGGGGCACGACGAACCTGGACATGCTGTTCTACGACCGGGTGGAAGTCATCAAAGGCGCCACCGGGTTGCTCAGCGGCGCGGGTGAACCTTCGGCGGCGGTCAATTTCGTGCGCAAGCGGCCGACCAAAGCCTTCGGGGGCTCGGTGACGGCCCAAATCGGCAGCCACGATCACCGCCGCCTGGAAGCGGACCTCTCCACACCGCTCAATGCCGACCAGACGGTGCGCGCTCGCGTGGCCGCCGCGCAGCAGGACCGGGGATCCCAGCAGGACCGCTACCGGCAGAAGCTGTCGGCTTTCTACGGCATCGTTGAAGCCGATGTCACACCCGGCACGCGCCTGACGCTGGGTGCGGACTACCAGCACCTGGATCCGCGCGGGACGTCCTGGACGGGCGTTCCGGTGTTCAACAGCGACGGCACGCGCACCGATTTCAGCCGCTCGTTCAATCCGGCCGCCAACTGGAGCCGGCGTGTCTTTACCAACCAGAGCGTGTTTGCCATGCTGGAACAGCAGCTGGCGTCGGACTGGCGCTTGAAGGTGGAGGCCAACACCCACCACAGCCAGCACCGTTCGACACTGGCCAGCGCGAGCGGCGGCAATCCCGACCCGGTGACGGGGGAAGGCATGTACCTGTTTTCAGGCGATTTCGAAGGGGATCGCAGGCAAAACACGCTGTACGCGAGCCTGGAGGGCAAGTACACGCTGTTCGGGCGGCGCCACGACGCGGCGTTCGGCGCCCGATGGACCGACGCCAAGACCGATGGCCTGCTCTACGCGGGGCAATACCCCCTGCTGACCGGCAGCATCTTCAACTGGGACGGCAGCTACCCAGAGCCCGTGTTCACCGTGGATGGCGACTACGCCCAGACCGAGCGCCAGACCGGGATCTATGCGTCCACGCGGTTGCGGCCGACCGATCGGCTTTCGGTGATCCTGGGCGCGCGCGCCAGCAGGGTGCTGCAGAAAGCCCGCAGTTCCTACGAGGACCTGGGCGAACCCACCGGCCAGCGCGAAAGCGCCACGACGCCGTACCTGGGGGTGGTCTATGAACTCGATCCCTGGCACGCGCTGTACGCCAGCTACACCAGCATCTTCCAGCCGCAGGCGCTGCTCACCCTGGCCGGCGACTACCTGGAGCCGCTCAAAGGCCAGGCCCTGGAGGCCGGTGTCAAGGCCGATTATCTGGAGGACCGGGTGCAGGCCAGCGCAGCCGTGTTTGTGATCCAGCAGGACAACCTGCCGCAGTACGCGGGATTCGTGGGCAACAACGAAGAGCGCTATCGCGGCATCAAGGGGGTGCGCAGCCAGGGGGTCGAGTTCCAGGTCGCTGGCCGTCTGACGCCGGCCTGGAACATCAACGCCAGCTATACCTACAACCATGCCCGAACGGCCGAAGGCACACCGGTCTATGGTTCGCAGGCGATGACCACACAACCCGAACACATTGCCCGGTTGTTCACCACCTA
Source organism: Hydrogenophaga sp. NFH-34 (assembly GCF_021401345.1). GTDB lineage: Bacteria > Pseudomonadota > Gammaproteobacteria > Burkholderiales > Burkholderiaceae_C > Hydrogenophaga > Hydrogenophaga electricum. The sequence goes on from NZ_JACBGE010000015.1 coordinate 21,985, forward strand.
CCGGCTCTCGGGCGCAGGAAGCGGCTGGACGGTGGGTGGAGGCATCAGTTGGCAAAGCCGCTACGAAAGCAAGGTCTGGTCACCCACGGCGTCCGACTACGCCAGCATCTGGCAGAAGGGCTATGCCCTGCTGGACATGAATGTGCGCTACGACTTCACGCCGAAGCTCTCCGTTTCGGCCGTTGTCCGCAATCTGGCGGACAAGAAGTACTACAGCGGCATGGGGCTGTTCGACACACTTTATTACGGTGAAGGGCGCAGCGCGCTGGTGACCATGAACTACAAGTTCTGAACGCCACCACGGCGCTGCTTCCTGCAGGGTTGGTCGCTCACAGGTGTGCGGCCAGCCAGCCGCGCAAGCCGTTGAAGAACGCCAGGCCGTCGGCCCGCTGCAGGTCGTCCGCGGTCAGCACGGCTTCGCGCAGCCGGCCTTCGGCCAGCAGTTCTGCGCGGTAGGTGCCGGGCAGCAGGCCGCTGGACAGGGCGGGGGTCAGCCATTCACCGCCGCGGCGCAGCGCCAGATTGCCGCGCGTGAATTCGGTGAGTTCACCGCGTTCGTTGACCAGCAGGTGATCGAACACGGCCGGGTCCGTGGGCGCCAGGGCCTCGTAGTGGTCGCGCCGCGTGGTCTTGTGGCGGATGAACTCCTGCAGCGCCCCGGTCGTTTCCAGCGGCGCGGGCGCCAGGGCCACGCGCACCGGCTGCGGGGTGTCCTGCAGGGCAAAAGCCTCGGTGGACGGTTCGCCCGAGGCCGACACCGTCAGGCGCACGCGCCACAGGCCGGTGGCGTGGCGCGTGGCCAGGGTGTTCAGACGGGCTTGCACGCGGGCCCCGTTCAGGGGGACACCGAAGTGCCGGGCGCTCTGGCCCAGCCGTTCCAGGTGGCGGGCCAGGCGCGCGTAGCGGCCGTGCTCCAGCCGCAGGGTTTCCAGCAGGGAAAACGGTGCGCTCGCGCGGTGGACGATGAGGCTTTTGGCCATGAGCTCCTCCCATTCGGCGGGGCCTTGGGCTTAGACGGTGAGGCCGCTGCCCACGCCGTAGCGGGCCAGCCAGGGGCCGGTGGTGGCGGTCGGGCGGGCGGCGGCTTCGGGCGGGGGTGGTTGCAGCACCAGGGTGCGGATCGGCACGTTGAACGTGGCGTGGCCACCGGGGCGCACCACCCCCAGGGCGCCGCAGTAAAAGCCACGCGGGCGGTCTTCCAGCATGCGGATCCAGTGCATCGCCCGCGCCTTGGGGGTGCCGGTGATGGAGCCACAGGGAAACAGCGCCTGGAACACCTCCACCAGGCCGGTACCGGCGCGCGCCTGGGCGGTGACGGTGGAGGTCATTTGCCATACCGTGGGCCAGGCCTCGGCCTCGAACAGGCGCTGCACGCGCACCGCGCCGGGCGGTGCGAGTCGGCCCAGGTCGTTGCGCAGCAGGTCCACGATCATCACGTTCTCGGCGCGCTCTTTGTCGCTGGCCAGCAGCGCGTCGCGCGCAGCCCGGTCGCGCGCCGGGTCGGCGTCGCGCGCGGCCGTTCCTTTCATCGGTTTGCACGTCAGGGTGCCACCGCCGTTGGCTCCGTCTGCGGCGCCGGGGCGCCAGTCGAAGAACAGCTCGGGCGAGGCGCTCAACACCTGCAGCGGGCCGCCATCGAGCCACAGCAGGTAGCCGTCGGGCTGGCCGGCGCGCAGCGCGTGCATCCAGTCGAGCGGAGCGCCGTGCAGCGCCCCCTGCAGACCCGTGGTGAGGTTGATCTGGTAGGCCTCGCCGCTGGCCATGGCCAACTGGGCACGGGCGGCATCGCGCAGGTAGGCGTCGCGGGTGGTTTCGAAGCCCCAGCGGGCCTGGCGAGGGATATGGGCGGCTTCCGCCGGCAAGGCGGTGCCGGCCGGGGCATCGAACACGCCAAACCACGCCAGCGGTGTACCGGGAGCGGGCGCGTGGGTGGTCAGGGCCGGGTCGAAGGCGGCTGCCGCCTCGTAGGCCAGGCCGCCCACGCACCAGCGGCCGGCCCGGGCGTGGCGCTCAACCGCCGCCAGCACGGCGGGCACCTCGCTGGGCTCACAGGCGGTGAGGATTTCTGTGGGGTTGTCGAACCACGCCCGCAGTCGCTGCGGCGCGGAAACTGGCGCACCGCCGGAGGGCACCACTTCCGGAAAATCAACGTAGGCGCGCAGGCTGTGGTGGTGGCCGTCGGCGGCGGCGCTCAATGATGGTGGCCGTGCGCGCCGTGGGCGTGGCCGTGGGCAACCTCTTCGGGCGAGGCCGCCCGCACGTCGAGCACCTGCAGGTCGAACTGCAGCGTCTGGCCGGCCAGCGGGTGGTTGCCATCCAGGTGCACGACCGGGCCCTTGATCTTGACCACGTTGAACACCGTTTCCCGGCTCTGGTCGTCGGTGCCGCGCAGCTGGCCACCGACCTTCACGCCGGGCGGAAACTGGGTCTTGGGAATGGTCGTGACCAGCGATTCGTCGCGCTCGCCAAAGGCATCGGCCGGCGCCAGCGTCACGCTGGCCTGGTAGCCGGCGGCCTGGCCTTCCAGCGCCTTTTCGATGCCTTCAAGCGTGTTGCCATAGCCGCCATGCAGGTAGCTGCGGGGCGTCTTGCCATCTTCCAGCAGCTTGCCGCTGGTGTCCTTGGCGCGGAAGGTGAGGGTGACGACGGTGTCTTTGGTGATGTTCATGAGAAGGCTCACTTCTTTTTGGGCCGGAAGGCCTTGCACACCTCGTCGCGTGTTTCGAGGTAGGGGCCGCCGATGAGGTCGATGCAGTAGGGCACGGCGGCGAAGATGCCGTTGACCAGGGGGCTGCCGTCGGGGTTTTTCAGGCCTTCCAGCGTTTCCGCGATGGCTTTGGGCTGACCGGGCAGGTTGATGATGAGACTGCGTTCGCGGATCACCGCCACCTGGCGCGACAGGATGGCGGTGGGCACGAAGGCCAGGCTGATCTGGCGCATCTGTTCACCGAAGCCAGGCATTTCCTTGTGCGCAACGGCCAGCGTGGCTTCGGGGGTGACGTCGCGCAGGGCCGGGCCGGTGCCGCCGGTGGTGAGCACCAGCGCGCAACCGGCGTCCACCAGCTCGATCAGGGTCTGGCTGATGAGGGCCTGCTCGTCGGGGATCAGGCGCGGCTCGAAGGTGACGGGGTTGTGCAGTGCGCGCGTGAGCCAGTCCTGCAGCGCCGGCAGGCCCTTGTCTTCGTAGACCCCGGTGCTGGCGCGGTCGCTGATGGAGACGATGCCGATGCGTACCGGTTCGCAGGACGGGGGTGTGGAATCGCTCATGCGGGTTCCACCGGTTCGTCGGGCTGGTGATCGTTGCCGTCTTCACCTGCGAACGTGGCGCGCACGAGTTGGAAGATCTCGCGGTAGGCCTTGCCGTGCCGGGCCGCTTCGCCCGGCCGTTCCTTGATCGCCTGGGCGTCCTTGCGCGCCTGGCGGATCAGTGCCCGCAGGTGCTGCACGTCGGCTTCAGGGTGGGCCTGCAGCCAGTCGGTCAGCGCGCCGTCGTCGGCCAGCAGGCGGTCGCGCCACTGCTCGGCCTGGTGCAGACGCAGGGTTTCCTGGGCCGAGGGCTTGCGCTGCTCTTCCAGCGCGGCCTCGATGGCGGTGATGGTCTCGTCGCCGAGTTTGCGCATCAGCTTGCCGATGAACTGCATCTGCCGGCGCCGGCCTTCGAAGTTGGTGATGCGTTTCGCATCCTCCAGCGCGTCGATGAGTTTGTCGTTGACGTCTTCGTGCGCTTCGCGCAGGCGCGCCATCAGGTCGCTGCGCAGCGTGAGCAGGCTCTCGCCCAGCGCTTGCAGGTGGTCGCTGTGTTTCTTGAGGTCGGTCTTGCTCATGTCGACCGAACCCTTGAGCTCGCGCTTGAGTTCCTGGTCGAGCTCGCTGCCGGCCGCGACGAACTGGCCGCGAACAAAATAGCCTTTGGTGGATTTACGGGGCATGGCAAAGGGGAAAAGGGGCGGCAAGTATCATAGCCGCCGACATGAAAAGCACCCGTACGCCCCAGGGCCATGTGCCCGCCGATCCCGCCCGCCCGCTGTCGGGCTTCCAGTATTCGCGCGCCCAGTTCGAGGAGGTGGTGGATCTGGCCCTGGCCCATGCCCACCGGTTGGGCGCCTCCGACGCGGCTGCCGAGGCCTCCGAGGGCGCCGGCCTCCATGTGAGCGTGCGCAAGGGCGATCTGGAGAACGTCGAGCGCAACCGCGACAAGTCGCTGGGTGTGACCGTCTATCTCGGCCGCCGCCGGGGCAATGCCTCCAGCTCGGATTTTTCGCCCGACGCGGTGCGCCGCACGGTGCAGGCCGCCTACGACATCGCCCGCTTCACCGCCGAAGATCCGGTGGCTGGCCTGCCCGATGCGCAGGATGTGGCCGACAGCTACCCCGATCTGGACCTGTTCCACCCCTGGGCGATCACGTCCGACGAAGCGGTGCACCTGGCGCTCGAATGCGAAGCGGCAGCCTTCGCCACCAGCCGCAAGATCACCAACAGCGAAGGTGCCAGCGTGTCGGCGCAGCAGTCGCACTTTTTCACCGCCCACATGCGCGGCGGCGAGCGCGGTCAACCCGGCATCTTCAGCGGCGGTTACGCCAGCTCGCGCCACAGCCTGTCGGTGGCGCCGATCGCCGGCAAGGGCGAACACATGCAGCGCGATTACTGGTACAGCTCCATGCGGGCGCCCGAGGAACTGGCCAGCCCGGCGGCGGTGGGCCGCTACGCCGCCGAGCGCGCGCTGTCGCGCCTGAACGGCCGCAAGATCGCCACCACCGAATGCCCGGTGCTGTTCGAATCCCCGCTGGCGGCCGGCCTGCTGGGCGCCTATGTGCAGGCCACCAGCGGCGGCGCGCTCTACCGCAAGACCACTTTCCTGGGCGACAGCCTGGGCAAGCGGGTGATGGCCAAGCACCTCGACATTCTGGAAGAGCCGCACCTGCGCAACGGCAAGGGCAGCGCCCCGTTCGACGACGAGGGCGTGCGCACCGTGCGGCGCAAGGTGCTCAGCGCCGGCAAGGTGCAGGGCTACTTCCTGTCCACCTATTCGGCACGCAAGCTGGGCATGCGCACCACCGGCAACGCGGGCGGTTCGCACAACCTCACGCTCACCAGCCGCCTGACCCAGCCGGGTGACGACCTGCCCGCGATGCTGAAAAAACTGGGCCGCGGCCTGTTCGTCACCGAACTGATGGGCCAGGGCGTCAACTACGTGACGGGGGACTACTCGCGCGGCGCCTCGGGCTACTGGGTGGAGAACGGCGAAATCGCCTTCCCGGTGCAGGAGATCACCATCGCCGGCAACCTCAAGGACATGCTGCTCGGCATCGAAGCGGTCGGTGCCGATGCCTACAACTACGGCGCCAAGACGGTGGGCTCGATCCTGGTCAACCGGATGAAGGTGGCGGGGAGCTGAAGACGGGCTCCCACGCGCTCCTGCTGCGTGGGTGGCGGGCGTGCAACTCCCTTCAGCCCGCCAGCGCGGCCTTGACGGCGGCCGACACCTGGCCCATGTCGGCCTTGCCGGCCAGCCGGGCCTTGACGGCGCCCATGACCTTGCCCATGTCGCCCGGGCCCTTGGCACCCACCTCGGCTACGATGGCCTTGACCTCGGCGGCGATGGCGTCGGCCGACAGGCGCGCCGGCAGGTAGGCTTCCAGCACCGTCAGTTCGGCCGCTTCCTTGGCGGCCAGATCGGCGCGACCGCCCTGTTCGAAGGCGGTGATCGAGTCCTTGCGCTGTTTGACCATCTTGTCGATGACGGCAATCACGGCGGTGTCGTCGAGTTCGATGCGCTCGTCCACTTCCTTCTGCTTCATGGCAGCGGTCAGCAGGCGGATCGTGCCCAGGCGCTCGCTGTCCTTGGCGCGCATGGCGGCCTTCATGTCTTCGGTGATTTTGTCCTTGAGGCTCATGGCGTGAGGGCTTGGGGTCAAGCCGTGTCTGAAAAGTCGGGCCTGGATTGTCGCGCAAGCCGGCGGGCTCAGCGGCGCTCCAGCAGCGGCATGTCCTTCGGGTAGCTCAGGCGGTAGCTCGCGCTGAAGCGGGCCGTCTGCCCCGGTGTCAGACGCTGGCGCCAGGCGACGATGCCAGGCTGTTCGTTCCACTGGGTGGTCTGGGGCTGGGGGTCGAACTCGCGCACGACCGTGATCTGCTCGTCGGTCGGCACCGGGCTGCTGTCGAGCACCTCGATCTCGACCGGGGTGCGGTGCCGATTCTCGACCTCGAACAGCCGGCCGGTGCGGCGTTCACTGCGCTGACCGATGAAGCCGCTGGACGCGCTCGCGGTCGTGACCGGCAGGTTGCGCACGCGGACCTGATCGTCGCGCCCGAAGGGCAGGGTCAGCTTGGCCTGGTTGGCGCCGTCCTGGCTGCGCCAGACGCTGTTGCCGACCACCTGGCGGTCGCGCAGCAGTTGCAGCCGGCCGTCGGGCCAGACGCCGGCCGGCAGTGCGATCTCGGCCACCAGCCACGCGCTGGCGTCGCGCTCGGGCAGGGTCTGCACCCAGGTCGTCGCGGGCCAGCGCTGCGCATCGAGCGCGAAGGCGACGCTCTGGCCGCCGCTGCGCACGTCGACACGGCCGGGTACTTCGAATTCGGTCGCAAAGCCGGTTTCGGCGACCTGGACAGCGAAGTCGGGTTCGGGCGCCGCGTCGCTCAGGGCCGCCGCTTCGGCCATCGCTGGCGCGGGGGCCGGCATGGCTGCGCTGCGCCGGAAGAGCATCTCGTCCTCCCGTGGGCGCGGCGAGACCTGCCAGGTGCGGGGCTGCGGGCCCTGCACCGACGCGCGCGGCGAACCGGTGGACAGGCGCAGGCTGACGCCGCTCCAGTCTTCGCCGCTGGTTTGCCGCACCTGGGCCAGGCGCTCCATGTCGACGTGCCCGGCGCTGCTGTCCAGCGTCGCGCGGTAGGACGGCGCCCAGGTCGGCCCCTGCACCAGGTAGCGCAGGCGCAGATCGCCGTCGGCCCTGGCGCTGACCTGGATCACCAGTTCGCGCACCTGGCCGCGGTTCTGCTGCCAGGCGCGCTCGGCTTGGAGCGGTGTCAGTTCGCGTTCGAGCTGTTCGGCTTGCCGCCGCAGCGGCTGCAACTGCTGAAGCTGTTCCTGCGCCGTGCGTTGCACCAGGTTGAGCGTGGCCGCGAGGCCGCCCGCCGAGGCCGGGCCGCTGCCGTAGACCCCCGGTCCCGTGCCGTTGCCTTTGAGCTGCGCCAGCAGCAGTTCGCGCGCGCCGATGTCGGCGTGGACCTGGGCGATGCGGTCCTCCAGCGCCTCGATGCGCGGGTCCAGCGGGTGCGTGTTGCAGGCCGGCGCTTCCTGCCGTGGCACCGTGGTGGCAGTAACCGGGCCGATGCGCACGCCCGCGTCGGCCTCCAGTTGCAGCGACGCCAGGTCGGCGTCGGTGCTCAGGCAGCCCAGCACGACCTCGCGCGCGCCGGCGGCCACGCGGGTCACCCGTTCGACCTGGGCCGTGCCCGGATAGACCGTGACCTTGTCGATGCGCGAGGCCGCCGGGGCGGCCGACGCCACCGTCGGCAGCAGGGCTGCGAGCAGGGCGGCCGCCGTTGTCGGGAGGGAAGGTATCGTGTGCTTCATGACCCCATTCTGCCCGGGGTGCATTCACCCTTTCACCTCGCGCCGGGCTGGTGGCGGCATGCGCGTTCTCCGCGCCACGCTCGCGGGCGGATGCCCATGTGCGCCAAGGTCACCTCGTCAACACCGGACCTGCGCTTCGCAGCGAGGGCAACCGCGAATGGTCCCTGCGCCCGCGCACACCACCACCATCCCGGAGAGGCGGAAGGGCGCGCGGGGTGAACTGTTTACCTGGGCGATCTCCGAAGCGCGTGCTCCTGCCCCAAGGCGCCGTGGATCGGGCTCCATCCGGCCACAAGGGCCATCCCCCCGGCCGCAGGCCAGAAGGGGGGAAGCCGCGTCAGCGGCGCGGGGGGCTTACATCTTGGGCTTACATGGCTTCCAGTGCCAGCAACTCTTCCACCGTCTGGCGGCGGCGGATCAGGCGGTGGCTGTCGCCGTCCACCAGCACCTCGGCGGCCAGCGGGCGGCTGTTGTAGTTGCTCGACATGGACGCACCGTAGGCGCCCGCGTCGTGCAGCACCAGCAGGTCGCCCACCTGCGCCTGCGGCAGGGCGCGCGTGAGCACGACACCCCCTTCGGCCTGGGTGAACACGTCGCCCGACTCGCACAGCGGGCCGGCGACCACGGTCTCGGCGGTGGCGCGCGGCGTGCCGTCGGCAGGGATCAGGCTCATGCCGTGGAAGGCGCCATACATCGACGGGCGCATCAGGTCGGAGAAGCCCGCGTCCACCAGCGTGAAGTGGTTGGCTCCCATGGGCTTGGTCGCACGCACCTCGGTCACCAGCACACCGGCCTCGGCCACCAGGAAACGGCCGGGCTCCAGCTCCAGATGCACCGGGTGGCCCAGGTGGGCGGCGATGCTGCGGCGCGCGGCGTCCCACAGGCTGAAGTAGTGCGCGGTGTCGATGCGCGGCTCGCCGTCGCGGTAGGGGATCGACAGGCCGCCGCCGGCCGAGATGGCCTGCAGGTCGGTGCCGGCGCGCTGGACCAGATCGACCATGGCCTGGCAGACGGCCTGCAGGTGGCCGTAGTCCACGCCGGAGCCGATGTGCATGTGCAGGCCGATCAGCTTCAGGCCATGCTGGTTTACGGCCTCCAGGGCGTCGTCCAGCTCGGCGTGCCAGATGCCGTGCTTGCTGTGCTCGCCGCCGGTGTTGGTCTTGTTGCTGTGGCCGTGGCCGAAGCCAGGGTTGATGCGCAGCCAGACCGGGTGGCCGGGCGACACGGCGCCGAGCTGGTGCAGCATGTCGATGGAGCCGGCGTTCACCGGCACGCGGTGCTCCACCACCGTGGCCAGCGTGGCGTGGTCGAACAGGTCGGCGGTGAAGACGATGCCCGAAGCGCCTTGCGCGTTCAGGTCGGCCGTGTAGCCGGCGGCCAGCGCCCGCAGGATCTCGCCGCGCGAAACCGCGTCCACCACCACGCCCTGCTCGCGCATCAGGCGCAGCAGGTGGATGTTGGAGTTGGCCTTCTGCGCAAAGCGGATGGTGTCGAAGGCACGCAGTTCGGCAATGCGGGCGCGGATGGTGGCGGCGTCGTAGACCCACAGCGGGGTGCCGTGCTGGCGGGCCAGCGACTGGAGAAGGGCGGGGGCAAAGGGATTCATGGGCGCGATGATCCCGGTTTCATTCATATTCAGCAATGCCAGATAATCTGACATTCATTCATATCTGATATGAGAATGCGATGAAGCTGAGCCATCGCCAGATCGACTTCTTCCGCGCCGTCATGGGCACGGGCCACGTCACGCGCGCGGCCGAACTGCTGCACACCTCGCAGCCCACCGTCAGCCGCGAACTGGCGCGGCTGGAACAGGTGCTGGGTTTCGCGCTGTTCGAACGGGTCAAGGGCCGGCTCAAGCCCACCGTGCGTGCGCTGGCGCTGATGGACGAGGTGGAGCAGTCCTATGTGGGGCTGGAGCGCATTGCGGCGACGGCGGTGGCGCTCCAGGGCTACGCCCACGGGCGGCTGCAACTGGCCTGCCTGCCCGCGCTTTCGCACGCCCTGCTGCCCGACGCGGTGCGCCGCTTCGCCGCGCAGCAGCCCGAGGCGGCGGTCAGCCTGACGCCCATTGAATCGCCCCAGCTCGAAGCCGCGCTGTCCGAGCAGCGCTTCGACCTGGGGCTGAGCGAGCGCGCCGAGGCGCCGGCCGCCTGCACGCTGGACACCCTGCTGGTGGCCGACGAGGTGGCGGTGCTGCCGGCCGGCCATGCCCTGGCGCGCCGGGCCGTGCTGGCACCAGGCGACTTCGCGGACCAACCTTTCATCAGCTTCGCCCCGGCCGACCCGTACCGCCAGCAGGTGGACGCACTGTTCGCTGCGGCGGGGGTGGCGCGCACGCTGCGGCTGGAAACACCGAGCGCGGTGTCGGTCTGTGCCCTGGTGCGACAGGGCCTGGGCCTGGGCATCGTCAACCCGCTGACGGCGCTGGAACTGGCCGGCGACGGTGGCGCCGGGCTGGTGGTGCGGCCGCTGGCGTTCAGCGTGCCGTTTCGCGTCTCGCTGGTGCGCCCGAGCTGGCGCGCCGAACACCCCTTGCGGCCAGCGTTCGAAGCCGCGCTGGGGCAGGCCGCGGCCGCGCTGAGCGCGCGCCTGTCGGCCGGGCGCTGAACCGGGCAGGAGCGGCGCTCAGGCAACAAAAAACCCGCTGCGGCGTCCCGAGCGGGTTTTCTGGCGAAGCGACTGAAGGGATCAGTACAGCTTCTTTGGCAACTGCATGCTGCGCACGCGCTTGTAGTGGCGCTTGACGGCGGCTGCCTTCTTGCGCTTGCGCTCGGCCGTCGGCTTCTCGTAGAACTCGCGGGCACGCAGGTCGGTCAGCAGGCCCAGTTTTTCGATGGTGCGCTTGAAGCGGCGCAGGGCCACGTCGAACGGCTCGTTGTCTTTAACGCGGATGGTGGTCATTAGCTAATGGTTCCAAAGGTGCGGGCAGAGGAGGGTCGGGAAGATCGGGCCCGGCCTTCGTACCAGCGGTTTTCCCCGTCTGAAAACTAGTATTGGCCGACGGGGTTTTTGCCAGCAAAGCCTTGGATTATAGCGTCCTGCCGGGAAATTGCCACTCGATGGGTAAGGGCGCCTGAATGGTGTTCAAAGTGCCATCGCGCACGCATGCGCGCTCGCCCAGGCCCACTGGAAGTTGTAGCCGCCGAGCCAGCCGGTCACGTCGACCAATTCGCCGATGAAGTACAGGCCGGGCTGCTTCGTCGCTTCCAGGGTCTGCTGGGACAGGTCGCGGGTGTCGACGCCGCCGAGCGTGACTTCGGCCTTTTTGTAGCCTTCGGTGCCGGTGGGCACCCGTTCCCAGCGCGCCAGGCGCTCGGCCAGGCGGGCCAGGGCCTTGTCGCTGCATTCCATGACCGGACGCTGCCAGTCGGGGTCCTGCGCGACCCAGGCGTCGGCCAGGCGGGCTGGCACCCATTGCGCCAGTTCGTTGGCCAGCAGCTTGCGCGAACGCTGTTTGGCTTCGGTGAGTGCGGCCGGCAGGTCGACTTCGGGGGCGAGGTTGATGCGGATCGGCGTGCCGGCCTGCCAGTAGCTGGAGATCTGCAGCACCGCCGGGCCGGACAGGCCGCGGTGGGTGAAGAGCAGGTCTTCGGCGAACACGGTCCGGTTCTTCTTGTCGCCGGTTTCGATCAGCACCGGCAGTGCCAGGCCCGCGAGGTCGGCGTAGGGCGCCCAGGCCACGCCGTCGAAGGTCAGCGGCACCAGGCCGGGTCGGGGCTCGACGGTGCGCAGGCCGAACTGCCGGGCGATGCGAAAGCCGAAGTCGGTCGCGCCGATGGCGGGGATGGACAGGCCGCCGGTGGCGATGACCAGTTTGGCGCTCTGCACCGGGCCCTGGTCGGTGTCGAGTTCGTAGCTGCCGTCGGCGCTCAGGCGCACGGCTTGCACGCCGCAGGGTTGCCGGCGGTCCACGCCACCGGCGTCGCACTCGGCCAGCAGCATGTCGATCAGGTCGCCGGCCGAGCGGTCGCAGAACAGCTGGCCTTTGTGCTTTTCGTGGAAAGGGATGCCGTGTTGCTGCACCAGGGCGATGAAGTCGTCCGGGGTGTAGCGCGAGAGCGCCGAGCGGCAGAAGTGGGGGTTGGCACCGACGAAGTGTTTGTGCGGCTGGCGCACGTCGATGTCGCGGTTGGTGAAGTTGGCACGGCCGCCGCCGGAGATGCGCACCTTTTCAGCCACTTTGGCGCTGTGGTCCAGCACCAGCACCTTCAGGCCGCGCTGGCCCGCAACGCCCGCACAAAACAGGCCGGCCGCACCCGCGCCGACCACCACCACGTCAAATGTCTGCATGGGCTGCAGTGTAGGCGGGCCGGTGGGCACCAGGGCGGCTCAGCTTTGCCCTGCGGCTGCCGATACAGGATCAGGGGCGCGCGTGGCTGCGGGCACGGCGCCCGCGACCGATCACCCAACAACCATCAGGCCTGTCGCACCCGACCGCCGGAGACAACAGCGGGCGCATTTCTGGAAATGGACATTCATGCGCACGCCCTATCGGGTTCTGGTATTCGGCTTGCCTCAGGAGGCCACCCACCACGACGTCTGTTCGTTGGCAGAGGGCCTGTGCACGGGGGAAACCCGCTTCGCGGTCGATCCGTCGGGTGATCACCGCCACGCGCTTGCGGTGGTCGATATGGATCTGGATGCCCAGCGCGTGCGTCGGCTGGTGGCGAACATCGGCCGCCACGCGGTTCACGGGCGGCGGCTGGAGGCCTGGCTCTGCGTGATGCCCTGGGGCTGAGCGCGCGGGTGGTCAGGCGGCCCGGAGCCCGGTGCTGGCCGGGTCGGCCAGTGCGGCCACACCTTGCACCACATCGCCCACCACGATCACCGAAGGGCTGCCCAGGCCTTCGCGCGCCAGGGTGGCCGTGAGCTCGCCCAGCGTGCTCACGGCGTGGCGTTGCTGCGGCAGGCTGGCGTGTTGCACGATGGCCAGCGGCGTGTCCGCAGGCAGGCCGGTCAGCAGCTCGGTCTGGATCTGCGTGGCGCTGGAGACGCCCATGTAGATCACCAGGGTGAGCCGCGCGTCGCGCGCGGTGGCCGCCAGTTGCTGCCAGTCGGTGCCGGCGTCGCCGGGTTTGGCGTGGCCGGTGATGAACACCACGCCGTGGGCGCGGTCGCGGTGCGTGAGCGGCGCACCCAGCGAGCTGAGGCCGGCCAGGCCGGCGGTGATGCCGTTGACCACCTGCACCGCGATGCCGGCTTCGCGCAGATGCTCGACCTCTTCGCCGCCGCGGCCAAAGATGAACGGGTCGCCGCCTTTGAGCCGCACCACCACTTCGCCTTCGCGCGCGGCCATGATCATCAGCTTTTCGATGAAGGCCTGCGGCGTGCTCTTGCAGCCGCCGCGTTTGCCCACGTGCACGATGCGCGCGGTGGGCGAGGCGTGTGCCAGCACCCCGTCACTCACCAGGTCGTCCACCAGCAGCACGGTGGCGGCAGCGATGGCGCGTGCGGCCTTGAGCGTCAGCAGTTCCGGGTCGCCCGGACCGGCGCCCACGAGGGTGACGGTGCCGGGGTTGAACGTGCTGGCGGATGCGATGACGGTGGCGGGCGTGTTCATGGGGGGCTGACCGCCGCAGGGAGGTGGGTCTGCACGGTGGCGGGGCCCTGCACTTCTTGCAGGATGTGTGCCACCTGTCGGGCTAGGGGGGCGGGCACGGGCCGGTGGCCGGCCAGCACGTCGCGGATGTAGGCCGCAGTGGCTGCGGCCGAGATGTCGGCGGGCAGGTCGGGCAGGCTGGTCAGGGGGCCTTCCTGGGCCGGCTGCAACAGGTGGCGCTGGCCGTCGCGGAAGGCGTCCATCTGCGGCATGCGGCGGGCATCGGCAACGGGTTCGCCTTCGGTGCCGCGCAGCAGCAGGGCGTGCGCGCCGACCAGGGCAAAGGTGTCGGCCATCGACACCGCGTATTCGGGGTGGGTGTAGCTGCCCACGATCAGCGCACGGCCGGCACACGGGTTCATCAGCTTGACCAGGCTGTGCGCCGGGTTGCGCAGGCCGACCACGCGCCGCACGTCGAGCAGGCGCTTGAGGCCGGGCAGCAGCACGTCGGTGGGCACCAGGGCGCAGGTGCCGGCGGGGAGTGCGGTCACGGCCGTGGCGGCCGGTGTGCCGAGCGCGGCGAACACGGCTTCGCTGGTGACCCGCCGGTCCTCGGTGGCCGTGCCGTGCACCAGCACGGCCGCGCCTTCGCGCGCCAGCAGCAGCGCCAGCAGAGGGGTGAGCACCGGCAGCTTGCGGGCACCGTTGTAGCTGGGCAGCACCACGGTGGTGTGCCCCAGGTCGGGCAGGCGCTGCAGGCGCGCGTGGGTGGCGTCAAGAAAGCCGGCCATCTCGGCCGGGGTTTCGCCCTTGATGCGCATGGCCAGGCAGAAGCCGCCGATCTCCAGGTCGGTCACGGCGCCGTCCAGCACCTGGCCGAACAGGTCGGCGGCCTGCGCGCGCGTGAGCGCCCGCGCACCGTCCTTGCCGCGGCCGATCTCCTTGATGTAGTGGCTGATGCTCATGGGGCGCGATTGTCCGGGAGTCTTGATGAAATCGGGTAATAAGCAAACGCTGTTCCCGCCCGGTGGCGCCGCGTCAATACACGTCGCGCTGGTAGCGCTGGTCGCGCGCCAGTTGCGCCAGATAGGCCGTGGCCGCGTCGGGGCCCAGGCCGCCGTGGGTCTGCGCCACCTGGCGCAGCGCGGCGTCGACGTCCTTGGCCATGCGGCTGGCATCGCCGCAGATCCGCAGGTGTGCCCCGTCCTGCAGCCAGGCCCACAGCGTGGCACCGTGTTCGGCGATGCGGTGTTGCACGTAGAGCTTGTCGGCCTGGTCGCGCGAGAAAGCCGTGTCCAGGCGGTGCAGCACGCCCTGGCGCTGCAGGGCGGTCAGTTCGTCGCGGTAGTAGAAGTCGGTGGCGGCGTGCTGTTCGCCGAAGAACAGCCAGTTGCGGCCGCTGGCGCCGGTGGCCTGGCGCTCCTGCAGAAAGCCGCGGAAGGGCGCGATGCCGGTGCCCGGGCCGATCATGATCAGCGGGGCCGTCGGGTCGGCCGGCGGGCGGAAGTGCGGAGCGGGCTGCACGAAGAGCGGCACGTCCGTGTCGCCCGCGCGGTCGGCCAGGAAGGTGGAGCACAGGCCGCCGCGCGGCTGGCCGTCGAAGTGGTAGCGCACCACCGACACCGTCAGGTGCACGGTGTCGGGTTCGGCGCGGGGGCTGGACGCAATGGAATACAGGCGCGGCTGCAGGCGCTTGAGCACCCCCAGCCAGTCGGCTGCCCCGGCGCGCACCGGGTGCGCGCGCAGCAGGTCGATGAGCTGGCGGCCCTGCAGCCAGCCGGCCAGGGCGTCGGCCGGCCCCTGCAGGCGCGCGGCCAGGCCGGTGTCGCCGCTGCGCTCGGCCACAAACCGCAACTGTTCGGGCGTGAGGCGCGTGATGTCGAGGTGCTGCGCCAGCGCCTCGGCCCAGGGCCGTTCGCCCACGCCGGGCAGCGCCACGCTGCCTTCGCGCGGCAGGCCGGTGGCCGCCAGCACGGCGTTGACCAGGGCCGGGTCGTTGCGGGGCCAGACGCCCAGCGCGTCGCCGGCTTCGTAGCACAGCGCGCTGCCGCGCAGGTCGAAGCCGAACTGGCGCACGTCCTTGCTGGCACCCGGGCCGCTGAGCCGGCGGTGGATCACCAGCCGGTGGGGCAGCGGGTTCTGGCGGCCCACGCCGGGCGGGGCCGGTGTGCGGGGCCGGGGGCGCTCGGTGGCGGGTGCTTCGCCCGCAGGGAGCGGCCGGCCGGCCAGCCGGTGCACCAGCCGTTCCAGCCACTGGCTGGCGTCGGCTTCGTGGTCGGGTTCGCAGTCGGTGCGCGGCAGCAGGCGCTGGCCACCCAGGGTTTCCAGCCGCGCGTCCAACTGGCGGCCGAAGCCGCAGAACCGGTCGTAGGCCGGGTCGCCGAAAGCGAGCACGGCGAAAGGGGTGCCCGCCAGCGGCGGTGCGGCCTCGGCCTGCAATTGCGACCAGAAGCCCTGCGCGTGCTCCGGCGGTTCACCGTCGCCGAAGGTGCTGGCCAGCAGCAGGATTTGTTGCGCTCCGGCGAGGCCGGCGGCGGGGAAGCGGTCCATGCCGCCCAGCGTGACCGCATGGCCTTCGGCGCGCAGGCGTTCGGCGCAGCGGGTGGCGAACGCCTCGGCCTTACCGGTCTGCGAAGCCCAGAGCACGGCCACGCCGGACAGCGCGGGGGCGGCCTCGGGCTGTTGGCCGGCCGCCGGCATGGCGCGACCGGCGACCGATGGTGCGGGGCCGATGCGGACGGCGCTGCTCTTGAGCGCGGGCTGCAGGGACACCGGGTCGACGGCGTTGCCGGTCACGGCGTTGATGGCCAGGTTGTCGCCGAAGCAGTCGTTCCAGTGAAAGGGCACGAAGCACTGGCCGCGCGGCACCCGGTCGGTCAGCCGGGCTGGCAGCACGGCCTGCCCGCGCCGCGAGCGCACCAGCATGGGCGCCTGCTCGGCCAGGCCGTGCGCGGCCGCGTCGTCGGGGTGGATCTCGATGAAGGGCCCCGGGTTGAGGCGGTTGAGGGTGGTGATGCGGCCGGTCTTGGTGCGTGTGTGCCACTGGTGCTGCACGCGGCCGGTGTTGAGCACCAGGGGGTAGGCGTCGTCGGTGGGCTCGGCCGGCGGCTGGTGCGGGCAGGCGACGAAGCGGGCCTTGCCACTGGGCGTGGCGAAGCGCAGGCCGCCGTCGACGCGGTAGCGGAACGGGTGGCGGCTGTGCGGATCACCAACTGGGCAGGGCCATTGCAGGGGGGCTTCGCGCAGGCGCTCGTGGCTCGCGCCGCCGATGTCGTAGCCGGTGGCCGGGTTGGCGAAGGCGCGGATTTCGTCGAACACCTCGGCCGCGCTGGTGTGGTTGAAGCCCTGCGTGTAGCCCATGGCGCGGGCCACGCGCGCGATGAGGGCCCAGTCGGGCAGGGCGTCGCCCGGCGCGGCCACTGCCTGCGGCGCCAGCGTGAGGTTGCGCTCGGAATTGACCATCACGCCTTCGCCTTCGGCCCAGAGCGCGCCGGGCAGCAGGATGTCGGCGTGGCGGGTGGTTTCGGTGTCGAGGAAGGCGTCCTGCACGATCACGAGTTCGGCCGCCTGCAGGCCCGCGATCACGCGCTGCCGGTCCGGCACGGTGGCGACCGGGTTGGTGCAGATGATCCAGCAGGCCTTGACGTCGCCGGCGGCCAGGGCGTCAAACAGGGCCACGGTGCCCGGGCCGGCATCGGCGCGCAGGGTGCCCGGCGGCAGTTGCCAGTGGTCTTCGACGAAGCGGCGGTCGGCGGCGGACAGGGCCGAGCGCTGGCCCGGCAGCCCGGGGCCCATGTAGCCCATGTCGCGCCCGCCCATGGCGTTGGGCTGGCCGGTGAGCGAAAACGGGCCGCTGCCGGTTCGGCAGAGGGCGCCGGTGGCCAGGTGCAGGTTGCACACCGCATGCGTGTGCGCCGTGCCCTGGGTGCTCTGGTTCAGGCCCATGGTCCAGCAGCTCATCCAGTTCGGGGTCTGGCCGATCCAGTCGGCCACCTGGCGGATCTGGGCTTCGGGCAGCTCGGTCAGGGCGGCCACGGTGGCTAGCGGGTAGTCGGCCAGCAGCGCGGGCATGGCGTCCCAGCCTTCGGTGTGGGCGGCGATGAAGGCCGGGTCGGTGTGGCCATTGAGCGCCAGCAGGTGCAGCAGGCCGTTGAGCAGGACCAGGTCGGTGCCGGGGCGGATCGGCAGGTGCAGGTGTGCCTTGTCGGCGGTGGGCGTGCGGCGTGGGTCGACCACGACCAGCTTCGCGCCCGCCTTGACGCGGTCCATCATGCGCAGGTACAGGATGGGGTGGCAGTCGGCCATGTTGGCGCCGATGACGAAGAACAGGTCGGCGTGGTCGAAATCGTCGTAGCTGCCAGGGGGCGCGTCGGCGCCGAACGTGCCCTTGTAGCCGCTGCCCGCGCTGGCCATGCACAGCCGCGAGTTGGACTCGATGTGCGGCGTGCAGATGTAGCCCTTGGCCAGCTTGTTGGCCAGGTACTGCGCCTCCAGCGACATCTGGCCCGACACGTAGAGCGCCACGCTGTCGGGGCCGTGGGTGTCGATGGTGTGGCGCAGGCGCCGGGCGGTGTCGGCAATGGCCGCGTCCAGCGCCAGCGGCACCGGGTCCTGTGCACGGGCTTCGCGCACGAAGGCCTGCGTCAGCCGCCCGGGCGCGCTGAGCGCCTGCGCGCAGGTCTGGCCCTTGGTGCACAGGCGGCCACGGTTGGCGGGGTGGTCCGGGTCGCCGCGCACCTGGGCGACATGGCCATCGTCGCCCACGGTCATGACGATGCCGCAACCGACGCCGCAGTACGGGCAGACGCTGCGAACGGTTTTCATGCGCGCTTCAGGCCAGCAACCAGACCGCACCTTCGCGCGCCTGCACGGCGTAGGTCTGCAGCGTGGTGGTGGCGTCTTCCAGGCAGGCGCCGGTGCGCAGCGCGTAGTGCTGCTTGTAGATCGGCGAGGCGACCACGGGCTCGCCGCGCAGATCGCCCACGATGCCGCGCGAGAGCACGTTGGCGCCGCTGTGCGGGTCGTGGTTGTCCAGCGCGTACAGGCTGTCGTCGCCGAGCCGGAAGACGGCGATCTGCCGCTCGCCGACCAGCGCGCAGACGCCGGTGTCGGGCAGGATGTCGGTGAGCGCGCAGATGCGCTGCCAGGCGGGGTGGGAGGTGTCCATGGGGGCTGCTCCCGGGTCAGGCCGAGACCGGTTCGGTGGCGCGGCCGGCGGGCAGTGCCTGTTTTTCGGCGGCGGTGGCCGGGCGCGGCTGCCCGCGCTCCTGCACGAACACCACGTGGGGGTCGCCCGCGTCGCTGTTGACGAAGGTGCGCAGGCGCTGCAGCGTGGCCGGGGTTTCCAGGGCCACTTTCCATTCGTCGGCGTAGCTCGCCACGTGGTGCGCCATCTGGGCCTCCAGTTCGGCGCCCAGCCCCAGGCTGTCGGCCATCACCACGGCCTTGAGGTAGTCCAGCCCGCCTTCGAGCTGGTCGCGCCAGGTGCTGGTGCGCTGCAGCCGGTCGGCGGTGCGGATGTAGAACATCAGGAAGCGGTCGATGCTGCGGATCAGCGTGGCCTCGTCGAGGTCGCTGGCCAGCAGTTCGGCGTGGCGCGGCTTGATGCCGCCGTTGCCGCACACATAGAGGTTCCAGCCGCGTTCGGTGGCGATGACGCCCACGTCCTTGCCCTGCGCTTCGGCGCATTCGCGCGTGCAGCCGGAGACGCCGAACTTGATCTTGTGCGGCGCGCGCAGGCCCTTGTAGCGGTGCTCCAGGCGCAGGGCCATGGCCACCGAGTCCTGCACGCCGTAGCGGCACCAAGTGCTGCCCACGCAGCTCTTGACCGTGCGCAGGCTCTTGCCGTAGGCGTGGCCGCTTTCGAAGCCGGCGTCGACCAGTTCGCGCCAGATCCGTGGCAACTGGTGCGCCTGCGCGCCGAACAGGTCGATGCGCTGGCCGCCGGTGATCTTGGTGTAGAGCCGGTAGCGCTTGGCGATGTCGCCGATGGTGATGAGCTGATCGGGCGTGATCTCGCCGGCCGGCACGCGCGGCACCACGGAGTAGGTGCCATCTTTCTGGATGTTGCCCAGGAAGTGGTCGTTGCTGTCCTGCAGCGGCGCGTTCTGCGGCGAGAGCACGAAGCCGTTCCAGCAACTGGCCAGGATGCTGGCCACCGTGGGCTTGCAGATGTCGCAGCCGTGGCCCTGGCCGTGGCGGGCGATGAGCTCGGAAAAGGTCTTGATCTCGCCCACCCGCACCAAGTGGTAGAGCGCCTGGCGCGAATGGGGGAAGTGTTCGCACAGGTGGTTGCTGACGGCCACGCCCTGGCGCGTGAGTTCGGCCTTGAGCACCTGCGTGACCATGGGCACGCAGCCGCCGCACGAGGTGCCGGCGCGGGTGCAGGCTTTCAGCGCACCGACGGTGTGGGCGCCGCCTTCGATGGCCGCGCAGAGCTGGGCCTTGCTGACGTTGTTGCACGAGCACAGCACAGCGCTGTCGGGCAGGGCGTCCACACCCAGGCCGGGCTTGCCGCCTTCGGCCGCCGGCAGGATGAGCTGTTCGGGCGCGGCGGGCAGGGCGATGCCGTTGAGCATCATGGGCAGCAGCGTCGCGTATTCGGCCGCGTCGCCCACCAGCACCGCGCCCAGCAGGCGCTGGCCGTCCTCGCTGACCACCAGGCGCTTGTAGACCTGCTTGAGGTCGTCGGTGAAGCTCACGCTGCGGCAGCCGGGCGTGCGGCCGTGGGCGTCGCCGATGCTGGCCACGTCCACGCCCATCAGCTTGAGCTTGGTGGACAGGTCCGCACCGTGGAACGCGGCGTCGGCTTCGCCGGCCACGTGCGCGGCCGCCACGCGTGCCATGTCGTAACCCGGTGCGACCAGGCCGAACACCTGCTCGTTCCAGGCGGCGCATTCGCCGATGGCATAGATGGCCGGGTCGCTGCTGCGGCACTGGTCGTCGATGGCCACGCCGCCGCGCGGGCCGATGGCCAGCGCGCACTGGCGCGCCAGCTCGTCGCGTGGCCGGATGCCGGCGGAGAACACGATCATGTCGGTCTCCAGGTGTGTGCCGTCGGCAAACACCATGCGGTGGCGCGCGGTGGCGCCGTCGGTGATGTCCACCGTGTTGCGGCCGGTGTGCACCTGCACGCCCAGCGCCTCGATCTGGCTGCGCAGCACCCGGCCGCCGGCCTCGTCGACCTGCACGCTCATCAGGCGCGGCGCGAACTCCACCACGTGCGTGACCAGCCCGAGGTCGCGCAGCGCCTTGGCGCATTCCAGGCCGAGCAGGCCACCGCCGACGACCACGCCGCTTTGGGACACCGCCCCCGACGCCTGCATGCCTTCGAGGTCTTCGATGGTGCGGTAGACGTGGCAGTGCGCGCGGTCCCGCCCGGGCACGCCGGGCACGAACGGCGTGGAGCCGGTGGCCAGCACCAGGCGGTCGTAGGCGATGACCTCACCGTCGGCCAGCTGCAGCGTGCGCGCGCGGCGTTCGATCGCCACGACGCGGGCGTTCAGGCGCAGGCGCAGGCCGGGGCGGTCGTAGAAGCCGTCGGGCACCAGCGACAGCGCTTCGGCGCTGCGGCCACTGAAGAAGTCCGACAGGTGCACGCGGTCGTAGGCCGGGCGCGGCTCTTCGCCCAGCACGGTCACGCGCAACCCGGCGGCCGGCAGGTCGGGGCAGTGTTGCAGCAGCGCTTCGACGAAGCGGTGGCCGACCATGCCGTGGCCGGCCACGACGATGTGGGTGGGAGCGGAGGTTGTCGTCATGGGGTTGTCTCGGGCAAAAGGTTCACCGGGCGGCAGCCACCCTCACCCCCGGCAAACCGGGGGTGGCGGGCGGGGGTGGGGCCGGAGGTCCCGGCGGGCGATCAGGCCTGCAGGGCCACCGGGGTGTCGGGCGTTGCGCGCGACGAAGACGCGATCGGCTCGACCTTGCGCTGCTTCTCGTACAGGAAGCTCAGGATCTCCTGCCGGCAGCGGTTGTAGACCGCGTCTTCGGCCAGCGCGATGCGGTTGCGCGGGCGCGCCAGCGGCACGTCCATGATCTGGCCGATGGTGGCCGCCGGCCCGTTGGTCATCATCACCACGCGGTCGGACAGCAGCACCGCCTCGTCCACGTCGTGCGTGATCATCAGCACGGTGTTGCCCAGCTCGCTCTGGATGCGGATCACCTCGTCCTGCAGGTGCGCGCGGGTCAGTGCGTCGAGAGCGCCGAAGGGCTCGTCCAGCAGCAGCACCTTGGGTTCCATCGCCAGGGCACGGGCAATGCCCACGCGCTGCTTCATGCCGCCGGAGATTTCCGAGGGCAGGCGGTGCAGCGCATGCCCCATGTTCACCATCTCCAGGTTGTGCCGGATCCAGGCCTTGCGCTCGGACGGGGTCTTGGTGTCGCGGAAGATTTTGTCCACCGCCAGCTCGACGTTCTGCCACACGGTGAGCCAGGGCAGCAGCGAGTGGTTCTGGAACACCACGGCGCGGTCCGGGCCGGGGGCGTTGATCTCGCGGCCGTCGAGGATCACGCCCCCGGCGGTGGCGCGCAGCAGGCCGGCCACGATGTTGAGCACGGTGGACTTGCCGCAACCGGAGTGGCCGATCAGCGAGATGAATTCGCCGCGCTGGACGTCGAGGTTGATGCCCTTGAGGACGGGGTTGACCGCGCCGTTGCGACCGGCAAAGCTCATGTCGACGTGGGAGAGGCTGAGGTAGGCGCTGCTCATGGTGAGGCTCCGTGAAGGTGTCCGGGGGGTCAGTGGGCCGCGGTGCCGCGGGTGACGAGGTGGCCGATCCAGGCCACGAGGCGGTCGAGCACGAAGCCGATCAGGCCGACGTAGAGCAGCGCCAGGATGATGTCGCTGATGCGCGAGGAGTTCCAGGCGTCCCAGATGAAGAAGCCGATGCCCACACCGCCGATCAGCATCTCGGCCGCCACGATGGCCAGCCACGACAGGCCGACCCCGATGCGCAGCCCCGAGAAGATGAAGGGGGCGGCGGCCGGCAGCATGATCTGGCCGAAGTACTCCAGGCCGTTGAGGCGGATCACCTTGGCCACGTTGCGGTAGTCCTCGGGGATGTTGCGGATGCCGATGGAGGTGTTGATGATGATCGGCCAGATCGCGGTGATGAAGATCACGAAGATGGCCGACGGGTTGCCGTCGCGAAAGCCCGCCAGCGAAATCGGCAGCCAGGCCAGCGGCGGCACGGTGCGCAGCACCTGGAAGATCGGGTCCAGCCCGCGCAGCGCCCAGGTCGACTGGCCCACCAGCACGCCCAGGCCCACGCCGACCACCACCGCCAATGCGTAACCGTAGGCCACGCGCTTGAGGCTGGCCAGCAGTTGCCAGGCCATGCCCACGTCGTTACCGCCGTTGTCGTAGAACGGGTCGATGATCAGCTCCCAGGTGTCGGCCACCACCTTGCTCGGTGGCGGCAGGGCGGCGCCGGGCCGACTGCCCAGCGCTTCCCAGATCAGCAGCAGCACGGCCAGGATGATCACCGGCGGCAGCACGTGGGTCACCAGCTTGCGCACGGTGTTGCCCAGCCAGGCCGGCGCGGCGGGAGCGGCCGCAGCCGTGGGGGTGAGCCGGATCGGCTCGATGGTGTCGGTCGTGGACATGGTGTTCCTCGTCGTGGAGCAGGGGGTGGGGTCAGGCCGACCTGGTGGCCTTGATGGACAGGCTTTCCAGGTACTTCTTCGGGTTGGCCGGATCGAAGACCTTGCCGTCGAAGAATTTCTCCACGCCGCGCGAGGTGGACGTGGGGATGTCCTTGGCGGCCACGCCCAGCTCCCTGGCGGCTTCGCGCCAGAGGTCTTCGCGGTTGACCTTGGCGATCAGGGCCTGGGTGTCCAGGTTGGTCGGCAGGTAGCCCCAGCGCTGGTTTTCCGTGAGGAACCACAGGTCGTGGCTCTGGAACGGGTAGCTGGCGTGGTCTTTCCAGAAGCGCATCTGGAACTTGCTGTTCATCTCCACGCGGCCGGTGCCGTAGTCGAAGTCGCCCTTGACGCGGTCGATCACGTCGGCCACCGGGGCGTTGATCCAGCGTCGGCGCGAACAGATCTCGGCCACCTCGGCGCGGTTGGCCGGGTCTTCGCACCACATCTGCGCTTCCATCACCGCCTTGAGCAGCGCTTTGGTGGCGTTGGGGTTGGCCTGCACGTAGTCGGCGCGCATGGCAAACGCCTTCTCCGGGTGGTTCATCCAGAGTTCGCTGGTGGTGATGGCGGTGTAGCCGATCTTCTGGTTGATGAGCTGCCGGTTCCAGGGCTCGCAGACGCAGAAGGTGTCCATGCTGCCAACCTTCATGTTGGCCACCATCTGCGCGGGCGGCACGACGATGGTGGAGATGTCCTTGTTCGGGTCCACGCCACCGGCGGCCATCCAGTAACGGATCCACATGTCGTGCGTGCCGCCGGGGAAGGTCATGGCGGCGTTGACCGGCTTGCCGGTCTTCACGCGCTTGGCGAGCAGGGCCTTGGCGAAGACCTTGGTGTCCAGGCCGACTTTGAGGTCCTTGTACTCGTCTCCTACCGAGATGCACTGGCCACCCAGGTTCAGGCGCGCCAGAATGGTCATCGGTACCGGCACGTTGTTGGCCGTGACCGCACCGGTGCTGATGAGGTAGGGCATGGGCGTGAGGATGTGGGCGCCATCGATGCCACCTTTGCCCGAGCCCAGCACCAGGTTGTCGCGCGTGGTGCCCCAAGAGGACTGCTTGAGCACCTCCACCTCGGTCATGCCGTGCTTCTTGAAGAAGCCTTTTTCGTCGGCGACGAACAGCGGGGCCGCGTCGGTCAGGGCGATGAAGCCCAGCTTGGCGGTCTTGGTTTCCAGCGCGGTGGACGCACGGGCGGGCGCTATGAAGGCGTTGCCCAGCAGGGCGGCGCCTCCCAATGCCGAGGCTTTCTGGATGACGGCCCGGCGCGAGAAAGACGGGGTGTTCAAAGGCTGCTTCATGGTCGACTCCTGCGAGATGAACAAAATCGGAAGCCCAAAACGACAACGGCGCCCATCGCATCCCGGGCTGGAAGCCCGGAGAGCAATGGACGCCGTTGTCCGTGTCTGGGAAGACTGATGAGTACCTGGCCGTCGTTGGCTGGGTTGTGGCTCATCTAGCAGCTTGTGTGCCAGCCGATGGCTGTGCAGCGCTTCAGGCGATCAAATTTTGGAAAGATATTTGTTTTTGCAGGAGAAAATCCCGGAGGAGGCGTGTTTCTGCGGTCTGCCTGCCTGCGTCCTGCTGCGCCGTCGGGCGCTCAAACTGGTGCAGGCGCACGCAGTTTTTGTGCATGGCAGCACCCGTGTGAGGGCCGGGCTTCAGCGGGGACGGTCGGAGAGCACGTCGGCCATGGCGAGCACCGCGTCGGCCACGTCCACCAGGCGGCGGTTCTGGTTCATCGCCATCTGGCGCAGGGTCTTGTGCGCGTCTTCTTCGCTCAGGTGGCGGTGGGCCATGAGCAGGCCCTTGGCGCGTTCGATGAGCTTGCGCTCGTTCAGGCTGGCGCGCACGGTGTCGAGCTCGTCGCTCATGTGCTGGAGGCGGCGCGACTGGTCCTGCACCAGTTCGAGGATGGAGCGGTCCACCTGGGGGCCGTAGGCCTGCACCGCGCCCCCCGCTGCCGCCACGCTGGGGGGCAACGCGAGCAGGGGGTCTTCGCGGCTGTCGAAGAAGTCTGCCCGGTCCGGCAGGGCGTCGCGTTGCTCTGCCGCAACCTGTTCGAGCGTCGCCAGCTCGCGGCGCGTGGTGTCCAGCCGCTGCGTGCACAGCGTCAGCAGCTCGGCGGCCAGCGCGTCTTCAACCGCTTTCATCGCGTCGATGCGGGCGGTGCAGGCGTCGAACCAGGTCTGGCTCAGGTTTACGTCGAGGGCGCTGCCTGCCGGCATCGTGCCCAGGATGCGGCGCAGGCGCTCCAGCCCGGCCAGCACCTCGGGGCGCTGTGAGCGCTGCCATTCGGCCCGCAGGGTTTCGCTGGCGAAGTCGGTGAAGACCTGGAGGCAGCGTTCCTGCGATTCGACCAGGTCCAGCAGGTGGTGCTGCTCGTCCGGATCGGCCAGGCCGGAGGCGAACAGGCCCGAGCCCGTGGCCCGTTCCTGGCCGGCGAATTCCTTGCCCTGCATGAAGTTGAACAGCGCCACCAGGCGGCGGGAGATGTCCGGGTCGGGTGCGCTGTCGGCGGCTTCGAACACCACGGCCAGCAGGCCGTTGATCAGGCGCACGAAGGCGGCGGTGGTCTGCTGTGCGCTCAGCGCGCCGGCCGCGACACGCCCGCGCAGGCGGGGCAGGGCGTCCAGCCCCTGGAGCACGTAGGCGATGCGGCTGAACAGGCGGGCGCCGTTGGCGGTCTGCAGCGACTGGGTGTCAAGCTGGTCGAAGCAGGCCTGCACCTCGGCCTGCAACTGCTCGCACTGGGTGATCTGCCCAGTGCGCTCGGTCTGCCAGCGTCTGCCCTGGGAGCCGACATACAGATTGGACAGGCCCCGTTCGCGCTGCAGCGCGTGCACCAGCCGCCCGGTCGCGTTGACCAGGGCGCTCGTCAGCGCCAGTTGCTGCAGGCCGGCGATTTCGCATCGCCGCGCCTCGATGAGGAAAGACAGGCCCGATTTCATGGTGCAGGTGGCATCGCAGGGAGGTGGAATGACGCCAGCAACATGCGTGCCGCCTGAATCGGGCGGCTTGGTTCGGACGGCCCGGGTCAGGCGGGCGACATGCCGTTGCGCTGCTTGATGGCCGCGGTGTCGGGCGAGACCAGGAACTGCAGGAACGCCTGCACGGCCTGGGCCTGGGGCGAGGCCGTGGCCTGGGCGGCCGAGAACGTGGTGACGATCTGCACCGCTTCGGGCAGACCGCCCAGCAGGTCGATGCCCGGCAGGCTCATGAGCTCGCTCAGTTGCTGGAAGCCCAGCGCCACGTCGCCGCTGGCCACCAGCGAGCCCACCGGCACGCCGGGCGGCGGCGTCACGATGCGGCTCTGGACCACGTCGGCGATGCCCCAGCGCTCGAACAGCCGGGCCAGTTGCACACCGCTGGGACCGGTGGAATAACCGAGCGTGGGGGCGGCCAGTACCGCCTGTTTGAGGGCTTCTTCGGTGGCGATGTCGGGACGTGGCGCGCCGGCTTTGATGGCCACGGCCACCGGCGAGCGCACCATGTCGATGCGGCTGGCGCCCACCACGTGGCCGCCAGCGGCGAGCTTTTCGATCGCGTCGGCCGCGAGCGCCACGACGTCGAACACCTCGCCGGCCTGCACGCGCTTGGCGGCGTCGACGCCGCCGACCGATTCCACCACCACCTCGTGGTCCGGGTGCAGCTCGGTATAGCGGGCGGTCAGTTCGGCCAGCAGCTTCTTGGTGGCCATGGAAGAAATGAGGGTGATGCGGACGCTCATGGGCAAGGCAATCGATGCGGTACAGGGTGGCGGGGAAGGCCGCATTATGCGGATGGTCGGGGCCGCGCACGTACACTCGCGGCCCATGCGGATCCTGGGAATCGAATCCTCCTGCGACGAAACCGGTGTGGCCCTGGTCGATGCCAGCGGCAGCGGCGTGCCGCGCCTGCTCGGCCACGCCTTGCACAGCCAGATCGAGATGCACCAGGCCTACGGCGGCGTGGTGCCCGAGCTCGCCAGCCGCGACCACATCCGGCGCGTGCTGCCGCTGACCGACGCCGTGCTCGAACAGGCCGGCCTGCCGCTGTCGGCGGTGGACGCGGTGGCCCACACCCGGGGGCCCGGGCTGGCGGGCGCGCTGCTGGTCGGTTCGGGCGTGGCCTGCGCGCTCGGCATGGCGCTGGGCAAACCGGTGATCGGCGTGCACCACCTGGAAGGCCATCTGCTGTCGCCATTCCTCAGCGCCGATCCGCCCGCATTTCCCTTCGTGGCGCTGCTGGTCTCGGGGGGGCACACGCAACTGATGCGCGTCGACGGCGTCGGGCGCTATGAACTGCTCGGCGAGACCATCGACGACGCCGCCGGCGAAGCCTTCGACAAATCGGCCAAGCTGCTGGGCCTGGGTTACCCGGGCGGGCCGGCGCTGTCGCGGCTGGCGCAGTCCGGCGACGGCAAGGCCTACGCTTTTCCACGGCCGCTGCTGCACAGCGGCGATCTGGACTTTTCTTTTGCCGGCCTCAAGACGGCCGTGCTCACCCAGGTCAAGCGCCTGGCGCACGCGGCACCCGAAGGCCCTGCCACCGCCTACCTGGCCGACCCACTGAGTGCGCAGCAGAAGGCCGACGTGGCGGCCAGCGTGCAGGCTGCCATCGTCGACGTGCTGGTGAAAAAGTCGCTGGCGGCGTTGCGGGCCACCGGTCTGCGGCGGCTCGTGGTGGCCGGCGGGGTGGGGGCCAATGCGCTGCTGCGCCAGGAACTGAACGCGGCCTGCCAGCGGCGCGGCGTGCGGGTCCACTACCCCGAACTGCACCTGTGCACCGACAACGGCGCCATGATCGCGCTGGCGGCCGGCTTGCGCGCGCAGGCCGGCTTGCTGCCGCCGGTGGTGGACGCGGCGTCCAGCTACCGTTTCGACGTGCGCCCGCGCTGGCCTTTGGCCGAACTGGCGGCGGTGTCGGCCGTCGGGGCCTGACAGCGCCTGGGCACAAGTCGGCCCTGTAATTATGAATTACACTGCGCCTCCCTGAAGCCAGGGCCTGGCGTCCGCCAGGCCTGCAAACAAGGTGCCGGGGCGCGTGTTCGCACAGGCCCCGATCCGTTGGAGAGACCGTTTTCATGCAACGTCTTGCTTTTTTCCGCCGCCGTTTCCTGGCGGCCCTGTTCGCCGGCGCCCTGACCGGGGTGGCTGCCCAGGCCCAGCCCGCTGCGTCTGCGGACGCGGCACCGATCCGCATTGCCATGATCGAAGGCCTGTCCGGCCCCATGGCCAATACCGGGGAGGCGGTGTACCGCAATCTGGTCTGGGCGACCGAGCGCGTCAACGCCCGGGGCGGCGTGAAGCTGCCGGGTGGCAGCCGGCCGCTGGAGATCGTGCGCTTTGACAGCAAAGGGCAGACCGAAGAAGCGCTGTCCGGCCTGCGTGCGGCCATCGACCGGGGCATCGGCGTGGTGGTGCAGGGCAATTCGTCCGCCGCCGCCGCCGGTCTGATCGACGCCATCGCCAAGCACAACGAGCGCGATCCGTCGCGGCGCGTGGTGTTCCTCAACTACTCGGCGGTCGATCCGCTGCTGACCAACGAGCGCTGCAGCTACTGGCACTTCCGCTTCGACGCGCATGCCGACATGCGCCTGTCGGCGCTGATGAGCGTGCTGCGCGAAGACAAGGCGCTCAAGAGCATCTACCTGATCGGGCAGGACTATTCGTTTGGCCAGGCGGTGCTGCGCGAAGGGCGCCGGCAACTGGCCGCGCAGCGCCCCGACGTGAAGATCGTCGGTGACGAGCTGCACCCCATGGCCCGCGTGAAGGACTTTGCGCCTTATGCGGCCAAGATCAAGGCCAGCGGCGCCCAGGCGGTGCTCACGGGCAACTGGGGCAACGACCTGACGCTGCTGGTCAAGGCGGCGCGCGAGGCCGGCTTCGATGGCACCTTCTACACCTTCTACGGCAACGCGCTGGGCGCCCCGGCGGCCATGGGCGACGCCGGCATCGGCAAGGTGGTGGCGGTGGCCGACTGGTTCCCGAACGTGCCGACCAAAGCATCCGAGACCTTCTACCAGGCGTTTCGCCAGCGCTTCCCGAATCCGGCCGACGACTACGTGCACATGCGCATGCAACTCATGATCGAAGCCCTGGCCCAGGCCATCGAGCGCGCGGGTTCGGTCGAAGCGGGCGCGATCGCCGCCCAACTGGAAAAGGCCGAGGTCACGCTGGCGGGCCAGACGGCACGCATGCGGGCCGCCGACCACCAGGTGCAGCAGACGCTGGCGGTCGCCGTGATGGACCGCCAGGGCGCGCCGGGCGTCCGGTTCGATGTCGAAGGGTCCGGTTACGGCTTCCGCATCATCCGGCAACTGACCCCGGAACAGGCCGAAATGCCGCACCAGTGCGCGATGCAGCGGCCCTGAGTCCGGGTGCTCCGGGGGGGGCGCAGGCTGCATGCCCGGTGTCTTGGCCAGGCCTGCAGACGCGCACCGCCCGGGAAGGGGCGGCCCGCTTGAACACGGCGTGCCAGCACTGGCATGATCGCGGCTTTGTGCGGGAGTTTTCATGCGTGAGGTCGTGCAAAGCCTGGAAGAGTCGCGGATCCGCGAAGTGGCCAACGAAGGCCTGGGCCGCGAGGGCGTGCTCAAGTTCTGGTTCGGCGAAAGTGACGAGGTCACGCCCGAGATCATCCGGGAGGCGGCCATCGCGTCCCTGCAGGCCGGCGAAACCTTCTACGCCCACAACCTGGGTCTGCCGGAGCTTCGCCACGCCATCGCCGGCTACACACACCACCTCCACCCGGGGCAGCACACCGATGCGTGGTTCGACCGCATCGCGGTCACGTCCGGGGGCGTCAACGGCCTGATGTTGGCGGTGCAGGCGGTGGTGGACGCGGGCGACGAGGTCGTCATCGTCACACCGGTCTGGCCCAACCTGGTGGCGCAGCCGCGCATTCTCGGTGCCCGGGTGCGCACGGTGCCGCTGGTGGTGGACGACCGCGGCGCATGGTGCCTGGACATGCCGGCCCTGCTGGCCGCCATCACCCCGGCGACGCGGCTGCTGATCGTCAACGCACCCAACAACCCCACGGGCTGGACGCTCTCGGCCGACGAGCAGGCCACCATCCTGGCGCACTGCCGCGGCACCGGCACCTGGGTGCTGGCCGATGAGGTGTACGAGCGCCTGTACTACGCCGGCGACACCGCCAATGGCGCCGCGCCCAGCTTCCTGGATGTGGCCCGGCCGGACGACCGCCTGATCGTGGCGCACAGCTTTTCCAAGAGTTTTCTCATGACCGGCTGGCGCCTGGGCTGGCTGGTGCTGCCGCCGACGATGACGCCGGTCATGGGCAAATTGATCGAGTTCAACACCTCCTGCGCGCCGGTGTTTGTGCAACGGGGTGCCACGGTGGCGCTGCAACACACCGAGGACATCACCCCGGCGCTGGTGCGCCACCTGCAGCGCTGCCGCGACACCTTGATTCCCTTGCTGGCGGCGTTGCCTGGGGTGACGCTGGCCGATCCGCCAGGCGGTATGTACGCCTTTTTCCGCGTGGAGGGCCAGGGCGACTGCCTGGAACTGGCCAAGCGCCTGGTGCGCGAAGCCGGACTCGGCTTGGCGCCCGGCAGTGCGTTCGGCGCCGAGGCGACGGGGTGGCTGCGCTGGTGTTTTGCCAGCCGTGATCTGGGGCGGCTGACCGAAGGGGTGGAACGCCTGCGCCGCTGGCTGGCCGTCCAGCCCGGTACCCACGGCACTGGGCTATAATTACCGGTTGCCGCCGATTCGGATGGCAAGTTCACGCCCATTGCGGCCGTGTGCGGGGTTGTCCGGCACGTGCGCGCTGCGATGGGTCGCCTGTCCCTGTAAAGGAATCACCATGATCGACAAACAAGTCAAGGCCGACGTCATTGCGGCCAACGCCCGTGCAGCCGCCGATACCGGCAGCCCGGAAGTGCAAGTGGCCATCCTGACCGCTCGCATCAACGAACTCACCCCCCACTTCAAGCAGCACGCCAAGGATCACCATGGTCGCCGCGGCCTGCTGCGCATGGTCAGCCGCCGTCGCAAGCTGCTGGACTACCTCAAGACCAAGGACGCTGACCGCTACGTGGCCCTGATCAAGAAGCTGGGCCTGCGCAAGTAATCGCACGGGTCCGGATGCTCGAAACGCCTGGGTTGGTTCGCTGGCTCAGGCGTTTTGCGCTTCATTCCTTCGGAGATTCCGCACGACGAGCGAAGCTGTGTCATTCCAAGGGGGCTGAAGCCGGCTTCGGCCGCTGTTTTTCAGTCCCTCTGGAATGGCATCGTGTTCCGAACGTGGTGTTTCCGGGCTCCGGGTGCTGCCTCAGGCACCCAATCAACAGGAGATATCCATGACGATGTTCAACAAAGTCACCAAGACCTTCCAGTGGGGCCAGCACACGGTCCGCATGGAAACCGGCGAAATCGCCCGTCAGTCCAGCGGCGCCGTGCTGCTCGACATGGATGGCACCGTGGTGCTGGCCACCGTGGTGGCGCGCAAGGAAGCCAAGGCCGGCCAGGACTTCTTCCCGCTGACCGTTGACTACCTCGAAAAGTCGTACGCTGCCGGCAAGATCCCGGGCAGCTTCTTCAAGCGCGAAGGCCGCCCCAGCGAGTTCGAGACGCTGACCAGCCGCCTGATCGACCGCCCGATCCGCCCGCTGTTCCCGGAAGGCTTCTTCAACGAAGTCCAGGTCGTCATCCACACGGTGTCGTTGAATCCCGAAGTGGACGCTGACATCGCGGCCATGATCGCCACCTCGGCGGCCCTGTCGGTGTCCGGCATCCCCTTCAACGGCCCGATCGGCGCCGCCCGCGTGGGCTACGTCAACGGCCAGTACGTGCTCAATCCGGGTCAGACCGAGCGCCAGAACAGCCAGATGGATCTGGTGGTGGCGGGCACGCAGGCTGCGGTGCTGATGGTCGAATCTGAAGCCCAGCAACTGTCGGAAGAGATCATGCTGGGCGCTGTGGTGTTCGGCCACGAGCAGGGCAACATCGCCATCGCCGCCATCAATGAACTGGTGCGCGATGCGGGCAAGCCCGAATGGAGCTGGCAGCCGCCGGCCAAGGACGAGCCGCTGATCGCCAAGGTGGAAGCCCTGGGCAAGGCCAAGCTCGAAGCCGCCTATCAGATCCGCAACAAGCAGGCCCGCACGCAAGCCTGCCGCGAAGCCTATGCCGCGGTCATGGATGGCCTGAAGGCCGAAGGCGTCGAATTCGACGGCGTGGCCGTCGAAGGCCTTCTGTTCAACATCGAAGCCGCGATCGTCCGTGGCCAGATCCTGGCCGGTGAGCCGCGCATCGACGGTCGCGATACCCGCACCGTGCGTCCCATCGAAATTCGCAACAGTGTGCTGCCGCGCACCCACGGCTCGGCCCTGTTCACCCGCGGTGAAACCCAGGCCCTGGTGGTTGCCACGCTCGGTACCGACCGCGACGCCCAGCGCATCGACGCGCTGGCCGGCGAGTTCGAAGACCGCTTCATGCTGCACTACAACATGCCGCCGTTCGCCACTGGCGAAACCGGTCGCGTGGGCAGCCCCAAGCGCCGCGAAATCGGCCACGGCCGTCTGGCCAAGCGCGCCCTGGTGGCCGCGCTGCCGAGCAAGGAAGACTTCCCCTACACCATCCGTGTGGTCTCGGAAATCACCGAATCCAATGGCTCCTCGTCGATGGCTTCTGTTTGCGGTGGCTGCCTGGCCCTGATGGATGCCGGCGTGCCCATGAAGGCACACGTGGCTGGTATCGCCATGGGTCTGATCAAGGAAGGCAACCGCTTTGCGGTGCTGACCGACATCCTGGGCGATGAGGACCACCTGGGCGACATGGACTTCAAGGTGGCTGGTACCACCAATGGCGTGACCGCTCTGCAGATGGACATCAAGATCCAGGGTATCACCAAGGAAATCATGCAGGTCGCCCTGGCCCAGGCCAAGGAGGCGCGCATGCACATCCTGGGCAAGATGCAGGAAGCCATGGGCGAAGCCAAGACCGAGGTGAGCAACTTCGCTCCCAAGCTCTACACCATGAAGATCAATCCGGAGAAGATCCGTGACGTGATCGGCAAGGGTGGCGCCGTGATCCGCGCGCTGACCGAAGAGACCGGCACCCAGATCAACATCGACGAAGACGGCACCATCACCATCGCCTCCACCGATGGTGCCAAGGCCGACGAAGCCAAGCGCCGCATCGAGCAGATCACGGCCGAAGTCGAAATCGGCAAGGTCTACGAAGGCCCGATCACCAAGATCCTGGACTTCGGCGCCCTGGTGAACCTGTTGCCCGGCAAGGACGGTCTGCTGCACATCAGCCAGATCGCCCACGAGCGCGTCGAGAAGGTCACGGACTACCTCAAGGAAGGTCAGATCGTGAAGGTCAAGGTGCTCGAGACCGACGAAAAGGGACGCGTCAAGCTGTCCATGAAGGCCTTGCTGGATCGTCCGGAGCGTGCCGAACGCCCGGAGCGTGCTGAACGCGCACCGGCGGACATGGAGGCTGCCCAGCAGCAACAGCAACAGCAGCAATAAGCGGCAGGCCGTGACCACGATGCAAGCGGTCGAAATCAGCGCTTTCGGCGCGCCCGAGGTCTTGCGCCTGGTGCAGCGCCCACTTCCGGAGGCCGGTAGCGGAGAGGTGCTGATCCGCGTGCACGCCTCCGGGGTGAACCGGCCCGATGTCCTGCAGCGCAAGGGGGCTTATCCGCCACCGCCCGGCGCTCCGGATCTGCCGGGACTGGAGGTGGCTGGCGTCATCGTATCGGGGGATGCGGCTGCGCTGTCGGCTGCGGGCCTGAGTGTCGGAGATCGCGTCTGCGCGCTCGTCGCTGGCGGTGGGTATGCCGAATACTGCGTCGCGCCCGTGGCGCAGTGTCTGCCTGTCCCGGCGGGTCTGGATGATGTGCAGGCGGCCTCCTTGCCCGAGACCTTCTTCACGGTCTGGAGCAACGTGTTCGATCGCGGCCGTCTGCAGCCCGGTGAAACCCTGCTGGTGCAGGGGGGTACCAGTGGCATTGGCGTGACGGCGATCCAGCTGGCCAAGGCTGCCGGGGCGCACGTGATCGCCACCGCCGGGAGTGCCCAGAAATGCGCGGCCTGCCTGGCCCTGGGTGCTGACCATGCCATCAACTACCGCGAGCAGGACTTTGTGGCGGTGGCGCGGGAACTGACCGGTGGCCGTGGCGTCGACGTGGTGCTCGACATGGTGGCAGGCGACTATGTGGCGCGCGAGGTGGAGTGCCTGGCCGAAGACGGCCGGCTGGTCATCATTGCGGTGCAGGGCGGGGTGCAGTCCGGCTTCAATGCGGGTCTGGTGCTTCGTCGCCGGCTGGTGATCACCGGTTCGACCCTGCGCCCGCGGCCAGTGGCCTTCAAGGCGGCGATTGCCACCTCGTTGCGCGAGCAAGTCTGGCCCTGGCTCGAACAAGGGCTGGTGCGGCCTGTGGTTCACGCCACTTTTGAAGCGGCGCACGCTGCCGAAGCGCACGCCCTCATGGAGACCAACCAGCACATCGGCAAGATCGTGCTGACTTGGTCCTGAATCCCGCGGAGATTTCGGATGAGCAGAAAACTGATCGCAGGCAACTGGAAGATGAATGGTGGCCTCGCCGCCAACGAAAGCCTGGTCAAGGCCATGCTGGCCGGTTTGGCCGCGCCCGCCTGTGACGTGGCCTTGTGCGCGCCGGCGCCGTATCTGGCGCAGTTGCAGGGGCTGCTGCAAGGCAGTCCGATCGCCTGGGGAGCGCAAGACGTGTCTGCCCACGAGCAGGGTGCTTTCACCGGTGAGGTGAGCGCGGCCATGCTCAAGGACTTTGCCTGCCGCTATGCCCTGGTCGGTCATTCCGAGCGGCGGCAGTACCACGGTGAAACCGATGAGACGGTGGCGACCAAGGCGCAGCGCGCGCTGGCCGCCGGCATCACCCCGATCGTGTGTGTCGGCGAGACGCTGGCGCAACGCGAAGCCGGTGAGACCGAGCTGGTGGTCAAGCGCCAACTGGCGGCGGTGATTCACGCAGTGGGCCACTGCATCACCGAAATCGTGGTGGCCTATGAGCCGGTCTGGGCCATCGGGACGGGCAAGACCGCCACGCCCGAGCAGGCACAGCAGGTGCACGCCGTGCTGCGGGCGCAACTGGCGGCGGCGACGACCAACCCGAAGCGGGTGCCGATTGTCTATGGGGGCAGCATGAACGCCGCCAATGCGGCCAGTCTGCTGGCTCAGCCCGACATCGACGGAGGCTTGATCGGCGGTGCGTCGCTCAAGGCTGCCGATTTTCTGACCATTGTGGCGGCGGCTGGCTGAGCCGGCTGCGCCTGTCTATCCTGGAGCAAGCATGAACATTCTGTTGACCATCCTGCAGGCGGTGCAGATCCTGACCGCCATCGGCATGATTGGCCTGATCCTGATGCAGCACGGCAAGGGGGCCGATGCTGGTGCGGCCTTTGGTGGTGGTGGCTCGGGCTCGGCGAGCCTGTTCGGCGCCAGTGGCGGGGCGAACTTCCTTTCGCGTACCACGGCCGTGCTGGCGACGGTGTTTCTGGCCAGTACGCTCGCACTGGCCTACTTCGGCAACTTGCGCACGACGGCGGCACCGTCAGGCAGCGTGCTGGAAGGCGTGATGGCCCCTGCGCCAGCCACGTCGCAACCGGCGGCCCAGCCGGGAACCACGGAGGTGCCCGCAGGTGACGCGGCGCCGGCCGGTGCCGCGCAGATTCCTGGGCAATAACAGGGCGAGATGCACCGCGGGCGGGCATGTCCTGTCTGCGGTTTTTTGCATCGCACCATCCCAACGCATTTGTTCGGAAATTCAGAAGCACGCCTCGAAAACCGAGGGTGTTTCAGGGTAAACTCTAAGGATTGCCAGCCGGGTACCCCACGACCTTTTTGGACCCGGCAAGCAGACCAGCCGACGTGGTGAAATTGGTAGACACGCTATCTTGAGGGGGTAGTGGCGAAAGCTGTGCGAGTTCGAGTCTCGCCGTCGGCACCAGATCTTTGGCATCCATGGCAGCCCATGCCATGCACGCGGAAAAACCAAGATGAGCCTCCAGCAATACCTTCCTGTGCTTTTGTTCATTCTGGTTGGTATCGCTGTCGGTATTCTTCCCCAGGTTCTCGGCTACATCCTCGGTCCCAACCGGCCTGACGCCGCCAAAAACTCTCCGTATGAATGCGGCTTCGAGGCTTTCGAAGACGCGCGCATGAAGTTTGATGTCCGCTACTACCTCGTGGCCATCCTCTTCATTCTCTTCGACCTCGAAATCGCCTTCCTCATTCCCTGGGCCGTGGCTTTCACCGACATCGGTGTCACCGGGTTCTGGGCGGGTGTGGTGTTCCTGGCGATCCTGGTGGTCGGCTTCGCATACGAATGGAAAAAGGGCGCGCTCGACTGGGAGTGATCCCTTGTCGGGCCCTGTCAATGCGTGCGGACATGCTGTTCGCGTGCGATGGAGCTGTGCATGATTGAAGGTGTGTTCAAGGAAGGGTTCGTCACCACCAGCTACGACGCTGTGGTGAACTGGGCCAAGACCGGATCGCTCTGGCCCATGACCTTTGGTCTGGCTTGCTGTGCGGTCGAAATGATGCACGCGGCCGCGGCGCGTTACGACATCGGCCGTTTCGGTGCCGAGGTGTTTCGCGCCAGTCCGCGCCAGTCAGATCTGATGATCGTGGCAGGGACGCTGTGCAACAAGATGGCACCGGCTTTGCGCAAGGTGTATGACCAAATGGCCGAGCCGCGCTGGGTGTTATCCATGGGCTCCTGCGCCAATGGCGGGGGCTATTACCACTACAGCTATTCGGTGGTGCGCGGGTGTGATCGCATCGTGCCCGTGGATGTGTATGTGCCGGGTTGTCCGCCCACTGCCGAGGCGCTGCTGTACGGGATCATCCAGCTGCAGCAAAAGATTCGCCGCACCAACACGATTGCACGGGCCTGACCCGGCGTTGCGAAAGACGCTCCCATGAGTGATACAGATTCCTCCGTTGCCATCCATCCCGAGGCTTTGCGCGCCAGCTTGGCGACTTTGCTCGGTGGGCGTGTGCTGACTGTCGATCTCGTGCGCGATGAGGTGACGGTCACCGTCTCGGCGGCGAACTACCTGGAGGTCATGCAGGTTTTGCGCGATGCGCCTCAGGCCAGTTTCGAGCAGCTGATCGACCTGTGTGGTGTCGACTACGCGAGCTACGGCGACGGTCGCTGGGAAGGCTCCCGTTTTGCCGTGGTTTCGCACCTGCTTTCGGTGAGTCTCAATCAGCGCGTGCGGGTGCGTGTCTTCTGTGCCGACGACGACTTTCCCGTGGTGGCCTCGGTGGCGGGGCTGTGGAACTCGGCCAACTGGTACGAGCGCGAGGCCTTCGATCTGTATGGCATCGTGTTCGAAGGGCACGACGATCTGCGCCGGATCCTCACCGACTACGGTTTCATCGGCCATCCGTTCCGCAAGGATTTCCCGCTGTCGGGGCATGTGGAAATGCGCTACGACGCCGAGCGTCAACGCGTGGTGTACGAACCGGTGAGCATCGAGCCGCGCGAAATCACCCCGCGCGTGATCCGCGAGGACAACTACGGGGGCCTGCACTGAGGGCGGCAGCCCGTCTGGCGGAAATCACATGGCAGAGATCAAGAACTACACCCTGAACTTCGGCCCTCAGCACCCGGCCGCACACGGCGTGCTGCGCCTGGTGCTGGAGCTGGACGGCGAAGTCGTCCAGCGCGCGGACCCCCATATCGGCCTGCTGCACCGCGCCACCGAAAAACTGGCCGAACACAAGACCTTCATCCAGTCGCTGCCTTACATGGACCGGCTGGATTACGTGTCCATGATGTGCAACGAGCACGCCTACTGCCTGGCCATCGAAAAACTGCTGGGCATCGAGGTGCCGATCCGCGCCCAATACATCCGCGTGATGTTCAGCGAGATCACCCGTCTGCTCAACCACCTGATGTGGCTGGGCTCGCACGGCAACGACTGCGGCAGCTCGACCATCCTGATCTACGCTTTCCGCGAGCGTGAAGATCTGTTCGACATGTACGAGGCGGTGTCGGGTGCGCGCATGCACGCGGCCTACTTCCGCCCGGGTGGTGTCTACCGTGATCTGCCGGACAGCATGCCGCAGTACAAGGTCAGCAAGGTGCGCAATGCCAAGGGCATCGAGGCGCTCAACCAGAATCGTCAGGGTTCGCTGCTGGACTTCATCGACGATTTCACCCAGCGTTTCCCTACCTACCTGGGCGAATACCACACGCTGCTGACCGACAACCGCATCTGGAAGCAGCGTACGGTGGGTATCGGTGTGGTGCCGCCCGAACGGGCACTCAACCTGGGCATGACCGGTCCCATGCTGCGCGGTTCTGGCATTGCCTGGGACCTTCGCAAGAAGCAGCCGTACGATGTGTACGACCGCATGGAATTCGACATTCCGGTCGGCAAGACGGGCGACACCTACGACCGCTACCTCGTCCGCATGGAAGAGATGAAGCAGTCCAACCGCATCATCAAACAATGTGTGGACTGGCTGCGCGTGAACCCGGGCCCGGTGATCACCGACAACCACAAGGTGGCGCCGCCTTCGCGCGAATCCATGAAGTCCAACATGGAAGAGCTGATTCACCATTTCAAGCTCTTTACTGAAGGTTTCCATGTGCCCGAAGGTGAAGCCTACGCCGCCGTCGAGCATCCCAAGGGGGAGTTCGGCATCTATTTGGTGAGCGACGGCGCCAACAAGCCTTACCGTCTGAAGATCCGTGCTCCCGGCTTCGCCCATCTGGCGACGCTCAACGAAATGGCCCGCGGCCACATGCTGGCGGATGCGGTGGCCATCATCGGCACCATGGACATCGTTTTCGGAGAGATCGACCGATGAGCGCCCCATCGACTTCCGCCGCCCCGGTGGCGGCCCAGCAGTTGTCCGAATCCACCCGCACGCGATTCGCGCGCGAGGTGGCCAAGTACCCGGCCGGCCAGGCCCAGTCGGCCGTGATGGCCTGCCTGTCGATCGTTCAGCAGGAGCAGGGCTGGGTCAGCCGCGAAGCCGAGCTGGCGATTGCCGAGTACCTGGGCATTCCGGTCATGGCCGTGCATGAGGTCACGACCTTCTACAACATGTACAACCAGCAGCCGGTGGGCAAGTACAAGCTCAACGTCTGTACCAACCTGCCCTGCCAATTGCGTGGCGGCAACGAAGCGCTTGCGCATCTGGCGCACAAGCTGGGCATTCAGATGGGTGGCACGACAGCCGATGGCCTGTTCACGCTGCAGCAATGCGAATGCCTCGGGGCCTGCGCCGACGCCCCGGTGATGCTCGTGAACGACCGCAACATGTGCAGCTTCATGAGCCACGACAAGCTCGACCAACTCGTTGACGGCCTCAAGGCGGTGGAGGGCAAGGCATGAACGCCGAGCAGGTGATCCAGCAATTCAGCGCCACCGGTGTGCAGACCTGCTTTCATGGCCGGCATATCAACCCGCAGATCTACGCCGATTTGAACGGCAGCAACTGGTCGATCAAGGACTACGAGGCCCGTGGCGGCTACCAGGCGCTGCGCAAGATCCTGGGGCAGGACGGCGGTGAAGGCCTGACGCAGGACCAGGTGATCGCGACGATGAAGGACTCGGGCCTGCGTGGCCGGGGTGGCGCGGGTTTCCCGACCGGCCTGAAGTGGAGCTTCATGCCCCGCCAGTTCCCTGGCCAGAAGCACCTGGTGTGCAATTCCGACGAGGGCGAGCCCGGCACTTGCAAAGACCGCGACATCCTCATGTACAACCCGCACATCGTCATCGAAGGGATGGCGATTGCGGCGTACGCGATGGGCATCTCCATCGGCTACAACTACATCCACGGCGAGATCTTCGAGGTGTACGAGCGCTTCGAGGCGGCCCTGGAAGAAGCCCGTGCCGCCGGCTTCCTGGGTGACCGGATCCTGGGTTCGAACTTCAGCTTCCAGCTGCATGCGCACCATGGCTTCGGCGCCTACATCTGTGGTGAAGAAACTGCGTTGCTGGAATCGCTGGAAGGCAAGAAGGGCCAACCCCGCTTCAAGCCGCCGTTCCCGGCCAGCTTCGGCCTGTACGGGAAGCCGACCACCATCAACAACACCGAGACCTTTGCGGCGGTCCCCTGGATCATCCGCAATGGCGGTCAGGCCTATCTGGAATGCGGCAAGCCCAACAACGGCGGGACCAAGATCTTCTCGGTCTCGGGCGACGTGAACCTGCCCGGCAACTATGAGGTGCCACTGGGCACGCCGTTCACCAAGCTGCTCGAACTGGCCGGCGGTGTGCGCACGGGCCGCCAGCTCAAGGCGGTGATTCCGGGCGGCTCCTCTGCCCCGGTGCTGCCTGCGCACATCATCAACGAGTGCACCATGGACTACGACTCGATCTCCAAAGCGGGGTCGATGCTCGGTTCGGGTGCCGTGATCGTGATGGACGACAGCCGCTGCATGGTCGAGTCGCTCAAGCGCCTGTCCTATTTCTACATGCACGAATCCTGCGGCCAGTGCACCCCCTGCCGCGAGGGGACGGGTTGGCTCTGGCGTCTGGTCGACAAGATCCAGCGCGGGGAAGCCAAACCGGCCGACATGGATTTGCTGGACAACGTGGCCGAGAACATCATGGGCCGCACCATCTGCGCGCTGGGCGACGCCGCTGCCATGCCGGTGCGCGCCATGCTCAAGCATTTCCGCCCCGAGTTCGCGGCCCTGATCAAGGCCGATGCAGCCGCCTCGCAGGCCGCCTGAACACGACGAGACGAGTAAAACACATGGTTGAAATCGAACTCGACGGCCAGAAGGTCGAAGTCCCGCCAGGCAGCATGGTGATGCATGCCGCCGAGAAGGCCGGCACCTACATCCCGCATTTCTGCTACCACAAGAAGCTGTCCATCGCCGCCAACTGCCGCATGTGCCTGGTGGATGTGGAGAAAGCGCCCAAGCCCATGCCCGCCTGCGCCACGCCGGTGACGATGGGCATGATCGTGCGCACCAAGTCCGACAAGGCCATCAAGGCCCAGAAGTCGGTGATGGAGTTCCTGCTCATCAACCACCCGCTGGACTGCCCGATCTGCGACCAGGGTGGCGAGTGCCAACTGCAGGATCTGGCCGTGGGCTACGGTGGTGGTGCTTCGCGCTACGCCGAGGAAAAGCGCGTGGTGTTCCACAAGAACGTGGGCCCGCTGATCTCCATGGAGGAGATGAGCCGCTGCATCCATTGCACCCGCTGCGTGCGCTTCGGTCAGGAAATTGCCGGCGCCATGGAATTGGGCATGTCTCACCGGGGTGAACATTCCGAGATCGAAACCTTCGTCGGCCAGACGGTGGACTCCGAGCTCTCGGGCAACATGATCGACATCTGCCCGGTCGGGGCGCTGACCAGCAAGCCTTTCCGTTACCACGCCCGCACCTGGGAGCTCTCGCGCCGCAAGAGTGTGAGCCCGCACGATTCGACCGGCGCCAACCTGATCGTTCAGGTGAAGAACCACCAGGTCATGCGCGTGGTGCCGCTGGAGAACGAGGCCGTCAACGAGTGCTGGATTGCTGATCGCGACCGCTTCTCGTACGAGGCGCTCAATGGGGAAGACCGTCTGACCCAGCCCATGATCAAGCAGGGCGGCGAATGGCAGTCCGTTGACTGGCAGACCGCGCTGGAATACGTGGCCAATGGCCTCAAGCAGGTCAAGTCGGAACATGGGGCCGGGGCCATTGGCGTGCTGGCCAGCCCGCACAGCACGGTGGAAGAGCTGGCCCTGGCGGGCGCATTGGTGCGTGGCCTGGGCAGCGAAAACATCGACAGCCGCCTGCGCCATGCCGATTTCGGCAATGCAGCGATCACCGGCGCCGCCCGCTGGCTGGGCACCGATATCGCAAGCCTGTCGACGCTGCAGCGCGTCCTGGTGGTGGGCGCCAACCTGCGCAAGGACCATCCGCTGTTTGCTCAGCGCATTCGGCAGGCCGCCCGCAAGGGTGCCGAGGTGTCGGCTCTGGTGGCTGCACAGCCGGAGTGGGCGTTGCCGCTTGCGCACACCGTGCTCGCCGACAGCAGTGTGTGGGTGTCGGCACTGGCCGGGATCGCGGCGGCTGTGGCGGTCGAAGCGGGCGTGCAACCGCCGGTGGCCGGATCGGTGACCGATGAGGCCCGCGCCGTGGCCCGTTCGCTGCTCAGTGGTGAACACAAAGCCATTCTTCTGGGCAATGCCGCAGCGCATCACGAAAAAGCCTCCAGCCTGCTGTCGCTGGCCAACTGGATCGGTGCGCAGACCGGTGCCACGGTGGGTTACCTCACCGAAGCCGCCAACACCGTGGGGGCGCAACTGGTGCGCGCCGTGCCGGGGCAGGGCGGCCTGAACGCCAGCCAGATGCTGGGTGGTGGGCTCAAGGCGGCCGTCTTGCTGAACACGGAACCCGCTGCCGACAGCGCGGCCGGTGAAGTGGGTCTGAAGTCGGCCGATCTGGTCGTGACCCTGAGCCCATTCAAGACCAACCTCGACATCAGCGACGTGCTGCTGCCGATGGCTCCGTTTACCGAAACCTCTGGCTCTTTCGTCAATGCCGAAGGCCGGCTACAGAGCTTCCAGGCGGTGGTTCGCCCTCTGGCCGAGACCCGCCCCGGCTGGAAGGTCTTGCGCGTACTGGGCAATCTGCTCGGCCTGGCGGGCTTTGATGCCGACTCTTCGCAGGCGGTGCTTGCTGCCGCGCTGCCTGGCGTGACCGCCGGTGCCTTTGTCGATGCGGCCCGTCTGTCCAACGCCGATGCCGGCGTGGGGCCGGCAGCAGCCGACCAAAGCCCGGCTGGCGCCGCCCCCTGTGTGGCCTCGATTTACCAGCTCGATGCGCTGGTGCGCCGTGCGCCCTCGCTGCAACTCACGAGCGATGCGCGCGCAGCCCGTGCGGCCGCGCAAGGAGTCCAAGCATGATCGATGCGATGTACAACGGAGGCCTTGGCCTGATCGACGCCTCCTGGTGGACCGCAGCCGCTTGGCCGGTCATCTGGGGCCTGATCAAGATCGTGGCCGTGCTGCTGCCTCTGCTGGGGGCGGTGGCTTACCTCACGCTCTGGGAGCGCAAGCTCCTGGGCTTCATGCAGGTGCGCCATGGTCCCAACCGCGTCGGCCCGTTGGGTTTGCTGCAACCGATCGCCGATGCGCTCAAGCTGCTCACGAAGGAGCTGATCCGTCCCTCGGCAGCAGCCAATGGTCTGTTCCGTCTCGGCCCGGTCATGGCCATCATGCCGGCGCTGGCTGCCTGGGTGGCTGTGCCGTTCGGCCCCGAGGCCGTGATTGCCAACATCAACGCCGGTATTCTGGTCATCCTGGCCATCACCTCCATCGAGGTGTACGGCGTGATCATCGCCGGCTGGGCCTCCAACTCCAAGTACGCTTTTCTGGGGGCGCTGCGTGCATCGGCCCAGATGGTGAGTTACGAAATCGCCATCGGTTTCTGCTTCCTGGTCGTCGTGATGACCGCTGGCAGCCTACAACTGGGCGAGATCGTGGCGTCGCAGTCCCGGGGTATGGGCGCCAACATGGGGCTGGGTTTCCTGTCGTGGAACTGGCTGCCGCTGTTGCCCATCTTCATCGTCTACCTGATCTCCGGCGTGGCCGAAACCAACCGCCACCCGTTCGACGTGGTGGAAGGCGAAGCCGAAATCGTGGCCGGCCACATGGTCGAGTACTCGGGCATGGGCTTTGCCATCTTCTTCCTGGCCGAATACGCGAGCATGTGGCTGGTGTCCATTCTGGCCGTGCTGATGTTCCTGGGCGGTTGGCTCTCGCCCGTGGCGGCACTGGACTTCGTCCCAGGCTGGATCTGGCTGGCTGCCAAGACCTTCTTCGTGGTGTCGTGCTTCATCTGGATCCGCGCCACCTTCCCGCGCTTCCGCTATGACCAGATCATGCGTCTGGGCTGGAAGATCTTCATTCCCGTCACGCTCATCTGGCTGCTGCTCGTCGGTGGCCTGATGCAGACATCGTGGAACCTCTGGAAATAAGCCGGGCGAACGACCATGTCCACCACCGCTGTCGCTCCCTTTTCTCTGCGCGATTTTTTGAAGAGCTTCATGCTCGTGGAACTCGTCAAGGGCATGGCCCTGACGGGCCGCTACGCCTTGCGCCGCAAAGTCACGGTGCAGTTCCCTGAAGAAAAAACGCCGCTGTCTCCGCGTTTCCGTGGCCTGCACGCCCAGCGCCGCTATGAAAACGGCGAGGAACGTTGCATCGCCTGCAAGCTGTGCGAAGCCGTCTGCCCTGCCGTCGCCATCACCATCGAGGCCGGTGAGCGCGAAGACGGCACCCGTCGTACCACCCGCTACGACATCGATCTGACCAAGTGCA
The DNA here is from genome assembly GCF_021401345.1 of Hydrogenophaga sp. NFH-34. GTDB lineage: Bacteria > Pseudomonadota > Gammaproteobacteria > Burkholderiales > Burkholderiaceae_C > Hydrogenophaga > Hydrogenophaga electricum. Next base: position 66,022 of record NZ_JACBGE010000015.1, read on the forward strand.
TCTTCTGCGGTTTCTGCGAAGAAGCCTGCCCGGTCGACGCCATCGTGGAGACGCAGATCTTCGAATACCACGGTGAAAAGCGCGGCGATCTGTACTTCACCAAGGACATGCTGCTGGCCGTGGGCGACCGGTACGAGCCCGAGATTGCTGCGGCCAAGGCAGCGGACGCCAAGTACCGCTGAGCCGAAAGACGACAACATGGATTACCAGACCGGCTTTTTCTACCTGTTCACGGCGGTGCTGCTGTTTGCTGCCTTCCGTGTCGTGACCTCGCGCAACCCCGTGCACGCCGTGCTCTACCTGATGCTGGCGTTTTCGCAGGCCTCGGGCCTGTGGCTTCTGCTCAAGGCCGAATTTCTCGGCCTGACGCTGGTGCTGGTGTACCTGGGGGCGGTGATGGTGCTGTTCCTCTTCGTGGTAATGATGCTGGACATCCGCCTGGAAGGGGATCGCTGGAGCTTCTGGCAGCACTTCCCGCTGGCGGCGGTATTGGGTGGCCTGGTGGCCGCCGAGGTCATCGCTGTCCAGTGGGTGGGGTTTCCCGAACTGGCCACGCCGGCTGTTGCGGCGGCTGAGGTCTCCAACACCAAGGCACTGGGCCTCCTGCTCTACACCGAATACCTGTATCCGATCCAGGTGGCGGCCGTGATCCTGCTGGTGGCCATGGTGGCGGCGATTGCGCTGACGCTGCGCCACCGCAAGGACAGCAAATTCATCAATGCGGGTAACCAGGTGCGCGTGCGCGCGGCCGATCGCCTGGTGGTGGTCCCGGTGGCCACCACGCGCAAGGCCGAGGCCGCACCTGCGGCAGACGCGGCGACCCCGGAGGAGGGCCAGAAGGCATGAGTCTCACACTCGGACATTTCCTTGCCGTCGGTGCGATCCTTTTCGCGCTGTCGGTTGTCGGCATCTTTCTGAACCGGAAGAACCTCATCGTGCTGCTGATGGCCATCGAGCTGATGCTGCTGGCCGTGAACATGAACTTTGTGGCGTTCTCCCATTTCCTGGGCGACATGCATGGTCAGGTGTTCGTGTTCTTCATCCTGACCGTGGCGGCCGCCGAGTCGGCGATCGGTCTGGCCATCCTGGTGCTGCTGTTCCGCAACCGCTCGTCGATCAGCGTCGAGGAACTCAACGCGCTCAAGGGTTAAGCCCGCAAAAGAACAGGCAAACAGATGAGCACAACCCTTTCTGCAACGACGCTGCTGGCCGTACCGCTTGCGCCCCTGGTGGGCTCGGCGCTGGCCGGCATTCTGGGCACGGCTTTTGGCGGCAACGTGATGGGCCGTCGCGCTTCCCACACTTTCACGATCCTGGGCGTGCTGATCGCCTTCATCCTCTCGGCGATCACCCTCAAAGATGTGATCGCCGGGGCCCGCTTCAACGACACGATCTACGAATGGATGCAGATCGGTGGCCTGAAGATGGAAATCGGCTTCATGGTCGATGGCCTGACCGCCATGATGATGTGCGTGGTGACCTTCGTGTCGCTGATGGTGCACATCTACACCATCGGCTACATGGAAGAGGATGCCGGCTACAACCGTTTCTTCGCCTACATCTCGCTGTTCACCTTCTCCATGCTCATGCTGGTCATGAGCAACAACCTGCTCCAGCTGTTCTTCGGCTGGGAAGCCGTGGGCCTGGTGTCGTACCTGCTGATCGGTTTCTGGTTCAACAAGCCCACAGCCATCTTCGCCAACATGAAGGCCTTCCTGGTCAACCGGGTGGGTGACTTCGGCTTCATCCTGGGCATCGGTCTGATCGTGGCCTACACGGGCACGATGAACTACACCGAGATCTTCGCCAAGGCTGGCGAGCTGGGTGTCATCGAGTTCCCCTGGTACGTGTTCGGCCAGGAGCCGCTGCTGGTGACCGTCATCTGCATCTGCCTGTTCATTGGGGCGATGGGCAAGTCGGCCCAGTTTCCCTTGCATGTGTGGCTGCCTGACTCGATGGAAGGCCCCACCCCGATTTCCGCGCTGATCCATGCCGCCACGATGGTGACTGCCGGCATCTTCATGGTCAGCCGCATGTCGCCCCTGTTCGAGTTGTCGGACGCTGCGCTGAACTTCATCCTGATCATCGGTGCCATCACGGCCCTGTTCATGGGCTTCCTCGGCATCATCCAGAACGACATCAAGCGGGTGGTCGCCTACTCGACGCTGTCGCAATTGGGCTACATGACCGTCGCGCTGGGCGCTTCCGCCTATTCGGTGGCCGTGTTCCACCTGATGACGCACGCCTTCTTCAAGGCGCTGCTGTTCCTGGCCGCCGGCTCGGTCATCATCGGCATGCACCACAACCAGGACATCCGCTGGATGGGCAACGTGCGCAAGTACATGCCCATCACCTGGATCACGTCTCTTCTGGGTACGCTGGCCCTCATTGGCACGCCTTTCTTCTCGGGTTTCTATTCCAAGGACTCGATCATCGAGGCGGTGCACTTCAGCAACCTGCCCGCCGCCGGTTTCGCCCATTTCGCGGTGTTGGCGGGTGTGTTCGTCACCTCGTTCTACTCGTTCCGCCTGTACTTCCTGGTTTTCCACGGCAAGGAACGCTACGACCAGAACCCGGATGTGCACCACGACGATCATCACGATGACCACGGCCACCATGGCGACGGCAAGCCGCACGAATCACCCTGGGTCGTGACAGTGCCGCTGTTGCTGCTGGCGATTCCGTCGGTGGTCATCGGCTACCTGACGATCTCGCCGCTGGTGTTCGGTGACTTCCTGGCCGATGCCATCACGGTCAACAACGCGGCCCACCCGGCCATGGCGGAGTTCGCCTCGGTCTTCCACGGTCCGCTGAAGATGGCCCTGCACGCCGTGTCGACGCCCCCGTTGTACTTGGCTCTCGCGGGCGCCGTGTCCGCCTGGTACATGTACATGGTCAACCCGGCCGTTCCGGCGGCCATCGCCCGCGCGCTCAAGCCGCTGGTGACGATTCTCGAGAACAAGTACTACCTCGACTGGTTCAACGAAAACGTGCTGGCCCGTGGCGCACGGCTGATCGGTATGGGCCTCTGGAAGGGCGGTGATCGTGGCGTCATCGAAGGTGGCGTCGTCAACGCCAGCTGGAAGCTTGTGGGTGCGATGTCTGCCATCGTGCGGCATCTGCAGTCGGGCTATCTGTACCACTACGCGCTGTTGATGATCGTGGGCGTCATGCTGTTCATGACCTGGTTCGTGTGGCTCGCCAAATAAGGAGAAGAACAACATGGGTTTGCTGAGCCTTGCGATCTGGGTGCCGATCTTTTTCGGCACCGCGCTGCTCGCCTTCGGGCGCGACGAGCACGCCGGCGCCGTGCGCTGGATGGCGCTGATTGGTGCTCTGGCCGGTCTGGCGGTGACGTGGCCGGTGTACGCCGGTTTCGAGACCGGTTCGGCCGCGATGCAACTGGTCGAGAAAAGCCTCTGGATCGAGCGTTTCAATGTGCACTACCACCTGGGTGTGGACGGCATCTCGCTGTGGCTCGTACCGCTGACCGCCTTCATCACCGTGATCGTGGTGCTGGCCGGCTGGGAGGTGATCACCGAGCGCGTCAACCAGTACATGGGCGCGTTCCTGATCCTCTCCGGCCTGATGATCGGCGTGTTCACCTCGCTGGACGCCATGCTGTTCTACGTCTTCTTCGAGGCGACGCTGATCCCGATGTACCTCATCATCGGGATCTGGGGTGGTCCGAACAAGATCTACGCCGCGTTCAAGTTCTTCCTCTACACGCTGATGGGCTCGCTGCTCATGCTGGTGGCGCTGGTCTATCTGTACAACCTCTCGGGTGGCAGTTTCGACCTGGCGACCTGGCACCAGCTCAAGATCGGTGCGCATGCCCAGACCCTGCTGTTCTTCGCCTTTTTCGCTGCGTTTGCGGTGAAGGTGCCGATGTGGCCCGTCCACACCTGGCTGCCCGATGTGCACGTCGAAGCGCCCACCGGTGGATCGGCCGTGCTGGCGGCCATCATGCTGAAGCTGGGTGCCTACGGTTTTCTGCGTTTCTCGCTGCCCATCGCACCCGATGCGTCGCACGAATGGGCATGGCTGATGATTGCGCTGTCGCTCATCGCCGTGATCTACGTTGGCCTGGTGGCGATGGTCCAGCAGGACATGAAGAAACTGGTGGCGTATTCGTCCGTCGCCCACATGGGGTTTGTGACCCTGGGCTTCTTCGTCTTCAACGACCTGGGTGTTTCCGGCGCCATCGTGCAGATGATCTCGCACGGCTTCGTGTCGGCGGCCATGTTCCTGGCCATCGGTGTGCTGTATGACCGGGTGCATTCGCGCGAGATCGCGGCCTATGGTGGTGTCGTCAACACCATGCCCCGTTTCGCGGCGTTTGCCCTGCTGTTCACCATGGCCAACGCCGGTCTTCCGGGTACCGCGGGTTTCGTCGGTGAGTGGATGGTGATCATTGCCGCGGTCAAGGCCAATTTCTGGGTCGGCATGCTGGCCGCCACGGCCCTGATCTTTGGCGCCGCCTATTCGCTGTGGATGTTCAAGCGCGTCTATCTGGGCGCACCGGGCAATGATGATGTGAAGGCGCTGACCGATATCAACAAGCGGGAATTCCTGGTGATGGCGCTGCTGGCCTTCATGGTGCTGTACATGGGTGTCTATCCGAAGCCCTTTACCGACGTCATGGACGCTTCGGTGGCCGAGCTGCTGCGCCACGTGGCCATCTCCAAACTCCCCTGAGGCACGACCGAGCGAAACACGAGAGACGTTCACATGATTGACAACCTCAGCTGGGTCACGGCATACCCTGAAATCCTCCTGCTGGTGATGGCCTGCGTGATTGCGTTGGTGGATCTGGCGGTCAAGACACCGCTGCGCGGTGCCACCTACGTGCTGACCCTGGCCACCCTGGCCGTGGTCGCCTACCTTCAGGGAAGCTACGCGGCCACCGGCCAAACCCTCCACGGCTTCGGCGGCATGATCGTCAGCGACCCCATGGGCAACTGGCTCAAGTGCTTTGCCAGCATCGCGGTGTTCGTCACCCTGGTGTATGGGCGCGGTTATGCGGGGGCCCGCGACATGATGCGTGGCGGTGAACTGTTCACGCTGTCGCTGCTGGCCTTGCTGGGCATGTTCGTGATGATCTCGGGTCACAACTTCCTGATCATCTACCTGGGTTTGGAACTGCTGACCCTGGCCAGCTATGCGCTGGTGGCCCTGCGCCGTGATGACCTCAACGCGACCGAGGCCGCGATGAAGTACTTTGTGCTGGGTGCACTGGCCAGTGGCTTCCTGCTCTATGGCCTGTCTCTGGTGTATGGCGCCACGGGATCGCTCAACGTGACCGAGGTCATGCAAGCCATCGCTGGCGGTGAGGGTTCGCTCAAGGGTTCGGCCCAGGTGCTGGTGCTCGGGCTGGTGTTCGTGGTGGCGGGTCTTGCCTTCAAGCTCGGCGTCGTGCCTTTCCACATGTGGGTGCCTGACGTCTACCACGGTGCCCCCACGGCAGTGACACTGCTCATCGGTGGTGCACCCAAGCTGGCCGCCTTTGCCATCGTCGTGCGACTGCTGGCCGAAGGTCTGCAGCCGCTGGCGGTTGACTGGCAGCAGATGCTGGCCGTCTTGGCCGTGCTGTCGCTGTTGGTGGGCAACCTGACCGCCATCGCACAGAGCAACCTCAAGCGCATGCTGGCGTTTTCCACCATCGCGCAGATGGGCTTCCTGCTGCTGGCGCTGGTGGCGGGCGTTGTGGGCGACGACAAGAGCAATCTGGCCAACGCCTATGGCTCGGCCATGTTCTACGTCGTGTCCTATGTGCTGACCACGCTGGGCACCTTTGGGGTCATTCTGCTGCTCTCGCGCCAGGGGTTCGAGTCCGAAGAGGTCCAGGACCTGGCTGGCCTGAACCAGCGCAGCCCGCTGTACGCGGGCATCATGGCGATCTTCATGTTTTCGCTCGCCGGTGTGCCGCCTTTGGTCGGCTTCTACGCCAAGCTGTCGGTGCTGCAGGCGCTGCTCGCCCATGGCGGTTCGTTCTATATCGGTCTGGCCGTGTTCGCCGTCATCATGTCGCTGATCGGCGCCTTCTACTACCTGCGTGTGGTGAAGGTGATGTACTTCGACGCACCGGTGCAGACCGCGCCGATCGAAGCCCCTGTCGAGGTGCGCTCGCTCCTGTCGCTCAACGGGGCGCTCGTGCTGGTGCTGGGTTTGTTGCCTGGCGGCCTCATGGCGCTGTGTGCCCAGGCGGTGGCTCAGCTGTTTGCCTGAGGCCGGTGGCGGCGGTGTGAACCTGTCGCCACCATCGCGATCCCATCCGCATGTCGCATTCTTTCTCCGTCTGGCTTGTCCTGCTCGTGGCCTTGGCCGGTGCCAATCTGCCTTTTGTGAACAACCGATGGCTGGCGCTGTGGCCGCGCGGTGCGTCCGCTGCACCCAAGAGTCTGGGGGTGCGTCTGGCTGAACTGCTGGTGATGTATTTCGTCGTGGGCGGCATTGGTCTGGCGCTGGAGCAGTCGGCGGGCCAGATCTATCCCCAGGGCTGGGAGTTCTATGCCACCACCGCAGCGCTGTTCCTGACCCTGGCGTTTCCGGGCTTCGTGTGGCGCTATCTGTTCAAGCGCCGGAACTGAGCCGTGGACGCACCGGCTGACGCGCACCTGCGCGAAGAACCTGTGGCCCGACAGGAGCTGTTGCGGGGCCACTTTCTCCACGCCGTGCGCGACACGGTCCGCCTCCCTTCGGGGCGCGAAGCGACGCGGGAATACGTGCTGCACCCGGGCGCGGTGATGGTCATCGGCCTGCTCGACGATGGTCAGGTGGTGCTGGAGCGCCAATGGCGCCACCCGATGCGGCAGGCGATCATCGAATTCCCGGCCGGCAAGCTCGACGCGGGCGAAGGCAGCCTGGCGTGTGCCCGCCGTGAACTGCTCGAAGAGACGGGTTATACAGCCGCCGAATGGGCGTTCGCCGGCCGCTTGGCGCCCACCATCGCCTATTCCGACGAGGTCATCGATATCTGGTTCGCGCGGGGCCTGGTGCCCGGTGAACGGCAACTCGACGACGGTGAATTCCTGGACGTCTTCAGCGCCACGCCGGAAGCCTTGCTTCAGGCCTGCCGCGACGGCACCACGATCGACAGCAAGACCCTGGTCGGGGCACTGTGGCTTCAGAATGTGCTCTCGGGCGCGTGGTCACTCGATTGGTCGGGGGCAATGCCAGCGGCCGTCGCCCGATAATCTCGCCATGAAGGTTCTCAACCTCCAGTGCGAGCACCAGCACACTTTTGAAGGCTGGTTCGCTTCCGAAGACGACTTCCAGCAGCAACGGGATCGGGGTCTGCTTGCGTGTCCTGTCTGCGGTGCAGCCCATGTCTTGAAGATGCCTTCCGCGCCCCGCTTGAACCTGGGCACTCCCCGGGAAGAGGGTTCGCGCTTGCCCGCCGATGCGCCGAAGGCGCCACAGGCGCCGGCGCCCGAGCTTCAAGCCCGCCTTTTGAAGGCCATGCGCGAAATCGTGGCCCAGACCGAAGATGTCGGTGAGCGATTCGCCGATCAGGCCCGCGCCATGCACCAGGGCGACATCGCCCAGCGCAACATCCGCGGACGCGCCAGCCCCGAAGTGGCGATGGCCTTGATCGAGGAGGGTATCGACGTCGTGCCCCTGCCCGATCTGCCCGCCATCAAGGAAACCTTGCAGTGACCAGAGCCGCCTGAGCGGCTCCCGGCAGGGTGGCCGAACCACCCGCCGGCAGTGAGCGTCATGCGCGAACCGCTTTCCTGTCAGGGGTACAGGCCGCGCATCTCGCGCGCGTGCAGGATGCGCTGGCAGGCGACAATGAAGGTCGCTGTGCGCAGCGATACCTTGTTCTCCTGGGCCACCTGCCAGACGCCTGCAAAGGCTTCCTGCATGATGCGCACCAGGCGGGCATTGATCTCGTCCTCTGTCCAGAAGAAGCTCGAGAAGTCCTGCACCCACTCGAAATAGCTGACCGTCACGCCGCCGGCGTTGGCGATCACGTCGGGCAGCACCAGCACACCCTTGTCGTTGAGGATGTCGTCGGCCTCCGGCGTCGTCGGGCCGTTGGCGCCCTCGATCACCATCTTGGCCTTGATGCGGCCCGCGTTGCCCTTGTGGATCTGGCCTTCAAGCGCTGCCGGGATGAGGATGTCGCAGTCCACGCTCCAGAAGTCGTCGTTGGCCATCGTTTCGGCGCCGGCAAAGCCGCCGACCCCGCCTGTCTGCTTGACGTGGGCGAGCAGGGCCGGCACGTCGAGGCCATTCGTGTTGAAGATGGTGCCGGTGTGGTCCTGCACGGCCACGACCTTGGCCCCGGCTTCGGCAAACAGCTTGCCGGCGATACCACCCACATTGCCGAAGCCCTGGACCGCCACGCGCGCACCTTCGACGGGCAGGCCGGTGAGCTTGGCGGCCTCGATGCCGACGGTGAACACGCCCCGGCCGGTGGCCTCGACGCGGCCCAGCGAGCCACCCAGGTCCACTGGTTTGCCGGTCACCACGCCGGTGGCGGTGGCCCCCACGTTCATGGAATACGTGTCCATCATCCAGGCCATGACCTGCCCGTTGGTGTTCACGTCGGGCGCCGGAATGTCCTTGGAGGGGCCGATCAGCAGGCCGATTTCGCTGGTATAGCGGCGCGTCAGGCGCTCCAGCTCGCCGCGCGAAAGCTGCTTGGGATCGACACGGATGCCACCCTTGGCACCGCCGTAGGGCACGTTCACGGCAGCGTTCTTGACCGACATCCACGCCGACAGCGCCATCACTTCCGAGAGCGTCACGTCCTGGTGAAAGCGCACACCGCCCTTGCCGGGGCCGCGGCTGAGGTTGTGTTGCACACGGTAGCCCTCGAAGTGGGCGATGGTGCCGTTGTCCAGCTCGATCGGCACGTCCACGACCAGAATGCGTTTGGGGCGCTTGAGCGTTTCCACCCAGCGCGCGAGCGGGCCCAGGTAGGGTGTCACGCGGTCGACCTGTTGCAGGTAGGTGCCCCAGGGCCCGAGGTGGTTCGGGTCCAGATAGGAGGGCAGGGCGTGGGTGAAGGCGGCCGGCGAATTCGTGGCCGCAACCGGGGTGGAAGAGGGTGCTTGTGACATGGGCGAAAAGCTCCGAAGGGGTTCGTCGCCCCTTGTGGAGCCGACGGATCGAGAGCTTACGCAGGCCTTTTCAGCCTGTCCAAGGCCGGCTTGGCTGGACGTTATGCGTCAAACGCATAGTCGTGCGCTCGCCGTGGTGACCGGCGCCAACGCAGGCTGTCTGGTCAGCTGAACTGCAGGGCGGCCAGCCGTGCGTAAAGACCGCCAGCCGCGACCAGTTCGGCATGGGTCCCTTGCTCGACGATGCGGCCGTGGTCCAGCACCACAATGCGGTCGGCCTGCTGCACGGTGGCCAGGCGGTGGGCGATCACCAGGGTGGTTCGGTCCTGCATGGCCGAATCGAGCGCGGCCTGCACGGCCCGCTCGCTTTGCGCGTCCAGCGCGCTGGTGGCCTCGTCGAGCAACAGCAGGGGCGGGTTCTTGAGCATGGCGCGCGCGATGGCGATACGCTGGCGCTGACCACCCGACAGACGCACCCCACGCTCGCCCAGGAAGCTGGCGTAGCCTTCCGGCAATTCGCGGATGAAGGCGTCGGCATGCGCGGCGCGGGCGGCGGCGACCACCTCGTCGTCGCTGGCATCGGCACGACCGTAGCGGATGTTCTCCATCGCCGTGGTGGAGAAGATCACCGCATCCTGCGGCACCACACCGATGCGCGCGCGCAGTGCCTGCAGATCCATCTGGTCGATGGGCACGCCGTCCAGCACGATGCGGCCCGCCTGCGGATCGTAGAACCGCAGCAGCAGGCCCAGCACCGTGGTCTTGCCGGCGCCGCTGGGCCCGACGAGTGCCACCGTGCTGCCCGGCGTCACGGCCAGCGAGAACCCGCTGAGCGCCGCCTGCGCCGGGCGCGAGGGGTAGTGGAAATCCACGCTGTCAAAGACCAGTTGTGAGCCGCCCACGGGCAGGGGCGCCTCTCGCGGCTGGGGGGGCGACTGCACGGGCGAGCGCAGGGCCAGCAATTCCATCAGCCGTTCGCTGGCGCCTGCCGCGCGCAGCAGGTCGCCGTAGACCTCGCCCAGCACCGCCACGGCGCCGGCAAAGATGATCACGTACAGCACCGCCTGTCCCAGTTGGCCGGCGCTCAGTTGCCCGGCCAGCACCGCCTGCGTGCCCTGGTAGAGCCCCCAGAGAATGAGGGCCGCGTTGGCGATGATGATGAATGCTACCAGGAAGGCCCGTGCGCGGCTGCGGCGCACGGCGGTGGCAAAGGCGTTTTCCGTCGACGCGGCAAAACGCCGGGTTTCGTGTGCTTCGCCGGTGAAGCTCTGCACCACGGGCACCGCGCCCAGCACCTCGGCTGCGATGGCGCTGGAATCGGCGACGCGGTCCTGGCTGGCGCGCGACAGCCGGCGCACCCGCCGCCCGATGGCAATCGCCGGCAGCACCACCAGCAGCACGACGGCCAGCACGGGCACCATCACATAGGGGTGGCTGATCACCAGCATCAGCAGGGCGCCGATGCCGGTGACCGCGTTGCGCAGCCCCATGGAAAGCGAGGAGCCCACCACGGTCTGCACCAGCGTGGTGTCGGTGCTCAGCCGCGAGACCACCTCGCCGGTTTGCGTGGTTTCGAAAAACTGCGGGCTTTGCCGGAGCACGTGGGCGTAGACCGCGTTGCGCAGATCGGCCGTGATGCGCTCGCCCAGCCAACTGACCATGTAAAAGCGCGAGGCCGACGCCACGCCCATCAGCACCGCCACGCCAAAGAGCTGCAGGAAGTGTCCTCGCAGCGCCAGCGCCTGCGCGCCCCGGTCGGTCGCCTGGCCGGACGTCAGCCCGCCATCGACCAGTTGCCGCAGCGCAAGCGGAAACAGCAGCGTCGCGGCCGCGGCCATCAGCAGGAACAGCAGCGCCAGCGTCACCTGCCAGCGGTAGGGGCGGATGAAGGGCAGCAGGCCGCGCAGTGGTGCGGCACTGGCCGCGCGGGCGCGATCCGGGTTGGGGGTGCTCATCGGGGGGATTGTGGCCGGATGGGCCCGCAGGGGCGGGCCGCTCAGTCCCGCGGGCGCATCACGATGGTGATGACGGCAGGCACGCTGCCATCGACGTCGCGCGGGAGCATGCCGGTGCGGTCGATGGCGCGCAGGGCGGCCTGGTCCCATTCGGGATCGCCGCTGGAGCGCACCACGCGGCGGGCGGTGATGGTGCCGTCGGACGCGGCGCGCACTTCCACTTCGGCACGCAAGGAGGCCGGGAATTCCTGCTGGTAGATGATGTTGGGCCGGATGCGGGCCACCACGCGCCCGGCGTAACCCGATGAGGGGCCGCTGCTGCGCTGGGCGGTGCCGGTGGCTGTGGCGCCCCCCGTGGCGCCGGCCTGACCCATGATGCGGCGCAACTGCTCTTCGCGTGCGGCCTGGGCGGCCTTGTCGGCGCGGCGCTGCTCGTCGGCCTCGCGCTTTTGCTCGGCGAGTTTCTTTTGTTCGGCTTCTTTCTTCTTTTTGTCTTCGGCCAGCTTTTTCTCGCGCGCCGCCTTTTCTGCCTTTTCGCGCTTGTCGGCCTCTGCCTTGGCGCGCTGCTTTTCCTGCGCCAGGGCTTCGCGCCGCTGGCGCTCTTCTTCCTGCTTCTTTTTCGCCTGGGCGGTGGCGATCTCGGCGTCCTTGACCTTCGGCGGTGCCGGGGGGGCAGGTTGGGGCACCGGCTTGGGTTCCGGTTTCGGTGCGGGCGGGGTTTCGGGTTCCGGCGGGGGTGGTGGTTGCACGGGAGCCGGGGCGGCCTGGCGCGCCGTGGGGGACCAGATCTCGGTTTCGAAGGCCACCAGGACCGGATCGTCCCGCCATTGGATGCCCCAGGTCAGGGCCGCAATGAGCAGGCCGTGCACCACCAGCGCCAGGCCGACCGGCCCGGTCCAGCGACCGGCCTGTGGGGGCTTGAATTCCAGGCTTTCGGCGGTGGCCTTCATCACAGGGCTTCCAGCGGCGTCAGCGCGAGGTCTTGACCGCCAGGCCGATCGGTCCGATGCCCGCTTCGCGCAGGGTGCTCATGGCGTTGACCACGGCTTCGTACTGCACGCCCTTGTCGGCGCTGATCATGACCGCCACCTTGGCATCGGGGGCGGTGTCGATGCGCGCGCGCCACTGCTGCACTTCGCGCGCCAGTTGCGACAGCTTGACGGTGTTGCCGTCCTTGCCGGACGGGCCTTCGCGAACCTCGATGGTTTCGTTTTTTTCGATGATGACGCTGACGTACTTGGCCGGTGGCCGGCTGGCCGACTCGCCGGCGCTGGGCACTTCGATCTGGCTGGGCGTGATCAGCGGCGCCGTGACCATGAAGATGATCAGCAGCACGAGCATCACGTCGATGAACGGGACCATGTTGATCTCGTTCTTGGTGCGGCGGGCGCGTCCGCGGGAAGAGGCGGCGGGCATGGGCGTCGGCTCCGCGTCAGTGCCCCGAAGCCGAAGCCGAGGCCGGCTGGTGACCCAGGTTGCGCTGCAGGATGTTGGAGAACTCTTCCATGAAGGTCTCCAGCCGGATGGCGACGCGGTCGACGTCGTGCGTGAAACGGTTGTAGGCGACCACGGCCGGGATGGCGGCAAACAGGCCGATGGCGGTGGCCACCAGGGCTTCGGCGATACCGGGCGCCACCGTGGCCAGGGTCACCTGGGCCAGCGCCGCGAGGCCGGTGAAGGCATGCATGATCCCCCAGACCGTGCCGAACAAGCCCACATAGGGTGCGACCGAACCGACGGTACCGAGGAAGGACAGGTTGGACTCCAGCGTGTCCAGCTCGCGCTGCAGGCTGGCGCGCATGGCACGGCGGGCGCCGTCGAGCAGCGTGCCGCTGTCGTTGATGCGGCGCTCTCGCAGCTTGTTGAATTCGCGCATGCCGCTGGCGAAGATGCGCTCCATCGGGCCGCCGTGGCGGGCGCTCTGGGCGGCGGCGACATACAGGTCGTTGAGGTTGGTGCCGGACCAGAACTCGCGCTCGAAGTCGTCGTCGTGCGCCTTGACGCGCTTGATCGCGAAGACCTTGCGGAAGATGGCGGCCCAGCTGATGACGGACATCAGCACCAGCAGGACGACCACGGCCTGGACCACCCAGCTGGCGTGGAGCAGCAACTGGACGATGGAGAGATCTTGCGGCATGGTTTCTAGAGCGGAGGTGGCGGGAAAAAGTTCGTCAGTCGGGCGCGGCTTGCAGGCGCTGCAGCACGCTGGCGGGAATGCGCGCGGGCCGCAAGGTCTGGGCATCGACCCAGCCAGCGCGGACTTCGCCTTCGCACAGCAAAACGGGCGGCTCGCCCTCCTGCTGCGGTTTCAGGAGCGCGCTCTGCACAATGGTAAGGGAGGCTTTGCCCACCTCAGTGGCCTGCGCGGTAACCAGAAGCAAATCGTCCAGGCGGGCGCTGCGCAGGTAGCGCAACCGGCAGTCGCTGACGACGAACATGCCACCGGCTTCGTCGCGCAGTGCGCGTTGGTGCACGCCACGCTCGCGCAGCCACTCGGTGCGGGCGCGTTCGAAAAACTTGAGGTAGTTGGCATAGAAGACGATGCCGCCAGCGTCGGTGTCTTCCCAGTAGACGCGCACGGGCCAGGAGAAAGTGGACCCCCACGCTCCACCGCTGCGCGGGTCGCTGCCCCCCGAGGGGGCTGATCCGGCTTGGGAACGGCCCGGCGCCGGATCGGTGGACCCCCACGCTCCACCGCTGCGCGGGTCGCTGCTCCCCGAGGGGGCTGATCCCGCTTGGGAACGGCCCGGCGCCGGATCGGTGGCCCCCACGCTGTGCGCGCTCACAGCGCGGCCTCCAGCCGGGCAATGGCTTCCTGCAGCTGCGGCAGGGCATTGGCGGTGGAAAAGCGCAGCCAATGCTGTGGGTCGGCGACGCCGAAATCGCGCCCCGGTGTGGTGGCCAACTGGGTGCGCTTCATGAGCTCGAAGGCCAGGGGCCAACTGCCGCCAGGCGTGTTGCCCGTGGGGTCGGTGCTGATGCCCCAGCGCTGGCACAGGTTCCGGACGTCGGCCCAGGCGTAGAAGGCGCCGTCGGGCATGACGGGCACGGTCAGGCCCAGGCGGTTGAGTTCGGGAATGAACCAGTCGCGCCGCGCCTTGAATTCGGCACGGCGGCGCTCGTATTCGGCCAGGCTCTCGGCCTCGAAGCAGGCCAGCGCCGCGTGCTGGGCGATGGTGCTGGCGCAGATGAACAGGTTCTGCGCCAACCTCTCTACCGGCGCCACCAGCGCAGGGGGCAGCACCAGCCAGCCCAGGCGCCAACCCGTCATGTTGAAGTATTTGCTGAAGCTGTTGACGCTGATGATTTGTTCGCCCAACCCGTCGGGCAGGCCCAGGGCGCTGTGGCCGTAGGCGTCCTCGTAGCTCAGGCCCAGGTAGATCTCGTCCACCAGGGTGATCCCGCCGCGCTCGCGCACGAAGCTGGCCGTGCGCTCCAGTTCGTCGCGGGCGATGCTGGTGCCGGTGGGGTTGGAGGGGGAGGCCAGCAGCACGCCGCGCGTGGATGGGCCCCACGCGGTTTCGACCTGGGCGGCGCTGAGCTGGAAGCGGCTGTCGGCCCCGGTCGGAATCAGCACAGGTCGCCCTTCGGCCGCCTGCACGAACTGCCGGTTGCAGGGGTAGCAGGGGTCGGGCATCAGGATGTCGTCACCCGCCTCAATCAGCGCGAGGCAGGCCAGTTGCAGCGCGGCCGAAGCACCGGCCGTGACGACGATGCGGCCCGGATCAACCTGCAGGCCGAAGCGGCTGGCGTACCAGCCGCTGATGGCTTCGCGCAGCGCGGGCAGGCCGGTGGCGGGCGTGTACTGGCTGCGGCCATCGCGGATGGCGCGCTCGGCGGCGATCTGCACCAGCGGTGGTGCGGTGAAGTCCGGCTCGCCGATGTTCAGGTAGATCATGGGGCGGTCGCCGGCCTGGGCCCGGGCTGCCATCTCGCTGGCGGTCTTGGCCAGCTCCATGACGTAAAAGGGCGCCACCCGTTGGGCGCGTTGGGCGATCCGCATGCTGCGTGCGCCGACGGTCAGGCCGCTTCCGGGCTGCCGTCGGCCGGCTTGCGGGGACTGCGCGGGCGGGGGGCCGCAGCCGTTTCCACCGGGCGCAGCTTTTCGGCCAGCGGGTGCAGCACGCCGTTGACGTATTTGTGGCCGTCGGTGCCACCGAAGCTCTTGGCCAGTTCGATGCATTCGTTGAGCACCACGCGCCAGGGCACGTCGGCGCAGTGGCGGAATTCGTACACACCGATCCACATCACGCCGCGTTCGATGGGCGAGATTTCGGCCAGCTTGCGGTCCAGCAGCGGTTCGATCAGGGCGTCGGCCTCTGCAGCTTCGGCAATGCAGCCGTGCAGCAGCGCGTCGTAGTGCACGCTGTCGGCCTTGTGAAAGCCCGAGAGGTCGCGCGTGAAGACGTCGATGTCGGTGGCCTCGTTGCGGCCGACAATGTGCTGGTACAGCGCCTGCAGCGCGAATTCGCGTGCGCGCGTCCGTGCCGATTTGTCCGAGGCCTTGCGGGGCTTGGTGTCGGTGTTCATCAGGCCAGTTGCTCCAGCAGATGCGCCATTTCAATGGCCACGCGCGCGGCGTCGCGGCCTTTTTCTTCCTGGCGGGCCACGGCTTGGGACACGTTTTCGGTGGTCAGGATGGCGTTGGCGATCGGGGTGTGGGTGTCGAGCGAGACGCGCGTGACGCCGGCACCCGACTCGTTGGACACCAGCTCGAAGTGGTAGGTCTCGCCACGGATGATGCAACCCAGCGCGATCAGGGCGTCGTATTCGTCCTGCTCGGCCATGGCCTGCAGCACCACGGGCACTTCCAGGGCGCCGGGCACGGTCACGCGCTTGATGTTCTTTTCCTGCACCCCCAGTGCCAGCAGCTCGGCGTGGCAGGCTTCGTACAGAGCGTTGGTGATGCCTTCGTTGAAGCGGGCCTGGACGATGCCGATGGAAAGCTTGCGGCCATCGAGCGGGCCGGAGGTGCCTTTGTCTGCGCCAAACATGGTGGAATCCGTTGAGAGTTACTGATCTCGGCCGAGATAGCCGGTGATTTCGAGGCCATAGCCGGCCATGCTGGGCATGCGGCGCGGCTGGCCCATCAGGCGCATGCGGTGCACACCGCATTCGCGCAGGATCTGGGCGCCCACGCCATAGGTACGCAGGTCCATGCGGCCGCGTTCGGGCGCCTGGGCCGAGCGGGCCGTGCCTTCGAACTGGGCCAGCAACTGCGCGGCGGATTCGCCGCAGTTGAGCAGCACCGCCACGCCGGCACCCGACTGGCCGATGTGGCGCAGGCTGGCTTCCAGGCTCCAGCTGTGCATGGAACGGTCGATTTCGAGCGCATCGAGCACCGACAGCGGCTCGTGCACCCGCACGTCCACCACAGCGTCGCTGTCCCATTGCCCGTTCACCAGGGCCAGATGCAGGGCGCCGCTGGGCTCGTCGCGGAAGGCGTGCGCGGTGAATTCACCGAAGGCGGTGTGCAGCGGCCGGCTGCCGACTTTCTGCACCAGGCTTTCGTGGCGGCTGCGGTACTGGATGAGGTCGGCGATGGTGCCGATCTTCACGCCATGTTCGGCGGCAAAGAGCTGCAGATCGGGCAGGCGGGCCATGGTGCCGTCGTCCTTCATGATCTCGCAAATCACGGCGGCGGGCGAACAGCCGGCCATGGCGGCCAGGTCGCAACCCGCTTCGGTGTGGCCGGCGCGCATGAGCACCCCGCCTTCCACCGCTTGCAGGGGGAAGATGTGGCCGGGTTGCACCAGGTCTTCGGCACGGGCATCGGGGGCCACGGCGGCTTGCACGGTGCGGGCGCGGTCGGCGGCGGAGATGCCGGTGGTCACGCCTTCGGCGGCTTCGATGGACACCGTGAAGGCGGTACCCATCTTGGTGCCGTTGCGCGGCACCATGGGTGGCAGCCGCAGGCGCTCACAGCGCTCTTTGGACAGTGTCAGGCAGATCAGGCCACGGCCGAAGCGGGCCATGAAGTTGATCGCCTCGGGCGTCACATGGTCGGCAGCGAGGACCAGGTCGCCTTCGTTCTCGCGGTCTTCCTCGTCGACGAGGATGACCATGCGGCCGGCACGGATGTCGGCCACGATGTCTTCCACCGGGGAGATGGCCACAGGCCGCAGGGTTTCAGGGGCGTTCATGCGGTTTCCTTGAGGGAGGCGGGGCCGGCAGCGGTCAGCATGCGCTCGACGTAGCGGGCCACGGTGTCGATTTCGAGATTCACACCGCTGCCCGCCTGGAGATCGCCCAGGGTGGTGTGCTCGACGGTGTGGGGAATGATGTTGATGCTGAAAGCGCAGCCGGCGGGGCTGTCTTCCACGGTGTTGACCGTGAGGCTGACCCCGTTGACCGTGATCGAGCCTTTGTAGGCCAGGTACTTGCCCAGCTCGGGCGGCGCCTGCACGCGCAGTGTCCAGCTCTCGCCCACCGCGGTGAAGGCGATCACCTGGCCGATGCCGTCAACGTGTCCGGAAACGATATGGCCACCCAGCCGGTCGCTGGCACGCAGCGCCTTTTCCAGGTTCACACGCCGGCCGGCTTCGGCCAGGCCGGTGGTGCGGGTCAGCGATTCGGCCGAGATGTCGATGGTGAAGCGGTGCGCCGGCACGTCCAGCGACGTCACCGTCATGCAGGCCCCGTTGAGGGCGATGCTGTCCCCCAGACCCACATCGTCCAGAAAGCCGGCCGGTGTTTCGAGGGTGAGGCGTTTGCCATGCTGGGCGGATGCGCCCAGTTCGGACAGGGCGGCGATACGCCCCACTGCGGTGATGATGCCGGTAAACATCCGGCTATTTTCGCAGGGTTTGTGCCGGCTTGCCCGACCAGGGCTGGCGCGGGCGGTCAGGCGGCGGTTTGGGGGTGCAGAAAGCCTTCGTGCCCGGCCACGCGGGCGAGGATGCGCAGGTCGTTGCCGACGCGATCCATCGCGGTGAAATGCAGGGGCGTGCCGTCGTCCAGGCGGTGGAAAGGCCCCAGGCTGGCGAGGCCCCGGCCTGAGCCCAGCAACTGCGGTGCCAGATAGACCAGGCACTCATCCACCAGCCCTTCGCGCAGGAACGAGCCGTTGAGCTTGTGCCCAGCCTCCAGGTGGAGTTCGTTGACTTCACGCCGACCCAGCTCGCGCAGCAGCGCGGGCAAAGCCACTTTGCCGCCAGGGCCGGGCAGGCTCAGCAGGGTGGCACCGCGCGCCAGCAAGGCCTGGCCACGCGCCTGTGCCGTGGCATCGTCCAGCGCATGGGCCACCAGAATCTGCCGGCTCAGGCCGTGCGCCGGCGGCTGGAACAGCCGGGCATCGGGAGAGAGCTCCAGGCGGCTGTCGACCACCACCAGATGCGGCTGGCGTGGGGTGGGGGCCAGCCGCACATCCAGCACAGGGTCGTCCTCCCGCACGGTGCCGATGCCGGTCAGCACGGCGCATGCACGCGCGCGCCAGGCGTGCCCGTCGGCGCGGGCCGGCTCGCCCGTGATCCACTGGCTGACACCGTTGTCCAGGGCCGAAATGCCGTCCAGCGAAGCCGCCATCTTCATGCGTACCCACGGCTGGCCGCGGATCATGCGGCTGAAAAAGCCGATGTTCAGCTCGCGCGACGCCCGCGCCAGGTCGCTATCAGCGGGCAACACCTCGACAGCGATGCCTGCAGCGCGCAGGCGCTCGACACCCCGGCCGGCTACCAGGGGGTTCGGGTCCACCGTGGACACCACCACGCGCGCCACGCCAGCGGCGATCAGCGCGTCGCAGCAGGGTGGGGTGCGGCCGTGGTGGGAGCAGGGCTCCAGCGTCACCCAGGCCGTGGTGCCATGGGTGCTCAGGCCGCGTGCCTGCACATCGCGCAGCGCCATCACTTCCGCATGCGGCCCGCCTGCGCGTTGGGTGTGCCCCTGCCCGATCACCAGACCGCTGGCATCGGTGAGCACGCAGCCGACGCGCGGGTTGGGGTTGGACAGATGCAGCGCCTGGGTGGCCTGTTGCTGGGCGAGGGTCAAGGCAGAGAGAGCGGCGGGCATGGGGGTGAGGGGGCAAGAAAAAGCCCGACCTGCCGAGGCGGGTCGGGCCCGGGGGCTGGAGGGTATCAGCCCTTGAAACAGTCCGCCAGCTCACTGCCGCTGGCGTTGTTGCTGACCGAGCGGGCACCCGTTTGCGTGATGCTCAGATCGCCGCAACGGTCGCCGCTCATGCTGCCGGTACGCACGGCGCGCAGGGTATAGGTCGTTTCGGCCGTGGCTTCATCCACCGCGTCGCCGTTCTCGATCAGCGTGATGGTGTAGGCGGCGGCGCCTTCCTTGGGGGATTGGGCCATGCTGGCGGGCAACTCCGCGCCTTTGAACGTGTCCTTGGCGCTGTAGAAGCGGCGCATGAACTGGTCGGCCTCCATCAGGGCTCGCTGCGCATCGGCCCGGCGTGACGCCTTCACGTGTTCGGTGTAGGACGGCAGGGCAATGGCCGCCAGGATGCCGATCACGGCCACCACGATCATCAGTTCGATGAGGGTGAAGCCTCGGTATCGCTGGGGTTGCGCCGGAGCGGACGGGAGTGGCAATCGCTTCTTCATGGTCACTGGGCCTCAGTTGGAAGGCGGGGTGCTGAGCTGGTATTGGGTGCGACTCCAGCCTGGAACGGGGCAATAAACACCCAAAGCGACACTGCCATCTTCAGTACCTACGGCGAATTTGGTTTCGTTTTCACAGTTCTGCTGCTTGGGGAGAGATTCTCCGTCACCACCAGGCATGCCCCCGTCCCCCCGACCTCCTGTGGGAGTACTGCCACCAGTAGGGGTGTCACTGAGGAGTGCCACGCCACGCGAGTATCCTCCACTATCGATCAGCACCATGGACACATTGTCCAGCTTGCCGTCGTTGTTGGTGTCGAACGAGTACTGCGAAGCACCGTCGATGGCACGCAGACCGTAGATGTAGTTCTTGGGCAGGCCTGAAATCGAGCAAGTCTCGTCTTCGGCATTTTCCGGCGGGGCCACCACGGTGGTGTTGATGAACACGCTGGTGCTCACATTGCGGATCTGGTCGAGCGAGCGTTCACCGGCATAGGTGTGGCCCAGAGCAAAGGTCCAGCCCCGGTGCACTGTCCAGTCGATCTTGTCGTTGCTGGTCCGGCTGTAGGTGCGGTCGTTGTTGGTGACGTTGGTACCACCGACAATGCCGCGCACGATCAGATCGCTGACCGAGGGGGGCGTGTAAGGAGAGGCATCGTCTTCACCAATCGGTGTCGGGTCCCAGATGCCGTAGATTGCTTCTGTTTTGTTAGGCTCGGTGGCGTCGGTGATGTCGGAGTCCTCCAGCAGAATGCCGGTCGCCACGACCACCACGGTGCCTTTTTCTGGGTGGGCCTGCCAGGCCGGGGCACTGTAAATCGGACGGTTGTTGGCGGTGGTGAACAGCGGGCGGTTGTAGGAAACGCGCCAACTGCTCGGTGCACCCCGCAAATCGAAGCGCCACAGGTTGCCGTTGGCGTCACCCGCATAGGCGGCCACAATGCGCTTGTCGGCATTGCGGAGCAAGGTCACGCCGCTCAAGCCGCGACCTGCGGAATAGCCCGAAGGCAGGGGGATGCGTGCAATCACGGCACCGGTCATGGGGTTGAGCGCCACCAGACCATGTCGGCTGCCATCCGAATAACCGTTGTAGTGGCCGCTGTTGATCAGCACGACCCAGGTGCCGTTTTCGGTCTGACCACTGCGGGACGGATGGGTGATGTGGCCCAGAGCGAATCCGGTGGTGTTGAGCACATTGGTTTCGGTGGTACTGCCCACGGTTTGCGGGCCAGACGTGGGGCCGGTTTCCCACAGATAGTCTTGGCGGGTCGGGATCCGGTTGCCCGCATCGGCGGTTCCATTGAGCGGTGAACGCAAGGCATAGATCAGCTTTTCACCCCGACCCCCCGAACCCACGGCAATGTGGTTCCAGCGCGTCCCATCGTAAATGTCGTGTTCGCTCAAGGGCCCATCGAGGACATATTCGAAGGTGTAAGCGTCGCGCGCATAGTTCAACAAGCGCTTCATGCTGCGCCGCGGCATGAAGGCGGCCAGCTCGTTACCGTCCTGGGCGTCCAGGTTGTGCACCACGCCCGCGTTGGTGGCCACGAACAAAGAGGCCGGGTAAGCCACCTTGCGCGTCAAGAAATCCAAATATTGACCGCTGCCGGAAACCGTGCCTGAGAGGTCGTATTCAAAGTCACGCGAGCCGCCCATGTAGATGGATGGAGGGTTCACCATGGCGCCGATGAGGCTGTTGCGCTGTCGGAAAAGTTTGCCTTGGGCATCGGCCACAGGGTCCGCGCCACGCAGGTAGTTCACGAAGTTGGCATTGTTGGGAACCCGGGCCGCGTCGCTGCCGTATTTCAAGCTCGCCTGGACATCGGTAGGCAGGCCGGAGAAATTGCCGCTAAAGCTGATGCCGCCACCGTTGGTGCTGGAATAGGTGAAGACATTTCGGCTGCCATAGGCGGGCAGCTCCTCGGAGGCGGTCCATTTGGTGACCGGGAGATCGCTGGCGTCGCGCACCACGTTGCCGTTGGCATCGAGCTCCTGCGCCGAGATGTCGCCCGAGTTGTCCTGGGTCTTGTAGCTCACGCTGTACTTCAGGCGCCCGGCAATGGTCGAGGCTGTGGAGGCATCCGTGCTGACCGCAACGCCGGCATCGCGCCCGGCCGAGTTCAGGATGTCGGCGAGCACGGTGTCGAAAATGTTTCGCACGTCGTCTGCCGTCTGGGCGCTGAACCCCTTTCCACCTCCGGTGTACCCTGCCTGGATGAAGTCATCTACCCGCGTCTGGTCATCGGCGGTGCTCGCATTGACGTCGCCGGTCGCCCAGGTGGGTTTGGTGGCGCCAGCGTAGCCGGTGCTGGCGTACTGGGTGGTGTAGTTGTCGATCTGGCCGAAGGTCAGGCCACTGGTGGCGCCTTGCACATTGCCACTGGGCCGAATCAGGTACCCGACGGTGTAGGTGGCAACGTTTTGCCAGAAGGTGGGCTGTCCGGTGTCCGTGAGAATTTCATTGTTCAGGGAACTGCGCAAGTCTTCGTGCCAGTAGTACTTGGCGGCCAGGTCAGCCAGTCCGCCCGTCGCGGTACTCGGATAAGGCACATACTGCTTGCGGCCCGCTGCCGTATTCACACCCGTGGGGCGATAGCGGAAAGACTCGGTGCTGCCATCGGCCCGGGTTCGGGTAAATGTCGGCCCCTGCGTATTGTCAAAATCCTCGCCCGAGATGGTGGAGGTGCCCGAGTTCCAGGCACCGTCCGAAAACAGCAGGTTGAACGACCTGCGGCAGCTCATTTCCTCGTTGCCGGAACTCGCCGGCGCTGCCGGATTGCGTGCCCAAGGATTTTCTGCAGTCGTGGACTGGACCTTGTAATAGTTGGCCACCTTGTCCAGAACGTTGTGCAAAGGCGTGCCGCCATGGGGCGCAAACATTCGGTGGGCGGTGAAATTGTTGAAAGTGGGGCTGTTGCCGGAGTTCGAGTTGCCGTTCTGGGTGCCATCCTGGTCGTACAGCCAGGTATAGAGTCTTTGGGTGTTGGTGCTGTCTTTGGTGTGCAGCCGAACGCCACGCAACAGATTGAGGTTGTTGTCTATGCCGGGGGTTTGATTGATCGGCGAAATGGTGGTGTCACTTCGGCGATTGATCGAAATGTAGCCCAGGCGCAACTGGTCGTAATAATCGTTATTGGCCAGGGCTTGGCCGATGGCGGTGGCGACCGCAGGTGCTCGGAAAGCATAGTAGCGGTACCAGTTCAGGATGTTGGTTGCTTCCTGGGCATTGGTACAGGTCGACCCATTGCAATCTGTCCGCTGGTGATCGGACGGCAAGGTGATGGTCGAGGGCGACCCTCCTCTGCGGAAATTGACCGTTGTGTAGCTGGCGCAACCCATCTGCAGCCCTGCGACCGTGGTGACATTGCTGCAATAGTTGTAGGTGAATGCCGGGCTGGAGGAGCTGCTGTAGCGGCCGGTGCCCGTTTCTGGATAAGTGATGTGCTGAGGTATTCTTAAGTTGTAGGAAAGACCATAGACCTCTGTCCAGCCGCTGGAGACGCTGGGATTGCTGGCATACATTGAATGGGTTGTGCGGATCTGATTTGAGTTTGAATTGTTCTTATATACTCGATAGTCAAAATTTGCACTGTTCTGATTCGATATGAAATATACGCCGTCTTCGGATTCCAGTGGGGTGCCGTTTGCACTGACCCGTGGTCTGTAGGTTATTCTGGGGTTGTAATAGATGGGGTTGACCTCGGCGGCCCTTTGTGCTGCTCCAGAGTTGGAGACATAGGCTCTCGGACTGAATTGGACGGAAAGGTTGTTGTTGTAATAATAATTGTTTCCGGATTGGTAGATGCAGCGATTGCTGTTGCGAAAGTCGGCAATGCCGCCTTTTATCCATGCGCCCGTCAGGTCGCTCCAGTACTGGTCGGGGCAGCGCCGCACTTCGTATTGGCTATTGCTGTCCGTGGAGATGCCATAGGTCTCGTGATAAGTGAATGCCATCGACCCGGAGTTGTCCAGGCTGATCATCAGATTGGGTTTGGCGCCGGTTTGCACCGCCAGCAGAGGCTTTTGTGCCGGCTCCAGCGTTTGGGCCAATACGGAGGCAGACAGCGCGCCCATGGCCAGGAAAAAGGATGCAGCTTTCATGCGGTGAAAGGGGTGGTTTTTCATGAGAGCCTCACGGGTTCGTTCTTGCGCATTCATGCATTGCCCCCACTGGATGATTTGACAGGTACGCCTTGCTTGAGGATCGACTGGAGCCAGACTTCAGAGCCGGCAGTCAGTTGGCCGTTGTTGTCCAGTTGCGCGTCGTTGGAGAGACCTCGGGCCGTGATCAGGTACTGATCGTCACGCAGCGGCTGGATGATGCAACTGGGGTCGTTCTTGATCTTGGCGGCGTCCTTGACGTCGTTGCTGTGTTCAAGCGAAACGGTGATCAGATTGGCTGCCCCATCCACCCAGTTGGCCTTGGTTTTCCAGGCGGCCGAATCCAGTTCGGGGTCGGTCAGTTTGGTCGAGACAATCTTGGCGGCATCCGCGACAAAATTGACGCCTTCGTTTTCCGTCTGGTCCATGGCCACGCGCTCGCAGTGGCGCAGTGCGGCTTCTGCCGACTGCCTGGCCACCTGCGTGGTGCGCATGTTGTTGGAGAACTGCTCGTAGCTGGCCGAGTTGCGGGCACTGAGCAGGCCGGCAAAAGAAATGATGACCAGCATGATCAGGGCGATTGGTAGCACGATGCCTGCTTCGCCCCGAGCACGACCGGCTGTTGCAGTGGAAGGATTTTTTGTCATGTCAATCTCGTCAATCGCCGCCTACCTTGATCATGCCAATTCCATCTGTCAGATAGGCCCAGGGATCTGTCACCACACCTTCCGCCGTCTCATACGCCGCGGGCAGGGCCGGTCGCATGTTGCGCAACTGCACGGTGGTGATATAGGCGCGTCGCAAATAGCGGTCGTTGGCCGTCTGGGTGGTTCCGGCGCAGTCCACATAGGTGCCCACGGTGTTGGCGTCGAGGCCATTGAGCGGGATGGGCTTGTCGCTGCGGGCCAGCAGGCACACGCGCACGGCCGCCACACGGGACCAGTTTGCCAGGGTGTTGCCCAGTGTGCCGCTGCCGGCTTCTACGTAGGCTGTGACCTGGTGGGGAAGCGGGGTGTCGTTGGTGGGGGGGAGCGTGACGGCGTAGCTCAGTTGCATGTCCTCGATGTTGGGGACGAGTGGTGTTGCCGCACTGAAGCCGGTACCCGCGCCGCCGTCGTCACCCCGCCCCTTGCAGTACAGCGTGGGGGTGTTGCCGTTGTTGTCGTCATTGGCAATGTAGTAGCGGTTGTCGGCCAGTCTGATGGCCGTGGTGCTGCCTTCGGTCGCACCAGGTGTCCAGGCGTTGATGGCGTTGAATGAACAATTGCTTGGTGCGCCTGCGGAGGTGACTTGGCTGTTCAGGGGGGTCGCCTGAAAACGAATCGCCAGTGCATCAGGGCCCGTATCGCTGGCCGCGCATGCCAGCGCTGAAAAATTGCTGGTGTTGTCGTTGCTGTCGAAGCCGCCATCACAACCTCGGACCGCAATACCGGAAAAGACCCGGTTGCCATCGTCGTCCAGATCAGAAAAACCTGCCAACTGGAGCTGTTGCCGAATGAGTTCCAGCGCCAGTGTGGCGTCTTCGTTCATCTGCGACTCCAGTGTGCTGCTGCGAGCGCTGGAGGAGGTGCTGACATAAATGATCGCCACGGCACCCAGCAGAAAGATGCCGATGACCATGGCCACCATCAGTTCCACCAGGGTCACGCCAGTCTGGTGCCGGTGTCGAGCGTCAGGGAGTTGAGCGGTCAGCATGTTCACAGGCCCACCTTGAAATACATGCAGTTGTAGTCGTCTGTAGCGGATATGTTGGGGCAGTTGTCCTGGCTGGCCGAAAACAGCGTGTCGTTGTCTCCGGTCTGGGGCTCTTTCCACAGCAGCCAGATGTCCATGTCTCGCGCGGAGGCACTGGGAGTGCTCACCACCACAGCCTTGCCTTGCGGCAGGCGACTGGCCACAGCGGTCATGAAGTCGGCCTTGTCGCGGGCAGCCACCGCCTGCGCAGCCGTCTGGGCATTGGTCTGGTTGGGATCTGGGTCGTCCGTGGTGGCAACAGTGTCGGCCAGCGCGATGCTGTAATTGCCCAAGTCATAGCCGTAAACGTTGACGCGGGCACGATCGGCGTAGTCGTTGACCAAAGCCAACCCAGTCAGGCGAATCTGCGCTGCTTTGTTGTAGCTGAAGGTGGCTGCAGACAACCCGGCAACGCCAAGCAATCCCAGGGAGATGACCAGCAGGGCCACGAGGATTTCCAGCATGCTGGCGCCGCGTTGTCTGCGCGGGCAGGTCGGGCGGATACGGGTGTGTGCGCTCATACTATTCCTGCGATTCGGTGGAGAGCGAGGCCCGACCCACGGTATTCAGGGCGATCTTGTTGAGCGTCAGTGACGTGCTGCCATTTGGCGTCACGGTCACGGTGGTTGTGCCAGAACTCATCAATCCATTGGGCAGAAACACCAGTTTGCTCGTGTTGTTGGTGCCGGTCATGCTGCTGACACCGGTCGATGCAGACCGGACGGCCACCAGCGTTTCGCCGTCGCTCAGGCTTTCGTCGCCGTTGGTGTCCACGAAGACCAACCACCCCCCCTTCCAGTCGGTGCTGTTGGCACAGGAGGTGCCATTGGTGCTGACGCACATCACAACCTTGCGCGAGGTCTTGATCGCTTCGGTGCGCGCCAGCTGAACATGGGTCATGAACGCCTTGGTCGCGCTGTCGCGCTGCCAGTTGCGCAAAAACTGCGTGAAGCTGGGGACACCCAGCGTCGCGAGGATCGCGATGATGACGATGGTCACGAGCAGCTCCACCAGGGTAAAACCCCGTTGGTGGCGGCTTCGGAGGGCGAAAGGGCAGGAAGGGTATTTCACTTGTAGGCTCCACCTTGCAATGTAGGTGGGCCGTAGTCAAAGGTTTGCGTCTGGCAGACATGCGGCGCTTTCCGGTGAGATGAACGGTTGATGTTTGACTTTTTTCTCACTGATCGAGCCGCACTCGCCCGATCCGGTTGATGACGATCTTCTGAGTCGGTCCCGCGCGGGGCGTCACGGACATCGTGCTCATGCCCGATGTCATCAGGCCGTTGGGCTGGTAGACGAGTCGCTTGATGGCGTTGTTGGCCTGCATGGACTGAATGCCTGGAAACGCCCCCGAAGCGGCCATGAGGGGTTCGGCGGCGTCGCGCAAGCCGTTGGCGTTGTCGTCTTCAAAGACGATCCAGCCGTTTTTCCAGTCCTTATTGGCTGGTGCGGAGCAGGTTGACGCGTCGCTGCTGTTGCAGATCACGACTCTGCGCGAGCGTTTGATGGCTTCGGTGCGGGCCAGCTGCATGTGCGCGATGAGCGCCTTGGTGGCGCGATCTCGCTGCCACGCGGCCAGGCTTTTGCTGAAAGCCGGTATCCCGATGCCGAGCAGGATGGCCAATATGCTCAGCGTGACGGCCATTTCCACGAGCGTGAACCCACGCCCGCAGCAACACAGACTGTGTTGGCGAGATGACATGACGTTCCCCCTGAAATCTTATGAGCCTGAATTTAGGCCAAGCGCAAGATTTATCGGGCTATTCTTGGCGCCAATTGCGCCAAGAAATTCACATCAATGGTCAATTGTGTGGAATATCGCAGACGGTGGCGAATCGTCAGCGCCGCACTTCATCCACCAGTGCCCGGAAGTCGTCGATGTCTTCGAAGCTGCGGTAGACGCTGGCAAAGCGGATATAGGCCACTTTGTCGAGCTTCTTGAGTTCGCGCATGACCATTTCGCCCAGCCGGGTGGCGGGCACCTCTCGTGCGCCGAGGTTCAGTAGCTTTTCTTCGATCCGTTCGATGGCTGCATCGACCTGCTCGGTGCTCACCGGGCGTTTGCGCAGCGCCAGGGTGAACGACGCGCGGAGTTTGGCGGGCACGTAGTCGACGCGCCGCCCATCCTTTTTCACCACGGCTGGAAAGCTCACTTCCGGCCGCTCGTAGGTGGTGAACCGTTTTTCGCAGTGCCCGCACTGTCGGCGGCGCCGGATGAAGTCCGCATCTTCGGAAACCCGGGTCTCGACGACCTGGGTTTCCAGATGACCACAGAAAGGGCATTTCATGATCAGCCTGCGGTTTGCCCGGTGATCGGGGCGTGGCGGTGTGTCGTCGCGCCCGCCGAAACGAGCGTTCCAGGGGCAAGACGACGGCCGGGCGTCATTTGTAAACCGGGAAGCGGGCAGTCAGCGCATTGACCTTGGCGCGTACGGCTTCGATGTTGGCCGGGTCACGCGGGTTGTCCAGCACGTCGGCCACCAGGTTGGCAGTCAGGCGGGCTTCTTCGTCCTTGAAGCCGCGGGTGGTCATGGCCGGGGTGCCGATGCGCACACCGCTGGTCACGAACGGCTTTTCGGGGTCGTTGGGGATCGCGTTCTTGTTGATGGTCATGTGGGCGCTGCCCAGCACGGCCTCGGCTTCCTTGCCGGTGATGCCCTTGGCGCGCAGGTCGACCAGCATGACGTGGCTCTCGGTGCGGCCACTGACGATGCGCAGGCCACGCGAGGTCAGCGTCTCGGCCACGATCTGGGCGTTCTTGGCGACTTGCTGCTGATAGGCCTTGAATTTAGGGCTCAGCGCTTCCTTGAAGGCCACGGCCTTGGCGGCGATCACGTGCATCAGCGGGCCGCCCTGCAGGCCGGGGAAGATGGCGCTGTTGATGGCCTTCTCGTGCTCGGCCTTCATCAGGATGAAGCCGCCGCGCGGGCCACGCAGGCTCTTGTGCGTGGTGGAGGTCACCACGTCGGCGAACGGCACCGGGTTCGGGTACACGCCGGCAGCGATCAGACCGGCATAGTGGGCCATGTCGACCATGAAGATGGCGCCAATTTCTTTGGCGACCTTGGCAAAGCGTTCGAAGTCGATGCGCAGGCTGTAGGCAGAGGCGCCCGCCACGATCAGCTTGGGCTTGTGCTCGCGCGCCTTGGCTTCCATGGCGTCGTAGTCGATCTCTTCCTTGTCGTTCAGGCCGTAGGACACGACGTTGAACCACTTGCCCGACATGTTCAGCGGCATGCCGTGCGTGAGGTGACCGCCTTCGGCCAGGCTCATGCCCATGATGGTGTCGCCGGGCTTGAGGAAGGCCAGAAACACGGCTTCGTTGGCGGAGGCGCCGCAGTGCGGCTGGACGTTGGCGGCGTCGGCGCCGAAGAGTTGCTTGATGCGGTCGATGGCCAGTTGTTCGGCGATGTCGACGAATTCACAGCCGCCGTAGTAGCGCTTGCCCGGATAGCCTTCGGCGTATTTGTTCGTCAGCTGGGTGCCTTGGGCGGCCATCACGGCCGGCGAGGCGTAGTTTTCGCTGGCAATCAGTTCGATGTGGTGTTCCTGGCGGGCGTTTTCGGCCTGGATGGCGGCGAACAGCTCGGGATCGGTTTGCTCGATGAGGATGTTGCGGTCGTACATGGTTTGGCAGTCTCGGGTGACGTGGACCCCACGCGCTCAGGGTGAGCGGCAGGGACTGCCCAGGCGAACGGCTGATCGCCCGCGAGACGGGCGGTGCGCTTCCCAGTGGTTGTCCCAGGCTGCAGAAGCTGGGGGGCCACGTCAGCGACCGGGATTCCGAAATCACGGAACAAACCCGGCGCCTATCGCCAGTTGCGCACGCTGCTAGTTTAGCCGAGGCGCTCACCTCGTGCCGATCCCGTTCACAGAGATCGGGTGAGTGAGCTCAGGATTGAACGGCGGGTGCTTCGTTCGGGGGCAGTGCCGGCGACGATGCTGCGGTGTCCGAGGGCACGGCCGGCACGGGTTCGGCGGGCGTGGCGGTTTCCGGGGCCGAAACCGGCAGGGACCGGTAGACCGGGAAAGTGGTGGGCATGGGTTTGCCCAGCGCCACGCTCTGGATGCGCAGATGCTCTGCCATTACCTTGTTGATGTAGTCGCTGCCGTCGGTCGTGATCGCGCCCACGTACAGTTTGAGGCCGCCTTCGATCGAGCCCGCGCGGCGGATGCAGTCTTGCAGTACCTGCACGCCGACGCGCAGATTGCTGACGGGGTCGAACGCTGCCAACTGGCCGCCGAAGCCGGCGTATTTGTCGGTGTGCACGCGTGTGAGCACCTGCATCAGGCCCTGGGCACCCACCGGGCTTTGGGCAAAGGGATTGAAGCGCGATTCGATGGCCATGACGGCCAGGATCAGTGTCGGATCCAACTGCGCCTTGCGGCCAATCTCAAAGGCCTCGGCCACCAGCACGCTCAGCGGCTCGGGTGCGACCCGGTATTTGCGGCTGAGCCAGTAAGCCACCTTGGCTTGGGGTTGCGGCAACTCGTGGGGCAGGGCGGCTGTTACGCGCTGGGCCGCCTCGGGTTCTGCCGGCGGCACAAAAGCCTGTTGGGCCTGTTCCTGGGCCGCTGCCGACTCTTGTCGAGCCAGCAGCCAGCCGAGCAGCCGGTCTTCGGCGCGATCACGCAGATCGCCATGGGCGGCCATCAGGATCAGGCCTGTGGCCAGGACAGTGCCCAGCAGGGCCATGCTGTTGCGGGTCACGTCCAGAAAGCCTTGGCAGACGTCCTGGGCGGCGGTTTGGATGGATTGGGCCAGGGAAGCAAGCGGGGCTTGCGGGCTCTGGCTCCGGCTCATCGCTGTCATGTCGTGCTCCTTTCGGGTCCTGTCGGCCGGTCTGGCTCGGCAGGGCTGATTGGGTCGCCATCGATCTGGACGGGCCTCATGGAGCCGGTCCATCGACTTAGCCGTATTCGGCAGCGGTGCGGGATAACCCGGGGATGGGTCAAAGCGGGCCGGATGATAGGGAGATTCAAATGTCAAGTCAATGATTTAGATATCGTTTAATATTTCTGAAAGTTATGTTTTTTTGGGGGTGATCTCATTCCTGTGGCGCGCTCGCCAGCATCCATGCGGCGTCGGGCGAAGGGGCATAGATGGAGACCTTTCGTCGGGTATTCCAGGGCTGGGCGTCGCCCGCGGGACGGTGAGCCCAGTACGGGCGATCTGCCAGAGGCGGTCGATGCGCTGGCGTGAGTCCGACGCGACAGGCGGTTGTTGAGGTGGTTGAAACCGCCGCGGAATGGGCGTAATCTGAGGACGCCTTGCAAGAGCGAGGCTTGTCCGGTCCCTCAGGCACGAAGTCTGAAACCGGAACCCCACGGGAGCAATCTCTTGCTTCCAGGCTGGCGAGGCATCCAACCCTCTCCGCCAAAACCGACGGCAAGTGCAGTTTGCCCGCCGTCAACCCCGGTGGGTTCAGCCCACCGGGGTTTCTTGTTTTGGGGTCTCCACGGGCGTTCGTTTCAGCAAGGCAGGCAATCCGCAGCGACAATAGCGGGTTGCTTGCTTTGCTCGACGTCTATCGAGCCCGTTGGTCTGCCCATCATGTCTCTGTTTTCCTTGCGCTCCAGAAACGGCGCACCCTCTGATCATTTACCTGCCGTGAACTCGCCCGCTGCCCCCAAAGCCTCTCCGTCCCATCCGCTGGATGCCGTCACCGGTGGTGCCTTTTCTGCGCCGACCTCGGGAGAGCGTGCCGCCCGGCTGCGCGAGTGGCTGGCCACGGACCCCGATCTGGAGGTGATGAACGAGGTGTTCAAAGAGATGTCGCACCGCGACCGGGGGGCGGCCAAGCCACTGAAGGAAAAACTGGACGAGCTCAAGCGGCAGAAGGCGCAGGAGCACATCGCCGCCGAATGGGCGCAAAAAGCACAGTCGCTGCTCGACCATCCGCGCATGAACCTGGCCGACGCCATGGCCTGGCAGCGTGATGCTGCGCGGGCAGGGGCGCCGCTGTCGCGCGAACCGTTGGTGGGGCTGAAACAGGCTTTGGCCGAGCGCATCAAGGCGGTGGAAGACTTGCAGCACCGCGTGCAGGTCGAACGCGAGGCCGCTGTGCTCTTGGCCCAGCGCATCGAGGTACTCTCCACCAAACCTTGGCGCGAAGCGCAGCAGGTGGTGGAGGCTTTGCGTGCCGATGTCTCGGCGTGGCAGCAGCAGGTACAGGCATTGCCAACGGATGCGCACTGGGCCAGCGTCGAGACCAAGTTCCCTCCCATGCTGGAAGCCTCGCGCAGCCAGCTGCAGTTGGTGTGGGATGCTTTCGAGGCTGCGCTGGCGCAAGCCGTGGCGGCCGACGCCGATCCGCAAGCCCCCTTGCCCGCCGTGCCGGTGTGGGCGGATGAACTGCGTGTGGCACGCGGCGAGTCCGTGGTCGTTGCCGATGAGCGGGTTGCGCAGGATGCCCAGGTGGCGACGGAGCGCCAGGCCCAGGCTGAAGCCGAGGTGACCAAGGCCCTGACCCAGTTGGAGCGCGAACTGGCAGAAGGCCACGGCAAGGCCACTCCCAAAGTCGCCGCCGAGGCGCGGGGCCTGCTCAAGAGCCATGGGCGCCTGATCAGCCCGGCCCTTGAGGCCCGGGCGCAGGCATTGCTGGCGCAGGCTGGCGAACTCGAAGGCTGGCAGCGCTGGCGCGCCGACCAGTTGCGCGAAGAGCTGGTGGCCAAGGCGGAGGGGCTGCTCAAGGCGCCTGAGGGTCAGCGTCTGGGCGGCCGCAAGATGCAGGAAACGCTGCGTGGCCTGCGGGAGCAATGGAAGACCACCGATCAGGGCGGGGCCGCCAACCATGCTCTGTGGAAACGTTTCGATACCGCTTGCACCGAGGCGCACAAGGTGGTGGAGGCGTGGCTGTTGCAGGTGCGCCAGCAGGCGGACGCCAGCAAAGCCCAGCGGCAGGCCTTGATGGACGAGGTGCGTGCCTGGACCCAGGCCCATGCGCAGGATGAAGACTGGAAGCGCCAGGTGCGCGAGTTGCATGCCTTCGCCGAGCGCTGGCGCGAAGCTGGCCATCTGAGCGAGAAGGCGTTTGCCGATATCCAGCCGCAGTGGAAGACCGTCATGCACGAGGCCCACGCGCGCCTGGAGGCGGCGCAGGCGGCGAGTCTGGAGCGACGCCGGGCCCTCATCGACGAGGCGGTTGCGCTGGGTGCCGCGCCGATGTTGCGCATCGATGCGGTCAAGGTCTTGCAACAGCGCTGGCAGGCCGAGGCGCAGGCGGTGCCACTGGACCGCAAGCAGGAGCAGAAGCTGTGGGACGCGTTCCGCAAACCCATCGACGAAGCCTTTGCCCGCAAAAGCAGCGAACGCGAGAAGGTGGCGGCGGCGGTCAGCGCCCACGATCAGCGGGTTCTGGAGGCGGCCAAGGCGCTGGAAGCTGCGGCAAACGCGGGTGATGCCCAGCGCATCCGGGAAGCGCAACAGGCGCTGGAACAGGCCTTGAAGGGCCAGGCCGAGGCGGCGGCTGCCGCCCCGGCAGGTGCCGACGCCGCCGTGTCTGCCGGTGCGTCCGAAGCTTCGGAGGACACGCCGGCTGCGGTCGCCCCGTCGCAGCCGGCCCGCAAACTCGTGGCCATGCGCGGTGATGACCGTCCCGGCATGAAGAAGGCCGAACCGGCGGCGCGCGACGAGCGCCGGCCTGGCCGCGATCACCGGGGCGCGCGCGATGGTGGGCGGGCCCCGCGCGACGACGCCGGCTGGGCGCGCGCGCCTCGCGAGGCGCGGGGGCCGCGACTGGGCGATACGGCCTTCCGGGCCCAGCGTCAGGCGCAGGAACAGGCCGAACTGGCGCTGCGCAAGCTGGCGGCGCAGGCGCACGGCGAGGTGCTGACTCAGGTGCTTGGCGCCTGGGAGCACCGCGATGCCGAGGCGCTGCCTCCCGCGCAGGCCCTGGGCTCCCGGGTCCAGGCGTCGACGCGCTCGGCTTGGGCGCAGGCCATCGGCAAGGCGGCCGCCTCGGGTGAGGGGGCTGAAGCGTTGTTGCGTCTGGAAATGGCCGCTGAGGTGCCGACGCCCGCCGAACACATCGGAGCCCGTCGCCAGTTGCAGTTGCAACTGCTGACCCGGCGCAATGAGCCGGGCCCCGCTGACACCTGGCCGCAGGATGTTGCCCGTGTGCTGTCATCGGCGCACGAAGGTACCGCCGCCAAGCGCCTGCAGGCCGCTCTCAAGGTGTTGCTGCGGCGCTGAAGCGGAAGAAACCGTCGTAGAGTTCCTGCAGGGGCGGAAACTCTGCAGTGAAGCGCTCACGGTTCACGAAATAGGCTTCGCTGGTCACGGCGAAGAACTCCGCCGGGTCCTGCGCCGCGTACGCGTCGAGCCAGGGGCGCTCGCCGCCGAAACGCTCGGCCAGGGCAACGGCCTCCCGGAATTCGGCATAGGCCTTCTGCATCGTGGTCCGCCAGCGCTGGCGGGCGGCGGTGTCGGAAGGACTGTCCAGAAACCCCTTGAACAGTGGCGGTGCCCCGTCGGGGTGCTGTCCACGGGGCATGGCCCGCATGTCCATCTTGTGCACGAACTCGTGGATCACCACATTCGTGCCGTGGGCGGCCACGGTCGGTGCTTCGGCCACGGCCGTCCAGGCCAGCATCACCGGGCCGCGGTCCATGGCTTCACCCGCCAGGGCCTCCTGATAACGGTGCACCACGCCAGCCCCATCGGTCACTTCGCGGCGCGCCAGGGCTGCGCCCGGCTGGACCACGATGCCGACGAAATCGTCGTACCAGTCAAGCGCTTGCAAAGGGTGCGCCAGTGGCTGGCCATCGGGGCGGACCACATGCAGCAGCGGCAGACAGGCCTGGGCCGCGATGGCCAGGGCCATGGCGTCATTGACCACCAGGCCATGGGCGCCGTGGAACTCTTTTTCTTGCAGGAATTGCCCGCTCAGCAGGCGCAGGCGGGTCTGGTCGTCGGCCGGCAGCGCCGCCAAAAAGGGGTGTGTGCCCAGGGTGTGGCGCCAGAACCGATCGGCAATGGGCGGGGCCGGGCGGATGCGGCGTGGCAACCAGGATTGGAGGGCGCGCCACAGGGGCTGCAGAGGGGAAGGGGGCATGGCGCGCAGATGGTGGCGGAGGGGCCGGATTCAACCGCCGTCGGGAAAGAGGGGCAGGCGCTGCACGCTGTCAGCGCGCAGTCGCAGCACTTCGGCACGGGGTGTGTGTGCGCCGGCATCCCAGTCGCTGAGCACCCATCTTTCGCAGCCGCCGCCGAGGTCGTGGCGAGCGGGGCGGTGTGTGTGGCCATGGATCAGGTGCCGGGATCCGGCGGCGGCCAGCCATTCCCGCGCGGTGGCGCTATCCACGTCGGCCCAGAGGGCGGCATCAAGCCCGTGTTCGCGTTTGCGGGCCTCGCTGCGTGCGCGCAGGTCGCGCGCGAAGGCTTCGCGATCAGCCAGGGGGCGGACCAGAAATGCTGTCTGCCAGCGGGCGCTGCGCACCTCGGCACGGAAACGCTGGTAGTCGTGGTCATCGATGCACAGCGCATCACCATGGCTCAGCAGCCAGGGCTGACCGGCCCATTCGAGCCGGGTCGGGTCTGCCAGGCCGGTCATGCCGCAAGCTTCCAGGCCGGCAGTGCCCAGCAGGAAGTCGCGGTTGCCCGCCATGAAAAAGACCGGGGTGTGTGCCGCAAAGGCGCTGAGCCGATGGGCGCAGTCCTGGAGGAAAGCCCGTTCGCCTTCCGGCGGGGCCGTCAAGGCATCGTCACCGACCCAGACCTCGAACAGGTCGCCCAGGATAAAAAGCGCGTCGCCACGCTGATCGGCGGGGGTGTCGAGGTAGCGGCAGAAGGCGGCGAAGGTGGCCGGGTCGGCCGCATGCAGATGCAGGTCGGCGATGAAATCGACCGCCTGCCAGTGCGCAGGGGCGCGCCACTGGTTCAGGCGGTCGTTCATGGAAAGGCTGGGGGCGTGGTGCTGATCAGAGCGCCACAGCCTTTTCGATCACCACGTCTTCCTTGGGCACGTCGTCGTGGAAACCGCGCCGACCCGTGCTCAGGCCTTCGATTTGCTTGACGATGTCAGTGCCGCCAGTGACCTTGCCGAAGACGGCGTAGCCCCACCCCTGGGCGCTGGGCGCCGTGTGGTTGAGGAAACCGTTGTTGGCCACGTTGATGAAGAACTGCGCCGTTGCCGAGTGCGGATCGCTGGTGCGGGCCATGGCGATGGTGTAGAGGTCGTTCTTCAGGCCGTTGTTGGCTTCGTTGTTGATGGGCTTGTCGGTACCCTTCTGGTTCATGCCGGGCTCGAAGCCGCCGCCCTGGATCATGAAGCCGGGGATCACACGGTGGAAGATCGTGTTGTTGTAGTGGCCCTTGTTCACATAGGACAGAAAGTTCTCGGTGGACAGGGGCGCCTTTTCAGCGTCCAGTTCCAGCGTGATCACGCCTTTGCCGGCGATGTGCAGTTCGACTTGCGG
Source organism: Hydrogenophaga sp. NFH-34 (assembly GCF_021401345.1). Classification (GTDB taxonomy): domain Bacteria; phylum Pseudomonadota; class Gammaproteobacteria; order Burkholderiales; family Burkholderiaceae_C; genus Hydrogenophaga; species Hydrogenophaga electricum. The sequence goes on from NZ_JACBGE010000015.1 coordinate 101,851, forward strand.
ATTGGCCATGTTCAGTTCTCCAGGGTGGCTTTGAGGATGGTGACGGTGGTCTTGGGCACGTCGGTCGGGAACGGGCCGCCCGCGCCCGTGGGCACGTCCTTGATCTTGTTGACCACATCCATGCCGGCAATGACCTTGCCGAACACGGTATAGCCGAACAGTTGCCCGGCACCCAGGAGGCGTGCGCGGGGCACGTTCTGGTAGACCTGCCCGCCGTATTCGAAACGCGGCACCGGGTCGCCAGGAGGGATCGGTGTCGGGTCGAGGAAGGGATTGTCCTTCACATTGATGAAAAACTGGGCCGACGCGGAATGCGGGTCGTTGGTGCGCGCCATCGCCAGGGTGCCGACCACGTTGCGGGGGCCGCCTTTTTCCAGCGCAGCCTGGCCTTCATGGGTGATGGGCGCGCGCGTGGGTTTCTGCCGGAATTGGGCGTCAAAACCGCCGCCCTGGATCATGAAATTACCGATGACGCGGTGGAAGATCGTGCCGTCATAGTGCTTGTCACGCACGTACTGCAGGAAGTTCTCAACGGTCTTGGGGGCTTTGTCCGGATAGAGCTCGACGACGATGTCGCCAAGGTTCGTGCTGATGCGGACTTTGGGGTGGGCCGGTTGCGCGAGTCCCGGCAGACTGTGCGCCAAGAGCACAACGCCCGCCGACAGCACCATCAGGTACCGGCGGATGGGGGAGAAAACCATCAGATGTTTCCTTCGTAGAAGATTTTCCACTGGCCGTTTTCGTGTGACCAGTACTGGCGGCGCGTTGTCCCTCGACCTTGGCCGGCAGGCACTTCGCCGAAGGTCACCACCATGGTGTCATCGCTGTCGCGCCAGCGCAGCAGGGAAATGTCGCGCAAGGACAGCTCTCGGGAGCCTGTCGCCTGGACTTCTTTTTCCACCCGGGGCCACCACTGGGCGAGATCACGGCCCTGGCTCTGAAAGCGTTCGGAATAGAAGGTCTTGAGTTGCTCGATCTGGCCGCGGCTCTTGGTCTGGCGCCAGGCCTCCAGGGCCGATTCGAACTGGGTGCGATCGGTGTCGAGGGCATCGGGACGGACCCATTGCAGTTCGGACGCGATCACCACCGGCGTGGTTCGGATTTGCACCGTCGACAGAATGTGGGTGAAATCGGCGTTGGACACCACCACGCAACCTTCGGATGCCAGCGGCGCGCGGGCGTACTGTTCGCTGGGGGTGCCGTGCAGCCAGATGCCGCTGCCGGTCTTGCCCCGTTGCAGGTCGAGCGCATTGGGGTAGTTGAGGGGCAAGGCCCCCACGCCGTACAGATCGGGCAACGACTTGGGGTTCAGCGTGCTGGTGATGTAGTACACCCCCAGAGGCGTCCTCAGATCGCCTTCGAATTGCTTTTCGACGCCCCCCGTGCCGACCGAGATGTAGTAGTCTGCCACCAACTTGAGGCGGGCCTGGGCTGGTTTGCCGTTGCTGGCCGGCGGGCTTGTGTTCTCGAACAGGTACAAGCGCGAGCGCGAAGCATCAACCGCAATCGCATGGCGGCTTTGCGGCGACAAGGCCAGGAACTGTGCCGGGATGCTGCCCTCCGGTGGGCGTTCGGTGAGGGCGAGCAGGCGCCGTCGCGACTCTTCCCGCAGGATGCTGAGCTGTTGCGCAGCCAGTTGTGCTTTGGTGTCGGGCACATCGCCCAGTTGCCTGACCGGCCGCGCATGCACGCTGAGCAGGTCACCAAGCACCAACTGGGCCAGTTGGAAGTTGGGGTGGTCGCGAACCAGGGACTCGGCCTCTGCGAGCGCGGTGCGGTGATCACCCTGGCCAATCAACTGGTAGATATGAATGAGCCTGGCTTCCCCGCGACCCAGTGTGGTGCTGATCTGCTGCTGCAGCGGAGCCGACAAAGGGGTTCTGAGCAAACCGCCGCGCACGGCGGGCGTGGGTGCGCTGCCGTCCGACACCGCGGCCTGGACTTTGGCCAGGGCATTGTCCAGGAGGGAACCGGTGTCCGTGGCGGGAGGGGCCGTTGCTCCGCCTTCAGCGCGGTTGGCCAGAAAGAGGTACGCAGCTACACCGCCCGCGGCCAGCAGGCCGAGCAATGCAGCACCCCATGCGCGGAGGTTCCAAGTTCGACGGCGAGAGCCAGGACGCCACTCGCGCCCAGCAAAGCCCGGGGCAATCTGGGCGTGGCCGCGTTGAAAGAACCGGGGGCCGGCCATCAGGAACCGGTGGATTCGCGCAGGATCAGCCAGCGGTTGCCGCTTTTGACCATTTCCAGTGTCTTGCGGCTGGACACATTGGTGGCGTCGGAGCGGTAGGTCTGGTGGAAACGTGCCGTGGCGCGATCGCCGTTGACGTTCACGTCCAGATCGTTGATGCCCACTTCGATGCGGGAGCGGGGAACGATGCGCGAGCGGCGCTCACTTTCCCAGTCTTTGCGGGACTGGCCACCAGTGGGCGTGAAGTTGGGAGCGTAGGCGCCCAGGTAACCGGACATGTTCTTGTTGGACCAGGCCTTGGCCCAGGCTTCCACGGCGGCTTCAACATCGCCCTGTGCGCCGGGGGTGGGTGCAGCGGGCACCGGCGCTGGTGTGGGCGGTGCGGCAGGTGCGGCCGCTACGGGCGCCGGAGCTGCTGCGGGCGTGGCCGGCTTGGCCGCCGCTTGCTGGCTCGCCGGTGCGGCAGCAGCCGGTTTGACGCCCTTGGCATCGGCCGCAAACAGCGTGCGAATGAGGTTCAGCTTGGGCGAGACGGCGGTGTTGTTCGAGTCGAGTTGCAGCGCCTTGCTGTACGCCTGGCTGGCCAGTTTGGCGTACACATCACCCAGGTTTTCGTGCGCCGTGGCGTAGCTCGGGTTGGTGCGGATGGCCATTTCCAGTGCTGCACGCGCCTTGTCGAACTGGCTCTGGCCGGCGTACAGCACCGCGAGGTTGTTGTAGGGCTCGGGCAGTTCGGGGAAGTCCTGCGTCAGCTGGGTGAATGTGGTCACGGCGTCGGTCGTCTTGCCGGACTCGGTCTGGATGACGCCTTTCAGGAAGCGCATCTGGGGATCTTTGGGCTTGCCGGCCAGGTATTGGTCGACCTTGGTCAGGGCGTCACCGAGCTGCCCGGCCCGCACCAGTCGGTTGACCTCGGCATAGTCGTCCGGCTGGGCCTGGGCGGTGGCGCACAGAAAGGCCGTGGCCACGGCGATGGCTGCTCGCTGCGCGGTGGTGCGCCAGGCCGCGCCGGCCAGAGGGGCAGAAGCGGAAAGGAGGGGGGTCGCTGGAGTGGTCATGGAGCCTCGTGTCAACGAATTGGGGTGGGCAAACGCAGACAATCTCGGGTTGAAGGAGGGCGCGCCGCGGTAGATGCCGCCGGGGCCTGCTGGATATACTGTTCCATTGTATCTGAGGGGTGTAGTGCCAATGGATGCAGTTCCCGCATTCTGAGCTCCGCATTCCCCGGCTTTCCGGGTCGAAGGTCCTGCCTTCGATGACACCACCGCTGATCCATCCCGCTTCCCGTTTCAGAACACCGCCATCGCCTGCGCTGATGGTGGTTTGTCGGTCGTTTTCATGTCTCTGCAAATTTACAACACGTTGACCCGCCGGATGGAGGTTTTCAGGCCTTTGGAGCCCGGCCATGTGCGCATGTATGTGTGCGGCATGACCGTTTATGACCTGTGCCACCTCGGCCACGCCCGTTCCATGCTGGCGTTCGACGTGGTGCAGCGTTGGCTCAAGGCCAGTGGCTATCGCGTGACCTATGTCCGCAATGTGACGGATATCGACGACAAAATCATCGCGCGCGCGCTCAAGAACGGCGAGACGATCACGGCCCTGACCGACCGCATGATCGCGGCGCTGCACCAGGATGCCGATGCCCTGGGTGTCGAGCGACCGACCCACGAGCCGCGTGCCACCGCGTATGTGCCGCAGATGCTCGACATCGTGCGCCGCCTGGAAGACCGGGGCCTCGCCTACCGCAGCCCCCATGGCGACGTGAACTACGCGGTGCGCAAGTTTCCGGGGTATGGCAAGCTCTCGGGCAAATCGCTGGACGACCTGCGTGCCGGGGAACGTGTGGCCGTGGACGACGGCAAGCAGGATCCGCTGGACTTCGTGCTCTGGAAGGCCGCCAAACCCGACGAGCCGGTGGAGGCCCAGTGGGACAGTCCCTACGGCAGCGGTCGACCCGGCTGGCACATCGAATGCTCGGCCATGAGCTGCCAGATGCTGGGCGAAAGTTTCGACATCCACGGTGGTGGAGCCGATTTGCAGTTTCCGCACCACGAGAACGAGATTGCCCAGAGCGAAGGTGCCACGGGTCAGCCACTGGCCCGTTTCTGGATGCACAACGGCTTCGTGCGGGTCGACAACGAGAAGATGTCCAAGAGCCTGGGCAACTTCTTCACCATCCGCGAAGTGCTGGAGAAATACGACGCCGAGACCGTGCGCTTCTTCGTGCTGCGCGCGCATTACCGCAGCGCGCTCAACTACAGCGACGCGCACCTCGATGACGCCCGGGCGGCGCTCAAGCGGCTGTACACGGCGCTGGCTGGTGCAGGCCCGGCGGTTGACGCCGCCATCGACTGGCAGCAGCCTTTGGCGGCCCGCTTCAAGGCGGCGATGGACGAGGATTTCGGCACGCCCGAAGCGGTGGCGATGCTCTTCGACCTGGCGTCGGAAGTCAATCGCAGCAAGGCGCCCGAACTCGCCGGTTTGTTGCGTGCGCTGGGCGGGGTGCTGGGCTTGCTGCAACAGGACCCGGCCACCTACCTCCAGGCCGGCGGTGCGGGCGAAGGGTTGGATGAAGTGGCCATTGCCGGGCAGATTGCGGAGCGCGCCGCCGCCAAGGCTGCGAAGAATTTTGCCGAAGCCGATCGCATCCGCCAGGCGCTGCTGGTGCAAGGCATCGTGCTCAAAGATGGCCCCGCGGGCACCACCTGGGAGCGCCACTGATGGCCACCGCCACGCTGCCCGAGGTCGGCGCCGATGCTCCCTTGTACTGGCAGGAGGCCTGCCGCCATCTGATGAAGCGCGACCGGGTGATGAAAAAACTCATCCCCCAATACCCGGGCGCCTGCCTCCAGTCGCGTGGTGATGCGTTCATCACCCTGGCGCGCAGCATCGTGGGCCAGCAGATTTCGGTGAAGGCCGCCCAGTCGGTGTGGGACCGGTTCGAGAAGCTGCCACGCAAGCTGACGCCGGCTCACGTACTCAAGCTCAAGGTCGACGACATGCGCGCGGCCGGCCTCTCGGCGCGCAAGGTGGAGTATCTGGTCGACCTGGCGCTGCACTTTGCCAACAACCAGGTGCACGTGGCCGACTGGGCCAGCATGGACGATGAGGCCATCGTGGCCGAGCTGGTGGCGATCCGCGGCATCGGCCGATGGACGGCCGAAATGTTCCTGATCTTCCATCTCATGCGGCCGAATGTGCTGCCGCTGGACGACATCGGTCTGCAGAACGGCATCAGCCGGTGCTACTTTTCGGGCGAGCCGGTCAGCCGCTCGGAGATTCGCGAGGTCGCCGGCTCCTGGGCGCCGTTCTGCAGCGTCGCCACTTGGTATATTTGGCGCTCGCTGGACCCGTTGCCGGTGAGTTACTGAGGCCCGATCGGGCTTCTTTTTTGCATCCCGGACGCCGTTCAAGCTAAGACCAAAGGAGTTTCACCTTGGCCAAAAGAACCTTTCTCGACTTCGAGCAGCCCATTGCCGAACTCGAGGGCAAGATCGAAGAGCTGCGCTACGTGCAGACCGAATCGGCTGTCGACATCTCGGCCGAAATCGAACAGCTGTCGGGCAAGAGCCTGCAGCTGACCAAGGACATCTACAGCAGCCTCACGCCCTGGCAGATCACCAAGATTGCCCGGCACCCGGACCGCCCCTACACGCTGGACTACGTGCGCGACTGTTTCACGCATTTCCAGGAACTGCACGGTGATCGCCATTTCGCCGACGACCTCGCCATCGTCGGGGGGCTGGCCCGTTTCAACGGGCAGCCCTGCATGGTCATCGGCCACCAGAAGGGGCGCGACACCAAGGAGCGCACCGCGCGCAACTTCGGCATGACCAAGCCCGAGGGCTACCGCAAGGCGCTGCGCCTGATGAAGCTGGCTGAAAAGTTCAAGCTGCCGGTGTTCACCTTCGTGGACACGCCGGGCGCCTACCCGGGTATCGACGCCGAGGAGCGTGGCCAGTCCGAAGCCATTGGCCGCAACATCTTCGAGATGGCGCAGCTGGAAGTGCCCGTCATCTCCACCATCATCGGTGAAGGCGGCTCTGGCGGCGCGCTGGCCATCGCCGTGGCCGATCAGGTGTTGATGCTGCAGTACTCCGTCTATTCGGTCATCAGCCCGGAAGGGTGTGCTTCCATTCTCTGGAAGACCAGCGACCGCGCCAGCGACGCTGCCGAAGCCCTGGGCATCACCGCGCACCGACTCAAGGCGCTGGGCCTGGTCGACAAGATCGTGAGCGAGCCCGTGGGCGGCGCGCACCGCGACCACAAGCAGATGGCTGCCTTCCTCAAGCGCGCGCTGGGCGACGCCTGGCGCCAGGTGGCGGACCTCAAGGTCAAAGAGCTGCTTGATCGGCGCTACCAGCGCATCGACAGCTACGGCCGCTTCACCGACACCAAGGCCGACACCAAAGACAAGCGCTGAGGCGCTGTCGCCACCGTGGCACCTGTGGCCAACAGCGCGCCAGGCGACGCATCTTCTCCTGGCGCGGCGGCACTCGTAGCGTGGGGCGCTCGATGGTTGCCCGATCCGCTGGCTGCGCCGGTGGCCGTGGCTTTCAGTGCCGGGGCGGACTCCACCGCGCTGTTGCTGGCGGCGCACACCCTCTGGCCGGGGCAGGTCTTGGCACTGCACGTGCACCATGGCCTGCAAGCCGCTGCCGACGACTTTGAAGCGATGGCCCTTCTCACAGGTCGGGCCTTGGGCATCCCGGTGCACGTCTGCCGGCTGGATGCGCGCGCGCAGCCCGGCCAAAGCCCTGAGGACGCGGCGCGTCAATACCGCTACCGCGCGCTGGCCGACATGGCCCGGCAGCGCGGTGCCGGCTGTGTGTTGCTGGGCCAGCATGCCGACGACCAGGCCGAGACCCTGATGCTGGCGCTGGCGCGGGGAGCCGGTCTGCCGGGATTGGCCGGGATGCCCGAACGCTTCGAGCGCCATGGGGTGGTGTTTGGCCGCCCCTGGCTGGGCGTGTCGTCGGCCAGCTTGCGCGCTTGGCTGGTGGCGCGGAGGCAGGCGTTTGCCGATGATCCGAGCAACGCCGATCCGCGCTTCACGCGCAACCGCATCCGGGCGCATCTGCTGCCGGCCTGGGCACAGGACTTTCCCGCCTGGCGCGAGACCTTGGCGCGCAGCATGCGCCACATCGCGCAGGCCCAGGGGCTGTTGGACGAGCTTGCTGCCGAGGACCTGCAGGGCACGGGTGTGCCGCCCGCCATCGGGGCGCTGCAAGCCCTCTCGCGTCCGCGCCAGGCCAACCTGCTGCGGCACTGGTTGCGGCGGCACGAGGCGGTGGCGCCGAGCGAGGTCCAGTTGGACGCGCTGCTGTTGCAGATCGATGCCTGCCGCACGCGCGGCCACCGCATCCACCTCAAGGTGGCCGACGGTCAGGTGCAGCGCGACGGCGATCGGCTGCGTTTCGACCGGTCGGTATAATCCCAAGGTTTTGCCTCTCGCTGTTTGCCGGAGTTCGCCCGGTGTTTTGGCGGGGCTTTGCGGTTCTTCCCGGCGATTTCCGGGGCGTCCGGCACCGGGCCCGGTGCGCGGGCCTCGGGGGATGTGTCGGACATCCTCTCCCAACCTGTTCCTTCCCGATGGCATTGATAGTTCACAAGTACGGCGGCACCTCCATGGGGTCGACCGAGCGCATCCGCAATGTGGCCCGGCGCGTGGCCAAGTGGCACAAGGCCGGTCACCAGATGGTCGTGGTGCCCAGCGCCATGAGCGGCGAGACCAACCGCCTGCTGGCCCTGGCCAAGGAAGTGGCCCCGGAAAAGCCGGGCAAGGCCTATGGGCGTGAACTCGACATGCTGGCCGCCACGGGCGAGCAGGCATCGTCGGCGCTGCTGGCGATCGCGCTGCAGGCCGAAGGCATTGAGGCGGTGAGCTACGCGGGCTGGCAGGTGGCCATCAAGACCAACGACGCTTACACCAAGGCCCGCATCGAGTCGATCGAAGATGCGCGCGTGCGCGCTGACCTGGCTGCGGGCAAGGTGGTCATCGTCACCGGCTTCCAGGGCGTGGATCCTGACGGCAACATCACCACGCTGGGCCGCGGCGGCAGCGATACGTCTGCCGTGGCCGTGGCCGCAGCGATGAAGGCGGCCGAATGCCTGATCTATACCGATGTGGACGGCGTCTACACGACCGATCCGCGCGTGGTGCCGGAAGCGCGTCGTCTGGAGCGTGTCAGCTTCGAGGAAATGCTGGAGATGGCCAGCATGGGCTCCAAGGTGCTGCAGATCCGCTCGGTGGAGTTTGCGGGCAAGTACAAGGTGCCTCTGCGCGTGCTGTCCAGCTTCACGCCCTGGGACATCGACCTGAACGAAGAAGCCAGCTCTGGCACCCTGATCACTTTCGAGGAAGACGAAGATATGGAACGAGCCGTTGTTTCCGGCATTGCCTTCAACCGTGACGAAGCCAAGGTGTCCGTGCTGGGCGTGCCCGACAAGCCGGGCATTGCCTACCAGATCCTGGGTGCGGTCGCCGGGGGCAACATCGAGGTCGACGTGATCATCCAGAACCTGAGCAAGGACGGCAAGACCGACTTCTCGTTCACGGTGAACCGCAACGATTACCAGAAGACGCTGGACCTGCTCAAGACCCAGGTGGTGCCGTCGCTGGGCGCCGCCGACGTGGTGGGCGACACGCGCATCTGCAAGGTCTCCATCGTCGGTATCGGCATGCGCAGCCATGTGGGCGTGGCCAGCCGCATGTTCAAGTGCCTGAGCGACGAGGGCATCAACATCCAGATGATCTCCACCTCCGAAATCAAGACCTCGGTGGTGATCGACGAGAAGTACATGGAGCTGGCCGTGCGCGCCCTGCACCGCGAGTTCGATCTGGACAAGACCATCGACACCATCGCCGAGTAAAAGGGAAACGTGCCGCAGACAGCCGGCACTTCGCAGAAAGTGCCTTCAGTTGAGGCATAATATGTGGCTCCGGAGCGATGACCGAGTGGCCGAAGGTGCTCCCCTGCTAAGGGAGTATGGGGTGTAGAGCCTCATCGAGGGTTCGAATCCCTCTCGCTCCGCCATACAAAAAGCCCAAGTGAATCCACTTGGGCTTTTTTCTTGGCGCATATCCACCGGGAGCAAGGCATGAACAGGTGTGTGGGATGGGGCATGGCGATGGCGGCTGCCTGGGCCCTGGCCGGATGCGGCATGGAGGCCGCCGGCAGCGCGGCCACCGCAGCCGCTCTCAAGCAGCAGGAACTGGAGCAAGGCAAGGCCACGCAGAAGGTGGTCGAGCAGCAGTTGCAGGACGCGTTGCAGCAAGGCACCGACCGGTTGCAGAAGCTGGATCAGGAAGCCGGGCAGTGACTGCGCAGGGCTGATTCCCGGTCAGCACCGCGGACTGTAGCCCGAGCGACCGCCTGGCCACCCAGCGCGCGGTGACAATCGCCCCCCATGGCTTCTCCTGCTCGCTCGATTTCTGCCGCCGCGTTCGCCACCTTGTTGCTCATCGCCCTGATGATGGGCGCCAACCACGTGGCGGCCCGTCTGGCGTTCAACGATGGCGTCAATGTGGCGACGGCGGTGCTGTTTCGCAGCACGGTGACCGCCGTGGTGGTGCTGGCCGTGGTGGTCGGCTATCGACTCCCGTGGCGGACCGATGCGCGGCAGCGCCGTGCGCTGCTGATCGTGGGCGGGCTGATCGGCGCTCAGAGCCTTTGCCTGTATTCCGCCGTGGCCCGCCTGCCGGTGGCGCTGGCCTTGCTGGCTTTCAATTCCTACCCCTTGTGGACCGCCTTGTGGGCGCGCGTGGTGTACGGCGAGCGGCCGGACCGTCGCGTCCTGATGGCCATGCCCGTGCTGCTGCTGGGTCTGGCGCTGGCGCTGGATGTGTCCGGTGCGGCTTCTGGGCTGGGCGCTGCCGACCACTGGGGGCGCATCGGCGCGGGTGTGGCGTTCGCGCTGACCGCGGCGGCGAGCTTCGGCCTCGCGCTGGTGATCATCCAGCACGGCACGGCCGGGGTGGATGGGCGGGTGCGCACCGCAGCCACCATGGCGCTGGTGGCGCTCATGGCGCTGGTCGGGGTGATGGCGCAGGGCGGGCCCGCGCTGCCGGCATCGGCCGTGGGCTGGTGGGGACTGGCGGGGTTGACGGTGCTCTACGGCACGGCCTTCACGATCATGTTCACCGTGTTGCCCCGGCTGGGTGTGGTGGGCAACTCGGCGATCATGAATGTGGAGCCCATCTTTGCGCTGGTGCTGGCCTGGGCCGTGCTGGGGCAGACCATCGCGGCGGTGCAGGTCGCTGGCGGGCTGATCGTGGTCGCCGCGGTGATGTGGCTGGGGCTGCGGCGCGCCTGAACGGCGCTCAGGCGTCGCCGTCGATCGAGGCGCTCCAGCGGTCGTTCCAGTCGGTGCGGCCGCGCAGGGTGTCGATGTCGCGCCGGTCGCGTTTGGTGGGGCGCCCCTGCGTTTGCGCCAGGGCCGGTTCGGGGGCGAGCCGGCGGCGTTCGGCCGCCGCTTCGCGTGCCAGGCGCGAAGCTTCCGTTTCTTCGTACAGCAGGGCCGCAACCGGTGCCGGCCCACGCGTGGTGCTCACCGCCCTGACGATGACGGTGCGTACCACGGTGCCGATGCGCACCTCCACCGTGTCGCCGGCGCGCACTTCACGCGCAGGCTTGGCGATCTGTTCGTTCACGCGCACACGGCCCTTGTCGATTTCGTCGCAGGCCAGGCTGCGGGTCTTGTAGAAGCGGGCGGCCCAGAGCCATTTGTCCAGGCGCAGGCGGGCTGAGTCGGGTGCGGTGGTGGGTGGGTTCATGCGCGCAAGGGCAGTGGGGTCAGACGGATATTGCCACGGAGCGGGGCAGGCGCACGACGGCGTCCAGGCCCTGCACCTGGCCGCGCTGCGTGCGGTTGATCAGCTCGATGCTGCCGTGCAGCGACTGCACGATGCCCTGGCAGATGGCGAGCCCCAACCCCGAGCCCGCTTCGCCCGGGCGTGGGCTGGCGCCGGTGGCGAAGGGCTGGAACAGCCGCTCGCGCTGGGCATCGGCGATGCCCGGGCCATCGTCGCTGATGGTCAGTGCCACGGTGTGCGGATCGCTCACCAGGTGCACGCCCAGCCGTGCGCCCGGCGGTGACTGCTTGATGGCGTTGTGCAGCAGGTTGCGGGTGAGTTCGCGCAGCGCCCATTCGTGCGAGCGCACGGGTGCGGGCGCCGTCGCCGTGAGCGAAAAGTCCAGCCCCTGATTGGCCACCAGCGGGGCCAGATCCAGGGCCACCTGGCGCACGGTTTCGGCCCAGTCGGTGTCGGGCACCTCGTCGCGTTGCTGGCGCAGCTGTTCCACCTTGGCCAGGGCCAGCATCTGGTTGGCCAGTTCGGTGGCGCGGTCGACGGTGTGGGCGATTTCTTCCAGGGCCTGCGGCGCGGGCAGGTCGCCGCGCCGGGCCGATTGCACCTGGGCTTTGAGCACGGCCAGCGGCGTGCGCAGCTGGTGCGAGGTGTCGCGCACAAAGCGCTTCTGGTGGTCCAGCAACTGGGACAGCCGCTCCATGTGCTGGTTGGTCGCCGCCAGCAGGGGGTGCAGCTCGCGCGGGGCGTCTTCCAGCGGCAGGGGCGAGAGGTCGTTGTCGCTGCGCGCGGCCAGCGCGTGGCTGAGCTGCCGCACGGGCCGGGTGGCGCGCTGCACGACGAAGACCACCACCATGGCGATCACCAGCACCAGCACGGCTTGCCGTCCCAGGGTGTCGACCAGGATCTGGCGCGCGAGTGTCTCGCGCAGCTCCAGGGTCTCCGCCACCTGGATGGTGGCCATGCCGTGGCCCGCCGCACCGGCCACGGGCTGCAGCAGCACGGCCATGCGCACGGGGGTGTCGCGGTAGCGCGTGTCGTAGAAGTGGACCAGCGCCGCGTAGATGTTCTGGTCGGGCAGGTTGGCCCGGGGTGGTGGCAGGTCGGCGAAGCCGGAAACCATTTCGCCGGCAAAGCCGTTGACGCGGTAGTACAGGCGGCTGCGGTTGTCGGCCTCGAAGGCTTCCAGGGCCGAATACGCCACCGAAGCCTGCAACTGCGGGCCTTGCTCGGATGGGCTGACCTCCAGGTCTTCGCCAAGCGATTTGGCGGTGGCCAGCAACGTGCGGTCGTAGGCGGTGTTGGCCGCAGCCTGGGCCTGGCGGTAGAGCACCACGGTGTTGAGCACCAGGAAGCCGAACACCGGCAGCAGGATGCCCAGCAGCAGCGTGCGCCGCAGCGACCGGGGTGTGCGGGGCCGGGCGGAGATCACGGGGACGCCCGCAGCAGGTAGCCCAGGCCCCGCAGCGTGACCAGTTGCGCGCCGGTGTGGGCGATCTTCTTGCGCAGCCGGTAGGCCACCACCTCGATGGCTTCGGGCAGGGCCTGGCTTTCACCGGGGAAAACCAGTTCGAACAGGCGCTCTTTCGCGATGGCCTGACCCGGGCGTGCCAGCACGGCGCGCAGCAGGGCCAGTTCGCGCGGGGCCAGTTCCATGGGCTGGCCGTCGTGGTAGACGGCACCGCTGTCCCGGTCGATCTGCATGCCGCACCAGGCGGCCTGTGGCAGGGCCGGTGCCTGTGCCGCGTCGGCCGTGGGCGTGGCACGGCGCACCAGGGCGCGCACGCGGGCTTCGAGTTCGTCGAGGTCGAACGGCTTGGGCAGGTAGTCGTCGGCACCGGTGTTCAGGCCGATGATGCGGTCGCCGACGGTGCCGCGCGCGGTGAGGATGATCACTGGCGTGCGCAGGCCGGCGGCGCGCGCGTCGCCGAGCACCTGCAGGCCGTCGCGGCCGGGAAGACTCAGGTCCAGCAGCACCGCATCGGGCTGGCAGGCCTGCCACTGGGCCAGGGCCTGCTGCCCGTCGCTGCAGGTTTGCACCTGCATGCCGCGGCGCTCCAGCGTGCGCTGCAGGGTGGTGCGCATTGCCAGGTTGTCTTCGATCAGGAGCAGCTTCATCCGGGGGCGATTATGGGGACGCCTTCCGGGGTTTCCGGGATCAGGGTTTGTCCTAGGGCGATCGACAGCCGATTGACAGCGGCCGACAGGAACATCGCGCCTGTCAGTTCGCCGTGCCGTTTCGGCCCACACCAAGGAGACTCCCCATGCGTCGCGACACTTTCCTCAAATCCCTGGCCGCTCTGGCCGCCGCTGGTGCTTTGCCGCCGGCTGCCTGGGCCAGTGCCAACCTGAAGATGATGATTCCCGCCAACCCCGGCGGTGGCTGGGACGGCACGGGCCGGGCCCTGGGCGACGCGCTGCGCGATGCGGGCGTGGCGTCGTCGGTCACGTTCGAGAACAAGGGTGGCGCGGCCGGCGCCATCGGGCTGGCGCAGTTCTTCAACGCCAGCAAGGGCGACCCGAACGCGCTGATGGTGATGGGGGCGGTGATGCTGGGCGGCATCATCACCGGCAAGCCGCCGGTGTCGATCACGCAGCTCACGCCCATTGCACGGCTCACCACCGAATACAACGTGTTCGTGCTGCCGGCGAATTCGCCGTTCAAGAGCATGAAGGAGGTGGTCGAGCAGCTCAAGAAGGACCCGGGCAGCGTCAAGTGGGGGGGCGGCTCGCGCGGTGCGACCGAACACATCGCGGCCGCGCAGATTGCGCAGCTGGCGGGGGTGTCGGCCGCGAAGATCAACTACGTGCCGTTCCGGGGCGGTGGCGAAGCGGTCGCGGCCATTCTGGGTGGCAACGTGACCATCGGTGGCAGCGGCTACAGCGAGTTCCAGCCCTACATCGAAAGCGGCAAGATGCGCGCCGTCGGCATCACTTCGGCGCAGCGCATTGCCGGCATCGACGTGCCCACGCTCAAGGAGCAGGGCATCGACATCGAGATCGGCAACTGGCGCGGCGTGTATGGCGCGGCCGGCATCACCCCCGCGCAACGCGACGCGCTGACCGACATGATCGTGAAGGCGACCAAGAGCAAGGCCTGGCAGGACGCGCTGGCCAAGAACAACTGGACCCCGGCGCTGCTGACCGGCAAAGCCTTCGACGAGTTCGTGGACCGCGATTTCGCTTCGCTGCGCGCGACCATGGTGCGCGCGGGCATGGTCTGAGCGGAGGCAACCATGCGTGCAGACCTTTCACTGGCCGCCGAAGCGGTGCCGGGCGGCAGCCGGACGGGACAGACCCTGATGGGCCTGGCCGCACTGGGCGTGGCCGGCGTGCTGGCCTGGGGCGCGGCGGGCTTGCCCTCCGATGCCGGTTATGCCGGTGTCGGCCCCGACTTCCTGCCCTGGGTGGTGACGGTGGCGCTCGCGGTGTGTGGCGCGCTGCTGCTGTGGGAGGCGCGCACCGGGGGCTTCCGGCACTTGGAAATCCCGTCCGGCGCGGCACGCGGTGACTGGCCGGCGTTTGCCTGGGTGTCGGCCGGCGTGCTGAGCAACGCGGCGCTGATCACCTCCATCGGCTTTGTGCTCAGCTGCGCCCTGTGTTTTGCCCTGGCGGTGCGGGGCCTGCGCCTGAGCGAAGGCAAACCGGCCGGCGGCGCGCTGCAGGCGGTGCGCGATGCCGTGACCGGCATCGTGATCGCCGCCCCCACGTACTGGATGTTCACCAAGGTGCTGGCGGTCAATCTGCCGGGCCTGACCGCGTCCGGCTGGATCTAGACCAGAACACCATGGATATCTTCAACCAACTCTTGGGCGGTTTTGCCACCGCCGCCACGCCCATCAACCTGCTGTGGGCGCTGGCTGGCTGTGCGCTGGGCACGGCCATCGGCGTGCTGCCCGGCCTCGGCCCGGCGGTCACGGTGGCGATGCTGTTGCCCATCACTGGCCAGGTCGAGCCGACCGCGTCGATGATCTTTTTCGCCGGCATCTACTACGGCGCCATGTACGGCGGGTCGACCACCTCCATCCTGCTCAACACGCCGGGCGAGACCGGCACCATGGTCACCGCGCTCGAAGGCTTCAAGATGGCCAAGAGCGGGCGCGCCGGCGCGGCGCTGGCCACCTCGGCCATCGGCTCTTTCGTGGCCGGCACCATCGCCACCGTGCTGGTGACGCTGTTCGCGCCGCTGCTGGCCGACTTTGCCGTCCAGCTCGGCCCGCCCGAGTACTTCTGCCTGATGCTGCTGGCCTTCACCACCGTGAGCGCGGTGCTGGGCCAGAGTTCGCTGCGCGGGCTGACGGCGCTGTTCCTCGGCCTGGCCATGGGGCTGGTGGGCATCGACCAGATCACCGGCCAGGTGCGCTACACCGGTGGCGTGCTGGAGTTCATGGACGGCATCGAGGTGGTGCTGGTGGCAGTGGGCCTGTTCGCTGTGACCGAAGCGCTCTACAACGCGCTCTACGAGGGCCGCAACCCGAGCACGCTCAACCGCATGACCCGGGCCCACATGACGCGCACCGAATGGCGCCGTTCCTGGCCTGCTTGGCTGCGCGGCACGGCCATCGGTTTCCCGTTCGGCACCATCCCGGCGGGCGGGTCGGAAATCCCAACTTTCCTGAGCTACGCCACCGAGCGCAAGCTGGCCGCGCCCGAACACCAGGCCGAATTCGGCGGGGCGGGCGCCATCGAGGGTGTGGCCGGCCCCGAGGCGGCCAACAACGCGGCCGTGACCGCCACGCTGGTGCCGCTGCTGACGCTGGGCATTCCCACGTCGGTGACCGCGGCCATCCTGCTGTCGGCGTTGCAGAACTACGGCATCCAGGCCGGGCCGCAACTGTTCCAGACCTCGTCGACGCTGGTGTGGGCGCTGATCGCCTCGCTCTACATCGGCAACGTGATGCTGCTGGTGCTGAACCTGCCGATGGTGGGGCTGTGGGTGAAGCTGCTGCGCATTCCGCGCGCGCCGCTGTACGCCGGCATCCTCATCTTCGCGACCGTGGGCGTGTACGGCATGCGCCAGAGCGCGTTCGACCTGTTCCTCATGTACGGCCTGTCGCTGGCGGGCATTGCCATGCGGCGCTTCGACTTCCCGATCGCACCGGTGATCGTGGGCCTGATCCTCGGGCCGCTGGCCGAGGCGCACCTGCGCAACGCCATCGCCATCGGCGAAGGCAGTTGGCTGGTGTTTTTCCAGCGGCCGATGTCGGCCACCCTGCTGGCCGCGGTGGCGCTGGTGCTCATCACGCCACGGGCGCTGGCCTGGCACCGGCGCGCATGAGCCCCGGGTCGTCCCGCTGGTGCCAGCCGGCCCGGGGGCGACCGCTCAGGCGGTGACCCCGCCCGCGACCGGCATCGCGGCCCGCATGGCGTCGATGAAGCGGCGCAGCCGGGGTGGGTAGAAGCGGGCGTGCGGATAGACCAGGTACACCGGCAGCGAAGGAGCCTGCCATGGCGGCGCCAGGTGCACCAGCCGGCCGTCGGCCAGGGCATCGGCCACCATCCAGGCCGAGGCAATGCCCGCGCCCAGGCCGAAGATGGCGGCGTTGCACAGCACGTAGAGGTTGTCGGTGCTCAGGCGGGGGTGGATCGCGAAGCGGCGGGTGTGCCGCGTCTGCGGATGGGCCAGCACCACTTCGCTGCGGTAGTAGGTGCGCAGGGCCAGCCAGGGCAGGTCAGGCAGGTCCTCCACCTGTGGCGGTGGTGCGTCGGCGGGCCACAGCCGGGGCGACGCGATCACGATGCGCGGCACGTCCATGAGGCGAATCGCCACCACCGACGGGTCGCGCACCTCGCCGACCTGGATCGCGCAGTCGATGCCGGCACCGATGAAGTCGCGCACGTCGTCGCGCAGCAGCCATTCCACCTGCACGTCGGGGTGGCGCAGCAGGAACTCGGTCATGGGCCGCACCAGTTGCTCCTGCCCGAACGCGTGCGGCACCGCCACGCGCAGGTGGCCGCGCGGGGTGTCGTGGTCGCCCCGCACATCGCTTTGCAGCGCTTCCCACTGGTCGATCAGGGCCTTGGCGTGTTCGTAGCAGCGTTCGCCGTCTTCGGTCAGGTGCATGGCGCGTGTCGAGCGCTGCAACAGGCGCAGGCCGAGCAGGCGTTCCAGGGTCTGGAGCCGGCGGCTGATGGTGGGCTGCGTGGTCTGCATCTGCGCCGCCGCGCGCGACAGGCTGCCCGCCTCCACGATGCGCACGAAGGTCTGCATGAGGTCCAGCCGGTCCCCGGCACCCGCCAGGGGCGGCGGCGTCTGCGGGCGGACAGGGCTTTTATTCATGCGCTAATCGTATATCTGAAGTGAACGCGCCTGCACTACCGCCGGGGCCTGAAGCCCCTCAGACTCCGGGCATGGTTGTGATTCAGGGGTTTTTGATGTCTTCCATTCGCTCAGCGAATTTATCGATGCCGGGTGCGTCCGGCCTCTCGCTCTCTTTGACCCGCCTGCTGGCGGCGGGCGCGGGCTTCACCGTGGCGTCGCTGTACTACAGCCAGCCCATGCTCGGCGTGCTGAGCGAAGAATGGGGCGTGGGTGCGCAGACCCTGGGTCTGGTACCCATGCTGACCCAGCTCGGCTACGCGCTGGGCTTGCTGCTGATGGCACCGCTGGGCGACCGCTGGGACCGCCGCACCCTGGTGCTGGTCAAGTGCGCCGCCCTGGTGGTGGCGCTGCTGGGCAATGCGCTGGCACCTTCGATCGGTTTTCTGCTGATGGCCAGCTTCCTCACCGGCCTGGCGGCCACGGTGGCACAGGACATCGTGCCGGCCGCGGCCGTGCTGGCACCCGAAAACAGCCGCGGCAAGGCGGTGGGTTCGGTCATGACCGGACTGCTGCTGGGCATTCTGCTGTCGCGCGTGGTGAGCGGCTTCGTCGCCGAACACCTGGGCTGGCGTGCGATGTTTGTGCTGGCGGCGCTGGCGGTGGCCGGGATCGGCGTGGCGCTCCAGCGTGGCCTGCCGCGTTTCCCGCCCACCACCTCGCTGGGCTATGGGGCTTTGCTCGGGTCGCTGGTGGGGCTTTGGCGGCGCCACCGCGCGGTGCGCCAGGCGGCGCTGGCCCAGGGGATGCTGGCGATCGGCTTCAGTGCGGTCTGGTCGACACTGGCCATCTGGCTGCACGGCGCGCCTTTCCACCTGGGCAGCGCTGCGGCGGGGGCCTTCGGCATCGCCGGTGCGGCGGGGGCGCTCGGGGCGCCGGTGTTCGGTCGGCTGGCCGACCGGCACGGGCCACACCGGGTCGCGCTGGCGGGGGCGGTGCTAGTGTTCGGCGCCTTCGCGCTCATGGGGGGCCTGTCGTGGCTGCCGCGCGGCGCGCAGATCGGGCTGGTCGTGGTGTCGGTGATCGGCTTCGACCTGGGCTTTCAGGCCGCGCTGATTTCGCACCAGACCATCGTCTACGGGGCCGATCCGGCCGCCCGCAGCCGTGTCAATGCGCTGCTGTTCGTGGCCATGTTCTGCGGCATGGCACTGGGCTCGGCGCTGGGCGGCGCGCTGTTCGAGCGCTGGGGCTGGAACGGCGTGGTGGCGCTGGCGTCGGCCGCCTCGCTGATTGCCGTGGGCATGCGTCTGAAGGCGCTGCCGGCGCGGGAGGCAGGTACCATCCGGCCATGACCGCCGACAGCCGCCTGCCGCGCGACGCGCAAAGCATTCTCGAACTCGCCGCGAGGTCGATGTTCGACCTGTTCGCCAACGCCAGCGAGGGCATGCTGCTGGTGGACCGCGAGGCGCGGGTGGTGTGGATCAACGATCAGTACCGACGTTTCCTGCCCGCGCTCGGCTACGCGCGCGAGGAAGACTTTGTCGGCCACCCGGTCTCGCGCGTGGTGCACAACACGCAGATGCACCGCGTGCTGGAGACCGGCAAGCCCATCCTCATCGACCTGCTGACCAACAAGGCCGGCACGTTCGTGGTCAGCCGCATCCCGCTGCGCGACAGCGAGGGCGGGGTGATCGGCGTGCTGGGCATCGTGCTGTTCGACCATCCCGAGACCACACTGCAGCCCCTCATCAGCAAATTCGCGCGGCTGGAGCAGGACCTGAACGATGCGCGCCGCGAACTCGCGCACCAGCGCCGCAGCAAGTACACCTTTGCCAGCTTCGTCGGCAGCAGCCCGGCGGCGGTGGAGGTCAAGCGCCAGGCGCGGCGCGCGGCGCAGTCGGCCAGCCCGGTGCTGCTGCTGGGCGAGACCGGCACCGGCAAGGAGCTGCTGGCGCACGCCATCCATGCGGCCTCGGCCCGCGCCGGGCGGCCTTTTGTGGGGGTGAACATCGCGGCCGTGCCGGACACCCTGCTCGAAGCCGAATTCTTCGGCGTGGCGCCCGGCGCCTACACCGGTGCCGACCGCAAGGGGCGCGACGGCAAGTTCAAGCTCGCCGACGGCGGCACGCTGTTCCTCGACGAGGTGGGTGACATGCCTGCCGCGGTGCAGGCCAAGCTGTTGCGGGCATTGCAGGAGGGTGAGATCGAGCCGCTGGGGTCGAACCAGCTCGTGCGTTTCGACGTGCGGGTGGTCGCGGCCACTTCGCGCGATCTCGAAGCGCTGGTGCGCGAAGGGCACTTCCGCGAAGACCTGTACTACCGCCTCAACGTGTTGCCGATCCGCGTGCCGCCGCTGCGCGAGCGCCGCGCCGACCTGCCGTTGCTGGTCGAGACCCTGTGCGAAGACATCGCCGCGCGCAGCGGCGGCTCGCAGCTGGAGCTGGACCCCGAAGCGCTGTGGCTGCTGCAGTCGCAGGCCTGGCGCGGCAACATCCGCGAACTGCGCAACGTGCTGGAACAGGTGGCGCTGCGCAGCGACGATCACCGCATCGGTGCTGCGGTGCTGGCCACCGTGCTGCCGCCCGCAGACCGCGCGCTGAGCGGGGTGGCGACCGCAGCGGCGGCATCGGCGGCGGTGCCGGGCACGGCCACGCCTGGCGATCCGGAGAACCTGGCGGCGCCGTTGCGGCCCCTGGCCGAGCAGGTGGCGGCGCTGGAGCGCCAGGCCATGGCCGAGGCGCTGCGCCGCACCGGGGGCAACCGCTCGGCCGCGGCGCGCCTGCTGGGCATGTCGCGGGCCAGCTTTTACGACAAGCTGGCCCTGTGGTCGGAGTTGTCTGAAATTCAGACGATTGACTGAATTTCAGACAATCGAGATGCACCTGGTTTGTCTGAAATTCAGACATTCCTGGGTGAATGGATTCGGAGGCCATTAAAAATCAAAGACTTGCCGAAGTGGCACGTTCCCTGCAATGGTGAGCGTGCCAGCCCTGTGCGGCCCATAAAACCTCTCACCAGGAGACAAGCATGTTCAAGACCACCCGCCGCCTGGCGGTCATCGCCTTGGCCTGCGCCTCGGCTTTTGCCTACGCCCAGTCCAAAGACATCCGCATCGCCCACGTCTACAGCAAGACCGGTCCGCTCGAAGCCTATGGCAAGCAGACCCACACCGGCCTGCTGATGGGGCTGGACTACGCCACGGGCGGGACCATGATGGTCAACGGCCGCAAGCTGGTGGTGATCGAGAAGGACGACCAGGGCAAGCCCGATCTGGGCAAGTCGCTGCTGGCCACCGCTTACGGCGATGACAAGGCCGACATCGCGGTCGGCCCCACGTCGTCGGGTGTGGCGCTGGCCATGCTGCCGGTGGCGCAGGAATACCAGAAGATCCTGCTGGTGGAGCCCGCCGTGGCCGACTCCATCACTGGCGACAAGTGGAACAAGTTCATCTTCCGCACCGGCCGCAACAGCAGCCAGGACGCGATCTCCAACGCCGTGGCGCTGGACAAGCCGGGGGTGTCCATCGCCACGCTGGCACAGGACTACGCCTTCGGCCGCGACGGTGTGAAGGCGTTCAAGGACGCGATCAAGACCGCCAAGCTGGTGCACGAGGAATATCTGCCGGCCAACACCACCGACTTCACCGCCGGTGCGCAGCGCCTGATCGACAAGCTCAAGGACCAGCCGGGCCGCAAGGTCATCTTCATCATCTGGGCTGGCGCGGGCAACCCGTTCAAGATCGCCGATCTGGACCTCAAGCGCTACGGCATCGAGATCGCCACGGGCGGCAACATCCTGCCGGCGATGGCGAACTACAAGAACTTCCCGGGCATGGAAGGTGCCACGTACTACTACTTCGGCATCCCGAAGAACCCGGTCAACGAAGCCCTGGTTTCGCGCCATTACAGCGAGTTCAAGGCGCCGCCCGACTTCTTCACGGCCGGGGGCTTCAGCGCCGCCATGGCCCTGGTGACGGCGCTCAAGAAGACCGGTGGCGACACCAAGACCAGCACCCTCATCAAGACGATGGAGGGCATGAGCTTCGACACGCCCAAGGGCACGATGACCTTCCGCAAGGAAGACCACCAGGCCATGCAGAGCATGTACCACTTCAAGATCAAGGTGGATCCGGCTTTTGCCTGGGGCGTGCCGGAACTGGTGCGGGAAATCAAGCCTGACGAAATGCAGGTCCCGATCCGGAACAAGAAGTAAGGGGGCGACCCCGTGCGCCGCTGACGCGGCAGCTCCCTGCTGGGGAAACAACGCCTGCGGTCCGGCCCAGCCGGTTCCGCGGCGTTCCTGGAAGGTCGCCACTGGCGGCGACCGCTTGCGCACTTGCGCTGCGCCGTTGGGCGGCAGTGCCTGGAGACTCCATGCTTGAAACTTCCGGTCTCACGGTCCGCTTCGGCGGCCACGTGGCGGTGAACGCTGTGTCCTGCGCCTTTCGGCCGGGCACGCTGACCGCCATCGTCGGCCCCAACGGCGCCGGCAAGACGACCTACTTCAACCTCATCTCGGGGCAGATCAAGGCCACTGCCGGTCGCGTCGTGCTCAACGGGCAAGACCTCACGGCCCTGGGCGCGCCGCAGCGCACGCGTGCCGGTCTGGGCCGGGCCTTCCAGCTCACCAACCTGTTCCCGCAGCTCACGGTGCTGGAAAACGTGCGCCTGGCCGTGCAGGCCAAGGCCGGCGCCGGGCTGGACTTTTTCCGCATCTGGAGCGACCGGCGCGACCTGCTGCAAAAGGCCGAGGCCATTCTGGAAACCGTGGCGCTGGCCGACAAGCGCGACGCCAGCGCGGCCAGCCTACCGCACGGCGACCAGCGCAAGCTGGAGGTGGGCATCCTCATGGCGCTGGAGCCGCAGGTGTTCATGTTCGACGAGCCCACGGCCGGCATGAGCGTGGACGAGGTGCCGGTGATCCTGAACCTGATCCGCCAGCTCAAGCAGGACCCGAGCAAGACCATCCTGCTGGTCGAGCACAAGATGGACGTGGTGCGCGAACTCTCCGATCGCATCATCGTGCTGCACAACGGCGAGCTGGTGGCCGACGGCGAACCCGAGGCCGTGATCGCCTCGCCCGTGGTGCAGCAGGCCTACCTGGGCGTGAACCCGGAAGAAACGGAGGCCGTATGAGTGAAGCATTGCTGAAACTCGAAGGGGTGCATACCCACATCGGCGCATACCACATCCTGCATGGCGTGGACCTCGTGGTGCCGGCCAACCAGCTCACCATGCTGCTGGGCCGCAACGGCGCGGGCAAGACCACCACGCTGCGCACGATCATGGGCTTGTGGCACGCCAGCCAGGGTTCGGTGACGCTGGCCGGGCAGGACATCACACAGCGCCCCACGCCCGATATCGCGCGCGCCGGCGTGGCCTACGTGCCCGAGAACATGGGCATCTTCGCCGACCTCAGCGTCAAGGAAAACATGGTGCTGGCCGCGCGCGGCGCACGCACCGTGGACGACATCGACACCACGCGGCTCGAATGGATCTTCGGCCTGTTCCCGGCCATGAAGAAGTTCTGGAACCACCCGGCGGGCAAGCTCTCGGGCGGGCAAAAGCAAATGCTGGCGGTCTCGCGCGCCATCGTGGAGCCGCGCCAACTGCTGCTGATCGACGAGCCCAGCAAGGGCCTGGCGCCGGCCATCATCCAGAACATGATCGCGGCCTTCCGGGAGCTCAAGGCCGCGCAGACCACCATCCTGCTGGTCGAGCAGAACTTCAATTTCGCCCGCCAGCTGGGCGACAGCGTGGCCGTGATGGACGACGGCCAGGTCGTGCACAGCGGCGCCATGGCCGAGCTGGCCGAAGACGAGGCGCTGCAGGCCAAGCTGCTGGGGCTGTCACTGGGAGCGCATCAATGAACCCCCACGCTCATCACTGTGTGTATTCGCTGCCCCCCGGGGGGGCGCAGGCCTCCCTTGGGGCGGCCCGGCGGGAGGCGCGCATATGAACCCCCACGCTCATCACTGTGTGTATTCGCTGCCCCCCGAGGGGGCGCAGGCCTCCCTTGGGGCGGCCCGGCGGGAGACCTCATGAACAAACTCGATCTCGACTGGAAACCCCTGGCCCTGGTGCCGGTGCTGGCGTTGCTGGCACTGCCTTTGGTGGGCAGCCCCTCGACCTGGCTGACACTGACCGTCGCCGGTCTGGCGATGGGGCTGATCGTCTTCATCATCGCCTCGGGCCTGACGCTGGTGTTCGGTCTGATGGACGTGCTCAATTTCGGCCACGGCGTGTTCATCGCGCTGGGCGCCTTCATGGCGGTCACCGTCATGGGCGGCATGGCCGACTGGGTGTCGGCGCAGAACTTCTGGCTCAACCTGGCCGCGCTGGTGCCGGCGATGCTGGCGGCGATGGCCGTGGCCGGTGCGCTGGGGCTGGCGTTCGAGCGCTTCATCGTGCGCCCGGTGTACGGCCAGCATCTGAAGCAGATCCTCATCACCATGGGCGGCATGATCATCGGCGAGGAGCTGATCAAGGTGATCTGGGGCCCCGAGCAGCGCCCGCTGCCGCTGCCCGAAGCACTGCGCGGCTCGTTCCTGCTGGGCGACGCGGCGGTCGAGAAGTACCGCGTGCTGGCGGTGCTGGTGGGCCTGGCGGTGTTCGCGGTCATGGTCTGGGTGCTCAACCGCACCAAGGTCGGCCTGCTGATCCGCGCCGGCGTGCAGGACCGCGAAATGGTGGAGTCGCTGGGCTACCGCATCCAGCGCCTGTTCGTGGGCGTGTTCGTGGTCGGCAGCGCGCTGGCCGGCCTGGGCGGCGTGATGTGGGGGCTGTACCAGCAGAACGTGGTGCCGCAGATGGGCGCACAGGTCAACGTGCTGATCTTCATCGTCATCATCATCGGCGGCCTGGGCTCCACGCTGGGCGCGCTGATCGGGGCATTGCTGGTGGGCCTGATGGCCAACTACACCGGCTTTCTGGTGCCCAAGGTGGCGCTGTTTTCCAACATCGCGCTGATGGTGGCGATCCTGCTGTGGCGGCCGCAGGGCGTCTACCCGGTGACGAACCGATGACCCCCCGCGCCGCCTTCTGCGTCACCCCCCAGGGGCGCAGCCTGTGGCACGGCGGAGCCGGTTCCACGGCTGCAACTGGACGTTGCGTGCCTGCGCTGTGTGCGATGGGCCTACTGAACTTGAATGGGGTTTCTTCATGCTGACCCGACTGCTTTCCCATGACTTGCCGCGCAGCCGCGTGCTGGCGGCGGTGCTGATCCTGCTGGTGCTGGGGCTGGCCTTCGCGCCTTTCCTGTTCCCCGGCGTCAAGGCGCTCAACGTGGCGGCCAAGGTGCTGGTCTTCATCGCGCTGGTGGTGAGCTTCGATCTGCTGCTGGGCTACACCGGCATCGTGAGCTTCGCGCACACCATGTTCTTCGGCATCGGTGCCTACGGCGTGGCGATCGCGCTGTCGGCGGTGGAAGAGCCTTCGTGGTCGGCACTGCTGCTGGGGGTGCTGTGCGCCCTGGTGGTGTCGCTGCTGCTGTCGCTGGTGATCGGGCTGTTCTCGCTGCGCGTGAAGGCCATCTTCTTCGCCATGATCACGCTGGCCGTGGCCTCGGCCTTTCTCACGCTGGCGTCGCAGCTGTCGGACTTCACCGGCGGCGAGGACGGCCTGAGCTTCAGCGTGCCCGAGCTGCTGACGCCCGGTTTCTCGCTCAGCGAGGACGACTTTGCCGGCCCGTTCGGTGACGTCGCGCTCAACGGCCGGCTCATCACCTACTACCTGCTGTTCGTGGTGGTCACGGGCATGTTCCTGGTGATGCTGCGCATCGTCAACTCGCCCTTCGGCCGCGTCTTGCAGGCGATCCGCGAAAACGACTTCCGGGCCGAGGCGCTGGGCTACCGCACGGTGGTCTACCGCACGCTGTCCAACGTCATCTCGGCAGCGTTCGCCACGCTCGCTGGCTGCCTGCTGGCGCTCTGGCTGCGCTACAACGGGCCGGACACCTCGCTGTCGTTCGAGATCATGCTCGACATCCTGCTCATCGTCGTGATCGGCGGCATGGGCACGCTCTACGGCGCCATCATCGGCAGCGTGCTGTTCCTGCTGGCGCAAAGCTATCTGCAGGACCTGCTGCGCGTGGCCGGTGACGCGGTGGCCGGGGTGCCGCTGCTGCCCGCGTTGCTCACACCCGACCGCTGGCTGCTCTGGCTCGGCCTGCTGTTCGTGCTCTCCGTGTACTACTTTCCCACCGGCATCGTCGGCAAGCTCCGCGAGCGCGCGGTGCTGGCGCGCGTGAAAGGCCTGCAATGAACCCCTCGCCCGTGATTCCCCAGTCGCGTTACCTCGCCTGCGAAGGGCGCGAGATCCATTTCATGGACTGGTCACCCGCCCCCGGCACGCCCGATCGCGGCACGGTGGTCGCCTGGCACGGCCTGGCCCGGACCGGGCGCGACATGGACCCACTGGCCGCGCACCTGGCGGCGCAGGGCTGGCGCGTCGTCTGCCCGGACACCATCGGCCGGGGGCTGTCGCAGTGGAGCCCGGAGCCGCTGGCCGAATACTGCCTGGCTTTTTACGCCCGGCTGGCGCGCTCGCTGGTCGACCAGCTCGGCCTGGCGGATTTCCAGTGGGTGGGCACCTCGATGGGCGGTGCCATCGGCATGGTCTGTGCCGACGGCCCGCTGCGCGGGCGCATCCAGCGCCTGGTGCTCAACGACATCGGCCCCGAACTGGCTGCGCCCGCCGTTGAACGCATCCGCACCTACGCGGGCAGCCCGGCGGCGTTCGATACCGTGAGCGAGCTGGAGCAGTACTTCCGCACGGTCTACAAGCCCTACGGTTACCTGTCCGACGCGCAGTGGCGGCTGCTGACCGAAAGCTCGACCCGCCGCCTGCCCGACGGCCGCGTGACGCCGCATTACGACCCGGCCATGGCCCAGCAGTTCACGCACCACCCGCAGGACTACGCCCTGTGGCCGGTGTACGACCGCATCGAGGTGCCAGTGCTCTGCCTGCGCGGCGTGGATTCGGACCTGCTGCTGGCCGACACCGCCGAAGCCATGCGCGACCGCGGACCGCGTGCGCTGGTGGTCACCATCGCCGACTGCGGCCACGCGCCGGCGCTGAACGTGCCCGACCAGATGGAGCTGGTGCAGCGCTTCCTTTCGGGGCACTGAGCCGCGCCCGCCCGGGCGGGGGTTGGGGCCTGTTCACACCTATTTTGAAATGTGCGGCGGTTCTGTGGGCAGGCCTTACGCCAGCGGCAACGCCACGCTGGCGCGCAGGCCCCGGTCGTGGTCGGCGCTGTCCAGTTGCAGCGACGAACCCAGCAGGCCGGCGTAGCGGGCCACGATGTAGAGACCCAGACCGCTGCCCTGGCCGAGCAGTTCGCCCTCGCGGCCCTGGCTCCAGCGCTGCATGAGGTTGCGGCGCAGGGGTTCGGCGATGCCGGGGCCATCGTCCACCACCGACAGCACGCAACGGCGTGCGCCGTCCTCTGTCGCCAGTTCGACCGTGATCGTGCGGCCGCCGTAGCGCATGGCGTTGTCGATCAGGTTGTCGAGGATGCCTTCGATCATGGCGGGGTCGGCCCAGACCACGACGTCGTCCATGCGTCCCTCCAGCCCGCGCGCGCCGAGGTCGACACCGCGCGCATCGGCCGTGTCCAGGTGGCGCAGCACCGCCTGGCCGATGAAGTGCGTGAGCGAGACGCGCTCTTTCTGCAGCACGACTTCGGCCTCGTCGGCTGCGGCCAGGTCGAGCAACTGGTTGACCAGGCGCCCGGTGCGCTCGGCGCTGTCGGCGATCTGCTGCAACGGCTGTCGCGCCTCGGCCGCTTCGGGGTGGGCCAGGCCGTAGTCGGCCAGCGCACGGATGCGTGCCAGCGGCGTGCGCAACTCGTGGGCCACGTTGCCAATGAATTCGCGCTGCGTGCGCACGCTGCGGCCCAGCCGGTCGAACAAGGCATTGACCGCCTGGCCCACGGCGGCGATTTCGCGGGTGGACGGGGTGATGGCCACCGGTGTCAGGTCTTGGGCATCCCGGTCCGCCAGGGCCGCCTGCAGCCGGCCCAGCGGAGCCAGATCGCGCTCGATGCGGCGCCACAACCAGAAGGCCAGCAGGCTCAGCATCAGCAGCAGGGGCAGGGCGCCGAACAGCAGCATGCGCTGGACCAGGGCCGCGCGCACATAGGTGGTGTGTGCCATCACCACATGGAAAGGGTCACCCAGCACTTCGTGGCGCAGTGTCACGGCACGCACCGGCAGCCCGTGGTAGACGATGTTGCTGTAGCGGAAGCGCTGATCGCTGTCGGGCCAGGGGGTGGGCGGCAGCGGGGTGCCCGCCAGCCGGGTACCGTCGGGTCGCAGCACGGTGAAGTGCACGGCCTCGGCCTGGTCGAACAGCGCGGCGCGGAGTTCGCTTTCGGTCAGTTGCAGGCCCACGGCGCCGTCGGGGCCGGCCTGGACGTAGGAGGCGATCGAGTAGGCGTCGTCGACCAGGGCGCGGTCGAAAGCCTGCTCGGTGAAATGGCTGGCGACCCCGAGCGTGGCCACCGTGCCCACCAGCCAGGTGAGCACCAGGGGCAGCATCACGTGCCGCAGCATGCGCACGCGCAGCGAGGGAGGCAGCGCTGGGGCGGGGCGCGGGTCGGCGGTCAATTTTCCGGCTCCAGCAGGTAGCCGATGCCGCGCAGCGTGCGGATCGACGCACCGCTGCCCGCCAGCTTCTTGCGCAGGCGCGAGATGAAGGCCTCCAGCGCGTTGTCACCCAGGGCTTCGTCGAAGCCGGAGAGCTTGTCGGAGAGCTGCCGTTTGCTGACGGCATGGCCCGGTGGGCTCATCAGTTCCCAGAGCACCTCGAACTCGCGCGCGGGCAGGTCGAGCGGCGCGTCCGCCACCGAAAACCGCCGGGCCCGCCGGTCCAGTTGCAGCGCGCCGAGGCGCGCCAGGTCGTCGCTGCCGATGGCGCGGCGCACCAGGGCGCGCAGGCGGGCTTCGACCTCGGCCAGATCGAAGGGCTTGCCCAGGTAGTCGTCGGCGCCGCTGTCGAGCCCGGTGATGCGCTCTTCCGTGCGGTTGCGCGCGGTGAGCACCAGCACGGGCGTGCGGTCGCCGCGCGCGCGGGCCTCGCGCAGCAACTGCAGACCGTTGCCCAGCGGGCTGTCGGGGCGGGCATGCTGTGGCAGGTTCAGATCGAGCAGCACCGCGTCGAAAGGCTGGACGCGCCAGAGATGGCCCGCCTCGTGCAGGGTGCCGACCGGGTCGACGCGGTGCCCCGCGTCGGTCAGGCTGCGGGCGATGACCTCGCGCAGCACGGCATCGTCTTCGACCAGCAGGATTCGCATGCCCGGAAGGCTAGCAGAAGGCGGGGTGGGCAAGGCTCAGGACCGGGACAGCCGGGCGTCGTCGAGGGCTTCCTTCGCGCGCAGGCTTTGGCGCAGGGTGCTCCAGATGGCCCACAGCAGCAGGACCGAGGTCAGCCCCAGCAGCGTGGCGCTGATCGGGCGCTCGATGAAGATCATGGGATCGCCACGCGAAATCAGCAGGGCGCGGCGCAGGTATTCCTCCAGCATGGGGCCGAGGATGTAGCCCAGCAGCAGCGGCGCGGGTTCGAACTTCAGCACCATCAGGGCGTAACCCATGATCCCCAGGGCGGCGACCATGTAGATGTCGAAGGTGTTGTTGTTGACGCTGTACACGCCCAGCGCCACGAACACCAGGATGGCCGGGTACATCCACGAGAACGGGATGCGCAGCAGAGCCACCCACAGCCCGATCGTCGGCAGGTTCAGGATGACCAGCATGATGTTGCCGATGGCGAAGCTCACCACCAGGCCCCAGAACAGGTTGGGCTGTTCGGTGATCAGCATCGGCCCGGGCTGGATGCCGTGGATGATCAGCGCGCCCAGCATCACGGCCATGACCGCATCGCCCGGAATGCCCAGTGACAACGAAGGCACGAAGGCCGTCTGCGCGGCGGCGTTGTTGGCCGACTCGGGGGCCGAGATGCCTTCGATGGCGCCCTGGCCGAAGCGGCTCGGATCCTTGGCGACCTTCTTTTCGATGGCGTAGGCCATGAAGGCCGCGATGGAGGGGCCCACGCCGGGCAGGGCACCCAGCGCCGCGCCCAGTGCGGAGCCGCGAACCATGGGCTTCACCGTGGCCTTGAACTCGGCCCGGTCCGGCGCCATGGACCGCAGCGAGACCTTTTCGGGCTGGCGGTTGGCATCGGCCGAATTGATGCAGCGGATCACTTCGGCGACGCCGAACAGGCCCATGGCCAGCGCGACGAGGTTGATGCCATCCATCAGTTCCGGCACATCGAAGGCGTAGCGCGAGATGCCGCTGTTGACGTCGGTGCCCACCATGCCCAGCAGCAGCCCGAAGACCATCACCGCCAGGCCCTTCACGGCGGAACCCGAACTCATGGACGAGGCGGCCACCAGCCCGAGCACCATCATGGCGCAGAACTCGGCCGGGCCGAACTCGAGGCCGATCTCCGCAATGACCGGCGAGAACAGCGTCAGCAGGATCAGGCCGGACATGGCGCCGACCAGGGACGCGATCGTGGTGACGAACAGCGCCACCCCCGCCTTGCCTTTCTTGGCCATGGGATAGCCGTCGAGGCAGGTCACCGCCGAAGAGGGGGTGCCGGGCAGGTTCAGCAGGATGGAGGCGGTCGATCCGCCGTACTGCGCGCCGTAGTACACGCCGGCCAGCATGATGATGGCCGCGGTCGGGGGGATGTGGTAGGTCACCGGCAGCAGCAGCGAGATCGCCGCCAGCGCGCCGATGCCGGGCAGCACACCGACCACCGTGCCGAGGAAGACGCCGAAGAAGCAGTACAGCAGGTTGGCCGGTTCGGCCGCGACCTGCAGGCCGAGCCAGAGGTTGCCAAGCAATTCCATGGGGACTCCTTCGGGTTCAGGCCGACCAGGGCCAGATGGGCAGCACCATCTGCAGGCCGATGGGGAAGATCAGCGTGGTGAGCACGGCCACCACGGTGCACACGGTCAGGCGTGTGCGCAGGCGCATGGCCGAGGGCACCAGCGACAGCAGCGCGGTGAGGAAGGCCGCCACAAACACGCCCAGCAGGTGCAGCATGAACGCGAAACCGATCAGGCTGAGCACGCACCAGAACAGGTTGTTCCACTGCACCTGCACCGCGGTGCCCCGCCGCCACAGGGCGGGCAGGGCCACCAGCAGGCCGAGCACGGCCAGCACCCAGCCCAGCACCACCGGAAAGTAGCCGGGGCCCATGCGGGCGGCGGTGCCAAATTCGTAGTCGCGGCCATGGAGGGCAAAGAACAGGCCTGCTGCGGTCATGAGCAGGCCCCCCAGAAGATCGTGAATGTCTCGGGTCGTTTTCATGCGGATCGGAGAACGGGCGCCAGCGCGCCGTTGACGGGAGCCGCGACCAGCGGCGCGACCACGAAGCCGTGCCCCCGCAGCGCCAGGGTCGGCGCCGCGGGGAAGGCATGAAGTCAGCTTAAGGCGGGGTTCCTGACCAGAACCTGATCGGGGTCGGGCCTGTGGCGGGACCGGCCAGGGGCCTTACTGGCCGCCCGGGGCCTTCGTCGGCCAGCCCTGCAGATGGCGCTCGGTCAGGTCGGTCAGGGCCCGGATCCAGTCGGTGTCGTCGTTCAGGCAGGGGATGTAGCTGAACCGTTCGCCGCCCGCGTGCACGAAGGCCTCGCGCACTTCCTGGTTGATCTCTTCCAGCGTCTCGATGCAGTCGCTGGTGAAGCCGGGGCACACCACGTCGACGCTGCGCAGTCCCTTCTGCGCCAGGGCCACCAGGGTGGGCTCGGTGTACGGCTGCAGCCAGGCCGCCTTGCCGAAGCGCGACTGGAAGGTCACGGTGTAGCGCTCGGGCGGCAGGCCCAGGCGTCCGGCCAGCATCCGCGCGGTGGTCTGGCATTCGTCGGCATAGGGATCGCCCAGCGTGCGGTTGCGCTCGGGCAGGCCATGGAAGCTCATCACCAGGTGATCGGCCGCTTCGTTCTGCTGCCAGTGCCGCAGGACGCTGCGCGCCAGGGCCTCGATGTAGCCCCGGTCGTCCGGGTAGCGGTTGACGAAGCGCAGTTCGGGCAGCGCGCGCACCTCCAGGCCCCATTGCGCCACGGCGTCGAACACGCTCGCCGTGGTGGTGCCGCTGTACTGGGGATAGGCCGGCAGGATCAGCACCCGGCCCACGCCCTGGGCCTTGAGTTCATCGAGCACCGCGCCGATGCCGGGCGTGCCGTAGCGCATGGCGTAGCGCACGGTGATCCGGTGGCCCCGTTCGCCCAGGTAGCCCTGCAGCAGCTTGGCCTGCCGGTCGGTCCAGACCTTCAGGGGCGAGCCCTCGGGCATCCAGACGGTGGCGTACTTGGCGGCCGATTTGGCCGGCCGGGTGCGCAGGATGATGCCGTGCAGGATGGGCCACCACAGCAGCTTGGGGATTTCCACCACCCGGTGGTCGCCCAGGAATTCCGCCAGATAGCGGCGCAGCGCCGGGGCGGTGGGTTCGTCGGGGGTGCCGAGGTTGCACAGCACGACGGCCGTGCCGTCGGCGCGGCCGGCAGGGAGAGCGGGTTCGGTGCGAAAAGCCATGCGCTATTCTCCCGCAGCCATGATGACCCCATACGCTCCCAGCCCCCAGCCACGGCCCATTTCGGGCCTGGATACCGATCGCATCCAGGCCATCACCCTCGATCTGGACGACACGCTCTGGCCGATCTGGCCCGCCATCGCCCGGGCCGACGAGGTGCTGCGTGCCTGGCTCGCCGAGCGCGCGCCAGCGACCGCGGCCCTGTGCGTCCAGCCCGATGCCCTGCGCGCCGCGCGGGCCGAACTCGAACGCCAGCGCCCGGAACTGGCGCACGACCTGAGCGCGATGCGCCGCGAAGCCATCCGGGGGCTGCTGCAGCGTGCCGGCGACGACCCGGCGCTGGCCGAGCCGGCGTTCGAGGTGTTTTTTGCCGAGCGCCAGCGCGTCGATCTGTATGCCGATGCGCTGCCGGCCCTGGAACGGCTGAGCGCCCGTTACCCGCTGGTGACGCTCACCAACGGCAATGCCGACGTGCACCGGGTGGGCATCGGGGGGTACTTCCGGGGTGAAGTCACGGCGCGCCGCTTCGGTGTCGGCAAACCGGACCCACGCATCTTTCAGGCCGCAGCGGACGCGGCGGGGGTGCCTGCATCGGCCGTGCTGCACGTGGGCGATGACCCCGCGCTCGACGGGGTGGGGGCCCTCAACGCGGGCATGCAACTGGCGTGGGTCAACCGGGCCGGGCACGCCTGGTCGCACGGCCCGGTGCCGCCGCACGCCACGGTGTCCGATCTGCTCGCGCTGTGCGATCTCCTGGGGCTCTGAACGGGCGCCGGCATAGTCGAGTTCGGCACTCGGATATCGTTATATGAAAAGTCTCAGTATTTGCGTGAGATTTAGATAAAAAACTATATTTGACAGGCTAAGCCCAACCCAACGCCCTGTTGGTTGAGCGGCTGGTCACTTGGTTTGCAGCAGCGTTCTTCGTCATTCCTCAGGTCGTTGGATCGGTTTTGTCCGTATCCAGTGGCGCTGTGCGTCGGTGGAATTCACCCACACGAACCCCGGAGGAGTACGCATGCAATCCCTTTCCCTGATTTCCCTGACCCTGATTTCGGCCGCCGTGCTGGCCGCCTGCGGCCAGAAGGCCGATGAAACCCCCGCTACCGCACCGGCCGAAACGGCCCAGGCTTGCGGCAAGGTCACCGTCGCCAGCATGAACTGGCAGTCGGCCGAAGTGCTGGCCAGCATCGACAAGATCATCCTGTCGCAAGGCTTCGGCTGCGAGGTCGAGATCGTGCCGGGCGACACCATGCCCACGCTGACCTCGATGATGGAAAAAGGCCAGCCCGACGTGGCGCCTGAAGCCTGGATCAATGCGGTGCGCGAACCGCTGGAAGCCGCCGTCAAGGAAGGCAAGCTGCACTACGCGGCCCATTCGCTGACCGACGGTGGCGTCGAAGGCTGGTGGATTCCCAAGTACGTGGCCGACGCGAACCCCGACCTCAAGACCATCGACGACGCACTCAAGCGCCCCGATCTGTTCCCGGCCCCCGAGTCCAAGGGCAAGGGCGCGGTGCACAACTGTCCGTCCGGCTGGAACTGCCAGATCACGACCGACAACGCCTTCAAGGCCTGGGGCGCCAAGGACAAGAACTTCGTGCTGCTGGACACCGGTTCCGCCGCCGGTCTCGACGGCTCCATCGCCAAGGCCTACGAGCGCAAGGAAGGCTGGCTGGGCTACTACTGGGCGCCCACATCCATCCTGGGCAAGTACGAGATGGTCAAGCTTGACGCGGGTGTGCCGCTCGACCGCGAGGCGTTCGACAACTGCAACGCCAAGGCCTGCGACAACCCGACCAAGACCGACTGGCCGCGTGCCGAAGTCATCACCGTGGTGACCGACCGCTTCAAGAACGCGGGCGGCCCGGCCTACGACTACCTGGCCAAGCGCAGCTGGGGCAACGACACCGTGAACCAACTGCTGGCCTGGATGAGCGACAACCAGGCCGCCGGGGACGATGGTGCCCGCCACTTCCTGCGCAACAACGAAGCGATCTGGAGCACCTGGGTCTCGCCTGAAGTGGCGGCCAAGGTCAAGGCTGCCCTTTGAGCGGAGGCGCGCCCATGAACTGGCTGCGGGAATTTCCCGCCATGGGGGCGGATGCCCTCAGTGCCTTGCGGCGCACCGTGGACGACGCTTTCCGCACGTTCACGCGTCAGAACGGTGAAGCCCTGGAACAACTGTTCCTGCCGCTGCGCGAGTTCCTGCTGTTCTCGGAACGGCTGCTCACGCAGTCGCCGTGGCCGGTGGTGATCGGGGTCATCGCCCTGATCGTCTGGCTGGCTTCGCGCAACGTGAAGATCGTCGTAGGGACGGTGGCGACGCTGCTCATGATCGGCTACTTCGGTATGTGGGTCGACACCATGAAGACCATTTCGATGATCTTCGTGTGCACCGTCGTCGCGCTGGCCGTCGGCCTGCCGCTGGGCATCGGCATGAGCCGTTCCGACCGGCTGCAGCGCATGGTCAACCCGGTGCTGGACGTGATGCAGACCATGCCCAGTTTCGTGTACCTGATTCCGGTGGTCATGCTGCTGGGGATCGGGCGCGTGCCGGGGCTGATCGCCGTGGTGATCTACGCCATTCCGCCGGTGATCCGCTTCACCAATCTGGGCATCCGGCTGGTCGACAAGGATCTGCTGGAAGCGGCCGATGCGTTCGGTTCGTCGGCCTGGCAGAAGATGCGCCAGGTGCAACTGCCGCTGGCGCTGCCGACCATCATGGCGGGCGTGAACCAGACCATCATGCTGTCGCTGGCCATGGTGGTGATCGCGGCCATGATCGGTGTGCAGGGGCTGGGCCAGCCGGTGCTGCGGGCGATCTCGAACCAGTACTTCACCATGGGCATCCTCAACGGCATGGCCATCGTGGGTATCGCCATCATCTTCGACCGTGTGTCGCAGGCCTATGGCAAGCGGCTGCAGAAACACCTGGAGGTGAAACATGGCTGAAACCCCGAATGCGGTGGCCGCGGCCGCGGCGCCGTCCGCCACCGGTGTGCGCATCCGGCACCTCTACAAGATCTTCGGTGCCACGCCCGAGAAGTTCCTGCCGCTGGTGCAGCAGGGCATGAGCAAGCAGGAACTGCGCGACCAGCACGGCCACGTGCTGGGCCTGCGCGACATCAACATCGACATGCCCGCCGGTGGCATCCAGGTGGTGATGGGCCTGTCGGGCTCGGGCAAGAGCACGCTGATCCGCCACATCAACCGCCTCATCGACCCCACGGCCGGCGAGGTGCTGGTGGACATCGACGGCCGCGAAGTTGACGTGGCCAAGATGGGCGCGTCGGCGCTGCGGCAGTTCCGCCGCGAGCAGACCGCCATGGTGTTCCAGAAGTTCGCGCTGTTCCCGCACTGCACCGTGCTCGAAAACACCGAGTACGGCTTGCAGGTGCAAGGCGTGGCGCGCAAGAAGCGGCGCGAACACGCGCTGCGCTGGATCGAGCGTGTGGGGCTCAAGGGCTACGAGGACAGCTACCCCAACCAGCTCTCGGGCGGCATGCAGCAGCGCGTGGGCCTGGCGCGGGCGCTGACCAACGACGCGCCCATCCTGCTGATGGACGAGGCCTTCTCTGCGCTCGACCCGCTGATCCGGGCCGACATGCAGAGCGTGCTGCTGGATATCCAGCAGGAGATCGGCAAGACCATCGTGTTCATCACGCACGACCTGGACGAAGCCCTGCGCCTGGGCGACCGCATCGCCATCCTGCGTGACGGCGAGGTGATGCAGCAGGGCACGGGCCAGCAGATCGTGCTGCAGCCGGCCGACGAGTACATCGCCAACTTCGTCAAGGACGTCAACCGCGGGCGCGTCATCCGTTGCCGCACGCTGATGCAGACGGGGGCGCCGGTCGAAGGGCCGCAGGTGGATGCCAGCCTGGTGATCGAGGAGGCCGCGCGCCTGCTCAGCGCCGAAGGGCGCGAGGCGGCGAATGTGGTCAACAGCAAGGGGCGCCATCTCGGCGTGGTGACGCTGTCCGACATCATCGGTGCCATCGTGCCGCCCAACCCGGTGGCACCGGCGGAGGCGGGCAGTGGGGCGCCACCCGCCTGAGGGCGGCGCGCTTACCAGCCCCAGAGCAGACGGCGGGCGATCCAGCCCTTTTGCTGGTCGGCCCGCCGCACGTGCACCCAGTCGCCGCGGCGCTCCAGGGTGCGGAGCAGTTCCCCGTATTCGGCCTTGCCCACGATGCGGTGGCCCGTGCCAGGGCCACCGCGCAGGTTGGCGGTGGGCACCTTCACCACGTGGTGGGCGGTGCGCCCGGTCAGGCGCCGCGATACCCAGCCTTCATCGCCTTCGAAGTCGCGCACCTTGATCCAGGTGTTGCGGCGATCGACCACCTGCAGCGGGTAGCCGTGGTGCAGTTGCCAGAGCACGGCGGTGCCGGTGCCCGGGCCCTGCCGCATGTTGGCCGTCTCGACCTTGACGCTGACCATGCTGGCCTGCGGCTGGGCCAGCACCAGACTGCCGGGCACACACAGGCTCAGGGCCAGTGCGGCCAGGGAACGCCTGAGCCGGCGCGGATTCCGGTGGGGGTGGCGATGGGGTGTGGCGATGGTCTCGGGCATCGTTGGAATCTCCTGGGCTCCGGTTGAACACATCCCGTGTGAACGCCCTCGTCCCGGGGAGTTCCTGAATCCTGCGGATCGGGGCCGATTCGGTGACCGGCTTGGCCGGCAGAGGAGGCTGTTCAGAGCCGCGATGCTGCGGTCAGGCCGCTGCGCACCGCCCCTTCGAGCGTGGCGGGATAGGGGCCGTCGATGTAGTCGCCCGCCATCAGCAGACCCGGAGCGGCCTGGGTTGGCGGTCTGATCAGCCCCGGCGTGCAGGCGAAGGTGGCGCGCTTTTCCACCACCGTCTGCAAGGGCCGCAGTGCCTGCAACCCGAGCTGGCGCCGGGCCTGGTCCAGCACGCGGGCTTCCAGCTGTTCGCGGTCGCCCTCGCTGTCGCTGGCGACGAAGGCGAGCACGCCGCGCAGGCGCGGATCATCGGGTTGCAACTGGCCCCGGTCGAAAACGAACTGGGCCGGGTCTTGCGCCGACTCGGGCTCGCTGCGCAGCGCCAGCATGGGCCGCGGCAGGCGCCATGCCGGATCGGTCTGGGCGTAGACGGTGGTGATGGCGGTGAAGTCCAGCGCGTTGGCCCGCTCGGCCCAGGTCAGCAGGCCGTCCTGCAGCGCGGGGGAACCGCTGCGGCCTTCGAGGGCCACGCCGACCGCCCGCAGCGCCTGGGCGGCCGGGCCGCAGGCCGTGGCCCAGATCACGCGGTCGAAACGGCGTTCGGCCAGGGGGCCGGTGTGCAGGGTCTCGATGACCCAGGCGCCCTCGTTCGGGCGCAGGGCCACCACGCGCGTGCCGGCGTGCAGTTCGAATCGGGCTCGGTGGTGCCGGGCCAGCCACTGCACGGCCGACATCGGAAAGAGCGTGCCGAGATCGGTGCGCGGCACCAGCAGCGTGGAAGGCGACCAGGGCGGATGGCCGCGCCCGGTCATGGCATCGCTCAGCACGCGCAGGAACACGGTGCCGCTGGCTTGGGCGGCAGGCAGGTTGAGCGCCGAAACACACAGGGGCTGGATGAATTCGTCGATCACGCGATCAGGCAGACCTCGGCAGACATCGGCGACGGTGTCGTCGTCTGCACATTGAAAGCCGGTCATGCGCCAACGCAGCGCCCGCGCCAGCAAGGCCAGGCGCTCGCCGCCGCTCCAGCCCGGCGCATGGGCAATGCTGGCCAGCGCGTCCAGCGGGGCGGGCCAGCCCCGGGCCCAGCCGGGCATTTGAAGGCCGTTGCCATCGGGAAAGCGCAGCTCCAGCGGCAGGGCCAGCAGGTGTTCCTGGGGCGCGACGCCCACATGCGCCATCAGGGCCAGGGTGCGGGTATAGGCCCCGATCAGGATGTGCTGGCCGTTGTCCAGCGGCAGCACGGCGCCTTCGTCCGTGCTCACCGGCAGGCTGCGGGCCCGCCCGCCAGGCAGGCGACCGGCTTCGTAGACGGTGACGTGATGGCCCCGTTCGGCCGCCGACACCGCTGCGGCCATGCCCGCCCAGCCGGCACCCACCACGGCCACCTGCAGGGGCCGCGCAGCGCGCGGAAAGCGCGGGCGGGGCGTGGTGGCAACGGCCGGCTGCGGCGCGGCTTTCACAGCCGGCCCAGGGCCTGGACCTTCCAGGCCAGCCAGAGTTTGCGCAGCGGGGTCAGGCTCACCCGCCGGGTGAGCACCAGCAGCGGTTCTGCCGCGATTTCGCGCAACAGGGTGCGGTAGATGCTGGCCATCATCAGCCCGGGCTTCTGGGCGCGCCGGTCGGCGTCCGGCAACAGGGCCAGGGCTTCGTCGTAGAGGCCAAGGGCCCGTTCGACCTGGAAGGTCATCAGCGCCAGGAAACGCCGTTCGAAGTCGGTCCGGTCACTGCCCGGCGCCTCACCGCGCTTGAGCAGTTCGTGGGCCTTCACGTCGAATCGCTGCAACTCCTGCACGGGTAGGTAGATGCGGCCGCGGGTGGCGTCCTCGCCCACGTCGCGGATGATGTTGGTGAGCTGGAAGGCCAGGCCCAGGCGGTGGGCGTACTCGGTGGTGGCCACGGCGGTCTGACCGAAGATGCGCGCGGCCACCTCGCCCACCACGCCGGCCACCAGATGGCAGTAGCGCTGCAGGCCCGCGTAGTCCAGGTAGCGGCTCTGGTCCAGATCCATCTGGCACCCGTCGATCACCGCCTGCAGGTGTCGGGCCTCGATGCCATACGCCGGCACGTGCGGCATCAGGGCCTGTAAGGCCGGATGGCTCGGCTGCCCGGCAAACGCCTGGGCGACTTCCTGCCGCCACCAGGCCAGCTTGGCCTGGGCCACGCCGAGGTCCTGCACCTCGTCCACCACGTCGTCGACTTCGCGGCAGAAGGCGTAGAACGCGGTGATGGCGGCGCGTCGGGGCGGTGGCAGGAACAGGAAGGCGTAGTAGAAGCTGCTGCCTGAGGCGGCGGCTTTCTGCTGGGCGTAGTCTTGCGGCGTCATGGATCGGGTGGGGTTGCCCGAGTGTAATCAGGCGCAGCCTGCGGCTTGCGCCAACGCCCCTGTGTGGCGCCCGGTCTCAGGCGACGCGGGCCGCCTGCTGGGGCTCGATGAGCTCGCAATGCCGGCGGTCGATGCGGCGCAGCACGCCGTCTTCTTCGAGCTGGCGCAGGTTGCGCGCCACCGACTCGCGGGAGGTGGAGAGCAGTTCGGCCAGCGTCTGCTGGCTGGGCAGACGCACCATGCCGTTGCCCTGTTCATCGGCCAGCAGCCGCAGGGCCGCCAGCAACTGGCGCTGCTGGCCCCGCATGCGCATCACCTGGCCCCAGTCGGCCAGGCGGCCGAAGGTGTGCACCATGATCGCGTGCAGGGCTTGCAGGAAGCCCATGTCCAGCACCTGCAGACGCCGCAGATCGGCCATGCGCAGCTCGCACAGGCGCCCCGGCGTCAGCGCGACCATGTCCATCTGTGTTTCGTGGCCAAACACGCCGTGCTGGCCGAGGGCGTGGCCACGACCGAGCAGCGCCACGGGCCGTTGCACGCCGTCGGGGCCGTTGCGGGACGCCAGCAGGGTGCCGAGCTTGACGGTGCGGATCGATGGGGACACGACGCCCTGGCGCAGCAGCACATCGCCTTTGACGAAAGTGATTTCGCGGACGGCGCTGGTGAGCAGGTCCTGGCTGGGGGCGGGAAGTCGGCCGACGAGGCAGATGTTGCGGGCCGCGCAGAGCGGGCAGCGGGGCGAGCTGTTCATGAAGGGGAGCACAGTCAGACGGGTGGACATGGCGGATGTGTGGCTACGGGTTCCACGAGGCAGTCGGCTTCCGCCAGAACCCGGCGCCATTCAACTACTTCCCGGCTGTTGCTGCCTTGATCTGTATCAGGGGCTGGTGCCATGGTTGCCGCATTTGCCGGGCTCCAAAGTGCGAAGTGCATCACTTGGCGGTCGTGTCTTTCATGCGAGAGCCGGCCGGAATCCTGCAGAGACCGGCACGGATGGCCGAGAGTGTCTGGAAGTCCTGTTCTGGAGACTCCGCAATGCGCATCAACGAGCCGGTCAGCGGCCACGAATACCCGCTCATGCCCGGCGTGACCCTGTTGTCGACCACCGATCTGGACAGCCGGGTCACCTACGCCAACGAGGCTTTCCTGGAGGCCAGCGGGTTTTCGCGGTCGCCATTGCTGGGGCAGCCGCACAACCTCGTGCGCCATCCCGACATGCCTCGCGAGGCAGTTGCCGACATGTGGCACACGCTGCGCGCCGGCCATGCCTGGTCGGCCCTGGTCAAGAACCGCCGCGCCGATGGTGACCACTACTGGGTGCGGGCCAACGCCACGCCGGTGCGGCGCGAGGGGCGTGGTGGGTTACATGTCGGTGCGCACCGCGCCCGATTGGGAGGAGATCCGCGAGGCCGAGGTGATCTACCGCCGCTTCCGGCAAGGGCAGGCCCGGGGCCTGAAATTTCGGCTATTCGTAAAAGTGGGTTGAAACGGGATCAAAGCTCTCCTGCCTCGATCATGCGGATGAGTGTTGAAATGTCCGCTCCGTAGTTCTTGGGCGGCGGTGGTGCCTTGTGTTGGTCAGCC
>NZ_JACBGE010000016.1 GCF_021401345.1 Hydrogenophaga sp. NFH-34
CTGACCAACACAAGGCACCACCGCCGCCCAAGAACTACGGAGCGGACATTTCAACACTCATCCGCATGATCGAGGCAGGAGAGCTTTGATCCCGTTTCAACCCACTTTTACGAATAGCCGATTTCTCTGGGTGCCAGCCACGCGCGGGCCGGTGGCATTCCCGTGATCGATGTTGCCAACCTGTTTCAGGCGGTGCAGCAGGTGGTCAACGACATCACGCAGATCAACAACCAGATCCAGCAGATCAAACATCTGCAGACCCAGATCGACAGCATCAACGGCATGCGGAGCCTGGGCGACGTATTCAACAACCCGCTGCTCAAGAACTACATCCCGGCCGAGGCCTACACCTACCTCAACGCCATCAACACCTCGGGCTACAGCGGCCTCAACGCCACGGCCAAGGTGCTGCGCGATGTTGGGATGCTCTACAACTGCATGGACCGAACCGGCGATGCGCGTACCGAGTGCCAGGCCACCCTGGCGCAGCCTTACCAGCAAAAGGGGCTGTTGCAGGACGCCATGAAGTCGGCCGCCCAGCGGCTGGACCAGATCCAGTCGCTGATGACCCAGATTAACGCCACCACCGACCAGAAGTCAGTGCAAGAGATTCAGGCCCGTATTGGCGCTGAAAACGCCCTGTTGGCACACGAGTCCTCGCAAATCCAGATGCTGCAAGGCATGGCCGACAGCGAGGAGCGCATCGCCCGATCCCGTGAGCGCGAGCGCCAGTACCAGATGCTGGGCCGGACCGGCAAGGTCTCCGACTTCCTGCCGTAACCACCACCCCACCGGAGTCCCCCATGAGTGCCATCCTGATGTCAGGTGAGGCCGCCGCATGGCCGAAACGGCCCAAAACGCCCCCTCCGGCGCCCGAAGCAACATCGCTTCAAGCCAACCGGGACTGGGAAATCGACCGCGCCTTGATGCTGGAGCGCTCCGAGCGCCGGGCCTGGGCGGCTGCTGCTGCCGGTCTGGCGATTGGCCTGATCGGCATCGCCGCCGTTTTCGTTCAGGGGCCGCTTCGCAAGGTGGTGGAGATCCCCATCGTGGTGGACCGGGTCACCGGTGAAACGACCATCCAGCAGCGCCTGAGCGAAGAAACCATTCCCGCCATGGAGGCGCTGGACAAGCACAACCTGGCCACCTTTGTGCGTTCCCGCGAGGCCTACAGCTGGATGTTCCTGCAGCGGGACTTTGACCAGGTGGCCCGCATGGCGGTGCCCGCCGTCTTCGCGGAATACAACCGGCAGTTCGAGGGCGATGTGGCACTGCAGAAGAAAGTGGGCTCCACCGAAGAGTGGCGGATCAACATCGTTGGTGTGAGGCTGCGCGCATCGGGCCGCAGCGGTAACCAGAGCGACGCCACCGTCACCTACGACAAGGCCGTCCGCATGACCGACCGCAACCTGCCGGACGTGACCACCCGGCACGTGGCCAGTGTGGTCTACCAGTACCAGCCCAAGGTGCTGGCCAAAGAGTCGGACCGGTTGGAGAACCCGTTTGGCTTCGTGGTCACGGCCTACCGCTCAGACCCCGAGATCAACACACAAACCACGGGAGTGAAGCCATGAACCTTCTGGTACTTCCCATGGTGCTGGTCTCATTGACCCTGACTCCTCTGCATGCCTCGGCGGCGCAGCCCACAGACAAATCCGATCCGCGCCTGCGCGAGGTCGTCTATGACGCCGACGCGGTGATCACCGTTCCGGTCAAACGCGGCATGGTGACACTGGTGGAGTTCGACAAGGGCGAGGTCATCACCGAAGTGGCCGTGGGCCAGGGCGGTGATTGCAGCAAGCCCGATGCCGCGTGGTGCGTGGCCGCCCAGCCGGGCGGGCGCCACCTGTACGTCAAGGCCAAGAGCGCGGCCGATGCACCCAACAACCTCGCGGTCATCACCGACCGACGCTCACACACGCTGCGCTTCGTGGTCCTTTCGGACAGTGACCGACAGACACCTGTCTATCGCCTGTCCATCCGGTCCCCCAAACCCGCCGCCGCCTCGCCCAGTCCGGCGCAGAGGGAACTAGCCGCGCTGGCGAGCCTGCCGCCGATCCCGCCCCCACCGACGGCCCAGCAGATCGTGGCGGAGCGTCTGGCGGCCAAGCCAGCCGTGCTCAACACCCAGTACGCGCTGGCCGAAGGTGCCGGTTCGGTAGACATCGTTCCCACACTGGTCTACGACGACGGTCGGTTCACCTACCTGCGCTTCCCAGGCAACCGCGAGGTGCCCGCCGTCTTCCATGTGCTGGGCGACGGCAGCGAGACCCTGGTCAACGCCCGCATGGAGGACGACATGCTGGTGGTGGACCGTGTCAGCCGCCGCCTGATGCTGCGGGCGGGGTTGGCCGTGGTGGGCATCTGGAACGAAGCATTTGATCTGGAGGGATCGCCGGCCAAAGGTTCCACCACCGTGCCCGGTGTGCAGCGGTTGTTGAAGACCGATCCCTCCCATTCACCCTCCAGCACGGGAGCAAAGCCATGACTGAACTACCCATGGGTTCGTCGGCGCCAAACGACGATCCATCGCCGCAGGACAGCGGCAACACCATCAGCCCCCTGCCTGGCGAAGCGGGTATTCCCAACGTGGCCCGCCGCCAGCCCCTCAACCTGTCCTGGAAGAACATCTCGGTCATCGGCCTGGTGGTGACCATGGTCGCAGGCATGAGCGGCCTGTATTTGTACCGCTTCATCGACCACAACAGCGATGCAGACAAAGACAAGTCGTTGCTGAGAGACCGCCCCTCGGCCGCGGGCACTGGCACCCGCCAGCTGGACATGACACAGCCTGTGACGCCTCGTGTGCCTGCGTTGATTCCAACACCCGCAGAAGCGGCCGACCCCATCGGGTTGCGGAACACAGGCA
This sequence comes from Hydrogenophaga sp. NFH-34, assembly GCF_021401345.1. Taxonomy (GTDB): domain Bacteria; phylum Pseudomonadota; class Gammaproteobacteria; order Burkholderiales; family Burkholderiaceae_C; genus Hydrogenophaga; species Hydrogenophaga electricum. The sequence goes on from NZ_JACBGE010000016.1 coordinate 2,870, forward strand.
CGGCCACACCGTCGGGACCAAAGGCCCTTTCGCCGGACGACGCACCAGTGCTGGTGGTGTCGTCCCGCCCGGGCGGCGTCGCTGGCGCCAACGGTGACACCACGCAATCGTCCAACGATCCAGCGGCGACCACGTCCAAGCAACTGCAGGACTACCAGCGCCGACTGCAAGGGCTTCTGGACAACCTGACCCAGGGCAATACCGTTCCAGGAGGTCTGGGAAGCTCAGGTGCGGAATCAACGCCGTCACCTGACACCGGACCTAGCCTTCGTACTGCGGCGGCCAGCCTGTTCGGCGGCGACTTGCAGGGCTCCGCCACACCCCGGGTGAAAGCCACCACGCTGGGCGACCGCAGCCTCACCCTGCCCAAGGGCACAGCTTTCACCTGTGCACTCAAGACCCGAGTCATTAGCGCCACCTCCGGCCTGGTCGGCTGCCAGGTGCAGCGCGACGTGTACAGCGACAACGGCAGGGTGCTGCTGATCGAGCGCGGATCGCACCTGGACGGCGAATACCGCATCGCGTCGGTACGGCCCGGCACGGTTCGCATTCCTGTGTTGTGGACCCGCATCCGTACGCCGAATGGCGTCACGGTGGACGTTGAGTCGCCCGGCACGGGGCAATTGGGCGAGTCGGGCATCGACGGCCATGTGGACAACCGATGGGGCGATCGCATTGGCGCCGCCATGCTGCTTTCCCTGATCGACGACGCGGTCAAGCTGGTCATCCAGAACCAGATGCAGGACCGCGACGCAGACACCATCGTCCTGCCCTCCACCACCGAGAACACCAGCAAGCTGGCCGAGAAGGTGCTGGACAGCACCATCAACATCCCGCCGCTGATCTACCAGAACCAGGGCGGCATCGTCGGCATCTACGTGGCCCGCGACGTGGACTTCTCATCGGTCTACGCACTGCAGCCGGTCGAACGATGAACGCCCTGCTCTTCACCGAAGACGCCCAGCCAGACGGCTGGTGTGGCGACGCGACCTCGGTGGTCGAGTTCCTGCGGCCGCTGCGCGAACAGCTGGATGCTCCGGGTGTGCTGGAGGTCTGCGTGAACCGCCCCTGCGTGCTGCAGGTGGAAACCGTGCAGGGCTGGCAGCAGGTAGACGCGCCCAACATGACGCAAGAACGCTGCCTGTCGCTGGCCACAGCCGTGGCCACCTACTGCGACCAGCAGATCAACCAGGAACGCCCCCTGCTGTCGGCCACGCTGCCCAGCGGGGAGCGCATCCAGTTCGTCATTCCTCCAGCCGTGACGCGCGGCACTGTGTCCATCACGGTGCGCAAGCCATCGGAGCTGATCAAGCGGTTGGACGACTTCGAAAGCGACGGCCTCTTCAATCGAATCGATGAACGCGCTGAAATGGGTGACGATGACGACGGCCTTCAGCCTTTTGAAAAGCAGCTGCTCGCGTTGAAATCGGCTGGTCGTTATGCGGAGTTTCTGCGGCTCGCAGTGCAGAAGCACCAGACCATCGTGGTCAGCGGCAAGACCGGATCTGGCAAGACCACCTTCATGAAAGGCCTGGTGGAGGAAGTGCCGCACCACGAGCGCCTGATCACCATCCAGGACACGGCAGAACTCACCCTGCCCAACCACCCGAACGTGGTGCACCTGTATTACAGCAAGGACGCACAGGGCACAGCACGCGTCACGGCCAAGTCGCTGCTGGAAGCCTGCCTGCGCATGAAGCCCGATCGCATCTTCCTGGCCGAGTTGCGCGGCGAAGAGTGCTTCTCTTTCATCCGCCTGGCCGCTTCCGGTCACCCCGGCAGCATCACCAGCGTGCACGCCGGCAGCTGTGCTCTGGCACTGGAACAGATGTCGCTCATGATCCGCGAGAGCAGCGCCGGCGGTGGTCTGCGCCTGGACGAGATCAAAGGCCTACTGGGCATCGTGATCGACGTCATCGTGCAGTTCGGGCGCGACGAACGTGGGCGCTTCATCTCCGAGATCGCCTACGAGCCGCGCCGCAGGCGTTTCGCCTCCGACGACAACCATTCTGGCAACGCACCCGATGCTCAAGCCAGCCTGTTTGACGGGGCGCAGACATGAGCGCGTCCTTGGCCCTGCCCATGGCGTCCTGGCCAACTGCTCGGAAGGTGGCGGCCAGCGTGTTCATGCTCTTCGGGTTCGCTGCACTGGTGTTCGCGGCCCTGTACCTGTCGGCCGTGCTGTTCCTGGTCTTCAGCAAGGCAAACCCCAAGCTTGCGGGCTGGGACAGCATCCTGGGCTATTGGCAGCTGTATGCCGATGTGCCAGTGCTTCGGCGGCGGATGGTCACGGCCATCGGCATGGCTGGCTTTGTCACGCTGATCGTTTTTCCGGGCGCCATGTACGCCGCCAGCCGCCCGCGCCGCGCCTTGCATGGCGATGCCCGCTTCGCCTCCACCGCTGAAGTCAAGCGCGCCGGACTGCTGCTGACCGATCAGCAAACCAACACCCCGAGCATCCTGGTCGGCCGCTTCCATGGTCACTTCCTGGCTCTGCCCGGTCAGCTCTCCGTAATGCTGTCCGCCCCCACCCGCAGTGGCAAGGGCGTCGGTGTGGTGGTGCCCAACCTGCTGAACTGGCCGGATTCGGTGGTCGTGCTCGACATCAAAGGCGAGAACCACGCGATCACCGCAGGCTACAGGGCGAAGCACCATCAGGCGGTCTACGCCTTCTCACCTTTCGACGAAGAAGCCCGCAGCCACCGCTGGAACCCGCTCACCGCGGTTCGCACCAGCCCCCTGCACCGCGTCGGTGACCTGTTGGGCATCGGCCAGGTCTTCTACCCCAACGACGGCAGCGGCACCTCGTCCGAAGCCTTCTTCAACGACCAAGCCCGCAACCTCTTCCTCGGTCTGGGCCTGCTGTTGCTGGAAACGCCTGAGTTGCCCCGCACGGTGGGCGAAATGCTGCGGCAGTCTTCTGGGCAAGGGCGCCCCTTGAAAGAACATCTCAGCGGCCTGATCGAGCAGCGCAAGGAAGCCGGCAAGCCGTTCACTGATGAATGCCTGGATGCCCTGCAGCGCCTGCTGTGCAATTCGGAAAACACCTTGTCCAGCGTGGTGGCTACGTTCCATGCACCACTGACGATCTTTGCGGATGCGGTGGTCGATGCCGCCACCAGCGCCGACGACTTCGACCTGAGCCAGTTGCGCCGCCAGCGCATGTCGGTCTATGTGCGCATCCCGCCTCACCGCCTGGCCAATGCCCGGCCGCTGCTCACCCTGTTCTTTTCCCAGCTCGTCAGCCTCAACACGCAGCACCTACCGGAGCACGACCCGTCGCTCAAGTACCAGTGCCTACTGGTCAACGACGAGTTCACCGCCATGGGCCGGGTCGGGATCATCACCCACTCCGCAGCCTTCCTGGCCGGCTACAACCTGCGCCTGCTGACCGTGGTGCAGGCCATGTCGCAGCTGGACGCGGTCTATGGCGACAAGGAAGCCCGCACCTTCGCCACCAACCACGGCCTGCAGATCCTGTTCGCCCCGCGCGAGCAGCGCGATGCCGACGAATACAGCGCCATGCTGGGCCACTTCACGGAGCGCGTCATGTCCCGGGGGCGCAGCCGCTCCTTCAGCGGACAAGGTCACAGCACCATCAGCCGCAACGAAAGCGAGCAGCGACGATCTCTGCTGTTGCCGCAAGAGTTCAAGGAACTGGGTACCGAGCGGCTGGTGGTGATCTGCGAGAACTGCAAACCCATCCTCGGCGAAAAGATCCGCTACTTCCAGGACCGGGCGTTCACCTCACGCCTCCTGCCTGCACCAGAGGTAGCCGTCATGAAGATGGACCTCCACCAAGCCAAGGTGCAGCAGCGTTGGAGATATGCAGACGAAGAACTCGACGAAGAAAGCAGCACCCTCGATGTCGATGCACTGGTTCACGACATTCATCTGCCCAAAGAAGTTCTGAACGGTTCCATCGACAAAGCGGCCGACGCCTGCCTCAATGCCTTCAAGGTAGAGCCAAACACCCCATCCGCTGGTGGATTCATCGAGCCCGCAAGCGATGAATCAGCTCTCGGCCCGATCACTGAAACACCACCGGATGAAACACGCGAATTGACCAACATGGGAGAACGCTCATGACCGCCCAGATGCCCCGCCTCGTCCTGTTCGCCATGTACTCCGCAGTGCTCGGCGCCTGCACATCGCCACCGAAGCCGCCCACAGTGGACGAATCACAGAAGCGTCCAGCGAACGCACAGATGGCCGTTGAACTGCAGGTCTGCAAGAACGACCTGCAAAACACCCGCATACAGGCCAACGAATCCGACCGCCTCGCCGAAACCACAAGCGCTACGCTGGTCCACATGGCCGCGCGCCAGCAGTTGATGGCGGCGACCCTGGAGAAAGCGCAAGCCAACAGCGTTCGCATCGTCCACTTCGGATTCAACAGCACCAGGGTTTCGATCCCTTCCGAAGAGGCATCGGCACTGGTGGAGGAAGCCAAGGCCGCGCCACTCGTGGTGCTGAGGGGCCGCACCGATGGCACCAGCGACTCATCGGCCGAAAGCCGCATCGCACAAGCGCGGGCCAACGCCGTGCGTGACTACCTGGTCGCAGCCGGCGTGGACCCCGCTCGCATCCGCACCACCCACCAGCCCAGCGGCGACCACCTTGCCGACAACGGTAACCCGCGCGGCAGGAATCTCAACCGACGCGTCGAGATCGAGGTGTACCGGGCGCCACCGGTCTCCGTCCAGGCCTCCGCCACACCCAAACCCTGACACCCCCCTCGTGCTGAAAAAAACCACCCAAGGAGACCACCATGGAAGACGGAACTACACCGGCCCGGCGCGCGGATCCACCCACGGCAGATACAAGTGCCACAGTGGGCGGCACAGTGGAGCCCGCAGATCGAGCCGCCATCGCCATCCGGACGTTTCAGACACCCGAGCCTGAGCCGGCCGAACGGTACGAGCTGCGTGACCCGTTCGCCGAACTCACCTATCGCACCGACCGCTATCAGGACATGGTGGCCAAAGCCGATCAGCTCGGCGCCAACCGGTTCGTCGTCGTGGATGTGCGCGGGCAAAAGTCCTTCGTTCACAAGGTCGAGGGCCAATGGAAGCGGGATGGAGCCCGTGATATCCAGCCGCCGGCAACTGGCCCGCAAGCAAAACCGGCGAAGACAGATCAAACACGCCAGACAGCAGATTCGAACGTCATCCCCCTGCCCACCAAAGACAAAGAGATCGCCCCCGAAGCATCCGACCCGCAAGCCAGCACCCGCATGGACACCCAGGTCGAGCGTGAAGCCCTCGTCGCCCGGCTGGAGGCGGCGCTGATGGACCGGTACATCATCAAACGCGCCCCGGTCACCCTGGGCGATGTGAGCATTGGCCTGACCGAATACCGATTCAGGGGAGACACCTCACGCGTCGCGTTCACCGAATCCACCTTCCGGTTGGCCACCGACACGAACAGCCCCTCTGTGGCCCGTTCCATGGTTGATGTCGCTGAGACCCGCAACTGGCACTCCCTGCGCATCACGGGCAGTGAGGATTTCAGGCGCCTCGTCTGGCTGGAAGCCGCAGCACGCGGCGTCAAAACCCTGGGCTACGAGCCCAACCCAGCCGACCTGGAACGGCTCAAGGTGGAACGGGAACAACGCCTGAGCAACCGCATAGAACCCGCCCGCGATGCCTCCACCGCACAAGGCGCCAACACCTCAGACAAGCCCTCTGGCCGCGGCAGCGGCGGACGTAAGACCGTTCTGGCAGCCATTGAGGCCATCCTGGTTGCCAATCGGGTGCCCGAGAAAAGACGTGAGGCCATCATGGTGGCGGCAGCCGAGAAGCTTGCCCAGCGCACACGCGACGGTCTGGTGCACAGGGTCAAGGTCTACGACAAGAACGCCCCCTCTCAGCGTCCTGTCGTGGCACCTCAGCAGGTACCACAACGCTCGCGTGACCGGGCGGCTCCCACACGCTGAGGCTTGCGCGGTGGACGATGCCCCCGAATCAACGGCCACCTATTGGATAGGTGATCGCCGCTGGGCAATGCATGCGTCCGGCTTCGCCGATGCCATTGCCGAGGCCTACGCGAACCACCAGCGCCCCCGCTGTTTGTGTCGTCCAGCCGGCGATGGCATCGAGATGTACGTGGCCCGCTTGATGAACGGGTACATCGTCAAGCGCATGCCCAATACCGGGAGTCAGCATGCCACCTCGTGCCCATCCTATGAACTGCCTGCGGATCTGTCTGGCCTGGGCCAACTGGTCGGCACTGCTATTGTGGAGAATCCCGCCACGGGTGAAACGGCATTGAAGCTCGATTTCCCCCTGTCCAAACTGCCCGGCAGATCGTCCCAACCTCCCGCCGCCAGCACCTCGCCCAACATCGCATCCCAAGGCCAGAAGCTCAGTCTGCGCGCCCTGCTCCACTACCTGTGGGACCAGGCCGAACTGACCCACTGGCACCAGGGCTTCACGGGCAAGCGAAACTGGGCCATCGTCCGCCGGCACCTGCATTCAGCCGCAACGCACAAGTTTGCACGTGGCAGCGCACTGCAGAACCGCCTGTATGTGCCCGAAGTGTTCTCTGTGGAGCATCGCGACCCCATCAACGCGCGCCGCCTTGCCAAATGGACCAGCGCCTTGGCGCATCCAGGAAAGCCCAGCCAGCTCATGCTCCTGATCGGCGAAGTCAAAGAGATCGTGCCGTCACGGTACGGTTTCAGAGCGGTCATCAAACATGTCCCCGATCAAGCCTTCGCCATCGACGAGCGCTTGTTCCGCCAGCTGGAGCGCCGATTTTCAGGAGAACTGGCACTTTGGGGGGCCTTCGATTCCATCCATCTGGTCATGATCGGAACCTTCTGCGTCAGCTATTCGGGCCTTCCCACCATCGATTCCCTGTCGTTGGTCACTTTCACCCAGGAGTGGATTCCGGTGGACAGCCCCCATGAGGCCCACCTTGTCCGGTCCCTGGTCAACTGCCGGCGAAGCTTTTTGAAGACCCTTCGCTACAACCTGTGCGCAGGCACCAGCATGGCCAGCGCCGTGCTCACCGATCTGGGCGATCCGTTCGAGTTGCACATCGCAACGGAAAGCGACACTCTCGAAGAAAACCCGCTGGAGGGATCCAACACCCGCAACCAGCCAGCCCACCACTGGGTATGGCACCCATCCCAGCAGCCTCTTCCCCCGTTCCCAACCGTCAGAACGGAAGCCCTCGCCTGATTGGACGCAGCGCAATCGAATTGCGCTGGATTGCTCCCGCGCATCTCAGAAGCCGCCTGCAATCTGGGCGAATTCACCCCACGCCCGCCAACCCATTACGCCCATGCCGAGTCCACTAAACTCAGAGGCAATCTGTTTTGCAACGTCTGCAGAAATCACCAACAAAACGACGGCTGAACATGCAAGGGAGCAAGCGTTCCAATTTCGATCTGCTCAAACCCTATGAGCAGCAGCTCTGGCGTCTGGGCGCCCTGGCGGAGCGGTACTTTTCAGACGACCCGAACACCAGTCTGCTCAAGCTTCGCCAGCTCGCCGAACTGCTGACCCAGACGGTCGCCGCCCGGATCGGCCTGTACACCTCTGCCGAAGAGTCCCAATACGACCTGATCCGGCGCCTTCAGGCCGATGGTTTCCTGCCTCGGGAAATCAAACAGCTGCTGGACCAGATTCGTGTGGCGGGCAACGCCGCCAACCACGCGCTTGAAGGCAACCACGCCAAAGCACTGACTTCCCTTCGGTTCGCCTGGCAATTGGTGCTCTGGTTTCACCGCACGTTCAAAGATCCCGAATACCGCTCCGGCCCGTTCCTGCCACCGACACCGCCCGCTGACGAGGGCTCCGAACTTAAAAGCCAGCTGGATGAGCTTCGCCAGGCGGTGGTCGAATACCAGTCCAGGCACGAGCAGGTTCAGAACCAGCTGACCCAGGCTCAGTCGCAACTCTCCACCCTGGCTGAAGAGCGCACGGTGTGGGAGCAGGTCGCCACCGAGGCCGAAGAAGCCAAAGCACAACTCGGCCAGCGCCTTGAAGCCCTGCAGACGGAAGTCAAGGCGGCTCCGCAATTCAACAAGACCCAGCTGCTCTCGTTCGCCACCGCAGCCGCCACGCAGGTGGTGCTGGACGAATCCCAGACCCGGCGCCTGATCGACGAACAGCTGCGCCAGGCTGGCTGGGAAGCCGACACCGAAGTCTTGCGCTACAGCAGAGGCACCCGCCCGGAGCGAGGCCGCAACATCGCCATCGCCGAATGGCCCTGCGAGGGCTACTCGGCCGACTACGTGCTGTTCCAAGGTCTCACCCCTCTAGCGGTGGTCGAAGCCAAACGCGAGGCCAAAGACGTATCGGCCGCTTTGCAGCAGAGCAAACGCTACAGCCGCACCTTCGGCGCCAGCTCAGAGACCTTTCTCCACGAAGAAAACTGGGGCGAACGCGGCGAGTTCCGCATCCCCTTTGTGTTCGCCACCAACGGGCGCCCCTACCTTCGCCAGCTGGCCACCAAGAGCGGCATCTGGTTCTGTGACCTTCGCCGCCCAGAAAACCTCGCCCATGCGCTGGACGGCTGGTACTCGCCGCAGGGTCTGCAGGTCCTGCTCGCGCGTGACGAAGCCCGTGCAGACCAGGAACTGAGCAACACCGCCTTCAACTACGGCTTCCCGCTGCGCCACTACCAGCAAACCGCGATTCAGGAAACCGAGCGCCGCATCAGCCAGGGCCAGCGCGAAATCCTGCTGGCCATGGCCACCGGCACCGGTAAAACCAAAACCTGCGTCGCGCTCATCTACCGCCTGCTCAAGGCCAAGCGTTTCCGTCGCATCCTGTTTCTCGTGGACCGTTCAGCACTGGGCATCCAGGCCGCCAACGCCTTCAAAGACACCCGCATGGAACGCCTGCAGACCTTTGCGGACGTGTTTGGCATCAAGGAATTGGACGAACAGATGCCCGACGAGGACACGGGCGTCCAGGTGGCCACCGTGCAAGGCATGATGAAGCGGGTGCTGTTTCCGGCCGATGGCGTGGCGCCCCCCACCGTGGACCAGTTCGACTGCATCGTCATCGACGAATGCCACCGCGGCTACACGCTGGACCGCGAAATGTCCGACACCGAAATGGCCTTTCGCGGGTTTGACGACTACATCTCCAAATACCGCCGGGTGCTCGACTATTTCGACGCCACCAAGATCGGCCTCACCGCCACTCCAGCGCTGCACACCACCGAAATCTTTGGCGCCCCGATCTATTCGTACACCTACCGCGAGGCCGTGGTCGATGGCTTCCTGGTGGACTACGAGCCACCCATTCAGCTCTACACCGAGCTGTCCACCCACGGCATGACCTGGCACGTGGGCGAAGACGTCAAGGTCTACGACGTCACCAAAAACCAGATCGACCTGTTCAAGGCGCCCGACGAGATCAAGCTCCAGGTCGAGGACTTCAACCGCAAGGTCATCACGCGTCCGTTCAACGAAGCGGTGTGCCAGTACCTGGCCCAGGAGCTGGACCCCAGCGGGCGCCGCAAGACGCTGATCTTCTGTGTCAGCAGCAGCCACGCCGATCTGGTGGTCGAAGTCCTCAAAAAGGCCTTCGAAACTCAATACGGTTCGGTGGAAGACGACGCCGTCATCAAAGTCACCGGCGACGCCGACAAGCCCCTGGAACTCATCCGCCGCTACAAAAACGAGCGCCTTCCCAACGTGGCGGTCACGGTGGACCTGCTCACCACCGGCATCGACGTGCCGGAAATCTGCAACCTGGTCTTCCTGCGCCAGGTCAACAGCCGCATCCTCTTTGACCAGATGCTCGGCCGCGCCACCCGCCTGTGCGACTTTGACGGCGAAGCCAAAGACAACTTCCGCGTCATCGACGCCGTCCGCGTGTTCGAGAACATTGGAAACATGACCGCCATGAAACCCGTGGTGGTCAACCCCAAGCTCAGCTTCTCGCAGCTTGAAGGCGAACTGCTCACCGTCGCCGACGATGCGGCCCGCGAACTGGTGCGCGACCAGTTCCTGGCCAAGTTCCAGGTCAAAAAGCGCCACCTCAAAGGCAAAGACGCTCAGGACTTCGAGACCAAGGCCGGCATGTCGCCCGACGACTTCGTGAAAAAGGTCCGGGCACTCCCCTTGAACGAACTGGCCAAGTGGTTTGCCCAGCACCCCGACCTGGGCGAAATCCTCGACCGCAAGCACGAAGGCAACGGCCAGGGTATGTACGTCTCGGACCACCCGGACCAGCTTAAAAACGTCGAACGCGGCTACGGCAAGGCCACCCGCCCCGAGGACTACCTCAAGGAATTCAAAGCCTTCATCGAAAGCCACGGCAACGAACTGCCCGCGCTGCTCACCGTGCTCACACGCCCGCGCGACCTCACCCGCCAGCAGCTCAAGGAACTGGTGCTGGCGCTGGACAAGGCCGGCTACACCGAGGCCCGCCTCGCCACCGCCTGGCGCGAACTCAGCAACCAGGACATTGCCGCCCGCATCATTGGCTATATTCGCCAGGCCGCCGTGGGCGATGCCCTGCTCCCCTACGCCGAGCGTGTGGACCACGCCCTGCAAAACCTGCTGGCCAAACCGCCCGGCGGCGTTGCCTGGACCAACCCGCAGCGCGACTGGCTCAAACGCATCGCCGCCCAGACCAAAGCCAACCTGCTGGTGGACCGCGCCGCGCTCGACGACCCCGACCTCATCTTCAAACGCGAAGGCGGCGGCTTCAACCGCCTCGACAAAATCTTCAATGGCCAGCTCCAGCCCGTGCTGGAAGCCTTTAACGATGCGCTGTGGGCACCGCCGCCCCAGTCTGCACAACGCTGAACCCGAACCCCATGTCCAACCCCAATGCTGCGCTCGACATCGGCGCCAAGCTCTGGTCGCTCTGCAACGTGCTGCGCGACGACGGCGTCACCTACCACCAGTACCTGAGCGAACTCACCTACCTGCTGTTCCTGAAAATGATGCAGGAGACCGGGCAGGAAGAACGCCTGACCGTGTTCAAGTCGCCCAAGAAAGGCGAGCCCAAGCTGTTGCAGCCCGGCGTGCGCTGGGCCGACCTGATCAGCGCCTCCGCGCCCGACCGGCTCGACACCTACAAGGAAATGCTGCTGGACTACGGTTTGCACGGCCAGGGCGCCGTGCAAGCCATCTACGCCAATGCCAACACCTTCATCACCAAGCCCGCCACGCTGAGCAAGCTCGTCACCGAAATTGACGCTCTCGACTGGTACAGCGTGCAGCGCGACGACCTGGGCGACCTGTACGAAAACCTGCTGGAACGCAACGCCACCGAAAAGAAAAGCGGCGCCGGCCAGTACTTCACGCCCCGCCACCTGATCGACAGCATCGTCACCGTGCTCAACCCCAAGCTGGGCGACGTCATCCAGGATCCAGCGGCTGGCACATGCGGATTCTTGATCGCCGCCAACAACCACCTGCGCAAATACAACGACTTCGACAGCCTCAAGGAAGAAGCCCAGCGCCGCTACCGCCACGACACCTTCTACGGCATGGAGCTGGTGCAAGACACCCACCGTCTTGCGCTGATGAACATGCTGCTGCACGGCATTGAAGGCGGCGTGGACTACGGCGACACCCTGAGCGAGGACTACCGCAAGCTCCCGCCTGCCACGCTCATCCTCTCGAACCCACCCTTTGGCACCAAAAAAGGCGGCGGTCTGCCCACCCGCACCGACCTCACCTACCTCACCAGCAACAAGCAGTTCGCCTTCCTGCAGCACATCTACCGCAGCCTCAAGCCGGGCGGCCGTGCCGCCGTGGTGCTGCCCGACAACGTGCTCTTTGAAAGCAACGTGGGCACCGATATCCGCCGCGATTTGATGGAGAAGTGCAACCTCCACACCATCCTGCGCCTGCCCACCGGCATCTTTTACGCGCAGGGCGTCAAGACCAACGTGCTCTTTTTCACCAAGGGCGAGAAGGACAAGGGCAACACCAAAGAAGTCTGGGTGTACGACATGCGCGCCAACATGCCGCAGTTTGGCAAGCGCACCCCGTTCACCCGCGACTACTTCCGCACCCCGGCAGACGCCCCCGCCAGCCAGCCGCGCGACAAGTTTGAAGACGTGTTCGGCGACGACCCGAAAGGTGGCCCCGCGGCACTGGCCCAACGCGTGGACACGGGCGAAACCGGCCGCTGGCGCAAATTCACCCGCGAACAGATCGCCGCCCGTGGCGACAACCTCGACATCACCTGGCTCAAGGATGACAGCGCCGAAACCGCCGAAGCCCAGCGCGACGACCCCGCCCTGGTAGCCCGGCTGCTGCAGCGCGAGCTGGGCGGCGCCATGACCGAACTGCGCTCCCTGCTCGAAGAACTGGGCGAAGACCCCGACGCCGCGCTGGACGACCTGTTGATCGACGAAACCGGACAAGAGGCCCAGGCATGAGCGCCGCGCCGGGCCGCTCCCAAGCAAGCTCGCACCGTAGCCCGCAGGGCGAAGGTTCGGCAGTGAGCCAGCTCACGCCCACCCCGGCCGACAGCCTGCACGCCGAACTGCGCGCGCTCATCGCCAGCAGCCGCCAGCGGCTGGCTACCGCTGTCAACGCCGAACTTACCCGCCTGTACTGGACAGTCGGCCACCGCCTGAACGCAGAAGTGTTGGGCGGCGAACGTGCCAGCTACGGCGCCCAGCTGCTCGACCAGCTGGGCAAGCAACTGTCCAGTGAGTTTGGTCGCGGCTTTGAATCCCGCAACCTGCGCCGCATGGTGAAGTTCGCCGAGGCGTTCCCCAGCGCCGAGATTGTGTCGACACTGTCGGCAAAATTGAGCTGGAGCCACCTGGTGGCCATCGTGGCCCTCAAAACCCCGGAAGCCCGCCAGTTCTACGCCCACCATGCCGCGCAAGACGGCTGGAGCGTGCGCGAGCTGAGCCACCAGATCGATCGCAAAGCCTTCGAGCGCTCGGAGATCGCCAGCACCCATGCCCCCGCGCTGGCGGCCACGCCGCTCCAGGTTTTCAAAGACCCCTACTTCCTGGACTTCCTGGGCCTGCGCCAAGGCCACGACGAAGCCGACCTCGAAGCTGCGATCCTGCGCCAGCTCGAAGCCTTCATCCTTGAACTGGGCCGGGGATTTGCCTTTGTCGAACGCCAAAAGCGCATGGTCATTGACGGCGAAGATTTCTACCTCGACCTGCTGTTCTTCCACCGCCGCCTGCGCCGGCTGGTCGCCATCGAACTCAAGCTCGGCCGCTTCAAGGCCGCGCACAAAGGCCAGATGGAGCTGTACCTGAAGTGGCTGGACAAACACGAACGCCAGACCGGAGAAGAAGCACCCATCGGCCTCATCCTCTGCGCCGAATCCAGCCGCGAACAAGTGGAACTGCTGCAGATGCACAAAGACGGCATCACCGTGGCCGAATACTGGACCGAGCTGCCCCCAAAGGCCGAACTGGAACAGCGGCTGCACGAGGCGCTGGTGGAAGCACGTGAGCGGCTGGCGCGGCGTGGGCTGCTGCTGGAAGGTGGCAACGATGAGTGAACTGCCAACCGGCTGGGTGAAAGTGCCAATTGGTAGCTTCGCGCGAATTGTCGGCGGAGGCACTCCGCCGTCAAAAGACCCCGCAAACTTTGCGAAGCCCGGGGAAGGTATTCCCTGGATCACGCCAGCAGACCTGAGCGGGTACCGAAGCCAGACCATCAAATGCGGCTCTCGCGATTTGACGCCGGTCGGTCTGGCCGCATGCGGTGCTACTTTGATGCCTGCAGGTACTGTTCTTTTTTCAAGTCGTGCACCCATCGGCTACGTTGCGATTGCGGCGAACGAAATTGCAACCAACCAGGGTTTCAAGAGCTTTGTTCTCCCGGGTGGCTTCGACCCTCGCTTCACCTACTACCAACTCAAGCACCTGAAGCCAGAAGCGGAGGCAATCGCGACGGGTACCACGTTCAAAGAGCTTTCAGGTGCTACAGCCGCAACACTTCCATTCCGAGTCGCGCCGCTGCAGGAACAAGCTCGAATCGCCGATCTGCTCGACACACTTCTGGCTCGCATCAACGCCTGCAGTGACCGCCTTGCCGCCATCCCTGAGCTGATCAAGCGCTTTCGACGAGCGGTGTTGGATGCAGCAACTTCTGGGCAACTCACCTCCGACTGGCGAGACAACTCAGGCGGCTGTGCGCAGTGGTCGCCCACCACCGTTGGAGAGGTACTCGTTGGAAAACCCCGGAATGGCTATTCGCCCAAGGCTGTGGACTTTGAAACGCCAGTCAGATCACTGACCCTGTCCGCTACCACCTCTGGAAAGTTTCTGTCACAACACACCAAGTTCATTGACGAGCAAATTCCAGAAAACTCTCACCTGTGGCTGGAGCCCGGAGACATCCTGATTCAAAGGGCGAATTCACTGGACTACGTTGGCGTAAGCGCAGTTTTTGATGGTCCACGTCGCACGTTCATCTACCCGGATCTGATGATGAAGTGCCGACCAAACGGGCGCATTCTTGGAAAGTACCTGTACTACGTTCTCAGCGCAGAGAGAACCAGAAAGTACTTCCGCGACAACGCCACGGGTACGGCGGGCAACATGCCCAAGATCAACCAGCAAACCGTCATGTCGGCGCCCTTCGACCTACCCACTCTCGACGAACAAGCAGAGATTGTTCGTCGAGTCGAAGCCGTCTCCAAGCTCGTTGAACAAATCGAAGCCCGTCACTCCGCTGCCGTTTCGCAATCCCAAAGACTCCCCCATCTGACTTTGGCGAAAGCCTTCCGGGGTGAGTTGGTACAGCAGAACCCGCAAGACGAACCTGCCAGCATCTTGCTGCAGCGCATCGCCGGCAAACAACCCGAGAAGCTGAAAACCACTCGTGGTCGGCCACGGATCAATAAGCCGGAAGACGTGGGGTTCCCGCCGGTCGCCCTGCCCGACTGGTCCACCTTGCCCTCTGGCGCATGGGCCGCACAGGTGCCCGCCGACGAACACACGGCCACCGCGCAGCTCATTGCGGTACTGAAGGCCTGGAACAGGCCCGTGCCCCAGGACACGGCACGCCTGGCCACCCTGTTGTGTCTGCAGCCAAGGCTATTGACCGCCGCACTGCCGGCAGAGCACACGACGCAATGGCGCCGGCTGGTGGGCGAAGCTGCGGACCCTCTGCCAGCGCAGGTGGTCACCCTGCAACCGGCCTTCAACACCCCCTGGCGCAATGCCATCAGCAAGATGCGCGCGCGCGGGGACCTGGTCGAATCCGCTGCCGGCGCGCAGAGCACCTGGGCGCTGGGGCCAGATGCGAAACGGGTAGACACATTGGGTTGGCCCGATGGCCGTGCAGGCTGGGTGGTGCACTACTTGCAAACGCACGGTGTGGAGGCGGTGTTGCCCACGCTGGCCACCGAAGTTCAGGAGTTTGTTCATGCGCGTGCAGCCTGAGCTGTTTGAGCCTGTGCCCCTGTCCGTCCCGTTGCCCCCCGGCGGTGAAGAACCAGCCCTTTGGGTGCGTCGGCTCACGATCTGGAAAGAACCCGGCCACCCGGTGCGCAGCATTGAACTGCGGCCCGGCCTGAACTTCATCTGGTCGCCCGACCCGGCCGACATGGGGAACCAGAGCGAAGCGGGTGAACTGGGCCACGGGGCCGGCAAGACCCTGTTTTGTCGCTTGCTGCGCTACTGCCTGGGTGAGGACCGTTTTGCGCCAGAAGATCAGCGGCTCAGCATCGGCACGGCCTTTCTAAACGGCTGGGTGTCGGCCGAAGTGGTGTTGAAGTGCTCGCCTTGGGCGGTGCTGCGTCCGCTGGGTGTGGGGCGCGGCCACTTTGCGGTGCAAGGGGTGTTGCCAGAGCAACTGTTTGAGCGCTTGCACGAGCCCACCGGCATGTCACCGCTGATCGATGCCATCGAACAGCAGGTGATCACGAAGAAGGTCACCGCCTTGATGCCGGTGGACCAGTTGCACGATGCCTGGCGAGTGGCGCTGGCTTGGCTGACGCGGGACCAGGAATGCCGGTTCGACCATGTGCTGGACTGGCGCGCGGCGGAGTCCAACTCGGAATCGCCCACCCGGTCCATGTCGCGCGGCCGTCTGCAGGACGCGATGCGGGCGCTGATTGCCGCCATCTCGCCGGACGAAATGCAGCTGCAGGCCGAAGCCAACACGCAAGGCGAAGAACTCAAGACCCGACAGAACGAGGCCGCCCGCTGGCAATGGTCCTGTGAGCACCTGCGCACCGATGTGTTGCGTTCGCTGGAACTGCCGCCAACGGCGGTGCCCGAAGGCCGCCTGGGCCTGGAAGCACTTCGCCACGCTGCACGGCAGAAGCTGGCGCAAGCAGCGAAAACGGACGACTCCGTGGACGTGTCCAACCTGGATGCCTTGCGACAACGTGCACGCGAAGCGGCCACGGTGGTGACGGATCTGGAGCAGCAACTGGCGGTGGCAAACAGCAACCTTCCTCTGCACGAGAGACTGCTGAAAACGCTGCAAGCGGAACTGCCGGCCAGTTCGGTGCGTGTGCGAGACGCTGAGGTGCCCGCCTGCCAGATTTGCGAAGTACCGATTGACCGTGCCTTGGCTGAAGGGTGCAAGCTTTCGCACAAACTGCCAGACCTTGACGGGTTGCGCCAACGGTACGAGGCGTTGCAGAAGCAGATCGATGAGAAAAAGACCGAGGTTGAATCAACCAGGACGGTCGTGATCACGGTAAATCGACAACTGCCCTCTGCGCGAACTGAGCGCGACACGCTGCAACAGGCATTGAAGAAGGCAGAGAAGCTGAGCGACAGCCGATCGACAGCCTGGAGGCAGGGAACAAAGAACCTGGACGACATCCAACGCCTGGAGCGCGACTGGCAGTCGTGGGAACAGGCACAGGAAAAGGTCGCCAAGCTTCAGGAACAGATCGAAACGAAGCGCGAGCGCCTAGGCGCTTACCGTGACCAGCAGGTTGAGGTATTCACCCGCCTGTCCATCTACTTCAACGCGATCATCAGGGCTGCGGTGGGGCCTACCGCTTCCGGCAAGGTCACGCTCGACGGCAATGGCATGAAGCTGGCAGTTCAGCTGGGCGGTGAGCGCTCTACTGCCGCAATCGAGTCGCTGAAGGTGATTGCCTTTGACCTGGCGGTGATGTGCATGAGCATGCAGGGGACCACCCGCCTACCGGCGTTTCTGCTGCACGACAGCCCCCGCGAAGCCGATCTGGGCCTGAGCGTCTACCATCGCCTGTTCGATGTGGTGAACGGGTTGGAAGGCTCCTCGACCTCGGCTTTTCAGTACATCGTCACGACTACCACGCAACCCCCACCCGCGTTCCAGCAGACGCCGTGGCTGCGTGAGGTGCTGCGCGGCGCGCCTCCGCAAGAGCGCCTTCTGCGCTGCGATCTGCCTTGAGCATCACCTGAAGGCCGGCCGAACTCGGCCTTCAGCGGGTCGGATGGATGTCCGGTGACGGTGTGGGTTGTTGGCGTGTCGGCTGTTGATCGGTTTGTTGCACTGGGTGTTGTCCGGCCTCTTGCGGCCGCTCGGGCCTCTTCTGTGAATCGGCCCCCTTGTTCGAGTCGGTCACGCCTCTCACAAAGCTGGCGATGTGTTTCGCCAGTTGCCTGTCTGTCGCCTGTCCCGATCCAGCCAGTGCCAGCCCGATCTGCACCCAGGCATCGACAGCAGCAGCCCTGGAGGCAAGCAGCTTCGGCCCGTCGGTCTTGCTCGCTCGGACCTTGCGCAATCGTCCATCTTGTTGTGCCTTCAGTCGCCACAGCTGATCCGGTTGATGGAACTTGGCGCGGGTGACTTGCCTTGTGGCCTCCGCTTCCACCCCATAGACTCTCAGCTTCTCAGCGAATGTTTCGCGCCAACGGTGCAGGTCGTTCTTGCGTGGGTTGAGGCGCTTGCCCAGCCGGGACACGGCACGCACGCTGATGTGCACGTGCGGGTTGGCTTGGTGGTCGTGCAGCACCATGACGTATTTGTGGTCGGCCAGCTCGGCCTGCGCAAACTCCCGCGCGGCGCGCTGCACGATCAGCGGATCGGTGCCGCGCGGCATCGACAGCATGATGTTGAAGGCCTCGCGCCGCTGGCCTGGCTCTGCGTCGTCTGGGATGCGCGCACCGCCCATGCGCCACTCATCGGCCAGGTGGTGCAGGCTGTCTTTGCCTTGCATGGTCTCCCCGCGCTGGTCTTCGATCTCCAGTCGTCCGTTTTTGCTGATGTAGCGAAAGTGCGCCGCAATGGCCGCCATGCTCCGCCCTCCCCCGGTGACCTTGACCATGACCTGAGGTGCGCGCCGCACGACGGTGGCTTCGATGCGCTGGCGGATGGCGTTGGCACGCTGGTGAGCGCCCGAAGCGCCCAGCTTGGGCTGGGGCCGAACCTGGACGATGCGGTTGCCTGGATAGAACAGGCGGTCGCCCCAGGTGATGAGGATGCCGTCGAGGTTGGCTGTGTGGGAAGGGCTGGGCAGGGTCGAAGGCACTGACGAATTGCCAGACGATGCAGCGCGTCGGCCGCCGGTAGACGTTTTCATGGTCGGCTCCTTCGGGGGCCCGCATGGGTTCTTCTGGCAGGTGGCGAAACGCTGGGCCGGCGTGGTTGCAGGTCGGCCAGGGCGTTTGAGACATGGTCCAGGTGGCGGCGCACGTCACGGGCCAGCGTTTCGAGCATGCTGACGTAGGGGCGGATGGGCTCCACATCGCCGCGCCGCAACAGCGCATTCAGCTGGTAGAGGCGATGACCGAAGTGGGCCAACTCGTCCGTGGATGCGATCAGCGCCTGCAAGGTCTGCGCGTGCCCTCCTCCGTCCCGCACCACCGGCACGCCAGCCACCAGGGCGGCCACGTAGTCACCGGTGGCCATGCTCGCCCGCTGCGCGGCCTGCAACGTGGCCGCGGCGTCATCCGATCGCATCCGCAGGCACAGGCGTGTGCGGGAAGCTGGATCGGTCTGGACAGGTGTGCGGCAGGCCTCGGCGTTCTGCAGCGCTGGATGCCCCAGCGCATCGGCCAGCACCTGGCGCACCAGTTGGGAAGGCGAGAGGCCAACGGCCTGCGCTCGCTCCATCAGCGGGGCCTTGAGGCCATGTAGGTCCACGCTGATGCGGTCACGTGACGAGGGTTCCATACCGAGTCTCCTGACGACGATTCACCCATGGGTGAGCGTGTCAGACAACCGGCGCCACCGCGCCTATCTCTGCACTCACCTTGAACACAGTATTGGCCCGAACCAAGGCTCTTGAGCTGCTGGATTTGGGCCCAAATCCAGCGCGTGAAAGGGCTGTTGGAGGGTCGAAGATGGGTGTCAACGCAAGGTACCCATCACACGACTGAACAGAAAGTGCGCAGTAAATGCACAGGTTGAACAGCCAGCGCACAGGCACTGCACAAACTGAACAGCAACCGATCAACTGCTGCACAAAAAATGAATAGAAATGACGCGATAAAGCTGGTCCCGAGCGAACCGCCCGGCCGAAGCTCACGCAAAGCGCGGCGCTTTGCGCCCGAGATGCGAGCGCTGCGTGCCCAGGGCTACACCTTCGAGGCCATTCGTCTGGCGCTGGCGTCCTCTGGCGTGCACGTCAGCAACGCGACCGTGCAGCGCGAAGTGGCCAGGGCATCCGAAGCAGCTTCCGTCGGACAGGGCTTGGGCTCCGGCGCGCGTCCAGATGAGGTGCCATCTGCCCCCACCCAGCCACAGGTATCCGTATCCCCACCTACAACCACCGCGCCCCAGTCACCTCAAGTCGTTTCCGTGCAAACGGACATGCGCAGTGGCAAAGAGATTGCCGAAGCGTTCGCCAGCAGCCGAATCACCAACCCCCTGGCGCTCGCCAGGCTCAACGCAAAGGACCCGTCATGAAAATCGCCGTCATCAATTTCTCGGGAAACGTGGGCAAAACCACCATCGCCAGGCACCTGCTGCTGCCGCGTATCGACGGCGCGGAGCTGTTTTCCGTGGAGAGCCTGAACGCGGCCGACGGCGAAGGCCATGCGATGCGAGGCCGGCAGTTCGGCGAGCTGCAGGAACTCCTGCAGACCATGGACAGCGCGGTGGTGGACATCGGGGCCAGCAACGTGGAGGAATTGCTCGACCTGATGCAGAAGTACCAAGGCAGTCATGAGGACTTCGATGCGTTCGTGGTTCCCACGGTACCAGCCCTCAAGCAGCAGCAGGACACCATCGCCACCCTGGTCGAGCTGGCGCGGCTGGGCGTGCCCCGTTCGAGGGTGCGGCTGGTGTTCAACATGGTCAGCAGCGCCGCAGATGTCCCGGCGCACTTCGATCTGTTGCGGGCATTCCTCAAAGCGCAACCTATCGCCACAGAAAACGCAGCCTGCCATCTGGGGCCCAACGAGGTGTACGGACGCATCCGGGGCAGCAACGCCGACCTCGCCACCCTGGCCCGTGACGACATCGACTACAAAGCCTTGATCGTCAAGGCCAGCGACACCGCAGAAAAGCTCACACTGGCTCAGAAGCTGGCCACCCGGCGGCTGGCGGTTGGTGTGTTGCCGCAGCTGGATGCCTGCTTTGCGGCGCTCGGTCTGGCGGAGAGCGCCGCCAGCAACGTGGTGCCGCTGGCACGGCAGGCACAGTGAGCGACCTGATCACGGTCCGCGAGGAGCTGATGGCCGTGGCCATCGGTGATCTGGGCACGTTGCTGGATCGGGTCGAGAAACTGGCACCCCAACTGGAAGCGAGCCGCATGGAGTTGTTGAGTACCAGCACCGATCTGGCAGAGAAGGTCGAAGCGTATTCAAAGCGCATGGACGAAATCACCGAGAACGCGAAGGTTCAGACGGTGAAGCATATTGCCCGCCGCGCCGACGAAATGGCTCGGGGGACTGTGGAGACACAGACCCGGGCCATGGAGGAAGCGGCGCGCGTGGTGTTCCGCAATGAAGTCGGCCCGACCCTGCAGCGGGTGACGTTGCCGCTGCAGGACGTGGCGGCCCTGGCCCGCAAGGGTGCGCGTCCCTGGGAAGGGTGGCTGCTGCATGCCGCGACAGCGGTGCTTTCTTCGGCCATCAGCTGGGCGATGGCCGCCTGGCTGTGGCTTCGGTAGAAGCCGCAGCCTGGATCGCGCGAGCCGGCGACAGCCGGCGAGCGCTTCAGAATTTCTGGTGAACCACACCGCCCAGCGTTGGGGCGGTGTGATGTTGGCCCCGTTCAGGCCTTGAGCTTGCGCATCTCTTCGGCCAGAACCCACAGCGCGCGGTTCAGGCTCACGCTGCGGTCGATGCTGGCCACCGGGCGGGTGTGCAGGCGCCGACCCTTGGCTCCGCGCCCAAGCTGACCACCACGCAGTGCGTTCTCCTGCACCCGCTGAAACGTGTTCCACAGGCTGTTGCCGTAATCCTCCGGTCGGCGGGCTTCGATCAGCTGCGCGGCAGTCACCGGGGCCGGCGGTTCGCCCTCCCCGCGTTCGCCGTAGCGCAGCGCCAGGGCGGCGGTGGCAAAGGCCTGCTGTTCCTCGCGCTGCAACGGCAGGGCCTTCATGCGGTCGGTGGACGCGTCCACCACCTCGAAGTCCTCCAGCACCCGGAACGCGCCTTCGATCACCTCGTCCTGGATGTTGCCCTTGTGGGGAATGCGGATGTCGTTGGTCACGTCGCCCACCACCAGACCGTTGCAGCAGACAAACCTGAACACGCCTGCGAGCATCTGATAGCTGCTGGCCCCATCGTGGCTGTTGATCAGGATGATCTCGTTGGCCTCGGGTCGGGTGTTCACCTGGCCCGCATGGCGCATGCGGATCATGTGCTTGGTGAACTCGGTCTTGCCTTCGATGCGGCTTTTGCTCTG
Source organism: Hydrogenophaga sp. NFH-34 (assembly GCF_021401345.1). GTDB lineage: Bacteria > Pseudomonadota > Gammaproteobacteria > Burkholderiales > Burkholderiaceae_C > Hydrogenophaga > Hydrogenophaga electricum. Next base: position 24,585 of record NZ_JACBGE010000016.1, read on the forward strand.
GGCCACCATGAAAGGCTCAAAGCCCTCATGCCGCAGACCGCGCAGCACATCGATGGTGGGAATGTAGGTGTAGCGCTCGGAACGGCTACCGTGTTTGCCTTCGGCAAAGATGGACGGGGCAGCCCGGCGCATCTGGTCTTCGGCCAGCGGGGTCTCGCTGCGGATGACGAAGGTGTTCTGGCCAAAGCGGGTGGCCAGGGGGCGGGAAGCTTGGACGGTGTTCATAGTGATGCTCCAGAAATCAGACTTGAAATGGGTTGGCATGGATAGCCGGGCTGCTGGGTCCCGCCCGGTGTGCTGTGTCAGGCGTGTGCCGCTTGGCGCTCGTTGCGGGCCTTGCGGTTGGGGGTGGGTGTACTGGGAGCGACTGCGGGTGGATCACCAGCACCCTCACGCGCGCGGCGGGCCTCGCCTTCGGCCTTGCTGTCGAGGTAGTCGATTTCGTCCACGGTGAACGCCAGCCCGTAGACCTCCACCCCGTCGTTGTCCTGGTAGTGGTTGTTGCGCACCCGGCCGACGATGTTCACGTGCGAGCCTTTGCCCAGGTACTCGGCGGCGTGTTCGGCCTGCTTGGCCCACAGCGTCCACTGGATCGCGGTGGCTTCCTCGGAGCGTTCTTCGCCGCTGCCCCGGCGGCTGTTGCTGATGGCGGTCAACACCGCCTTGGCGACCTTGCCTTCGCGCCCGTTGACGAATTCGAGCTTGACGGCACCGGCCAGGTGCGCGTGGCGCTGGATGACTTGAACGTTGGCCATGGTGGAACTCCTTGCAAGAGCGACCAGCCGGACCCCGATCCGGGCTCCTCAAAGCTGATCCTCTCGCTCGGACTCCCTCGCTCCCGCCCACGGGCGGGCGGGGGGTGGGCAAGGCCCCTTCCCTCGGGAAGGGGTGGGGGATGGGGACACCTTGCAGCACGAAACAGTGAGCCAGTCACCTGGCCCACCGCTGAAAGATCCCCCCACAAGTCCCCCTCACCTGTGGATGGGGGCGCCGTGGGGGGAGTGCGGTGGGCCCATTGGCGCACGCGCTGCCCGCGCCTCTTCGGGCGACCAGCGCAGCGCAGGCGACCGCACTACTTGAGCAGCGGCGTCTCTGCGGACGGCGTGACACCAAGCGCAGCGACTGGCGCGGCGTTCGAGCCGATGCGATCACCTCAGGGGTTTGCTGTCTCAGGCAATCCAAGCGGCCCGGCTTCGGGCGTGGCGGGTGACCGGGGGGACGATCTGGCGGGTGGGACGGGACCTGAGCGCAGCGGCGGGAGCGAACCGAACGTCAGTTCGTCCAGCGGGATCGTTCCCGCGCAGCGGGAAGGAAACCAGACCGCGATCCCTGGGCACGGGTCAAGGCCGCGGCCCCCATGCTGCCGGTGAACACCGGCCATGCTCCGCCCTCCCCTGTGCCCGCGCACCGCGCGCTGATCAACAACAAGAAATTGGGGCCGTATGGCCCCAGGGGTTACACGAGGCCAAGCTCGGCCATCGAGTTCACGGAGTCGCCCGCCACGACGAAGTGGTCGAGCACCCGCACATCGACCAGCGCCGCCGCCTGCTTGATCGTCTGCGTCAGGACTTCGTCGGCACGCGATGGACGGGCAGCGCCACTGGGATGGTTGTGCACCAGGACCAGGGCGCAACTGTTCCGAAGCAGCGCATCGCGCACCACCTCGCGCGGGTACACCGATGTCTGGCTCACCGTGCCCCGGAACATCTCAACGTAGTCCAGCACGCGGTTCTGCGAATCCAGGTGCACCACGGCAAACACCTCGTGTGGCAGGGTGCCCAGCCGGGCGCGCAGGAAGTCCTTCACCACAGCGGGTGAGTCCATCAGGTCGCTGCCGCGCACCTGGGCGGCCAGCAACTGCTGCGCCGCCAGCAGCACCTCGTCGGCCTCAGCCGGACGGTACTGACCGGCAACGTCGCGAATGAGCAAACCGCCCGAACCAGCGGGCACCGACAGGAAGGAATCGAGGGAAGAAAACAGATCGTGCTGCATGACCAACTCCGGTGATCGGGCGGGATTGCCCGAGACCGGAACCGGCACGCCGCAGCGCAGCAGTCACAGGTTCGAAGACGGCCGAGAGGCCGCCAGCGCATGCAATGCGCGCAGACCTTGACGGCGAGAACGGTGTGCAAGGATGAAGGGAACAGCAAGCCAGCCCCACCACACAAGCAGGTGTTAAGCAGGCAAGCGAAGCGCGCAGGCCGGGACGGCCGGAGGCGTCAGCGATCGGCGCCCGACAGGGTCGAGACGCCAGGACACCTGTGGCCTGGTGGCTCGATGCGCAGCACCAGAGCGCGGTCCGGCGGCGCCGGAGACGCACAAAAATCCCGGCCGAAGCCGGGATGAACTGGAGCGGTTCGGACGCTTGTCGCTGTTTCAAGCGACCTGATGATCTTCCGGCTCGCCCTCTTCCAGCGCTTCACTGGTCTGCACTGGCTCGGTCAGCATTTGCGGCAACCAACCCGAACCAGCGGCCAGCCGCTCGGCTTCGCTGGCGATCTGCGCCTTCTTGAGTTTCGCCAACCGCTGCACCTCAACCGGCGCGAAAACCTGGACAGCCTCCAGCGCCTTCGCCTTGGACACGTGGTCGAAGTAGCCTGCCGCCGTGGGCTTCCACCAGCTGTGCATGTCCAACCCCACCGCCTTCGCCAGCAGCGCAGCGGGGGCCTCGTTTTCGCGCTGGGCAATGGCCGAAACCGTCAGACCGACACACAGGGCCAACAGCGACAGCAGTTCTTCGTGCTCCATCGCCAGCAGTTCGGCAAAAAGGGCTTTCGGGTCTTCCGGCAATCGCGATATCCATGCCTCGCGCACGGCTCGCAGGCCCTGCGCAGCCGGTGCCTCCGCCACGTCTGGCGCATGTTGCTCCAGACGGTCCTGCGGCGTGGCGCTGATGTTGACCGGCGACACACCGTAGCCACCCAGAATCAATCGCAGTGCCAACTGGTGCACCAGCGCCACCAGAGCGATGCGGGGATGGCGGGCCACCTCGGCCTGGAGGGCTGCGGTGCGGTGCGCGCTCAGACGCCGCACCAGCTTCTCGGACAGCCCTGCCCGGCTGGTGGGCGCTTCTGCTGGGTCCCCCTCGCCTCTTGCTTGTGCGTCCGGCGTCGGCTGCGCCTGCGCCCGCAGCGCCTTGACCTGTTCCTCGCGCAGCAGCCCACGATGCACCACCACGGCCCCCATGGGGTCCACCGACACCAGAGCCCCGGCCATGGCGACGACGCCGGGGTCGTAGACCACCAGGGTCTGTTCAATGGCGTCCAGTTGATCGCCCAGCCGGTCCAGTTCCTCGTGCAGGGCTTGTGCACCGTCATCACTCAGATCGTCGTCCTCGTCGTCGAGCTTGTCTTGAAGCCGCGCCTGCTCCGCCTCCAGCTTCTCGATGTGTTTGGCCTCGGCTTTGGTGGGTTCCCGGCGTGAGCGCCGCGCCCGCTGGAAGATGTGCAGTTCGGCCGACGACACGCGCGGTGTGACTTCCACCCAGCCCCAGCCCTCGGCCCGCACCGATTCGGCCGCATCGGCCAGCCGGTCGCGGGCCAGCTTCTCCAGCAGTCCGGCATCGGTGAGAAACACGCCTTTCTGCTCGTCCGCGAACAGGTCGCGCCGGATGCCACCACCCGCCGCTTCATAGGCCTCCAGGCCCACAAAGCGCGCCAGCGCATCGCTGCTGGCGTCCACCTCGTCGCGGGTCAGGTGGTCCCGCAGGGACTCCGGGTGGCGCTGCCACTGTGGCACCTCGTAGAACGCGGCTTCCTGCGCACCATGGTCGTCGGTGATCGCCAGGGCCATCAACTGCTCCAGAGACACCGCGCCCTGCTGGTAGTCCGCCAGCAGCTTGGGCGAGACGTTCGCCAGCCGCAGCCGCCGCTTGACCACCAGCGGTGTGACGCCGAAGTCCGCGGCGATGTCTTCCAGCGACCGGCCTTCGGCCACCAGCGCCTTCCAGGCGAACAGTTCATCCACCGGGGTCATGGCCTCCCGCTGCACGTTCTCGCTCAGGCTCACGGTGCGGGCCGAAGTGTCGGGCACCAGCAGACAAGGCACCGGGTGGTCCTTCGCCAGTTTGTGGCGCTTGACCAGCAGCTTCAAGGCGGCCAGCCGCCGACGCCCGGCCACCACCTCGAACCACTGTCCATCGGGCGAAGTGATGACGGTCAGGTTCTGCAGCAAACCCACGCGGGCGATGGACGCAGCAAGTTCGGGAATGGCCGTGCCGCCGCTCTGGCGCACGTTGCGGCTGGAAGGCCGCAGCCGCGACAAGGGGATCAGGTGCAGCTCATAGGGAGCCACTTCCGGCACGGTGACGGATTCGCTGGTAGTGGCCGCTGCGCTAAGGGCAGCCGCAGCAGCCACGGCGCTCAAGGCCAGGGTTTCGATTTGGGTAACGGTGTTCATGTGAAATCTCCTGTCCCACACGGGGACCTTGTTCAAACAATGGAAGACATCGAGAAAAGGTTGGGAAGTCAGTCGGTGCTGTGCATGGGCGCTCTCCTTGGGTGCTGGGCTCCGCAGGGGCCGCGAAGCCCTTCGCGGCCTTGGGCAGCAGCTGGGGCCGGCGCGGGTGCGCCGTCAAGGGAGGAAGCGAAGGCGCTGGCGCGGCCCGCAGGCGCAGCCGAGGACACGGGCGCCGCAGCGGCCCTTGACGGGGGAAGCGCCCGCAGAGGCCAGGCAAGCCGGTGAAGCCGGCGCGCAGTGGGGGCGAAGCTTGTCTAGCACCACCGGAGGGACCAAGGTCAGCCCATTTCCCGTTCGCCACGTGTCACAAAACTTTCATCGCAATCCGCTATTATTCAAAAAACGTTGAATCATTGAAGATATAGGAGTTCCTCACATGAAAGTCGGTATCAACGGCATGGGCCGCATGGGGCGGCTGGCCCTGCGCGCGGCCTTCGGCGCCATCGAACGCGAAGCCATCGACCTCCGCAGCGGCAACCGCCTGGAGGTGGTCCACCTCAACGAGATCAAAGGGGGCGCCGCCGCCACCGCCCACCTGCTGGCCTTTGACACCGTGCAGGGCAAGTGGCGCGCCGACATCGCGGCCGAGGGCAGCGACGCCATCCGCATCAATCACCAGCGCCTGTCGTTCAGCGAACACGCCACCGCCGCACAGATCCCCTGGGGCGACCTGGGCGTGGACGTGGTGCTGGAATGCACCGGCAAGTTCCTCACGCCTGAAACCCTGCAGGGCCACCTGGACCGCGGTGCCAAGCGTGTGATCGTCGCCGCGCCCGTCAAGGTCGGCGACGTGCTGAACATCGTGGTCGGCGTCAACGAGCACCTGTACAACCCGGCGCGCGACCGCATCGTCACCGCCGCCAGCTGCACCACCAACTGCCTGGCACCTGTGGTGAAGGTGGTGCACGAAGCCATCGGCATCCGCCACGGCCAGATCACCACGCTGCACAACCCGACCAACACCAACCTGGTGGTGGACGCACCGCACAAGGATTTGCGCCGCGCGCGCAGCGCCATGGTGAACCTGGCGCCCACGACCACCGGCAGCGCCACGGCCATCGCGCTGATCTACCCCGAACTCAAGGGCAAGCTCAACGGCCACGCCGTGCGCGTGCCAGCGCTCAACGCTTCGCTGACCGACTGCGTGTTCGAGCTCAACCGCGCGACCACGGCAGAAGAAGTGAACGCCCTGTTCGAAGCCGCCGCCAAGGGCCCGCTGGCCGGCATCCTGGGTTACGAGAGCCGCCCGCTGGTCAGCGCCGATTACGCGCGCGACACGCGCAGCTCCATCGTCGATGGGCTCTCCACCATGGTGACCGACGGCACGTTGCTCAAGGTCTACGCCTGGTACGACAACGAGATGGGCTACGCCACGCGCATGGTGGACCTGGCGTGCCATCTGGAATCGGTGGGGATCTGATGTCTGCAGCGTCGCCTTCGGCGCCGTCCACCGCCAGCCACGCGGTGCGCAACTACGCCATCGTCACCGCCGCCTACTGGGGCTTCACGCTCACCGACGGCGCGCTGCGCATGCTGGTGCTGCTGCACTTCTACAAGCTGGGCTATTCGCCGTTCACGCTGGCCTTTCTGTTCCTGCTGTACGAAGCGGCCGGCGTGCTGGCCAACCTGATCGGTGGCTGGCTGGCCACGCGCTACGGCATCCAGCGCATGCTGACCGTGGGTCTGGTCACGCAGATCACCGGCTTCACCCTGCTCTCGCTGCTCAACCCGGCGTGGACGGCGGCGATGTCGGTGGCCTGGGTGGTGGTGGCGCAGGGCATCTGCGGTGTGGCCAAGGACCTGACCAAGACCGCCAGCAAATCGGCGATCAAGGTCACGCAGGCGCAGGCCAAGGCCGAGGACGGCGGCAACAACCAGCTCTTCAAGTGGGTGGCCTGGTTCACCGGCAGCAAGAACGCCATGAAGGGCTTCGGCTTCTTTCTCGGCGGCGTGCTGCTGCAGGCGCTCGGCTTTCAATATTCGCTCTGGGCCATGGCCAGTTTGCTGGTGCTGGTGCTCATCGGGGTGGCGTCGTCGGTGCCGCCCATGATGGGCAAGGCCAAGGCCTCGAAATCCGCCAAGGAACTGTTCGCCAAGAACGCTGGCATCAACGGCCTGGCGGCCGCGCGCGTGGCGCTGTTCGGCGCGCGCGACGTGTGGTTCGTGGTGGGCGTGCCGGTGTTCCTGTACTCGCAGGGCTGGAACTTCACCATGGTCGGCGGCTTCCTGGCGGCCTGGACCATCGGCTACGGGCTGGTGCAGGCGTTCGCGCCGAGTCTCGTCAAACGCAGCCCCGACGGCCTGAGCAGTGAAGTGCCCGCCGCGCGCGGCTGGTCGCTGGCGCTGGCGCTGATCCCGGTGGGCATCGCGGCCACGGTGTGGCTGGAGCTGCCGAACCTGCAGTGGTGGGTGGTCGGCGGTCTGGGCCTGTTCGGCTTTGCGTTCGCGGTCAATTCGTCCGTGCACTCCTACCTGATCCTCGCCTACGCCGGCAGCGAGAAGGCCGCCGAGGACGTGGGCTTCTACTACGCCGCCAACGCGCTGGGCCGCTTCTTCGGCACGCTGATGTCGGGCCTGCTCTACCAGTGGGGCGGCCTGCTCTACGCACTGGTGGGCTCGGCGCTGATGCTGTTCACCTGCTGGCTGCTCACGCTGGCGCTGCCGACCAAGCTGGCCCTGCCCAGCCCCCCGACCACCTGAGGAGACACCATGGAAGAAACCGATGTCGTCAAGGCTCTGGGCGCGTTGGCCCAAGAAACGCGCTTGCGGATCTTTCGTCTGCTGGTGGTTGCGGGGCCTGAGGGATTGAACCCTGGCCACATGGCGGAAGAACTGGGTATTGCATCCACTGCCCTGTCCTTCCATTTGAAAGAACTGAGCCACTCCGGGTTGATTTCCTCCGAGCGCGATGGCCGCAATCTGTTCTACCGCGCATCCATCCCGCAGATGAACGACCTGCTGGCATACCTGACGGCGCACTGCTGTCAGGGGCAGGCCTGTCTGGAATCACCCACCAAGCTCGACTGCGACAACTGCTGAGGAGACCACCCATGAAGCGCTTCCATGTTCATCTGCATGTAGCAGACCTGCCCCAGAGCATTGCCTTCTACAGCCAACTCTTTGCAGCAGAGCCGGTTCGCACCGAGGCGGACTACGCCAAGTGGATGCTCGAAGACCCGCCGGTGAACTTTGCCATTTCCACGCGGGGCGAACAGCCCGGTATCGATCACCTGGGCATCCAGACCGACAACGCCGAAGAGCTGCAGACCCTGAAGGACCGCGCTACCGCTGCAGACATGCGCCTGCTCGATGAAGGCGCGACCACCTGCTGTTATGCCCGCAGCGAAAAACACTGGATCACCGACCCACAGGGCATCGCCTGGGAACACTTTCACACGCTGGGCAACATCCCGATGTTCCGGGAAAAGGCTGATGAAGCCTCGGCTGCGGCCTGCTGCGCACCGAGCGGCGCTACAGCCACTAACTGCTGCGCTCCAGCCACCGGGTCATCCACCCCAGCAACCGGCTGTTGCACCCCCAACTCTTCCGTCACTGCAGGCGCGTGCTGCGCGCCCTCCTCCACCGCTCCCTCCTCTGCAACCCGCTGCTGCTGAAAGGTTTTCCCATGTCCGTCTACAACGTGCTCTTCCTGTGCACCGGCAACTCGGCCCGGAGCATCATGGCCGAATCCATCCTCAACCACCTGGGTGGCGGTCGCTTCCGCGCCTTCAGCGCCGGCAGCCACCCGGCTGGCCAGGTCAATCCGCATGCCATCGAACTGCTGCAACGCAACCACTACAAGACGGACAGCCTGCGCAGCAAGAACTGGAGCGAGTTTGCGCAAGCCGACGCACCGCACATGAACTTCGTGCTCACGGTCTGCGACAAGGCGGCTGGCGAAGTGTGCCCGGTATGGCCCGGGCAGCCGATGTCGGCCCACTGGGGCGTGCCCGATCCTGCCGAGGTCAAGGGTGACGACGAAGCCGCCAAGAAGGCTTTTGCCGACACCTTCATGGTGCTCAGCCGCCGCATCGCCTTGATGGTCAACCTGCCGTTTGAAAAGCTCGACCGCCTGGCACTGCAAAAAGAGCTGGTGGATATCGGCCGTCAGAAGGCCTGATCGGTTGATTTCGAATCTCTGGCCCGGTCGCCATGCGATCGGGCGTTTTTCATTTCTGAGGTGTGATCAATGGGTGTTTTTGAGCGTTACCTGACCGTGTGGGTCGGGCTGGGCATTCTGGCCGGGGTGGGCCTGGGGCTGGTCATGCCGGGCGTGTTCCAGGCGGTGGCCGCGATGGAAATCGCGCAGGTGAACCTGGTGGTCGCCGTGTTCATTTGGATCATGATCTACCCGATGATGATCCAGATCGACTGGCATGCGGTGAAGGACGTGGGCAAGAAGCCTCAGGGCCTGGTGCTCACCCTGGTGGTCAACTGGCTGATCAAGCCCTTCACCATGGCGGCGCTGGGCGTGCTGTTTTTCCAGTATGTGTTTGCGGGCTGGGTCGATCCGCAATCGGCCAGTGAGTACATTGCCGGCATGATCCTGCTGGGTGTGGCACCCTGCACCGCCATGGTGTTCGTGTGGAGCCAACTGGTCAAAGGCGATGCCAACTACACCCTGGTGCAGGTGTCGGTGAACGACCTGATCATGGTGGTGGCGTTTGCACCCATTGCCGCCTTTCTGCTCGGCGTGACCAATGTGACTGTGCCGTGGGAGACGCTGCTGCTCTCGACCGTGCTGTACGTGGTGCTGCCGCTGCTGGCGGGCATGGCCACGCGCCAGCTGCTGGTGAAACAGTCGCCTTCAGCGCTGGGACAGTTCGTGGCGCGCCTCAAGCCCTGGTCGGTGGTGGGACTGATCGCCACCGTGGTCCTGCTGTTCGGCTTCCAGGCCGGCACCATTGTCGAGAAACCCGGGGTGATTGCGCTCATCGCCGTGCCGCTGATCCTGCAGTCCTACGGCATCTTCTTCATCGGCTGGTGGGGCGCGAAGTGGCTCAAGCTGCCGCACGACGTCGCCGGACCGGCCTGCCTGATCGGCACGTCCAACTTCTTCGAGCTGGCCGTGGCGGTGGCGATCTCGCTGTTCGGCCTGAACTCGGGCGCGGCGCTGGCCACCGTGGTGGGCGTGCTGGTGGAAGTGCCCGTGATGCTCTCGCTCGTGGCCATCGTCAACGCCTGGAAACCCCGGACCGCCTGAACCCGCATCAGACCTTTTCTTCATGCCCGACATCACGATCTATCACAACCCCGCCTGCGGCACCTCGCGCAACGTGCTGGCCATGATCCGCAACAGCGGGGTGGAACCCAACGTCATCGAGTACCTCAAGAACCCGCCCAGCACACAGCAGATCCAGGCCTGGCTCGCCGCCATGGGCGCCACGGTGCGCCAGGTGCTGCGAGAAAAAGGCACCCCCTTCGCCGAGCTGGACCTGGGCAACCCCAAATGGACCGATGAACAGCTGCTGGCCTTCATCCAGCAACACCCCATCCTGCTCAACCGTCCCTTCGTGATCACGCCGCTGGGAGTGCGCCTGTGTCGCCCTTCCGAGGTCGTGCTCGACATCCTGCCGTATCCGCAGCAGGGCCCCTTCATCAAGGAAGATGGCGAAGTGGTCATCGATGTAAAAGGTCGCCGTGTCTAAGTCCGTCTCCAAACCCCTGGCCGACCTGCCGCAGGTGCAGGCCGAACATTTCCGGGTGCCCGATCCGGCGCGGCTGCTGCGCCCGCACTCGGCTCACGCGCCGCGCATCTTGCTGCTGTACGGCTCCCTGCGTCCGCGCTCCTTCAGCCGACTGCTGGTGGAAGAAGCCGCCCGGCTGCTACAGGCCATGGGCGCGGAAACGCGCATCTTCAACCCCAGTGGACTGCCCCTGCCCGACGACGCGCCGGACAGCCACCCTAAGGTGCAGGAACTGCGCGAGCTGACGCTGTGGTCCGAAGGCATGGTCTGGTGTTCGCCCGAACGCCACGGCGCCATGACCGGCATCATGAAAGCCCAGATCGACTGGATCCCCCTGGCGGCCGGCGCCGTGCGCCCCACCCAGGGCAAAACGCTGGCGGTGATGCAGGTGTGCGGCGGCTCGCAGTCCTTCAACGCGGTCAATCAGATGCGCGTGCTCGGCCGCTGGATGCGCATGGTCACCATCCCGAACCAGTCGTCCGTGGCCAAAGCCTTCCAGGAGTTCGACGACCACGACCGCATGAAGCCGTCGAGCTACCACGACCGGGTGGTCGATGTGATGGAGGAGCTGGTCAAGTTCACCTGGCTGACCCGCGATGTTTCGCCCTACCTGGTGGACCGCTACAGCGAGCGCAAGGAAAGCGCCGAAGAACTGATGCGGCGGGTCAACCTGCCCAAGGCGGTATGACCTCCGGCGCCATGGCAGACGCAGCATGACGCCGAGTCACGGATGAGCCCAGAAATCGCGTCCGACGGGGGCGCGGTCTCGGCCCGTCGGGCCGTGCTCTCGTTTCTGGTCGCGCTGGTCCTGTCGCTGGCTTTGTATGCCTGGCTGCCCTACGAGGCGTCGGTCACCAAAGGCCTGTGCCTTCTGGTCTTCATCGGGACGCTCTGGCTGACGGAAGCGGTTCCTCTGCCGGTCACGGCGTTGCTGGTGCCGGTGGGTGCGCTGGCGCTGGGGTTGCCGGGACTCACCACAGTCAAGGTACTGGCGCCCTTTGCTGACCCCATCGTGTTCCTGTTTCTGGGTGGCTTTGCCCTGGCCAGCGCCCTGCGTGCCCAGCAGCTGGACCGCAAGATGGCCGGCTTCCTGCTGTCACTCTCAGGCGGCCATCTGGGCCGTGCCGTGTGGCTGCTGTTCGGCGTGACGGCGGTGTTGTCTATGGGCATCAGCAACACGGCCACGGCGGCCATGGTGCTGCCACTGACCCTTGGCATCCTAGGGCCGCTCGACCCGCAGCGGGAGCGGCGGACATTTGCCTTTGTGCTGCTGGGCGTGGCCTATTCCGCCAGCATCGGCGGCATGGGCACCCTGGTCGGCTCACCGCCGAATGCCATCGCGGCGCGTGCGGCCGGTATCGACTTCGCCCAGTGGCTCTGGATCGGTTTGCCTTTGGTGCTGGTCCTCATGCCCTTGATGGTGTTCACCCTCCGGCTGGTGCTGCGTCCGCACCTTGACCGGCGCATCGCCATCACCGAGACCGGCGTGCCCTGGACCGGGCCACGGGTTCTGACGCTGGGTGTGTTTGCCCTGACCGCGCTGGGCTGGACCTTTGGGGCCGAGCCCCTCAAGCAGCTGGGCATTCAGAGCCCGGACACGGTGTTTGCGCTGGCTGCCGCTGTTGCCGTGGTGGCGTTGCGTCTCGCGAGCTGGCGGGAAGTCGCCGAGCACACCGACTGGGGCGTCCTGATCCTGTTCGGCGGCGGCCTGGCGCTGGGTGAAGTGCTCGCCACCTCGGGTGCCTCGCTGGTGCTGGGTCAGCAAGTGGCCAGCCTGCTGCAAGGTGCGGCACCGTGGACCATGTTGCTGGCGGTCGCCGCCTTCATGGTGCTGCTCAGCGAGTTCGCCAGCAACACCGCCGCCGCGGCGCTGCTGGTGCCGGTGTTTGCTGCTGTCGCCAGCCAGATGGGCTTGCCGGTGGAGACGCTCGTGATCGTGGTGGCCCTGGCCGCCTCCTGCGGCTTTGCCCTGCCCGTGGCCACGCCGCCCAATGCCCTGGTGTTCGGTTCACGCCGGGTGCGCCAGCGCGACATGCTGCGAGCCGGCCTGTCGCTGGATCTGGTCTGCGTGGGGGTGTTGACGCTCTGGGGGCTGCTGGCGCTGTCCTGACAGGATCAACCTGACAGGCGCCGTTGATCCGCCTCAAGCCATCGCCAATGACTGCTTGCCATTCGATGGCAGAGGTTGACAATGAACCGGGAGTCACCGCGAAAGGACGTCGATGGAACTGATGCTGAAACTGCTGACGGGTGGGGCTGGCAGCTTGGCCGCCTACTTGGCGGCGCATGTGCTGCTCTGTCTGCTGCCGGCGTTCTTCATCGCTGGCGCCATGGCCGCGCTGATTCCAAAGGCCAGCATCACGCGCTGGCTGGGGCGCAGCACGCCTGCCTACGTCTCCTACCCCGCAGCGGCGGCAGCGGGGTCGCTGCTGGCGGTGTGCTCCTGCACCATCGTGCCTTTGTTCGCCGGCATCTACAGCAAGGGCGCCGGCATCGGCCCGGCCATGACCTTCCTGTTCTTTGCGCCGGCTGGCAACATCATGGCGCTGGCCTACACCGGCAGCATCCTCGGGCCCGAGTTTGCAGTGGCGCGCGTGGTGTTCTGCCTGATGTTCGGCATTGGCATCGGCATCCTGATGGCGCTGGTGTTCTGGCGCGACGACGCCAGCCACGACGCCCAGACCGACACCCTGTTCGCCGCCCAGGCCAGCATCGCCCCGGCGGCGCTGGGGGTGCTGTTGTCACTGGTGGCCCTGCTGATTGCGGGCACGCTGAAGCTGTGGCCATTGACCACCACCGTGGGAACCTTCACCCTGCCGCTGCCCTGGGCCATGGCCTGGCAGGAGACCTTGTTCGGCTGGGTGCCGTTTGACGCCGCCAAAGGCGAAGAAGGCGTGAGCTTTCAGGGCTCGGTGCTGATCGGCCTGCTGCTGCTGATCTCGGCCACGGCCTGGAAGGGCATGGAGGACATCATCGAAGGCGCCAACCGCTGGACCTGGGTCGCGCTGGGCCTGGCGGCCACCACCCTGCTGGTGGCGGCGCTGCGCCTGACGCCGGTGCCTGAGGGGCTGGCTATCGCCCTCACCGGCCGCGCCTTCGGTGTGGCGTTGTCGCTCTGGGCGGTGTGGTTCTATGCCCGGCAACTGCCGGCCGATGACTGGCGCAGCTGGCTGTGGGAGGCCTGGCGCTTCGTCAAGCAGATCTTCCTGGTGCTGGTGATCGGCGTGTTCGTGGTCGGCATGGTGCGCCAGCTGATCCGGCCCGAATGGATTGAGTCGCTGGCGGGTAGCAACACCGTACTGGCCAACCTGGTGGCGGTGGGCTTTGGCGTCTTCATGTACTTCCCCACACTGGTCGAAGTGCCGGTGGCCCGCATGTTCCTGGACCTGGGCATGCACCCCGGCCCCTTGCTGGCCTACCTGATGGCCGACCCGGAACTGAGCCTGCAGAGCATGCTGATGGTGGCCGCGGTGATCGGCCGCACCAAGACCGCCGCCTACGTCGGCTGGGTGGCTTTGTTCAGCGTCTGTGCGGGCCTGATCTTCGGTGCCTGGGTGGACGGTGCGGGCTGGACCTCGCTTGCCCTGCCGCTGGGCCTGTGCCTGGCCGGGCTGGCCGTGGCGCTGGCCTGGTTGCGCCGCCGTCAACGCCAGGCGGTCACCGCCTGAATCTGTTCCCACTTTCCAAGGAGAACCACCATGTTGACCGTCAAGATCCTGGGCTCGGGCTGCGCCAACTGCAAGAAGCTCGAAGCCGTGGCTCGCGAGGCCGCCACCGCCAGCCAGGTCGAGGCTGAATTCCTCAAGGTCACCGACATGCAGCAGATCATGGCCTACGACCTGCTCTCGACGCCCGGTCTGGTGGTGAATGAAAAGCTGGTCAGCAGCGGCCGCATTCCCACCGTGGCGGAAGTTCAGAAGTGGCTGTCCGCGTGACCTGATTCGTGGTGGTGCGCATGACCTGAGTGCCCGCCCGCCGCCCGGCCCGGCGGTTCACTTGTTGCCTGCCAGTCACCACAAGGCGTGGTGAACGGCACCTTCACCACCTGCAGCGTGACGTGGGTGATCTCGAACTGGTCGTGCAGCCGTTCGGTGGCGTCTTTCAGAAACCCATCGTCGGCATGTCCCTGCGGCATCACCAGGTGGGCCGTCATCGCCACCTGCGAGGTGTCCATGGCCCAGATGTGCAAGTCATGAACCCGGCTGACACCCGGCAATGACGCCAGGCAGTCGTGAACCGCCTGCGGGTCCACGCCATCGGGCACGCCGTCAAACAGCAAATGCAGCGACTGCCTGAACAGGCTCCAGGTGCCCCAGAGAATCACCGCTGCGATCAGCAGACTGACCACCGGGTCGAGCCAGTCCCAGCCCATCCAGAGCGTGAGCGCGCCGGCGACCACCACCCCGGCCGACACCAGCGCATCGGCGGCCATGTGCAGAAACGCGCCGCGGATGTTCAGGTCGTGCTCGCGTCCCCGCATGAACAGCAGCGCCGTCACGGTGTTGACCACGATGCCGACGCCGGCCACAGCCATGATGGTCAGGCCCTCGCTGCCCGCCATCGGCTCGGGCGCCAGCAGGCGACCCACCGCCTCCCACACCAGGGCGCCCATCGCGACCAGCAGCAACAAGGCGTTGGCGAACGCGGCCAGGATGCTGCCTTTCTTCCACCCGTAGGTGTGGCGCGGGTTGGGCCGCAGCTTGCCCGCCAGCGCCCCGCCCCAGGCCAGCACCAGCCCGGCGACGTCGCTCAGGTTGTGGCCGGCATCGGCCAGCAAGGCCAGTGAATTGATCTTCCAGCCGTAGAAGGCTTCGATCGCGACGAAGGCCAGGTTCAGCGTGATGCCAATGGCAAAGGCTTTGTCGAAACTGGCGTGGGCGTGGCTGTGGTCGTGTCCGGCACTCATCGAGGTTGCTTTCTCAAGCGCGGCGCATCACGCCAGACAGATCGGTGCCCGGCGCCACCGTGTTGAACACCGTGCCGTATTTTTTGACGTTGTCGTGCAGCAGGTCAATGCGCCGATCCGTTTCATCGGTGTCCACGACGACTTCATAGCGGATGCTCTCCATCTTGGGCGGCACGTCCTGGCGCACGCCGTCCACGATCACCCTCACGCCGCGCAGCTCGAACTTGAGGATGGGCACCACACGTTCGATGCCTTTGATCATGCAGGCCGAGAGCGCTGCGAGCAGCAACTCGGCCGGGTTGAACGCGTCCGGGTTGCCGGCCATGTCGGTGTCCAGGCTGATGCGGGCCGACTTGCACAGGGACTCGCTCTGGTGGGCGTCGATGCGCTGTGACTCGACGTGAAAACGCATCTTGGTGGGTGAGTCGTTCATGGGAAGTTCCAGATGATGAGGGGTGACAGCCCGGGCCATGCAGGCGGTTTGCTTGCGCCGGTGGTGTGGTCACATGGGTCAATTGTGGGCTCACACCCAGGCCAGTCCGGCCGCCGACCAGTACAGTCCCGCAGCGCCCAGCAGCGTGGCAAAGCTGCGCCTCCCCGGCAGCCAGTGCTGCCAGGTGGTTGCCCGCTGGATCAACCTCGATGCGCCAGCCGGCATGGCCCCAGCCAGCAGCACCAGTGCACTGTGGCCGATGCCATATGCCAGCAGCAGGGCCGCGCCCCAGAGCGTGGAAGTGCCCAGCCAGGCACCGGAACCCGCCACCGCAAGGGCTGCGGCCAGTGCCGGGGTGGCGCAGGGACTCATGACCGTGCCGATCAGGCCGCCCAGCAACAGCGCCCCGGGGTGACCGGATCGCGACAGCGCCGGCTGCCAGCGCTGTGGCAGACCCAGCCCGCAAACACCGGTCGACGAACGCCAAAGCCACGCCGCCAGCCCCACCAACATCAGGCCCACAACCACCAGCCAGGGGCCTGGCAAGGCCCCCATCAGAAGGCCCAATCGGGCCGCCGCCAGCCCCATGAGCACCAGGGTGAGGTTCATGCCGACCACAAAGCTCAGCGTGAGTGACCATGCGCGGCGTGGGCTCTGTGCCTGCCCGCCGACAAACCCCACCGCCACCGGCACCGCTGCCAGCACGCAGGGTGAGGCCGAAGTCAGCAGGCCGCCCACAAACGCGGCGATCAGGCCCTCTTCGCCCGTCATGGCTTGAGCGGCACACCCAGGCGGGCCAGGATGTCCTCGGCGCTGATCTTTCCCATGTTCCGCCCGGTCTCGCGGCCCTGGGCATCGAAGAACACCTGAGTCGGCATGAGGCGGATCTGGTAGCGGCCGATGGTGTCGCGCTGTTTCAGGATGTCCACGTCGGCCACCGTGATGCGGTCGCCGTGCGACTGCGCCAAGGCTGCGAGCACAGGCTTCATTTCACGACAGGTGACACAAGCGTTGGCACCGAACTCGATGACGGCTGGCTTGCCGGCCGCCAGTGCCAGTGCGACCGGGTCGGTGGTTGCGCCCACCTTCGGCGCGGCCGGTTCCTGAGCGCGCTGCAGGTACATCGCGACCCCGGCCAGCAGGGCCAGCAGCAACCCGGCAACACCCCACCAGCGGATCGACTTCAAGGCCATGCTCAGCAGCACCCGGCTTGGGCGGTTGAGTCCACAGCCGTGCCGCAGCAACCCGCCGCCGAAGCGCTCATTGCCGACTCAGTTACCCCACCACCGCAACAGGCGCTGGCGGCCGGCTCGGGGGCCACGCTGCCACCACAGCAAGACGACGCCGCAGCAGCTGGAGCCTCGTAGCGCTGGCCGATGACGGGGAAGTTCTTGCGCATCCATTTGAGCAGGCCACCGTCCATGTTGCTCACGCGCGTGAAGCCCTGGAACTGCAGGTAGTAGGTGGCCTTGAGGCTGCGCTCACCGCTTTCGCAAACCAGCACCAGCTCTCGGTCTTTGGGCAGTTCGCTCCAGCGCTGCTCCAGTTCAAACAGCGGGATGTTCACGATGGCCGGCACGTCAAAGGCGGTGCGGGCCACTTCAGCGCGTTCGCGCACGTCCACCAGCCCAACCCCTGGACTTGTTTGTCCTTCTTGCGGGCGTCGTCGTCCTTGGCGTCGCGGGAGAAATAGCCGTACCAGTTCTCTTCACCGCTGACGAAGCTGCCCCAGGGCGTCTTGCCCGTGCCGCAGTTGTTCAGCGTGCCGCGGCACAGGGTCGCGTCGGGGCTGAACTTGGTGACCAAGTGTTCGCTGCCACGGGCCGGGCCGTGGATGGCCGCGGTGGTCATGGCGGTGATGCGGCGATTGAACGGCGAAGCGGCCTTGTGGGCCCACTGCTTGCCGCTGGACTGCACTTCCACAAACGAGAGGCCGTGGATCGCCAGTTCCTTGTCCACTTCAGCCGCGGGGCGGGGCAGCGTCGAGGCGCCGCCATTGGCGTGAATGAAGAAGGAGGCGAGTTTCTCGTCGGTGGTGGCCTCGTGGTTCACGCCCAGGATGCCGCGGCTGTTGAAGCTGGCGGACGGCTTGCCCGAGGCATCCAGGCCGAACCATTCCATGCCGTCGTGGTGGTCGCCGGCACGTTGTTCGAACTGCGTGTCGGTCCCGTCGTTCTTGTAGGCCGGCACACCGGCGGCCAGCGGGTCACCCAGGGCGTAGATCACCTGGGCCGAGTAGCCTTCGGGGATGCTCACCTTGTCGGCGGTGGTCTTGGCCACGGGCTTGAAACCCAGGCGGTCCACCGAGGCAACGCTGCCACCGCTGCCACCGCTGCCGGTGGTAGCGCAGCCGGTCACGGCGGTGGCGCCCAGTGCGGTGGCGGTCAGGCCAGCGCCACGGAACAGGCTGCGGCGGCTCAGGCGGTTGCCCAGCACCTCTTCAAAGTGCGGGTTGGCGCTGGTGTTGGAGTTCTCGTCGTTGAAGAGTAAGCGGCCGGCCATCCCACCTTGGCTAGGCATCGGTGTGGGATGCCGCTAGATTGGCTATCGGAGGTTCAGGATGCGCCGGGCACCGCTGAGCACTATCAGCGCAATGACTGCGCCAATCACGAGGTCAGGGTACGAGGAGCCCGTCCAAGCGACCAAAACACCAGCGACTATCACCCCCGCGTTTGCGATCACATCATTCGCAGAAAAAATGTAGCTTGCCGTCATGTGGGCGCCCCGATCCCGCTTCTTGGCGATCAGCACCAGGCAGGTGACGTTGGCGATCAATGCGACCAGCCCGATACTCATCATGAGCATGGACGCCGGCTCACTTCCCACAACTGCCCGCCGAACGACCTCCAAAAGCGCGCCAAGCGCAAGCACGACTTGCAACCAACCAGCGATGTGCGCTGCCTTCATCTTCAAGGCGGCGGCGCGGCCCACCGCATAGAGCGCCAGTCCGTAGACCGCCGCATCGGCGAACATGTCAAGCGAGTCCGCTATGAGACCTGTGGACTGGGCGATCAGGCCAACGATCAACTCAAAGACAAACATCGCACCGTTGATAGCGAGCAGCAGCTTTAAGGTCCGAGCCTCAGAGGCATTCCCCTCTGCGTCTGGGGCCGTAGACTCGTCGCTTTGCACGCTGTCCAACACTTGCGCGCCGAGGTTGAGAGGGATGAGACGGCCCAGCAGCTCTTGCGTACTTCCCCCATGCTGCACGGTGAGTACACGGTCCTTCAGATCGAAGTCCAGTGCCGCAACAGCCGACGCATCGGCCAGCGCCATCCGAATGAGATTCTCCTCCGACGGGCAATCCATCTTCGGCACGGAGAAACGCGTCTTCCACTGCCCGCCTTCGGTGCGCCTCTCGCTTGTCAGCAGAACCGCACCCAAGTTCAGGGGCGTCAGCTTCTGGGCGATCCTGGCGGGCTCGCCCGAGTGCACCACCCGGAGCTGCCGATGGGCCAGATCGAAGGTCATCGGCCCAACCCCGGTCAGACCACCCAGCGCCATGCGAATGAGGTTCTCCTCGGAGGGGCAGTCCATTCCCGGAACTGAAAATGTGCTCTCCACGGAAGCAATGGCGCTTGGGGCCTCGTCGACCGTCTGCGAATTGCAACTGCTCGAGCAGCTACTGCTTTGACATGTACTCATGTCCCGTATTAGAAACCCTCAAGTAGCTGTAGAGTCAAGCGGTAGGTAGGCAAATATGAAAATCGGTGAACTATCGTCATTGGCAGGGTGCTCCGTTCCCGCGGTGCGCTTTTATGAAGCAGAGGGCCTTCTGCAGGCGCCCCTGCGGGCCGCCAACAACTATCGGCAATATGGCCAACAGCATGTCGACAGGTTGGCCTTCATCGTTCGGTGCCGCTCGCTGGACATGTCGCACGACGATATCCGGGCTCTGCTGCAGTTGCAGGACGACCCCGCCATGTCCTGCGACGAGGTCAATGCCTTGCTAGACGATCAAATGCGCTTGGTAGAGCAGCGAATCGCCGAGTTGCAGGCGCTGCGCAAGCAACTGCGTGCCATCCGCAGTACCTGTGCGGGAGGGGTATGCGTTGGCGATTGCGGTGCACTTGAATCGCTGCGCAGCGCCACTGGGGCAAGCTGGCCAACCGTTCGCTGAGCGGAGCCTCAAATAACGACATTCAGCTCGGTGCGAACCAACGATGCGGTAGCAACTCGTGAACCAGGCTAACCCGTTGCGTCGGCAAGCGAGCCAAAACGTCCTTGAGATACGCATAGGGATCATGCCCATTGAGTCGTGCTGACTGGATGAGCGTCATGACGGCTGCTGCCCTCTGACCAGCTCGTAGGCTGCCCGCAAAGAGCCAGTTGCTGCGGCCAATGGCAATCGGCCGAATCTGGTTCTCGA
Organism: Hydrogenophaga sp. NFH-34; assembly: GCF_021401345.1. GTDB lineage: Bacteria > Pseudomonadota > Gammaproteobacteria > Burkholderiales > Burkholderiaceae_C > Hydrogenophaga > Hydrogenophaga electricum. The sequence continues at coordinate 44,438 of NZ_JACBGE010000016.1, forward strand.
TCCAGTTGTTGTCCACGGGCAGCTGTCCGTCATCGACGAACCGGGTCAAAGCCTCCCAGCGCCGCAAGCTGTAGTCCAGCGCTTTGGCGCTTGCCGAGCCTTCCGGCACCTTCTGGCGTTGCAGCACCATCCACTGGTGCAAGGCATCAAGCAGCGGCTTCGTTTGTTGTTGCCGGATGGTTTGGCGCTGATCGGTCGCAATCTCCTTGACCTCACGCTCGATCTCGTAGACCCGCGCGAACTGCTGCAGCGCGACCTCGGCGATCTGGCTTTGGTTCGCCGCGTGCAAATCGAAGAACTTGCGCCGCGCGTGCGCCAGGCAGCCGACCTCGGTCACACCACTTGCGATCAAGGCCTTGTAGCCGCTGAAGTCGTCACAGGTGAGGCTGCCTCTCCAGTCGCCCAGGAAGCGCCGGGCGTGTTCGCCCGAGCGCGATTCGCAGAAGTCGTAGACGACCGCCTTGATGTTCTCGAAGGCGCCCGTGGCATAGGCCCATAGGTACGCCCGGTGCGCCTTGCCGTTGCCCGGCTTGAGCATGGACACCGGCGTCTCGTCGGCATGCAGCACGCGGCGCTGCAGCAGCTCTGTCCTCATGGCGTCAACCAGTGACTGCAACTGCACGCCACACGAGCCCACCCATTGCGCCAGCGTGGAGCGGGGGATGGCTAGGCCGGCGCGGCCGAAGATCGCTTCCTGGCGGTACAGCGGCAGGTGGTCGGCGTACTTGGCCACCAGCACTTGCGCCAGTAGCCCAGTGGTAGGGATGCCTTTGTCGATGATGTGAGGATCGACAGGCACCTGGTGAATCGTCTCGCACTGGGCACAGGCCCACTTGCCCCGGATGTGGCGCTCCACCGTGAACACGCCGGGCGCGTAGTCCAGCTTCTCGGCCACGTCCTCGCCGATGCGCTTCATCTGGCAACCGCAGGCGCAGGTGGTGGACTCGGGCTCGTGGCGGATCTCGCGCCGCGACAGGTTGGCCGGCAGGGGTGCGCGTTTGGGGACTTGCTTGTCTTGGCGGCCTGCCACTGGCGGCGTGGCCTGCTCGATCTCATCGGCCACCGCCTGCAGGTCCTCATCCAGCGATTCATCGAGCAGGCTCTTCTGCTCGGCGCTGAAGCGCTCCGACTGTGCGGCGAACTTCATGCGCTTGAGCAGTGCGTTCTCGTGCGTGAGCTTGTCGATCTGCGCCTGCTTGAAGACCGCCTCTTGGCCCTGGCGTGCGATCACGCCGTCTCGCTCGGCCAGCTCACCCATCAACGACAGCAGGGCCGCTCGCATCTGCTGCGGCTCCAGGGTGTCAAGGTGGTCTGCGGTGATCACGGGAGAAGATGATGCGGCTAACATCACATTCGCGCATCGGTGCAAGCGCTGATTGCCTGGCCAACGACCGGAGCACTCAAAGTACAGTGATGACTCCAGCCTCGCCGACGTTCTTCCAGGGCAGGCCCAGCACGAGCGCATCGAACTGCGTTCGGCTGAGTGTGGCGGTGGTGGCGGCATCGCGCGGCCAGACGAACTTGCCGCTATTCAGGCGCCGGGCCGCCAGCCAGACACCGATGCCGTCGTGCACCAGCACCTTCATGCGGTTGGCTCGTCGATTGGCGAACAGATAGGCGTGGTGTGGGCGCGCTGCGCCAAAGACAGCCACTACCCGGGCGAGCGCCGTCTCGGTGCCTGCTCGCATGTCCAGCGGCTCGGTGGAGAGCCACAGCGCATCAATGCGGATCATCGGAGCCAGTCGCGCAGCCACGCTGCACATGACGCTGCATCTTCCAGGGGCCAGTTCACGGTGACTACGCTGGCGCTGCGCCGAACATCAACGCGAATCGCACGCGACACGGGCGGCGAGCTGGTCTCGGTTGCTGGGAGCTGTTCAACTGGTGGAGGCAGATTCAGCGCAACGAACTCATTCCGGGGCGCTGGCAACAGGGAGTCTGCTTGCTCGCGCATCCAGCGATGAACGATGTTGGCGTTGATTCCGTGTGCAAGCGCTACGCCGGCCACTGACGCGCCGGAGACCTGGCATTCGGCCACGATCTGGCCTTTAAGTTCCGGGGAGTAGTAGTGCCGCTTGGGGCGCTGGGCGATCGTGTCGTTCGCCATAGTGTGCGTGATGTTCATCGTGCACACGATGCCTCGACACTGGGTCTATCTCAAGATGGGATTGCCGGACGCTTACGTTGAAGAGATCGCTGGGACGTGTTGTCTGTGATTTCACAATGGTCTCTGAAGGGTTGAACAGTCCCTTGAGCATCGACAACAACAGTGAAAATCTCGTGACGGTTTCGAGGCAAATGCGTGTCCAACCCAGCCGCCCCCAGGCGCAAAGTCGGATGTTGCTCCCACCTACAGGTTCATGCCTTCTGCGTCGTGCGCTGCCGCATCGATCTTCGTCTTACCCATGATGATCACATCCCGTGCGGATTCACCACGCATCCAGCAGTCCATCATGTCCGCCCATACTTGCATGAGGACCCGTCGAGGCCCGGACAATCGAGCATGGTTGTAGGCGGCAGCGACCTGGTCCTTTTTCTGATGGGCCAAGCAGGCCTCCACCAATGCCTCCGGGAAGAGCGCGTCGTTGAGGCGTGACGAGAACGTTCGGCGCAGGTCGTGCACGGAGACTGGCAGAAACAGCTCCTGACTGGGTGTTCGATCCTTGTTGATCCGGTCCACCGAAGCGGCGATCGTCCGGTTCAACGTGGCCTGGCTGATTGGCTCGGCGGAGTCATAGCGGCTCGGATGGAGAAAGCTGCTCGACGGGAAACAGGTTCGAAGCGTCGTCAGGATGTCCAGGGCCTGCTCTGCCAGGTACACCGTGTGTGGCTTGCCTGCCTTCATCCTCTCGGCTGGGATCAGCCACTGTGCCCGTTCCCAGTCCACTTCCGCCCAGGTCGCACCGATGAACTCACCTTTTCGCACACCCGTCAGCAGCAAAAACCTGACGGCCAGCCGAAGTGTGGGCGCAGTGCCGGTCATCTCCAGACCGTCAAGCAAGGTCTTGATTTCATACCGGTTCAGGTTGCGCTCGCGCGGGACAAACGTGGCGTAGGCCTTGCGTGCAAGTGCTTCTGCCGGATTGGCGATATCGACGCCCTTACCATTGGCAAACCGGTAGACCTGCAACACCAATTCCCTTGCGTGTACGGCCGGACCTGGGCCTCGCTCCTTCTTGACGCGGTCGAGCAACTCACCCAGCGCCACCGGCTTGATTTCATCAAGATTGAGCTTCCCGAACGGGCCAGCCAGGATGCGCTCGTAGATCGAACGCCGCAAAGCCAGGGTGCTGTCGGCCAGGCGTTCGGCACCGCTCTTGGCGTCGGACTTGAATTCAAAGTACCGGGTCGTCCAGCGCCCGAAGCTCATGGCGTCGGCGACTTCGCTGCGCTGCTCGACCTTGACCCGGGCGGGTGATCGCCCGGAACTGACATCGACACGAGCCCGAGCCAGCAGCAGGCGCGCTTCCTCCAGCGTCACATCCATGCCGTAGGCCAGGTGAGATCGCTGGGCCTGGCGGGCAACCGGTTCATGGCGCCCGATGGTCAGCGTCTCGCGTCGGCCGCTCAATCGGTAGTCGTACCGGAAGGACCTGCTGCCACTGGGCGAGACGACGACGTACAGACCGTTGCCTCCGTCGCTGACCTTGTAGGCCCGCTCACTCGGCAGCAGTTCTCGCAGTTTGGCTTCCGTCAATCCGTGGCGCGTTCTCGCGCTCGCCAGCCCAACCCGCGCCCGTTCCATCAAGGTATCCATGAGGTCTCCGATCCGTTGCATGTCGCAGGACCGAAATACCGTCATGGGGTCTGACGGTATCGCTGCAGGCCCGCCAGCTTAGGTGTCCGGATACCGTCAAGTCAACCGTCAGATCGCTTGGGACGCCCTGGGATGCGATGGGACGCCTTGGGAGGCTAAGTCCTTGTCCCTCAAGGGAAATCGGGTTTTCCTTGGATGTTCCGAAACACCTTGGGACGATCTTGACTCATTCCCACTCGATCGTCGCGGGTGGCTTGGAGCTCACGTCGTAGGTCACGCGGTTGATGCCGCGCACTTCGTTGATGATGCGGCTGGACACCTTCTTGAGCAGCGCGTACGGCAGCTCGGCCCAGTCAGCGGTCATGAAGTCGCTGGTCTGCACCGCACGCAACGCGACCACGTAGTCGTAGGTGCGGCCATCGCCCATCACGCCCACACTCTTGACGGGGAGGAAGACCGTGAAGGCCTGGCTGGTCAGGTCGTACCAGGTCTTGCCGCTGGCGTCGTCCTTGAAGTTGCGCAGTTCCTCGATGAAGATCGCGTCGGCACGGCGCAGCAGGTCGGCGTAGTCCTTCTTGACCTCGCCCAGGATGCGCACGCCCAGACCCGGGCCCGGGAACGGGTGGCGGTAGACCATGTCGTGTGGCAGGCCCAGTGCCACGCCGAGTTCGCGAACCTCGTCCTTGAACAGGTCGCGCAGCGGCTCCAGCAGCTTCAGGCCCAGTTGTTCGGGCAAGCCGCCCACGTTGTGGTGGCTCTTGATGGTCACCGCCTTCTTGCTCTTGGCGCCGCCGGATTCGATCACGTCGGGGTAGATCGTGCCCTGGGCCAGGAAGGTGGCGCCCTTGGTGCCGTTGCCGGCAGCCTTGAGCTTGGCGGCTTCGGCCTTGAACACGTCGACGAACAGGCCGCCGATGATCTTGCGCTTCTGTTCGGGCTCGGCAACACCGGCCAGCTTGCCCAGGAACAGCTCGCTGGCGTCGACCCGGATCACCTTGGCGTGCAGCTTGCCGGCGAACATGTCCATCACCATGTCGCCCTCGTGCAGGCGCAGCAGGCCGTGGTCGACGAACACACAGGTCAACTGGTCGCCGATGGCGCGGTGGATCAGCGCCGCCGCCACGGAAGAGTCCACGCCGCCAGACAGGCCGAGAATGACCTCTTCGTCGCCCACCTGCTCGCGGATCTTCTGCACCGCCTCTTCAATGTGGTCGCGCATGATCCAGTCGGGCCGCGTGCCGCAGATCTCCAGCACAAAGCGCTCCAGCAGCGCCCGGCCCTGCACCGTGTGCGTCACTTCGGGGTGGAATTGCACGGCGTAGTAGCCGCGATCCTCGTCGGCCATGCCGGCGATCGGGCAACTGTCGGTGCTGGCCATGAGTTTGAAACCAGGCGGCATCTCGGTGACTTTGTCGCCGTGGCTCATCCAGACCTTGAGCATCCCGTGCCCTTCGGGGGTCGTGAAATCGGCGATGTCCTTGAGCAGCGCTGTGTGGCCCCGCGCACGGACCTCGGCGTAACCGAACTCGCGGGTGTGGCCGGCCTCGACCTTGCCACCCAGTTGCTGCGCCATGGTCTGCATGCCGTAGCAGATGCCCAGCACAGGAATGCCCAACTCGAATACCGCGTCGGGCGCCTTGTCGTCCACCTCGTAGACGCTGGCATGGCTGCCCGAGAGGATCACGCCTTTGAGCTGACCGTCGGCAGCGAACTCACGCACCCAGTCGCTGCTCACGTCGCAGGGATGCACTTCGCAGTACACATGCGCCTCGCGCACGCGGCGCGCGATCAGTTGCGTGACCTGGGAACCGAAATCGAGAATGAGGATTTTCTGGTGCTGCATGGCGTTCGGTGATGTCTGCAGGAAAAAGAAAAAGGCCGTCCCGGTGGACGGCCTGATGAGCGGGACTGGTCAGTCCGCGCGGTAGTTCGGCGCTTCCTTGGTGATCTGCACATCGTGCACATGGCTCTCGCGAATGCCGGCCGAGGTGATCTCGACAAATTCGGCCTTGGCGCGCATGTGCTCGATGGTCGGGCAACCGCAGTAGCCCATGGAAGCGCGCAGGCCGCCGGCCATCTGGTAGATGATGGACACGACCGAGCCCTTGTAGGGCACACGGCCTTCGATGCCTTCGGGCACCAGCTTGTCGGCGTTGGGGTTGCCGGTACTGCTTTCCTGGAAGTAGCGGTCGGCACTGCCCTGCTGCATGGCGCCGATGGAGCCCATGCCGCGGTAGCTCTTGTAGCTGCGACCCTGGTACAGCACGATCTCGCCCGGGGCTTCTTCGGTGCCAGCGAACATGCCACCCATCATCACCGTGTTGGCACCGGCCGCAATGGCCTTGGCAATGTCGCCGCTGTAGCGGATGCCGCCGTCAGCGATCATCGGCACGCCGGTGGTCTGCAGCGCGGTGGCCACGTTGTCGATCGCCATGATCTGCGGCACGCCCACGCCCGCCACGATGCGGGTGGTGCAGATGGAACCGGGGCCGATACCGACCTTGACACCGTCGGCACCGGCCTCCACCAGCGCCAGCGCGGCGCTGCCGGTGGCGATGTTGCCGCCAATCACATCCACCTGCGGGTAGTTCTGCTTGACCCAGCGCACGCGGTCAATCACACCCTTGCTGTGGCCATGTGCGGTATCGACCACGATGGCGTCCACACCAGCCTTGACCAGGGCTTCGACACGTTCTTCTGTGCCCTCGCCCACGCCCACCGCAGCACCCACGCGCAGGCGGCCGGCGGCGTCCCGCGCGGCATTCGGGAAATTCAGTTGCTTGGTGATGTCCTTGACGGTGATCAGGCCCTTGAGCTCAAAGGCGTCGTTCACCAGCAGCAGGCGTTCCAGCTTGTGCTTGTTCAGCAGCGCCTTGGCCTGTTCGGGCGTGGTGCCTTCAGGAACGGTGATCAGGCGCTCGCGGGGCGTCATGATCTCGCTGACCGGCAGGTCGTAGCGATTTTCGAAGCGCAGGTCGCGGCCGGTGACAATGCCGACCACTTTGCCCGCATCCACCACCGGAAACCCGGAAACCCCCAGGTCGTCCGAGAGCTTCATGACCTGGCGCACCGTGGTCTGGGGCGTGATCACCACCGGATCGCGCAGCACACCGGACTCGTAGCGCTTGACCTTGGCCACATGCGCGGCCTGTTCCTGCGCCGAAAGGTTCTTGTGAATGATGCCGATGCCACCTTCCTGCGCGATGGCGATGGCCAGTCGGGCTTCGGTCACCGTGTCCATGGCCGCCGAGACCAGAGGCAGGTTGAGCTTGATGTTGCGGGTGAACTGGGTGGCCAGCGAGGTGTCCTTGGGCAGGACTTGCGAATAGGCCGGGACGAGCAGAACGTCGTCGAAAGTGAGCGCTTTGCCGAGGAGGCGCATGGATAAAGCTCCAAAAACACTATTGTACCCGCGCGCTTTCGCCACCGTCGTCCAGCGATCTGTTCGACCGGACATCCGGCCACACCCTCCGGATGTCCGCCCATCCGCAGGATGCAATTCGTTACACCCGGACGCCCGTCGCCCGGCAGTACACTGAAGCCATGAAGTCCTCTGCCTCCTCTTCGCTGCCCTCGCGATCCGTGGCCCGTCCGGCCTTCCTGGCCCTGGTGCTCCTGCTGGGTACCGGCAGCGCGTTCGCCCAATGGCAGTGGATCGATGGCCGGGGCCAGCGTGTCTTCAGCGACACCCCGCCGCCAGCCGGCACGCCCGACAAGAACATTCTCAAGCGCCCTGGTGGTCGTGCCATGGCGCCCCCCAGCCCGACCGAGACACCCGACACGCCTCCCACGCAGGCGGCTGCTGCGCCGGCAACACCCCGTCCCGCGACACAGGACACGGAACTGGAAGCGCGCAAAAAACAGGCTGAGCAGGCCGAAGCCGCCAAAAGGAAGGCCGAGCAGGAAAAGTTCGTCAAGAGCCGGGCCGAGAACTGCGAGCGGGCCAAACGCGCCAAGACCACGCTGGATTCGGGTATCCGGGTGGCCACGACCAACGCCAAGGGTGAGCGCGAGATCATGGACGACGCCGCGCGGGCCTCGGAATCCCGCCGCATCGACGAGATCATCAAGTCCGATTGCGGGCCCCTGCCCGCCTCCGACGCCACTGTGGCGCGTTGATGCTGGCCGGGCGGCTTCAGTAGCCCGCTTTGCCGCCGGGCCGGCGGCGCGAGAACAGGCCGGCTGATCGGGCCCCCTGCCCAACAAAACGTTCCCGCCGCGCGACTTTGGGATCGACCCGCAAAGGCCGGTAGATCTCGACCCGGTCGCCCTCGCGCAACATGGTTTCAGCCGCAGCGCGGTGGTTCCAGATGCCCAACTGCAGCCGCTCGCTGCCGATTTCCGGAAACCGCTGCAGCCAGCCCGACAACTGCAAGGCCTGTTGCAGGGTGCAGGCATCGGGCACCTCCATGACCAACTCCTGCACCGAACGGGGCACGGGTGCGTAGACCAGGCTGATCCTCATGCGCTGCCGTAGACCTGGTCGGCCCGTTTGACAAACGCATCCACCAGGCTGCCGGCGATCCGGTCAAAGACCGGACCAACCAGTGCCGCCAGGGCCATGCTGGAGAAGCCGTAAGTCAGGCGGAACTCCACCTTGCAAGCCTTCTGCGACCCGTCGCCCAGCGGGATGAAATCCCAGACGCCTTCCAGGTGCGAGAACGGCCCGTCCACGAGGGCCATCTTCACCTGCTGGCCCTCGATGTGGTGGTTGCGGGTCGTGAAACTCTGGCGCAACCCGCTCAGGGCCATGCCGACGCGCGCCACCATGCCGTGCTGATCGGATTCGAGCACTTCGGTGCGGTCGCACCACGGCAGGAACTGGGGATATTGCTGCACATCGGTCACCAGCGCGAACATTTCGGGCGCACTGTGCCACAGCAGAACAGACTTGTGGATCGTTTTCATACAATCGGGCGCTTGGCAACGCCGCCAACCGGCGTGCCGGCGCGGCGACACGCTGCTGTCATTGTAGGGGCCATGGAAATCCACCATCGCACCCCCACCTGTATTCCATGGTCACCAAACCCAGCAAATCCGACAAGGGCAAGCCCGCCGACGCGCGCATTGCCGACAACAAAAAGGCTCTCTTCAATTACCACATCGAAGAGCGGTACGAGGCCGGCCTCGTGCTGCAGGGCTGGGAGGTCAAGGCCCTGCGCGAAGGCAAGGTCCAGCTGACCGATGGCTACGTGGTGATCCGGCAGGGCGAGCTGTTTCTCATCGGCTGCCAGATCAATCCCATCCGCACCACCTCCACCCACCTCACGGCCGAAGCCGCCCGCACCAAGAAGCTGCTGCTGCACAAGGAGCAGATCCAGAGGCTGGTCGGCAAGGTCGAACAGCGGGGCTTCACCCTCGTGCCTCTGAACCTGCACTGGAAAAGTGGCCGGGTCAAATGCGAGATCGCGCTGGCGCGCGGCAAGGCCGAGCACGACAAACGCGACACCATCAAGGACCGCGAAGGCAAGCGCGAGGTCGAACGCGCGATGAAGAGCCGCCATCGCTGATTTTTTCGACCGGGGCGGAATAAACCAGCCACCTCGCGTGTTCATGTCGATGTTCCCCTCACCACCAGGAGTTCATCCATGCGCCCTCTGTTTCTCGCCCTCACGCTGAGCGGCACCGTGCTCGCCGCCTGCAGCACGCCCGCAAGCGCCCCCGCTTTGGCCAGCCAGGACCGGCTGACCGGCCCCAACGGCATGACGCTCTACACCTTTGACCGCGATGTGGCCCACAGCGGCAAATCGGTCTGCAACGGGCCCTGCGCCACCAACTGGCCCCCGCTGCTGGCGCAGGAGTCGGACCAGGCCCGCAGTGGCTACACGGTCATCACGCGCGACGACGGCCGCAAACAATGGGCGTACCAGGGCAAACCCCTGTACTTCTGGATCAAGGACGCCCAGCCCGGCGACATCACCGGCAACGGCGTCAACAACCTCTGGCGCACCGCCCGCCCCTGAGCTCGGCGCCGGACCGGGCACGCCGTGGAACAGGACCAGTTGCTCCAGCACCTGCCAGCCCTGAGGCGCTATGCCCGGGCGCTGACCGGTGATGCCTGGGCCGCCGACGATCTGGTGCAGGACACCCTGGAGCGCGCCTGCAGCCGCTGGCGGCTCTGGCTGGCGGGCTCCGACCTGCGGGCCTGGCTGTTCACGGTGATGCACAACACCTACCTGAATGGGCGCCGCTCGGCGCTGGCACGCCCCGTGGCGGTGGGGGTCGATCCCGAAGACACCGATCTGCCCGGACCGGCTTCGCGGCGCGACGACCTGCTGGACCTGCAGCGTTGCCTGCTGCTGTTGCCCGACGAGCAGCGCTGCGTGCTGTTGCTGGTGGGCATGGAGGACATGCCGTATGCCGACGTGGCGCGTGTGCTGGGCATTCCGCTCGGCACGGTGATGTCGCGCCTGTCGCGCGCCCGAGCCCGTTTGCGCGAACTCATGGAGGCGCCAGCCCGCCCGGCGCCCACCACCGCGCCGGCGCCGCTGCGACGCCTCAAGTAAGCCCCCCCATGAAAGACCTTCACGCGCCCTTCTCTGCCGACACGGCCGAAACCGAGGCCTGGGCACAACAGGATGCCCTGCTGCAGACGCTGCACGCCGACTCGGTGCGCGAGCCGCTGCCCGAGGCTTGGGTCGCCCAGGCGCGGCAGGCAGGCGCCAGCCGCGCCCGCGCGCGACGCATCGGACGCGTGGGAGCAATGACGCTCATGGTCGTGCTGGCTTTTGCCTCGGGCTGGTGGTCGCATGGCGACCTGCCCGCCAACAGCCCGGCCCTGATGGCCCGCCACTTTGCGCAGGATGCAGCGCTCGCACACGCGGTCTACACGCCGGAGACCCGGCATCCGGTGGAGGTCACAGCCGCGCAGCACGACCACCTCGTGCAGTGGCTCTCGCGCCGCCTCGGACGCTCCTTGCAGGTGCCCCACCTGAAACCCTTCGGGTACCAGCTCGTCGGCGGCCGGTTGTTGCCTGGCGACGAGGGGGCACGGGCGCAGTTCATGTTCGAAAACGACCGGCAGCTGCGCCTGACGCTTTACATCGGTGGCCTGCCGTCAGAGGACAGCGCCGAGACCGCCTTCCGGTTTTCCGACGACCGGGGCGTGGCGCGTTTTTATTGGGTGGAGCAAGGCACCGGCTATGCCCTGGCCGGCGCACTGCCCCGGGCCGAACTGCTCGCGCTCGCCCAGACCGTGCACCAGCAACTGTCAGCGGCGTCCCCCGGCTCCTGAGCCCGGGCCCGCTTTCAAGCCAGGCCGCGCAAGGGGTGGGCGTGGGCGGGCCAGGGGCTGTCGAAGAACGCCGCCACGTCGGCGGCTTGTACCGCTTCGATGCGATCCGGATTCCAGCGCGGTTGGTGGTCCTTGTCCACCGCCAGCGCTCGGATGCCTTCCACGGTTTCGCTGGCCACGCCGGGGCGGAGGTGGAAACACCGGCGCACCATGTCGCGCTCCATGCGCAGATCCTCGGCCAGGCCCATGCCACGGGCACGGCGCACCTGTTCCAGCACCACGTGCAGCATCAACGGCGAGCGCTTGCGCAACAGCGCGGCGGTGTCGCGGGCCCAGTCGCTGCTACCCCCCTCCAGCGCCTGGACGATGACCATCACGCTGTCCAGCGCGAAAACCCGGTCGATCTCGGCCAGCGGCCAGGCGGCAGGCGCCACGTTCTTGAGCGCATACGTGCGGCACCAGCGCTCGACCGCTTCGCCGGTTTCGAAAGGCGTGGTCCCGAGGCTTTCCCACAGCCCCACCAGCCGGCCGGTGTCCACCACGATGTCGGCGAGCCCGGCTGCCACCGCCTCGTTCGCACCCAGCACCAGGCCAGTGAGCGCCAGGTACTCACCAAGCCGCCCGGCGCAGCGGCTGAGGAAGAACCCCCCGCCCACGTCCGGGAACAGGCCGATGTTGGTCTCCGGCATGGCCAGCCTGGAGCGCTCGGTCACCATGCGCAGGCTGGCCCCCTGGCTCACGCCCATACCGCCACCCATGCAGATGCCGTCCATGAAGGCGATGTAGGGCTTGGGGTAGGTGTGGATCAGGTGGTTGAGCGCGTACTCCTCGGTGAAGAAGTCCTCGAGCGTCGGGTCGCCTGCCAGCGCCGCCTGGTGAAAGAAGCGGATGTCGCCCCCCGCGCAGAAGGCACCGAACGGCCCCTCCTTGCCCATGCCGCGGATCGTCACGGCCAGCACCTGGGCGTCATCGCGCCAAGCCAGCAGCGCGGCCGTGATGTCGCGCACCATGGCCAGCGACAGCGCGTTGAGCGCCTTGGGTCGGTTGAGGGTGAGGCAGCCAACGCGGCCCCGGACTTCAGCGACCACAAAGGCTTCGGGCGCGGACGGTGAAACGGCAGGGGTGTTCATGGCAAGGCTCCTCGGTGGTCTTTAGGGTCGGGGGCCATGGTGCCGGCCCTCGGATTGCAAAGTCTGGATACGTGGGGTGCCGCGCCGGCTGTGCCAGCCCAGCCACTCGTTGAGCACCAGGGCGGCGATGACCACACCACCGCCCGTGAGCACCGCATGACCGGGCGCTTCGCCCGCGCCCAGCCACGCCAGAAAAATGCCGAAAATCACCTCCAGCAGGGCCAGCAGCGAGACTTCCGGGGCCTTGAGTGCACGCGCGCAGACCACGGCCAAGGCACAAGGAATGGCCAGTTGGAAAAGACCCAGCAGCGCCAGCCAGGCAATGTCCTTCCCCGTGGCGTGGAAAGGCCAGGCCAGCGGCAGCGTCGCCAGGGTCGAGATCAGCGCACCCAGCAACACGGAAGGCACCAGATCGATGCGCTGCCCATGCGACTGGCTGCGCTGCACGACGGTCCAGTTGACGGAGGCGGCCACAGGAACGCAGGCGGCAATGAGCGTACCGGCCACCAGCGCCGAGGCGCTCACGCTGTCGTCCCGCAGCGCGCCCAGCCACTGTGCGCCGTACATGTAGACAATGCCCAGACCGGCGGCCACGATGGCGCCCCAGGTGCGCCAGGGCAGCGACTGGCCGATGGCAAAGCGAGCCACGAGTGCCGTCAGCAGCGGCGCGGCTGCCATGATCACCAGCACGTTGGCGACGCTGGTGAAGGTCAGCGCCAGCATGAAGGCGGTGAACATCACGCTCCAGCAGACACCGGAAATCCAGAAAGCCCGCGCACCAGGCTGCACGCCCCACAGGCGCTGCAAGCGCCCCGATGCCGGGTCATCCGGTAGCAGGCCAGCCGCGCGGTCGGCGGCTCGCCACCAGGGCAGGATCACCAGCAACGAGAGCGCGGTGAAGACACTGCGCCAGAAAGTCACCTCGAAACGCGCCGCACTTTCGAGTTGCCGTGCCACCACCCCGGCGATCGACCACATCAGGGTCACCGCCACCATGAGAAAGACCGCCTGGGTGTGTGTCAGGCGGCTGAGCAGTTGGAACGGCATGGTGAGCTGCGCGGCGGGCGCCCGCGGGTCAAGCCTCCTTGGAGGCGCGCTTGCGGTCGTGTTCCTTCAGGTGACGCTTGCGCAGCCGCACACTCTTGGGCGTGATCTCGACCAGTTCGTCGTCGTCGATGAATTCCACGCCGTATTCGAGCGTCAGCTCGATGGGGGGCGTGATCTTGATGGTGTCTTCCTTGCCGCTGACGCGGAAGTTGGTCAGCTGCTTGGTGCGGGTGGCATTGACCACCAGGTCGTTCTCGCGGCTGTGGATACCGACGATCATGCCTTCGTACACCGGGTCACCGGCCTTGACGAACATGCGGCCGCGGTCGTCCAGCTTGCCCAGGGCATAGGTGAAGATTTCACCGTCGTCCATGGAGATCAGCACGCCGTTCTTGCGCCCGCCGATCTCGCCCTTGTGCGGCTCGTAGCCGTCGAAGATGTTGGCGATCAGGCCAGAACCGCGCGTCAGGTTCAGGAACTCGTTCGAGAAACCGATCAGGCCCCGGGCCGGAATGCGGTACTCCAGGCGCACACGGCCGCGACCGTCGGGTTCCATGTTGACCAGTTCGCCCTTGCGTTCACCCAGGGCCTGCATCACGCCACCCTGGTGGCCTTCTTCGATGTCGGCGGTGACCAGCTCGATCGGCTCGCACTTGACGCCGTCGATGTCCTTGAACACCACGCGCGGCTTCGACACCGCCAGCTCGTAGCCTTCGCGGCGCATGTTTTCCAGCAGGATGGTCAGGTGCAGTTCACCGCGGCCCGACACTTCGAAAATGCCGTCCTCGTCAGTTTCCTTCACGCGCAGGGCCACGTTGTGCTGCAGTTCCTTCTGCAGGCGGTCCCAGATCTGGCGGCTGGTCACGAACTTGCCCTCGCGCCCCGCCAGCGGTGAAGTGTTCACGCAAAAGTTCATGGTCAGCGTGGGCTCGTCCACCTTCAGCATGGGCAGCGGGCTCGGGTTGGCCGGGTCGGTCAGGGTCACGCCGATACCGACGTCCTCAATGCCGTTGATCAGCACGATGTCGCCAGGGCCAGCCGCTTGCACCTGGATGCGGTCCAGGCCCTGGAAGGTCAGCACCTGGTTGACACGGCCCTTGAACTGCTTGCCGTCCGGGCCTTCCATCACCAGCACGTCCATCGCCGGCTTGATCGTGCCGGCGCTGATGCGGCCCACACCGATGCGGCCGACGAAGCTGTTGTAGTCCAGCGCGGAGATCTGCAGCTGCAACGGAGCGGAAGCGTCCCCGGTGTTCGGCGGCACGTGCTTGAGCACCGTGTCGAACAGCGCCGACATGTCCGGGCCCCACTGCTCACCCGGTTCGCCCTCTTCCAGCGACGACCAGCCGTTGATGCCCGAGGCGTACACCACGGGGAAATCGAGCTGTTCGTCGGTCGCACCGAGCTTGTCGAACAGATCAAAGGCGGCGTTGATCACCTTGTCGGGGTTGGCGCCGGGCTTGTCGACCTTGTTGACCACCACGATGGGCTTGAGACCCAGCGCCAGCGCCTTCTTGGTCACGAAGCGCGTCTGCGGCATCGGACCTTCCTGCGCATCGATCAGCAGCACCACGCCATCGACCATCGACAGCGCGCGCTCCACTTCACCACCGAAGTCCGCGTGCCCCGGGGTGTCGACGATGTTGATGTGCGTGCCCTGCCAGCTCACGGCGCAGTTCTTGGCCAGGATGGTGATGCCCCGTTCGCGTTCGATGGCGTTGTTGTCCATCACCGTGTCCACGACTTTTTCGTGGTCGGCGAAGGTGCCCGACTGGCGCAGCAGTTGGTCCACCATGGTGGTTTTGCCATGGTCGACGTGGGCGATGATGGCGATGTTGCGGATCTGTTTGCTCATGTTGCAGGTTCCAGGATTTGCTGTATTTCGGTGGGGCTCAGCAGCCGCCCCGGGATGAGTTCGCCGGCCTGGGTGTGGGCGCTGCCCAGCAGCACCGCGCCCGGACGGGTGGAATCGGCCGGCGGGCCGTACACGGCCACATGCGGCGCATCGGGCCAGGCACCCCGGCGGCGCATGCCGCTGAGAAAACGCCCGGCATTGTCGGCATCGAGCGTGACGCCCGTGTGATCGGCAAGCAAGGATTGCACCGGCAGCAGCCGCTGCAGGCGCTCGGCTTCGGGCATCGCCTCCAGCGCCTCGACCGTGAGGCACTGCTCGGTGCTGAAAGGGCCCGTCTGCACGCGGCGCAGCATCGTGAGATGGCCACCGCAGCCCAGGGCCTCGCTCATGTCTTCTCCGAGCGTGCGGATGTAGGTACCCTTGGAGCAGCGCACGCGCAGGCGCAGGCTGGGGGCATCACCCTGCAACTGCATGTCCAGCAGTTCCAGGTCGTGGATGGTCACGCGGCGCGGCGCGCGCTCGACCGTTTCGCCCTCGCGGGCGTATTCGTAAAGGGCCTTGCCGTCCTTCTTGAGCGCGCTGTGCATCGGAGGCACCTGCTCGATCGGTCCGGTGAAACGGTCCAGCACCTCGACCACCTGCCCGACCGTGCAGGTCACCGGCCGCGTCTGGACCACCTCGCCCTCGGCGTCTGCCGTGCTGGTGCGCACGCCCAGGCGGACGACAGTTTCGTAGGTTTTGTCGGCATCCAGATGCAGCTGGCTGAACTTGGTGGCAGCGCCAAAGCACAGCGGCAACACCCCGGTGGCCAGCGGATCGAGCGTGCCGGTGTGACCGGCTTTTTCGGCGCGCAGCAACCACTTGGCCTTTTGCAAAGCCTGGTTGCTGGAGAAGCCCAGCGGTTTGTCGAGCAGCAGAACCCCGTGCACGGGGCGACGCTGCACCCGTGCACGAGGAGCAGCCGTCATCTCAGTCCTCGTCCTTGGAACGGGAGGCCACGGCCTTGGCGATCAGGGCGTTCATGTCGGCCGCACGCTCGGTGGTGCGGTCGAACACGAAATGCAGCGTCGGCACGGTGTGGATGTGCAGGCGCTTGAACAGGCCGCTGCGCAGAAAGCCTGCGGCCGCGTTCAGGCCGTCGGCCGTCTCTTCCGGGTTGCCGGTCAACAGGCTGAAGAACACCTTGGCGTGCGCGTAGTCGGGGGTGACCTCGACCGCGTTGATGGTGACCATACCCACCCGCGGGTCCTTGAGTTCGCGCGCGATCAGCTCGGCCAGATCGCGCTGGATCTGGTCGGCCACGCGGAACCCGCGGTTGGGAACGGAGGATTTCTTCGCCATGGTTTACAGCGTCCGGGCGATTTCCTTGACCTCGAAGAACTCCAGCTGATCACCTTCCTTGATGTCGTTGTAGTTCTTGAGTTTGATACCGCACTCGAAGCCTTCGCGCACTTCGCGGACATCGTCCTTCATGCGCTTGAGCGATTCGAGTTCGCCCGTGTAGATAACCACGTTCTCGCGCAGCAGGCGGAAATGCGCGCTGCGGGTGACGAAGCCCGAGGTGACCATACAGCCGGCCACGGTACCGATCTTCGAGGCCACGAACACGGTGCGGATCTCGGCCGTGCCGATGTCTTCCTCGCGCTTTTCGGGCGCCAGCATGCCCGACATCGCCGCTTTCAACTCGTCCACGGCGTCGTAGATGATGTTGTAGTAGCGGATGTCGACATCGTTGCCCTCGGCCAGCTTGCGCGCCCCGGCTT
The DNA here is from genome assembly GCF_021401345.1 of Hydrogenophaga sp. NFH-34. GTDB lineage: Bacteria > Pseudomonadota > Gammaproteobacteria > Burkholderiales > Burkholderiaceae_C > Hydrogenophaga > Hydrogenophaga electricum. The sequence goes on from NZ_JACBGE010000016.1 coordinate 61,224, forward strand.
CGGCCCGCACGTTGAAGCCGATCACGATGGCGCCGGAAGCGATAGCCAGGTTGACGTCGGACTCGCTGATGCCGCCCACACCGGCATACACCAGTTGCACCCGCACCTCTTCGGTGGAGAGCTTGAGCAGCGACGTCGAGAGCGCTTCCTGCGAACCCTGCACGTCGGCCTTGACGATGATGGGCAGGGTCTTGACCTCGCCCGCCGACATGTCGGAGAACATGTTCTCCAGCTTGGCGGCCTGCTGCTTGGCCAGCTTGGTGTTGCGGAACTTGCCGGCGCGGTAGGTGGCGATTTCACGGGCTCGGCGCTCATCGGCCATGACCATGAATTCGTCGCCCGCCTGCGGCACCTCGGCCAAGCCCTGGATTTCCACCGGGATCGACGGGCCGGCTTCCTTGGCCGGCTTGCCGTTCTCGTCGAGCATGGCGCGCACGCGGCCAGAGGTCTGGCCTGCCAGCACCACATCGCCCACCTTGAGCGTGCCGGACTGCACCAACACGGTGGCCACGGCGCCACGGCCCTTGTCCAGACGTGCTTCGATCACCAGGCCCTTGGCCATGGCATCGACCGGCGCCTTGAGCTCCAGCACCTCGGCCTGCAGCAGCACCTGCTCCAGCAGATCGTCGATGCCCATGCCCGTCTTGGACGACACGGCGATGAAGGGCGAATCGCCACCGAACTCTTCGGGCACGACTTCTTCGGCCACCAGCTCGGCCTTCACACGCTCGACGTTGGCGTCCGGCTTGTCGGCCTTGGTCATGGCCACCACGATGGGCACCCCTGCCGCCTTGGCGTGCTTGACCGCTTCCTTGGTCTGCGGCATCACACCGTCATCGGCGGCGCAGACCAGAATCACGATGTCGGTCGCCTGCGCACCGCGAGCCCGCATGGCCGTGAAGGCCTCGTGACCCGGGGTGTCGAGGAAAGTGACCATGCCCCGCGGCGTGTCGACGTGGTAGGCGCCGATGTGCTGCGTGATGCCGCCAGCTTCGCCCGCCGCCACCTTGGCGCGGCGGATGTAGTCCAGCAGCGAGGTCTTGCCGTGGTCGACGTGGCCCATGACGGTGACAACCGGCGCGCGCGGCGCCTGATCGGCATCGTGGTGCGCCATTTCCTCTTCGGTGAAAGCCTCCGGATCGTCCAGCGCCGCCTGCACCGCCTTGTGGCCCAGTTCTTCGACCACGATCATGGCCGTGTCCTGGTCCAGCGGCTGGTTGATGGTGACCATCTGGCCCAGCTTCATCAGGTGCTTGATCACCTCGGACGACTTCAGCGCCATCTTGTGCGCCAGCTCGGCCACGGTGATGGTTTCGGGCACGTGGATTTCCAGCTGCTTGAACTCGGTCGGTGCTGCGAAGGACGACTGGTCGCGGCTGTCGCGATCACCCTTGCGCCCGCCGCGCGGACCCGAGCGCCAGTTGCCCCGGCCCGACGAGGTGTCGCCCCGGGTCTTGATTTCCTTCTTCTTGGCAGCGTCGTCTTTCCAGGTCGAAGACAGGTTCTCCGACTTGACTTCCTTCTTGCCACCTGCACCGGCGGCCGCGCCAGCGGTCGCACCGGCCGGCTTGGCCGCGCCCGGCGTACCGGCGGGCTTGTGCAGCGTGCCCTTGATGCCGGCCTTGGCTTCGGGCGGCGGCTCCGGCTTCTTGGCCACCAGCGTGCGTGCCGGTGCAGCCATCATCGCGCGGATGTTGGCCGCTTCGGCCTCGGCCTTGCGGCGGCGCTCCAGCAGTTCGGCGGCGCGCTGCTCTTCCAGGCGCTTCGCTTCGGCGGCTTGGTCTGCCTGGGCCTTGGCGGCCTGGGCACGGGCTTCTTCCTGCGCCTTCTGGCGGGCTTGGGCCTCGGCCTGATCCGATTCGGAAGCGGGCGCGGCCTTGCTGGCAACCTGTTCGGCGGCCTGGGCCTGGCGGGCCTTTTCCTGGGCCGCAGCCTCTGCTTCTGCAGCCTGGCGGGCCAGTTCGGCCTGACGGGCTTCTTCCGCTTCGCGCTCCTGGCGTTTGCGCGCCAGCTCTTCTTCCTGACGGCGCAGCAGTTCGGCCTGGCGGCTGGCTTCCTCTTCCCGGCGTGCCAGTTCGGCCTCGTCGATCACGGGTGCCGCTGGCGCTACCGCCACGGGCGCGGATGCCTCAGCCGGTGCGGACGGCTCGTCGTCGCGCTTGATGAAGGTGCGCTTCTTGCGAACCTCGACCTGGATCGTGCGAGCGCGCCCGGTGGCATCGGCCTGCTTGATTTCGGTCGTGGACTTCTTGACCAGCGTGATCTTCTTGCGCTCGCCCCCGGCCGTGCCATGCGCGGCCTTGAGGTGTTGCAGCAAAGATTGCTTGTCGGCTTCAGTGACGGTGTCGCCGCCCGAGCCCTTGGTCACGCCTGCCGCAGCCAGTTGTTCCAGCAGCAGGTTGGTGGGGCGATTCAGTTCGGCAGCGAGTTCAGCGACGGTGGTACTTGTCATAGGTGGGGTTCTCCGCTCGTTCCTCCTGGGTTCAGTGCGATGCCGGCGTTTCGTCGCCGCTGAACCAGTGCGCGCGGGCCTTCATGATCAGGGCCGTGGCTTCTTCGGGGGTTTGACCGGTGATGTCAGTCAATTCGTCGGTGGCCAGGTCGGCCAGTTCGTCGCGCGTGTGCACGCCACCGTCCGCCAGTTTGGCGATCAGCTCGGGCGTGATCCCATCGAGGTCTCGCAGGTTCTGCGACACCTCTTCCACGCTTTCTTCCTTGGCGATTTCCATCGTCAGGAGCACATCCTTGGCGCGGGCGCGCAGCTCGTTGACCGTGTCTTCGTCGAAGGATTCGATTTCCAGCATTTCCTGCAGCGGCACATAGGCCACCTCTTCGAGGCTGGTGAAACCTTCCTCGATCAGGATGTCGGCGATTTCCTGGTCCACGTCCAGCTTGGCCATGAACACCTTGCGGATGCCGTCGGCTTCCTCGGCCTGCTTCTGGGCCGATTCGTCGGCGGTCATGATGTTGATGCGCCAGCCGGTCAGCTCCGACGCCAGGCGCACGTTCTGACCACCGCGGCCGATGGCGATGGCGAGGTTTTCCTCGTCCACCACCACATCCATGGCGTGCTTCTCTTCATCGACCACGATCGACTGCACGTTGGCCGGCGCCAGCGCACCAATCACAAACTGGGCCGGATCGTCAGACCACAGCACGATGTCCACGCGTTCGCCAGCCAGTTCGTTGGTGACGGCGTTGACGCGCGAACCCCGCACACCGACGCAGGTGCCGATGGGGTCGATGCGCTTGTCGTTCGAGAGCACCGCGATCTTGGCGCGCGAGCCGGCGTCACGGGCACAGGCTTTCATTTCGAGCAGGCCCTGCTCGATCTCGGGCACTTCCTGGCGGAACAGCTCGATCATGAAGGCCGGCGCGGAGCGCGACAGCAGGATGGGCGCGCCGCGCAGCGTCAGGTCCACCTCCATGATCATGGCGCGCACGCGGTCGCCGGTGCGGAAGTTTTCCTTCGGAATCATTTCCGAGCGCTTCAAGCGCCCTTCCACGCGGCCGCTTTCGACGATCAGGTCGCCCTTGTCCAGGCGCTTGACCGTGCCCACGAAGATCTTGTCGCCACGGCTCATGAAGTCGTTGAGCAGCATTTCGCGCTCGGCGTCGCGGATCTTCTGCAGGATCACCTGCTTGGCGGCCATGGCGCCAATGCGGCCGATCGGCACGCTTTCGACCGGTTTTTCGATGTAGTCGCCCACCTCGATGTCGGCGATGTCGTCGCGTGCATCGGACAGCAGCTCTTCGGCATCAGGGTTCTGCAGGCCCGCCTCGTCGGGCACCACCAGCCAGCGACGGAAGGTTTCGTAGGCGCCGGAATCCGGGTCCATGGCCACGCGGATGTCCACTTCGCCCTTGTACAGCTTCTTGGTGGCCGAGGCCAGCGCCTGCTCCACGGCGCCCAGCACCACGTCGCGCTCGACGTTCTTTTCGCGCGAGATGGCATCGATCAGCATCAACATTTCGCGATTCATTTCACTCGCCCACCTTTCCAGTTTTCTTTTTCCAGGTACGTCAAATCGGGTATCGGAGGTTCTGGCCCAGCCAACCCTCCCGGGTCCACTCGGGGCTCAGGCGCCTGCGACGCCCCGCCCCTTGAAGCTCACCAGCGGCGCCAGACGCGCCTGCTGCAATTCGTCCAGACGGAAGGTCAGCGCCTGCAACGGGGCCTGCACCCGCTTCTTGCTCACGCGCTGACCCGGCTTGACCGGCGGCTCATCGCTCCAGACGATGCGCCACTGGCCCTCTTCGTCGGCCCGCTCGAGCGTGCCGCGGAATTTTTTGCGGTTGGCCGCCACCTCGGTACCGGTGGCGCCGATCGGCGCCTTCAGGGTGATGTCGATCACCTGGCCGGTGAAGCGCAGAAAGTCGTTCTGGTGTCGCAGCGGGCGGTCGATGCCTGGTGAGCCGACTTCCAGTCGCCGGTAATCCACGTTTTCCACTTCCAGCAGATACTGCAACTGCCGGGTCACGGTCTCGCAATCCTCCACCGTCACAAACTGCTCCACGCTGGCGGCCTGCTCCTCGGCCGGCGGTTCCCAGGGCAGGTCGATGGTCACCCGCAGCAAGCCACCGGCAGAACGCTCGAGGTCCACCAGATCGAAGCCGAGTCCGGCCACGGTTTGCGCAACGGTTTCTTGCCAGGCCATCGGTTCGTGAAGCGCCTTGAATGTGGTTGAGAATGCAACAAGGCCGCCCGAAACGGGCGCCCTAAAAAGGTGAAAAACGCGCGACCAAAAAAAATGGGCCGGTAGTAACCCGCCCATTTGGTCGTGAAGCTCGTATTGTAACCTGTTCGGCAACGCGCTGGCAAGCCAATTGCTTTATCAGATACCCAGGATCCACTGAATCACGTTTTTGGCGATGAAGCCCAGCATGCCCAGCGACAACACCAGAAACAGAATGAAGGTGCCGAACTTGCCCGCCTTGGCCTCCAGCGCCAGGTTCAACACGATGAACAGCATGTAGAGAATGAAGGCACCGACACCAAAAGTCAGGCCGAACTGGGCAATCTGCCCCTCTGTGTAGCCAAAAATCGTGTTTTCCATGGGTTCGGGATGGCGGCAGCTCAGGCGGGCGCCGACTGGGTGACATGGCCGCTGGCCGGGCGGCGTGTGAGATCGCAGTAGGCGTGCCAGCTGGCGTGCGCAATCACGGGCACCAGCACAACCAGGCCCAGCAGGGCCGTGACCATGCCCAGGCCGATCAGGATGGCAATCATCACCGCCCACAACACCATGGGCACGGGATGGTCGGCCACCGTGCGCCAGCTCTCGGCCACGGCCATGCTGACCGGCACACTGGTGTCCACCAGCATCGGAATGGCCACCACACTGGAGGCGAACACCGGCGCGGCCAGCAAGGCGCCCAGCAGCAGCCAGACTTCGAACAGGCCCAGTTCGCGCGCCAGCACCACATGGCGCAGGAAATCGACCGGCTGCCGGATGGGTTCGGCCGACCAGAGCGTGATCAGGCCGGCCGAGGTGAGCACCCAGCCCGTGCCGGCCAGCCCGAGCAACAGCCCGAACCGCACCAGGCGACCGTCGCCCGAGCGCCACAGCCCGGCCACCTCGCCCAGCCCGGCTCGCCGGCCCGCACCAGCAGCCCGGCTCACGTGGTAAAGCCCGGTGGCCAGAATCGGTGCCACGATGAGAAAGCCCGAGAACGCGCCCGCCAGGAGCCAGAAGCGGTCATGGACCGCCCAGAGCAACAGCCAGCCAAAAGCCGCCAGCAGCGCGCCGTGCACGAGGCCGGGCAAGGGGTTGCGGCGAAAGTCGGCCCAACCCAGCGCCAGCCAGCGCCAGGGCGAGTGCAGGCCCACAGGAATGGGGCCGGGTGTTTGGGACGAAAGGGCGGAAGCGGAAGTCATGGCCATCGGTAGCAGGCGAAAAAGCCGCATGCCGGCACGGAACCCGGGTTTATAGACGGTGTGCCAGCATGGGGGATTGACGAAAATCAACCCGAAAAATAACCGAATCAGGCGGCAGCCTGTACCAGTGTTTGCGTGTAGGGGTGCTGTGGCGCGCGCAGCAAGGCCCTGCACTCACCCCGCTCCACCACCTGGCCGTCCTTCATGACCACCACCTCGTGCGCCATGGCCCGGATCACGTCGATGTCGTGGGTGATGAGCAGGTAGCTCAGGCCGCGTTCGCGCTGCAGGCGCTGCAGCAAGGCCAGTACCTGGCGCTGCACGGTCACGTCCAGCGCGCTGGTGGGCTCGTCCAGCACCAGCAGCGAGGGCTGCACCACCAGTGCCCGCGCGATGGCCAGGCGCTGACGCTGCCCGCCCGAAAACTCGTGGGGATAGCGCTGCAACCAGTCGGCGCCCCCATCGGCGGTCGGTGCGAGACCCACATCGGCCAGGGCGGCCAGCACGCGTTCGCGGCGCTGGCCAGCATCCAGCCCCGGTTCGTGGATGCCCAGGCCCTCCCCCACGATCTGCTCCACGGTCATGCGCGGCGAGAGCGAAGAAAACGGATCCTGGAAAACCACCTGCACCTGCCGGCGCAACGCACGCAACTGCCCGGCCCGGGCGGCTGCCTGCCAGTCCTGCCCGACAACCTGCAGTTGACCCTCGCAAGCCTGCAGGCCCAGCGTGGCCAGCGCCAGGGTGGATTTTCCGGAGCCGGACTCACCCACCACGCCCAGCGTGCGCCCCGGCGGGACGGCCAGATCGACCCCTTTCACGGCGGTGAAACGCCCGGCGCGGAACCAGCCCGCCAGGCCGGGCTGCGGCACGGGGTAATGCACGGTCAGGCCTTGCGCCTGCAGCACCGGCCGGGCATCGGCTGGCACCGGGTCTTCGCAGACGTTGCGCACCGGTCGGCTGTCCAGCAATTGCCGGGTGTAGGCGTGTTGCGGCCTGGCAAACACCTCGGCCACCGCGCCCTGCTCCACCAGATGCCCCTTTTCCATCACCGCCACGCGATCCGCGAAGCGGCGCACCAGGTTGAGATCGTGCGTGATGAGCAGCACGGCCATACCGTGCTGGCGTTGCAGATCGGACAGCAAATCCAGGATCTGGCCGCGCAAGGACACGTCCAGCGCCGTGGTGGGCTCGTCGGCCAGCAGCAGCCGGGGCTGGCTGGCCAGTGCCATGGCGATCACGGCGCGCTGGCGCTGGCCGCCGCTGAGCTGGTGCGGGAAGGCGCGGGCCCGCCGCGCCGGCTCTGGAATGCCGGTGGACGCCAGCAACTCCACCGTGGCCGCAGTTGCCTGGGCACCCGTGAGACCACGCTTGAGTTGCAGCACTTCAGCAATCTGGTCGCCCACCGCATACAGCGGGTTGAGGGCGGTCATGGGCTCCTGGAACACCACGGCGATGTCGCCGCCACGCACGCCACGCAGCGCGCGCTCGTTCAGCGTCAGCAGGTCGCGACCGTCCAGCAGCGCCTGCCCCTGCACGGTCGCGCCCTGCACCAGCCGCAACAGGCTCAGGGCGCTGACCGTCTTGCCGGAACCGGATTCACCGACCAGCGCGAGCTTTTCCCCCGCATACAGGTCGAAACCGATGCCGTGCACCACCGGACGGCCCCGAAAGGCCACGCGCAGATCGCGCACCTGGAGCAAAGGGGAAACGGCTGTCTCTGTCATTTGGTCAGTCCTGCTTGCGCGGGTCGAGCGCATCGCGCAGCGCATCGCCCATGAAGGTCAGCAGCAGCAGCGTGAGCACCAGCACGCCGAAGGTGGACAGCGAGATCCACCAGGCGTCGATGTTGTTCTTGCCCTGGCTCAGCAACTCGCCCAGCGAGGGCGTGCCCGGTGGCACCCCCAGCCCGAGGAAATCCAGCGAGGTGAGCGCCAGAATGGCCGCGCTCATGCGGAACGGCAGGAAGGTGACCACCGGCGTCAGGCTGTTGGGCAGCACGTGGCGCCAGATGATCTGCCCGTTGCTCAGCCCCATGGCCCTCGCGGCGCGCACGTAATCGAGCTGCCGGTTGCGCAGGAATTCGGCCCGCACGTAGTCGGACAGGCCCATCCAGCCGAACAGGCTGAGCAGCACCAGCAACAGGCCCACGCTGGGCGCGAACACGGCCGAGAAGATGATCAGCAGGTACAGCTCGGGCATGGAGCCCCAGATTTCGATGAAGCGCTGGAACGCCAAATCGGTCTTGCCGCCGAAAAAACCCTGGATGGCGCCCGTCACGATGCCCAGCACGGTGCCGATGGCGGTGAGCGCCAGCGCGAACAGCACGCTGACGCGAAAGCCGTAGATCAGTTGCGCCAGCAGGTCGCGCCCGCGGTCGTCGGTGCCGAACCAGTTGTCGGCAGTTGGCGCCGACGGATTCGGTCCCTTGGCGAAGTAGTTCAGGGTGTTCGGCCCGTAGGGGTTGGGCGCGTAGACCGCCCAGTTGCCGTCTTTGGCCAGTTGCGCACGGATGAACGGGTCCAGGTAGTCGGTGGGCGTGTCGAAGTCGCCACCGAACACGGTTTCGGGGTAATCCTGGACCAGCGGCACGTAGAGCTGGCCTTCGTAGCGCACCAGCAGCGGGCGGTCGTTCGAGATCAGCTCGGCCATCAGGCTGAGCATCACGAGCGCACAGAACAGCAGCAAGCTCCCATACCCCAGGCGGTTGCGGCGAAAGCGCTGCCAGGCCCGGCGCGAAGGTGAAAGGGATGTGGTCGTCATGGCCCGTCGTCGCTCAATCGAATTTGACCCGGGGATCGACCCAGACGTAGCACAGGTCGGACACCAGCTTGGTCACCAGCCCGATCAGCGTGAACAGGAACAGCGTGCCCAGCACCACCGGGTAATCGCGCCGGATCACACTTTCGTAGCTCAGCAGGCCGAGGCCATCGAGCGAAAACAGCGTTTCGATCAGCAGCGAGCCGGTGAAGAACGCCCCCACGAAGGCAGCAGGAAAACCGGTGACGATGGGGATCAGCGCGTTGCGCATGACGTGCTTCCACAGCACGCTGCGCTCGCTCAGGCCCTTGGCGCGCGCGGTCATCACGTACTGCTTGCGGATTTCTTCCAGAAAGGCATTCTTGGTCAGCATGGCCGTGACGGCGAAACTGCCCAGCACCATGGCGGTGATCGGCAGCGTGATATGCCAGAGGTAGTCCACGACGCGGGCGCCCCAGCTCAGTTCGTCCCAGTTGGCCGAGGTCAGGCCGCGCAGCGGAAACCATTGCAACTGCCCGCCGAAGATCACCAGCAGCGCCACCCCCAGCACAAAGCCCGGGATGGCGTAGCCCACCAGCACCAGCAGCGTGGTCACCAGATCGAAGCGCGAACCGGCGCGCACCGCCTTGGCCACCCCCAGCGGTACGGCCACGCCGTAGCTGATGAGAAAGGTCCAAAGCCCGAGGCTGATGGACACCGGCAGCTTTTCGGCAATGAGCTCACTCACCGACTTGTTGTGCATGAAGCTGGTGCCCAGATCGAAGCGCGCAAAACGGCCCAGCATCTCCCAGAAGCGCTGGGTGGCGGGCTTGTCGAAGCCATACAAAGCCTTGATCTCGTCGAGCCGCTTCGGGTCGACGCCTTGCCCGCCCCGGTAGCTGAAGGCCCCGCTGTCGCCGCCAGCGCCTGCACGGGCTTCGGCCAGGTACTGCTCCACCGGCCCGCCGGGCACAAACTGGATCACCACGAAAGTCAGCAGCAACACCCCGAACAGCGTCGGGATCATCAACAACAGGCGTTTGAGAATGTAGACCCACATGGTCAATTTGTAACCGATCTCAGAGGCCGAAGCGGGGTGATCCGGCGCGAATGGAAGCCGTCCAGAACGCCGCGGAACCGGCTTTGCCGGGCCGCCAACGTGGCCCCTTGAGGGGCGGAGCGGCTGCGCGCAGCGAGCAAGCGATGCGGGTGGTCACCGTGACCACCAGGTGTCGATGGCCCAGTCCTCGCCCGTGGCGTAGGGCGGCATCTGCGCCGGATGCGCGAGCCGCCAGGCGTTGTAGACCATGCGGTGGGTGCTGGCCGACCACTGCGGGATCAGCACGTGGCTGTGCGAGATCACGCGGTCCAGTGCTCGGCAAGCGGCCAGAAAATCGGGCTGGGTCGAGACGCTGCCCAGGCGGGCGATCAGCGCGTCCACGGCGGGGCTGTTGACGCCAGCGAAGTTGCCCGAATCGTCGGTCCTGGCGGCCTGGCTGCCAAACAGGTCGGCGTATTCCGCGCCGGGGTTGTGCGTGCCACCGTAGGCGATGGAGATGATGTCAAAGTCGAATTTCCGCAGACGCTCCTGGTACAGCGCGAAATCCACGGGCCGAAAGCGCAGGCGAATCCCCAGCTTTTCCAGGTTGCGGATCCACGGGGTGACCACGCGGGCACCGGTCTCGGCGCTGTCCAGATACTCCAGCACCATCGGCTGGCCCTGGGCGTCGCGCAGCGCGCCGTCGCGGTACTGCCAGCCTGCCGACTTCAGCAGGGCCTGCGCCTGGCGCAGGTTGTCGCGCAAGGAGCGGTCTCCATCGGTGCGGGGGGCCTGGTAGGCTGGCCCGAAAACCGCTGGGGGCAACCGGGCCTTCCACGGTGTCAGCAGCGCCAGCTGGTCGGCGTCCGGCGCGCCCTGCGCCGCACAGGCGGTGTTGCCGAACAGGCCCTGCACGCGCTGGTAGGCGCCGTAGAACATCTGGCGGTTCATCCACTCGTAGTCCATCGCCAGGCCCAGCGCCTCGCGCACGCGGATGTCGTCCAGCGGCTGGCGCCGCGTGTTGAGCACATAACTCTGGAAGCCCGTGGGCAGGCTGTGGCGAAATTCGGCCTTGACCAGTTCACCGGTGTCGAAGCGCTTGCCGTTGACGCGCCGGGCCCAGTCACCGGCTGAAAAAAAACGCATCAGGTCGAACTCGCCGGCCTTGAGCGCTTCCAGGCGCGCCGTGTTGTCCTTGTAGATCTTGACGGTGATGCGGTCGAAGTTGGCGGTGCCGCGGCGCACCGGCAGATCGCGCGCCCAGTAGTCGGGATCGCGCACATAGGTGATGTCCTTGCCGAAACGCACCGGGCCGATTTTGTAGGGGCCGCTGCCGATCGGCGTGTCCATCACCACCTGGTCGAACGGCTTGCCGGCGCCCCAGGCACGGCTGAACACCGGCAGGCCGCCCACGATGAGCGGCAGCTCGCGGTTGGGCAGGCGGAAGCGGTAGCGCACGGTGCGATCGCCCAGCACGTCCATGCCGGCCACATCGGCCAGCAGCGTCTTGTAGGCGGGCGAGGTGTGCGGGCCCATCAGCGTGTCGTAGCTGTGCTTCACGTCGGCGGCCAGCACCGCCCGGCCATCGTGGAAACGCGCCTCCGGCCGCAGGCGGAAGGTGGCCGACAGGCGATCGGGCGCCACCACCACGTCTTCGGCCAGCAGGCCATAGCCCGAGCCGGTTTCGTCGAGCGATCCGGTCAGCAGCGTGTCGAACATCAGCGACGACAGATAGGCCGGCGCCGTCCCACGCAGCGTGAACGGGTTGTATTTGTCGAAGGTCGACACCCGCAGATTGCTCACCAGCCGCAGTTCACCGCCTTTGGGGGCGTCGGGATTGACGTAATCGAAATGCGCAAAGCCCGGCGGGTATTTGGGCTGCCCCCAGAGCGCATAGGCAGACGCCGCCAGTGCCGGGACTGCGCCACAGGTGACCCCCGCGGCGATCACCACGCCGGCCAACGCCCGGAGACGGGCTGCCAGGCGGGCCAAGGGTCGCTTCAGACACAAAAATCGCATGCGACAATTCTGGCCGAAATCACCAGAGGAACCTCCGCAATGGGCTTTCTTCAAGGAAAAAGACTGCTGATCACGGGCGTGCTGTCCAACCGCTCCATCGCCTACGGCATCGCCAAGGCCTGCCATGCGCAAGGGGCCGAGCTGGCTTTCAGCTACGTGGGGGAACGCTTCCGCGACCGCATCACCGAGTTCGCGGCCGAATGCGATTCGTCGCTGGTTTTCGAGTGCGACGTGTCGGACGATGCGCAGATAGAACGGCTGTTCAGCGAACTCGGTCAGGTCTGGCCGCGGTTCGACGGGTTTGTGCACAGCATCGGCTTTGCCCCGCGCGAAGCCATCGCGGGCGATTTTCTCGAGGGCCTCTCGCGCGAAGCCTTCCAGGTAGCGCACAGCATCAGCGCCTACAGCTTCCCGGCGATGGCCAAGGCGGCCCTGCCCTACCTGAATGAACGCGCATCGCTGCTCACACTCAGTTACCTGGGCGCCATGCGGGCCATTCCGTACTACAACACCATGGGCCTGGCCAAAGCCAGCCTTGAAGCGTCGGTGCGCTACCTGGCGGAGTCGCTCGGGCCACGGGGCATGCGTGTCAACGGCATCAGCGCCGGCCCGATCAAGACCCTGGCCGCCAGCGGCATCAAGGACTTCGGCAAGTTGCTGGCGGTGGTCGCTGCCGCCTCGCCAATCCGGCGCAATGTGACCATCGAAGAAGTGGGCAACGTGGCGGCGTTTCTGCTGTCGGACCTGGCCTCGGGCGTGACGGCCGAAATCACCTACGTGGACGGCGGCTTCAGCCAGACCGGCGGCATGAGCCGCGACAGCGAAGGCGTGCTCTGAGCACGGTGCGCAGGGTCCGATGATCCGCCGCCGTGCTCTGGTCCTGTTGCTGGCCTGCCTGGCCAGCCTGACGCTCTCGCCCCCTGGTCACGCCCAGGCCACCGACGGCACTGCCCCCACCCGGCCGGCCCTCATGCTGGCCAACGTCTACCACCCGGGCATCGACGTCAGCGCCTACTGGGTCAGCGAAAAATACGACGGCGTGCGCGGGTACTGGAACGGCCGCCAGCTCATCACCCGTGGCGGCGAGGCGATCCAGGCACCCGCCTGGTTCACCGCTGGCTGGCCCACCGAGGCGATGGATGGCGAACTCTGGGCTGGGCGCGGACAGTTCGAGTGGGCGCTGTCGACTGTGCGGCGGCAGACGCCCGACGATACCGCCTGGCGCCGCATCCGATTCATGGTGTTCGACCTGCCCGACCACCCCGGCGTGTTCGACGAGCGCCTGGCGCACAGCCAGACCCTGATCGCCCGCGTCGGGCAGCCCTGGCTGGAAGCCGTGCCGCAGACCCGCGTGCACAGCCACGCCGACCTGATGGCCCGGCTCGACCGGGCCGTGCTCGAAGGGGCCGAGGGCCTGATGCTGCACCGGGGCGATGCGCCCTACCGAGGCTTGCGCAGCGACGACCTGCTCAAACTGAAAACGCACGACGACGCCGAAGCGCAGGTGCTGGAACACCTGCCCGGCCAGGGCAAATACACCGGGCAGATGGGCGCCCTGCTGGTGCGCACGCCGGACGGACGCCGCTTTCGCCTCGGCAGCGGCTTCACCGATACCCAGCGCCGCGAGCCGCCGGCCATCGGCACCTGGGTGACTTACCGCTTTCGCGGGCTGCACGGCAGCGGCCTGCCGCGTTTTGCCAGCTTTGTCCGCGAGCGGCCCGACTACCAGCCTGAAGCCGCCGAAACGGCCCGTTGAACCGCCGAAGGCGCCCGCCCGGTCAGGCGTTCGCGCTGACCTGCTTGAGGTGCTGGTAAATCTGGTCCTTGATGGCCAGCTTTTCCTTCTTGAGCCGCTCGATCTCCAACTGGGTGCCCGGCTCGATGTGGGCTTCCTTGTTCTTGATCTCCTGATCCAGCGCGTTGTGCTTGTCGAACAGGCGGGTGAAGTGGTGATCGTGCCCCTTGATCTGGGTGATCAGGTCGCGGTATTCAGGGAACATCCGGTCTCCTTGTCGGTGATTGAATCCGTACGGGAGCAGGTTACCCCTTTTTCACACAGTCGGCAAAGTAACGAATGGTGCCGTCGGCCGCAACTTCCTGCACCAGGCCGTGGATGTCGGTCTCGAAACCCGGACATTCGCGCGCGAACTCGCGGTTGAACTTGAGGTAGTCGACGATCTTCTTGTTGAACACCTCGCCCGGAATCAGCAGCGGAATGCCCGGCGGGTACGGCGTGACCAGACTCGTGGTGATCCGGCCTTCCAGTTCGTCGATCGCCACACGCTCGGTGGTGCGGTGGGCGATGTGGGCAAACGCGTCGCTGGGCTTCATGGCCGGCGTCAGGTCGCTCAGGTACATGTCGGTGGTCAGACGGGCCACGTCGTACTTGGCGTAGAGCTGGTGCACGTGCTGGCACAGATCGCGCAGGCCCATACGCTCGTAGCGCGGGTGCTTGGCGCAGAACTCCGGCATGATGCGCCACATCGGCTGGTTCTTGGCGTAGTCGTCCTTGAACTGCTGCAGCGCCGTCAGCAGCGTGTTCCAACGGCCCTTGGTGATGCCGATGGTGAACATGATGAAGAAGCTGTACAGGCCCGTCTTCTCCACCACCACACCGTGTTCGGCCAGGAACTTGGTCACGATGCTGGCGGGGATACCGGTGGCCGCGAAGTCGCCCTTGAGGTTCAGGCCCGGCGTGACGATGGTGGCCTTGATCGGGTCCAGCATGTTGAAACCCGGCGCCATGTCGCCAAAGCCGTGCCAGTCCTCCTCGGTGGCGGTGTCGTCCTTGCCGCGGTTGAGCACCCAGTCGGTGGCCTGCCCCACCCCCTCTTCGGCAAGTTCATCGGGGCCCCAGACCTGGAACCACCATTCACCGGTGCCGAATTCGGCTTCCACCTTGCGCATGGCGCGGCGGAAATCCAGCGCCTCGGCAATGCTTTCTTCCACCAGCGCCGTGCCGCCGGGCGGCTCCATCATGGCGGCGGCCACGTCGCAGCTGGCGATGATGCTGTACTGTGGGCTGGTGCTGGTGTGCATCAGGTAGGACTCGTTGAACAGGTGCCGGTCCAGTTTGGTGTTCTGCGAGTCCTGCACCAGCACATGGCTGGCCTGGCTGATGCCGGCCAGCAGCTTGTGGATCGATTGGGTGGCGTACACCACCGACTGCTGCGGCCGCGCGCGCTTCTTGCCCATGGCGTGGTAGGTGCCATAGAACGGGTGGAACGCCGCGTGCGGCAGCCACGCCTCGTCGAAGTGCAGGTTCTCCACGTAACCGTCGAGCATGTGCTTGATGGTTTCGGTGTTGTAGAGCACGCCGTCGTAGGTGGACTGTGTCAGCGTCAGGATGCGCGGCTTGACCTTCTCGGCGTCAACACCGGCCAGCAGCGGGTTCGCGCGGATCTTGGCCTGGATCGCCTCGATCTCGAATTCGCTCTGCGGGATCGGGCCGATGATGCCGTAGTGGTTGCGCGTGGGCTTGAGAAACACCGGCACCGCGCCCGTCATGATGATGCTGTGCAAGATGGACTTGTGGCAGTTGCGGTCCACCACCACCACATCGCCTGGCGCCACCGTGTGGTGCCAGACCATCTTGTTGCTGGTGCTGGTGCCGTTGGTCACGAAATAGCAGTGGTCGGCATTGAAGATGCGCGCCGCGTTGCGTTCGCTGGCGCCGATGGCGCCGTTGTGGTCGAGCAGTTGGCCCAGTTCCTCCACCGCGTTGCAGACGTCGGCGCGCAGCATGTTCTCGCCGAAGAACTGGTGAAACATCTGGCCCACCGGGCTCTTGAGGAAGGCCACACCGCCCGAATGGCCCGGGCAGTGCCAGGAGTAGGAGCCGTCTTCCGCGTAGTCGAGCAGCGCCTTGAAAAACGGCGGCTGGATGCCTTCGAGGTAGCTCTTGGCTTCCCGAATGATGTGGCGCGCCACGAACTCCGGCGTGTCCTCGAACATGTGGATGAAGCCGTGCAGCTCGCGCAGGATGTCGTTGGGCAGGTGGCGGCTGGTCTTGGTTTCGCCGTAGATGTAGATCGGCACCTCGGCGTTCTTGCGCCGCACTTCTTCGATGAAGGTGCGCAGGTTCAGCACCGCCGGGTCCAGGTCCGGCCCCTGGCTGAACTCCTCATCGTCGATCGACAGGATGAACGCGCTGGCGCGGCTCTGCTGCTGGGCAAACTGGCTCAGGTCGCCGTAGCTGGTCACGCCGACCACTTCAAAACCTTCCGATTCGATGGCCTGCGCCAACGCACGGATGCCGAGGCCGGAGGTGTTCTCCGAGCGGAAGTCCTCATCGATGATGACGATGGGAAAGCGGAATTTCATGGCGTTCTCCGAACTGGCACTGTCGCCGCGCGCAAAATTGGGATCCAAGGAAGCCGCGAAGTGTACGGAAAACCCGTGACACGGCGCAGGAACCGGCAGCGATCCGTTGCAGAATGTCGTCAGACTGGGCACCGGGCCCGCAGCCGTGCCTTCACAACATCATTCAAACAGGAGAGGAACCATGGCCGACTCAACACTCTGGTGGCTGCTGGCGGGCGGGCTGGTGGTGCTGGAACTGCTCACCGGCACCTTTTACCTGCTCATGCTCGCCATCGGTGCCGCGGCGGGCGCCGTCGCCGCCCACCTCGGTGCGGGCCAGACCAGCCAGGTCGTGGTCGCTGCCATCGTCGGTCTGGCCGCGGTGCTCGGTGGGTACTTCGCTCGCAAGCGCCGCCCGGGCGATCCGTCGCCGCGCAGCCTGCGCAGCGTCAACCTCGATGTGGGCGAAATCGTGCACATCGAACAATGGCACCCGGACGGCACGGCCAGCGTCAAATACCGGGGAGCCCAGTGGGGCGTGATGCTGCGCCCCGGCCAGGCTCCCGTGCCCGGCAACTACCGCGTGGCCGAACTTGTGGGCAACCGCCTGCTGGTCGACAAGGCCTGAACCCCGCTACCCAGAGAGGAATCCATGGAAATCGCCATCCTGCTGCTCGTCGCAGCCGCCATCTTCATCACCCGCGCCGTCAAGGTCGTTCCGCAGCAGACGGCCTGGGTCGTCGAGCGCCTGGGCAAGTACCAAGCCACCCTGGCACCGGGCCTGAACATCCTGGTGCCCTTCATCGACAGGGTGGCCTACAAGCACAGTCTCAAGGAAATCCCGCTGGACGTGCCCAGCCAGGTCTGCATCACACGCGACAACACCCAGTTGCAGGTGGACGGCATCCTGTACTTCCAGGTGACCGACCCCATGCGGGCCAGCTACGGCTCGTCCAACTACATCATGGCCGTGACCCAGCTGGCGCAGACCTCGCTGCGCTCGGTCATCGGCAAGCTGGAACTCGACAAGACCTTCGAAGAGCGCGACATGATCAACGCCAGCGTGGTGTCGGCCATCGACGAGGCCGCGCTCAACTGGGGCGTGAAAGTGCTGCGCTATGAGATCAAGGACCTCACCCCGCCGGCCGAAATCCTGCGCGCCATGCAGGCCCAGATCACTGCCGAACGCGAAAAGCGCGCCCTGATCGCCGCCTCCGAAGGCAAGCGCCAGGAACAGATCAACCTGGCCGAAGGCGCGCGTGCGGCCTTCATCGCCAAGTCGGAGGGCGAAAAACAGGCCCAGATCAACAACGCGCAGGGTGAGGCCGCTGCCATCACCTCCGTGGCCGACGCCACGGCCGGCGCGATCGAACGCATCGCCGCCGCCATCCGGCAACCTGGCGGCGAACAGGCGGTGCAGCTGAAAGTGGCCGAGCGTGCCGTGGACGCCTACGGCAAAGTGGCTGCCGACGCAACCACCACCCTCATCGTGCCCGGCAACATGACCGAGGTTTCCGCCCTCATTGCGTCGGCCATGAAGATGGTCACCACCGGCAAAGCCGGCGCCTGATCCCGGAAACAGCCCGCAAGCCTGCTACAATCGCAGGCTTCGCGGAGAGGTGGATGAGCGGTTTAAGTCGCACGCCTGGAAAGCGTGTGTGGGCTAATCCCCACCGCGGGTTCGAATCCCGCCCTCTCCGCCACAGATCTGTCCAAGGACTTCCATCAAAGTCCACGAGACACACCAAAGAGCCCGTTTTCCCCTAGGAAGCGGGCTTTTTTTCTTTCCAGGATCATCCACGTTGGTTCATTGACAGCCTGTCATGCTCGGGGGTATTTTTTGGGGGGGTACTGAGTCGGGGACCTGGGGGTATCGTGCTCCCACGCCCCGGAAAGTCCGCCGTACCGCTGGTTGAAACGGCCATTCGACAAACCAAACCCGGCCCCAAGCCCACCAAACTCCGTGATGGAGCGGGCCTGTGTCTGTTGGTCAACCCCATTGGGTCCAAGCTGTGGCGGTGGAAGCACCGTTATCTGGGCAAAGAAAAGCTGATGCCTTTAGGGCAGTGCCTCAACGTTACGCTGGCACAGGCCCGCCAGTCACGAGACGACGCTCACCAGCTCCCAACTGTGTGATCCAGGGCACCGATCCCATGGAACAGAGGAGGCGGACAAAGTGACCGCACAGGCTGCAGCCAATGGCTCTTTCGAGGCCGTCGCTCGCCAGCGGAGGGTGCACTGGGAATCTATCTGCCCGGGGGCACCGCCCGTCATGTGACAGGCGGTGTCATTGGCATCCGGGAATCCGCCCCGCCAATACAGGATCAGTTCGGTGTCCAGGTGGCGCCGTAGGAGTTGCTGCCGTTGGCGCTCTTGTACTGAAGCTTGAATGCCTTGTCGCCAGCAGCCCTCGGCAGCAGCTTGTAGCAATGAACTTCACTGTCGATGTGACAGAAATCTCCATCAATCTCCTGCCACGTGCCTTGACGGAGCTTGTCACCCCGTTCGAAAAATTTGCCGTTGGCTTCCAGGAGGTAGGTGACCGGAGCCCACTTGAGTTCGGCATCGAAGTCCACGGTGTAGACACCGGGCGGAATGACTTTGCCCGTGCGAACCGGCTCCTTCTTGACCAGCGTGACCGACGCCTGCCCGGGCTTGTTCTGCGTCTGTCCGGCTTTGTCCTTCATGCTGAACCAGTACTCGTACTTGACCTTATCAAGATCCAGCCACTCAAAACGAATCTGCTTGCCACCGGGCAGTTCGCAATTGATGTTCGCATTGCCCTTGCCGCCGGACCGGGTGATGTTGTTGCACGCCACCTTCTGTGCCTCAGAGCCGCCACGCCCTTCATTGGCATGGATGTACGTGAAGCCGTCGGCCGTGCGCAGCAGTTCGACTTCGCTACCTTTGTTCTGTGTGATGGGCGTACCCTTGACAAACTCACCCGAGGGGATCCCCACAAAGGAAGTTCCGATGGGCAAAGCTTTGACATCATCCGGGGACACGGTGGCCGCGAAAACGCCTGCGGGCAGGCAAAGACCGAGGCTAAGGCCGAGGGTGGCGAAGGGGTGCCGATTATTCATAGGGTAGGAGTCTCCGAAGGAGCTGCGTTGACGAATTGGATAGCCTCTCGGGTCCGTCAATAGCAATGTGTTTGTGAACAGACTAGAGAGCATTGAGTCTAGCAGCGGAAAGGAAAATCAACCGTTGTCGACGACACCATCGTGCCGGTCGAAACAGCACCCGATAGGGTTTAAGAATCAAACCGACCCTGTCCACAAAGTGGGTCAACTCCAACTCCAACTCCATTTGGCCAGTAGCGCCACCGCTGTGTATCGCAGCTTTCTCGCATTTCGCGCCCCTTCAAGATGCGGGTTCCGCAAAATCCGCCAGCTCACACCCCCGCCCCAGCAGCACCGCGCGCACGTTGAGCGCGCTCAGGGCGGCGGCGTCGGCCGGTGCTTCGATCGGGTACAGGCACTTGTGGTCGATGCGCACATAGACCAACCGGTAGTGCCGTGCCAGCGAGAGCCACAGTGCGCGCGCTGCGGGTGACTGGCGGGCGCCCGTGATGGCCGAACGCCCGCTGTCGAGCCACCAGCGGTAGACGGCGCTGGCAATGCCCTGGCGCCGCCACGCCGGCATGACCTTGGTGTGCGGCGCGCGCAAGTGCGGGTCGGCACGGCGGTGGATTTCCACCAGACGGCTGAAGGTGACGTAAGCCACGACCTGGCGGGTCAGACGGTCGATCACGTAGAGAAAGTGCTCGCCATCGGCGGTGCGCGCCTGCACTTCCAGCCCACGCCCCGGCAGGTGCAGGCTGGCCAGGGGTTCGGGCGGCGGTTGCAGCCGCGACCAGCGCCCGTTCAGCCGCTGCAGTTCCTGTTGCAGCTCAAGCTCCGGCAGCAACACGTCCACCCGCAACTCGGTGATCAGTTCGCACCAGCGAGTCCCCCAATTGAGTGGGGGATGTCGCTCGAATGCGCCCCACAGGGAAAGCGCGGCCGTGCTCATGGCCACTCCGGGGCGTGTGCGGGCGCCTGCGCTCTGTCGGCAAGGTCGGCCTGCGGGTCGATCCAGCACCCGCTCATGAGCTGGTGCGGGCATTCCGGCGTTTCCACGCGGGCGCTGTGGGTCCAGCTTTCGCGGGGTACCACCAGCCCGGCGTACACGCCATAGCCCTCGCCCACGACGATGCCGTCGCCCGCTGCCAGGCTTTCGCCCACACGGATGGCGCCCCCGGCCTGCAGGGCACCTCGGGCGCGGATGCCCCACCCTGCGTCCAGATGACCGGCGCAGCGGATGTCGCTGTCGCCCAGCAGCCCCTGGGCCACGCGCACGCTGCCGTGTGCCTGCAAGAGGCCCTTGACGTGCAGCGAAGCATCGGCCCGAACGTCGGCGCCGGCCAGCAGATCGTCGCCCACGCGCGCTTCGCCGGCGATGGCGAGCGGGCCTCCGCATTGCAGGTGCCAGGCGCAACGCAGCGTGCCTTCGCAAGACAATGCACCGCCCACTTCCAGAGCCGCCTGGGTGCGGATGTCGCCACCGGTTTGCAAACGCCCCTGGCAGCGGATGGCACCCCCGGCCTTGAGGTCTTCGCCCGCGATGAGGTCACCACCGACCCGGATGCCACCGGCCACCACGATGGAGCGGCCCGCGCGCAGCACGCCGTCCACCTCGACGGAGCCGTCCACCTGCACCGTGCCGGCAAACACCAGGGCATCGGCCGACAGCGAACGCAGCCGCAGCACCGCATCGGTGGGCCCGAACTGGTCCAGCAGCCAGAGGGCGTCGCCCACACGCCCGTCGCGCACCAGCGCGTCGAGCAGGGGCTGGTAATCCCCGCCTTCGGCATGGGTGCGCAACAGCCAGCGAAACCCCGAAGCGCAGGGTTGTTTGGCCTTGATGAAATCGCGAGTCAGCTCCATGACGGCTCCTTGTTCAGGGTCGGCCAGAACCGGGTGAGCCAGGGTCTGCGCCACCAGGGCGCTTCTGCGCGCAACGCCAGCGGCACCACCAGCACGTCGCAGGTGCAATCCGCCAGCAGCGCCCACCCCAACCAGCGGTTCGGCGCGAACGGGCGCCGCGACGGAGGCCGGCGGCCGAGCACCAGCAACTGCGATGCTTCGATCTCCACCGCCCTGCGGATCTGCACCTCGGCCTGGCCGAACGGCAGCGCGTAGCGCACACCGCGCGCAGGTTGCCCATCGGGATACGCCGCCTTTTCCAAGGCCATGACGTTCTCGACGCGCAGGCGGTTCACGTGGAAGTCGCCCAGCGCCGGGTGCTCGCGTTCGGTGCGGAGGCTCCCATGCGGGTAGGTGACCGCGTGCAGGATCGTGACCGGCGCTTGCGGCACCCACTGTTCCGTACAAGCCACCAGGTGTCGGGCGCCCGCATCGGGTGCGGTCGCGACCAGCACACGCGACACGGTTCGTGTTGGCACCGGGCCCACCAGCCAAAGCGGCACCGTGCTGCGCAGCAAAGCCTGCTTCAGCCACCGCAGGCGCCAATGCGACCAGTCGCGCAGCAGCCAGTACCGCGCGAGAAAGACCAGGTCATACCCCTGCGTGGCCGCCGCGAAAGAAGCTGCGTCACGGATCACGCCTTCGGCCACGGTCACCGCCTGCCCGCACAGGCGCCCCAGCCGGCGCGCACGCTGTTGAAGCCGCGCCTGCAGGTCCATCGACCGCGCGGGCCGCTGCCATAGGCACAGCGCCACCGTCAGCGTGGCGCCACGCCGCTGCGCCTGGGCCGCCGCCTGTTCAAGCACGGCTTCGGCCTCCAGCGACAGGTCCGTCAGAACCAGCACACGGCGTGGCAATGCCCCATCGGCCCCCGCGGGGCCGTTGTTCGGAAAGTCCATGCGATGCCCTCCGCGCTCAGAGGGCGTAATCGCCGGTGGCTTCGGGCTGGAACAGGATGGAGCGAACCCACACCGTCCGCGCATCCCCGCCCGGCGTCAGCCAGTGCGCAGCTTGGCCAACCCGCAGCCCGAGCAGGCTGCTGCCGAAAGGCGAGCACACCGAAATAAAACCGCGCGGCGGTTCAGCGTCATCGGGGTAACACAGGGTGAACTTCTGGAGCTGGCCTTGCGGCCCGTCGGCCACAAGGATCTGGCTGTACATGGTCACCACATCGGCCGGGATCGACGGGGGTTCGACCACCTGGGCGTCGGCCAGCAGGTCGGCCAGACCGTCGGAAGCGAGCTGGGACAGACGGATGTGGTCAGAGCGCGTGAGCAGGCGCTCCACAATTTTGGAGGTGGACATGGCAAATTCCCAAAAGCGCCAGCGGCGGCAAAGCCGCACGGCATCGCGCGGGTTCTGGCCCGGCGATAGAGAGTTGCGCTTGAAGGAGAAGTGCTATCGCCGGGCTTGGGAATCTGCGGCCGGCTGGCGCAGTCCGCCGCTGACCACGGTGCGAGCGCGCAGCACGAAACCCGCCGCCAGGAGGGCGGCTTCGGTGCGGGCAACCAGTGTGTGTGCGACGAAGGCCATGCGCCGACTCTAGGGGCTTTGCCGCAGCGTGTCAAACGTGCGGCCGCGGATGCTGAGGCATCAGGCGCGCTGCCGGCCGCGCAACAGCAGGCCGATCGACACCAGCACGATGGTGCTGAAGCACAGGAAGGACCAGTTGGCGATGGTCAGCCCGAGAAAGGTCCAGTCGATGGCTGCGCAGTCGCCGCTGCCCCGGAAGATCATGGGGATGGCACGGCGCAGCGGGAACGATTCGATCATGCCGTAGAAGTCGCGGCCGCAGGCCATGATCTCCGGCGGGTTCCATTGCAGGAAGCTCTGGCGCGCGGCCACAAACGCCCCGAAGGCCGCCAGCACGCCCACGCCCACCACCCCGACGGAGCGCCCCAGGCGACCGGCAAAGGCCGAAGCGATGGCCGCAACGATGGCCACCAGAATCAGGGCATAGCGCTGCACGATACACATGGGGCAAGGCTCCAGCCCCACCACATGCTGCAGATACATGCCGAAAGCCAGCAGACCCACACAGCCCACAGCCACGAGCGCCAGCAAACGGCGGGGATGCCGGTCGAACCAATAAGCGACCGAAAAAAGGGATGCCGAAGGGGCTGCAATCGTGTCGCTCAAGGCGAACTCCTGAAAATGAAACAAGGCGCCCCGGTGGACCCGGCAAGCGCCCTGGAGTTCCTGCGCTGCTGGCGGAAACAAGGAACGGATGGAGGCTGCACCGGCAGCCGTCACCAGCGCTCCCGGATGCGTGGGCCGGCTGGCCTCAGCTGTCGGCGAACGCGCGCTCGATCACGAACTGCCCCGGGCGCGTGGTGTTGCCTTCGGCAAAACCGCGCTTCTCGCACAGGGCCTTGAGGTCGCGCAGCATTTCCGGGCTGCCGCAGATCATGACGCGGTCTTCGGCCGGGTTCAGTTCGGGCAGGCCGGTGTCCTTGGCGATCTGGCCGCTTTCGATGATGTTGGGGATGCGGCCCTGGTGCACGAAGGGTTCGCGTGTGACCGTGGGGTAGTAGATCAATTGCTGCGACACGATCTCGCCCAGGAATTCGTGCTGCTTGAGCTGGGTTTCCAGCATGTCGCGGTAGGCCAGCTCCTTGACCTCGCGCACGCCGTGCACCAGCACGACCTGCTCGAACTTTTCGTAGGTCTCGGGATCGCGCACGATCGACAGGAAGGGCGCCAGACCGGTGCCCGTGGCCAGCAAGTACAGGCGCTTGGCCGGCAGCAGGTAGTCGATCAGCAGCGTGCCGGTGGGCTTCTTGCCGACGATGATGGTGTCGCCCACCTGAATGTGTTGCAGGCGGCTGGTCAGCGGGCCATCGGGCACCTTGATGCTCAGGAACTCCAGGTGCTCTTCGTAATTGGCGCTGGCGATGGAATAGGCACGCAGCAGCGGCTTGCCGTTCTCGCCCTTGAGGCCAATCATGGTGAAGTGGCCATTGGAAAAACGCAGCGCGGTGTCGCGCGTGGTGGTGAAGCTGAACAGGCGGTCGGTCCAGTGGTGAACGCTGAGGACGCGCTCTTCCAGGAATGCACTCATGGTCTTGCGAGGGTTCGGGGCCGCCAAAGGGAACGGCCGGGGTGGACAGAAACAGCCCGGGTGGCAAAAGATGGGGCTGCCAGGCCGCGAGAAAAGCAAAAAGTCAATCGGGGATTGTATGAAACCCGGTACCCCACCCGGTTTTGCGCCAGGTCAGAAACCGTGCGGGCAACAACCCCGCACATCGGCTCATCAACCGTTCGGCGCTAAAGTGGAGGGCTTGGCCGCCCGGCCACCGGCCCCTGACCTGCAGGGGCGGCCGATATTGCCGTATTCCCGACAAAACCAGAACGAATATTTATTCATTTCGTTCATACGGTTTCACATCTTTGGAGAACCCCACATGGCCCGCACCATTCAATGCATCAAGCTCGGCAAGGAAGCCGAAGGCCTGGACTTTCCGCCCTACCCGGGCGAGCTGGGCAAGCGCATCTATGAAAACGTGAGCAAGGAAGCCTGGGCCGGCTGGCTCAAGCACCAGACCATGCTGCTCAACGAGAACCGGCTGAATCTGGCCGACGCCCGTGCCCGCCAATACCTGGCGCGCCAGATGGAAAAGCATTTCTTCGGCGAAGGCGCCGACGCCGCTGCGGGCTTCGTGCCGCCGCCGGCCAACGGCTGAAGCCTTCGACACCGTGTCTGCCCCGCCAGAGGCCCCGTCGCATGCGCTGATTGTCGGCGCCGGGCTGGCCGGCGCCGCCACCGCGCTGGCGCTGGTGCAGCGGGGCTGGTCTGTCACCCTGCTCGATGCCGAAAATGGCCCGGCGCAACGGGCATCGGCCCTGCCCGTGGGCATGCTCAGCCCACACGTGACCCGCGCCCCCACCCCCATGTCGCGCCTGTCGGCGTTGGGCGTGGACGACATGCGGGCCGAACTGGCGCGCAGCCTTCGCCCCGGCGCCGGCTGGCAACCGTGCGAGGTGGACAACCTGGGCCACGACCCGGGCCGCTGGCCGGCGGCCATGGTGCGTCCCGCCGCGCTGGTACAGGCCTGGCTGGACGAAGCCGCCGCCACGGGCCGGCTGTCGCTGCGCTGCGGCTTTGCCGTGGCCCGACTCCGGCACACCGAAGCCGGCTGGCAAGCGCTGGCACGAGACGGCCAGACGCTGGTCAGCGCCCCGGTCGCGGTGGCCGCCGCCGCCTGGGGCAGCCTGGCGCTGCTCGAAGCCACCGATCCCGCCCTGGCCGGTGCCCCCCTGCCCCTGCGCCCGGTGCAGGGGCAAATGAGCCTGGGGCCACTGGAAGGCCCGCCGCTGGCCGAACGCCCCCAGCGCGACAACGGTGTGTTCGTGCCGCGTTATCAGGACAGCGGCCTGCCCCCGGCCTGGCCTGAGACGGTGTGGGCCATGGGCTCCACCTACGAGCGCGGCATGGAAACCCGCACGCTCAGCGAGCAGGCCCATCGGCGCAATGCGGAAAGCCTGGATGCCCTGTGCCGCCCGGCGGCCACACAACTGCGCCAGGCCCTGGACGAAGGCCGCCTGCTGGGCTGGGCCGACGTGCGCTGCGCTTCGCTGGACCGCGTGCCCCTGATCGGCGCCGTGCCCGACGTGCCAGCGCTGCGCCGGCTGATGGCGGAGGCCGGCCACCGGCGCGGCCGCCTCACCGTGGACCAAGTGCCGCGCTTGCCTGGCCTCTATGTGTTTGCGGCGCTGGGCTCTCGCGGACTCACGCTGTCGCACTGGGGCGCACAGGACCTGGCTCGCCAGATCAGCGGGGAACCCGATCCGCTGCCGCCCGATCTGCGCCGAGCCATCGACCCGGCCCGTTTTGCGTGGAAAACCGAGCGCCGCCAGCCCGTCGCCCTCACCGCCGAAGCCTGAACAGCCGCTTCTTCTGCCGTCCCTGAGGCGGCTACAGCCTGCCCAGCCACTCGCCGAGTTCGGCGACCGGCATCGGCTTGGGCAACAGGGCATGGATGCCCACGCGCCGCGTGTCGCGCCGGACACGCCGCCGCCGCCACCAGCCGGCCAGCGGTCCGGCATGCTGGCTCAACCCCACATTGAGCGCGTGCGGATGGCGCCGGGCAAACCACTGCGCCAGCGACCAGCCATCGAAGTGGGGTTCGTCCAGATCAAACACCCCGCACACGTAGGCGTGGCGCCCCATCAGGTCCAGCGCCGCCTCCGTGCTGCCGGCCTCGTCCACCTCGGTGATGTCGCGCAGCGCGAGGCGCTGGTGCAGCAGCGCGCTTTCGGTCGGCGCCAACCCCACCAGCAAAGCGCGGCGCCGGGTGGGTTCGGGCACGTCCAGGGGCATTGGCGCCGAAACGTCAAGGTCCAGCCCACCGAGGCCGGCCTGGCGCGCCGCGTAGACGGCATCGAGGTCGTCGAGCAGTTCCGCCCAGCGGATCGGCCGATCCAGCACGCGCCAGGCCTGCTCGGGCGCACCCGGGCCAACCCAGATCAGGCGCGGCCCCGCGGGCAAGGCGCGCGCCTGCGCCATCACCGCCTCGGCGCACGCTCCGTCGATCAGCAGCACATCCGCTTGAGTGGTCGGGGCCGGCACGCCGGGGGCGGTCAGCGGCTCCCAGGGCGCGTAAGCCACCGCCCCGTCGCGGGAGAGCCGGAACAGGGTATTGAGCGCGTGGCGTTCCACATCGGAAAAACCGATCACGCTGACAAAGATGCACGCCGGAGGCATGGCGCGCATGTTACGGCGACGGCGATGTCCACGGCATCGACCAGACAACCAGGCCTGCCTTCAGCGGTAGTCCACGCCCTTATTACCAAAAACACATATTCGAATGACCAAAAAATAGTTTGTCATATAAGCCTGCCTCACTACAGTGCCGGCATGCCCGAATTCGCCCTCATCCTTGCCGGTTTCGCCGTTGGCCTCATCGTGGGCCTGACGGGGGTGGGCGGTGGCTCGCTGATGACCCCGATCCTGATCTTCTTCTTCGGGGTCAAGCCCTATCTCGCGGTCGGCACCGACCTGCTGTTCGCCGCCGTCACCAAAGCCGGCGGCACGGTGAACCTGGCCCGGCAGCGCCTGGTGCCCTGGCGTGTGGTCGGGCAGCTGTGCGCAGGCAGCCTGCCTGCGGCGCTGCTCACGCTGTTCGCGCTGCACCGTGTCGGCCCCGCCAATCCGGGCGTGCAGTCGGTGATGACCGCCACCCTGGGTATTGCGCTGCTGCTGACCGCCGCCGCCATGCTCTACAAAGCTTTCCGGGGTAAGCAGGTGCCACGCACCCTGGCGGCCGGTGAAGAGGCTTTGGCCTTCAAAGCCCGCCACTGGAGCCTGCCAGTGCTGTTCGGCGCCGTGATCGGCACGCTGGTCACGCTGACGTCGGTGGGCGCCGGTGCCATCGGTGTCTCGGTCCTCCTGCTGCTGTATCCGCTGCTGCCCCTGCCCCGCATCGTGGCCGCCGACATCGCCTACGCGGTGCCGCTGACCCTGGTGGCCGGCCTGGGCCACGCGAGCCTCGGTTCGGTGGACTGGCCGCTGCTGGCGCAACTGCTCGCCGGTTCGCTGCCCGGCATCTGGCTGGGCACGCGCCTGATCCGCCACACCCCCGAACGCCTGGTGCGCGCCGTGCTGTCGGCACTGCTGGCCTATGCCGGCTTCAAGCTGATGGCGCTCTGATCCGCACCGCTTCTTTTCTCCGTCACAACGACCCACGACCCGCCCCGCGATGTACCAGTACACCGATTTCGACCGACAGTTCGTCCGCCAGCGTGCGGCCCAGTTCCGCGACCAGTTGGAGCGCTTCCAGGCTGGAACCCTGGGCGGCGACGAGTTCAAGCCGCTGCGGCTGCAGAACGGCTGGTACATCCAGCGCTTCGCGCCCATGCTGCGCGTGGCCGTGCCCTATGGCGAAGTCAACAGCGCACAGCTGCGTGTGCTGGCGCGTATCGCCCGCGAGTACGACCACAAGGAAGACAACGACATTTCCCAGGCCAACGCTGCCCTGTCGGACGTGCC
This sequence comes from Hydrogenophaga sp. NFH-34, assembly GCF_021401345.1. Taxonomy (GTDB): domain Bacteria; phylum Pseudomonadota; class Gammaproteobacteria; order Burkholderiales; family Burkholderiaceae_C; genus Hydrogenophaga; species Hydrogenophaga electricum. The sequence continues at coordinate 89,153 of NZ_JACBGE010000016.1, forward strand.
CTCCCTGCCCGACCGCTGCGCCCACTTCACCACGCGCCAGAACGTCCAGTACAACTGGATTCCGCTGGACCGCGCGGCCGACGTGATGGACCTGCTGGCCACCGTGAACATGCACGGCATCCAGACCAGCGGCAACTGCATCCGCAACATCACCACCGATGCCTACGCCGGCATCGCCCCCGACGAAGTGGCCGACCCGCGCCCCTTCGCCGAAATCCTGCGCCAGTGGAGCACGCTGCACCCTGAATTCGCCTTCCTGCCGCGCAAGTTCAAGGTCGCCATCACCGGCGCCACCGAAGACCGTGCCGCCACGCCCTGGCACGACGTCGGCCTGCGCCTGGTGCGCAACGTGGACGGCGAACTGGGCTTTCAGGTGCGCGTGGGCGGCGGCATGGGCCGCACCCCCATCGTCGGCACCGTGATCCGCGAATTCCTGCCCTGGGCGCAGATCCTCAACTACCTCGAAGCCGTGGTGCGCGTCTACAACCGCTTCGGCCGCCGCGACAACGCTTACAAGGCGCGCATCAAGATCCTGGTCAAGGCCGAAGGCCAGACCTTCATAGACGCGGTGGAGGCCGAGTTCGTCGACATCCTCGACAAGGACGGCGCCCCCCACACCATCACCGAAGCCGAACTGGCGCGGGTGACCGGCTTCTTCGCCGAACCGCAGGCCCTGACCTGCGACCGCAAGAGCGCCGACGAGAAGATCGCGCACATCCTGCGCGTCGCAGCCGAGGACGATCTGGAATTCGGCCGCTGGCTGCAACGCAACGTGCGGGGCCACCGCAACCCGGACCTGCGCGCCGTCACGCTGTCCTTCAAGCGCGTCGGCCAGGCCGCGGGCGACGCGTCGGCCGACCAGCTCGACCGGGCCGCCGAACTGGCCGACCGCTTCTCGGCCGGCGAAGCCCGCATCACCCACGAACAGAACCTGGTGCTGCCCTGGGTGCGCTGCGACCAGTTGCCCGAGCTGTGGCGCGAAGCACGGCGCCTGGGCCTGGCACGGCCCAACATCGGCTTGCTGACCGACCTGATCGCCTGCCCGGGCGGTGACTTCTGCGATCTGGCCAACGCCCGCTCTCTGCCGATCGCGCAGGCCATCCTCAGCCGCTACCAAGACCTGGACGAGCTGCACGACCTGGGCGAGATCGACCTGCACATCAGCGGCTGCATCAACTCCTGCGGCCACCACCACAGCGGCCACATCGGCGTGCTGGGTGTCGACAAGGATGGCCAGGAGTGGTACCAGGTCACGCTCGGTGGCTCCGACGGCACGCGGCTGTCCGGCGCGGCCACGCCCGGCAAGGTCATCGGCCCCTCGTTCGCGGCCGACGAAATGCCCGACGTGATCGAAGCCCTGCTCGACACCTACCGCGCGCAACGCCAGGACGGCGAAACCTTCACCGCCACGGTGCGGCGTACCGGCCTCGACGCGTTCAAGGCCGCCGCCAATGCCGTGCGCACCCACACCGCGCGCGCCGCCACCGCCTGAGCCAGACCGACCGAAGACCCCCATGAGCGCCCCACAAGCCCCCCTCCAGCTGTTCCAGGCCGACCAGTTCGTGCCACCTGAAGACGCCAGCCGCCGCCTGGTGCTGGCCAACGACGCCGACCCGCGCGAAGCGCGCCTCGACGGCATCGACGTGGTGGAACTGCAGTTCCCCAAGTTCGCCGACGGGCGCGCCTTCAGCCAGGCCTTTCTGCTGCGCCGCCGGCTGGGTTTTGCCGGCCAGATCCGCGCCACGGGCGACGTGCTGATCGACCAGCTAGTGCAGATGCAGCGCAGCGGCTTCACCCAGGCTGTGCTGCGCGCCGACCAGAGTGCCGAGCACGGCCGCCGCCTGCTGGCGCACTACGCCGGTTTCTACCAGGGCGACGCGGTCGACACCCGCCCGCACTTCGCCAACGCCTGAACGGACCCCGCAGCATGAGCGCCATCGACCTCGCCACCGTCAACGCCAACCTCGGCCGCAACGCCCCCGGACTGGTGGCCTGGGCCCTCGGCCTGGGCCAGCCGGCCATCGTCACCACCAACTTCCGCCCCTTCGAGGCGGTGATCCTGCACATGGTGAGCCAGGTGCGCCCCGACGTGCCCGTGGTGTGGATGGACAACGGCTACAACACCGAAGCGACCTACCAGTTCGCCGACGCCGTCACGCGCCAGCTCGGCCTGAACCTCAAGATCTACCTGCCGCGCCGCTCGCGCGCCCACCGCGAGGCCGTGGACGGCCCGACCCCGGCGCTCGACGATCCACGCCACGCTGCCTTCACCGAAGAAGTGAAGCTGGAGCCCTTTGCCCGCGCCCTGCGCGAGACGGCGCCCAAGGTCTGGTTCACCGCCCTGCGCGCCACCGACACCGCCGTGCGCGCCCAGATGGACCCCGTGAGCATCAATCCCGACGGCCTCATCAAAGTGGCGCCGCTGCTGCACTGGTCGTCCAAAGACCTGCACGAATACTGCGTGAAGCACGGCCTGCCCAACAACTTCGATTACGTGGACCCGACCAAGGGCGAGGACAACCGCGAATGCGGCTTGCACCTGGCCCACTGACCCGAACGACGGACCCCGCCATGAACGCCCGAACCGACACCGCCGTGCTGCAAACCGCCGAACACCACCTGAGCAACACCCACCTGGACGCCCTGGAAGAAGAAACCATCTTCATCCTGCGCGAGGTGGCTGGCGCCTTCGAACGCCCCGCCCTGCTGTTTTCGGGCGGCAAGGACTCGCTGGTCATGCTCAAGTGCGCCGAAAAGGCCTTTGGTGCCGGCCGCATTCCCTACCCGCTGCTGATGATCGACACCGGGCACAACTTCCCCGAAGTGACCGATTTCCGCGACCAGCGCGCCAAGGAACTGGGCGCCGAACTCATCGTGCGCAGCGTGGAAGACTCCATGAAGCGCGGCACGGTGCGCCTGTCGCACCCCGGCGAAAGCCGCAATGTGCACCAGTCGGTCACGCTGCTCGAAGCGATTGAAGAATTCCGCTTCGACGCGCTCATCGGCGGCGCCCGCCGCGACGAAGAGAAGGCCCGAGCGAAAGAGCGCATCTTCAGCCACCGCGACAGCTTTGGCCAATGGCAGCCCAAGGCCCAGCGCCCGGAGCTGTGGACCTTGTTCAACACCCGGCTGCAACCGGGCGAACACTTCCGCGTGTTCCCCATCAGCAACTGGACCGAGCTGGACGTGTGGCAGTACATCGCGCGTGAAAACATCGGTCTGCCCAGCATTTACTACACGCACAAGCGTCCCGTGGTGGACCGCCGTGGTCTGCTCATGCCCGTGACCGAACTCACGCCGCCGCGCGAGGGCGAAACCGTGGAAGTGCGTGACGTGCGCTTCCGCACCGTGGGCGACATCACCTGCACGGCCCCCGTGGCCAGCCTGGCCGCCACACCGGACGACATCGTCATCGAAACCCTGGCCGCCGAAGTCAGCGAACGCGGCGCCACCCGCATGGACGACAAGACCTCCGACGCCTCGATGGAAAAGCGCAAGAAGGACGGGTATTTCTAGCCCACCCCCATCGCTGACTCACTGCGTGTAGCCAGCTCAGCCCCTCAAGGGGCGGCGCTGGCGGCCCGGCGAAGCCGGTTCCGCGGCGCCCTCGCTTTTAAGACACTGCTTTCGAACATAGCCTCATGAACACCGCTGTTTCTGAATCCACCTCCGTCGACACCCGCGCCGCCTTGCGTCTCATCACCTGCGGCTCGGTCGATGATGGCAAGAGCACCCTGATCGGGCGCCTGCTGGTCGACAGCAAGGCCGTGCTGCAGGACCACCTGGCCGGCGTGCAGCGCCAGGGCGAGACAGATCTGGCCCTGCTGACCGACGGCCTCTCGGCCGAGCGCGAGCAGGGCATCACCATCGACGTGGCCTACCGCTACTTCAGCACCGAAACGCGCAAATTCATCATCGGCGACGCGCCGGGCCACGAGCAGTACACCCGCAACATGGTCACCGCCGCCAGCAGCGCCGATGCGGCCGTGGTGCTGGTCGACGCGACCAAGCTGCCCTGGCAGGACGCCGGCCTGGCGCTGCTGCCGCAGACCCGCCGCCACAGCCTGCTGCTCAAGCTGCTGCGTGTGCCCTCGGTGGTGTTCGCCATCAACAAGCTCGACGCCGTGGCCGACAGCGCCCTGGCCTACCGCCACATCGCCGACGCGCTGGCCACCTTCGCCCGCGACGCCGGCATCGCTGTGGCCGCCACCGTGCCGGTCTCGGCGCTCAAGGGCTGGAACGTGGTCGACGCGGCGGCCGACGCCGGCTGGTGCGGCTACCAGGGGCCGACGCTGCTCGACATCCTGGAGCACCTGCCCGTCACCCGGCCCGACACCGGCCTCCCGTTCAGCTTCCCGGTGCAGTGGGTGGAAAAGCCCGGCGCCCCCACGCTCGGCGCTGGCGCGTCCTCGCTGCCCCCCGAGGGGGCTGCGCAGCCTTGGGGCGGCCCGGCGGCAGCGCCCAGCAGCTCGTCCGACACGAGCCAGGGCCGACGCACCTTCTGGGGCCGTGTGGCCACCGGCGCCGCCCAGCCCGGCCAGGCGGTGCGCGTGCTGCCCAGCAACCAGACCGCGGTGATCGCCCAGGTGCTCGACCATGTGCGCCAGCCGGGCGATGTGGCGGCCAGCCACAGCGCCGGCATCGTGCTCGACCGCGAAGTCGACGTCTCGCGCGGCGACTGGCTGCTGGCGGACGCCTCCGGCGACGGCAGTCTGCCCGAAGCCAGCCGGCAGTTGCGCGCCACCGTCGCCTGGCTGGACGACGAGCCCCTGGTGCCGGGCCGCGTGTACTGGGCGCTGCACGGCCACCGCTGGGTCAAGGCCAAGGTGCAGCGCATCGTGCACAAGCTGGACATCCACACCCTGGCAGAGCAGGACGCCACACAGCTGGAGCCCAACGCCATCGGCCACATCGAGCTGGCGCTGCAGGAGTCCCTGGTGACCCTGCCCTACAACCAGTCGCGCGCCCTGGGCGCTCTGGTGCTGGTCGACACCGCCAGCCACAAGACCGCCGGCGCCCTGATGGTGCTCTGAGCCCCGCTCCCGCTTAACTTGGATCAAGACAAGGCCTTTGCAGAAGGCCTACCCTCGCTCCGGCCTAAAATCCACGGTTTCCCCGAAATCAGCACGTCCCCAGCACCATGACCCACGTTGTCACCGAAGCCTGCATCCGCTGCAAATACACCGACTGTGTCGATGTCTGCCCGGTGGATTGCTTCCGCGAAGGCCCGAACTTCCTGACGATCGACCCCGACGAATGCATCGACTGCGCCGTCTGCATCCCGGAATGCCCGGTCAGCGCCATCTACGCCGAGGAAGATCTGCCCAAGGATCAGGTGCACATGACCGAGCTCAACGCCGAGCTGGCCAAACTGCCCAACTGGAAGAGCATCACCAAGCGCAAAGACCCGCTGCCCGACCACGAGGCGTGGAAGGACCGCACCGGCAAGCTCTCCGAGCTGATCCGCTGAGCGCACTGCCGCGCCGATGAACGCCGCGGGCGCCGCCGCAACCGACCTGATCGAGACCGATGCCGTCATCATCGGCGCCGGCCCGGTGGGCCTGTTCCAGGCTTTCCAGCTCGGCCTGCTCGAAATCGCCTGCCACATCGTCGACGCCCTGCCCCAGCCCGGCGGCCAGCCCGTCGCGCTGTACCCGGACAAACCCATCTACGACATCCCGGCCGTGCCGGTATGTACCGGTGGGTCACTGACCGAGGGGCTGCTGCAGCAGCTCAAGCCTTTCACCCCCCGCTTTCATCTGGGCCAGACGGTCCGCCAGGTCGAACCGCAGGCCGATGGTCGCTGGCTCGTCGCCACGAACAGAGGCACCCGCTTCGTGACCCGCACGGTGTTCATCGCTGCGGGGGTGGGCGCGTTCGAGCCGCGACCGCTCAAAGTTGACGGCATGGACCGCTTTGAGGGCACGCAACTGCTCTACCACCCGGCCACGCTGCCGGTGGTGACCGGTCAGCACGTGCTGGTCGCCGGGGACAGCGACGAGGCCCTGGCGGCCGCCTTGACCCTGAGCACCGGCGGCCAGGCCGCCAGCGTGTCGCTCATGCACCGGCGCGACGTCTTCCAGGCCGAACCCGAGCGCGTGCAGGCCATGCGCGACGCCTGTCAGGCGGGCCGCCTGCGCCTGGTCATCGGCCAGCCGACAGGCATCGGCACCGAGGGCGACCGGCTCACGACCCTGCAGGTGCTGGAGCCCGACAGCTCACAGACCCCACTGCCGGTCGACCGCATCCTCGCCTTCCTGGGTCTGTCGCCGCGCCTGGGGCCGATCGCCGAGTGGGGCCTGGCACTGGAACGCAAACAGGTCGTCGTGGACACGGCCACCTTGGCGACCAGCGCGCCCGGCATTTTTGCCGTGGGCGACGTCGTCACCTACCCGGGCAAGAAAAAGCTCATCGTCTCCGGCTTCCACGAATGCGTCATGGCCGCATACGGAGCCGTGCCCCTGGTGTTCCCGGGCAAGCCGGTGCATCTTGAATACACCACCTCCAGCTCCCGCCTGCACCAGTTGCTGGGCGTCGCCGCGCGCGGGGCCTGAATCCGGCCGACCAGCCTCAGTCGCCAGTCGATGGCGTTGCTGGCACCTGCTGATAGCGCGACGCCGTGGCGAGCACAGCCGCAGTCATCCGGGAAACACAGACCAGGCGCCCTGCTTCGTCATGGATGTGCACTTCCCAGATCTGGCTGGTGCGACCGATGTGCAAGGGCCTCGCGGTGCCGTAGACCCAGCCGCGCTGAGCCGCACGCACGTGGTTGGCATTGATCTCCTGCCCCACACAATGAAAGCGCTGCGGGTCCACGGTGCAGGCCGCTCCCCAGGACGCCAAGGTTTCAGCCAGCACCACAGACATGCCACCATGCAACACCCCGGCCGGCTGCCGGGTACGATCATCCACCGGCAGGCGCCCTTTGAGGTAGTCGGGACCAACCTCCACCACTTCGACACCCACATGCTCATTCGCGGTGCCCCGGCCCCGCGCATTGAGCGCGACCGGATCGGGTGGGGTGAACCAGATGGAAGCCGGTGCTGGTGCCGGCGTGGAAGAAGGGGCTGAAGTCGATGTCATATCGGGACAAGATAACAACAGAGCGGGCGCCCCTCCAGCCATACCGCGACACCAGCAAGAAAAAAGCCCTCGGCTTTCTCAAACCAAGGGCTTTTCAATTTTGCTTGTCAGCAATGTTCTGGCTCCCCGACCTGGACTCGAACCAGGGACCTGCGGATTAACAGTCCGTCGCTCTACCGACTGAGCTATCAGGGAACAGACCACGATTATAGCGACATTTTTTTGCCTTTTTCAAGCCCAGTCCGATTCTTTGCAACTTCTTCCGCCACGAGCGCCTTCAAGGGGTCAGCACCGAAGGTCGGCAACGGATGTCCGTTCACAAAAAAGGTGGGCGTCTTGTTGACACCCAGCGCGGTGAGGTCGGCGATGTCCTGCTGCAGGATGGCGGTCACCGCCTCACTGCCTGCATCGGCCCGCACCCGCGCCATGTCCAGCAGACCGGTCTGGGCAGCGGCTTCAAACGCCAGCTCCACATTGGGCTGCCCATGATCGGCCCACAGGGGCTGCGCGGCCAGCACCGCCTCCAAGACCGGCCAGTACCGGCCCTGTCGTTTCGCGGCTTCGAGCAGGCGCACCACCTGATCCGAACCCTGATGCAAAGGGGCGTAGCGAATCACCAGGCGCACGTCATCGGGATAGCGTTGCAGGAGCTCTTTGACCAGTGGATAAAACGCGCGGCAGGTTTCGCAGGCCGGGTCGAAAAATTCCACGATGGTCACCGGTGCGTTCTGCGGCCCGAGCACAGGTGCATGCATGCGCACCAGCCGCTCCGTCTCCTGAGCCACCTTGTCGGCCTGGGCCTGTTGTGTCTGGCGCTGATAGACCTGGGTGCCAAGCGCGAAGGCCAGCAGCACCAGAGCCACCAGGCCCAGCACAATGAGTTTGCGAGTGTTCATGGTGAGGTCTTTTTCAGATAGAGGGCCAGCGAGCCCAGAATGACGAGGAAAGCGGCCAGAGACAGCCAGGGGATGGGAACCCCTCCGAGAATCAGAAGGCGCTGGTCGGCACAGGAGGCACCGGCACCACACGGTACCCAGGCTTTGGGCACGATGCCGGCGAGCAGCAGGGTGTGATAGATCGCCGCGAGCGTGCCCCCTGCTGCAAGCGGCAGGGCATAGACGGCACCGCGGCGATCACCGACGTAGCAGGCCATGGGCAATACGATGGCCAGGGGAAACATGAAGATGCGCTGGTACCAGCACAACGAACACGGGGTCATGCCCATGACCTCCCCCAGAAACAGGGCGCCCGCCGTGGCGCATACCGCCATCGCGCACGCTGCCAGCAACCACAGCCAGGGTGCCTTCATGAGCGGTCTCCGGAAACGGGTGACACGGGTGCGTGGTCACGCACCCGTGTCGCCGGGCGCCATGCCAAGATCACCCAGACCATGGCCGCGCAGACGATGAACACATCGGCCAGGTTGAATGCCGGCCAATGCCAGCCTTGGACATGAAAGTCGAGGAAGTCGACCACTGCGCCGGTCTGCACCCGGTCCACCAGGTTGCCAAGGCCACCAGCAACGACCAGCGCCCCGAGCTTGCGCTCCATCGGTGAAGTGGATGCCGCCAGACTCACCAGGGTGACCGGCACGATCACTGCCACGCTCACCACGATCAGGAACAGCCGCTGCCAGCCGCCCGCATCGGCGAGAAACGAAAACGCAGCCCCCTCATTCAAGGTGTGCACGAGATTGAAAAAGGGCGTGACTTCGACCACACCGTAAAGCGGGATCCAGTCTGCAAAAAACGCCTTGCTGATCTGGTCCAGTCCCGCCAGCGCGGCGACCACCAGACACCAACGGGCGCGCGATGGCCGCCGCCACCAAGCCAAAAGAGCCATTGAAAACCCTGCCATCCATCGGTTCGTTTCAGCAACCCAGGAAGGGTTGCACCGTGTGCGGGCACCCGCGTGCACACCGCACCACTTTTGCAGCGACACCACGCCGCAGCCGTGGCTCTCTGCTCAGATGGTCAGCAACCAGTCGGGCCTCTCGGGCCGCCTGGCGGGTGCGCCAGACAAGCAGATGCCCTCGAACATGGGCACCCGATGGCGAGCGTCGGGGACGCCGAGTCTGAACGGCTCGGCCCACAGGCTTTGGCAGCAATGCGCGTGACAGCCTGTTTCGCAAGCCTGCGCGGCCGTATCGGACGGGAGACTGGCAACCAAGTGCACGACCGCGTCGGCATCGAGCACTGTCGAATGCTCAAGCGTGGTCGACTGGGGCTCCAGCGCGCCAAGCCCGGCGCCCAGCACCCAGGCCAGCCAGCAGCCGGCGAGCAGGAGCGCGCAGCAACGGGCAAGGAAGGGCAAGGGACGCAACAGCAGCACCGCAAAATGATCAAGAAGGCGCCCATTGGAAACCTTGGAGCGGCTACAGTGTCAAACCTGTCGAGGTACTGACATGCAGATCAAACAACTGGCCGCCGCCACGGGCGTGGACGTGGAGACCATCCGCTACTACGAAAAGCAGGGCTTGCTGCCGGCACCCGCGCGGCGCGACAACGGCTACCGCGAATACGAAGCGCACCACCTGGAGCGGCTGTCGTTCGTGCGCCATTGCCGGGCTCTCGACATGCCGTTGGCCGAGATTGCCCGCCTGCTGGGCTTTGTGGACGACCCCGGGAGCCACTGCGACGGTGTCGACGACCTCATCGGGGAACAACTGGCCCGCGTGCGCGCCCGGCTCCAGAGCATGCACGCCCTGGAAAAGCAGTTGCTGAGGCTGCAGTCCCGCTGCGATGGCCGCCATCCCGATGGCAATTGCGGCATTCTGGACGAACTGGTGGCTGCCGCGCACGGCGAAGCCTGTGCCTGCCATGGCTCAGCCCCACTCTCAACCTGAGCATGCGCCCTCCTGCCTCCTGGTTTCATCCCCGTACGCCCCTGTGGCAACTGGCCTTCTGGCTGGCGACGGGCACCGTGTTCGCGTTGTCCGTCACCCCGGTTGACCAGCTGCCGCCTCAATGGTTCGACTGGTGGGACAAAGCCCAACACGCACTGGGCTTTGCCATCCTCAGCGTTCTGGGCCTGCTGGCCTACCCTTCCCGAGCCTCCCGCCTGACGGTGGGACTGCTGGCGTTCGGTGTGCTGATCGAATGCGCTCAGGCGGCCACGGGCTGGCGCCATGGCGACGTTCTGGACTGGATCGCCGACGCCGTCGGGGTTGTCGCGGTGATGGGTGCCTACCGATACGGGCCACGCCCTGCCTTGCCTGCATGACCCGGCTGCAGGACATTCATCCACTGCCCTGGCTGGAACCGGGCGAGGCCTTTCCACCGGTGGAAGAAGCCTGGGGCCCTGCAGAGCCGGCCCCCGGTCTGCTGGCTGCCGGCGGTGTGCTGGACGTACCGACCCTGGTGGGCGCGTATTCGCGGGGCATCTTCCCCTGGTACAGCGCCGGTCAGCCCATCCTCTGGTGGAGTACCGACCCGCGCATGGTGCTGGATCCGGCGCGGTTTCGCCTGCACCGCTCCCTGCGCAAAACGCTCAGCAGCCTGTTGCGCGACGCGCGACTGGACATCCGCTTCGATCACGATTTCGAACGGGTCATCCGCAGTTGCGCACACACGCCCCGCCGTGGGCAGGACGGCACCTGGATTCTTCCGGCCATGGTCCAGGCCTACAGCGAGCTGCACCAGGCAGGCTCGGCCCACAGCGTGGAAGCCTGGATCGACGGTGATCTGGCGGGCGGACTCTATTGCATCAACCTGGGCGCCATGGTGTACGGCGAATCCATGTTCAGCCGGCGCAACGACGCGTCAAAGCTGGCCCTGGCCGCTCTGGTGGCTTTCGCACGCCACCACCATCTGCCCCTCATCGACTGCCAGCAGGAAACCCCGCATCTCGCCTCCATGGGGGCGGCCACCATGCCGCGCGCCGAATTCTGCCGCCACCTGCGTCAGGCACTGCAACATCCGTCCCCCGCCTGGCGGTTCGACCCCGTATACTGGAATCACCTTTTTACCGACACCGACCCGCAGGCGTGACGCACCCCAAGGAACTTCCGCTCCAGGCGCTGCAGTTCTATGCGACGGCGCCCTACCCCTGCAGCTATCTGCCCGGCCACCAGGCCCGCTCGCAGGTGGCGACCCCCAGTCACCTCATTCACAACGACGCCTACTCGGACCTGGTGAGCCATGGCTTCCGCCGCAGCGGCATGTTCACCTACCGGCCCTATTGCGACGGCTGCCATGCCTGTGTGCCGCTGCGCATCCCTGTGGCCCGTTTTGAACCCAACCGGACCCAGCGGCGTTGCCTGCGACAGCATGCCGCCTTGCAGACCCGGGTGCTCAAGTTGTGTTTCGTCCCCGAACACTACCAGCTCTACCTGCGCTACCAGAACAGCCGCCATGCCGGCGGTGGCATGGACCACGACAGCATCGATCAGTACACCCAGTTCCTGCTGCAAAGCCGGGTGAATTCGCGGCTGGTGGAGTTCTACGAGCCGGGCCCCGCCGGCGAGCCTCCCCGGCTCAAGATGGTGTCCATCGTCGATGTGCTCAACCAGGGCATTTCGGCCGTCTACACCTTCTACGAGCCCGATGACAAAGCCAGCTACGGCACCTACAGCGTGCTCTGGCAGATCGAACAGGCCCGCTCGCTCAAACTGCCCCACGTCTACCTGGGCTACTGGATCGGACAAAGCGACAAGATGCGCTACAAGGAGCGCTTTCAACCCCATGAGCTGCTGATCGACGGCCACTGGGTTCAAGGGTGAAACCCATACACCGTTTCCGCCAGCCACGCCCTCGCGACAGGAAACGGCATTTCATTAGGTAAAATAGAGCAAACGCCTGTTCAGGCCTGCTCTGTCATGACCAAACGATCCGATACCCTGCCTTCCACGCCCACCGTCCAGGTCATCGAACGCATGTTCCACCTGCTGGAAGTGCTGGCCTCGCGCGAAGAGCCTGTGTCGCTCAAGGAAATCAGCGAAAAGACGGGTCTGCACCCCTCCACTGCCCATCGCATCCTCAACGATCTCACCATCGGCCGTTTCGTCGACAGGCCTGAAGCAGGCAGCTACCGCCTGGGAATGCGTCTGCTCGAATTGGGCAACCTCGTGAAGGCCCGGCTGAATGTCCGCGACGCGGCGCTGCTCCCGATGCGCGAACTGCACCGTCAGATCCAGCAGCCGGTGAACCTCAGTGTGCGCCAGGGCGACGAAATCGTTTATGTGGAGCGGGCCTACAGCGAACGTTCAGGCATGCAGGTGGTGCGCGCCATCGGCGGCCGTGCGCCCCTGCACCTGACCTCCACCGGCAAGCTGTTCCTGGCGGCCGAAGAGTCCACGCGCGTTCGGGCCTATGCCACGCGCACCGGCCTCGCGGGCAACACCCGCAACAGCATCACCCAGTTGCCGCTGCTGGAACGCGAGTTGCAACAGTGCCGGCAGGCGGGTCTGGCCCGCGACAACGAGGAGCTGGAGCTGGGCGTGCGCTGCATGGCGGCAGGCATCTACGACGATCAGAACAAGCTGGTCGCCGGACTGTCGATCTCGGCACCGGCCGACCGCATCGATGAAGGCTGGGTGCCCAAATTGCGAGCCACCGCCCATGAAATTTCTGCCGCGCTGGGCTGCCCGGTGGACCTGCCTCAGCACAGCCTGCGGTGATCGCCCACGGTCTTGCCCCATGAGCCGACCATAAAAAATAGCCTCCTGCGGAGGCTATTTTTTATGGTCGGCGGCGGGTCATGCCGTATCACACCACCTCACCCCTGCGGCCGGACAGCATGCAGTTGCAGGTTGCCCTGAGCCTCCACCCAGCGGCGCACGCGCTCGGCGTCCTGCACCCTGGCCAGCGTGCCCGCAGCATCGAGAAACACCATGATGAGCTGACGCCCGGCAATCTTGGCCTGCATGACCAGGCAGCGTCCTGCCTCGGAGATGTAGCCCGTCTTCTGCAAGCCGATATCCCATTCAGGGCTGCGGATCAGGCGGTTGGAATTGTTGTACTGCAGCGTGCGACTGCCCAGATCGACCAGATGGCTTGGCGACGTGGACAAATCGCGCAGCAGGGGCCGTTGATAGGCCACGGACACGAGAATCGCCAGATCGCGGGCACTGGACTGGTTCTGGCTGAGCAGCCCGGTGGGTTCGACGTAACGGGTGTCGAACATACCCAATTCCCGTGCCTTGGCATTCATCTGCCGCACAAACTGCTGCAGCCCGCCCGGATAGGTCCGCCCCAGAGCATGCGCTGCCCGGTTTTCGCTGGACATCAGGGCAAGGTGCAGCAACTCGCCGCGCGTGAGCGTGGAACCCACCGTCAGCCGCGAACTGCTGCCCTTGTAGACATCCACATCTTCCGACGTGATCGTGACCTGCTCATCCATCGGCAGGTTGGCCTCGGCAATCACCAGGCCTGTCATCAGCTTGGTCAGCGACGCAATCGGCAACACCGCCGCATCGTTCTTGCTGAACAGCACTTCGTTGGTGTCCTGATCGATCACCAGGGCCACGCTGGAATTGAGGTCCAGCGGATCGTCACTGCCCCGCAGGCCCAAACGCTGCCCCACCGACGACCGGGGTTCGGCCGCGACGCGTACCATGCTCGAAGCTGCCACTGCCGTCGTCACGGCCTGCTTGCGGCCATTTTTGGCCAGCGTGACTTTTTTGCGCGAAGACCTGGATGCGACACGGTCGTCACGTGATCGCTTTTTCGCGACCGCAGTCTTGCCTTTGGACGACTTGGCTACAGCGGTGCTTTTCCGGGTGTCTTTCTTCTTGGCAGTGGCGACCGGCTTCTTCGCTTTGGTTGCCGCCTCACCCACCACCGGCGCTGAAAGCGCCAACGCGAGCATCAGGCCCGCGCCGATTCCCAAGACCCGACGAATCCGTGCGATGCGAAAAAACATACCCCACTCCAACCAACCAAAAATGCGCTGAAGCGGAGTATAGACACACCGGAAAAAATCAGCAATATCAAAAACTTGTATGGATTTCTTCATTAGCCACCGGAACAAGTGCTACTTTTGGTTTCGAAGCGCGTCCTGGCGATGGAAATCGTTGCAAGTTCTTGATTTAAAAGGCCCTACCCTTGCGCGGCGACGCGCTCGGCTTTGCTCTGCAGCTTGTTGAGCGCGCTCAGGTAAGCCTTGGCGGACGCCACCACGATGTCCGGGTCGGCCCCCACGCCGTTGACCACCCGACCGCTGTGCTGCAGGCGCACGGTCACCTCGCCCTGGCTTTCAGTCGAGCCACTGGTGATGGCATTGACCGAATACAGCACCAACTCGGCCCCACTCTGGACATGGCTTTCGATCGCCTTGAGCGATGCATCGACGGGTCCGTTGCCATCCGCTTCGCCACGCAGTTCCTGCCCCCCATCGGTGAAGACCACGACCGCATGCGGTCGCTCGCCGGTTTCGCTGTGTTGGGCCAGCGAAACCAGGCCGTACTGCTCCCGCTCAGCGGTGACGCTCTCGTCGCTGCACAAAGCCAGGATGTCCTCGTCGAAGATCTCTGCCTTGCGGTCGGCCAGTTCCTTGAACTTGGCGAACGCGGTGTTGATCTCGCTTTCCGACTCCATCTCGATGCCCAGATCCTGCAGGCGCTGCTTGAAGGCATTGCGGCCGCTGAGCTTGCCCAGCACGATCTTGTTGGCGCTCCAGCCCACGTCCTCGGCGCGCATGATCTCGTAGGTGTCACGTGCCTTGAGCACGCCGTCCTGGTGGATGCCCGAAGCGTGCGCGAAGGCGTTCGCGCCGACCACAGCCTTGTTCGGCTGCACCACGAAGCCCGTTGTCTGGCTGACCATGCGGCTGGCGGGCACGATCTGCGACGTGTCAATGCCCACGTCGAGGTTGAAGTAGTCTCGGCGGGTCTTGATGGCCATCACCACCTCTTCCAGCGAGCAGTTGCCGGCGCGTTCGCCCAGGCCGTTGATGGTGCATTCCACCTGGCGTGCGCCGCCAATCTTCACGCCGGCCAGCGAATTGGCCACCGCCATGCCCAGGTCGTTGTGGCAATGCACCGACCAGATGGCCTTGTCGGAATTGGGAATGCGCTCGCGCAGCGTCTGGATGAAGTTGCCGTACAACTCGGGAATCGCATAACCCACGGTGTCCGGAATGTTCAGTGTGGTCGCGCCTTCGTTGATCACGGCTTCGAGCACGCGGCAGAGGAAGTCCACATCGCTGCGATAGCCGTCTTCCGGACTGAACTCGATGTCGTCCACGAGGTTGCGGGCAAAACGCACCGACTGCTTGGCCTGCTCGAACACCTGGTCGGGCGTCATGCGCAGCTTCTTCTCCATGTGCAACGGGCTGGTCGCAATGAAGGTGTGGATGCGCGCACGCTGGGCGCCCTTGAGCGCCTCGGCAGCCCGCGCGATGTCGCGGTCATTGGCCCGCGCCAGCGAGCACACGGTCGAATCCTTGATGGTGTTGGCAATCGCCTGCACGCAGTCGAAGTCACCGTTCGAGCTGGCCGCAAAGCCGGCCTCGATCACATCCACCTTCAGCCGTTCGAGCTGGCGGGCGATGCGCAGCTTCTCGTCCTTGGTCATGGACGCGCCGGGCGACTGCTCGCCATCGCGCAAGGTGGTGTCGAAAATGATCAGCTTGTCGGTCATCGGGTCTCTCCTTATGGGTATCAGGCCGCCACGGCGACCGGCTCGGGTTGGGATTGTGCCTGCTCCGGTGAACGGTCCGCCACACGCGCCAGGCCGGAAACCACCGCGGCCAGCGCCGCGGCCGTGGTGTCGGCGTCGACACCGACGCCAAACAGCGTGCGGGAGTCGTCCACCCGCATCTCGACATACGCCACCGAACGGGCATCGGCGCCAGCGCCCATGGCGTGCTGGTGGTAATCGACCACGCGAATGGCATGGCCACAGACCTCGCCCAGGGCGCGGCTGAATGCATCGATCGGCCCGGTCCCTCGCCCGCGAATGGCGTGCGCTTCACCGCGCCAGCGCAGCTCGCCGTGCAGCACCGTCACGGCGTCACTGCCACTGCCCTGCACTTCCTGCACCCGATGCTGGAGGCCGTCTTCCGTGTCAAGGCGGTATTCGTCGCGGAATATTTGCCAGAGATCGGTCGCGCTGAGCTCCTTGCCCTGCACGTCCATCACCCGCTGCACGATCTGGCTGAACTCGATCTGCAGGCGCCGTGGCAAAGCCAACCCGTATTCGCTTTCGAGCAGGTAGGCCATGCCACCCTTGCCCGACTGGCTGTTCACCCGGATCACAGCTTCGTAGCTGCGACCCAAATCCTTCGGATCGATGGGCAGGTACGGGATCTCCCAGATGTCGCCGGCCTCGTGAGCGGCGAACGCCTTCCGGATGGCATCCTGGTGGGAGCCTGAGAAGGAGGTGTAGACCAGATCACCCACGTAAGGATGGCGCGGGTGCACAGGGAGCTGGTTGCAGTGTTCAACCGTGGCACGGATCTCGTCGATGTTCGAGAAATCCAACCCTGGCGAAACACCTTGCGTATAGAGATTCAGCGCGACGTTGACGATGTCGAGGTTGCCGGTGCGCTCACCGTTGCCGAAGAGGCAACCTTCCACGCGGTGCGCGCCAGCCATGAGCGACAGTTCGGCCGCGGCCGTGCCGGTGCCACGGTCGTTGTGCGGGTGCACCGAGAGCACCACGCCCGGCCGCTGACCGAAACGCCGGCTCATCCATTCAATCTGGTCAGCGAACACATTGGGGGTGGCGTTCTCCACCGTGGTCGGCAGATTGAGGATGATGGTGCGTCCCTCGCCCCAGGCGGCGATCGCGGTTTCGCAAGCCTGGGCCGACACCTCCAGCTCCGCCAGGCTGAAAGTCTCGGGCGAGTACTGCAGCGTCCATTCGGTCTGCGGCGCGGCGTCGGTCAGGCGCCGCACCTGGGTCACGCTGCGCGCCACCAGTTCCATCACCTGTGGCACCGTCATCCCGAAAACCACCTCGCGCCAGGCCGGTGCCACCGCGTTGTACACGTGCACGATGGCGCGCGGTGCCCCGCGCAGAGCTTCGATGGTGCGCGCGATCAGCTCCTCGCGAGCGGGCGTCATGACCTGGATCGTCACGTCATCGGGAATGCGCTTCTCGTCGATCAGCTTGCGCAGGAAGTCGTATTCGATCTGCGAAGCGGCCGGAAACCCGACCTCGATCTGTTTGAAGCCGATGGACAGAAGCAGCTCGAACATGCGCAGCTTGCGCGCCGCGTCCATCGGCTCCACCAGCGCCTGGTTGCCGTCACGCAGATCGGTGGACAACCAGATCGGCGCCTCGGTCAGCACGGCATCCGGCCAGGTGCGGTCCTGGAGACCGATGGGGGCGAAGGGACGGTATTTGGTGGCAGGCTGCTTGAGCATGGTGCGGGTCTTCCAAGGTGGAGGGAAAGCGACCAGCAACCTGCATACAAAAAAGAAAACGGCCCGTTGCTGGAGGCATACGGGCCGATCGGGTAGAGAAAAACTGACGCGCGCTACCTTACCTGCCCGTGGGACAACAGTAGTAGAGCTAGCGACAGGTTTTGCATGGCGATCAATGTAGCACAGATTGCGCGCGATGGTGCACTCAGTCGTGCAGCCCACGCTCGTCCGGTTCGTCGGTCGAGGTGCTGATGACGCTGGTGGGCCGGCCCTTGGCCTTGCGCCAGCCATAGACGGCGTAACCGGAAAGGCCATAAAAGATGAACAGGCCAAACAGCACGGTGGGCGGATGGATGTTGATCACCGCAATGCCCAGGGCCACCAGCACGATGGCGGCAAACGGCACGCTCTTTTTGATGCTCAGGTCCTTGAAGCTGTAGAACGGCACGTTGGTCACCATGGTCAGGCCCGCAAACAGCGTCAGGCAGAACATGATCCAGGTGACTTCGTTGGCCGGCACCTCGGTATCGGTCATCAGCCAGATGAAACCGGCCACCAACGCTGCAGCAGCTGGCGATGGCAGCCCCTGAAACCAGCGTTTGTCCACGACACCGGTGTTGACGTTGAAACGCGCCAGCCGCAAAGCCGCGCAGGCGCAGTAGACAAAGGCAGCGATCCAGCCCCAGCGACCCAGGTCGCGCAGGGTCCACTCGTAGGCGATGAGGGCGGGCGCAGCGCCGAAAGACACCATGTCAGCCAGCGAATCCATCTGTTCGCCAAAGGCGCTCTGCGTGTGCGTCATGCGCGCCACACGGCCGTCAAGGCTGTCGAGTACCATGGCCACAAAGATGCCCGTGGTCGCGAGATCGTAGCGCCCGTTCATGGCCATGACCACCGCATAGAAGCCGCCGAACAGCGCTGCCAGCGTGATCATGTTGGGCAGCATGTAGATGCCCTTTTTGGGTCGACGGGGAGCGTCGACCGCAGAGTCGTGTTGAGGATCGGTTCCGTCGTGCATGAAGTTCTCGCCGCCTGCGTGACAGACATGGGCCCGCACGCGCAGCTCGCCAGTGTAAGCCACCGGACAGGCCCGAAAATGGCCAAGGCCACCGAAGTGGCCTTGGCTCAGGGTATCGCCGGGATCAGTTGCGGGTCTGGTCGACCAGCTTGTTCTTGGCGATCCAGGGCATCATGGCACGCAGCTGGGCACCCACCACTTCGATGCTGTGATCGGCGGTGTTGCGGCGGCGAGCGGTCATGCTCGGGTAGTTCAGGCGGCCTTCCTGGATGAACATCTTGGCGTAGTCGCCGTTCTGGATGCGCTTGAGGGCGTTGCGCATGGCCACGCGGGACTGGTCGTTGATCACTTCGGGGCCGGTCACGTACTCACCGAACTCCGCGTTGTTGGAGATCGAGTAGTTCATGTTGGCAATGCCGCCTTCGTAGATCAGGTCCACGATGAGCTTGAGCTCGTGCAGGCATTCGAAGTAGGCCATTTCGGGTGCGTAGCCGGCTTCGGTCAGGGTTTCGTAGCCCATCTTGATCAGCTCGACGGCACCGCCACACAGCACGGCCTGCTCGCCGAACAGGTCGGTCTCGGTCTCTTCCTTGAAGTTGGTCTCGATGATGCCGGCCTTGCCACCGCCGTTGGCCATGGCGTAGCTCAGCGCCAGGTCACGAGCCTTGCCGGACTTGTCCTGGTGCACGGCCACCAGGTGGGGCACGCCGCCGCCCTGAGCGTAGGTGGAGCGCACGGTGTGGCCGGGGGCCTTGGGGGCGACCATCCACACGTCCAGGTCGGCGCGGGGCACGACCTGGTTGTAGTGCACGTTGAAGCCGTGGGCAAAGGCCAGCGAGGCGCCCTGTTTGATGTTCGGCTCGACGTTGTTTTTGTACACCTCGGCGATCTGCTCATCGGGCAGCAGGATCATGACGACGTCAGCAGCCTTCACCGCGTCGTTCACTTCGAGCACGTTCAGGCCGGCCTTGCCGACCTTGTCCCAGGAGGCGCCGCCCTTGCGCAGGCCGACCACGACCTTCACGCCGCTGTCGTTCAGGTTCTGGGCGTGGGCGTGGCCTTGTGAGCCGTAGCCGATGATGGCGACCGTCTTGCCCTTGATCAGGCTGAGGTCACAGTCTTTGTCGTAGAAAACTTTCATGAGGTTGCTCCGGTTGAAATCTTGAAAAAAACCAGCAATGGTAACGAGTGTGGCGCCAGGCTCCCCAGCGCCACCGGCCGACCGAGCCCCGTTGCAGGCACCGCCTCGCCAGCGAAAGCGACGCAGCGGTGCCCGGAGAACTGGGTCAGACGCGCAACACGCGCTCGCCCCGGCCAATGCCGCAGGCGCCGGTGCGCACGGTTTCGAGAATCGCGCTGCGGTCGATCGCTTCCAGGAACGCGTCGTTCTTTCCCTGATCGCCCGTCAGTTCGATGGTGTAGCTCTTCTCGGTCACGTCGATGATGCGACCGCGGAAGATGTCGGCCATGCGCTTCATCTCCTCGCGCTCCTTGCCGACGGCGCGTACCTTCACCAGCATGAGCTCGCGCTCGGTGTAGGCCCCTTCGGTCAGGTCCACCACCTTGACGACTTCGATCAGGCGGTTCAGGTGCTTGGTGATCTGCTCAATGACGTCGTCCGACCCCGTGGTCTGGATGGTCATGCGCGAAAGCGACGGATCCTCCGTCGGTGCCACGGTCAGCGACTCGATGTTGTAGCCACGGGCCGAGAACAGGCCCACCACGCGGGAGAGAGCGCCTGCCTCGTTTTCGAGCAGGACAGCGATGATGTGTTTCATGTGCGATTCCTCTTTTCTGCGCCCTCCCCCGTGGCCGGTAAGCCGCGGGCTTGGCGACAAATAGATTCGTCTGAAGGGAACTGCCGGCACCGATCACGGTACCGGCGGCGGGGACATTACAGGTCTTCGGCGCCCAGCAGCATCTCGGTGATGCCTTTGCCGGCCTGGACCATCGGGAACACGTTCTCGGTGGGGTCGGTGCGGAAGTCCATGAACACGGTGCGGTCCTTGAGTTTGCGGGCCTCGCGCAGCGCACCCTCCACGTCCTGGGGCCGCTCGATCAGCATGCCGACGTGGCCATAGGCCTCGGCCAGCTTCACGAAATTGGGCAGCGCATCCATGTAGCTGTGGCTGTAGCGGCCGGAGTACTCGATCTCCTGCCACTGGCGCACCATGCCCAGGTAGCGGTTGTTCAGCGACAGGATCTTGATCGGCGTGTTGTACTGCAGGCAGGTCGACAGCTCCTGGATGCACATCTGCACCGAGCCTTCACCCGTGACGCAGTAGACCTCGCTCTCGGGCTTGGCCAGCTTGATGCCCATGGCGTAGGGAATACCGACCCCCATGGTGCCCAGACCACCGGAATTGATCCAGCGACGCGGCTGGTTGAAGCGGTAGTACTGTGCGGCCCACATCTGGTGCTGGCCGACATCGGAGGTGATGTAGGCATCGGCGTCCTGGGTCATGTTCCACAGCGTCTCGATGACGAACTGCGGCTTGATGACTTCGGTGTTGCCCCGGTCGTACTTGAGGCAGTCGCGCGAGCGCCAGCCTTCAATGGACTCCCACCAGGCCGACAAGGCCTTCTCGTCGGGCTTGTGGCTGCTCTCGCGCACCATGCTGATCAGTTCCGTCAGCACGTCCTTGACGTCACCCACGATGGGCACGTCCACCTTCACGCGCTTGGAGATGCTCGACGGGTCGATGTCGATGTGGATGATCTTGCGGTCCACCGAAGCGAAGTGCTTGGGGTTGCCGATCACGCGGTCGTCGAATCGGGCCCCCACGGCCAGCAACACATCGCAGTTCTGCATCGCGTTGTTGGCTTCCAGCGTGCCGTGCATGCCCAACATGCCCAGGAACTTGCGGTCGGTGGCCGGATAGGCGCCCAGGCCCATCAGCGTGTTGGTGACCGGATAGCCCAGCATGTCCACCAGCGTGCGCAACTCGTTGACCGCGTTGCCCAGCAGCACGCCGCCACCGGTGTAAATGTAGGGACGCTTGGCCGACAGCAACAGTTGCAGCGCCTTGCGGATCTGGCCGCCATGGCCTTTGCGCACCGGGTTGTAGGAGCGCATCTCCACCGACTCGGGATAGCCTGTGTAAGCGGTCTTGTTGAAGGACACGTCCTTCGGAATGTCCACCACCACCGGGCCGGGGCGGCCGCTGCGGGCAATGTGGAAGGCCTTCTTCATCACCTCGGCCATCTGACGCACATCCTTGACCAGGAAGTTGTGCTTGACGATAGGCCGCGTGATGCCGACGGTGTCGCACTCCTGGAAAGCGTCCAGGCCAATGGCCGCCGTGGGCACCTGGCCGGCGATGATCACCATCGGAATGGAGTCCATGTAGGCGGTAGCGATGCCGGTCACGGCATTCGTCAGGCCCGGGCCCGAAGTCACCAGGGCCACACCGACATCGCCCGTGGCGCGGGCATAACCGTCGGCGGCGTGCACGGCTGCCTGTTCATGGCGCACCAGCACATGCTGCATGGTGTCCTGCTTGTACAGGGCGTCGTAAATGTGAAGCACCGCGCCGCCCGGATAACCCCAGATGTACTGGACGTTTTCGGCTTGCAGGGTCTTGACGAGGATTTCGGCACCGCGCAGTTCCTGGGCGGGCGCACCGGCTGCGGCTGCAGAAGCCAGCTCGGCCTTGGAGATTTCCATGATCAACCTTTCGAGAATTTCTCTGACGAAAAACCTTGGGTGCCCCTTCACCCACTCTTGTGAAGCGGTGTCGGGACTTGAGGCCAAAGGACATGAGCGGACACATACCCCGCCGGACCTTGACCCGTTTGCTCTTTTTTATGTGCAACGCGCATTATCTCATCAGTGCCAGCCCATGAAGCATCACCGATCACCAGGCCGTCGCCGGAACGCCACGGCACGGTGCGAC
Source organism: Hydrogenophaga sp. NFH-34 (assembly GCF_021401345.1). GTDB lineage: Bacteria > Pseudomonadota > Gammaproteobacteria > Burkholderiales > Burkholderiaceae_C > Hydrogenophaga > Hydrogenophaga electricum. Next base: position 111,459 of record NZ_JACBGE010000016.1, read on the forward strand.
AATGCCGGGTTTCGCCACCCCGAACCATGACAGAGCCCGTCTCATCCACCCAGCCGGACCTCACCGCCCCGCCCCTCATGCGGCGCATGGCATGCTGGATGTACGAAGGCACGCTGATGTTTGGCGTTGTGTTCATCGCGGGTTACCTGTTCTCCGCGCTGACCCAGACTCGCCACGCGCTGGACAATCGGCACATGCAGCAGGCTTTCCTGTTCGTCGTGTTCGGGATCTATTTCGTCTGGTTCTGGTCCCGCGGGCAGACGCTGGCGATGAAAACCTGGCACATCCGGCTCGTCGACCACCGCGGGCGCCCCGTCTCCCAGGCGCGTGCGCTGGTGCGCTACGCGCTGGCATGGCTGTGGTTTCTGCCGCCGCTGGCGGTCGGAGGACTTTGGTCGCTGTCCGGCGGTGAGCTGACGGTCGTCATGCTGGGCTGGATCACCATCTGGGCCCTGCTCTCGCGCTTCCACAGGGAAAGGCAGTTTGTCCACGATGCACTCGCCGGCACCCGCCTGATCCATCACAAGCCCCCTGAACCCGCGGGCGCCCGGCGACGCTGGTGGACGCCCTGATGACCATGGCTCCAGGCCTGAACCACCCGTGAACGACACTCCCGTCAACCCCCAGAAACAGCGCCGCGGCTTCAGCCGCCTGCGCCACGCCTTCGGTTACTCCCTGGCCGGCCTGCAAGCTGGCTGGCAGGAAACCGCTTTCCGCCAGGAGGCGCTCGCCGCCCTGGCCCTGGTGCCTGCGGCCTTCTGGCTTGGCACCACCTGGGTGGAGGTCGCGCTGCTGGCCGGCTCCGTGGTGATGGTGATGGTGGTGGAACTGCTGAACACCGGCGTGGAAAGCGCCATTGACCGCATCGGCCCCGAATGGCACGACCTGTCCAAACGCGCCAAAGACATGGGCAGCGCGGCGGTGCTGCTGAGCCTCCTGGTCTGCGGCGGCATCTGGGCGGCCGCCCTCTGGCACTGTTTTCTCTGATCTGACACTCCCTGCACGCCATGACAGCCACCGCACCCGCTTTTTCCCTCTGCGTCTACTGCGGCTCGCGCCCCGGCGCACAGCCCGCCTATGCCGAAACCGCCCGTGCCGTGGGTCGCTGGATCGGCGAACACGGCGGACAACTGGTCTACGGCGGTGGACGCAACGGCCTCATGGGCGAGGTGGCCCGCGCCACACTGGAAGCCGGCGGCCGGGTGGTGGGCATCATCCCGCAGGCCCTGGTCGACAAGGAAATGGCCAACCACGACTGCACCGAACTGCATGTGGTCGAGACAATGCACGAGCGCAAGCGCCTGATGGCCGAACACGCCAATGCCTTCCTGGCGCTGCCTGGGGGCATCGGCACGTTCGAGGAATTTTTTGAGGTCTGGACCTGGCGCCAACTGGGCTACCACGACAAGCCCATCGGCCTGCTCAACCAGGGCGGCTACTACGACGGCCTGGTGAACTTCATGCAGACCGGCGTCGACCAGCAGTTCATGGGTCCGTGGCAGATGGAGCTGGTGCGCATCGACGCGGACTGGCAGCGTCTGCTGCCGGAACTGGTGCAGGCCGGGGGCGTGACGCCCGCCGACCGGCTGGAACAGATCTGAGGCCGCTCAGACCGCGGCTTCGTCCTCTTCACCGGTGCGGATGCGCACCACACGCTCGACCTGGGTGACAAAAATCTTGCCGTCACCGATCTTGCCGGTGCGTGCGGCACGCACGATGGCGTCGACGCAGCGGTCGACATCGGCTTCGTTGACGACCACTTCGACCTTCACCTTGGGCAGGAAGTCGACCACGTATTCGGCGCCGCGGTAGAGCTCGGTATGGCCTTTCTGGCGCCCGAAACCCTTGACTTCCACCACCGTCAGGCCGGTCACACCCTGCTCGGCCAGCGCTTCGCGGACCTCTTCGAGCTTGAACGGTTTGATGACGGCGGTGATCTGCTTCATGCGGGTGTCTCCGGGGAAAGGTGGGAACAAAAAAACTTCCTTAAAACTGTATCACGCTCGCCCCGCATGGCGCGCGTTCAGTCGTGGGGAACGGCCCGAAAAGCGGGCATGGCCTCCAGCGCGTCGGCCAAGGCCTGCGTGCGGGGGTACATCGCCGGATCCAGCGCACCTGGCAGCAGTTGCCGGGTGAAGCGCCAGGCCACCGCCAGGCTCAGAGCAGCCTGCCCCACGTCCGCCGCTGCCCCATGTGGCAACGGTGCTTCGGCCAGCGCCTGTTCCAGGCTGCGCCAGGCCGCCGCCAGTTGCCCCTGCACGCGTTCGAGCCACGGAACGTGCAAGCGTTCGGGTGGCCGCAGGTCGCGTTCATACACCCATTGCACCGCTTTCTCGCAAGCCACCAGCGCCAGCCCCACGAGGCGGCGTTCGCGCAAGCGGGCGGCGGCCTCGGTGGGCAACAGTTCGCGCCCGGCGCGCTCCTCCAGGTACGCGATGATCAGCGTCGAATCCAGCAACACCTGACCGTCTTCACACACCAGGGCCGGCACTTTGGTGACGGGGTTGATGCGCGACATGGCCTCGGCGTCGCGAAAGACCGACAAGGGCCGGTGCTGGTAGGGCAGTTCCAGCAATTGCAGGGCCACCGCCACGCGGCGGACGTAAGGGGAATCGAGCATGCCGACAAGCTGCAGGGACATGGTGGGGTTTCCTGAGGAAGATGAGCGGCGGCCGCACCGTGCGGGACCGCATAACCTACGATAGGCCTTCCCCGTCCCTACGCCCATGGCGACTCATCGGAAAATGGCCCGCTCGGGCGATGATCCATCGGCACCGAACGCCCCTCTCCAGCCCATGGAACTTGACCGCAAAGACCTTCTGATCCTGCGCGCCCTTCAGCAGGACGCCCGCCAGAGCCTGGCTGCCATCGGCAAACAGGTCGGCCTCTCGCAGCCCGCGATGAGCGAGCGCGTGCGCAAGCTGGAGGATGCCGGCGTCATCGAAGGCTACAGCGCCCGCGTCAACCTGCGCGCCATCGGCATCGGGCTGATCGCCATCATCCGCATCCAGACCGATCACCGCGGCATCCGCCCCTATATTGCGCTCTTCGAGCGCATGCCCGAGGTGCTGCAGGCCGACCGCGTGACGGGCGAAGACTGTTTCGTCGTGCGCTGCGCGATCGCGGCCCCGGGCGATCTGGAGCGTGTGGTCGATGCGCTGGCCGTCCACGGCGCCGTCACCACCTCACTGGTGCTCTCCGGCCCCGTTCACAAGCACGTGACCGTTCCGGCCCCGCGCTGACGCGGTCCGCGCAGGCAAGCTCAGATTTCGTCGATGGGCGTGTGGTGGGAGGTCGCCTCCGCCGGCGTCTCCATGGCAAAGCGGTCGCGCGTGCGGGTATAGAAGCTGGCACCAAACCGGCCCACGGGGAAGTAGTCCTGCAGGCGCACGCGCCAGGTCTCGGTGTCGACGAGGCCTTCGCGAGCATGCAGGTGCACCACCCGGCCGATGAAGATGTGCCGGCTCTGATTTTCGAGGGTTTCGTGCAGCACACACTCGAAAGCCACCGGGGCCTCGGTGATGCGCGGTGGACGCACCTGCGCGCTGCGGCAGGCGTGCAGGCCGACCAGGTCCAGCTCGCTCTGCGAACGCGGCAGCGTGGCACCGCACCGGTGCATGGCTTCGGCAATGGGTTCGTCCGCGATGTGCACGACGAACTCTCGTTCGGCCCGGATGTTGGCGGCCGTGTCCTTGAGCGCGTCGCCGGCCAGGCGGTTGATGCTGAGCATCAGAAGGGGTGGATCTTCTCCCAGCATGTTGAACATGCTGAACGGGGCGGCGTTGACCACGCCGCCTGGGCTGAGCGTGGTCACCAGCGCGATCGGCCGCGGCACGATCAGGCTGGCCATCAGCTTGTAGCGCTGGTAGGCCGTGAGCTGGCTGAAGTCGATGTCCACGCGTCTACACCGGTTGAAGGGCCATGGGGCCGTTCAGCTGCGGTACTTGCTGGTGATGGGGTAGCGCCAGTCCTTGCCGAAGCTGCGGTGCGTGACGCGGATGCCCACGGGCGCCTGGCGGCGCTTGTATTCGTTGATGCGGATCAGCCGCACCACCTTGTCGACATCGGCTTGCGCGTATCCCTCGGCCACGATGCTGGCCGGGCTGGCGTCGTTTTCCATGTAGCGCTCAATGATGGCGTCGAGCACGGCGTATTCGGGCAGACTGTCCTGGTCGGTCTGGTCCGGGCGCAGCTCGGCGCTGGGTGGCCGGGTGATGATGCGATCGGGGATCGGATCGGCACCGGTGCCGAAGGGGTCGTGCGCATTGCGCCAGCGCGCCAGCTTGAACACCTGGGTCTTGACCACGTCCTTGATGACGGCAAAACCGCCGGCCATGTCGCCGTAGAGCGTGCAGTAGCCGGTGGCCATCTCGCTCTTGTTGCCCGTGGTCAGCACGATGGCGCCGAACTTGTTGGACAGCGCCATCAGCAAGGTACCGCGAATGCGCGCCTGGATGTTTTCTTCCGTCGTGTCTTCCGCGCGGCCTTCGAACAATGGCCCGAGCGAGGTCTTGAAGGCTTCGAACTCGGGCGCGATGGAGACCTCGTCATACCGCACGCCCAGGCGGGCCGCCATGTCGCGCGCGTCGATCCAGGAGATGTCGGCCGTGTACGGCGAGGGCATCATCACCGCGCGCACCTTGTCCTTGCCCAGCGCGTCGACCGCGATGGCCAGCACCAGGGCCGAATCGATACCGCCCGACAGCCCCAGGATCGCCCCCGGGAACCCGTTCTTGCCGATGTAGTCGCGCACGCCCAGCACGAGCGCGTGCCAGAGATCGGCTTCCGGGCTGTGGGCACGGTCGGTGTCGGCCACGATGGCCCAGCCTGAACCCTGCCGTGTGAAGGCAGCGTCAAACAAAGTCTCTTCAAAGCTGATGGCGCGGCCGGCCAGCGCACCATCGGCCGCCAGCACGAAACTGCGGCCTTCGAACACGATCTCGTCCTGCCCACCCACCAGGTGCGCATAGATCAGCGGCAGACCGGTGGCCTGGGCGCGCTGGCGCATGGTGGCTTCGCGTTCGCCGCCCTTGCCGGCGTGGAAGGGCGAGGCGTTGATCACGGCCAGGATGTCGGCGCCTGCCGCCTTCGCATCGGCAGCGGGCGTGTCGAACCAGGCGTCCTCGCAGATCAGCAGGCCCACCCGCACCGGCTGCCCATCGTCGCCGGACACGGCAAACACGCAGGGCTCGTTGCCCGGCAGGAAGTAGCGCCGTTCGTCGAACACCTGGTAGTTCGGCAGCTCGCGTTTGGCGTAACGCGCCACCACCTGCCCGGCGCACAGCACCGTGGCGGCGTTGTGCAGACCGGCGACCGAGACGCTGCGCTCGCGCTTGCCCGGGGCCACGCGGCTCGGGTGCCCCACCACGATGTGCAGCCCCGCCAGGTCGGCGGTGCCCTCGGCCACCGTCTGCAGCGCGGCATCGCAGGCGTCGATGAACGCCGGGCGCAGAAACAGGTCTTCGGCCGCATAGCCGCACAGCGCCAGTTCGGGCGTGAGCAGCAGGCGCACGCCGTCGGCGTGGGCCTGGCGGGCGGCATCGATGATGCGGCGGGCGTTGCCCGGCAGGTCGCCCACCACGAAGTTGAGCTGGGCAATACGGACGGCGAGCGACATCTCTGGGGACCTGGGGAAAAGAACGGAGGAGGCGAAAAACGATGGCCGATTATCGGCGAGCCCTCCCCGGCCGGCACTGCCCGCACAATCGACCCTGGCCCGTCCGTTGACTTCCCCGGCAGCCTGCTGCCCGCCCCATCCTGCATGAACGCCGAAACCCTCTGGGTCTTTGCCCTGCTGGCCACCTGCGTGGCCTGCTTCATCGCCAACCGGCCCCGCATGGACATGGTCGCCCTCAGCGCCCTGGTCGCGCTGGTGCTCGGCGGCACGCTCGAGGTAGGCGAAGCGCTGGCCGGCTTCAGCGACCCCAACGTGATCCTGATCGCGGCCTTTTTCGTCATCGGCGAAGGCCTGGTGCGCACGGGCGTGGCGTTCCGGGTCGGGGACTGGCTGATCCGGCGCTCGGGCCCGAGCGAAACCCGCCTGCTGGTGCTGCTGATGCTCTCGGTGGCGCTGCTGGGCTCGGTGATGAGCTCCACCGGCGTGGTGGCCCTGTTCATCCCGGTGGTGATCAGCGTGGCCGGTCGCATCGGCGCTGCGCCCGGCCGGCTGATGATGCCGCTGGCCTTTGCCGCGCTCATCAGCGGCATGTTGACCCTGGTGGGCACGCCGCCCAATCTGGTGGTCAACAGCGAACTCTCGCGCGCCGGCCACGCGGAGTTCGGCTTTTTCGACTTCACCCCGGCCGGCCTTGTGGTGCTGGTGCTGGGACTGGGGTACATGCTGCTGGCGCGGCGCTGGCTGGCCCGGCGCACGCCCGCCGAACCGGCCCACCAGCGCCGCCGCCGCCGCGTGCGCGAACTGATCCACGACTACGAACTGCGCGACCGTGCGCGCCGGCTGCGGGTGACTGCCGACTCGCCCGTGATCGGCCACACCCTGGGTGAGTTGCAGCTGCGTGCCCGCTATGGCGCCAATGTGATCGCCATCGAACGCGAACGCCCGCTCGGGCCGGTGATGCTCACCACCTCGGCCAACCGCGACATCCTGGCCGGAGACACCCTGCTGGTGGACTTCACCCACGAACACGCCGACCTGCCCCGTTTCCTGGAAGACACCCGTCTGCAGGACCGCTCGATCAAGAGCGACTACCTCACCGACCTGTCGCGCGAGATCGGCCTGGCCGAGGTCACGGTGCCGCCGGGCTCGGCACTGATCGGCAAAACCATCCTGCAACTGCGCATGCGCTCGCAGCGCGGCCTGAACGTGATCGGCCTGCGGCGCAACGGCGAATCGCTCGCCGACCGCCTGCTGCAGGAAAAGCTGCGCCTGGGCGACACCCTGCTCGTGGCCGGCACCTGGAAAGGGATTCGCCTGCTGCACACCCAGGCGCACGACTTCCTGGTGCTGACCCTGCCGGCCGAACTCGACGAAGCCGCCCCCGCGGCCAACCGCGCGCCGCTGGCGCTGCTGGCCCTGGGCGTCACGGTCGGGCTGATGATCTCGGGCCTCGTGCCCAACGTGATGGCCGCGCTGGTCGGCTGCCTGCTCATGGGCGCCTTCGGCTGCCTGACGGCCGACAGCGCCTACCGCAGCCTGCACTGGCAGAGCCTGATCCTCATCGTCGGCATGCTGCCGTTCGCCATCGCGCTGCAAAAAACCGGCGGCATCGACGCCGTGGTCTCGGCCCTGCTGGGGCTGACCGGCCACGGCGCCCCCCGCACCGTGATGGCGCTGCTGTTCGTGCTCACGGCGCTGGTGGGGCTGTTCATCTCCAACACCGCCACCGCCGTGCTCATGGCGCCGGTGGCCCTGGGCCTGGCCCAACAGCTCGGCGTCGCGCCGCACGCGTTCGCCATGACCGTGGCGCTGGCGGCATCGGCCGCGTTCATGACCCCGGTGTCCTCGCCGGTGAACACCCTGGTCATCGGCCCGGGGCACTACCGCTTCATGGACTTCGTGCGCATCGGCGTGCCATTCACCCTGCTGGTGCTGGGGGTCTGCGTGCTGGTGCTGCCCGTGCTGTTTCCTTTCTAGTCAGGATGCGTGGCCATGCCACCCGACAACGCCTACACCCCTCCCTACGACCTGCGCGTGTTCGACCACCCCGGCGCGCTGGACGCCACCGCCTGGGACGCCCTGCTCGCGCAGCAGCCCGACCCGAGCCCGTTCCTGCGGCACGCCTACCTCGCAGCCCTGCACGACAGCGGCAGCGCCGTCCCTGCCCGGGGCTGGACGCCCGCCTTCGTGACGCTGTGGCAAGGCAATGTGCTGCACGCGGCCTGCCCGCTCTACCTCAAGAGCCACTCCTATGGCGAATACGTGTTCGACTGGGCCTGGGCCAACGCCTACGAACAGCATGGTCTGCGCTACTACCCCAAAGCGCTGGTCGCGGTGCCGTTCACGCCGGTGCCCGGCGCCCGGCTGCTGGCACGCGACGAGACCGCCCGCGCCGCGCTGGTGCAGGCACTCGTCGCGTACGCCGAACAGGAAAAGCTCTCGTCGCTGCACTTGCTGTTCCTGTCGCCAACGGACGCCACTGCGTGCGAGGCCGCCGGACTGATGCTGAGGCACAACGTGCAATTCCACTGGAAGAACAGGGCCCCCACGCTCCACCGCGAGTGCGGGTCGCTGCCCCCCGAGGGGGCCGATCCTACTGGGGGCGTCATGGCGCCGGATCGTCAGGCCCCGTCGTCTGTCATTCCCGCGAACACGGGAATCCAGCCGATGGGAGCGCCTCCGGAAAACCGTCTTGATACCCCGGTGGCGAACCAGGGGCCCCGCTACGCCCATTTCGAACACTTCCTGACCCACCTGCAGCAGGACAAGCGCAAAAAGATCCGTCAGGAACGCCGCAAGGTGGCCGACGCCAGGGTGCGCTTCCGCCATGCGCAGGGCCCGGCGATCAGCGAAGCGGACTGGGACTTCTTCTACCGCTGCTACGAGCGCACCTACCTCGAGCACGGCAACCCGCCCTACCTCAGCCGCGACTTTTTTGCGCGCATGGCGCGCGCCATGCCCGACAACTGGCTGCTGTTCACCGCCGAGCGCGAAGGCCGGCCCATCGCCACCAGCCTGATCGGCATCGACCCCGCGCAGCGCGTGGCCTACGGCCGCTATTGGGGAGCGCTGGAGCGGGTCGACTGCCTGCACTTCGAGGCCTGCTACTACCAGCCCCTGGCCTGGTGCATTGAGTACGGCTACCTGCGCTTCGAAGGTGGCGCCCAGGGCGAACACAAGATGGCCCGCGCGCTGTTGCCTGTGTCCACCACCAGTGCCCACTGGCTCGCGCACCCGGCCTTTGCCGACGCGGTCGACCGTTTCCTGGAACGCGAGCGGGCCGGCGTGGCCGAATACCTCGACCATCTGCAGACCCGGCAACCCCTGCGCCCCGCGACAGGACCGTGAAAATCCTCGCACCCCGCCTCCCAACGCTGCAATGATTAGTAACACTTTAGGTACACTCCCGCGCATGGATGACACCGACGCCTTTTTCACCCAGACCGTCGTGGGCCCGGCCCAGACGGTGCTGATGGGAAGGCGGCTGGGGCCCAGAGAGGCCGCGGCCCAGGGGCTGCAACTGGACCTGACCACCGGACAGAGCACGCTCTCCCGGCTCTGGCAGGACTGGGGCGTGCTCAGCCACGAGGGTGATGCGCCCGGGCAACCTCGCCGGCGCCCCGGCACCCTGCGCCTCCGGCTCGAACGCCATGCGCTGTGGATCGGTACCAGCGGCCTGCTCGCACTGCTCGGCGCCGCCGCAGCCTGGGGAGCCTTGCTGTGGAACTGAAGCACCCGCAGGACATCCTGACCATCGACCCCGTGGCCATGAATGTGGTCAACCGGGTGGCCGCCGGCAGCCGGCTCGAGGGTGAGCTGCAGTTCGACGGCGGCCTGCTGGTGCAGGGCGAGGTCGCCGGCCATGTGCATGTCAACGGCCGGCTCATCATCTGGAACGGCGGCGTGGTCCGCGGTCGGGTGCGCGTCAATGGCGACGTCTACCTCTTCGGTCGCCTGGGTGAGCCGGGTGCCTCGCCCCACGACACCAGCCTGGAGTGCCTGGGCCAGGCCTTCGTCTCCAAGACCGGCATTTCCACCGGCACCCTCATGGCCCGGCGCCTGCAGCTTTACGAAGGCGCCGACTTGCAGGGCCCGTTCAAGACCCTCAAACTCGGGGACAACCTGCCTGTGCTGCAGGAAGTCCATGGCCGGACGCCACCGGCCGGTTCCCGACGAGAGGCTCCATGAAAGCGCGACGCTATCTCCACCCGTCCCGACATCTTGATGAAGAGGAAGCACCGGTCTCCATGAACTACTCCGACGACATCCCCGGCGCCCCGGTGCCCGCCGAAGACGGCAGCGCCGCCCCCGATGCCTTGCAGGTCGACGTCGGGCGTGCCATGCCGCCCGCCCAGCCGGACCAGTTGCCTGTGCTGGCGCCCACGGTCCACGCCGCCCCGGCCGAGTCCCAGGAAACCGCGCCCAGTGGCCGGTCCATGCTGGCCGAAGGCCTGCACTTCGTGGGCAATGCCCTGCTCACGGGCCCCTGCAGCATTGCCGGCGAAGTGGACGGCAACCTGACGCAAGCCCCCGGTACGAGCGTCGCCGTGATCGTGACCGAAACGGGCCGGGTCAAAGGCGACATCACGGCCCACAAAATCTCCGTGATGGGGCGCACCGAGGGTGTGCTCGACTCCGGACCCGGTGAAGTGGCCCTGCACGACACCGCCAGCGTGCACGGTCTGGTGCGCTACGGCCGGATTCAGGTCAACGGCGCCGACCTGAATGCCACGCTGGAGCGCGTGCCGGTCGCGAGGAACTGACCCGTCTGACTCATGCGGTGGAAGTGGCTCTCCCGCGCAACCCCCATCCCCGCCGTTGCGGCCCTCGTGCCCGACGCCGAGGTGCTGCGGCGCTCGGCATTGGCCGCCAGTTGGCGGCGCGACCGCTGGGTGGGCCGCCGACGCCTATGGTGGCGCTGGCTGCTCTGGGCGCTGCCCCGCTACGTCGCTCCCCTGGTGGCCGCGCTGCTGCTGATCGGCTGGCTGGTCTGGCTGTGGGCCGGTCGCCCGTCGCTGCCCACTGGCCAGGCGGCCTTGGCCACCACCGTTCCGTTGCGAGCAAACACGCCCCACCGGCCGCCCCGGATCTTCGTGACCGACAGGCCTGCGGACGGCGAGACCGAACTGCCGGCGCAGGACCGGACCGCCCTGCCGCTGCGGCTGGACGGCGGCCAGACACCCGCGGTGGCGACACCGGCCAGCGTCACTGGCGAATCGCCCCCGATCACCCCTACACTCAAACCCGAAAACTGGTTGCACAGCAAGGAGCCCTGATTCCATGAGCCAAAACCCTGCCTCCACCCGCCTCGTTCCGGCCGAGCGGCTGTCCGCCATCACCAGCCTGATCGCCGAGGGTGCCGTCTTTGACGGCAACTTCCACACCACCCGCGACCAGGGCATCAAGGTGGACGGCCAGCTCAAGGGCAACATCACCTTCGAAAACGGCGGCACGCTGCACGTGGGCGCCACGGGCGTGGTGGAGAACACCCGGCTCGAAGCCGACTACGTGTTCATCGAAGGCAAGGTGATCGGCACCGTGATCGCGCGCAAGGCGCTCGAAATCACCGGCTCGGCCACGCTCATCGGCGACGCCAGCTACGACGAACTCATCGACATGCACCCACGCGCCCGCGTGCGCGGCAAGATCGAATACCGCGGCGACATCGACGCGGAGATCTGAAAAGCGCCCGGGAGGCGCCGCCGCGCTGTCTGCAGACCCCGCTTCCCCGTCATTCCTGCGAACGCGGGAATCCACCAGGCACCAAAAAGCCTGCCGGGCTCACGCCACGGCAGGCTTTTTTCCGGTGAGCGCGAAGCGGCTCAGGCCTTGTTGGCATCCTTTTCGTAGGCCGCGATGCCGTCCAGGATTTCCTGGTGGGCAGCTTCCTTGCCGTCCCAGCCCGTCACCTTGACCCACTTGCCCGGGTCCAGATCCTTGTAGTGTTCGAAGAAGTGCTCGATGGACTTCAGGCGCACCGGGTTCAGGTCTTCCAGCTTCTGCCATTGCGAGTACAGCGGCAGGATCTTTTCGGTCGGCACGGCCAGCACTTTGCCGTCGACGCCGCCTTCGTCTTCCATCTTCAGGATGCCCAGCGCGCGGCACGGCACGACCACACCCGGGGGCAGCGGCACGGGGGTGATCACCAGCACGTCCACCGGATCGCCATCACCCGCGATGGTCTTGGGCACGTACCCGTAGTTGGTCGGGTAGTGCATGGCGGTGTTCATGAAACGGTCGACAAAAATGCAGCCGGAGGCCTTGTCGACTTCGTACTTGATCGGGTCGCCGTTCATCGAGATTTCGATGATGACGTTGAACGCTTCGGGCACCTTGCTGCCAGGGGTGACGTGATCGAGAGACATGGATGATTCTGTGGGTTGGGGAAAGGGTGATCGGCAGCGGCGAGCTGTGCGAAGCGCACAGCGCAGACCGGTGTGACGCGCCGCAGCAAGGGCTGCAGACGGTCGGGATTAACCCTGATTTTACTGATTCCAGACTGACTTCCTGATCCACATCAGTTCGCACACCCGCCGATTCCCGCTACATTGCGGCGGTTGGCCAATCGCCCTGCCCCGCGCCCTGCGGGCGTTGCGGACGCGAGGAAGCAACGCAATCGGGGGCCTCCCTCACCGCGTTGCCCCCTCCCTGTCAGACGCGAAACGAGCAGGAGAAAACGATGGTTGGACAATCTGCGCTGATCTTTGCGCTGGTGTGCGGGCTGATCGCCGTGGCATACGGCTTCTGGTCCCGAAGCTGGATCCTTTCCCAGGACGCGGGCAATCCCCGCATGCAGGAAATCGCCGGGGCCATCCAGGCCGGCGCTGCGGCCTATCTCGCCAAACAGTACACCACCATCGGCATCGTCGGCGTGGTGCTGGCCGTGCTGATCGGGGTGTTCCTCGACGCCGCCACGGCCATCGGCTTCGTGCTGGGCGCGGTGCTCTCGGGCGCCTGCGGCTTCATCGGCATGAACATCTCGGTGCGCGCCAACGTGCGCACCGCGCAGGCCGCCACCCGGGGCATCGGCCCGGCGCTCGATGTGGCCTTCCGCGGTGGCGCCATCACCGGCATGCTGGTGGTGGGCCTGGGCTTGCTGGGCGTGACCGGTTTCTACTGGTTCCTCGGCGGTGCCGCGGCGGACGCCAAGGCGCTGAACCCGCTGATCGGCTTCGCCTTCGGCTCCTCGCTGATTTCCATCTTCGCGCGGCTCGGGGGTGGCATCTTCACCAAGGGCGCCGATGTGGGTGCCGACCTGGTCGGCAAGGTCGAGGCCGGCATCCCCGAGGACGACCCGCGCAACCCGGCCGTGATCGCCGACAACGTGGGCGACAACGTGGGCGACTGCGCCGGCATGGCGGCCGACCTGTTCGAGACCTACGCGGTCACGCTGATCGCCACCATGGTGCTCGGCGCGCTGATGGTGGCCGCCGCACCCGCGCAGGCCGCGCTGTACCCGCTGGTGCTGGGCGGCGTCTCCATCATCGCGTCCATCATCGGCTGCTTCTTCGTCAAGGCCAGCCCGGGCATGAAGAACGTGATGCCCGCGCTCTACAAGGGCCTGGCCATCGCGGGCGTGCTGTCGCTGATCGCGTTCTACTTCGTGACCACGGCCGTCATCCCCGACAACGCGATCGCCGAATCGGGCAGCCAGATGCGCCTGTTCGGGGCCACCGTCGTGGGCCTGGTGCTGACCGCCGCGCTGGTCTGGATCACCGAGTTCTACACCGGCACCCAGTACGCGCCGGTGCGCCACATCGCGCAGGCGTCCACCACGGGCCACGGCACCAACATCATCGCGGGCCTGGGCGTGTCCATGCGTTCCACGGCCTGGCCGGTGCTGTTTGTCTGCGTGGCCATCATCGTGGCCTATGCACTGGCCGGCCTGTACGGCATCGCGGTCGCCGCCACTTCCATGCTCAGCATGGCCGGCATCGTGGTCGCGCTGGACGCCTACGGCCCCATCACCGACAACGCCGGCGGCATCGCCGAGATGGCCGAACTGCCCAGCAGCGTGCGCGACATCACCGATCCGCTGGACGCCGTGGGCAACACCACCAAGGCCGTGACCAAGGGCTATGCCATCGGCTCGGCCGGTCTGGCCTCGCTGGTGCTGTTTGCCGACTACACCCACAAGCTGGAAACCTACGGCCAGCACGTGCGTTTCGACCTGAGCGACCCGATGGTGATCATCGGCCTGTTCATCGGCGGCCTGATCCCTTACCTCTTCGGCGCCATGGCGATGGAAGCCGTGGGCCGCGCGGCCGGCGCGGTGGTGGTGGAAGTGCGCCGCCAGTTCAAGGAGATCCCCGGCATCATGGAAGGGACGGCCAAGCCCGAATACGGCAAGGCCGTGGGCATGCTGACCGGTGCCGCGATCAAGGAAATGATCATCCCCAGCCTGCTGCCGGTGGTGGTGCCCATTCTGGTGGGCGTGTTCCTCGGGCCCAAGGCGCTCGGCGGCCTGCTCATGGGCACCATCGTGACCGGCCTGTTCGTGGCGATTTCCATGTGCACCGGTGGTGGCGCCTGGGACAACGCCAAGAAGTACATCGAAGACGGCCACCACGGCGGCAAGGGCAGCGAAGCCCACAAGGCCGCCGTGACCGGTGACACCGTGGGTGACCCCTACAAGGACACCGCCGGCCCGGCCGTGAACCCGCTGATCAAGATCATCAACATCGTGGCACTGCTGATCGTGCCGCTGCTGCCCCTGGGGTGACGCGACGGCTCCCTGCCCTGCCCGCCCGTTCCGGCGGGCTTTTTCAGGGATCGTGCCAATCACTGCCAGCGCCGTGCGCCGGCCACGCACAGCACCGCACCCAGCGTCGCCGCCAGCATCGAGACGTTCACCGTTTCCTGCAGCAGCAGGGCCGCCAGCGCCAGACCGAAAAACGGCTGCAGCAGTTGCAACTGCCCCACTGCGGCGATGCCGCCCTGGGCCAGCCCGCGGTACCAGAACACGAAGCCGATGAGCATGCTGAACAGCGACACGTAGGCCAGCCCCGCCCACGCCGGCCAGCCCACCGCGCCGAACGAGGCGGGCCAGCTCAGCCAGACCAGCGGCAGCATCACCGGCAGGGCCAGCACCAGCGCCCAGCAGATGACCTGCCAGCCACCCAGCGTGCGCGACAGGCGCGCCCCTTCGGCGTACCCGAGGCCGCACACGGCAATGGCCGCCAGCATCCACAGGCTGCCCTGCCACGGCAGGGCGCCACCGCTCCAGGCGGCATGGCCGGCGACGCAGGCGCTGCCCGCGAGCGAAAACGCCCAGAACGCCGGCCGGGGCCGCTCGCCCCCGCGCAACACCCCGAACAGCGCGGTGCACAGGGGCAACAGGCCCACGAACACGATCGACTGGGCCGACGACAGGTGCTGCAAGGCCAGCGCGGTACACAGCGGGAACCCGACCACCACACCCAGGGCCACCACCGCCAGCGACGGCCACTGGCGGGCCGCCGGCACGGGCTGGCGCCCCGCTCCGAGCAGCAGCGCCGCCAGTGCCGCGGCCAGCACCGCCCGCGCAGCGGTGAGAAACAGCGGGGCCAGGTCCATCACCGCCAGCCGCGTGGCCGGCAGGGAGCCGGCAAAGATCAGCACGCCGATGAAGCCATTGACCCAGGCCGCCGTGTTCGGTTTGTCCATCCATCGCTCCGGAAAAAATGCAGGGCGAGTACAGCACGCCAGCCACCAGGGCGCCATGCACAGATCCATACAATTCAAAGAAACCGTACTGGTCACATATCCGGTACAGCCACCCGGAGCCGCCCATGACCCGCACCCGCATCGACACCGTGATGGACACGGTGCGCCGCCAGATCGCCAGCCGCACCTGGGTCCCCGGTACGCGGCTGCCGTCGGTGCGCGCCCAGGCCCGCACCCTGGGCTGCTCGGTGTCCACCGTGGTCGAAGCCTACGAACGGCTGGCGGCCGACAACGTGATCACCGCGCGCCCCGGCGCCGGGTTCTACGTCTGCGGCCCGGCCGCGCCGCTGGCGCTGGCCGAACTGGGCCCGCCGGTGGACCGCGAGATCGATCCGCTGTGGGTCTCGCGCCAGTCGCTGGAAGCCGGCGACGGCCTGCTCAAGCCCGGCTGCGGCTGGCTGCCGGCCGACTGGATGTACGAAGACGGCATGCGCCGCGCCCTGCGCAGCGTGGCCCGCGCAGACGCCGCCGTGCTGGCCGACTACGCCACGCCGCAGGGGCTGCCGGCCATGCGCCAGTGGCTGGCGCGGCGCCTGGGCGGGCTCGACATCGAAGCCCCGCCCGAGCAGATTCTGCTCACCGAATCGGGTACCCAGGCGGTGGACCTGATCGGCCGCTTCCTGCTCGAACCCGGCGACACCGTGCTGGTGGACGACCCGTGTTACTTCAACTTCCACGCCCTGCTGCGCGCGCACCGGGTGCAGGTGGTGGGCGTTCCCTACACGCCGCGCGGCCCCGACGTGGCGGCTTTCGAAGCCGCCCTGCAGGCGCACCGGCCGCGCCTCTACCTCACCAACGCCGGCCTGCACAACCCCACGGGCGCGGCGCTGTCCTCCGTCACCGCGCACCGGCTGCTGCAACTGGCCGAACGCGCGGGCCTGGTGATCGTGGAAGACGACATCTTTGCC
This sequence comes from Hydrogenophaga sp. NFH-34, assembly GCF_021401345.1. Lineage (GTDB taxonomy): Bacteria > Pseudomonadota > Gammaproteobacteria > Burkholderiales > Burkholderiaceae_C > Hydrogenophaga > Hydrogenophaga electricum. Next base: position 127,689 of record NZ_JACBGE010000016.1, read on the forward strand.
GACTTCGAGACCCAGCCCGCCCCCCGGCTGGCCGCTTTCGACGGGCTGGCGCGGGTGATCTCCATAGGCAGCTTTTCCAAGACGGTTTCGGCCTCGCTGCGCTGCGGCTACATCGCGGCCCGGCCCGACTGGATCGCCGGCCTGACCGACCTGAAGATCGCCACCAGCTTCGGCGGTGGCCACCTGGCGGCAGCGGTGCTGCACAGCGCGCTCACCGGCAGCGGCTACCGCCGGCACCTGGACAGCGTGCGCCTGCGCCTGGCCCAGGCCATGGCACAGACCATCACCCGCCTGCGCCCGCTGGGCATCGAACCGTGGACGGTGCCGACGGCCGGCCTGTTCCTCTGGTGCCGCCTGCCCGGCGGCCACGACGCCGCCGACGTCGCCCGCGCCTGCCTGCGCGACGGCGTGGTGCTGGCGCCGGGCAACGCCTTCAGCCTGACGCAGGGGGCCAGCGCCTTCCTGCGCTTCAACGTCGCGCAGTCGGCCGATGAACGCCTCTTTGAAAGCCTGCGCCGGGCCCTGGCGCGCTGAAAGCGTGGGTCTGCACGCGGCCTCGATCAGCGCGCCGCCAACCAGGTGGCGGTGTGCAGGGCCAGGCCGATCACGCCACCCACCAACGTGCCGTTCAGGCGCACGAACTGCAGGTCGCGCCCCACGCCGAGCTCGATCTGCTGGACCAGGCTGCGCTCGTCCCAGGCCTTGACGGTGCTGGCGATGTGCCCCGCCACGCTGTCGCGCAGGCGTTCGGCCAGTTGCGTCGCGCTGGCCATGACGTGGGCGTTGATCGCCGCGATCAGGTGTTCATCCTGCGCCAGCCGCTGGCCCAGCGCGTCCAGCACCCCACCCAGTTGCGCCAGCAGCACGGAATCCTCGCGCTGCAGGTCGGACTCAAGGTGCAGGCGCAGGTCCGTGAGCAGGCTGTCGAGATAGCTGCGCACCGACGGGCTGTGCACCAGGCCATCCTTGAAGGCGCCGATGCGTTCGGCGAAAGCCGGGTCGCTGCGCAGCCGCTCCACCAGCGCCTGCACCTGAGCGTCCAGGCTGCGGCGCACCTCGTGATCGGGCTGCGACAGCGCGCGCTCGGTTTCCTGGATCAGTTCGAGCACCACCTTTTCCGCCAGCCCGCCGCCCCACTGATCGACCCGGCTGGACACCTTGTCCAGCAGCGACACAGCAGTCGGCCACTGCTTGCGCGCAAAGCCGGCGATGCGCTGGGCCAGCAGTTCGCGCACGTCGGGTTGGTCGAGATAGCGGCGCAGGGACTCGAGTGCGCTGTCCAGCAAGACCTGGTGGCGCCCCTCGTGGGTGAGCACAGCCAGCACGTTGGCGGCCGTGGGCGCCGCGTCCCAACGGCGGGCGCGTTCCAACAGAAATGCGCTCAGGCCCTGGCGCACCGCCGGTTCGTCAAGGAACTTGAGCGCCTGCAAGGCCACCGGCCGCACCGATCCCAGCGCGGCCGCCACGTTGCCCGGCTCGCGCAGCCACTGGCCGAGGCGTTCGCCCGGGTTGAACACGGCCAGCTTCTGCAGCAGCATGTCGGTGGACAGAAAGCTGTCGCGCACGAACACCGCCAGGTTGTCGGCGATGCGCGGCTTGTTGGCGGGAATCAGCGCGGTGTGCGGAATCGGCAGGCCCAGCGGGCGGCGGAACAGCGCCGTCACCGCGAACCAGTCGGCCAGCCCGCCCACCACCGCCGCTTCGCAAAATGCCTTGAGCCAACTCCAGCCGCCCTGCGCCCCCAGGGCCAGGCTCAGCGACAGGCCCGCCGCGGCGGCCAGCAGCGAAGCCAGGGCCACCCGCTTCATGCGCCGGAGCTCGATGGCACGGGGATCGGTGGGGTCGGAAACGCTCATAGGGGAGGAAGGGCCTGCCGGCAACGGGGCGTTTTGCAGTATATCTAGGGGCCTTTCCTGCACCAGCACACCGGAACCGCGTGAATTCAGCCCCCGCCAGCACCTTCGACGAAGCCTATTACCAGCGCTATTACTACGACCAGAAAACGCGGGTCGTCGATCCCGCCCACACCGCGCGGCTCGGCGACTTCGTGGGCAGCTACCTGCACTACCTGCGGGTGCCCGTGCAGCGCGTGCTCGACATCGGCTGCGGCATCGGCCTGTGGCGCGACAGCGTGAAGCGCCACTTTCCCGCCGCCCGCTACCAGGGCGTGGAATACAGCGAACACCTGTGCGAGCGCCACGGCTGGGAACGCGGTTCGGTCACCGACTACCGCGCCGACGCCGCGTTCGACCTCGTGATCTGCCAGGGCGTGCTGCCTTACCTGGACCGCCCCGACCTCGAGCGTGCCCTGGCCAACCTCGGCACCCTGTGCCAGGGCGCGCTCTATCTGGAGGCCGTGACGCGCGAGGACTACGAACGCGAAATCCTCGACGAGGAGCGCACCGACCCGCGCCTGTACCGCCACCGCGCTGCGCTCTACCGCCGCGGGCTGGCGCCGCACTTTCGCGAAATGGGCGGCGGCGTGTGGCTGAGCCGGCGGCTGGACGTGCCGCTGTTCGCGCTGGAAAGCGCCAGCACCGACTGAACGCGCCCGCCGCGCGGCCGCTCAGCCCGTGCGCGCCAGCGCCCGGACGATGGCCGCCGCGGCCGGGGTCAGTTCGGCCAACTGAGCCTCCTGGTGGCGTTCGATGGCCTGGAGCACCAGTTCATGGATCGCCCCCACCGCCGCCATCGCCATCGCCGGCGACAGGCCCGCGTCGCCGGCGCCGTGGCTCTCCCCGGCCACAGCCGCCGCCTGCACGCGCGCCAGGATCAGGTCGGCCAACTGCTGCATCACCTCGCGTCGCACGGACAGGCCCTCGGGCCCCAGGTGGTGCACCTCCACGAACAGGGCGCGCAGCAGCCGCGGACCGGCCGCGAGGTGGGCGAAATACGCCCCCAGCGTGTGTTCGACTTGCGCCTGCCAGGGCTGGCCGGGCACCGACGCTTCCTGCAAAGTGCGCACCGCCGAGGCGCTTGCCGCGCGGTACAGCGACAGAAAGCAGTCTTCCTTGCCGGCGAAATGTTCGTAAAAAGTGCGTTTGGAGACACCGGCTTCGCGCACGATGTCAGCGATGGTGGTGTTCGCCAGGCCCTTGTCGGCCGCCATGACGGCCATGGCCTGCAGGAGCCGGCTGCGGTGTTCGGTCAGTCCGGGGGCCACGGAAAGGGCTTCGATGCTGTTCATGGCCGCGCATCTTAGGGGCCCCAGCCTTTGCCTGCCTGACAAGACTGTCAGGCCTGACAGGGCGCCCCATCAGCGGCCACCCGCCCCGGGTGTCCCCGCTTGACAAGGCCCCACAGGCGCCCGAGCATACGGCACAGGTACCTATCGGTACCAACCTTCCCATCTCCTCTGCCCATGACCGAACTCATTGTCCGCCGCCTGCTGATCGACCTTGCGCCGCCCGTCCCGCGTCACTGGTGCGGCGGGGATCCGTTTCTCACCGCGTGGTTCAACGCGCTGTCGATGAGCTTCCCGGTGGGCGAACAGTTCTTCATCGATTCGGTGCGCAACGGCCTCGCCGCCCTGCCGGCCGAGGCGCGCGCAGTCTGGGAACCGGAGGTGCGCGGCTTTGTGGGTCAGGAAGCCACGCACCGGCACATCCACGCGCTGTTCAACGCCCAGATCGCGCAACATGGCCTCGTCAACGACTGGGAGCCGCGCGCCCGCGAGCGTCTGCGCCTGGTGGAAGGCGCCGATCCGCGTCACGGTCTGGCCATCACCGCCGCGAACGAGCATTTCACCGCCCTGTTTGCCGAATGGCTGCTCGCCCACCCGGCATGGCTGGACCACAGCGAACCGCGGCTCCAGACCCTGTGGTTGTGGCACAGCGCGGAAGAAGCCGAACACAAGTGCACCGCGTTTGACCTCTACCGCGCGCTGGGAGGCGACCTGGCCTGGCGCCGCCGCTGGATGCGGCGCGTGACCCTGATCTTCCTGAGCGACGCTGCCCGGCAGACCGTGGCCAACCTGCGCCGCGACGGCACCCTGTGGCGCTGGTCCACCTGGCGCAGCGCGGCGCGCCTGCTGTTCGGCCGCGCCGGTCTGCTGCGCACGGGGCTGGGCGCCTGGGCGCGTTATTTCCGCGCCGATTTCCATCCCGCTCAGGATACCAGCGAACGCTCGGCCCGCTGGCTTGCCGACCACCGCGCGCTCTACCGCCCGGTCGGTCCGGCAGCGGGCTGACAACGAGGCCCCAACCCGGGTTCCGCTCCGGCGGAACCCGGGGGAAACCCGGACAGGGAAACCCCGCTGGGTCAAAAGCGGTCTGATTTATACGATGACCATATGAGTCATCTCCCTGGCCGCACCCCATGAACGGCAACAGTGTGGTCGAACCCCTGCAGGTGCCTGAGCGCCTCACGGACAAGCTGGCGGCGCTGCTGATGCAACGCATCGAAGCGGGCGAACTGGCGCCCGATCAGCGCCTGCCGACCGAACAGAAGCTGTCGGAGCAGTTCGGCGTCTCGCGCACCGTGGTGCGCGAAGCCGTGAGCCGGCTCAAATCCATCGGCATGCTCACCTCCCGGCAAGGGGCCGGCGTCTTCGTCGCCCCGCGCCACCAGGCTCGCGCCCTGGCTTTTGACCCCACCGTGCTGTGGTCGATGGAGTCGGTGTTGCAGGTCGTCGAAGTGCGGCGGGGCCTCGAAGCCGAGGTCGCCGCGCTGGCGGCCGAGCGCATCACCCCCGAAAAAGCCCGCGCCATCGCGGCAGCGCTCGCCCACCTGGAAGCCTGCCCACCGCAGGGCCCCGACGGCGTGGAAGCCGACCTGCAGTTCCACCGCAGCATCGCCCGCGCCACCGACAACCCGCACTACGAACGGCTGCTGGGCTTTCTGGAGCAGTACCAGCGCGACGCCATGCGCGTGACCCGCACCAACGAAGCCCTGGACGAAACCTACCTGAGCCAGGTGCAGGCCGAACACCGCGCCATCGCCGAAGCGGTGATGCGCGGTGACGCAGCCACCGCGCGCCGCAGCGCGATGCACCACATGGCCAACGCCGCCGACCGCCTTGAAAACGCCGCGCCCCCCATCCGGCGCGCCCTCGACGCGCTGCTGTCTCCCCCGCCCCCCACAACGACGAGCGAATGAACATCCTGATCACCGGTGGCACCGGCTTTCTGGGCAGCCGCCTCGCGCAGACGCTGCTGGCGCGTGGCCATTTCCAGGGCCGGCCGCTCAAGCGGCTGATGCTGGCCGACCTGTTCCCGCCACGTGACGACCGGCTCACCCGCGATCCGCGTGTGGACTGCCTCACCGGCGACCTGCAGGCCAACCTGCCCGCGCTGTTCGCCCAGCCCTGGGACGCGGTGTTTCACCTGGCCTCGGCCGTGTCCGCCGAGTGCGAGGCCGATTTCGACCTCGGCCTGCGCGCCAACCTTGACACCACACGCAGCCTGCTCGACGCCTGCCGCGCCAGCGCCTCCACACCGGTGTTCTTCTTCGCCAGCTCGGTCGCGGTGTTCGGCAACGACCCCGGCCTGCCCTTGCCAGCCGTGGTGCGCGACGACACCCTGCCCACCCCGCAATCGAGCTACGGCATCCACAAGTTGATCTGCGAACAGCTTGTGGCGGACTACACCCGCAAGGGCTTCATCGACGGCCGCGCGGCGCGGCTGATGACGGTGTCGGTGCGGCCGGGCCGGCCCAATGGCGCGGCCTCGGGGTTCCTCTCGGGCCTGTTGCGCGAACCCCTGGCCGGCCTGCCCAGCCACAACCCGGTGCCGCTGGACACCCCGGTCGCGCTGTCCTCGCCGGCCAACACCGTGGCCGGCATCCTGGCCGTGGCCGAGGCGCCGCGCGACGCGCTGGGTGGCCGCACCGCCATCAACCTGCCAGCCCTGAGCGTGCGCGTGGGCGACATGATCGACGCGCTCGGCGCACTGGCCGGGCCCGAAGCCGTGGCCTTCATCAGCCACCAGGCCGACGCGGCCATCGCCCGCATCGTGGCCGGCTGGCCCGCGCGCTTCGAGAGTCCGCGCGCGGCAGCGCTGGGACTGCGCGCCGACCCCGATTTCGCTGCCGTGCTGCGGCAGTATGTCAACGACCATCCGGACGCGGTCACCCTGCCCGCCGCCCGGCGGCGGCTGGGTCTGTCCGGCTGAGGTGATCCGTTCCTGTTCCCGTTCCACCACCCAAGGAGACATTGCATGAAAAACATCCTTCAACCCCTGGCCCTCGCGGCCCTGCTCGCCGCTTCGGGCGCCCAGGCCCAGACCGTGCTGAAGATCGGCTACGCCACGTCGCAGACCTCCCACTACGGTGTGGGCTCCACCGTGTTCTGCGACGAGATCGACAAGGGCACGCAAGGCCGCTACAAGTGCCAGCAGTTCCCCAACTCGGCGCTGGGCGGTGAGCGCGAGCAGATCGAAGCCGTGCAGCTCGGCACGCAGGACCTGGTGAACACCTCCACCGGCCCGCTGGGCAATTTCGTGCCCGAGGTGAAGATCGTCGACATCCCCTTCCTGTTCCGCGACTACGACCACGCCCGCAAGGTGATGGACGGCCCCATCGGCCAGGACCTGCAGAAGAAGATGGAAGCCAAGGGCCTGATCAACCTGGCCTGGACGGAAAACGGCTTCCGCCACATGACCAACAGCAAGCGCGCGATCGTGCAGGCCAACGACGCCAACGGGCTGAAGATGCGCACCATGGAAAACAAGGTGCACATGGACGGCTACAAGACCTTCGGCATCCTGCCCACGCCCATGCCCTTCCCCGAGCTGTTCACCGCGTTGCAGCAAGGCACCGTGGACGGCCAGGAGAACCCCATTCCCGTGATCCTGTCGTCCAAGTTCTCGCAGGTCCAGAAGCACCTGTCGCTGACCGGCCACGTGTACTCGCCAGCCGCGCTGATCCTCTCGCCCGCCGTGTGGAACAAGCTCTCGGCCGACGACAAGAAGGTCTTCATGGAAGCCGGCAAGAAGGCCGCTGCGGCCCAGCGCAAGAAGGTCAACGACGACGAGAACAACGGCATCGCCCAACTGGAAAAGGATGGCATGCAGGTGGTCAAGCAGGTCAATGGCGAGAGCTTCCGCAAGGCGGTGGCGCCCGCCTACGCCGGTTATGCCAAGGAATTCGGGGCCGACAAGATCGCCGCCATCCAGGCGGTGAAGTAATCCCACCCCGGTGACGGCCCGCGCTGCGGTTCGTCACCCCCCAAGAGGGCGGAACCTGCGGGCCGGCTCCGTGGTTCCCCCGACTTGGGGCCTTGTTATCGAAAAGCGTTTTCATGAAAACCTTCATCCTGCGTCTGGACCGCCTGCTCACAGGCCTGTGCCTGAACGTGGCCTGCCTGCTGCTGGCGGTCATTTCCTGTCTGGGCCTGTGGCAGGTGGCGAGCCGCTTCGTGTTCTCGCAGCCCTCCACCTGGACCGAGGAATCCATGCGGCGGCTGCTGATCTGGATGGTGCTGCTGGGGGTGGTGGCGGCGCTGCGCATCGGGGCCATGGTCTCGGTGGATCTGATGCTGCGCCTCTCGCGCGGCTGGTGGCGCACCACGGTCGAGTCCGTCATCACCACCGTCACCCTGGCCTTCCTGGCCGTCGTCGTCTGGTTCGGCATCGACCTGGCCTGGCGCGTGCGCTTCCAGACCTTTGCCTCCATGGAGCTGTCCATGGCCTGGGCCTACGCCGCGCTGCCCGTGGGCGCGCTGCTGGCCATGGTGGCGGTGATCGCCCACCACATCGACCCCCGCAACGAAGAACTGGCCAACGCCTCGTAAACCCACAGGCCACACCATGCCATTGACCCTGCTCGTCACGATGCTGCTGGGCTTTGCCTTCAGCATCTCCATTGCCATCTCCATCGGCGGCTCC
>NZ_JACBGE010000017.1 GCF_021401345.1 Hydrogenophaga sp. NFH-34
TGACTCCTGCATCGCGTCTGAACCTCGCATCGTCTGGACTCCTTGTTGAGCGAGCAGTCAGTATCTACAACGATGCTCCTGAATGCCAGGTTTTATGGGAGCGAAATTCAACAGCCTGCTAGGGGCAGGTTGTCGCCGGCTTCGAACTTGTCGCGTGTCGCGAACTGCGGCAGCGCGGCCAAGCCGGAGGGCTCAACCACCGGGGCCACCGGCACGTCGTGCCGACTCAGCAGCTCGAACAGCGCGTCGGCGTCCCGGTCTTTCACGGCGTCGGCGATACGCTGGTTGATGGCCTGCGCATGGGGCTTGCGCCGCTTGAACGACCGGTACGCCTCACCATCGAACGGCGCCAGATCAATGGCCTCACAGAGACGTTGCCAGAAGTGGTCTTCCAGCGCCGCGATAGAGAGGTGGCGGCCGTCGAGACAGGCGAACGCGCCATAGGCCGGCTTGACCAACGTCACTTCGCGCTGCGCTTCCAGCGTCTCCGCGCCGCCTTCCCGGTAGGTGCCCAGACGCGGGTTCATCCAGTGCAGGGCGCAGTCGGCCAATGCCACGTCGAGGTGCTGACCGAGCCCCGTACTTTCCCGCTGGAACAAGGCGGCCAGCGTGGACGACAGCGCATACATGGCACCACACAGGTCCGCCACCGGCAGACCCGCCCCCAGTGAGGGCGGACCGCCCGCTTCCCCCGATACGGCCAGCACGCCAGCAGCCGCCAAATAGTTGATGTCGTGCCCGGGCAGGTGGGCCCAGGGGCCCGACTGCCCATAGCCGCTGAGCGAGACATAGATCAGGTGCGGACAGTCGGCTTGCAGCGACGCGAAGTCCATCCCCAGACGCGCCATCACGCCCGGCCGGTATGACTCGACCAGGATGTCGGCGGACACCACCAGTTGACGCACCTGGGCACGCTGGGCCTCGTCCTTCATGTCGACCAGCAGGCTTTCCTTGCCCCGGTTGACCGCCGCAAATCCCCCCGCGCCCAGTCGGCGCGCATTGTCGCCATGGGGCGGGCGCTCGATCTTGATGACGCGTGCGCCCATCTCGGCCAATGCCTGCGTGAAGAACGGGCCGGGCAGCAGTTCGCTGAAGTCGACCACGGTGATGCCCGCCAGCGGCGGGCGCGTGGAAGGGCCCGTCATGCCGATGCCTTCTGTTCGGCGCGCTCGATGATGACGGCGTCGAGCGGCAAGGCCCCTTCGCCCTCGGCGCCCAGCCACACGGGGTTGAGATCCATCTCCTCGATGCGGTCGGCGTTCGCCACCACAAACGCCGAGACGCGAAGCAGCAGCGCTTCGAGCGCCTGGAGGTCGGCCCGTGGCCGACCGCGTGCGCCGTCGAGCAGCGGGAAGCAGCGCATCTCACGCACCATGGCCGCCGCATCTTCCGCACCGATCGGCAGCATGCGGCGCGTCACATCGCGCAGGATTTCCACGTAGATGCCGCCCATGCCGAAGGTCATCACATGACCGAACACCGGATCCCGGGTCACGCCGATCATCAGCTCCACGCCGCCCTGGGGCGCCATCTTCTCGATGAGCAAGCCATCGATCGTGGCATCGGGGCGGTGGTGTGCCGCCGAGGCCATGATTTCCACCCAGGCGACCGCCACCTGCTCGGCGGTTTTCAGCCCCACCTGCACGCCGCCGATGTCCGACTTGTGCACGATCTGTCCGCTGGCGATCTTGGCCACGACCGGGAAACCCATCGCTGCCGCCTGGGCCACGGCTTCTTCCTGAGTGCGGGCCAGTGCGTTGGGCAGCACCGCGATACCGGCCTCGCGCAACTGGCGCTTGCCTTCAAGTTCCGACACCGAGCGTGTGGCCGACGCGGGCGGCAGCACCGAGGTGAGCGTGACCGCAGACACGCCCGACTGGCTGCGCTTCCAGCGGCCATACGCCACCCAGCGCCGCACCGCACTCAGGCCTTTGCCCACCGAACGCGGCGGCGCAAAACCATGTTCCACCAGCATGCGGTAGCCCTCGCCCATGCGATCGCTCATCCAGATCGGAACAATCGGGGTGGTGCAGTTCTTTTGCGCGGCAATGATGGTGCGCGCCATCTGGATGGTGGTCTCGCCGTAATCCAGGGTGATGGGCACGATCACGCAACCGAGGTGGGGGTCGCTGGCCACCGCGCCCAGCGTTTTCTCGATCAGCTGCGCATCGCTCAGCACCGCCGCCGTGGTGTCCACCGGGTTGTCGATCGCCGCGTAGTCGGGCAACAGCTCTTTCAGAAGCGCCCGCGTTTCGGGTGCGAAGGTGGCCAGCCGCAGGCCCCGCGTGCCCACCGCGTCGGCCGTCAGTGCGGCGGTGCCGCCCGACGAGGTGTAGATGCCGATGCCGTCCTCGGGGCCTGGCATGGCGCGCGCGAACAGCCAGGCCGTGTCGACCAGTTCGTCGATATCGTCCACTTCGATCACGCCGAACTGGCGGAACACCGCACTGTTCACCTCCGCCGAACCAGTCAGCGACGCGGTGTGCGACTGCGCCGCGCGCTGACCGTATTCGGACTTGCCCACCTTGAACGCGATCACCGGCTTGCCATTGGCCGCCGCCCGCTGGATGGCGGCGACGAACTTGGCGCCGTCCTTGATGCCTTCGAGCAAGGTGACGATGACCTTGATGTCCGGCGCGTCGGCCATGTAGTGAATGAAATCGGCCACCTGCAGGTCCACCTCGTTGCCGGTCGACGCCCACAGTCCGATGCCGATGCCGCGGTCCATGGCCTGCATCACGTTGCGGCCCAGGCCGCCGCCCTGGGTGGCCAGACCGATCGGCCCCTTGATCAGGTCGTGCGGGAACGAGGGGGAGAAGGTCAGACCCAGGCGGTGGTTGACGTTGGTCAGTCCCGGGCAGTTCGGACCGTAGATCCGCATGCCGCCCGCGTCGGCGATGGCCTTGAGGCGCACCTGTGCTTGCTCGCCCTCTTCTCCAGCCTCGCCAAAGCCCGAGGTCAGCACCACGGCGAAGGGCACGCCCCGGCCGGCGCACTCCTCCGCCACGGCCAGCACGCCCGCCACCGGCACCACGATCACCGCAATGTCGGGTGTGACAGGCAAGGCGGCCACGCTGGGCCAGCATTTTTGCCCCCGGATCTCGGTCTTGGTCGGGTTCACGAGAAAAATCTCGCCGTCGAACTCGGAGTGGTCCAGCAAGTTGCTCAGGGTACGCTCGCCAATGCTGTGAAGGCGATCGGAGGCGCCCACCAGAGCAATCGAGCGGGGGTGAATCAGCCGCGTCAAATCGGTCAACGTTGTCTCCAGAGGTCTTGTGTTTTGGGATGAGGCTGCGGTGCTCACCATCAGGCGATGGCTGACATGCCCAGAATCTCGCGGCCCACGATCAAGGTCTGCACCTCGGTCGTGCCTTCGGGGATCGTGCCGCCGCGCGTGTCCCGAAAAATGCGTTCGATGGGGTAGTCGGTTGCATAGCCCAGTCCGCCGTGCACCTGCAGGGCCATGCTGGCTACCTCGTGGGCGGCTTCGGTGGCGTACAGCTTGGCGATGGAAGCGGCCGTGCGGACGTCCTGCCCGGAGTCCAGCGCGGCGGCTGCGCGCAGGCCCAATGCCCGTGCAGCTTCCACGCGGACCGTCATGTCCACGATGAGCTTCTGGATCAGTTGGAAGCTGCCAATGGGTCGACCGAATTGCGTGCGCGTGCGGGCGTGGTCGATGGACAGATCCAACGCGGCCTGGGCAGCACCCACCGCACCCATCGCGATATTCACCCGAGCGCCGTCCAGACCTTTCAACATCTTCTTCAGCGCCGAGCCCTCTTCGCCCAGCAGGTTTGCGCGCGGCACCTTGACGTTGTCGAAGTTGAGTTCGGCCGTGCCGGTGCTGCGCAGAACCATGGTATCGACCGCACGGATTTCATACGGCGAGACATCACGCTCGACCAGGAACGTGGACAGTTGGCCGTTGCAATCGGGGCTGAAGGTACGTGCCACCACGATACCGAAATCGCCAAAGACGCCGTTGGTGATCCAGAGCTTGCGGCCGTTGAGCACATAGTGGTCGCCCTGGAGGTCGGCCCGCGTCTGCACCTGGGCGATGTTGGAACCGGTGCCCGGTTCGCTGATGGCGTTGAACACGCGGCGCTCGGAAGCCATCAGGGGCTTGAGGAATCGCTCCTTCTGCTCCTCGTTCGCCTCGGCCGCCAGCTTGTGGATGGCGGCGTTGGTGATGTTGACCATGGTCCGGAGCGACAGCCAGGTGTAGCCCGCCTCTTCCATCAGCATGGCCCAGTTCATGGCGTCCAGCTCCATGCCACCGAGCGACTCCGGCAAACGCCCGCCGATGTAGCCGAACGGGGTCAGCGCCTTGAGCAGCTCGAAGGGAAAGGTCTTGGCCTTGTCGTGTTCGGACACGAGGGGGGCGACTTCGCTCTTCATGAAGCGGCGGACACTGTCGCGCAACATCTCCTGGTCGGCATCGGCAACAAAATACATGGGTGGGTCTCCTGTGGGTTGAAATGGGATCGGACCCGGGCGCGGACTACGCCGGCCCGGTCACTTTTGCGGTGGCGGCGCGCCGCGCACCGGTGGCACGCGGCGGCGCCGCGCCGTCGCGCGCGTGGAACACGAGCGCCTGGACGTCCTTGAGGGCTTGCAGACAAGCGTCCTTGTGGGCCAGCATGCGCTGGGTGGGACCGGCCACGGAGATGGCCAGCGGCTGATCGCCCACGTAGCCGGCCACCGCCATGGCGGACAGGCCGTCAAAACCTTCGTTCTCGACCCAGCTCCAGCCCTGCGCCTTGGCCTGGGCGATCTGTGCTTCCAGCACGGCCAGGTCGGTGATGGTGCCGGGCGCGATCTGCTTCATCGTCTTCAGGCGCAGCTGGCGCGCCGCCTCTTCGGGGGTGCCGAGCGCGAGCTCCGCCTTGCCCAGCGCCGAGACGTGCAGCGCGATCTTGTTGCCCACGTTGGAAACGTAGCGCAGCGGATGCGTGCCTTCGGCAAACGCCAGCACATGCACCACCCCCGACACCACATGGCCACACAGACCGGTCTCGCCGGTCTTGTCGCGCAACAACTCGCAGGCTTCCGTGGCCACCGCGAACAGCGGATCGCTGGCCGAAATCTCCTGCGCAATGTCCAGCAGTCGCGCCGTGGGATAGAAGCGCTTGCTGCGCGCCGTGCGCAGCAGATAGCCCATCTCGTGCAGCGTGAAAAGCAGGTCTGAACAACTGCTTTCCGGTAGGTCCATAAGACGCGCCAGATCCGAGTTGGACAGCTCTCGGCGCTCACGGGCAAACACTTCAAGCAGCAGCATGGTGCGGGTGGCAGCAGGAACGATGGTGGGCATAGTTACTCCGAAATTTCGTAGATAAGCTCGAATAATAACGAAATGACTTCAGAAAACCGTCCGATAAAAGGCTGTTTTTTCCCTATTTTTTTCAATGAAAAACTCAAAATTCGATCTTGCCTTTCTACGATATTTTGAAGTATTCTACGACTAGTCACGATATTGTGGCAGAAAAAATGGAGACAACCATGCGAAACATTCTGAGGAAGCTGTCCGTTCTGGCGCTCGGGTCACTCGCCCTGTGCACCGCCCATGCGGCAGATGTTCAATGGCCAGAACGTCCGATCAAATTCATCATTCCGTTCACCCCCGGTGGCGTGACCGACAACACAGCCCGGTTGCTGGCGACACTGCTCGAACCCCATCTGGGGCAACCCGTGATCGTGGAAAACCGCCCTGGTGCTGGTGGCTCGATTGGCGTGGAAGCCGCTGCCCGCCAGACTCCCGATGGCTACACGATGGTCTACGGCACGCAAGGCACTCAGGGCGCCAATCTCGCGCTGTACAAAAAAGTGGGGTATGACCCGATCGCCGATTTCGTGCCGGTGTATGGCGTGTCGGAGTCCCCCTTGGTACTGGTGATCAACCCCAACCGGCCATTCAAAACGGTCCCCGAACTGATCGCCTATGCCAAAGCCAACCCGGGCAAGCTCAACTACGGCTCGGCTGGCGCGGGCACGGGCACGCACCTCACGGCAGAAATGTTCCAGATGGTGACCGGCACCAAGATGACGCACATCGCCTACAAAGGCAGCAGCCCAGCGCTGACCGATCTCATGGCCGGCAACGTCGATCTGATGTTCGATTACCCGGCCATCGTGCTGCCGCTGGTGAACGGCAAGAAACTCACCGCACTGGCGGTCACGGCCAACAAGCGGCTTGCCAGCGCCCCTGATGTACCGGTGATCAGCGAGTTTGGACTGACCGGCGCAGAGTCCAGCTCCTGGGGCGCCGTCTTCGTGCCTGCCAAGACCCCACCGGCCATCGTCAAGAAGCTGGCAGACGCCATCGAGAAGGCCATGGTCGACCCCCAGATGGTGAAGAACAACCAGAAGTACGGAAGCATCCCGATGACCGGCATGCGCGATCAAAAGCTGGGCGACTTCGTCAAGACGGAAATGGTGCGCTGGCGCGATCTGGTGCAGAAATCCGGCGCCTCGCTCGAATGACCCCGCGGCCACGCTCGCGTGGCCCTTCCCCTTGGCTTGACCGACCTTCATTCATGATCGACCAACTGACTTCCTTGAAGCCTCTGCACCCCACGCTCTACCAGCTGGCGTCGGACGGCACCTCCCTCGACTTCATCTTCTCACAATGCCTGGTTTGCGGAACGGTCAACTTTCCGGCCAACGTCCCGGGCTGCTCGCACTGTGGGAACCCACTCACCGAGGCCCCCCGGCTGACCCGCCCTGGCCAAGGAGAGTTGCTGGAGTTCGTGACCATCCATGTGCCGCTGATACCGGACATGCAGGCGCCCGCGATCGCTGGCGATATCCGCATCGCAGACGGCATCGTTGAAGAAGGCGTGATCGGGGTCAAAGACGATTCTGGCTTGCGCACGGGCATGACCCTCAAAGCCATCGCAGAGGTGCGCGAAGCGCAGGGGGTCTATGCCTGCGTCTTTGTTCCGATGAATGAGGAGGTCGCGACATGAGCACCGGTACCCAACAACGAGCCGCCACCTCCGCGAACTGGATCGACCAAAACGGTGGCATCTACGTGGTGGGCATCGGCATGCACGCCTACCAGTTCCCCACCGAAACACCCTACACCCAGCTGGGCCTGACCGCCGTGCGCGCCGCGCTGGTCGACGCCGGGCTGCGCTGGGACCAGGTTCAAAGTGCCTACGTCGGCACAGCCGCCATCGGCATGGCCACCGGGCGCGTGATGCTCCGCCACCTGGGCTCGACCGGTCTGGCCGTGACGCAGGTCGAAAACGCTTCGGCTTCAGGGTCTTTCGCTTTTCGCCAGGCCTGCATGGAGATCGCCACCGGCATGAGCGACGTGGTGCTCGCCGTCGGTGTGGACAAACACGGCGACGGTCGCCGCGCGGCCAACAAGAACGGGCTCGAAAGCCTGAGCGACACCGCCAACCTGCCTCCGGTCAAGTTCGCCATGATGGCGCGCACCTACCTGCGCGAGCGCGGCGCCAGCGTGGCAGAGATGGCTGCGGTGGCGGTCAAGAACCATGGCAATGCCGCACTCAACCCCTTCGCCCAGTTTCGCAAGCCCCGCACGCTGGACCAGGTGCTCGCCTCGCCGCGCGTCGTCGGGGATCTCACGGTGCAGCAGTGCACCCCGCGTGGCGAAGGCGCCGCCGCCGTGCTGCTGGTCTCTGGCCACGCGCTCAAGCGCCTGGGCTTGGACGCTAAGCGCTGTGTCCGCGTACACGCCTCGGTAGCCGGCAGCGACCGCGAAGAAACCGGCTACGGCGATGCGGCCACGGAACTGGTGCGGTCCAGCGCCCAGGCTGCCTGCGAGCAGGCCGGCATCGCCCCGACCGAGCTGGACCTGCTCGAACTGCACGACGCTTTCTCCATCGAAGAACTGCTCTACACCGAGGCCATCGGCATCTGTGAACCCGGCGAAGGCGCGCGCTACCTGGCCCGTGGCGACTCCCAGATCGGCGGCCGTTGCGCCGTCAACGCCTCGGGCGGCCTGATCGGCATGGGCCACCCGCTCGGGCCGACCGGCATTGGCCAGATCGCCGAGATCACCCGCCAGTTGCGCGGCGAAGCGTCCGGTCGCCAGCACCCCAATGCGCGCTGGGCCATGGCCCACATGATCGGTCTGGGGTCGGTGTCGATTGCCCATGTGCTATCGACTGCCCACTGACCGCCCCGCACAACAGGAGAGAAGAGCATGACCACCCAAAACCAGCCACAGGACCTGGGCACGCTGCTGTACGAAGTGCGCGACCAGGTCGCCGTTATCACGCTCAACCGCCCCGAACGCATGAACACGCTGGGCGGCACGATGAAGGCCGACCTGGCTCGCGCCTTCTTCGAGCTCGCCCGCAGCGATGACCAGGTGCGCGCGGTGCTCATCACCGGCAGTGGTGACCGGGCGTTCTGCGCCGGCGCCGACATCAAGGAGCGTGCAGGCGAAGTGGTTTGCGGCAGCGAGTACTTCGTTCGCCAGAAGGCCACCCACGACCTGTTCCGCAACATCGAAGAGTTCGAAAAGCCCGTGGTCGCCGCCATCAACGGCGTGGCGCTGGGCGGCGGGCTGGAAATCGCACTGTGCTGCGACATCCGGCTGGCCGCCTCGACCGCACGCTTCGGGCTGCCCGAAATCAAGCTGGGCGTGATTCCGGCCGCGGGTGGTACACAGCGTCTACCACGCGTGATCGGCGAAGCCCGGGCCAAGGAACTGATCTTCATGGCGGACCTCATCGATGCCCATACCGCACTGGGCATGGGCCTGGTCAGCCGGGTTCTCCCCGGCGAAGAGCTGCTCCCTACCGCGATGGAGTGGGCAAAACGCCTCGCGCAGCACCCGCCCCTGGCGGTGCGCTTCGCCAAGCGCGCCATCAACCGCGGCATGCAGACCGATCTCGATTCCGGCCTGGAGTACGAGCGTTACGCCGCGTCGATGCTGGTGGACAGCGAAGACCGCATCGAAGGCATGCGCGCCTTTGTCGAAAAACGCGCACCGCGTTTCGTCGGTCGCTGACCTCCCTTTCAACAACATCAACTTCATCAAAGGAATCGTATGCAACTGGGATTGAACGGACAGATAGCCCTCGTCACGGGTGGCGGTCAAGGCGTGGGACGCAAGATCTGCCTGGAACTGGCCGCCGAAGGCGCCAAGGTCGTGGTCAACGACCTGTTTGAAGAGCGTGCCAACGCCGTAGCCAAAGAGATCGCCGCTGCGGGCGGCCAGGCGCTGGCGGCACCCGCCAACATCACCCAACTCGACGAAGTTGAAGCCATGGTCGCCCGCGCACGCGCTCACTTCTCGGCCCCAATTACCATCCTGGTGAACAACGCCGGCATCATCCCCGAGCGCCGCGAAAAGGGTGGCCGCACGCCCCCCTTCCTGGAAACGCCGGTGGCCGACTGGACCAAGATCGTTGACCTCAACGTCTACGGCACCATGTATTGCTGCCGCGCAGTGCTGCCGGGCATGGTCGAGAAGAAGACCGGCCGCATCATCAACATCATTTCCGAGGCGGGGCGCATCGGTGAGGCCAACATGGCGGTGTATTCGGGCGCCAAGGCCGCCATCGGCGGTTTCGCCAAGGCTCTGGCGCGCGAGCATGGCCGCCATGCCATCACGGTGAACTCCGTTGCCTTGGGCGCGGTGTCGCACGAGGGCATCAAGGATGGACCACTCAACATCCATGCCACCGTGGACAACAACGAGCTGCTCAAGAAGATGCTCAACGTCTACCCGATCTCCAAAGGAGTGGGCCGTCTCTCGCGTCCCGGTGACATCTCTGGCGTGGTGGCCTTTCTCGCTTCCGACCAAGCCCTGTTCATCACGGGTCAAACCGTGGGCGCATCGGGCGGCTTCGTGATGAATTGAGCAAACGGCGAGTGTGGTGCCAGGCGCAGCTCCCCGCACTCAGGGGTAGACGCAGGGTCCTACACTCGATCCCTGTCCCAATTCGCGTTGGACATCCCTACAGCGATCAAGGCAGCCAGGACACCAGCCTGGCCCTTGGCGAACGTTGCCTGCAAATGCAGGATCGCCCATCCGCGGTGTGCGATGCCCACGACAACGCGATGGCCGAGAGCATTTTCGCCAGCCTGGAAGGCGAACTCATCGAGCGCAACTCTTTCCAAAGCAAGGCACAGGACCGCACGGTGGTATTCACCTGGATGGGAGACGGGTAACCCCCTCGGCGCCGTCACAGTGGCCAGGGTTTCTTCTCACCTCTGAACTGCGCAAGGAGCAACGAAACCCTGTTTGAAGTTGTCGAAGAGGCCGTCGCGCATGTCGAGACAACACCCGAAATGGTTTGAGAATCAAACCGGTGCCCGTCCACGATAGTGAGTCAGTTCCAACTCCAATGCGCTTCTTCTTGGTATCAACCAACCGTCCACGCCGCTTCTTTCCCAAAACCATGCCACTGCCACCGGCCATCGCGATGGCGGGAATCAAGCCCCATAGACCTGGAGTCACGATGAGCGATTTCAGTCGCGCCACCGCTGCATCAGGGCCCAATAGCTCAACGAGGACGGTGGATGGACGTCCCCCCGTCTGTGCCCCGACATCCACCTCGCGTCCCGTGGAAGACTTTGGACAAAAGCGGACCAAGGATCATTCATTCTCCAAAGAAAAAAGGCGTTCACTGGACTTCAGTGAACGCCTTTGGACGTTGTGGTGGTGGAGCTGGGGGGACTCGAACCCCCGTCCGCAAGCCTTCTTCGCGCAGTTCTACATGTGTAGTCGTCTGTTTTGAATCTCGCCGGTTGCGCCGCGCAGCGACACGCTACGCAACCCGCCAGTACCCTTGAGTCTCACCCCGCGCCAAGGTACCCGGCGCCGGGCCAGCCGATAAAAATTCCCTTGCAGCGAGGACAGCCTTGCGGCCACCCTTGCCCAGCCTATCGGCCTGCTGTTGCAAGGCTCGCCGGATTAAGCGGCGAGTGCGAAACGTTCGTCGTTTGCAGTTAGTTTTTTTCTGCGGTTTAACGAGGTGACAGAACCTCGACATGCCCTGCTGCGTGTCCGAACCCACGTCGAAACCAATGCAGCCCCGGTACACCTGAGTTTAAGGCAATCCGAGCAATTTCAAGAGGTCGGCCGGAGAATCGATGTGGGCATCGGCGCCCCAGTGGTCGACACGGCCTTCCACGCCCAGGTAACCGTAGCGGGCGGCCACGGTGTACATGCCGGCCTCGCGACCGGCCACGATGTCACGCTCGTCATCCCCGATGTACAGGCAGGCAGCCGGTACCACCGCCAGCCGGCGGGCCGCCTCCAGCAGGGGTTCGGGATGGGGCTTGGCGTGTGGCGTGGTATCCCCGGAAATCACGGTGCCCGCCGCAGCCAGTTGAGGGAAACCGGCCACCAAGGGTGTGGTGAAGCGGTCGACCTTGTTGGTCACAATGCCCCAGGGCAAGCTGTGGCGGTGCAGCGCGGCGAGCAACAAATCCACCCCATCAAAGCAGTGTGTGGTGTCCAGCAGCCCTTGGGCATAGCTTGCCAGGAACTCCTGCTTCATCGCCTCGTAGACAGGCGCATCGGGGGTGATGCCAAAAGCAATGTCCAACATGCCGCGAGCGCCGGCACTGGCGTGCGGCCGGTAGCGGTCCAGGGGCAAAGGTGGCAGCCCACGGGCAGCGCGCATGCGCTCGGCAGCAAGCGCGAGATCGGGCGCGCTGTCGACCAGGGTGCCATCCAGATCGAACAGCACGGCGGCAATGGGGTTGGGAACGGGCCTCATGCCTTGCGCGTCGCCAACAGGTAGTTGACGCTGGTGTCGTTGCTGAGCCAGTAGCGCTGGGTCAAGGGGTTGTATTCCATGCCCCGGGTACGGAGGGCGTCAAGCCCGGCGTCGCGGCAGTAGGCGGCGAGTTCGCTGGGCCGGATCATGCGAGCGTACTCATGGGTGCCTTTGGGCAGCATCTTGAGCAGGTATTCGGCGCCCACAATGGCAAACAGAAAGGCCTTGGGGTTGCGATTGATGGTGGAGAAGAAAACCGATCCACCGGGCTTGACCAGCGTAGCGCAGGCGCGAACCACCGATGCCGGGTCGGGCACGTGCTCCAGCATCTCCATGCAGGTGACGACGTCGAAGCTGCCCGGCACCTCGGCCGCCAGGGCTTCGGCACTGACTTCACGATACTGAATGCGGGGTGTTCCGGCCTCCAGTGCGTGCAGTTGGGCCACCTTGAGCGCTTTGGTGGACAGGTCGATTCCAGTCACGTCGGCACCGCGCCGCGCCATCGAATCGGCCAGGATACCGCCCCCACAGCCCACGTCCAGGACACGCTGGCCGGCCAAGGAAGCCTGGCTGTCGATCCAGTCGAGCCGCAACGGGTTGATCTGGTGCAGGGGTTTGAATTCGCTTTCGGGGTCCCACCAGCGGTGGGCCAGATCGGAGAACTTGGCCAGTTCGGCCGGATCGGCATTGATCGGAGCTGTCATGCCCGGATTATCGCCACCGGCCATAAAAAAACCGCGCCGAAGCGCGGTTTTTTGCAGGCGAACCTGAAGAGGATCAGTTGGCGCGGGTGCCGACCACTTCCACTTCCACGCGACGGTTCTTGGCGCGGCCTTCGCGGGTCTTGTTGTCGGCCACGGGCTGGGTTTCACCCTTGCCTTCGGTGTAGATGCGGTTGCTTTCGATACCCTTGCTCACCAGATAAGCCTTGACAGCTTCGGCGCGACGCACCGACAGCTTCTGGTTGTAGCCGTCAGCACCGGTGGAGTCGGTGTGGCCCACGGCGATCACCACTTCCAGATTGATGCCCTTGACCTTGCCGGCCAGATCGTCCAGCTTGGCCTTGCCTTCGGGCTTCAGAACAGCCTTGTCGAAGTCAAAGAATGCGTCAGCAGCGTAGGTCACCTTGGTGGCAGCCGGAGCCGGAGCCGGGGCCGGAGCGGGTGCCGGAGCGGGTGCAGCGGCCGGGGCCGGGGCGGGTGCCGGAGCCGGAGCGGGTGCAGCGGCCGGCACGATCGCGCCGTCGCAACCTTGGGCGGCGGTCGCCGGCGTCCAGAAGGCATCGCGCCAGCACAGTTCGTTCGTGCCGTTCTTCCAGACCAGTTCCGACGTGCCATTGCGCCAGTTGTCGATGGATTGGGCGCCAGCGGCGGTTGCCATGGCGGCGGTTGCAAACAGCATTGCCACTTTGTTCAGTTTTTTCATGGTTTTCCTCAAGATGAGCCACAGGCGGGCCAGTTATTGGAACACATTCACGTCTTACAAGACGCTGAATTCATTGTGCCACAAGCGTGTGTAACGGTTGGTCAGTGCATGCGGCGCCACGACCCGGCAGCGACATGGTTTTCGGCACCGTTGCCTTCATGCAACAACCGGGGTTTTCGGGCCCTTCTGGGCGCGCATCCTAAAATCGCCTATTGCCCTGCGCGGCATCCTTTTCTCAGCCACCGTATCGTCCATGACCCAGTTCGCCAAAGAGACCCTGCCTATCAGCCTGGAAGAGGAGATGCGCCGCAGCTACCTCGACTACGCCATGAGCGTGATCGTGGGCCGCGCCCTGCCTGATGCGCGGGATGGTCTCAAGCCGGTGCACCGGCGCGTGCTGTACGCGATGCACGAGCTCAACAACGATTGGAACCGGCCTTACAAGAAGTCGGCCCGTATCGTTGGCGACGTGATCGGTAAGTACCACCCACACGGCGACAGCGCGGTGTACGACACCATCGTGCGCATGGCGCAAGATTTCTCGCTGCGCCACATGCTGGTGGACGGCCAGGGCAACTTCGGTTCGGTCGACGGCGACAACGCCGCCGCCATGCGGTATACCGAAATCCGCATGTCCAAGATCGCGCACGAGATGCTTGCGGACATCGACAAGGAGACGGTGGACTTCGGCCCTAACTACGACGGCTCGGAAAAAGAACCGCTGGTGCTGCCGACGCGCCTGCCCAATCTGCTGGTCAACGGCTCGGGTGGCATCGCCGTGGGCATGGCCACCAACATCCCGCCGCACAACCTTAACGAGGTCGTGGATGCCTGCCTGCATTCGCTGAAGAACCCGGACTGCTCGATCGACGAGCTGATGGAAATCATCCCGGCACCGGACTTCCCCACCGGCGGCATCATCTATGGCATCCAGGGTGTCAAGGACGGCTACCGCACCGGCCGCGGCCGCGTGGTCATGCGCGCCAAGGTGCACTTCGAGGACATCGACAAGGGCCAGCGCCAGGCGATCATCGTTGACGAGATCCCCTATCAGGTCAATAAGAAAACGCTGCAGGAGCGCATCGCCGAACTGGTGCACGAGAAGAAGCTCGAAGGCATCAGCCACATCCAGGATGAGTCCGACAAATCGGGCATGCGCTTGGTGATCGAGCTCAAGCGCGGCGAAGTGCCCGAGGTGGTGCTGAACAACCTGTACAAGCAGACGCAACTGCAGGACACCTTCGGCATCAACATGGTGGCGCTGATCGACGGTCAGCCCAAGCTGTGCAACCTCAAGGACCTGATCACCGTCTTCCTGGAGCACCGCCGCGAGGTGGTGACCCGCCGCACGGTATTCAACCTGCGCAAAGCGCGCGACCGGGGCCACGTGCTCGAGGGCCTGGCCGTCGCGCTGGCCAACATCGACGAGTTCATCAAGATCATCCGCGAGAGCCCCACCCCGCCGGTGGCCAAGGTCGAGCTGATGACACGCAGCTGGGACAGCGCACTGGTGCGCGAGATGCTCACCCGCGCCAAGGCGGACGGCGGCACGGTAAACGCCGACGACTACCGCCCGGAAGGCCTGGAACGCGAGTTCGGCATGCAGGGCGACGGCCTGTACCGCCTGAGCGAGACGCAAGCGCAGGAAATCCTGCAGATGCGCCTGCAGCGCCTGACCGGCCTGGAGCAGGACAAGATCGTCGCCGAGTACAAGGACGTGATGGCCGAGATCGACGATCTGCTGGACATCCTGGCCAAGCCCGAACGCGTCTCGACCATCATCAGCGAGGAGTTGGTGGCGGTGAAGAACGAGTTCGGCCAGACCAAGCTGGGTGCCCGCCGCAGCGAGATCGAACACAGTGCCCAGGACCTCTCGACCGAGGACCTGATCACACCCACCGACATGGTGGTCACGCTCAGCCACAGCGGCTATATCAAGAGTCAGCCGCTGTCCGAGTACCGCGCCCAGAAGCGCGGCGGCCGCGGCAAGCAGGCCACGGCGACCAAGGAAGACGACTGGATCGACCAGCTCTTCATCGCCAACACGCACGACTACATCCTGTGCTTCTCCAACCGCGGCCGGCTGTACTGGCTCAAGGTGTGGGAGGTGCCGGCCGGTTCGCGCGGATCGCGTGGCCGCCCCATCGTCAACATGTTCCCGCTGCAGGACGGCGAGAAGATCAACGTGGTGCTGCCGCTGACAGGCGAGTTCCGCAGCTTCCCGGCTGACCACTACGTGTTCATGGCGACCAGCATGGGCACGGTCAAGAAGACCGCGCTGGACGAATTCAGCAATCCGCGCAAGGCCGGCATCATCGCGGTCAACCTGGACGACGGCGACTACCTGATCGGCGCCGCCCTGACCGACGGCCAGCACGACGTGATGCTGTTCAGCGACGGCGGCAAGGCCGTGCGCTTCGACGAGAACGACGTGCGCCCGCTGGGCCGCAACGCGCGCGGCGTCAAGGGCATGACGCTGGAAGACGGCCAGAGCGTGATCGCCATGCTGGTGGCGGAAGACGAATCGCAGGCGGTGCTGACCGCCACCGTCAACGGCTACGGCAAGCGCACGCCCATCGGCGAATACACCCGCCACGGCCGCGGTACCAAGGGCATGATCGCGATCCAGCAGAGCGAGCGCAACGGCAAGGTGGTGGCCGCCACGCTGGTGCACCCCGATGACGAGATCATGCTGATCACCGACAAGGGCGTGCTGGTGCGCACCCGCGTGAGCGAGATCCGCGAACTCGGCCGCGCCACGCAGGGGGTGACGCTGATCGCGCTGGACGAAGGCGCCGAGCTGTCGGGCCTGCAGCGCATCGTCGAGAACGATGCCAACGTGCCGGAAGCGGCCGACGCTGCAGAAGGCCCGGACACGCCGGCGGGAGACGCCGAATGACGCAGCGGCCCTACAACTTCTCGGCCGGGCCCGCCGCCATGCCCGAAGCCGTGCTGGCGCAGGCCGCCGCCGAAATGCTGGACTGGCACGGTTGCGGCATGGGCGTGATGGAGATGAGTCACCGGGGCAAGGAGTTCATCTCGATCTATGAACAGGCGGAGGCCGACCTGCGCGAGCTGCTGGCGGTGCCGCCCGAATTCAAGATCCTGTTCATGCAGGGCGGCGGTCTGGCCGAAAACGCCATCGTGCCGCTGAACCTCTCGCGCGGCGGTACGGTGGACTTCGTGGTCTCCGGCAGCTGGAGCCAGAAGTCGGCCAAGGAAGCCCAGCGCTACGCCACAGCGAACATCGCGGCCAGCGGCCAGGCGTCGGGCTTCACCGCCCTGCCCGCACCCGCCTCCTGGCAACTGAGCGCCGGCGCTCAGTACCTGCACCTGTGCAGCAACGAAACCATTCACGGGATCGAGTTCCACGAACTGCCCGACCTCAAGGCCCTGGGCTGCGACGCTCCGCTGGTGATCGATTTTTCGTCGCACGTGCTCTCGCGCCCGGTGGACTGGTCGCGCGTCGGCCTGGCTTTCGGGGGGGCCCAGAAAAACGTGGGACCGGCCGGCGTGACGCTGGTGATCGTGCGCGAGGACCTGCTCGGCCACGCCCTGCCCGCCTGCCCTTCGGCCTTCGACTACCAGACCGTGGCCGACAACCAGTCGATGTTCAACACGCCCCCCACCTACGCCATCTATATGGCCGGCCTGACCTTCCAGTGGCTCAAGCAGCAGGGCGGTGTGGCCGCCATGGAGCGGCGCAACATCGCCAAGGCCGAACTGCTCTACGGCTACCTCGACCGGTCGGCCTTCTATGTCAACAAGGTCGATCCGGCCGCCCGCTCGCGCATGAACGTGCCGTTCTTCCTGCGCGACGAAAGCCGCAACCAGGCTTTCCTCGACGGCGCCAAGGCGCGCGGCCTGCTGCAACTCAAAGGCCACAAGTCGGTCGGCGGCATGCGCGCGAGCATCTACAACGCCATGCCTATCGAGGGTGTACAGGCCCTGGTGGACTACCTGAAAGATTTCGAGAAAGAACAGGCCTGAGCGCATGAGCCAACCCATACAGACCGAGGCCCTGGGCGCGCTGCGCGTGCAGATCGATTCGCTGGACCAGCAATTGCTGAACCTGCTCAACCAGCGTGCCCGCGTGGCCGAACAGGTGGGCGAGCTCAAGCGCCAGGAAGGCACGCCGTTTTTCCGTCCCGACCGCGTGGCGCAGGTGATCGAAAAGATCCAGCGTGCCAACCAGGGCCCGTTGCTCAACCAGCACGTGGCCGCCATCTGGCGCGAAATCATGTCGGCCTGCCTGGCCCTGGAAACACCGCAGCGTGTGGCGGTGCTGGGCCCGGAAGGCACCTTCTGCGAACAGGCGGCCGTCGAGTATTTCGGCAGCGCGGCCAACCTGATCTATTGCAGCAGCTTCGACGAAGTCTTCCACGCCACCGCGGCCGGCACCGCACAGTACGGTGTGGTCGGCATGGAGAACTCCACCGAAGGCGTGGTGGCGCGTTCGCTCGACCTGTTCCTGCGCTCGCCCGTGCACGTGGTGGGTGAAGTGAGCCTGCTGGTGCGGCACAACCTGCTGCGCCAGGCCAATTCGCTGGACGGCATCGAAGTGGTGATGGCCCATCCGCAAGCGCTGGCGCAATGCCAGGGCTGGCTGAGCCAGCACCTGCCCCATGCCGAACGCCGTGCCGTCGGCAGCAACGCCGAAGGGGCCCGCCTGGCCGCCACCAACCCGGCGTGGGCTGGCCTGGCCAGCGAACGTGCGGCCGCCCAGTTCGGGCTGCACATCGTGGCCCACGCGATCCAGGACGAGGCCTACAACCGCACGCGTTTTGCCGTCATCACGCTGCCGCAGACCCTGGCCATGCCGCCGGCGTCGGGCCGGGACTGCACCAGCATCGTGGTGTCGGTCCCCAACCGGCCCGGGGCGGTGCACGACCTGCTGGTGCCGCTCAAGCAGCACGGCGTGTCGATGACCCGGTTCGAATCGCGCCCGGCCAAGTCGGGCCAGTGGGAGTACTACTTCTACATCGACATCGCCGGCCACCCCTCGCAGCCGCCCGTGGCCGCTGCCCTGGAGGAATTGCAGAGTCTGTGCGCGTTCTACAAGGTGCTGGGCGCCTACCCGGTGAGTGAGTGACATGGCATCCTCCCCAGGCTCTCCGGTTTTTGAACAGTTGGGACTCATCGGCTGCGGCCTGATGGGCGGATCGTTTGCGCTGGCGCTCAAGCGCGCCGGCATGGTCAAGCGGGTGGTGGGCTACAGCAAGTCGCCGTCCACCACCGAGCGCGCGCGCCAGTTGGGCGTGATCGACGTCGAGGCCCCGTCGGCCCTGCTGGCGGTCTCGGGGGCCGATCTGGTGCTGTTGGCCGTGCCGGTGGCCGCCACCGAAGCCACCTTCAAGGCCATCCGCCACCTGATCGGCCCGAACACGCTGGTGATGGATGTGGGGTCGACCAAGCGCGAAGTGATCGACGCCGCCCGCCGCGTGCTGCGCGACCAGGTGGGCGTGTTCGTGCCCGCCCACCCGATCGCGGGCAAGGAGCTCTCGGGCGTGGAGCACGCCGACCCCGAGCTGTACCAGGGGCGCCAGGTCGTCCTGACCCCGATCGAGCGCACGCTCACGGCCCAACTGGGCCGGGCCCAGCAGGTGTGGACGGCGCTGGGCTGCCAGATCAAGCAGATGTCGCCCGAGGCGCACGATGCCGCCTACGCAGCCGTCAGCCACCTGCCCCACATGATCGCGTTCGCGCTGATGAACGCGATCACCGGCCAGGCCCAGGGCGAGGCCTTTCTGTCGCTGGCCGGCCCCGGGTTCCGCGACTTCACCCGCATCGCGGCCAGCGACCCCTCGGTCTGGCGCGACATCCTCGCGTCCAACCGGGAAGAGCTGCTGGCACAGTCGCGCCATTTCCAGCGCGCGCTGCACGCCTTCGAGACGGCCATCGCCGCCGGCAACCCGGACGCACTGGAAGTCCTGATCGAGCAAGCCAGCGAAGCGCGCGCCACCTGGCGCATGAACGCCGTCAAGCCCCAATCCTGAGTGCCCCGCGGCACTCCCTTTTTTCCGCTGCCCGGACCGCCGCGCATGTACGCCATCGACCATCTCGACATCCCCCCCTTGTCCGGCGCGGGCGGCACCGTTCGCCTGCCAGGCTCCAAGAGCATTTCCAACCGGGTGCTGCTGCTCGCCGCCCTGAGCGTGGGCCAGACCGACATTGCCGACCTGCTGGACTCCGACGACACCCGCGTCATGCTGGCGGCACTGGCTCAACTGGGTTGCCGCATCGAGACGGATACCCCTGGCCCTGGCTGGCTGCGCGTGCACGGCATCGGGGGTGAACTGCCGGTGCGCGAAGGCGCGCTGTTTCTGGGCAACGCCGGCACGGCCATGCGCCCGCTGACCGCGGCCCTGGCGCTGCTGGCCAGCCGCCATGGCGGGAAGTTCGAACTCAGCGGCATTCCACGCATGCACGAGCGGCCGATTGGCGATCTGGTCGACGCCCTGCGCCAGCTGGGCTGCCCGGTTGACTGCCTGGGCCAGGAAGGCTATCCGCCCCTGCGACTGGGCAACGGTGCCGCACAGGCCCTGACGCTGGACGCCCCCATCCGTGTGCGCGGCGACGTGTCCAGCCAGTTCCTCACGGCATTGCTGCTGGCGCTGCCCCTGGTCGCCCAGGATCGGCCGGTCACCATCGAGGTGGTGGGCGAACTCATTTCCAAGCCCTACATCGAGATCACGCTCAACCTGCTGGCGCGCTTCGGCGTGCCTGTGCAACGCGAAGGCTGGTCGCGCTTCATCATCCCGGCCGGCAGCCGCTACCGCTCTCCCGGCCAGATCCACGTGGAAGCCGACGCGTCGTCGGCCAGCTACTTCATCGCGCTGGGGGCGATCGCGCCGCCCCTGCCCGGCCGCGAGGGCATCACCATCGAAGGCGTCGGCCTGGCGTCGATCCAGGGCGACATCCGGTTCGTCGAGGCGGCACGCCAGATGGGCGCAGAGATATCCGGCGAAGCCAACCGCCTGCACATCCGCCGAGGGGCCTGGCCGCTGCATGCCGTCGACCTCGACTGCAACCACATCCCCGACGCTGCCATGACGCTGGCGGTGATGGCGCTGTACGCCGAAGGCACGACCACGCTGCGCAACATCGCCAGTTGGCGGGTCAAGGAAACCGACCGCATCGCCGCGATGGCCGCCGAATGCCGCAAGCTGGGAGCGATCATGGAAGAAGGAGGCGACTTCCTCCGCATCACGCCCCCCCAGGGCGGCGCAACCGCCCCGGACAGCACCACCCACGGCTGGCAGCCGGCAGCCATCCACACCTACGACGATCACCGCGTGGCCATGTGTTTTTCACTGGCGGCCTTCAACCCGGGCCGGGTCCGGGTACGCATCGAAGACCCCAAGTGCGTGGCGAAGACCTTCCCGGACTACTTTGAAACCCTGTTCGACGTGTGCGAGGCCGAGTCTGGCGCCATTCCCGTGATCTGCATCGACGGCCCCACGGCGTCGGGCAAGGGCACGCTGGCGGCCGAAGTGGCACGCCAGTTGGGCTACCACCTGCTGGACTCGGGGGCGCTGTACCGGGCCACGGCGCTGGCCGCGCAGGACGCCGGCGTCTCGCTCGACGATGAACCAGCCCTCGCGCGCCTCGCTGCGGCATTGCCGCTGGCGTTCCGCGATCACCGCATCTTTCTGGCCGGGCGCGACATCACCGATCCGCTGCGCCTCGAATCCACGGGCGGCATGGCTTCGCGCGTGTCGCAGTACCCCGCCGTGCGCTCGGCCCTGCACGCGCTGCAACTGAGCTTTCGCCGCCTGCCGGGGCTGGTGGCCGACGGCCGCGACATGGGCACGGTGGTGTTCCCGGACGCCCCGCTCAAGGTCTATCTGACCGCCAGCGTCGCCCAGCGCGCCCAGCGGCGGCATAAGCAATTGATTTCCAAAGGGATTTCTGCTAGCATCGAAGACCTTCTGGCCGATTTGCAGGTACGGGACGCACGGGATATGAACCGCAGCACCGCCCCTTTGAAGCCGGCCGAAGATGCCTTGCAACTGGACAACTCCGAACTGGACATCGAGCAATCGGTCCGCCAGGTGTTGAACTGGTGGCAAGGCAGGCAACAGCCCTGAACGGTCCGCCGTTCGCTGCTGCCAACCGGCCCAGACGGCCCCGCCGGGCATCCCCGCCCGCAGGCCCGATGGTTCTTGGACCCCAACCCCGCAGTGCCACGCACTGCACAGCAACGCCACCCATCCGTCGATCTCCCGCGAAAACCGCCTGCCGGCTGGTGCGCGCCCGACGCTGTGTGGCTGAGGAAACTTCATGTCTGAATCTTTTGCCGCCCTGTTCGAAGAGTCCCTCAAGCGCGCTGAAATGCGCTCGGGCGAAGTCATCACCGCCGAAGTCGTGCGCGTCGAGCACAACCACGTGGTGGTCAACGCCGGACTCAAGTCGGAGGCCTATGTGCCCATCGCCGAGTTCAAGAACGACCAGGGCGAACTCGAAGTCCAGGTGGGCGACTTCGTCTCCGTGGCCATCGACTCCGTCGAAAACGGCTTCGGCGACACCCTGCTGAGCCGTGACAAGGCCAAGCGTCTGGCTTCGTGGATGGCCCTGGAAAAGGCCCTCGAATCCGGCGAATTCGTGACCGGCACCACCGGCACCAAGGTCAAGGGCGGCCTCAAGGTCATGGTCAACGGTATCAGCGCCTTCCTGCCGGGCTCGCTGGTCGACAGCCGTCCGACCAAGGACCTGACCCCGTACGAAAACAAGACCCTGGAATTCAAGGTCATCAAGCTGGACCGCAAGCGCAACAACGTGGTGCTGAGCCGCCGCGCCGTGGTGGAAGCCTCCATGGGTGAAGAGCGCGCCAAGCTGATGGAAACCCTGAAGGAAGGCGCCATCGTGCAAGGCGTGGTCAAGAACATCACCGAATACGGTGCGTTCGTCGACCTGGGCGGCATCGACGGCCTGCTGCACATCACCGACATGGCCTGGCGCCGTGTCCGCCACCCGAGCGAAGTCGTTCAGGCCGGCCAGGAAATCACCGCCAAGATCCTCAAGTTCGACACCGAGAAGCAACGCGTCTCGCTGGGTCTCAAGCAGATGGGCGACGACCCGTGGCTGGGCGTGTCCCGCCGCTACCCGTCGGGCACCCGCATGTTCGGCAAGGTCACCAACATCGCCGACTACGGCGCGTTCGTGGAACTGGAACCCGGCATCGAAGGCCTGGTGCACGTCTCCGAAATGGACTGGACCAACAAGAACGTGGCCCCGTCCAAGCTGGTGTCGCTGGGCGACGAAGTCGAAGTCATGGTGCTCGACATCGACGAAGACAAGCGCCGCATCTCCCTGGGCATGAAGCAGTGCCGCGCCAACCCCTGGCACGAATTTGCCGAGGCCACCAAGCGCGGTGACCGCGTCAAGGGCCCGATCAAGTCGATCACCGACTTCGGCGTGTTCGTGGGTCTGGCCGCCGGCATCGACGGTCTGGTGCACCTGTCCGACCTGTCCTGGAACGAGCCCGGCGAACAAGCCGTCCGCAACTACAAGAAGGGCCAGGAAGTCGACGCGATCGTGCTGGCCATCGACGTGGAACGCGAGCGCATCTCCCTGGGCATCAAGCAGCTCGACGGCGACCCGTTCACCACCTTCGTGTCGGTCAACGACAAGGGCTCCATCGTGACCGGCAAGGTCAAGACCGTGGATGCCAAGGGCGCCGAAATCGACCTGGGCGAAGACGTTCTGGGCTACCTGCGCGCCAGCGAAATCTCCCGCGACCGCGTGGAAGATGCCCGCAACGTGCTCAAGGAAGGTGACGAAGTCTCCGCCGTGGTGGTCAACGTGGATCGCAAGACCCGCAACATCCAGCTGTCGATCAAGGCCAAGGACGCCGCCGACCAGCAGGAAGCCATGGCCAGCCTGAACCAGAACACGGGCAACGCCGGCACCACCAACCTGGGTGCGCTGCTCAAGGCCAAGCTGGACAGCAACAACTGAAGCTGAGGCACCGCTCGGTGCCGGATGCCATGGCCTTTCGGGTCGTGGTATCCGGTATCGGCGGCCTGCAAGGCTCTTCGCTTTCAAGACATGACGCGCAGCGACCTCGTTGAAGCCCTGGCAACCCGCTTTGCCCAGCTCACCCACCGCGATGCCGAGTTCGCCGTCAAGGCCATTCTCGACGCGATGGGTGATGCCCTGGTCAAAGGCCATCGCATCGAGATCCGCGGTTTCGGCAGCTTCTCGGTCAACCGCCGCGCTCCGCGCATCGGGCGCAACCCGCGTTCGGGCGAGAGCGTGATGATTCCCGAAAAGCGCGTGCCCCACTTCAAGCCGGGCAAGGCCCTGCGGGAAGCGGTGGACGCCAAGACCGCCGAGATCCTGGGGCAGGCACCGCGCCAGAACGACTGACCGGTACAATCGTTCCACCACTCGGGGAACGGATTGAGATACCTGATGTGGCTGCTCAATGCAGCCCTTTTTTTTGTTCTTTTCGCCTTTGCGCTGAACAACCTGGATGCGGTCACGCTGCACCTGTTCTTCGGCGTCAGTTGGCAGGCACCGCTGGTGCTCGTGCTGCTGGCCGCGCTGGTGGCAGGTGTTTTTCTGGGCGTGATCGTCATGCTGCCCCTGTGGCTGCGCGCGCGCCGCAAACCGACGGCCGCGACGGTGGCACCGGCGCCCCCCGGCCCGATCGACGGCTATCCGCCCCATGGACCTTGACCTGACCTGGCTGCTGTGGGGCCTGCCCATCGCCTTCGCCGCTGGCTGGCTCGCCTCGCGGCTCGATCTGCGGCAATGGCGCATCGAAGGCCGGCAGGCGCCCAAAGCCTACTTCCGCGGCCTGAACCACCTGCTCAACGAACAGCAGGACCAGGCCATCGACGCCTTCATCGAGGCCGTGCAGGGCGACCCGGACACGGCCGAGCTGCACTTTGCGCTCGGCAACCTGTTCCGCCGCCGAGGTGACTACGACCGCGCCGTGCGCGTGCACGAACACCTGCTGGCGCGCGCCGATGTCAAAGGCAAGGACCGCGACCGTGCCCAGCATGCCCTGGCGCTGGATTTCCTCAAGGCCGGTCTGCTGGACCGTGCCGAAACCGCGCTGCAGCGTCTGGAAGGCACCGACTTCGAAGGCGAGGCCCTGCTGGCGCTGCTGGCCATTTACGAGCGCTCTCGCGACTGGCCACAGGCCCAGCAGATCGCCCAGAAGCTCGAACACACCCAGCAAGGCAGCTTCGCCACGCGGCTGGCCCACTACCTGTGCGAAGAAGCCGAGCTGGCACTGCGCGCCGGGCAGATGGACCGTGCCCGCGAACGCCTGGAGGAAGCCACGCGGCAGGCCCCCCAACTGGCGCGCGGCTGGATGGCCCTGTCGGCCCTGCAGAATCAACAAGGCGATGCCCGCGCCGCCCTGAACACCCTGCTGCAACTGGCCCACCAGGCGCCCCAGGGCCTGCCGCTGGCCGCCGGGGCACTGGCCGAACTGGCCCGGCGCACCGGTCAGGAGGCCGCCGTCAAGACCATTCTGCAGACCGCGAACGCGCGGGGGCCGGCGCTGGATGTGACCGAAGCGCTCGCCCAACTGGCAGCCAGCCCGGCCGAGGCCCGGGACCGATACCTGGAGCATCTGCGGCAAGAGCCTTCGCTCGTGATGGCCACCCGCTGGCTGGCCGACGAGCCGCTGTCCGATGCCGCCGCGCAGGCACCGGTGCAGGCCGCGCTCAACCAGGCCAGCAGCCCCTTGCAGCGCTACCGCTGCGCCGCCTGCGGCTTCGAGGCCAGCCAGCATTTCTGGCAATGCCCGGGCTGCCAGAGCTGGGACAGCTACCCGGCGCGCCGCGTCGAAGAACTCTGACCCCACACGCACCGTGCCTGTGGTGCGCCCCCCGAAACGATTGGCATCCGTGGCCCGGCAGCGCGCCGGTGCCACGTCCCCAGGCTCCCCCGGCTCAGGCGCTCCCGTAACCCCCACCACCCGGTGTGTGGATCTCGAACACGTCACCCGGCTGCATGTCGACCTGGGCAATATGACCCAGGGCTTCCACACGGCCATCGGCACGCACCACGCGGTTGAGGCCCGGTGCCCCCGGGGCGCCACCCGCCATGCCAAACGCGGGATGCACACGGCCATTGGAGAGCATGCTGGCCGTCATGGGTGACAGGAAGCGTACCCGGCGCACGCCACCGTCGCCGCCGCGCCAGCGCCCTGCCCCCCCCGATCCCGGGCGGATCGCATAACCCTCCAGCCGCACCGGGAAGCGGAATTCCAGCACTTCGGGATCGGTCAGGCGCGAATTCGTCATGTGGGTCTGGACCACACTGGTGCCGTCGAAGCCCCCCACCAGTTCCCCCTGCTCGCCGATTTCGCCCCCCGCCCCGCTGCCGCCCGACAGCGTTTCGTAGTACTGGTGCGTCGCGTTGCCGAAGGTGAAGTTGTTCATCGTCGGCTGCGCGCCGGCCATCACACCCAGCGCGCCGAACAGCGCGTTGGTGATGCAGGATGAGGTTTCCACATTGCCCGCCACCACCGAAGCCGGAGGGTTCGGGTTGAGCATGCTGCCCGGTGGAATGATCACCTCCAGCGGCTTCAGGCAGCCCGCGTTGAGCGGAATGTCGTCCTGCACCAGGGTGCGAAACACATAGAGCACGGCGGCCATGCACACGGCCGTGGGCGCGTTGAAGTTGTTCGTCTGCTGCGGGCTGGTGCCGGTGAAGTCGATCTGCGCGCTGCGCGCCGCCGCGTTCACGCGCACCGCCACGGTGATCTGCGCACCGTTGTCCAGCGGCAGGGTGAAGGCGCCATCCTTGAGGCGCGTGATCACGCGGCGCACGGACTCCTCGGCGTTGTCCTGCACGTGGCGCATGTAGGCCTGCACCACGTCGAGCCCGAACTGATCGACCATCTTGCGCAGTTCCTGCACGCCTTTTTCGTTGGCGGCGATCTGTGCCTTCAGGTCGGCCATGTTCTGCTGCGGGTTGCGGGAAGGATATTCACCGCTTTCCAGCAGCGCGATCATCTCTGCCTCGCGCAGCCGGCCGCCTTCGACCAGCTTGAAGTTGTCGATCTGCACGCCCTCTTCTTCGATGCGCGTGGAAAACGGGGGCATCGACCCCGGGGTAGTGCCGCCGATGTCGGCGTGGTGGCCGCGCGACCCCACGTAGAAGGTGGGCTCGCCGGCCGCGCCGATGTAGACCGGCGTGATCACGGTCACGTCGGGCAGGTGGGTGCCACCGTGGTACGGGTCGTTGAGCACATAGACATCGCCCGGCTGCATGCGGCCCGCGTTCTGCCGGATCACGGTCTTGATGCTCTCACCCATGGAGCCCAGGTGCACCGGCATGTGCGGCGCGTTGGCGATCAGGTTGCCCGCGGCATCGAACAGCGCGCACGAAAAATCGAGCCGCTCCTTGATGTTGACCGAATAGGCGGTGTTCTGCAGTTGCAACCCCATCTGCTCGGCGATGTTCATGAACAGGTTGTTGAACACCTCCAGCAGCACCGGGTCGACCGTGGTGCCCACGGCGTGGCGCGTAGCGCGGGGCACGCGGCGCTCCAGCACCAGATGGTCGAGCGCACTGAGCTGCGCCTCCCAACCCGGCTCCACCACGGTGGTGGCATTCTTTTCGGCGATGATGGCCGGCCCCGGGATCACATCGCCCGGGCGCAGGTCTTCGCGCACCACCAGCGCGGCGTCGAGCCACTGGCCCTCGGCGTACATCCGCACGGTGTCGCGGCGGGGCACCTCGCGCGGCGGGTGCAGCGGATGCCGTGGCTCGGCGGGCGCATCCCCCGCCACCACCGCTTCCACCGACACCGCCTCGGCGATCAGCCGCTTGCCCGGCATGAGGAACGCGAAACGCTGGCGGTAAGCGGCTTCGAAGGCCGCTTCGATGGCGGCCAGGTCGCCGAAAGGCACGATGAGCGCGGCATCGCTGCCCTCGTAGCGCACGTGTACCCGGCGGTGCACCTGCACCGCCGAGCGGCTCACCGCCTGCGCCCGCAACTCGTCGCCCGCCGCCTGCGCGAGCGCATCGAGCTGTGCCGAGATCGGCCCGATCGCGGCAGCCTCCAGCACACACTCCACCGCCTGTTCCCTGATCACGTTCTGGTCGGCCAGGCCCATACCGTAGGCACTGAGCACGCCCGCGAGCGGGTGCACAAAAACGCGCTGCATGCCCAGCGCGTCGGCCACCAGGCAGGCGTGCTGGCCGCCAGCGCCGCCGAAACACTGCAGGATGTAGCGCGTCACGTCGTAGCCGCGCGCCACCGAGATCTTCTTGATCGCGTTGGCCATCTGCTGCACCGCGATGCGGATGAAGCCTTCGGCGACGTCTTCGGCCGTGCGGCCGGTCTGCTGCGCGAGGGCGCCGAACTGTTCGCGCACGGCCTCGGCGCTCAGCGCTTCGTCGGCGTTCGGGCCGAACACCCGGGGGAAGTGCGCCGGCTGGATCTTGCCCAGCATCACGTTGGCGTCGGTCACCGCGAGCGGGCCGCCGCGCCGGTAGCTGGCGGGGCCGGGGTTGGCACCCGCACTCTCGGGGCCGACGCGAAAGCGCGCACCGTCGAAGCTCAGGATGGAGCCTCCACCCGCGGCCACGGTGTGGATGCTCATCATGGGCGCGCGCATGCGCACGCCCGCCACCTGGGTCTCGAACTCGCGCTCGAACGCGCCCGCGTAGTGCGACACGTCGGTCGAGGTGCCGCCCATGTCGAAGCCGATCACCTTGATGCCGTGGCCAGGGGTGGCCGCAGAGCCGCCAAAAGCCAGCTCTGCGGTCCGTGCCATGCCCACGATGCCGCCCGCCGGGCCGGAGAGGATCGCGTCTTTGCCCTGGAACCGGTGCGCATCGGTCAGCCCGCCGCTGCTCTGCATGAAGAACAGCGGCACGCCCGGCATCTCGCGGGCCACCTGGTCGACGTAGCGGCGCAGGATGGGCGACAGATAGGCGTCGACCACCGTCGTGTCGCCACGACTGACGAACTTCATCATCGGGCTGGTGGCGTGCGAGGTGCTCACCTGCGTGAAACCCACCTCCTGGGCCAGCCGCGCGGCCGCTGCCTCGTGGTCGGTGTAGCGGTAGCCGTGCAGAAACACGATGGCCACGCTGCGCAGGCCGGCATCGAACGCCGCCCAGAGCCGCTCGCGCAGATGGGCTTCGTTCAGCGGCTCGATCAGTTCACCGTTCGCGCCCACGCGCTCCTGGGCCTCGATCACGCGGCTGTAGAGCAGCTCGGGCAACACGATGTGGCGGTCGAACAGACGTGGCCGGTTCTGGTACGCAATGCGCAGCGCATCGCGGAAGCCGCGCGTGGTCACCAGCAGCGTGGGCTCGCCCTTGCGCTCGAGCAAGGCGTTGGTGGCCACCGTGGTGCCCATCTTCACGCAGGCCACCTGCGCCGGTGTCACGGCCTCCCCGGGCGGCAGGCCCAGCAGGTGGCGGATACCGGCCACCGCGGCGTCGCGGTACTGCTCGGGGTTCTCCGACAGCAGCTTGTGCGTGACCAGCGTGCCATCGGGGCGCCTGGCCACGATGTCGGTGAAGGTGCCGCCGCGGTCGATCCAGAACTGCCAGCGGGTGTCGGGTGTGGTGGCCATGGTGTTCACAAGGAAGCGGCCGAACGGGCGGCCTGGTCGTAGATGCCGGAGAGCACGCGCAGCAGGCGCGCGAGCTGTCCGATGTCGCGGTTGAGCGAATCGTCCGCCTTGAGCGCATGGATCAGGCAGGTTTCCCGGATTTCCCGATAGCGCGCCACGTACGCCTTGCCCGCTTCGGTGGGGCCGTAGGTGACCTCTTTGCCATTCTTGGTCGAGGTGACGACGCCCAGGCCCTGCAATTTCTTGAGCGCGTAGTTGATCAGGTGCGTGTCTTCCACATTCATGATGAAGGCGATGTCGGACAGGCGCTTGTCCCGCGCGCGGTGGGTGACGTGGTGCAGCACCAGCACGTCGAGCGCGGTGAGATCCTTGAGACCGGCCGCACTCATGCAGTGCACGATCCAGCGGTGAAACGCGTTGCCCGAAACGATGAGCCCGAACTCGAACTCGCTCATCTCGGCGCTCTGGGGTGAGACCAGGTGCGCCGAAGACACGATGGGATGCGCCGCGGAGGCGCTGACTGGCTTGGAGCTTGCTTGGGACTTGGCCATGACAGGACGGGCAGCAGGAGAGGATGCCAGTTTAGATTTTTCGTCAATGATTTGCCAACAAATTATTGACATACAGGGAAAACACGAATCACACTTGCCCCTCCCGCAGCCAGAATCCCTGACGCCCCGGGCTCGGGCCCATCGAGTCTTCAACCTACCGGAGTCGCCGACATGAAACGCCGTTGCTTTCACTTCACCCTGGCCGCCAGCGCCCTGGCCCTGAGCCTGCCCGCACTGGCCCAGACCAAGTGGGACCTGCCCGCCGCCTACCCGGCCACGAACTTCCACACGGTCAACCTGACGCAGTTCGCCAGCGACGTGGACAAGGCCACGGGCGGCAAGCTCAAGATCACCGTGCACGCCAACGCTTCCCTGTTCAAGGCCCCGGAAATCAAGCGTGCGGTGCAAGGCGGCCAGGCCCAGGCCGGCGAAATCCTGCTGCCCAACTTCCAGAACGAATGGCAGATCTTCGGTGCCGACGGCATCCCCTTCCTGGCCGACAGCTACGACGAATCGCTCAAGCTCTACAAGGCCCAGAAGCCACTGCTGGACAAGAAGCTGGGTGAACAGGGCATGATGCTGCTGTACGCTGTGCCGTGGCCCCCGCAGGGTCTGTACAGCAAGAAGCCGATCAACAGCGCGGCCGACCTCAAGGGCGCCAAGTGGCGCGCCTACAGCCCGGCCACCGCCCGCATCGCCGAACTGGTGGGTGCCCAGCCGGTGACCGTGCAGGCGGCCGAGCTGTCGCAGGCCCTGGCCACGGGCGTGGTCGAAGCGAACATGACCTCCGGCGCCACCGGCATGGACAGCAAGCTCTACGAGCACCTGAAGCACTACTACGACGTGCAGGCCTGGCTGCCCAAGAACGCGCTGCTGGTGAACAAGAAGGCCTTCGACGCGCTGGACAAGCCGGTGCAGGAGGCCGTGCTCAAGGCCGCGGCCGAGGCCGAAACCCGCGGCTGGGCCGCCTCGCAGAAGGTCAACACCGACACCCTGGCCGGCCTCAAGACCAACGGCATGAACGTGGCCCCGCCCTCCCCTGCGCTCAAGGACGATCTCAAGAAGGTCGGCGACACCATGCTCAAGGAATGGCTGGACAAAGCCGGCCCCGATGGCCAGGCCCTGCTGGACGCCTACCGCAAATAAGCCTTCAGGCCCGCCATGAGAAAACTGCTCGACGGGCTCTACGACGGGGCGGCCTGGCTGGCCGCCCTGTGCATGATCGGTGTGCTGGCGATGGTGCTGCTCTCCATCGTCAGCCGCCTGGTGGGCTGGCACGTGCCCGGCACCGACGCCTACGCCGGCTACGCCATGGCCGGGGCCGGGTTCCTGGCGCTGGCGCACACGCTCAAGCGCAACGAACACATCCGTGTCACGCTCGTCATCGGTCGCCTCACCGGTTCGGCCCGCAAGGGCATGGAAATGTGGGCCCTGAGCGTGGCGGTGCTGCTCTCGGGCCTGTTCGCGTACTACGCGGCGCGGCTGGCCTGGCAATCGCACGCCTTCCACGACATCTCCACGGGCAACGACGCCACCCCGCTGTGGGTCCCGCAACTGGCCATGGTGGCCGGCACCTGGGTACTGTTTATCGCCTTCGTGGACGAATGGGTGCTGGAATGGCGCGGACAGCGGCGCCTGAACGACTCACAGGAGACCCATCATGAGTGACATGGCCATCACCGGCCTGCTGGTCCTGACCCTGTTCCTCCTGCTGGGCAGCGGCGTGTGGATCGGCCTCACGCTGGCCGGCGTGGCCTGGATCGGCATGGAGCTCTTTTCCTCGCGCCCGGCGGGCGACGCCATGGCGGTGACCATCTGGGGCTCGGCCAGCAGTTGGACGCTGACCGCGTTGCCACTGTTCGTGTGGATGGGCGAAATCCTCTTCCGCACCAAGCTCTCGGAGAGCATGTTCCGCGGTCTGGCACCGTGGGTCAACGCACTGCCGGGCCGGCTGCTGCACACCAACATCCTGGGCAGCACCATCTTCGCTGCGGTGTCGGGCTCGTCGGCCGCCACCTGCGCCACGATCGGCAAGATGACCATCCCGGAACTGTCACAACGCGGCTACCCCCCAGAAAAGATCGTCGGATCGCTGGGCGGCGCCAGCACGCTGGGGCTGCTGATCCCGCCCTCGATCATCATGATCGTCTACGGCGTCGCCGCCGAGGTGTCGATCGCCAAGCTGTTTGTGGCAGGGGTGCTGCCCGGCCTGCTGCTGGCCGCGCTGTTCTCCGGCCACCTGATGGTCTGGGCCCTGCTCAACCCCGACAAGGTGCCCAAGGCGGATGCCGGCCTGTCGTTCGCCCAGAAGCTGGCCGAGTCGCGCCACCTGATCCCGGTCGTGCTGCTTATCGGCGGCGTCATCGGCACCATCTACACCGGCATCGCCACCGCCACCGAAGCCGCTGCCGTGGGCGTGGTCGGGGCGCTGATCCTGTCGGCCAGCCAGGGCTCGCTCAACGCGGCCACGTTCAAGGCCTCGCTGCTCGGCGCCACGCGGCTGTACTGCATGATCGCGCTGATCCTGGCCGGCGCCGCGTTCCTGACGCTGGCCATGGGCTACATCGGCCTGCCCCGCCACCTGGCGGAGTTCGTCGGCAGCCTGGGCCTATCGCCCGGTGCCCTGCTGCTGGCACTGGCGCTGTTCTACATGCTGCTCGGCTGCTTTCTCGACGGCATTTCCATGATCGTGCTGACCATGGGCGTGATCCTGCCGACCGTGTCGGCGGCCGGCATCGACCTGATCTGGTTCGGCATCTTCGTGGTGATCGTGGTGGAAATGGCGCAGATCACGCCGCCGGTCGGCTTCAACCTGTTTGTGCTGCAAGGCATGACAAAACGCGAAATCACCTGGATCGCCAGCGTCTGCGCGCCGTACTTCCTGCTGATGGTGCTGGCCCTGCTGCTGTTGTGGTGGTTTCCGGGGCTGGTGAACTGGCTGCCTTCCCGGATGTGAGCGCCACTTCCTCTAAGATGATCGCCCCGCACCGGCCGGTGACGGGGCTTTTTTTTCGGATAGTTGCCTTGTTCAAGAACGTGACCCTCTACCGCCTGGCCCCCGGCTGGGCGCCCTCCCTGGAAGACATGGAAGCCGCCCTCGATCCGGCTCGTTTCGTGCCCTGCGGCGCGACGCAGGACAAGTCGATCGGCTGGGTGCCGCCGCGTGGCGAAGAACACGGCCCCCTGGTCGAATCGGTCAACGGCCAGCGCATCCTGCGCCTGGCCATCGAAACCAAGGCCGTGCCCGGCGCCGTGGTGCGCAAGAAGGCCCAGGAAGCGGCCGACCACATCGAAGCCACCACCGGCCGCAAGCCGGGCAAAAAGGAAACCAAGGCCCTGCGTGAGGACGCGCTGCTGGCGCTGCTGCCGCAGGCCTTTGCCCGCCAGGGCCAGATCGGGGTCTGGATCGACCTGGAAAACGGCTGGCTGGTGACCGACGCCGGCAGCCAGGGCAAGAACGATGAAGTGGTCACCGCCCTGGTGCGCGCCTTCGACGGCCTCGCCCTGGGCCTGCTGCAGACCGCGGTCTCACCGCAAACGGCCATGACGGCCTGGCTGTCGGCGCAGGATGCCGATGAATGGCCTGCCGGGATCGCGGTGGAGCGCGAATGCGAACTGCGTTCGGCCGACGAGGAAAAGTCCGTGGTGCGCTTCACGCGCCACCACCTGCTCAACGACGAGGTGCGCAAACACGTGGCCGAGGGCAAGCTGCCCACCAAGCTCGCGATGAGCTGGGAAGGCCGCGTCGGTTTCGTGCTGACCGAAGGGCTGCAGCTCAAGAAATTGAATTTTCTGGACGGGGTGTTCGACGACCGCCCCAGCGGCGACGACGAGGACGCCTTCGACACCGACGTGGTGCTGGCCACCGGTGAGCTGCGCCAGCTCATCCCCGCGCTGGTCGAGGCACTCGGTGGCGAACTGCCCCCGGGCAGCGCCGCCCCGGTGAGCCCGCCAGCCAGCGCCGCATCGGGCACCACGACCACGGGCAAGGCCGCCCCGCTGGCCACGGTGGCCGACGACGACAGTCCCCCGTTCTGATCGCCAGACCTGAGCCCCATGCCCACCGTCCTCGCCATCTGCATCGGCGCCAGTCTCGGCGCCCTGTCCCGCTGGCAACTCGCGCAGTGGCTCAACCAGGGCCACGCCGTGCTGCCCTGGGGCACCCTGGCTGCCAACTGGCTGGGGGCGTGGCTCATCGGCCTGGTGGTGGCCGCCCTGCAGGCCCTGCCCGACATCGACCCCGTCTGGCGGCTGGCGCTGGTCACGGGCTTCCTCGGTGCGCTGACCACCTTCTCGACCTTTTCGGTCGAAGTGGTGTCGCTGCTCCAGCATGGCCGCATCGGGCTGGCCCTGGCCAATGCCGCCTTGCACCTGCTGGGCTCGCTGACACTGACCTGGCTGGGACTGCAAGCAGGCAGCCGCTGGTTCGGCCAGGGCTGACCGGTCTTCCCCAATCCAGAGACTTTGGTCTGCCCCTGGCCAGAACAAACACCCAAACCGGTATTTTTCGCCCGCCAAAGCAGGAAGGAGACCGCATGAAGCGCACCATCTCGCGCCGGCTGGTGCCAACCGAACAGCGACGCCACCCTCGCAAAAGCGGCGCCCGGCGAGCGCACGCTGCGCGCCCGCTCCTTGTGCCAGGTCAACAGGCCGGTTCACGCGCCTTGGGGATACTGCAGGGTTTCGCGCCCCAAGCACGGATAATGCAGGGTTGCCGTTGGCAGTCCTGCCGACGCCCCTCGTGAACTGAATGATGAAAAGACTGGACGACTTCCGCCTGCGCATGGGCCGCGATGAATTGGTGCCCATCATGATTGGCGGCATGGGCGTGGACATCTCCTCGGCCGACCTGGCGCTCGAAGCCGCCCGCCTCGGTGGCGTGGGCCACATTTCCGACGCGATGATCAAGACGGTCACCGACCGCCGCTACCAGACCAAATACGTCAAGGCCAAGCAGGCCCAGTACAAGCACAACATGGCCTCGTCGGACAAGTCCGAGGTCAAGTTCAACCTGGGCGACCTGGCCGAAGCCACGCGGCTGCACGTGCAGCACACCATGGAGCGCAAGCGCGGCAACGGCATGGTGTTCATCAACTGCATGGAAAAGCTGACGATGAACGCCCCCAAGGACACGCTCAAGATCCGCATGGCTTCCGCGCTGGACGCCGGGATCGACGGCATCACGCTGGCGGCCGGCCTGCATCTGGGTTCGTTCGCCCTGATCGAGGACCACCCGCGTTTCCGCGACGCCAAGCTGGGCATCATCGTCTCCAGCCTGCGCGCGCTGCAGCTGTTCCTGAAGAAGAATTCACGCCTCAACCGCCTGCCCGACTACGTGGTCGTCGAAGGCCCGCTGGCGGGCGGCCACCTTGGCTTCGGCATGGACTGGGCGCAGTACGACCTGGCCACCATCGTGGCCGACATCCGTGCCTGGCTGGTGGCCGAACAGCTCGACATCCCCCTGATCCCGGCCGGCGGCATCTTCACCGGCAGCGACGCGGTGCGCTTCCTGGAAAACGGCGGCGCGGCGGTGCAGGTGGCGACCCGCTTCACCGTCACGCGCGAATGCGGCCTGCCCGACGACGTCAAGCAGGAGTATTTCAAGGCCGACGAAGACGACATCGAGGTCAACGAAATTTCGCCCACCGGCTACCCGATGCGCATGATCAAGGCCAGCCCCGGCATCGGTGACGGCATTCGCCCGAACTGCGAGGCCTATGGCTACCTGCTCGACGCCAACGGCAAGTGCGCCTACGTCGACGCCTACTACCGCGAACTCGCCGCCCACCCGGGTGAAAAGCGCATCTCGGTGAAGGACAAGACCTGCCTGTGCACGCACATGCGCAACTTCGCCATCTGGACCTGCGGCCAGACCGCCGGGCGCCTGAAGGCGACCACGGTGCG
The DNA here is from genome assembly GCF_021401345.1 of Hydrogenophaga sp. NFH-34. Classification (GTDB taxonomy): domain Bacteria; phylum Pseudomonadota; class Gammaproteobacteria; order Burkholderiales; family Burkholderiaceae_C; genus Hydrogenophaga; species Hydrogenophaga electricum. The sequence goes on from NZ_JACBGE010000017.1 coordinate 35,149, forward strand.
CGCGGCCGACGGCAGCTACCAGCTGCTCAGCGCCGAACACGTGTTCAACGACTATCTGCTCAGCACCGACGACCAGATCCGGCTGCCCGAGCCCGAAACCGCGCTGGCCTGAGCGCCCCCGGTGCCCGCTTCGGCCGGGCACCGGCCTGATGCGCTGCAACAAGCGCGTCTCAATTTGAGAATCCTTGCGCCCGGGCGCGGCGATCCCCGCCGAACCAAGGGTTTCCACGCAGCCCGTCCGCGGGACGGCGTGATTCACTGCATCTTGCCCCTCGACAACATCAGGAGACAAGCATGCAGGTTGAACTCAAGGTCAACGGCAAGGCCGTGACCGTGACCGCGGCGCCCCACACGCTGCTGGTCCAGGCGCTGCGCGAGCATCTCAAGCTCACCGGAACCCATGTGGGTTGCGACACGGCCCAGTGCGGCGCGTGCACCGTGCTGATGAACGGCAAGGCCGTCAAGTCCTGCAACCTGCTGCTGGCCCAGGCGGGCGGCAGCGAGGTCACGACCATCGAAGGTCTGGCCCAGGCGGACGGCACGCTGCACCCGATGCAGGCGGCCTTCAAGGAGTGCCATGGCCTGCAATGCGGCTTCTGCACCACCGGCATGGTCATGAGCGCGGTCGACCTCTGCCGGCGCCGCCCCGACGCCAACGAAACCGAAGTGCGCGAGATGCTGGAAGGCAACCTCTGCCGCTGCACCGGTTACCAGAACATCGTCAAGGCCGTGGTGCAAGGCGCCGCGGCCATGAAAGCCTGAGGAGCGCGGACATGGGTGCCACCGACTTTGCCAAGCTGCCGCACATCGGCGAATCCGTCCGCCGCAAGGAGGACTACCGCTTCCTCACCGGGGCCGGCCAGTACACCGACGACATCGCGCTCGCCGGGACCACGTATGCCGTGTTCGTGCGTTCGCCACACGCGCACGCCAGGATCAACGGCGTCGACAAATCGGCCGCGCTGGCCGCCCCGGGCGTGATCGGCGTGTTCGACGGCGCCGACGTCGCGGCCGACAAGATCGCCGGCCTGCCCTGCGGCTGGCTCATCACCAGCACCGACGGCACGCCCATGAAAGAGCCTGCCCACCCCATCCTGGCCCAGGGCAAGGCGCGTTACGTGGGCGACCACGTGGCCATGGTGGTCGCCGAAACGCTGGAACAGGCGCGCAACGCGGCCGAGCTGGTCAACGTCGACTACGAACCGCTGCCGGCGGTGGTCGACGTGCGCGACGCGCAGCAGGCCGGTGCCAGCGCGGTGCACACCGAAGCGCCCGACAACCACTGCTACAAGTGGGCCATCGGCGACAAGTCGCAGGTCGATGCGGCGTTCGCCAACGCCGCCCACGTCACCCGGCTGGACCTGACCAACAACCGACTGGTGCCCAACGCCATGGAGCCGCGCGCGGCCATCGGTCACTACAACCGCGCCACCGACGAATACACGCTCTACGTGGCCAACCAGAACCCGCACGTCGAGCGGCTGCTGATGACGGCCTTCGTGATGGGCCTGCCCGAGCACAAGGTGCGCGTCATCGCGCCCGACGTGGGCGGTGGTTTCGGCTCCAAGATCTACCTCTATGCCGAGGACGTGTGCCTGACCTGGGCGTCCAAAAAGCTCAACCGGCCGATCAAGTGGACCTGCGAGCGCGCCGAGGCCTTCCTGTGCGACGCGCATGGCCGCGACCACGTCAGCCACGCCGAACTGGCGATGGACCAGGACGGCAAGTTCCTGGCCCTGAAGGTGCACACCGACGCCAACCTGGGCGCCTACCTGTCGACCTTCGCCTCGGCCGTGCCCACCATCCTCTACGCCACCCTGCTGGCCGGCCAGTACACCACGCCGCAGGTGTATGTGGAGGTGGACGCCTGGTTCACCAACACCGCCCCGGTCGACGCCTACCGCGGCGCGGGCCGGCCCGAAGCGACCTACCTGCTTGAGCGCATCGTCACCCGCGCCGCTTGGGACATGGGCCTGAGCCAGGACGAAATCCGGCGCCGCAACTTCATCACCCAGTTCCCGTACCAGACACCGGTGGCGCTGCAGTACGACACGGGGGACTACCCCGCCTGCCTGGAACAGGCCAACCAGTTGGCCGACGTGGCCGGCTTCCCGGCGCGCCAGGCGGCGTCCAAGGCCCGGGGCCTGCTGCGCGGCATCGGCTACAGCAGCTACATCGAAGCCTGCGGCCTGGCGCCTTCCAACATCGCCGGGGCGCTGGGCGCGCGCGCCGGCCTGTTCGAATGCGGCGAAGTGCGCGTGCACCCCACCGGCAGCGTGACGGTGTTCACCGGCTCGCACAGCCACGGCCAGGGGCACGAGACCACGTTCGCGCAGGTCGTGGCCTCGCGCCTGGGCCTCACGCCCGACCAGGTCGACATCGTGCACGGTGACACCGGCCGCGTACCCTTCGGCATGGGCACCTACGGCTCGCGCTCGATCTCGGTGGGCGGCGCGGCCATCATGCGCGCGCTGGACAAGATCGAGGCCAAGGCCAAGAAGATCGCGGCCCACCTGATGGAAGCCAGCGACGCCGACGTCGACTTCACCAATGGCGAATTCACCGTCAAGGGCACCGACAAGAAGGTCACGTTCGGCCAGGTCGCGCTCACCGCCTACGTGCCGCACAACTACCCGCTGGACAAGCTGGAGCCGGGCCTGAACGAGACCGCGTTCTACGACCCGACCAACTTCACCTACCCGGCCGGCACCTACATCTGCGAGGTCGAGATCGACCCCGAGACCGGTGTGGTGCGCGTGGACCGCTTCACCGCGGTGGACGATTTCGGCACCATCATCAACCCGATGATCGTCGAAGGCCAGGTGCACGGCGGCCTGGTGCAGGGCATCGGCCAGGCCCTGCTGGAGAACTGCGTCTACGACCGCGAGACCGGGCAACTGGTCACCGGCTCGTTCATGGACTACACCATGCCGCGCGCCGACGACTTCCCCGAGTTCAAGCTGGGCCACGTCTGCACGCCCTGCACCACCAACCCGCTGGGCACCAAGGGCTGTGGCGAGGCCGGGGCCATCGGCTCGCCGCCGGCGGTCATCAACGCCGTGCTCGATGCCCTGGCGCCACTGGGCGTCAAGGACCTGGACATGCCCGCCAGCCCGCACCGCGTGTGGGAGGCCATTCAGGCGGCCCGGTCGTGATCCCGAGGAGCGCCGCCCGTGGTGGCGGCGCTCCTCGGCCAGCCCATTTCCTTCGAGGAGCAGATCCCCATGTATGCTTTCACCCTTGAACAGCCCACCACCCTGGCCCAGGCCCTGCAGCAGATCGGCGCGGGCGGGCAGGCCCTGGCCGGAGGCCAGACCCTGATCGCCTCGCTCAAGCAGCGCCTGGCGCAGCCCGAAACCCTGATCGACCTGGGCCTAGTGCCCGAACTCGCGGGCATCCGCCGCGAAGGTGCCGGGGTGATGATCGGTGCCATGACGCGCCATGAAGCCGTGGCCGGCAGTGCCGATGTGCAGCAAGCCATCCCCGCACTCGCGGCCCTGGCCGGGGGCATCGGCGACCGGCAGGTGCGCGCCATGGGCACGCTCGGGGGCTCGGTCGCCAACAACGACCCGGCCGCCGACTACCCCGCCGCCGTGCTCGCTCTGGGCGCCTCGGTGCACACCGACCGGCGCCAGATCGCGGCCGACGACTTCTTCCAGGGCATGTACACCACCGCGCTGGAACCGGGCGAGCTCATCAAGGCCATTCACTTCCCGGCGCCGCGCAAGGCCGGCTACGCCAAGTTCCGCCAGCCGGCCTCGCGCTTTGCGCTGGTGGGCGTGTTCGTCGCCAAGACCGACAGCGGCGTGCGCGTGGCCATCACCGGGGCCGGCAACGGCGTGTTCCGCCACGCGGGGCTGGAAGCCGCGCTCAACGCCAGCTTCACGCCGCAAGCCGTGGACGCGGTGGCGGTGGACGCCAGTGAGCTCAACAGCGACCTGCACGCCAGCGCCGCCTACCGGGCGCAACTGATCAAGGTACAGGCCCGCCTCGCGGTGGCCCGGGCCAACGGCTGAACGCGCCCATGACGGCAGGCCAAGGCCCCGCACCCCCGCCCTCCGCCGCCGGCTCGATCGACGCGCTCACCGCCGCGCTGGTGGCCCAGGGCTACCACGCGCCACGGGCGCTGGTGACCGCGGTCTTTCTGGCCCTGCGGCTGGAGCGGCCGCTGCTGCTCGAAGGCGAACCCGGCGTGGGCAAGACCGAACTGGCCAAGGCCCTGGCCCGGGTGCTGGGGCGTCCGCTGATCCGCCTGCAGTGTTACGACGGCATGGAGCAGCGCGAAGCGCTCTACGAATGGAACCACACGGCCCAGCTGCTGCACATGCGTGCGGCGGAACTGAGAGTGCCCACGTTCGGCACGGGCGGGGCCGCCGAAGAGGCTGCCGCCCCCTCGGCGCGGTCTGGCAGCGGCGGTGCCAACCCGGAGCAGATCGAGCGCGAGGTCTACCAGGAGCGCTACCTGATCCGCCGCCCCCTGCTGCAGGCACTGCAGGCCCCGCCACCGGGCGCGGTGCTGCTGATCGACGAGGTGGACCGGGCCGACGAGCCCTTCGAAGCCTTTCTGCTCGAATACCTGGGCGAATACCAGGTCAGCATCCCGGAACTGGGCACCATCCGCGCGCAGGCCACGCCCGTGACGCTGCTGACCAGCAACCGCACGCGCGACCTCAACGACGCCGTCAAGCGCCGCTGCCTGTACCAGTGGATGGACTACCCCGACCGCGAGCGCGAACTCGCCATCGTGCGCAGCCAGGTGCCCGACGCGGGCGATGCGCTGTCGGCCCAGGTCAGCGCCTTTGTGGGCCGCCTGCGCTCGCAGCCCTTTGCCAATGCCTTCCAGCGCGCGCCCGGTATCGCCGAAAGCGTGGAATGGGCCAAGGCCCTGGTGGCACTGGACACGCTCGTGCTCGACCCGGAAGTGGTGCAGGGCACGGCCGGCATCCTGTTCAAGCAGCGCGAAGACGTGGCCGCGCTGCTGCCGCTGATCGACCAACTGCTCGCCGCATGAGCCACACACCGTTTTCCTCAGCCCGCCGGGCGGCACCCGCCCCGTCCCCCGCCATCTGAGGCGCCATGCAGCTCGGCGACGCCCGCAGCGGCAAGCTGCCCGACAACCTCACCGGCTTCGGCCGGGCGCTGCGCCGCGCCGGCGTGCCGGTGGACAGCAGCCGCCTGGCCCTGGCCCAGGTGTCGCTGCGCTGGGTCGGACTGGAGCGCCGCGACGACCTGCGCGCCGCCCTGCAGGCCGTGCTGATCAGCCGGCCGCAGGACATCGAAGTCTTCCAGCAGCTGTTCGAAGCCTGGTTCCGCAACCCCGAGCTGGCGCAGCAACTGCTGGCGCAGATGCTGCCCAAGGCCGCCCCGGCGCATCCGCCGAAACGCAAGCCCCGGGTGCAGGAGGCCTTGCAGGCACCCCGCCCACCCGGCCAGGGCGCCCGTCCCGAATCCGAAGTGAAGCTGGACGCGGCCATGAGCGCCAGCGCCCGTACCCGCCTGCACCAGGCAGACTTCGCCAGCCTCAGCGCGAGCGAATACCGCCTCATCGAACAGTTGGTGCGCGACGTGCCGCTGCCGCTGCCACCCGTGCCCGGCCGCCGCACCCGGGCCGGCCTGCGCGGCGCCCAGCCCCACTGGGCGGCCGCCCTCCGGCAGGCCCAGCGCCAACAGGGCGAACTGCTGTGGCTGCCGCGCCGTGCCCGCGTTTCGCAGCCGCTGCCGCTGCTGGTGCTGGTGGACATTTCCGGCTCCATGGAACGCTACGCGCGCCTGCTGCTGGCCTTCCTGCACGCGGCCACGCGCGGCCGCCCGCGCGCCGCCTACGCCTTCGGCACCGCGCTGACCGACCTGCGCACCGCCTTCCGCCACAGCGACACCGACCGCATGCTCGCCGACACCAGTGCCGCCATCGCCGATTTTGCTGGCGGCACGCGCCTGGGCGCCTCGCTGGCGCAACTGCGCACGCAACACGCCCGGCAACTGGTGGGCCGCCGCACCGTGGTGCTGCTGATCACCGACGGGCTGGACACCGGCGAGCCCGACGCACTCGACACCGAAGTGCAATGGCTCAAACGCCACTGCCGCCGCCTGCTCTGGCTCAACCCGCTGCTGCGCTACGACGGCTACGCCCCGCTGGCGCGCGGTGCCGCGGTGCTGCACCGCCACGCCGACGCCATGCTGCCCGTGCACAACCTCAGCCACCTTGAAGACCTGGCCGATGCCCTGGCCCGGTTGATGAAAACCTGACTGCCTTTTTCCACGAACCCGGAGACGCCCCATGGACATGCAAGGACAACGGACCCTCACCGCGACCCAGCAACAGGCCTGGGCGGCGCTGAACGACCCTGAGGTGCTGCGCGCCTGCATCCCCGGCTGCGAAAAATTCGAGCCTGCCGGCGACAACGCCTACAGCGTGACCACCGCCCTCAAGATCGGGCCGGTCTCGGCCCGCTTCTCGGGCAAGGTGCAGCTCACCGACATCGTGCCGCCGCAGTCGTACCAGCTCAATTTCGACGCCCAGGGCGGCGTGGCCGGCTTCGGCAAGGGCCAGTCGAGCGTGTCGCTGCACCCCGTCGACGGGGGTTGCGAACTGCGCTACAGCGTGCACTCGACCGTGGGCGGCAAGATCGCCCAGCTCGGCCAGCGCCTCATCGACGGCGCCGCCAAGACCCTGGCCGACGACTTCTTCAAACGCTTCGAGGCCGAACTGGCACAGCGCCACCCGCCCGCCGACACCGCCGCGACCGACACTCCCGCGAAGGCCGCAGCGGACACCGAAGCGACCGAGAAGAGCGGAGGGTTCCCGGCCTGGGTCTGGATCGCCGGCATCGGCCTCGGCCTGGCGCTGGTGTGGTTCGTGACACGCTGACGGGGCCGCCATGGAAAACCTGGATGTCACCGTGCTGCGCCACCTGCTGCAGTGGCGCCAGGAAGGCCGCCGTGCGCTGCTGGCCACCGTCATCCGGACCTGGGGATCGTCGCCCCGGCCGGTCGGCTCCATCATGGCGCTGTGCGAAACCGGTGCAGTGGCCGGCTCGGTCTCCGGGGGCTGCATCGAAGACGACCTGATCTACCGCTACAGCCGCGCCCACACAGCGGCCGGTTCCCCGTCTGCCGAGGGCGTGACCCACGACATCCCCGACGGCCCGCCCGAACGCGTGCGGTACGGGGTCACGGCCGACGAAGCGCACCGCTTCGGCCTGCCCTGCGGCGGCACCCTGGAGCTGCTGCTGGAATTCAACCCCGACGCGACCGCGCTGCAGGCCTTGCTGACCGCGCTCACCGATGGCCGCCTGATACTGCGCCACACCGAGATCGCCACCGGCCGCGTGCACCTGGAGGCGATCGAACGGCCGCAACCGCTGAGCGATGACGGCACCACGCTGCGCAACAGCTTCGGCCCCGAATACCGGCTGCTGCTGATCGGCGCCGGCCAGCTCAGCGAATACCTGGCCAGCATGGCGCTGTTCTGCGGCTTTGCCGTGACCGTGTGCGACCCGCGCGAGGAATACCGGGGCGGCTGGTCGGTGGCCGGCGTGCAGGTGGCCACCGGCATGCCCGATGACGTGGTGCGCGACTTCCACGTCGACCGGCGCACCGGGGTGATCGCGCTCACCCACGATCCGAAGCTGGACGATCTGGCCCTGCTGGAGGCACTGGACAGCGACGCTTTCTACATCGGCGCCATCGGCTCGCGGCGCAACAACCAGGCCCGCCGCGCGCGCCTGATCGAGCACTTCGGGCAGACCGAAGAACGGCTGGCCCGCCTGCGCGGGCCCATCGGGCTGTACATCGCCAGCAAGACCCCGCCGGAGATCGCCGTGAGCATCATGGCCGAGGTCCTGGCGGTGAAAAACGGCGCACCGCTGCCCGAAGAAATGGCCGTGGCCATCGCCAAAGACCGCATGCTGCCCAGCGGTGCCGATGGCCCCGTCTGTGGCACGCCGCCCCGCCCCCCGACACCCCGGTGACGCACCCACCCCGCTCTGCCACACCGACCACCCGCCTGGGTGTCGTGCTGCTGGCCGCCGGTGCCGGCACCCGCCTGGGGGGTGTGCCCAAATGCCTGATTCACCACGGCGGGCACACCTTGCTGGCGCGCACGCTGGGCCACCTGAAGACGCTCGCGAGCGCGCCCGCGCTGACCATCGACACCGTGCTGGTGCTCGGCCACCACGCGCCGGCCATCGAAGCGGCGCTGCCCACCGCCCTGGCCCAAGCCGGCCTGCCGCCGTCGGCGCTGCGCTGCGTGCACAACCCGGCGCCCGGCGACGAACCGGCCGACTCCCTGCACCTGGGCCTGGCGGCGCTGCCTGCCGAAGTGACCACCGTGATGGTGCTGCTGGCCGACCAGCCGTGGCTGGACGCCCACGATCTGCGTGAAACCCTGCAGGCCTTCCAGCAACGCCCGGCGGGAACCACCGCCCTGGTGCCCATGGTCGACGGCGAGCCGGGCCACCCGGTGGTGCTGGCAGCCGGCCTCGCGCAGGCGTTGCGCGCCACGGGCGCCAGCCTGCGCCAGTGGCGCCGCACCCAGCCGGCAGCGGTGTACGCCTGGCCCGCGCCCAACCGCCACCCGGTCGACGACCTGGACACGCCCGCCGACCTGGACCGCCTGCGCGCCCGGACCGGCCAGGCCTGGGAACTGCCCGCATCCGGGCAGACCCTCTCCCCGCCCGCGCCGCAGACGGGTTCAATGGCAGCAGCAATGCCCCCCGACAGCCATCGCCCGCGCGAGAGCCATCCATGACCCCGAGCCCGCCTTCCACGCTGCCTACCGACACCCGGCTGGACCTCATCGACCGGGCCCGGGAAGCGGTGCTGCACGCGCGCCAGGAAGTGCCCACGCCCTGGCTGGACCCGATGATCGAGCGCTCCTGGCGGCGCTGTCTGTCGCAAGGCTTCGAGCCCGACCGCCGCGTGGAATTCGACGCCGTCGGGCCCGGCGCACAGCGCCGCGCGCTCGACGCCAGCCAGCCCCTGCTGCAGGCGGCGGGGCCGGTGATCCAGTCGCTCGCCCGCGCCATGCTGCACACGCGTTACTTCGCCATGCTGACCGATGCGCGCGGCACGGTCATCGAGGTCAGCGGCCCGGTGGACCGCCAGAACCCGCACGCCGCCGCCATCGCCCGCGTCGGGGTCGACCTCTCCGAAGCCGCCGTCGGCACCACCGCCATCGGCACCACGCTGGCCGAGCAGCAATCGGTCTGGCTGCACCGCGGCGAGCACTTCTTCCGCGACACCAGCGTGTTCAGTTGCGCGGGCGCCCCGATCCGTGGCCCGCTGGGCGAATGCGTGGGCATGCTCGACCTCACCGGCGTCGACGTGGCCGAACAGCCGGCACTGCGGCATCTGGTCACGCAGGCCGCGCGCGGCATCGAAAACGCCATGGTGCTGGCCGCGCCGCACCGGCTGCTGCTGCGGCTGAACTGGCCGGGCCGCGTGCTGGGTGACGACACCGACGGCCTGGTGTGCCTGGACGGCGACGGCCGGGTCACGGCCCTGAACCGGTCGGCCGCCGAGATGCTGAGCGTGCGCCCGCGCCTGGGTCAGCAGCCCGGCCACGCGGCCGACCTGTTCGCGGTCCCGTTCGACACCCTGTTCGATGCCGCACGCCAGCAGCGTGGCAGCCTGGAAGTGCCTCTGTGGTCGGGTCTGCGCATCCAGGTGCTGGCGCGCCAGCCAGACATGGCCAGAGGCCGGACACATGCGGCCTCGGCCGGAAGCGGCCAGGGCGGTGTACCCCTGCGTGATCTGGAAACCTCGCTCATCCGCAAGGCGGTGGCCGACGCGCGCGGCAACGTGATGGAAGCGGCCCGGGCACTCGGCATCAGCCGGGCCACGGTCTACCGCAAGCTGCGCGGCCCCCGCTGAAAGCGCTTCAGTCGAGCCACTTCTGCATGAACTGGGCGGTGCCCATGGCCGGGTCGAGCTGGTAACCCGCGTAGCCGATGCGCTGGTACAGCCGCATCGCAGGCGCATTGCCCGAGAGCACTTCCAGGGTCATCTTGACGGCGCCCCGCTCGCGGGCGATCCGCTCGGCCTCGCGCAGCATGGCCTCGGCAATGCCCCGCCCCCGTTGGCTGGCCATGACGGCGACGTCGTGCACGTTGACCAGCGGCTTGCACCGGAAGGTGGAAAACCCCTCGATGCAGTTGACCAGGCCCACCGCCTGCGCCCCGTCGAAAGCCAGAATGCTGAACGCGTGTGGACGCGCCGCGAGTTCGGCCACGAGGTGGGTCTTGGCAAAGTCCGACAACGGCTCGGCACCGCCCGCCGGATCGCTGGCATAGGCATCGAGCACCTGCACGATGGCGGCAGCGTCGGCTGCATCGGTGTAGGCGGCCTGGCGGATGGAGAAAGCGGCCGCCATCAGCCGGCCCTCACGGCATCGGCCAGGCGCTCGGCGCAGGCCTGCGCCTGGCCGGCATCGCGCGCTTCGACCATCACACGCAGCAGCGGCTCGGTCCCGCTGGCGCGGATCAGCACACGCCCCGCGTCGCCCAGTTCGGCCTCGACGGACTGGGTTTCGGTGGCCAGAAGGGTGTTGGCCTTCCAGTCCTGACCGGGCTGCAGGCGCACATTGACCAGCGTCTGCGGAAACAGGGTCACGTCGGCCAGCAACTGCGCCATGGTCTGGCCGCTGTCCACGCAGGCATTGAGCACCTGCAGCGCCGACACCAGGCCGTCGCCCGTGGTGTGGCGGTCGAGCACCAGCAGGTGGCCCGAGCCTTCACCTCCCAGCGTCCAGCCGCGCCGTTCCAGCTCTTCGAGCACGTAACGGTCACCGACCTTGGCACGCGCAAAAGCCACGCCCTTGCGGCGGAACGCCACTTCCACCGCCATGTTGGTCATGAGCGTGCCCACCACACCGGGCACGTCGATGTCGCGCGCGATGCGGTCGGCCGCGATGAGGTAGAGCAGTTCGTCGCCGTTGAACAGGCGACCCGTGGCGTCGACCATCTGCAGGCGGTCGGCGTCGCCGTCGAGCGCGACCCCGTAGTCGGCGCCCTGCTCCCTGACGGCAGCCACCAGCGCTTCGGGGTGCGTGGCGCCCACACCCTGGTTGATGTTGAGCCCGTCGGGGTTGCAGCCGATCTTCACCACTTCGGCCCCGAGTTCGTGAAACACGTGCGGAGCAATGTGGTAGGCCGCACCATGGGCCGCGTCGACCACGATCTTCAGCCCCTTGAGCGAGAACTGGTGCGGGCAGGTGCTCTTGCAGAACTCGATGTAGCGGCCGGCCGCATCGTCCAGCCGGCGTGCCTTGCCCAGGCCGGCCGAGTCCACCCACACCGGCGGCTCGTCCAGCGCCGACTCGACCGCCAGCTCCCAGTCGTCGGGCAGCTTGGTGCCCAGCGCACTGAAGAACTTGATGCCGTTGTCGGCAAACGGGTTGTGGCTGGCGCTGATCACCACGCCCAGACTCGCGCGCTGGGCCCGCGTGAGGTAGGCCACGGCAGGCGTGGGCACGGGACCGAGCAGCACCACGTCAACCCCGGCGGAGTTGAAGCCGGATTCGAGCGCCGATTCGAGCATGTAGCCGGAAATGCGCGTGTCCTTGCCGATCAGCACCGTGGGCCGGGCTTCGGTACGGCGCAGCACACGGCCCACCGCGTGGGCCAGACGGAGCACAAAATCGGGGGTGATGGGGGCTTGCCCGACGGTGCCGCGAATGCCGTCGGTGCCAAAGTACTTGCGGGTCATGACTGGTTTTCCTCCGGGGGCGCCTGGGAAATCGGATGGCGGGCACTGCGCTGGAAAGCGGGCCGGCCGGGCGCGGTCGACATTATCGTTGCGGCTCAGGCCACGTCGCGCACCGCTTGCCAGACCCGCAGCGCGTCCACCGTCTCGCGCACGTCGTGCACCCGCACCACGGCCGCACCGTGCTGCACGGCCAGCAAGGCCGCTGCCACGCTGGCCGCGGCGCGATCGGCCGGCTGCGCCTGCCCGGTCACGGCGCCGAGCGAGGACTTGCGCGACCAGCCGGCCAGCACCGCACAGCCTGTGGCCGCCAGTGCCGATTGGTGCGCCAGCAGGCTGAAGTTCTGCGCCACGGTCTTGCCAAAGCCGATGCCCGGGTCCACCGTGATGCGGCTGGCCGCCACAGCGCGCGCTGCCAGCACCTGCACGCGTTCCTGCAGGAACTCCACCACCGGCGCCACCACGTCGCCCGCCATGGGTGCGGCCTGCATGGTCTGCGGATCGCGGTGCATGTGCATCAGGCACACGCCGCAGCGCGGATGCCCGGCCACGACGTCCACCGCGTGCCCGCGCCGCAGGGCCCAGATGTCGTTGACGATGTCGGCCCCGGCGTCGAGCACCGCCTGCATCACCTCCGGCTTGTAGGTATCGACCGAAACCGGCACCCCCAGCTTCACGGCTTCGCGCACCACGGGCAGCACGCGCGCCAGTTCCGCCTCCAGCGGCACGGCCGGACTGCCGGGGCGCGTCGACTCGCCACCGATGTCCAGCAGGTGGGCGCCTTCGCGCAGCACCTGTTCACAGTGCCGCAGTGCCGCCACCGTGTCGGCGTGCTCCCCCCCGTCGGAGAACGAATCCGGCGTCACGTTGACGATGGCCATCACCTGCGGCTGGCGCAGGTCGATGTCGAAACGGGTGGTGGTCCAGACGGGGTGGTTCATGGAAAACGGTCAAACACTGCAGCCAAACAATGAAAACGGGGCCCGAAGGCCCCGCCGGAGACACCGCCGCGGGTCAGGCCGCGGTGGGTGCTGTGTCGGTGTTGACGGCGGGCGTGCCGCCACTGCTGCCACCACCACCGGCCGACGGTGTGCGCGGTGTCCAGTCCTTGGGCGGGCGCGGGGGCTTGCCGGCCATGATGTCGTCGATCTGCTCCGCGTCGATGGTTTCCCATTCCAGCAGGGCCTTGGCCATGGCATGCATCTTGTCGCTGTGTTCCTCGATCAGCCGGCGCGCCAGGGCGTACTGCTCGTCAAGGATGCGGCGAACTTCCGCGTCGACCTTCTGCATGGTCTGCTCGGAGATGTTGGTGGTCTTGGTCACCGAACGGCCCAGGAACACCTCGCCCTCGTTCTCGGCGTAGACCATGGTGCCCAGTGCCTCGCTCATGCCGTAGCGCATGACCATGTCGCGGGCGATGTGCGTGGCGCGCTCGAAGTCGTTGCTGGCGCCCGTGGTCATCTGGTTCATGAACACCTCTTCCGCGATGCGCCCGCCGAACAGCATGGCGATCTGGTTGAGCATGAACTCCTTGTCCTGGCTGTAGCGGTCCTGCTCGGGCAGGCTCATGGTCACGCCCAGCGCACGGCCGCGCGGGATGATGGTGACCTTGTGCACCGGATCGCACTTGGGCAGCAGCTTGCCGATGAGGGCGTGGCCAGCCTCGTGGTAGGCGGTGTTCTTGCGCTCTTCCTCGGGCATGACCATGGTCTTGCGCTCGGGGCCCATGAAGATCTTGTCCTTGGCCTTCTCGAAGTCCTGCATCTCGACCACGCGCGCGTTGCGGCGCGCGGCCATCAGGGCGGCTTCGTTGCACAGGTTGGCCAGGTCGGCGCCGGACATGCCGGGCGTGCCACGCGCAATGATGCTGGCGTTGACGTCGGTGCCCAGCGGGATCTTGCGCATGTGCACGTTCAGGATCTGCTCGCGGCCGCGGATATCGGGCAGCGTCACGTACACCTGACGGTCGAAGCGGCCGGGGCGCAGCAGGGCGGCGTCCAGGATGTCCGGGCGGTTGGTGGCAGCCACCACGATCACGCCCAGGTTGGTCTCGAAACCGTCCATCTCGACCAGCATCTGGTTGAGGGTCTGTTCGCGCTCGTCGTTGCCGCCACCGAGGCCGGCACCCCGCTGGCGACCCACCGCGTCGATTTCATCGATGAAGATGATGCAGGGGGCGTTCTTCTTGGCGTTTTCGAACATGTCGCGCACGCGGGCCGCGCCCACGCCGACGAACATTTCCACGAAGTCGGAGCCCGAGATGCTGAAGAACGGCACCTTGGCTTCGCCAGCGATGGACTTGGCCAGCAGCGTCTTGCCGGTGCCCGGAGGGCCGACCAGCAGCAGGCCGCGCGGAATACGCCCGCCCAGCTTCTGGAATTTCTGCGGGTCCTTCAGGAAGTCGACGACCTCCTTCACCTCTTCCTTGGCCTCGTCGCAGCCGGCCACGTCGGCAAAGGTGATGGTGTTGTTGTTCTCGTCGAGCATGCGTGCCTTGCTCTTGCCGAAGCTGAAGGCACCACCCTTGCCGCCGCCTTGCATCTGGCGCATGAAGTAGATCCACACGCCGATCAGCAGCAGCATCGGGCCCCAGCTGACCAGCAGGGTCATGAGCAGTGAGCCTTCTTCGCGCGGCTTGACATCGAACTTGACGTTGTTGTTGATCAGGTCGCCCACCAGACCCCGGTCGAGGTAGGTGGCGTTGGTGCGGATGCGGCGGTCATCGGTGGTCACGGCCACGATTTCCGTGCCACCCGGGCCTTCCTGGATGGTGGCGCTCTTGACTCGCTGCGCCTTGACCTCGTCCAGAAAATCCGAATAGGCCACGGTGCCCGCGCCGGTCATGCTCCGCCCATCGAACTGCTTGAAGACGGTGAAAAGCACCATGGCGATCACCATCCACACGGCAATTTTCGAGAACCACTGGTTGTTCAAAAGTGTCTCCTGGAACGGACTGGGGGCAAACGAGAAAGGGTCAGATAAGGCTGGATTCTAGAACTTTCAAGGCTTTGAGACCTTGACACAGCCCTGAATATGGTCAATCGGCGGGATAGCCAGGGCCTTGAGGCGCCTGCCCCTCACCGATCGACAGCCGGTTTCTTCAGACCACGCCCGACCAGAAAGGTTTCGGACGATTTGTCCCGGGAAGCTTTCGGCTTGACTGCCTTGACCACCCGGAAGGTCTCGCGAAAGCGCTGGATCAGGTGGTCGTAGGCCCCGCCATGGAACACTTTGGCCACCAGCGTCCCGTCGGGCTTGAGGTGCTGCTGGGCAAAATCGACCGCCAGCTCCACCAGGAGCTCGATCCGCGCGGCGTCGGCCGACTCGATCCCCGAGAGATTGGGGGCCATGTCGGACACCACCACATCCACCTGGCTGTGGCCGCGCTCGGCCAGCGTGCGCTCCAACTCGGCCAGAACCGCGTCTTCCCGGAAGTCGCCCTGGATGAACAGAACCCCCTCGATCGGATCCATGGGCAGGAGGTCGAGCGACACGATGCTGCCCTGCAACTGCCCGGTGGCAGCGCCGTCCGGACTGAGGCGGCGGCGCAGGTACTGACTCCAGGCACCCGGGGTCGAGCCGAGATCCACCACCGCCTGACCAGGCCGGATCAACCCCAGCGTCTCGTCGATCTCCTTGAGCTTGTACGCCGCGCGCGCGCGAAACCCCTCCTTCTGTGCCAGTCGCACATAAGGATCGTTCACGTGCTGGTTGAGCCAGGCCTTGTTGACCTTCTTGCTCTGTGTCTTGACCTTGATGCCCATGGAATGCCGAAACGCCGGAGAAAGGCGGCGTCAACGATAATTGTCCCATGCCCCAGATCATGCTCACGCCCGCACAGCGAAAGGTGCACCGCGCCGAAGCCCATCACCTCGATCCGGTCGTCCTGATCGGCGGCGACGGCCTCACCCCTGCCGTCCGCAAAGAGGTGGACGCAGCCCTCAAGGCCCATGGCCTGATCAAGGTCCGCGTCTTCAGCGACGACCGCACCGCCCGCGAGGCGATGCTCCAGACCCTGGCCGACGAACTCGACGCCGCCCCCATCCAGCACATCGGCAAGCTGCTGGTGCTCTGGCGCCCGCAGCCGGAAAAGGTCCGCGCGGTCGATGAAGACCGCAAACCCGGCCCGAAGGATGTGCGCGTGCTCAAGTTCGCCAAAAAAGGCGGCGTCAAGCCCGAGATCAAGGTCGTGCGCGTGCTGGGCAACCAGCGCCTGACCTCCGGTGGCAAGGTCAAACGCGCCAAGGTCCTGCAAAAGAGCGTGAAGAAAACGGCGCTCTGAGCCCATTTGCGCCCCCTGTGTCCGTGGCGACTTGAACTCCCGCCCCCGTTCCCCCATCTGAACGCGCATGAACGATCGACTCGCCACCCCCACCAATCCGCTGCTCGACCTCCAGGCCCTCCCGCTGTTTGACGCCATCGAACCGACCCATGTGGGCGCCGGCATCGATGCCCTGCTCCAGGCGGCCGATGCCGCCCTGACCACGGTGGCAGCCCCTGGTTTTCCCGCTGAATGGCAGGCCATCGCGCGCGAGCTGGACGTGGCCACAGAACGCTTGTCGCGCGCCTGGGGCGCCGTCAGCCACCTCAACAGCGTGGCCGACACCCCTGCCCTGCGCGCCGCCTACAACGAAGCGCTGCCCCGCGTCACCGAGTTCTGGACCCGTCTGGGCGCCGACGAACGGCTGTACGCCCTGTACAAGGCCATGGACCCGACCCGGCTGACGCCCGATCAGGCCCGCGCACGCGACAACGCCCTGCGCGGTTTCGTGCTGGGTGGCGCGGAATTGCAAGGCGAGGCCAAGGAACGTTTTGCAGCCCTGCAGGAGCGGCAGGCCGAACTGGCCCAGAAATTCAGCGAAAACGCGCTCGACGCCACCGATGCCTTCGCGCTGTACGTGGAGGACGCCGAACTCGACGGCCTGCCCGACGACGTCAAACAGGCCACGGCTGCGGCGGCCCAGGCGGATGGCCGCAGCGGCCACAAGCTCACGCTCAAGATGCCGTGTTACCTGCCGGTGATGCAGTTCGCCCGCAGCAGCGCGCTGCGCGAAAAACTCTACAAGGCCTACGTCACCCGCGCCAGCGAGCAGGCCGAGGGCGATGCGACCCGGTTCGACAACACGGCCATCATGACCGAGCTGCTGGCTCTGCGCCACGAAGAAGCGCAGTTGCTCGGTTACCGGCATTTCGCCGACGTCTCGCTGGTGCCCAAGATGGCCGACTCGCCCGAACAGGTGGTGGCATTCCTGCGCGACCTGGCCCACAAGGCCCGCCCTTACGCCGAACAGGACCTGGCCGACCTGCGCAGCTTCGCCGCCGAGCATCTGGGCCTGCAAGACCCGCAGCCCTGGGACTGGTCCTACATCGGCGAAAAGCTCAAGGAAGCGCGTTACGCCTTCAGCGACCAGGAGGTCAAACCCTATTTCCCGGCCCCCAAGGTGCTGGCCGGGCTGTTCCAGATCGTCGAGACCCTGTTCGAGGTTGCTATCCGCCGCGACACCGCTCCCGTGTGGCACCCGTCGGTCGAGTTCTACCGCATCGAGCGCAGCACGCCACAAGGGCCGCAGCTCGTGGGCCAGTTCTACCTGGACCCGTCGGCACGCAACGGCAAACGGGGCGGCGCCTGGATGGACGACGTGCGCGCCCGCTGGCTGCGACCCGACACCGGTGCGCTGCAGACTCCGGTGGCGCATCTGGTGTGCAACTTCGCCGAAGGCGTGGGCGGCAAGCCGCCGCTGCTCACGCACGACGACGTCATCACCCTGTTCCACGAATTCGGCCACGGCCTGCACCACATGCTCACGCAGGTCAACGAGCGCGATGTGTCCGGCATCAGCGGGGTCGAATGGGACGCGGTGGAACTGCCCAGCCAGTTCATGGAAAACTTCTGCTGGGAGTGGGACGTGCTGCGCCACATGACCGCCCATGTGGACACCGGCGAGGCGCTGCCCCGAGCCCTGTACGACAAGATGCTCGCCGCCAAAAACTACCAGAGCGGCCTGCAGACCCTGCGCCAGGTGGAGTTCGCGCTGTTCGACATGCTGCTGCACAGCCAGGCCCAGCCGCCCGCCACGGGCGAGGCCATTCGCGCCCTGCTGCGTGAAGTCCGCGACGAAGTGGCCGTCCTGCCGGCACCGGCCTACAGCCGCACCGCCAACACCTTCAGCCACATCTTCGCGGGCGGCTATTCGGCAGGCTATTACAGCTACAAATGGGCCGAAGTGCTGTCGGCCGACGCCTACGCCGCTTTCGAAGAGGCCGCCCAGGCCGGTGGACACGGCACCCTCGACGTGGCCACCGGCCGCCGCTACCGCCAGGCCATCCTGGAAGCGGGTGGCAGCCGCCCGGCCATGGAGTCGTTCAAGGCCTTCCGGGGCCGGGAGCCGCAGATCGATGCCCTGTTGCGCCACCAGGGCATGGCCTGAGAGAAACCACCCCTGATCTTGAATCCGCCCGCGCCGTGCCGATAGGAGTCCCTATGCAACACCTTCGCCGCCCCACCCCGATGCTGGCCGCCACCCTGCTGGCCCTGTTGTCCACCACGGCCCTGGCCCAGGGGGTCTACCGCATCGTCGGCCCCGACGGCCGGGTCACCTTTTCGGACCAGCCGCCACCCAGCAGCGCCCCGGCCGCAGCAACCGGCTCGGCAAACGCCAGCGGCGGCACCAGCAGCAGCGGAACAACGGCCCTGCCCTACGCGCTGCGGCAAGTCACCGGTCGCTATCCGGTCACGCTCTACAGTGGCGACAGCTGCGCCCCCTGCAACAGCGGGCGCAACCTGCTCAACGCGCGGGGCGTTCCCTACACGGAAAAAACCATCAACACGGCCCACGATGCGGACGCCCTGAAACGCCTGAGTGGCGAAACCTCGCTGCCGGTGCTGACCATCGGGTCACAGCAGATCAAGGGCTATTCGGAGCAGGAGTGGACCAGCTATCTGGATGCGGCCGGGTACCCCAAGCAGTCGCAGCTGCCGTCCAGCTATCGCCGGCCGGCCCCGTCGCCGCTGGTCGTCGCAGCGCCTGCGGCGCCCGCCACGAACACGGCCCCGGCCGCAGCCACCCCGGCGCCACGCGCGACCACCGGCCGGCAGCGCCCGGCATCGGGTGAGGAGACCCCAGCCGAAGTGCCGGTGACGCCAGCCCCTGCGAACCCGGCCGGCATCCGTTTCTGAGGTCCCAAGACCTCAGAAACCCTCACCGGGCGGTCAGAACGTCAGCGTCTTGACCCCGCCCGGCGTGCCCAGCAGGCAGACATCGGCCTTCTGGTGGGCAAACACCCCCACCGTCACCACACCCGGCCACTGATTGACCTGGCTCTCGAACGCCAGCGGATCGCTGATCTGCAGCCCGGTCACGTCCAGAATGTGCTGGCCGTTGTCGGTGACCAGCGGGACGCCATCCTTGAGACGCACCCGCGCGTCCCCACCGAACGCCGCAAACTGGCGTGCGATGCGGGCGGCGGCCATCGGAATGACTTCCACCGGCAACGGGAAGGCGCCCAGCGTGCGCACCACCTTGGATTCGTCGGCAATGCACACAAACCGACGGGACTGTGCGGCCACGATTTTTTCGCGCGTCAGCGCAGCGCCGCCGCCCTTGACCATGTGCCCCGCGGGATCGATTTCGTCGGCCCCGTCGATATAGACCGCCAACTCGCCCACGGTATTGGCCTCGAACACCGGAATGCCCAGTGCCTGCAAGCGTGCGGTCGACGCTTCGGAGCTGGACACCGCCCCGGGAATGTGGTCCTTGAGTGCGGCCAGCGCGTCGATGAATTTGTTGACGGTGGAGCCGGTGCCCACCCCCACGATTTCGCCGGGCACCACGTAAGCCAGCGCGGCCTGCCCGACCAGCGCTTTGAGTTCGTCCTGGGTCATTTGCGACAATCTGCGGTTGCTGAGAATTCCCCATTATCCGATGTCGCTCCTGCCCTACGCCCTGGCCCGCCCTGTCCTCTTCGGGATGGATCCGGAAACCGCCCACGAACGCACCCTCGACGCCCTGGCTCGCCTGCAGGGCACGCCACTGACCTGCCTGTACGGCGAACGCCGGGTCGCCGACCCCGTTACCGTGGCCGGTCTGCGTTTTCCCAACCGCGTGGGCCTGGCGGCCGGCCTCGACAAGAATGCCCGCTGCATCGACGGGCTGGCCGCCATGGGTTTCGGCTTTGTCGAAGTGGGCACCGTCACGCCCCTGGGCCAGCCCGGCAACCCCAAGCCCCGCATGTTCCGACTGCCCGCGCGGCAAGCCCTGATCAACCGCCTGGGGTTCAACAACGACGGGCTGGAAGCCTTCGTGGCCCATGTGCAGAGAGCCCGCTTTCGCCACCAGAGCGGCGACACGCCGATGTTGCTGGGGCTGAACATCGGCAAAAACGCCGCCACCCCGATCGAACAGGCCACCAGCGACTACCTCACCTGCCTGGACGGCGTGTACCCACACGCCGACTACGTGACGGTCAACATCTCCAGCCCGAACACGAAAAACCTGCGCAGCCTGCAAAGTGACGAAGCCCTGGACGCGCTGCTGGGCGCCGTGATGGAGCGGCGTGAGCAGCTCGCACAGCGGCACGCCAAACAATCCCCTGTGTTCCTGAAGATCGCGCCGGATCTCGACGAGGCCCAGATCGGCGTCATCGCGGCGACGCTGAAGCGCTACGGTTGCCGCGCCGATGGCAGCGCCTCGCAGCAACTGGGGGTCATCGCCACCAACACCACCCTCAGCCGCGATGCCGTGCAAGGGCTGCCGCACGCCGAGGAAACCGGCGGCCTGTCGGGTGCGCCGGTGCTGGCCGCGAGCAACCAGGTCATCCGCGCCTTGCGCACGCAACTGGGCTCAGGGTTCCCCATCATCGGGGTCGGCGGCGTGCTCAGTGGCGCGGACGCGGTGTCCAAGCGCGAAGCGGGTGCCGACCTGGTGCAGATCTACACCGGCCTGATCTACCGCGGCCCGGCCCTGGTTCGCGAAGCGGCCGAGGCCCTGCAGGCCCACGGCCGCTGAAGCCGGCAGGGGAAGCGCCCCCGGCTGCAAGGGCCTCCCCGTTGCGGTCAACGCTGCATCAGCAGAGGCAGCAGCCACGAACCCCAGCGCAGCAGCCGCCTCGGCCCTGCAATGGCCAGCGCAGCGGCAGCAGCCAGTCCCAGCGCGGGCCGCTCCAGCAGCAGGCGCAGCGTCAGGCTGCGCGGAAACGCTGCGGGTGCACCGCCTTCGGCCTCAAACGCCTTGTCGGC
Organism: Hydrogenophaga sp. NFH-34; assembly: GCF_021401345.1. Taxonomy (GTDB): domain Bacteria; phylum Pseudomonadota; class Gammaproteobacteria; order Burkholderiales; family Burkholderiaceae_C; genus Hydrogenophaga; species Hydrogenophaga electricum. Next base: position 56,087 of record NZ_JACBGE010000017.1, read on the forward strand.
ACGGGCCGGTACCGCCGCCTTCCAGCGCTCACGGCGCACAGCGATGCGGGCGCACAACTCGGCCTTGCGCTTCTCGATATCAGCGGATCGGCTCACAGCGACTCCCGGATGAAAGACCAGTCGCGGGCCAGCTCTGCGCGTGTGAGCTCAAAAGCCGGCGCCGATCTCACGGCCACGGCCCACAGGGCCAACAGCGCGGCCAGCCAGGCGAACAGCCAGAAACCGGCCACAGCCCACGCTGCCACCACCCGGTGCTCGGTATCCCAGTAATGCACCACCACCGCGGTCGATCCCGCCAGCAGCAACACCAGCAGAAACACCGCAAGCAGCACCGACAGCAGCAGCAGCCAGAGCCAGCGGCGGCGCACGGCCTCCCACTCGATGGCCGCCAGTTCCAGACGCTCGGCCAGTGCGGCCGAGCCTTCGGCCGCCGCCAGCCGGGCCTGGGCCCGCAGGGAGCCGCCCCCCAACAGGGACAGCCAGCGTGCGAGGGACGTCATGCGGGGATCAGCGGCGGCCGATCAGGAAACCGAACACCGCGCCCACGGCCAGCGCCACACCGGCCACGCGCCAGGGTTCGTCGTGCGCATAGGTGTCGACACGGTGCACCGCGTCGCGCGCGTGCTCGGCGGCATCGTGCGCCACCTGAGAGGCGCGCTCGCGCACGGTGTGCACCCCGTCTTCCAGGCGCTCACGCAGGCTGGAGATTTCGGGCAGCACATCCAGCTCTTTGCGGGCCAGCACGTCGCGCAAGTCGGCGATCAGGTTTTCCAGTTCGGTCTGGGAAGCTGCGGCAGCTTTTCTCGGCATCAAAGTTCTCCTGGAAACAGTGGCCTTTCATCGTACCAGCCGGTTCGCAGTCCCCTGTAACCAGATCTACATACCCGAGCCCAGCGCTGCGACGACGGCGTCGCCGATCGCCAGACAACTGGTGAGGCCCGGCGATTCGATGCCGAAGAGGTTGACCAGCCCCGGCACGCCGTGCACCGCTGGCCCATCGATGCGGAAATCGGCAGCCGGCTCGTTCGGGCCGCTGATCTTGGGCCGCAACCCCGCATAACCGGGTTGAAGCGCCCCTTCGGGCAGCGCCGGCCAATACCTGCGCACCTCGGCGTAGAAGGCTTCGCCGCGGGCCGGGTCAACCTGGAGATCGTCCTGCGCCTGAACCCATTGCACATCCGGTCCGAATTTGGCCTGCCCGCCCAGGTCCAGCGTGAGATGCACCCCCAGCCCGGCGAGGTGCTTGTCGGGTTCGGGCGCCGGGTAGATCAGCCGGGCAAACGGCACCCTCCCGGCGAGCGTGAAATAACTGCCCTTGGCCAGCCAGGGCTGCGGCACATGGCGCGCATCGAGCCCCGCCATACCGGCCGCGAGCGCACAGGCGCCATGACCGGCAGCGTTGATCACGGAGCGTGCCTGCAGCCGGGTTCCATCCACGGTTTCGACCTCGATGCCACCGGTCGCGACCGCCAGGCGTTTGACCCCCGAATGGCAGGCCAGCAAGCCACCGGCGTTTTCCACGTCGCCGAGCAGGCCCAGCATCAGCGCGTGGCTGTCGACGATGCCCGTCGAAGGCGAAAGCACGGCCCCCAGGCAACGCAGTGAAGGCTCCAGCGCCTGGGCTTCGGCAGCGTCGATCAGGCGCAGATCGTCCACCCCGTTGGCGCGCGCTTTTTCCACGATGGCGGGCAACGCCGCGCGCTGGCTGGGCGTCGTCGCCACGATGAGCTTGCCGCAGCGCTGGTGGCCAATGCCGCGCTCTGCGCAGTAGGCATAGAGCTGCGCCTTGCCCTGCACGCACAACCGGGCCTTGAGCGAACCCGCCGGGTAGTAGATGCCGGCGTGGATCACTTCGCTGTTGCGCGAACTGGTGCCGGTGCCGATGGCCTCAGCCTGTTCGAGCACCATCACCTCGCGTCCGACCCGTGCCAGCGCACGCGCCACCGCCAGCCCGACCACGCCGGCCCCGATCACCACCGCATCGACCTGTTCCATCCACGGCTCCTTGCCTGCCTTGTGTCACCCGCCAACAGCATAACGGGCACCCCAAAACAAAAAGCCCCAGGTGCGAAACCTGGGGCTTGGTGCTGGTGGGCGGTGCAGGGTTCGAACCTGCGACCCCTGCCGTGTGAAGGCAGTGCTCTACCACTGAGCTAACCGCCCGAATGTTCTGGCTGACAAGCTGGTCGACTTGTTCAGCGTTCCGAACGTTCGGAAGCCTCGCATTATAGCGTGTTTTTGGCGCTTTGATCCAGTCTCTTCAAAAAGAGCATCGACAACCGACCTCAGGCAGCTGCACAGGCGCGCCAGACCGTCTTGCCCTTGCTGTCCTTGTCGATCCCGGTGAGCACGCCTTCGTGCGCGGCCAGTTCCTGGTCATTGGCCAGCAACACGGGCAGCTCGAAGCGGCTGAGGTCAACCGCCTCGTGTGCCGGACCTTCTTCGGTGCTGCCGCCCTCGTCCATGAGCAGCGCGTCCTGGCCGCGCGTCATGTTGATGTAGACGTCGGCCAGCAGTTCGGCATCCAGCAGGGCGCCGTGCAGGGTCCGGCCCGAGTTGTCGACCCCGAGCCGGTCGCAAAGCGCGTCCAGCCCGTTGCGCTTGCCGGGGAACAGCTCCTTGGCCATGACCAGGGTGTCGAGCACGCCGTCGACGATCTGTGTCACCGGCGGCAGCCCCAGCCGATCGAATTCCTTGTTGAGGAAACCCACGTCGAACGGCGCGTTGTGGATGATGATTTCGGCGTCGCGCAGGTACTCGACCAGTTCGTGCGCGATGGCAGCGAACTTGGGCTTGGTGCTCAGGAACTCGGTGGTCAGCCCGTGCACCTTGAGCGCGTCCTCGTGGCTGTCCCGCTCGGGATTGATGTAGTGGTGCAGATTGCGGCCCGTGAGCTTGCGGTTGAGCAGCTCGACGCAACCGATCTCGATGATGCGGTCGCCGCTCTCGGCCGAGAGGCCGGTGGTTTCGGTATCGAGAACAATCTGTCGCATGGTGTCTTGGCTTCGGTGCGGTCCGCGCAAGGGCGGGCCGCAGGGGTTCAATGATTCTCTTTGGCGTGGTTGATGCTGTACTTGGGAATTTCCACCGTCACGTCCTGTTGCGCCAGGATGGCCTGGCAAGACAGGCGCGACTGCGGCTCCAGGCCCCAGGCGCGGTCCAGCAGGTCTTCTTCCTGCTCGTCGGCCTCGTTCAGGCTGGCATAACCTTCACGCACCACCACGTGGCAGGTGGTGCAGGCACAGCTCATGTCGCAAGCGTGCTCGATCTTGATCTGGTGGTCGAGCAGGGCCTCGCAGATCGAGGTGCCAGCCGGCGCGCTGATGGTCGCGCCCTGCGGGCAGTATTCGGGATGGGGAAGGATTTTGATGGTGGGCATGTTGTCAGACTTCTTCGACCTTGCGTCCGGCCAGCGCCTGCTGGATGCCGCGGTTCATGCGCTGGGCGGCAAACGGCTCGGTGCCTTTGGCCAGCGCATCGGTGGCGGCCTCGATCTCGGCCGCCGATCCGGCCGGCAGCAGGGCCTGCAAGGCATCGACCAGGCGGTCGATGGTGGCGCGTTCGGCGGGCTCCAGCAGATCGCCATCGGCGGCCACCGCGCTGCGCGTCGCGGCGATCATGCGGTCGGCATCGACCTTGGCCTCCACCAGCGCGCGCGCGGCCATGTCCTGCTGGGCGGTGGAAAAACTGTCCTGGAGCATGGTGGCAATCTGTTCGTCGCTCAGGCCGTAGGCGGGCTTGACGTCGATGCTGGCCTCCACGCCCGAAACCTGCTCGCGGGCTGAGACCGCCAACAAGCCGTCGGCGTCGACGGTGAAAGTCACGCGGATGCGGGCCGCGCCGGCCGCCATGGGTGGAATGCCGCGCAGCGTGAAACGCGCCAGGCTCCGGCAGTCGGCCACCAGATCGCGCTCGCCCTGCACCACATGCAGTGCCAGCGCGGTCTGGCCGTCCTGGTAGGTGGTGAAGTCCTGCGCCCGCGCCGTGGGAATGGTGCTGTTGCGCGGCACGATGCGTTCAACCAGGCCGCCCATGGTCTCGATGCCCAGCGACAGCGGGATCACGTCGAGCAGCAGCAGATCGCCCTCGCGGCTGTTGCCAGCCAGCGCATTGGCCTGCACGGCAGCGCCCAGCGCCACCACCTCGTCGGGGTTGAGATCGGTCAGCGGCTCCCTGCCGAAGAATTCGCCCACAGCGCGCCGGATCACCGGCATGCGGGTCGACCCGCCCACCATCACCACGCCCTGCACCTCGTCTTTGCCGACACCGGCGTCGCGCAGCACCTTGCGCACGGCAGCGAGTGTGCGTGCGGTGAGCGCGGCGGTGCAGGCCTCAAAGTCTTCGACCCGCACCCGCTGGTTCAGCGGCCGGCCCTCGACTTCAGTATGGAACACCACCTCGGCGTGCACCGAAAGCTGCTCCTTCACCCGGCGCGCCTCGCGGTGCAGGGCGGCGCGCTCGGCCGCGTCGGCCACCGGCCCCAGACCTTGCGCCTGCAACACCCAGTCGGCCAGCGCCTGGTCGTAGTCGTCGCCGCCGAGCGCCGAATCGCCGCCTGTGGCCAGCACCTCGAACACGCCCCGCGTCAGCCGCAGGATGGAGATGTCGAAGGTCCCGCCGCCCAGGTCGTAGATGGCGTAGACGCCTTCGGCGCCGTTGTCCAGGCCATAGGCAATGGCAGCGGCCGTGGGCTCGTTGATCAGGCGCAGCACCGGAATGCCCGCCAATTGGGCCGCGTCCTTGGTGGCCTGACGCTGGGCATCGTCGAAATAGGCGGGCACGGTGATGACGGCACCGAACAGTTCATCATCGAAGCTGTCTTCGGCGCGGTAGCGCAACGTGGCCAGAATTTCGGCGCTGACCTCCATGGGGGTCTTGCGACCAGCCACGGTGTCGATCACGGCCATGCCCTGGTCGTCGACCACGGTGTACGACAGCTTGTCGACATCGGCCACCTGCGCACGGCTGCGGCCCATGAGCCGCTTGACGGAGCTGATGGTGTTGGCCGGATCGCCAATCTGGGCGGCCAGCGCCTCGAAGCCCACCTGTCGGCCCGCACCGCCGGCCTGCGGATCAAGGTAGCGGACCACGCTGGGCAGGATCACACGCCCCTGCAGATCGGGCAGGCATTCGGACACCCCGTGCCGCACAGCCGCCACCAGCGAATGGGTGGTGCCCAGATCGATCCCCACGGCAATGCGCCGCTGATGCGGATCGAGGGACTGGCCGGGCTCGGAAATTTGCAGAAGTGCCATGGATACAGAAATACGCGAAGAACGGGGAATCGGTCGTGGCCCTGGGGCCTGCGGCAACCCGTTATTGTCCCAGTTGATCGAGGCGGGCCTCGACGTCGTGGGCAAAACGCTCAACAAACATGAGGGCTCTGACCTGGCCGGCCAAGGCAGCAAAGTCGTGCCGCTCGTCGGCCGTCACCTGCAACTGGGCCAGCATGGCGCGCCGCGCGGCGGCCACCTCGTCGGCCAGATCCTCCGCCGCAGCGGCCGAGCCCGCTTCTTCCAGCGCTTCGCGCCAGGCCATCTGCTGCATCAGAAAAGCCGCCGGCATGGCGGTATTGTTTTCGGCCTCGATCGCCACGCCATGCAACTCGCACAGGTAGGCGGCGCGCTTGAGCGGGTCCTTCAGGCGTTGGTAGGCTTCGTTGATGCGCACCGACCACTGCATGGCCTGGCGCTGGGTCTGGGCATCGGCGGACGCATGCCGGTCCGGATGGGCCTCCCGCTGCAGCGCTTTCCAGCGCTCATCGAGCGCCGCCCGGTCCACCGCAAAAGCCGGCGCGATGCCGAAGATCTCGAAATCGTTGGACTGCAGGTTCATGGCACGTTCAAAGAAAAGCCGCCAGCACGCAAGGCACTGGCGGCTGGCTCAGGCTGTGCCCGAGGGTATCAGACGCGAAACGACTCGCCGCAACCGCAGCGATCGCGCTCGTTCGGGTTGTTGAAGCGGAAACCTTCGTTGAGCCCTTCGCGCACGTAGTCCAGTTGCGTGCCGTCGATGTAGGCCATGCTCTTCGGATCGATCAGCACCTTCACGCCGTTGTCCTCGAACACGACGTCCTCAGGCGCAATCTCGTCGGCGTACTCCAGCTTGTAGGCCAGGCCGGAACAGCCTGTCGTCTTGACGCCCAGGCGCACCCCCACCCCCTTGCCTCGTTTGGCCAGGTAGCGGTTCACGTGCCGGGCGGCGGCTTCGGAGACGGTGACGGCCATGGGATCAGTTCACCCGCTTCTTGCGGTAGTCCTCGACCGCCGCCTTGATGGCGTCTTCGGCCAGGATGGAGCAGTGGATCTTGACCGGGGGCAGCGCCAGCTCTTCGGCGATCTGGCTGTTCTTGAGCGCCATCGCTTCGTCCAGCGTCTTGCCCTTGACCCATTCGGTCACCAGCGAGCTCGACGCGATGGCCGAGCCGCAGCCGTAGGTCTTGAAGCGTGCATCCTCGATCACGCCGGTGTCGGCATTGACCTTGATCTGCAGCTTCATCACATCACCGCAGGCCGGTGCGCCGACCATGCCGGTGCCCACCGTTTCGTCGCCCTTGTCGAAGGAGCCGACATTGCGGGGGTTTTCGTAGTGGTCCACCACTTTTTCAGAGTAAGCCATTTCAATCTCCTAAATGCTCCGGCCACGTGTGTTCGGAGGTTCCAACATCCAGAACGCCGCGGAACCGGCTTTGCCGGGCCGCCAGCGTTGCCCCCTGGGGGAGACGCGAAGCGGCGCGGGGGGAATTCTTCAATGCGCCGCCCACTGGATGGTGGACAGGTCCACGCCATCCTTGAACATCTCCCACAACGGCGAGAGCTCGCGCAGCTTGGCCACGTTTTCCTTGATCGTGCCGATGGCGTAATCGATCTCTTCTTCCGTCGTCCAGCGGCCGATGGTCATGCGCAGGCTGCTGTGGGCCAGTTCATCGCTGCGGCCCAGGGCGCGCAGCACGTAACTGGGCTCCAGACTGGCCGAGGTGCAGGCCGAGCCCGAAGACACCGCCAACCCCTTGATGCCCATGATCAGCGACTCGCCTTCGACGTAGTTGAAGCTCATGTTCAGGTTGTGCGGAATGCGGCGGGTTTCGTGTCCGTTGATGAACACTTCCTCGATGCCCTTGAGCCCGTCGAGCAGGCGATCGTGCAGCGCCTGGATGCGGCGGTTGTCTTCGTGCATCTCGGCTTTGGCGATGCGATAGGCCTCGCCCATGCCCACGATCTGGTGCGTCGGCAACGTGCCCGAGCGCATGCCGCGCTCGTGGCCGCCACCGTGCATCTGCGCCTCGATGCGCACGCGCGGCTTGCGGCGCACGAACAGCGCGCCGATGCCCTTGGGACCGTAGGTCTTGTGGCTGGTCAGACTCATCAGGTCGACCGGCAGCGACGCCATGTCGATGTCGATGCGCCCGGTGGCCTGGGCCGCGTCCACATGGAAGATCACGCCCTTTTCGCGGCAAATGGCCCCGATGGCGGCGATGTCCTGGATCACGCCGATCTCGTTGTTCACGAACATCACCGACGCCAGGATGGTGTCAGGCCGGATGGCGGCCTTGAACACCTCCGGGTCGACCAGGCCGTCCGCCTGCACGTCCAGGTAGGTGACCTCGAAACCCTGGCGCTCCAGTTCGCGACAGGTGTCGAGCACGGCCTTGTGCTCGGTCTTCACGGTGATGATGTGCTTGCCCTTGCCCTGGTAGAAATGGGCCGCGCCCTTGAGCGCCAGGTTGTTGGATTCGGTGGCACCACTGGTCCAGATGATCTCGCGCGAGTCGGCGCCGATCAGGGCGGCCACATGGCCCCGCGCGGTTTCCACCGCCTTCTCGGCTTCCCAGCCCCAGGCGTGGCTGCGCGAGGCCGGGTTGCCGAAATGCTCGCGCAACCAGGGAATCATGGCGTCCACGACGCGCGGATCGCAGGGCGTCGTGGCGCTGTAGTCCAGATAGATGGGAAAGTGCGGTGTGCTCATGGGGTCTCGGATGCTGGAATGTTCTGAACGTGTCTGCCGCCCTGCGCCGCCTCAGCGGCACGGCAGGGCCGGCACTGCGCCGGCGCGCCCGCTCACTTGGTCAGTGCCGTGCCGCCGAGGGCAAACACCGAATTGGGGGCGTTCACACGGATCGGTTTGACCACCGGGGTGCTGGAGATCGCGCGCTTGATCATGGGGGCGTTTTCCACCACCACGCCCTTGGCGATCTGCTCGTCGACCAGCGACTGCAGCGTCACGGAATCCAGGAAGTCGACCATCTTGGCGTTCAGCGCCGCCCACAGCTCGTGGGTCATGCAGCGATTGCCTTCGCCCAGACAGTTTTCCTTGCCGCCGCACTGGGTGGCGTCGATGGGCTCGTCGACCGACACGATGATGTCGGCGACGGTGATTTCGGCCGCTTTGCGACCCAGGGTGTAGCCGCCGCCGGGGCCGCGGGTGGATTCCACCAGCTCGTGCCGACGCAGCTTGCCGAACAGCTGTTCCAGATAGGACAGCGAGATCTGCTGGCGCTGGCTGATGGCGGCCAGCGTCACAGGTCCGTTGTTCTGGCGCAGGGCCAGATCGATCATGGCGGTGACCGCAAAGCGGCCTTTGGTCGTGAGGCGCATCTTCAAGCTCCTTGTATGTGGCTTGACCGTCGTTGGATGGTTGCCGGGAGCCTTGACTCCTGACGACCGCTTCTCCACCCACCCGACCACGGTGTCCGTGGTGCTTGATTCAAAGGTTTCGTCGAAGGTTCCCGACTGTTTTTATCGAGTATACCACAATAGCCAAGTGGAATACTCGACTTAACCCGGCCCAGCCTCAGGCCAGGGCGTCGTCGCCCGCGGCGCCCAGCACCCGCGCCTTGAGCTGGTGCAACTGGTCGCGCACGGCTGCCGCCTTTTCGAACTCCAGATTGCGGGCGTGCTCCATCATGAGCTTTTCCAGCCGCTTGATTTCCCGGGCCAGATCCTTTTCACTCATGGCCTCGGCCTGTTCGCGCGCTGCGGCCTCGGTGGCCAGACGCTCCGCTTCCTTGCCCGACTTTTCGCTGTAAACCCCGTCAATCAGGTCTTTCACCCGCTTGACGACGGTGCGCGGCGTGATGCCATGGGCCTCGTTGTAGGCCATCTGCTTGGCGCGCCGCCGTTCGGTTTCATCCATCGCGCGGCGCATGGAGTCGGTGATGCGGTCGGCGTACAGGATCGCCGTGCCGCTCACGTTGCGCGCCGCGCGGCCGATGGTCTGGATCAGGCTGCGCTCGGCGCGCAGAAAGCCTTCCTTGTCGGCATCGAGGATGGCCACCAGCGAGACCTCGGGAATGTCCAGACCTTCGCGCAACAGATTGATACCCACCACCACATCGAAAGCGCCCAGGCGCAGGTCGCGGATGATCTCAACCCGCTCGACCGTGTCCACGTCCGAATGCAGGTAGCGCACTTTGACGCCGTTTTCCGTCAGGTAGTCGGTGAGCTGCTCGGCCATGCGCTTGGTCAGCGTGGTGATGAGCACGCGCTCGTTGCGCTCCACACGCAGGCGGATCTCCTGCAGCACGTCGTCGACCTGGTGCGTGGCCGGGCGCACTTCCACCACCGGATCGACCAGGCCGGTGGGTCGCACCACCTGCTCCACTACCTGGCCAGCGTGCGTCTTTTCGTATTCGGCCGGCGTCGCCGAGACAAAGATGCACTGGCGCATGCGCTGCTCGAACTCGGCGAATTTGAGCGGTCGGTTGTCCATGGCGCTCGGCAGCCGGAAACCGTACTCGACCAGCGTGGTCTTGCGCGCGCGGTCGCCGTTGTACATGGCGTTGAGCTGGCCGATCATCTGGTGGCTCTCGTCCAGAAACATCAGCGCGTCGCGCGGCAGGTAATCGGTCAGCGTGGGCGGTGGGTCGCCCGGCTGCGCGCCCGAGAGGTGGCGGGTGTAGTTCTCGATGCCTTTGCAGTGCCCCACTTCGCTGAGCATCTCGATGTCGAACCGGGTGCGCTGCTCCAACCGCTGCGCCTCCACCAGCTTGCCCATGCCCACCAGCTCCTTCAGCCGGGCGTCGAGTTCCTGCTTGATGGTCTCGACCGCACGCAGGGTCTTCTCGCGGGGCGTGACGTAATGGCTCGACGGATAGACCGTGAAGCGCGGCACCTTCTGGCGCACGTGGCCCGTCAGCGGGTCGAACAGCGCCAGCGACTCGATCTCGTCGTCGAACAGCTCGATGCGCACCGCCATCTCCGAGTGTTCGGCCGGAAACACGTCGATGACGTCGCCGCGCACACGGAAGGTGCCGCGGGCGAAGTCCTGCTCGTTGCGCGTGTACTGCATGCGGATGAGCTGAGCAATCAGGTCGCGCTGGCCGATCTTGTCGCCGTTGCGCATGATCAGCCGCATCTGCATGTAGTCCTCGGGCGTGCCGATACCGTAGATCGCACTCACGGTGGCCACGATGACCACGTCGCGCCGCTCCAGCACGCTCTTGGTAGCCGACAGCCGCATCTGCTCGATGTGCTCGTTGATCGCGCTGTCCTTTTCGATGAACAGGTCGCGCTGCGGCACGTAGGCTTCGGGCTGGTAGTAGTCGTAGTAGCTGACGAAGTACTCGATGGCGTTCTTCGGGAAGAATTCGCGAAACTCGCTGTAGAGCTGAGCGGCCAGCGTCTTGTTGGGGGCAAAAACGATGGCCGGCCGGCCCAGCCGGGCGATCACGTTGGCCATCGTGAAGGTTTTGCCCGATCCGGTCACGCCCAGCAGGGTCTGGAACACCTCGCCATCCTGAATCCCCTCGACCAGCTGCGCAATGGCCGTGGGCTGATCGCCCGACGGCGGAAACGGCTGGAACAGCTCGAACGGCGAATCGGGAAAGCGCACGAATTCGCCCGCAGGCGGCGACGCTTCGGCGCGCGCCGGTGCGCTGTCGGAAAGGGGCGCTGAGCGGGAGGCGTTCACGGCGTTCGGTTCCAGGGGGCAGGACAAACCGATGAGTGTACGGCGCATGCCGGGACCGTGCACCGCCCGCGCAGGGCCGCCGGTAGAATGCCGGGTTGGGCTGTCGCCGGCTTCGGCTGCGCCGAACGCGATCCGCCCGCCCCTCCAATCCCGCACCGACCACACGCACCATGTCTCTGTTCTCCGCCGTCGAGATGGCTCCGCGCGACCCGATCCTGGGTCTGAACGAACAATTCGCCGCCGATACCAATCCCCACAAGGTCAACCTTGGCGTTGGCGTCTACTTCGACGACAACGGCAAGCTGCCGCTGCTGCAGTGCGTGCAGGCGGCCGAAAAGGCCATGATGGAAAAGCCCACCGCCCGTGGTTACCTGCCGATCGACGGCATCGTGGCCTACGACAACGCGGTCAAGGGCCTGGTTTTCGGCGCCGAGTCCGACGTGGTCCAGAGCGGCCGTGTCGCCACGGTGCAGGCCATCGGCGGCACCGGCGGCCTGAAGATCGGTGCCGACTTCCTTAAGAAGGTCAGCCCGAACGCCAAGGTCCTGATCTCGGACCCGAGCTGGGAAAACCACCGCGCCATCTTCACCAACGCCGGTTTCGAGGTGGGTACCTACGCCTACTACGACGCCGCCACGCGTTCGGTCAACTTTGACGGCATGCTGGCCGACCTGAACGCGGCCGCGCCCGGCACCATTGCCGTGCTGCACGCCTGCTGCCACAACCCCACTGGCTACGACATCACCGCGGCCCAGTGGGACCAGGTGATCGCCGTCGTCAAGGCCAAGGGCCTGACGCCCTTCCTCGACATGGCCTACCAGGGCTTCGGCCACGGCATCGCCGAAGACGGCGCCGTGATCGGCAAGTTCGTGGCCGCCGGCCTGGACATCTTCGTCTCCACCAGCTTCTCCAAGAGCTTCAGCCTGTACGGTGAGCGCGTGGGTGCGCTGTCGGTGGTCGCGGCCGACAAGGACGAAGCCGCCCGCGTGCTGAGCCAGCTCAAGATCGTCATCCGCACCAACTACTCCAACCCGCCCACGCACGGCGGCGCGGTCGTGGCGGCGGTTCTCAACAACCCCGAACTGCGCGCCCTGTGGGAAAAGGAACTGGCCGAAATGCGCGTGCGCATCAAGGCCATGCGCCAGAAGCTGGTCGATGGCCTGAAGGCCGCCGGCGTGCAGCAGGACATGGGCTTCATCACCACCCAGATCGGCATGTTCAGCTACTCGGGCCTGTCCAAGGACCAGATGGTGCGCCTGCGCAGCGAATTCGGCATCTACGGCACCGATACCGGCCGCATGTGCGTGGCCGCGCTCAACAGCAAGAACATCGACTACGTCTGCCAGGCCATCGCCAAGGTGATCTGAGCGCCGTCCGCGCCCGTCATCTCGCTGAAAAGGCCGCTCACCGAGCGGCCTTTTTCGTGGCGGCTCTCAGCGCCAGAGCATGGAGCGCATCGATATCGAGGCCGCCTGAAAGCCCTCGTTGAAGAAGCGCACCGGCGCCTGGCTGCCGGAGCCCTCCTCCCCCACCACCGCGCCAGCGGCGTAGAGCAGAGGCAGGTAGTGATCCCAACTGGGGTGCGCCAGCTGCGCGGTGCGGCCCTGTTGCCGGAACCCGGACAGGTCACCCAGACGCCCCTGGGCCACCGCGTCCGCGACAAAGCGGTCGAACTCGATGGCCCAGTCGTAGGCCTGGTGGTCGCCAGCGCCGAAATTGAGGGCGCGCAGGTTGTGCACCACGTTGCCACTGCCCACGATCAGCACCCCCTTGCGCCGCAAGGCAGCCAGTTGCTGGCCAAGCGCGAAATGCGCCTCGGGCGGCTGGCCGTAGTCCATGCTGAGCTGGATCACCGGAATGTCGGCGGCGGGAAACATCGGCTTGAGCACCGACCAGGCGCCGTGGTCGAGCCCCCATTCGCCGGTGTCCAGCCCCAGCGGCTCACCCGATCCGGGCTGGCTCAGGGCCGTGCCGATGGCCTCGGCCATGGCCGGGGCTCCCGGCGCCGGGTACTGCTGATCGAACAGGATCTGGGGAAAGCCGCCGAAATCGTGGATGGTTCTGGGCCGTTCCATGGCCGTGAGGTACCAGCCTTGCGTGATCCAGTGGGCCGAAATGCACAGGATCAGGCGCGGGCGCTCCCAGCCATCGAGCAATTCCGTGCCCAGCGACTGCCATTGGCGCCGCCAAGCGTTGTCTTCCACGGCATTCATCGGGCTGCCGTGACCCACAAAGAGGACCGGCAGGGGTGGCGTTTCCGGCCAGTCTGCCAGCATGCCCAGGTCCGTGGCGGGCACGGAAGTGTCGGAATCGTTCACGGAAAAACCCTCAATTGGACGCAGAAACGGAAAGGAAATACCCGCGGAATTCTTTCACGAAGGTGACAGGTCTGCGGGGCAAATTAGGTGTTTGCCCCCTCACGGCCCCAGGGGCATGCTGATATATTGCACTGCAACATAACCAATCGCCTCCCCCATGCTGTATCAGATCTACGAGACCCAGCGTTCCATCATGGAGCCGTTTTCCGACCTGGCCTCGGTCACGTCCAAGCTGCTCAACAACCCGCTGTCTCCCCTTGGCCACCTGCCGCTGGCGCAGCGCATGGCAGCGGGCTACGACCTGCTGCACCGCCTGGGCAAAGACTACGAAAAGCCCGAATTCGGCATCCATACCGTCGATGTGGACGGCGTGGACGTGGCGATCCACGAGCGCGTGGAAATCGACAAGCCGTTCTGCGAACTGCGCCGGTTCAAGCGTTTCTCCGACGACACGACCACCCTGGGCAAGCTCAAGGGCCAGCCGGTGGTACTCATCGTGGCCCCGCTGTCGGGCCACTACGCCACGCTGTTGCGCGACACCGTGCGCACCATGCTCAAGGACCACAAGGTCTACATCACCGACTGGAAGAACGCCCGCCTGGTGCCCCTGTCCGAGGGGGAGTTCCACCTGGACGACTACATCAATTACGTGCAGGAGTTCATACGCTACCTGCAAAAGACCTACGGCAACTGCCACGTGATGAGCGTGTGCCAGCCCACGGTGCCCGTGCTCGCTGCGGTATCGCTGATGGCCTCGCGCGGCGAAACGACGCCGCTGTCCATGACCATGATGGGTGGCCCGATCGACGCACGCAAGTCGCCCACGGCGGTCAACAACCTGGCCACACAGCGCAGCTTCGCCTGGTTCGAGAACAACGTCATCTACCGCGTGCCCGACAAATTCCCCGGTGCCGGCCGGCGCGTCTACCCGGGCTTCCTGCAGCACACCGGCTTCGTGGCGATGAACCCCGACCGCCACCTGAACAGCCACTACGACTACTTCCAGAACCTCATCAAGGGCGACGACGCCAGCGCCGAGGTGCACCGCAAGTTCTACGACGAATACAACGCGGTGCTCGACATGGACGCCGACTACTACCTGGAAACCATCCACACCGTCTTCCAGGACTTCAAACTGGTCAACGGCACCTGGGACGTGCGCAACGAGCAGGGCCGCGTCGAGCGCGTGCGCCCGCAGGACATCGTGCACAGCGGCTTGCTGACGGTGGAAGGCGAGCTCGACGACATCTCCGGTTCGGGCCAGACCGCAGCGGCCCATGCGCTGTGCACCGGCATCCCGGCGGCCCAGCGCAAGCACTACGAAGCCAAGGGGGCCGGGCACTACGGCATCTTCAGCGGCAAGCGCTGGCGCGATCTGGTCTACCCGGAAGTCAAGGCCTTCATCCTGGCGCACCAGCCCAGCACCTCCGCGCCCGACGCGGCGGCGCAAGCCCCTGCCCGGAAGACCCCGGCGCGCAAGCGCGCGGTGCCGGCCAAAACGGCCTGAAACCCACCCGACTGGCCGCTGCACCGCGTGCCGGCGCCGGTATAGTCGGCGCATGAACGAACTGGCCCTCCGCATCGACGACGCCCTGCCCCAGACGCAGTGCACGCGCTGCGGTTACCCCGATTGCGCTGCCTACGCCGAAGCCATCGCCGCTGGCGAAACCGCCATCAACCGCTGCCCGCCCGGAGGCCAGGAAGGGGTGGAACGGCTGGCCGCCCTCACCGGCCTACCGGTGCAGCCGCTGGACCCGGATTGCGGCGTGGAAGGCCCGGTGACCGTTGCCGTCATCGACGAAAGCTGGTGCATCGGCTGCACCCTGTGCATCAAGGCCTGCCCCACCGATGCCATCGTGGGCAGCAACAAGACCATGCACACCGTCATCGACGCCTACTGCACCGGTTGCGAGCTGTGCATTCCCGTGTGTCCGGTGGATTGCATCGGGCTGGAACCGGTCGGCCAGGCCACCGGCTGGGCGGCCTGGCCGGCCGCGCTGGCCGATCAGGCGCGCGACCGCTACCACCGGCGGCGGCAGCGTCTCGCGCGGGAGCAGAAGGAACACGAGGCCCGCCTGGAAGACAAGGCGCGCATGAAGCTGGCCGATCTGGCCGCCCATTCGCTGCACACCGACCCGGCCGTGCTCGACAAGAAAAGGGCCGTGATCGAGGCCGCCCTGGCCCGCGCACGGGCGCGGCGCGAGAGCCCCTCCGGCTAGAGCCCCTCGCTTCCGCCGTCAGGCCGTGCGGGAGATGCCGGTTTTGTAGATGCCGCAGCCCACGTACAGATCGTCCACGCGGGTCACGTACGACATCTTGGTCTGCAGCGCGCCGGTCACCGGATTGACGATGTCGTACTCCACCCAGCCCGGCTCCTGCTCCGCCTGCGCCACGATGTCTTCCAGCAGCGCCTGACCGTCCACGCCGGGAATGTCGTGCACGCTCGACCCGACCTTTTCCGGCTTGCCCCCGAAGGCCCGGTAGGTGCCTTGCCGGTCGAGCGCGAACACGTACATGTCGCGATCATGGAAGCCTTGTGCCGGATCGGTGATGGCCTGGGCGAAGGCGCCCGTACCATGGCGGCGGCGGTGCTCCAGCGCGCGATCCACCAACTGCACGGCCTCTTCGGCCGTGCCTTGCTGCAACAGGAACGACGACACCGCCCGCGCCAGGTGGGAGGCGCGCCCCTCCAGCCGGTTGGCCTGCTCCACCGCACGCTCGACCATCTGGGCGTTGCGCTGGGTGATGGTGTCGAGCTGGCGCACAGCGGACGATATCTCCGACAGCCCGCTGCTCTGCTCGGCGCTGGCGGCCGAGATGAGCGACATGTTGCTGGCCACCCCACGCACGCCGTCGACGATTTGCCGGATGTTGTCGCCGGCGCTGCGGATCTGTCGCACACCGTGCGCCACCTGGTTCGACGAGGTTTCGATCAGCACCCGGATTTCACGCGCTGCGGCCGCCGAGCGCTGGGCCAGCGAGCGGACCTCACTGGCCACCACCGCGAATCCACGGCCCTGTTCGCCCGCCCGGGCTGCCTCGACCGCCGCATTGAGCGCGAGGATATTGGTCTGGAAGGACAGGCTGTCGATCACGCCGATGATCTCGTCCATCTGCTGGGCGCTCTTCTGGATCACCTCGACCGAGCTCACCGCTTCACCCATGCTGCGGGCGCCGGACTCGGCCACGTCGCGCACCTTAGCGGCCTGGGCATCGGAGTCGACGGCGGTGGTCGCGTTCTGCTGCACCGTGCTGGACAGCTCCTGCACGCTGGCCGCGGTCTGCTCCAGGCTGGCGGCCTGCTGCTCGGTGCGGTCGGCCAGGTCGCGGTTGCCGGCCGCCAGGCTCTTGCCGGCAAACGCCACCAGGGCCGAGTTGCTGCGCACCTCGGCCACCATTGCCGATAGGTTGGCGTTCATGCGGTCCAGCAGACCCGCCAGCTCGGCCAGTTCGTCGCGGCCGTGCACAGCGATGTGGGTGCGCAGGTTGCCGGTGGCCGTCTGCCGCATCACATCGATGGCTCGCCGGAAGTCGGTCACGAAGCTGCAATAGAACGACAGCATCAGGAACGCCACCAGCACGATCCCCACCGCCACAGCCACCAGGCTGTACAGGCGCAACTGCTTATCGCTGGCCAGGCGTGCCTGCAACAGAGTGAGCAGACGGTCCTGCACTTCCGCCTGGAAGGCGGTCACCGGCGCCATGGCACGCGTGCCGGCTTCGAAGTACTGCGCACCGGTCATCGCCGGGGCGCCGGAATCGGCAAACGCACGCCCGGATTCGGCCAGAAACGCCTCCACCCCCTTCATCGCCTCCGCGCCGTGCAGGTCGGACACCCCGTACCGCGTCAGGAACCCCTGCAGATACGCGATGTCAGCGGTGGCCTCGCGCGCATCGGTGATGCTGCTGACGATGCGCGTCCGCCAGACCGGATCGCGCTCGGCCAACCCAGCCTGGCTGGCGCCCAACCCACGCACCTGAGCCACCAGCTCGGCCCAGCGCGGCAAGTGGCTCACGGTCAGGTCCATCAGAAAATAGCTGGCCGGGTCGGGATCGAACAGCAGGCTCGACCGTTCGGCGGTGGTGTAGAGAAACAGCCGCAGCGCCCGCAGCGCCGCCGTGTGGCGGTCGAAGGCCTGCTGCGCCGAGGCATTCCCGGCGTCCCCGAGGCCCGCCAGTTGCGTGCGCAGCCGCCCCCATTCCGTCGCCAGATCGAAATCGGGCCGGGCGGTCACCGCGGTGTCCATGGCCTCCAGCGCGGCGCGCAGCCGCTCGCCGGTCTGAACCAGGGCCGCCTGCGCCCCAGCGTCGCCGGCGGCAAGCAGCAGCGTCTGCCCACGGTGCTTCTGCACTTCGGTGGTCACGCTCGCCAGCCGCTGGGCCAGGGCCATGCCATCGATCTCGGCCGCCGTGATGCGGATCGTGCTGTTCAGGCGATGGGTCAGGGTCAGGCTGATGATGACCAGGGGCACGAACAGCACCAGCGCCAGCAGACCCAGTTTGGTCGGCAGATGCAACCGGCGCATCAATCGCGTGCCGATTCGCAAGGGGTTGAGCAGGATCATGCAAAGGTCTCCATGGGCGCCAGGGGACGCGACGCGCCTGGCATTCCTATCGGCGACCGGGCCTGCGGATTGAGAAAACCCCGGGGAAACCCTGATGGGCAACGTCAGTGCATGGGCGGCAGGCCTGGGCGCTGCGTCACAAACTGCCGGAAGAGCTGCGTCGCCAGCAGCCGCAAGGTGTCGTCGGGCAAATCGCTGGCGGCCGACAGTTGGGCCAAGGCATAGCAGCGGTCGCCCCGCATCGATGCACGGTGCACGCTGAGACCATGGCGGGCCATGCGCCAGGAAAACTCATCCAGCACCGATGCGGACCAGGGCAACCGGGCCGCATCGTGCCCGCGCCAGCGTGCTGCCTGGGCGTGCCATCCCCCCGAGTCGGCCTGCGCGAGGACCACCGGCCGGGTCTCTTCGGCGGCTGTCGGGACAGGGGGCTTCCAGGGGTTCATCGTGCGCTCCTTGCGGGTCAGGGACCTCCACCCAGAGTTCCCCACCACAGGAGATCACTGTAGAGCGCAGCGCCCGACTCCGGTGCCCGGAACAGACGGGCCATTTCCCCGCAGTCCCCCGGTTCGCACAGAGCGCCGGAACGCCCGGGCGCCCCGGTCCATGATCGTGTCCCCGACAATCACCACCATGACTTCCCCGACCACCCGCCTCATCAAACTGGACGCACAACCCGCCGGCACGCCCGACACCGATCACCCCCGCCCGGAGCGGCTGATCCGTGGCAACCCGCTGCGCGAAACCTGGAACCGGGTGGACGACCCTTTGGTGGCCGGCCAGGTGTACTGCGGGGTCTGGCGCTGCGAGCCCGGTCACTGGCGCATCGCCATGGGCCCGACCGAACGCGAGCTGTTCACGGTGCTACAAGGCCGCTGCCGGGTGCACGATGAACGGGGTGGCTTCGAGGAAGCCGGACCGGGTGAGGCCATCTACATTCCACCGGGCTTCGCGGGAGCCTTTGAGGTGCTGGAGCCCCTGACCAAGACCTACATGATCTGCGAATAAAAAAGCCCCGCTCGGCGGTCTGCCGGCGGGGCCTGTCTCCTCAGGCTCTTAAAAAAAGCGGCCGGCTACGCTCAAGCCGGCTGTGCCGCCAGTTGGGCAAACGCGCTCACCACCGCGGGCGGCGCCTGCACCAGCTCGATCAGCACGCCTTCCCCGCCGATGGGGAATTCGTCGTTGCCCTTCGGGTGCAGGAAGGTGATGTCGAAACCCGCCGCCCCCTTGCGGATGCCGCCGGGCGCGAACCGCACCCCTTGCGCGCTCAGCCACGCCACCGCCACCGGCAGGTCATCGATCCACAGACCGATGTGGTTGAGTGGCGTGGTGTGCACCGCCGGCTTCATCGAAGGGTCCAGCGGCTGCATCAGATCGACCTCGACCTTGAAGGGGCCGGTGCCGATGGCGCAGATGTCCTCGTCCACGTTTTCGCGTTCGCTGCGAAAGGTGCCGGTAACCTCCAGACCGAGCATGTCGACCCAGAGCTTCTGCAGCTTGAGCTTGTCAGGGCCGCCGATGGCGATCTGCTGGATGCCCAGCACCTTGAACGGCCGCTCAGGGCGCAGCGCTGGAGTGTTGGGGCTCATTGCTCGAACTCCACGATGGGTTGGTCCACCACCAGCGACTCGCCCTTGCTCGCGAGCACCTTGCCCACGACACCGTCGGCCGCCGCGAACAGCACGTTTTCCATCTTCATGGCCTCGATCACGGCCACGCGCTCACCGGCCTGCACCTTCTGCCCCGGCTGCACGGCCACATCGACCAGCAGGCCCGGCATGGGCGAGAGCACGAACTTGCTCATGTCCGGCGGGGCCTTGAACGGCATGAGTTGGTGCAGCTCGGCCATGCGCGGCGACACCACCATGGTTTCCAGCTTGGTACCGTTGTGCTGCACCACCAGGGCCAGCGGGTTCTTGGCCGAGCCGCGCTCCATCTGGGCCACGAAGGCCTGACCATTGACCTCGCCCGTGATGACGATGTCGTTCAGGCGCGAAGGCGAACTGATCTTGTAGCGCTTCTCACCCACCTGCACCGACGCATAACCCGTCTCGCCCACGAATTCGTCCACGTGCACCGGCGTGTAGCGGTGCTGGCCATCGGCCGCCAGACTGATCACGGTGTAGTCGCTGCCCACCTTCACGCCGTAACCCGGCAACTGGCCCGAGATGCCCGTGGCACGTTCGCGGCTCTTGCGGCGCACGAAGGCGGCCAGCGCGACCAGGAAATCGGCATCGCTGTGCGGCACGTCCTCGGCACGGAAGCCGTTCGCGTAGTGCTGGGCGATGAAGCCGGTGTTGAAGGCACCCGAGACGAAGTCCGGGTGCGCGAGCAACGCGGCCTGGAACGGGATGTTGCTGTTGATGCCACGGATCACGAAGCCGTTGAGTGCCTCGCGCATCTTGGCGATGGCGTCGTTGCGGTCCTTGCCGTGCACGATGAGCTTGGCGATCATCGAGTCGTAGAACATCGGGATCTCGCCGCCTTCGAACACGCCGGTGTCCACGCGCACGCCCTGCTTGTGGGCCGTGTCGGCCTGCCACATGGTTTCGACCGGCGGCGTGAAGCGCACCAACCGGCCGGTGGACGGCAGGAAATTGCGGAACGGGTCCTCGGCGTTGATGCGGCACTCGATGGCCCAGCCGTCGCGCTTGACGTCGGCCTGCGTGAAGGCCAGCTTCTCGCCAGCCGCCACGCGGATCATCTGCTCGACCAGGTCCAGGCCGGTGATGCACTCCGTCACCGGGTGCTCCACCTGCAGGCGGGTGTTCATTTCCAGGAAGTAGAAGTCCTGGTCCTTGCCGACCACGAACTCCACCGTGCCGGCCGACTGGTACTTCACCGCTTTGGCCAAGGCCACGGCCTGCTCGCCCATGGCCTTGCGCGTGGCGTCGGAGATGAAGGGCGACGGCGCCTCTTCGATCACCTTCTGGTGGCGGCGCTGGATCGAGCACTCGCGCTCGTTGAGGTACAGCACGTTGCCGTGGCTGTCACCGAGGATCTGGATCTCGATGTGGCGCGGCTGCTCGACGAACTTCTCGATGAAGATGCGGTCGTCGCCGAAGCTGTTGCGGGCTTCGTTCTGGCAGGCGGTGAAGCCTTCGAGCGCCTCCTTGTCGTTGAAGGCCACGCGCAGGCCCTTGCCACCGCCGCCGGCCGAGGCCTTGATCATCACCGGGTAGCCGATGCCCTTGGCGATCTCCACGGCCTGCTCGGCCGAGGGGATGGGGTCGTTGTAGCCGGGGATGGTGTTGACCTGGGCCTCGTTGGCCAGCTTCTTCGAAGCGATCTTGTCGCCCATGGCCGCAATGGAATGGGCCTTGGGGCCTATGAAGGCAATGCCCTCCTTCTCGCAGCGGTCGGCGAAGGCTTCGTTTTCCGACAGGAAGCCGTAGCCGGGGTGGATGGCTTCGGCACCGGTCTTTTTCGCAGCCTCGATGATCTTGTCGGCCACCAGGTAGGACTCGCGCGAGGGCGCCGGGCCCAGCAGCACGGCCTCGTCGGCCAGGCGCACGTGGCGCGCTTCTTTGTCGGCCTCGGAATAAACGGCCACGGTAGCGATGCCCATCTTGCGGGCAGTGGCGATGACTCGGCAGGCGATTTCGCCGCGGTTCGCAATCAGGATTTTCTTGAACATGGAATTCTCCATTGCAGAAGTCAGTGGTTTTGGCTGGCCGTTGTTGCTGTGCCCGCAAGGAGCGGAGCGTGTGCGCCTCCGCTCATGTCCCCCGCCGGCCTGCGGCCGGCTCCTCCTTGACTTCGCTGCGGCACACCCGCCCCACTCCTCGCTGCGAAGTGACTCAACGGGATGGCCGCATGGAACACGCCCCACACGCTCGGGTGGCGGGAGCGTTTTGCGCAGGTAAAGGAGGAGGCCGAAGGCCGGGGGACACGGAGCAAAACGCTCCCACCACCCGAGCCGATCCGGCGCGCAACAACGGCAGAAAGATGGATCACAGCGGCATGTTCCCGTGCTTGCGCCACGGGTTTTCGATCTTCTTGTCCTTGAGCATCACCAGCGAGCGGCAGATGCGCTTGCGGGTTTCGTGCGGCAGGATCACGTCGTCGATGAAGCCGCGCGCGCCGGCCACGAAGGGATTGGCAAAGCGGGACTTGTATTCCGCTTCGCGGGCAGCGAGCTTGGCCGGGTCCTTCTTTTCTTCGCGGAAGATGATCTCGACCGCGCCCTTGGCCCCCATCACCGCGATTTCGGCATTGGGCCAGGCCAGGTTCACGTCACCGCGCAGGTGCTTGGAAGCCATCACGTCGTAGGCGCCACCGTAAGCCTTGCGCGTGATCACCGTGATCTTGGGCACCGTGCATTCGGCATACGCGTACAGCAGCTTGGCGCCGTGCTTGATGATGCCGCCGTATTCCTGCGAGGTGCCGGGCATGAAGCCGGGCACATCCACAAAGGTGATGACCGGGATGTTGAACGCATCGCAGAAGCGCACGAAACGCGCGGCCTTGATCGAGCTCTTGATGTCCAGGCAGCCCGCCAGCACCAGCGGCTGGTTGGCCACGATGCCCACCGTCTGGCCGTCCATGCGGGCAAAGCCGGTGAGGATGTTCTTGGCGTAGTCGGGCTGGATCTCGAAGAAGTCGCCGTCGTCGACCGTCTTGAGGATCAGCTCCTTCATGTCGTAGGGCTTGTTCGGGTTCTCGGGCACCAGGGTGTCCAGGCTCGCATCGGCGCGGTCGATGGGGTCACCGCTGGGGCGCACGGGCGCCTTTTCCTTGTTGTTCAGCGGCAGGTAGTTGTAGAGGCGCCGCAGCATCAGCAGGGCCTCGACGTCGTTGTCGAAAGCACCGTCGGCGACACCGCTCTTGGTGGTGTGCGTGATCGCGCCACCCAGTTCTTCGGCGGTCACTTCCTCGTGCGTCACCGTCTTCACCACCTCGGGGCCGGTCACGAACATGTAGCTCGAGTCCTTGACCATGAAGATGAAGTCGGTCATGGCCGGCGAATACACCGCACCGCCGGCACTGGGCCCCATGATCATGCTGATCTGCGGAATCACGCCGCTGGCCATCACGTTGCGCTGGAACACCTCGGCGTAACCGCCGAGCGAGGCCACGCCTTCCTGAATGCGGGCACCGCCCGAGTCGTTCAGGCCGATCACCGGCGCGCCGACCTTCATCGCCTGGTCCATCACCTTGCAGATCTTCTCGGCGTGGGCCTCCGAGAGTGCGCCGCCGAAGACGGTGAAGTCCTGGCTGAAGACAAACACCAGACGGCCATTGATCATGCCGTAGCCGGTGACCACGCCGTCGCCGGGGATCTTGGTGTCCTGCATGCCGAAGTCGGTGCAGCGGTGTTCCACGAACATGTCCCACTCTTCGAAGGTGCCTTCGTCGAGCAGGATTTCGAGGCGCTCACGCGCGGTGAGCTTGCCCTTGCCGTGCTGGGCGTCGATGCGCTTTTGTCCGCCGCCCAGGCGTGCGGCCGCACGCTTCTTTTCCAGTTGGTCCAGGATGTCTTGCATGGTGTGTGCTCCGGTGAAATCGGGGATCTAGTCGAACAGTTCGAGCAATTGGCGGGCGGCGGTCGACGCCGGCAGCCGGCCTTCGATGACGGCGCGGCCTGTCGATTCGAGCGCCTCGCGCACCTTCGGGTGCTCGCGAAAGCGTTGTTTGAGGCCGGCGTCGATGCGCTCCCACATCCAGGCGCGGGCCTGCTGCTGGCGGCGCACACCGAGGCGGCCGTTGGCGGTCTGAAGATCGCGGTACTGGCTCACGGCGGCCCAGAAGCTGTCCACGCCCTGCCCATGCAGAGCGCTCATCTGGATGACCTGCGGTTGCCAGAATGCGCTGCCATGCTCCGGATTGCCGTGCATGCCCAGCAGCCGCAGCGACGAGGTGATCTGCGCGCGCGCACGGGTGGCGGCGTCGGGGTCGATGTCGGCCTTGTTGATGACCACCAGATCGGCCAGCTCCATCACACCCTTCTTGATCGCCTGCAGGTCGTCGCCCGCGTTGGGCAGTTGCAGCAGGCAGAACATGTCGGTCATGCCGTGCACGGCGGTTTCACTCTGGCCCACGCCCACGGTTTCCACGATCACCACGTCATAGCCGGCAGCCTCGCAGACCAGCATGGCCTCGCGCGTTTTTTCGGCCACGCCGCCCAGCGTGCCGCTGCTCGGGCTGGGGCGGATGTAGGCACTCTCGTGCACCGACAGGTGTTCCATGCGCGTCTTGTCGCCGAGGATGGAGCCTCCCGACACCGACGACGAAGGATCGATGGCAAGCACCGCCACGCGGTGGCCCTGCGCGATCAGGTGCAGGCCCAGCGCTTCGATGAAGGTGCTCTTGCCCACGCCCGGCACGCCGCTGATGCCCAGCCGCAGCGACCGGCCGGTGTGCGGCAGCAGCGCGGTCAGCAGCGCATCGGCCTGCGTGCGGTGGTCGGCGCGGGTGGACTCCAGCAGCGTGATGGCCTTGGCCATGGCGCGGCGCTGGGCAGCAGACGTCCCCTGAACGATGCCCGCCAGAATCTGCTCTGGGGTCAAGCCACGGCCTTTTTGATCTGCTCCAGCACGTCCTTGGCGCTGGCCGGAATCGGCGTGCCCGGGCCGTAAACGCCCTTGACGCCCGCTTCGTAGAGGTAGTCGTAGTCCTGGCGCGGCACCACGCCGCCCACGAACACGATGATGTCGTCGGCGCCCTGCTTCTTCAGCTCGGCGATGATGGCCGGCACCAGGGTCTTGTGCCCGGCGGCCAGGGTGGACACACCCACGGCGTGCACATCGTTTTCGATCGCCTGGCGGGCGCATTCTTCGGGCGTCTGGAACAGCGGGCCCATGTCGACGTCGAAGCCCAGGTCAGCGAACGCAGTGGCCACCACCTTGGCGCCGCGGTCGTGGCCGTCCTGACCGAGCTTGGCGATCATCACGCGCGGGCGGCGGCCCTGCGCGGTCGCGAAGTCGGCGATTTCTTGCTTGAGCTGTTCCCAGCCCTCGGCGCTGTCGTAAGCGGCTGCGTACACCCCGGTCACCTTTTGTGTGTCGGCGCGGTGGCGCCCGAAGATCTTTTCCAGCGCATCGGACACCTCGCCCACCGTGGCGCGCAGTCGGATGGCCTTGATCGCCAGATCCAGCAGATTGCCCTGGCCGCTCTCGGCGGCTGCGGTCAGCGCGTCCAGTGCCGCCTGCACGGCCGCGCCGTCGCGCGTGGCCTTGATCTGCTGCAGGCGCGCGATCTGGCTTTCGCGCACCTTCACATTGTCCACCTCCAGAATCTCGACCGGGTCTTCCTTGGCGAGCTTGTACTTGTTGACACCGACGATCACGTCCTTGCCCGAGTCGATGCGCGCCTGCTTCTCGGCCGCCGCCGCCTCGATCTTGAGCTTGGCCCAGCCGCTGTCCACCGCCTTGGTCATGCCGCCCATGGCGTCGACCTCTTCGATGATCTTCCAGGCCTCGTCAGCCATCTGCTGGGTCAGCGTTTCCATCATGTAGCTGCCGGCCCAGGGGTCGACCACGCTGGTGATGTGCGTCTCTTCCTGGATGATGAGCTGCGTGTTGCGCGCAACGCGGGCGCTGAACTCGGTGGGCAGCGCGATGGCTTCGTCCAGCGCGTTGGTGTGCAGCGATTGCGTGCCGCCGAACACCGCCGCCATGGCCTCGATGGTGGTGCGCACCACGTTGTTGTACGGGTCCTGCTCGGTCAGGCTCCAGCCGCTGGTCTGGCTGTGCGTGCGCAGCATCAGGCTCTTGGGGTTCTTCGGGCCGAAGCCCTTCATGATCCGGGTCCACAAGAGGCGCGCGGCGCGCATCTTGGCGATCTCCAGATAGAAGTTCATGCCCACCGCCCAGAAGAAGCTCAGGCGGCCAGCGAAGGCGTCCACGTCCATGCCCTTGGCGATGGCGGTCTTCACGTATTCCTTGCCATCGGCCAGCGTGAAGGCCATCTCCAGCGCCTGGTTGGCGCCCGCTTCCTGCATGTGGTAGCCCGAGATTGAGATCGAGTTGAACTTGGGCATGTTCTGCGCCGTGTACTCGATGATGTCGCCGATGATCTTCATCGACGGCTCGGGCGGATAGATGTAGGTGTTGCGGACCATGAACTCCTTGAGGATGTCGTTCTGAATGGTCCCGCTCAGTTGGTCCTGGGAAACGCCCTGCTCCTCGGCCGCCACCACGTAGCCGGCCAGAATGGGCAGCACCGCACCGTTCATGGTCATGGAGACCGACACCTTCTCCAGCGGAATGCCGTCGAACAGGATCTTCATGTCTTCGACGCTGTCGATGGCCACGCCGGCCTTGCCGACGTCGCCCGTCACACGCGGGTGGTCGCTGTCGTAACCGCGGTGGGTGGCAAGGTCGAACGCCACCGACACGCCCTGGCCCCCGGCGGCCAGCGCCTTGCGGTAGAAAGCGTTAGATTCTTCGGCGGTGGAAAAGCCCGCGTACTGCCGGATCGTCCACGGCCGCACCGCGTACATGGTGGCCTGCGGGCCGCGGATGAAAGGCTCCAGACCGGGCAGCGTGTTGGCGTACGGCAGGTCCTTGGTATCTTCGGCGGTATACAGCGGTTTGACGGTGATGCCGTCGGGTGTGACCCAGTTGAGCGCGTCCAGATCGCCCCCCGGCGCGGACTTCTGGGCCGCTTTCGTCCAGGCTTCAAGGGTGGCGGGGGTGAATTCGGGGTGTTGGGAACTCATGGGCGCTCGCAAAGACTTCGGTGGCGTCGTTGGAAAAAAGCCGGCTTGCCGGCCGTCGGCCGGGCGCTGTGACGCCCACACCATAACCGGTCTATTTTACATCATTCATAATTATTGATGCAAAATATTGCCTTGACCTGACGCTTTACAATCGCCCGTCCCTGCCTGCCCTACGGGGCTCCGACACGCCGATCACCGCATGACCGACGCCTCCCTCGCACCACGCGCCTTGTACGAAGAAGTGGCCGAACGCCTTCGGCAGCGCATCTTCCGGCGCGAGCTCGAGCCGGGCAGCTGGATCGACGAACTCAAGATTGCCGAGGAATACGGCATCAGCCGGACGCCCCTGCGGGAAGCACTGAAAGTGCTGGCGGCCGAAGGCCTGGTCACCATGAAGGTCCGGCGCGGAGCCTACGTGACCGAAGTGTCCGAAAAGGACCTGGCCGACGTCTACCACCTGCTGGCCCTGCTGGAATCCGACGCGGCCGGTGTCGTGGCCAGCCGGGCCGAGCCGGCTGCGCTGGAGGCACTGCAGGCCTTGCACGCCGAGCTGGAAGCGGCGGCCGGCGACCGGGACCGCTTCTTCGCCATCAACGAGCGCTTCCACATGCGCGTGCTGGAGCTGGCCGAAAACCGCTGGCGGCAGCAGATGGTGACC
Organism: Hydrogenophaga sp. NFH-34; assembly: GCF_021401345.1. Taxonomy (GTDB): domain Bacteria; phylum Pseudomonadota; class Gammaproteobacteria; order Burkholderiales; family Burkholderiaceae_C; genus Hydrogenophaga; species Hydrogenophaga electricum. The sequence continues at coordinate 83,198 of NZ_JACBGE010000017.1, forward strand.
GATTTGCGCAAGGTCATGAAACTCAACCGCCACAACTCGCTGTTCAAGAGTGGCCGCATCGACGAATCGCTCGCCGAGCACCGCGCCATCATGGCCGCCCTGCTGGCCGGCAACGCCCCGCTGACCATGCAGCGCATGCAGGAACACTTCCAGCACGGGCTGGAAGCCGCGACCTGAACGCCGCGCCCCGAGCGGGCGCAACGCGGCGAGCCTGATAAAGTCCCCGCCCACCAGCACCTCGGAGCCCCTGCATGCCCGTTTCCGACCGCGCCCAGCCCGGCATTCTTGAGAACATCCCCGCGCACGGCCGCTACCTGACCTGCCAGTTGCGCGTCGGCGCCGATCCGCGCACGGTCCTGCGCCGTCTGGCCTCGCAAGCCGATGGCCGCCACACGGTGGTGGGCCTGGGGGCGTCGCTGGTGCGGGAGATTGGCGCAGAGGTGCCCGGCCTGCGCTGCTTTGCGGGCATCGAAGGCGCCCGCACCAAGCTGCCGGCCACCCCGGCCGACCTGTGGCTCTGGCTGCGGGGCGAGGACCGGGGCGATCTGCTCATCGCCAGCCGCCACCTGGAAACCCTGCTCGCGCCGGCATTCGACGTGCAGGACATCACCGACGCCTTCCGTCACGCCCACGGTCGCGATCTGACCGGCTATGAAGATGGCACGGAAAACCCGGAGGGTGCCGAAGCCGAAACCGCCGCCTTGCTGCCCGAAGGGGTCGGCGCCCTCGCCGGCAGCAGCTTTGTGGCCGTGCAACGCTGGCACCACCACATGAGCCGTTTCGAAGCCATGCCCCGCCAGCAGCAGGATCTGACCATCGGACGGGAGCGCGACTCCAACGAAGAGATCGACGACGCGCCGGCCTCCGCCCACGTCAAGCGCACCGCTCAGGAGAGCTTTGATCCCGAAGCCTTCGTGCTGCGCCGCTCCATGCCCTGGGCAGAGGGCAACCAGGGCGGCCTGGTGTTCACCGCCTTCGGCCACAGCTTCGACGCCTTTGAAGCCCAGCTCCGGCGCATGTCGGGCGCCGAAGACGGCATCGTCGACGCGCTCTACAGCTTCACCGAACCCCGCACCGGCGCTTACTTCTGGTGCCCGCCGGTGCAAGGCGGGCTGGTCAGCCTGCAAGCCATCGGGCTCTGAGCCGGCCGCCCGGCCGCCCAAGAGCCGTCAGCGCCCGCCGACGCCCAGCAATTCCACGTCGAACAGCAACGTGGCGTGAGGCGGGATGACGCCCCCGGCCCCGCGCTCGCCATAGGCGATCTGGCTGGGGCAGGTGAGGCGGGCCTTGCCCCCCACCTTCATGCGCTGCAGGCCTTCGGTCCAGCAGGGAATCACGCGATTGAGCGGGAACGAAGCCGGCGCGCCCCGGATGTATGAGCTGTCGAACTCGCGCCCATCGGGAAACAGGCCACGGTAATGCACGCGCACGGTGTCGGTCGCCGACGGACTGGCCCCTTGGCCCTCCTGCAGCGCGCGGAAAACCAGACCCGACGCGGTCACCACCGCACCGGGTTCTTTGGCAGCGGCGTCCAGCACGGCGTTCTGGGCCTGCACCGGCAGCGCCGCCAGGCCCGCCAGGCCCGCCAGGCCGGCCTGGCCAGCCGACAGCGCCAGGGCACGCCAGGTCATTCGGTTCATCTTGAGGTGTCCTTCCAAAAACAAAAGCAATCAGGCCGCGGTGGCCTGCGCCAGATCGTCCGCATCCCGAACCCCATGCGTCTGGGCCAGGGCCCAGACCTCACGCGGCGGTTGGGGTTTGAGGCGGTGGTCGCTCCACACCTGGCGCCACTTGCGCGCACCACGCAGGCCATTGCGCAGGCCCAGCATGTGGCTGGCCACCGAATACCAGGGTGCCCCGTCGGCCGCATGGGCACGCTCCATGTAGGCCACCATGGCGGCCTCCACCGCTTCACGGTCCTGCACACCGGGGGCTTCACCATAGAAACGCTCGTCCCAATCGGTCATCAGCCAGGGGTTGTGATAGGCCTCGCGCCCAACCATCACGCCGTCCACGTGCTTCAGATGTTCGGCAATCTCGTCGCTGGTCCGGACACCGCCATTGATGGCTATCGTCAGATGCGGAAATTCGCGCTTGAGCCGGTAGACGATGTCGTAGCGCAACGGGGGAATTTCCCGGTTCTCCTTGGGACTCAGCCCCTTGAGCCAGGCATTGCGCGCGTGCACGATGAAGACGCGGCAACCGGCCTCGGCCACGGTCCCCACGAAGTCCGCCGCGAAGTCGTAGCTCTCGATCTTGTCGATCCCGATGCGGTGTTTGACCGTGACCGGGATGTCCACCGCATCCACCATGGCCTTGACGCAGTCGGCCACCAGCGGCGCCTCGTTCATCAGGCAGGCACCGAAGGCACCACGCAGCACACGCTCACTCGGGCAGCCACAGTTGAGGTTGATTTCGTCGTAGCCGCGCTCCTGCCCCATCACCGCGCAACGGGCCAGATCGGACGGCTCGCTGCCACCCAACTGCAAGGCCACCGGGTGCTCTTCGGGATTGAACTGCAGATGCTGCGCCGCGTTGCCGTGGATGAGTGCGCCCGTGGTCAGCATCTCCGTGTAGAGCAGCGTGCGGCGGCTGAGCAGGCGGTGCAGGTAGCGACAGTGGCGATCGGTCCAGCCCATCATGGGTGCGACCGACAGCCGCCAACGCTCGGGCGCCGGAAATGCCGTGGGGTGTTCTGCTGGAGAAGAAGGCGGTGACATGGGCAGAATTATCCCAGCCACCCTCAGGTTGACCGAGAAATGGCCGAATTCCCGGTGATCAGGCCTCGGGCAACGACCACAGGTGGTGACAGAAGATACCGATTCTCACAGCGGCGTTCTCGTCTTATATTGCGAGTCTGAACAAGGAGGATGCGGTTGAAGCCTCATCAGCGGCTACTGGGTACAGCCATGATGCTCATCACGGTGCTCACGCTGCTGGCACTGTGGCGGGTGATGGCCGCGCACCCGCCCGGCACGGCCGAACACGTCCGACAGGGCGGCTCGCTGCGCGTGGGTTTTGCCCCGGAAGCCCCCTATGCGTTCTACGACGCCGATGGCGAGGTGACCGGTGAAGCCCCTGAGACCTTTCGCCTGCTGGCCCGGCGCATGGGCATCCAGCGCATCGACTGGGTCCGCCTCGATTTTGCGCAACTGCTGCCCGAGCTCCAGCTGGGCCGCATCGACGCCATCGCCTCCGGCCTCTTCATCACCCCCGCCCGGCAGAAGCTGGCCGTGTTTTCCCTACCGACCGCACGTGTACGCGCTGCCCTCGTGGTGCGGCAGGGAGAACGCCGGCTGCCTCTGCGGCCAACGCTGGAATCCCTGCGCGATCCCGCGCCGCTGCAGTTGGCCACGATCCACGACGCGGCGGAAAACGAGCTGCTGCGCGGCGCCGGGGTAGGCCCGCAACGGATCGTGAGCATCCCCGGCGCCCAGCGGGCGCTGCAGGCCGTTCAGGAAAGCACCGTCGACGCGTTCGCCATCTCGGCCGTCACCGCCCGCCATCTGGTGGCGCAGCATCCGGGCGAGGCGCTGGAGGTGCGGACCCTGGTCGACGCACCGCCGGGACTGCCCGCGTTTGCCTTCCGGCTGGACGACACCGACCTGCGCGACGCCATGAACCAGCAGTTGGCGCGATTCCTCGGCACACAGGAACACCGCCAGTTGGTCGAGCGCTTCGGTTTTTCGATCGACGAACTGCCCCCCTCTGCCCAGGGAGCCCCCTGACATGGCCCCGGTCGAAATCACCGGCCTGAGCCACCAGCAACTGGCCCGCCCATTCCGGGCTGCCTTGTTCATGGTGCTGGCGTTCGGAGGCTTCATGCTGCTGATGCTGGTGATGGCCGTCACCTCGTCCCAGCGGGTGCTCGACAGCGGCGTGGCACCCATGCAGGAACTCGTGATGATGGAACGCCTGACCTCGCAGGCGCTCGAGCGGGCCAAGCAGCAACTTCCCACCGGCCACAACGACTGCCACACCGACAACCAGGCCGAAATCTGCGAGGTGCCCCACCTCATGCGCAGCGTTGCGGGCGCGGCACAACGCCTGCTCGACGGCGAAGGCGGTCTGGCGGGCATGCCCCGCAGCCGCCAGCTGGAAGGCGAGGCCCGGGGTCTGGCCCTGCAGCTGCGCGACGGGGCTGCACGCTTGCAGACCGTGCATGCCGATGGCCTGACCATGACCGCCGGCTCGCTGCTGGGCCTTCAGCGCGATCTCATGCAGATCCACCAGGTGGCCTACCGCCTGGAACGGGCGGTACTGGCGCAATTGCGCAAGGAACTGACCATCCAGCAACGGCTCGATCTGCTGGCCATCACCGCCACCGGTGTACTCATGGCCGCCGCCGTGCTCGCCATGTTCTGGATGTGGGCCCGGGTGCGCAGCGCCTTCGACCGTCTCCACGCCAGCGAAGCGCGGCTGCGGGCTTACGCCGACGCCGTGCCGGATCCGGCCTACATCCTGGATGCCCACGGCGTGGTGCTTGAAAACCTGGGGCACTCCGCCCTGCCCGATCGCCCACCCCCCATTCCGGTAGGAGACCCGGTCAGCGCCCACCGCGCGCCGGCGATGGCCGAGCAGATCCTCGCCACCATCAACACGGTTCTGCAATCCCGCGGCGTGCAATGCCTGGCCACCCAGATCGCTGACGTCCAGGGCCGGCCGCGTTGGTTCGAGGCGCGCGTTGCGCCCATCGAGGTGGTTGTGCCCGTCGACGAGCCCCCCGAGCCCAGCGCCCGGCCGGCGCCCGACCGGGTGCTCTGGATCTCGCGCGACGTCACCCGCCATATCGAGACCGAGCAGGCGCTGCGCGTGCTCAACGAACAGCTGGAACACCGGGTGGAAGAGCGCACACGCGAACTGCACGATGCGGCCGAAGAGCTGCGCCGCTTCAACTACACCGTCTCGCACGACCTGCGTGCGCCCTTGCGGGCGGTGGAAGCCTATATGGCACTCGCGCTGGAAGAAGCGGGCTCCTGTCTGCAGCCCGGTGCCCGCGACCTGCTCGAACGCGCGCGCAAATCGGCCCATCAGCTCGCTCACATGGTGGAGAGCCTGCTCAACCTCTCCCGCATCGGCGAAATGCCGGTGCAGCGCACCTGGCTCGATCTGTCGGGCATGGCGCGGGACATCTGCATGGCGTTCGCCGTCGACCAGAAGGAGCGCCATCTGCAGTGGGAGGTCGCCCCCGACATGAGCGCCTGGGCCGACGAACACCTGGTGCGCAGCGTGCTGCAGAACCTGATCAACAACGCGGTGAAGTACAGCGCCGGACGCGATCCGGCCCACATCGAAGTCGGCGCTGTCACGCAGGACGATGGCACGACGGTGTTCCATGTGCGCGACAACGGTGCCGGCTTCGACATGGCCCGCGCCAACCAGCTCTTCCAGCCCTTCACGCGGCTGCATTCAGCCCGCGAATTCCCGGGCGACGGTATCGGCCTGGCCACCGTACGACGTATCGTGCTGCGGCACGGCGGCCGCATCTGGGCGCAGGGACAGGTGGATGTGGGCGCCACCATCTATTTCACCCTGCCCGGTCAGCCCGCCCAGCAAACCGGCTCGGCGTCGCCACCGGTACCCAGTGACCGATAAGCGCACAAAAAAACCCCGCCGAAGCGGGGCTTTGGGACCGATGCCTGCGGGCCTCAACCCATGTGCAGACCGCCGTTGACGGAGAAGTCGGCGCCGGTGGAATAACCGCCCTCCTCGCTGGCGAGCCAGGCAATGATGGAGGCGATTTCACGCGGCTCACCCAGGCGCTTGACCGGCACCGTGGCGACGATCTTTTCCAGCACGTCGGGGCGGATGGCCTTGACCATGTCGGTGCCGATGTAGCCCGGGCTCACGGTGTTGACCGTCACGCCCTTGGTGGCCAGTTCCTGCGCCAGGGCCATCGTGAAGCCGTGCATGCCGGCCTTGGCCGCCGAGTAGTTGGTCTGGCCGGCCTGGCCCTTCTCGCCGTTGACCGAGCTGATGTTGACGATGCGGCCCCAGCCCCGTTCCACCATGTCGGGCACGACCTGCTTGGTCACGTTGAACATGGAGTCGAGGTTGGTGCTCATCACCGCATCCCAGTCCTCCTTGGTCATTTTCAGAAACATGCGGTCGCGCGTGATGCCGGCGTTGTTCACCAGCACGTCGATGGGGCCGTGTTCGGCCTTGGCCTTGGCAAAAGCCTCGACCGTGGAATTCCACTCGGCCACATTGCCGACCGAGGCGTAGAAGGTGAAGCCGAGCGCTTTCTGCTCGTCCAGCCACTTCTGGGCATCGCGCGTCGGGCCGCAGCCGGCGATGACCTTGAAGCCCTCCTGATGCAGGCGCTGGCAAATGGCGGTGCCGATGCCTCCCATGCCTCCCGTGACGTATGCGATCTTCTCACTCATGGTGTGTGCTCCTCTGTGGCCCTCTCGGACCGATTGCTATGAAATGGGTAGCGTTGAATCGGCGTGTGGCGGCTTTCTGAGAAAGGCCGCCTCAAATCACTGTAACCGTGAACTCAGCGCTCGACAGCAAGGGAAACCCCCATGCCGCCACCAATACACAACGCGGCCACGCCCTTCTTGGCACCGCTGCGCTGCATCTCGTGCAGCAGCGTCACCAGAATGCGGCAACCGGATGCGCCGATGGGGTGGCCGATGGCGATGGCGCCACCGTTGACGTTGACCTTGGCCGGGTCGATGTCCAGCACCTTGTTGACCGCACAGGCCTGGGCAGCGAAAGCTTCATTGAGCTCGAACAGGTCCACGTCCGCCGCCTTCCAGCCCGCGCGGGCCAGGGCTTTCTGCGTGGCCGGCACGGGGCCCATGCCCATGGTGGCCGGGTCCAGACCGCTGGTGCCGAACGCGGCGATGCGGGCCAGCGGCGTCAGGCCCAGGGCGGCGGCTTTCTTGGCGCTCATCACCACCACGCCGGCAGCACCGTCATTGATGCCGGAAGCGTTGCCGGCCGTCACCGAGCCGGCCTTGTCGAAAGCGGGACGCAGGCCCGCCAGGGCTTCGGCGCTGGTCTTCTTGTTGATGAACTCATCGGTGTTGAACACCAGCGGGTCGCCCTTGCGCTGCGGAATCAGCACGTCGACGATCTCGTCCTTGAACTTGCCCGCATCCTGCGCGGCGGACGCTTTCTGCTGGCTGCCCAGCGCCAGCGCATCCTGCATCTCGCGCGTGATGCCGTGGGCCTTGGCCACGTTCTCGGCCGTGATGCCCATGTGGTACTGGTTGTAGACGTCCCACAGGCCGTCGACGATCATGGTGTCGACCATCTTCCAGTCGCCCATGCGCTGGCCATCGCGGCTGCCGTTGAGCACGTGCGGACTGGCGCTCATGTTTTCCTGGCCGCCGGCGATCACGATCTCGCTGTCACCCCAGGCCACGGCCTGGGCCGCCAGCATCACGGCTTTCAGGCCCGAGCCGCAGACGGCGTTGATGGTCAGCGCCGGGGTTTCCTTGGCCAGGCCTGCTTTCATCATGGCTTGGCGGGCCGGGTTCTGGCCCACACCCGCGGCCAGCACCTGGCCCATGATCACCTCGCCGATGGCGTCGGCCGGCAAGCCTGAGCGCGCCAGCAGCGCCTTGATGACGGTACTGCCCAGTTCGGTGGCCGGCGTCTTGGCCAGCGAGCCGCCGAATTTGCCGACGGCGGTGCGGGCGGCGGAAACGATGACGATGTCTTCCATGGTGTGGCTCCTTGAGGGTCGATGAAGGGGGAGGTGAGCGGCTTACCGGCTGTCCGGGGCCCCACGGAACCGGCTTCGCCGGTCCGCCGGAGCGTTCCTGTCGAGGTCAAAACCCGGACAAGCCAGCCGCTCAGTGCGCCAAGCGTGGCTTCACTGTGCTTTGGCCTGGACGTAACGCCCAGGTGCGGGTTCGATGGCCGCGTAGGTCTTGCCCTTGCCGCAAGTCTTGGGGGCGGCAATCTGTTTGCCGGCGTGGCCCTTGAGCCAGGCGGCCCAGTCGCCCCACCAACTGCCCGGGTGTTCGGTGGCGGTGGCGATCCACTCGCTGACCTTCGCCGGGAATTTGCCCGCCGGTCCGATCCAGTGGCTGCGTTTGCCCTTGGCCGCCGGGTTGATCACCCCGGCAATGTGGCCCGAGGCACCCATGACGAAACGCTTCTTGCCCGGCAGCAGTTGCGTGCTGCCGTAGGCTCCGCCGATGGGCACGATGTGGTCTTCGCGCGAACCGTAGATGTAGACCGGCAGCTTGACCTGGCGGAAATCGATCTTCTCGCCGCAGACGGTGGCCGTGCCCGGCTTCGTGTACCGGTTTTCGAGGTACAGGTTGCGCAGATACCACGCGTACCAGGGGCCCGGGAGGTTGGTGCTGTCGCTGTTCCAGTACAGCAGGTCGAACGGCGGCGGGGTCTCGCCCTTGAGGTAGTTGCCCACCACGTAGTTCCAGACCAGGTCGTTCGGACGCAGGAAGCTGAAGGTGGTGGCGAGGTCGCGCCCGGGCATCAGGCCGCCCTGAGCGAACTGCACTTCGCGGAACTTGACGAAGCTTTCGTCGATGAACAGATCGAGCACGCCGGTGTCGCTGAAGTCGAGCAGCGTGGTCAGGAAGGTGGCGCTTTCCACCGGCTGTTCGCCACGTGCGGCCAGCACGGCCAGGGCGGTGCCCAGCATGGTGCCGCCGACACAGAAGCCCAGCGCGTTGATGGTCTCGGCACCGGCGATGTCCTGCACCACGGCAATGGCGCGCATGACCGCGTCTTCGATGTAGTCGTCCCAGGTCTTGTGCGCCAGCGATTCGTCCGGGTTGCGCCAGCTCACCACGAAGGTGCGGTGCCCCTGCTCCACCGCGTAACGGATGAAGGAGTTGTCGGGCTGCAGGTCGAGGATGTAGAACTTGTTGATGCAGGGCGGCACCAGCAGGAACGGCCGCTCGTGCACCTTGGCCGTCAGCGGTTTGTATTCGATGAGCTGAAACAGCTCGTTTTCGAACACCACCACCCCTTCGGTGGTGGCCACGTTCTTGCCGACCTCGAACACGCTTTCGTCGGTCATCGACACGTGCCCCTGCTTGAGGTCGTGCAGCAGGTTGGCCACGCCCTTGGCGATGCTTTCACCCTGGGTCTCCAGCGCCTTCTTCTGCGCTTCGGCATTGAACGCCAGGAAGTTGCTCGGCGCGCTCGCATCGATCCACTGCTGCACCGCAAAGCGCACCCGGGCTTTGGTCTTGCCGTCCCCTTCCACCGCTTCGGCCAGCGCCATCAGCGTGCGGGCATTCAGCAGGTAGACGGCGGCGGAATATGCCGCGACCGGGTTGCTGGCCCAGGCATCGCTGGCGAATCGGCGGTCGCCCTGGGGCTTGGCGTCCAGCCCCTGGTTCCAGAGCAGCGCCACCTCTTGCAGATAACTGTTCTGGATTTCCAGCAACCGGGCCGGATCGAACCGTACCGACTGGCCCGCCACCTGCTGAAACAGGTCGCCCATGGCCGGCATGCCCATCCCGCCCAGCGGCATGCCGAACGGGTTGGCCTGGCCGTTGCCCGAGGGCATGAAGGCGCGGAACATCGCCAGCGGATCAGCCCCCGACACCCCGGGCGTTGCGCCCGCACCCAGGCCACCCTGGGCCCATTGCTGCCACTGGTTCAGCAAACCCTGCTGGAACTGCTGTGCCGCGTCGAGCCACGGCTGGTGAGAGGATTTCCCTGATGTGTTCATGCGTTGTCTCCGTGCAAGGCCTGCGCCTTATGATCGTTTCCCGCTGGGAAAGATTCCGGGTTTTCCCCAGTGTGGGCGCCGCAGCTTCCAGCAAGCTGACGGTCTTTCTCCCCGTTGTGCAGGTGGTGATGTGTATCTCGTCGTGATCGGTTGGCTGTACGTGGTTTTGATGATGGCAGTGGCCGAAGCATCGAACACCACCGGGAGTGTGCTCGGAGCCATTGTCACCTTTTTTCTTTACGGTTTGCTCCCGCTGGGACTGGTGGTTTACCTGATGAACACCCCCCACCGCAAACGGGCCATCCGGGCCTGCGAAGCGGCTGAGGAACAGGCCAGACAGGCAGCAAGCGCCGTGCCAGAAGCCGGAGGTCCCGAAGCGCGCGAAGCCCGTTCAGGCCAGCCCGATGCAGGCGGCCATGCGGCCGGTGCTGCCGAGCCGGGCCGCGTCGCGTCGGTGCGAGAAGAACCGCGAAACCTGTGACACGGTGCACCAGGGGTCGGTGCCATCGTTGCCATAGAGGCGCGTGACCCCCAAGGCCCACAGGCGCTGCCGGGCCAGCACCGGCAGATCGGCCAGGAACCTGCCTTCGCGCGCCGAAGGCACGAACGCCGCGTGGGCTGCGGCATCGGCCGCCACGAAGGTGGCCCGCACCTCAGGCCCCACCTCGAACTGCGCAGGCCCGATGCACGGCCCCAGCCAAGCCAGCAGCTCGTCGGCACGGGCTCCGGCCTCGGTCAACGTGGCCACGGTGGCCTCCAGCACACCCTGGCCGTCGGTGCCGGCCAGCCCGCGCCAGCCCGCGTGCGCCGCGGCCACGACGGCCCCGCGCACATCGGTGAACAGCACGGGCAGGCAATCGGCCACCATGATGGTGCAGACGATGCCGGCCTCCGTCGCCACACAGGCATCGGCCTGCGTGCCATCGGGGGTGCCTGCCCCGAGCCGGACCACGCCATCGCCGTGCACCTGCTGCAGGAACACCGGGCGGGCACCCAGCCTGGCCGCCAGCGCCTGGCGATTGGCCTGCACGGCCAGCGGCTCGTCGCGCACATGGTCGCCGAGATTGAAACTGTCGAAGGGTGCTGCCGAAGCCCCGCCTTCGCGCGTCGTGAACAGTGAATGCACATTGGCTGGCGCCGGCCAGTCCGGCACGATACCGATGCCGGTCCAGGCCCGACCAGCGGCCATATCGGAACCGGCCATCAGGCTTCCGCGTCCGGGCAGGCCGAAGGCTGGGCTTTCTGGAAAGCCGGCAAAGCCATGCAGGCTTCGAATGCCGCCATGGTCAGCGGCAGCCCGTCCAGCGGGCTATCGAAACGGCGGGCGTTGAAGATCTGCGGCACCAGGCAGCAGTCGGCCAGCGTGGGCGTCTCGCCATGGCAGAACGGCGCGGACGGCCCCTGGGCCAGTTGGCGCTCGAACGCCTCCAGGCCGGTGCGCACCCAATGCCGGTACCAGGTGTTCTTGGCGTCATCCTCCACCTTGAGCACCCCCACCAGGTACTTGAGTACGCGCAGGTTGTTGAGGGGGTGGATTTCGCAAGCCACCGTCTGGGCCAGCGCCCGCACCCGGGCGCGCGCCACCGGATCGGCTGGCAGCAGCGCCGGAGCCGGATGGGTCTCGTCGAGGTATTCGATGATGGCCATGGACTGCGACAAGCGCGTGCCATCGGCCAGTTCCAGCAGCGGCACCAGGCCGTCGGCGGCCAGTGCGGCGTAGGCCGGCTGACGGTGCTCGCCCTTGGCCAGATGGACCGGCACGTAGTCGTAGGCGAGCCCTTTCAGCTCCAGCGCGATGCGCACACGAAACGACGCCGAGGAGCGGAAGTAGTTGTACAGCTTCATGCGGATAGGATAAACCGGGACAGCAGAAACCCAGCCCCTGGGGCACACTGCGCGCTTCGGGTGCACACCCTCGATACAAAGACGGAGACAAGGCTCATGAAAGCCGAACAGAACGACACGCTGACCCGGGTCGGCCCAGGCACCCCCGGCGGCGAACTGCTGCGCCGCTACTGGCAACCCGTGGCCCTGCTGGATGAATTCGATCCAGCCCTCGACCCGCGCATGGCGGTGCGCCCCGTGAAGGCCGTGCGGGTGCTGGGCCAGGACTTCGTGCTGTTCCGCGACGCCCAGGGCCGCTTCGGCCTGCTCGACCGCGACTGCCCCCATCGGGGCGCCGACCTGGCCTACGGGCGCAACGAAGGCGACGGTCTGCGCTGCCCCTTCCACGGCTGGAAATTCGACGTCACGGGCCAGTGCACCGAAACCCCGGCCGAGCCGCTGGGCAGCACGCTGTGCACCCGCATCCGCCAGCGCAGCTACCCGCTGACCGAGCGCAGCGGCGTGCTGTTCGGCTGGTTCGGCCCCGAAGGCCAGACGCCTCCTCCCATGCCAGCGCTGGACTGCTTCGAAGCCCCGGGCACACACACCTTTGCCTTCAAGGGCCTGTGGCACTGCAACTGGCTGCAGGCCTTCGAAGTGGGCATCGACCCGGCGCATGCGTCCTACCTGCACCGGTTCTTTGAGGACGGCTCGCTCGACGACACCTACGGCAAACAGTTCCGCGGCGCCAGCGCTGGCGAGGTGGGTGGCGAGCGCTGGCCCATGACCCGGGTGATGCGCGAATTCGGGCGCCCCGAAATCCGTTGCGAAGCCCGGCCCTATGGCCTGCAACTGACGGCCCTGCGCCCGATGACCGACGCGCTGACGCACGTGCGGGTCACCAATGCGGTGTTCCCGCAGACCTTCGTGATCCCGCTGTCGGAGACCATGACGATCACCCAGATGCACGTGCCCGTGGACGATACCCACAACTACTGGTACGCCTTCTTCACCAGCTTCACCGACCCGGTGGACAAGACCACCATGCGCAACCAGCGCCTGGGCAGCGTCACCCTGCCGGGCTTCGTGCCCAAAACCGGACGGCACAACGACTGGGGCTTCAACCCCGAAGAACAGGCCAACCGCACCTACCTGGGCATGGGGGAAGACGACATCAACGTGCACGACCAGTGGGCCTGCGAAAGCATGGGCGCCATCCAGGACCGCACACGCGAACACCTGGGCACCACCGACAAGGTGATTGCGGCGCACCGGCGCATGCTGCTGGACGCCATCGACACCGTGGCCGCTGGCGGCACGCCGCCCGGCCAGGCCGATCCCGCGCTGCACGGCCTCATCCACGGCCCCGAGACGGTCGACGGCTTCGCACCGGCCCAGGCCTGGCAAGCCTGGTGGCAGCAGGCGGTGCAGCGCCGGCGCGCGCAGGCCCCGTGGCAGAACCCGGCCGTCCACACGCCCGCCGAAGACCTGGCCCCGGCGAAATGAGTGCGCCTTCGTTCGCCGAACGCTGCGGCATCCACGACAGCGCGCGCGAAGCTGCCTGCCGCCAACTGGCGGCCCTGATCGAGGCTTCGGGCATCGACCGCGTGCGCCTGAGCTGGTGCGACGTGCACGGCCAGTTGCGCGGCAAGACCCTGATGGCCCACGCGGCCGTGCGGGCCCTGCGCGAAGGCGTGGGCATGGTCGGTACCCTGATGCTCAAAGACACCGCCGACCGCACCGCCTGGAAAGTCTTCGAGGCTGGCGGTATGGACGATCTGCCTGGCTTCGCTGGCGCGGCCAACCTCGTCTTGCTGCCCGATCCACAAAGCTTCGTGGCCCTGCCCTGGCAGGCGGGCACCGGCTGGCTGCGCTGCCAGCCCTGGTTCGCCAACGGCACGCCTGTTCCGCTCGACACCCGGCGCGTGCTTCAGGACGCGCTGGCCGCCCTGTCGGGCACCGGCCACGGCCTGCGCACCGGGCTGGAGGTGGAGTTCCACATCTATCGCCTGCTGGAAACGCCCGCTGCACTGTCGCCGCAGGCGGCCGCCTGGCCCGGCCCCGCGCCTGAAGTGGCCATGATCCACCCGGGCTACAACCTGCACGCCGAGGCGCTCTCGGACATGGCCGACGAGCCGCTGGCCATCGTCATGCGCACTGCCCAGGCACTCGGGCTGCCGCTGCAATCGCTGGAAATCGAGCTCGGGCCGAGCCAGGTGGAGGCCGTGTTCGACGCCACCGACGCGCTCACCGCGGCCGACCAGATGGTGCTGTTCCGCAACGGCGTGCGCCAGGCCCTGCAACGTGCCGGCTACCACGCCACCTTCATGTGCCGGCCGCCGTTTCCGAACATCATGTCCAGCGGCTGGCACCTGCACCAGTCGCTGACGGATCTGGCCTCCGGCGGCAACGCCTTCGTGCGCGATCAGCCGGCCTCCGGCAGCACGCCGCTGGACGCCCGCCACACCCTGGCCGACACCGGCGCCCACTGGCTGGCCGGCCTGCTGGACCACGCCCATGGCATGACCGCGCTGTGCACCACCACGGTCAACGGCTTCGCGCGTTTCCGGCCGAATGCGCTGGCACCGCAGTCGGCCATCTGGGGGGCCGACAACCGCGGCGCCATGCTGCGTGTGGTCGGGGCCGCCGGCGACACCGCCACGCGCATCGAAAACCGGGCGGGTGAGCCGGCCGCCAACCCCTACCTCTACATCGCGGCCCAGATCCACGCCGGCCTCGACGGCCTGCAGCGCCGCCTGGAGCCACCACCGGCCACGCTCACGCCCTATGCCGAACACGGCAGCCTGCTGCCCACCAACCTGCCCGACGCCCTCACGGCGATGGCCGCCGATCCGGTGCTGGTGCGCGGACTGGGGCCGGCCTTCGTGACCTACCTGGACCGCATCAAGCGCCACGAAGCCGAGCGCCATGCCCAGGCCGAGGATCAGGTGGAATTCGAGCGGCGCGAGTATTTCGCGCGCAGCTGATGCCCGCACCCGTGCGCCCCGGCGGCTGCCTATACTGGTGCGCAGGCCGGGCGGATCGCGCGCCGCCCTTCTCACGCCCCTTCTCCCCAGACACCCGGGTTACCCGAAAGGCCCCTTCATGAGCTACGTCTTCGCCCCTTCACCGGTGGTTTCCGTGCCCGTCATGGGCCGCACCGAGCGCTTCCCTGTGCACCGCGTCTACTGCGTCGGCCGCAACTACGAAGAACATGCCAAGGAAATGGGCTTCACCGGCCGCGAGCCGCCGTTCTTCTTCCTCAAGCCGGCCGACGCCATCGTGGCGGCCGAAGCCGGGCAGACCATCGCCATCGACTACCCGAGCCTGACCCACAACCTGCACCACGAGGTGGAGCTGGTGGTCGCCATCGGCCAGGGCGGGCGCAACATCGCAGCACAGGATGCCCAGCGCCATATCTTCGGTTACGCCGTCGGCCTGGACATGACCCGCCGCGACCTGCAGAACGACATGAAGAAACAGGGCCGCCCCTGGTGCATCGGCAAGGCCTATGACCAGTCGGCACCGATCGGACCGATCACGCCGGTGGCCGACGCCGGCGACGTGGCCCAGGCGCCGATCTGGCTGCAGGTCAACGGCCAGGACCGGCAGCGCAGCACGGTATCCAAGCTGATCTGGAACATCGGCGAGACCATCGAACACCTGTCACGGGCCTGGGCGCTGCAACCGGGCGACCTGATCTACACGGGCACGCCCGAGGGGGTTGGAGCGGTGGTCAGCGGTGACGTGCTGCAGGCCCATGTGCAGGGCCTGGAAAGCCTGGTGGTCTCGATTCGCTGAACCAAGGGTTTACCCGCGGCAGCGTTCGGACATAATTTCACCTATCCGAATTCATTTCTCATCGGTAAACGGCCTATCCACCCTTCTCCAAGGGTTTGACCTCTACCGCCAGTGAATCGGCACGGGTAAATTGCCTCACCAACCGGTCCACCCGGACCCCTCAGGAGACACCTTCGATGATCCAACGCCGCACCCTTCTCCAATCTGGCGCCGCCTTTGCCCTGGGCGCGCCGGCCTTGGTGGGTTTCGCCCAGCAAAGCGTCACCCTCAAGTTCCATACCTTCATGGCACCGCAGTCCAACGTGTGGCTGAACATGCACAAGGCGTGGATGGACAAGGTCACCAAGGACTCCGATGGCCGCATCAAGTTCGAGGCCTACCCCGCCATGCAGCTGGGTGGCTCACCGGTGCAGCTGTACGACCAGGCCAAGGACGGCGTGGTGGACATCGTCTGGACCCTGCCGGGCAACACCCCGGGACGCTTCCCCCGCATCGAGGTGTTCGAGCTGCCGTTCATGATGAACAACGCCGAAGCCACGTCCCGCGCGTACTGGGAATACGTTCAGACCGTGGCGGCGGACGAGTTCAAGGACGTCCACCCCATCGCGCTGCAGGTGCATGGTCCCGGCATGTTCCACATGCGCGACAAGCTGGTGAAGACCGCCACCGACCTGCAAGGCTCCAAGGTGCGCGGCCCGACCCGCCAGATCACCAAGATGCTGGGCTACCTGGGTGCCACACCCGTGGGCATGCCGCTGCCGCAAATCCCCGACGCGCTGTCCAAGGGCGTGATCAACGGCTGCGTGATCCCCTGGGAAGTCGTGCCCTCGGTCAAGGTGCACGAGCTGGCCAAGTTCCACAGCGAATTCGAGCCGGCAGGCGGCGCGCTCTACACCACCACCTTCGTGATGGCGATGAACAAGGGCAAGTACGCTTCGCTGCCGCCCGACCTCAAGGCCATCATCGACAAGAACTCCGGCATCGAGACCTCGGCCTGGCTGGGCAAGGTGCAGCAAGGTGGTGACGCCGCCGGCCGCGAAGCAGCGGTCAAACAAGGCAACACCATCTACACCATCCCCGCCTCCGAAGCCCAGGAATTCAAGCGCAAGGCGCGCCTGGTCGAGGTCGAGTGGGTGCAGGACATGGACAAGCGTGGCTTCAACGGCAAACAACTGCTGGAAACCGCCAAGGCCCTGATCGAAAAACACGGCAAGAAGGCCTGAGCCTTCGCGCTGTTTCCGAGGGACCGCAAGGTCCCTTTTTTTTTGCCCCTACACTCCTTGGCATGCAGCGCAACCCCATCAAACACTGCCGGGAATGCGGCGCCGCCGTGGTCTACCGGCTGCCCGACGACGGCGACACCAAACCACGGGCCATCTGCACGGTGTGCCAGACGGTTCACTACGAGAACCCGCTCAATGTGGTCGGCACCGTGCCGGTCTGGGGCGAACAGGGCGAGTACGTGCTGCTGTGCAAGCGCAACATCGAACCCCGCTGGGGCAAGTGGACGCTGCCGGCCGGCTTCATGGAACTGGGCGAAACCACCGCCGAGGGGGCCCGGCGCGAAACCGACGAAGAGGCCGGCGCGCTCATCGAGATGGGCGAGTTGTTCACGCTCATGAACGTGCCGCGTGTGGGGCAGGTGCACCTGTATTACCGCGCCCGCCTGCTCAGCGACCGCTTCAACCCCGGCCACGAGACACTGGAAGCGCGCCTGTTCACCGAAGCCGAGATTCCCTGGGAAGAAATCGCCTTTCGCACGGTGCGCGAAACCTTGATTCACTATTTCGCCGACCGCCGCCAGGGCCGCTTCGGCTTCCACACCCTCGACATCGCCTGACAAAACCGGCCCGATGATGCGGTGCCACCACGTTTGGCCGGTCGCATCACCCCGAAGCGCCCCGCAAAGGTTGACCACCTCCCCGACTGGGCGACAATGTGCCCAGCCGAGTTACCGGAACACACAACTGTCACAGAGGAGTTCGCACCGTGATGCCAAGCTTGAAATGGGCCGTACTGGCCGCCTCCGCCAGCCTTCTCGTCGCCTGCGGCGGCAGCAACGAAGGCACCCCCAACGGGGCCATCGCCTACAACCCCGCCACCGGGGATGCCGCGATCTACGTCAATGCGACCACCGAAGGCCAGGCCCGTTCCGAAGCGGTTCGCAACTGCGGCACCACCGCTTGCGACGTGGTTCTGACCTTCTCGGGTGACGGCGTCTGCGGTGCCATTGCCCTGAGCGCCAATGGCGTCATTGGCGTCGCCAAGGACGATTCCGACGCCGAAGCGGAAGTGGGTGCTGTCACCAATTGCCAGGCCAAAGGTGGCTCCAGCTGCTACATCCCGGCCGCTGTCCGGGGCGATTGCAACGGCTGAGCCAGCACCAGCCCCGCATCTGCCCACACCGCAGATGCCTCTCCACCCGGCCCCTGCCCAGGCGCCGGGTTTTCTTTCGCCGGTACGACGGGCCGGGGCTTACTTCGTCGGCGATGGCCCACCGACCAGCTCGATGCGGCGCTGCAGCCGCTGCACATCGTCCTCTGCGCCGCCGCCGCTGCGCGCGCGCTCCTGCTGCACACGCAACCAGGCCATCAAAGGCCGGCGCCAGCCCTGGGCCGAAGCGGTCGCCACGGCATCGGCCACCACTGCCGGGCTGGCCTGTCCACGCCGCAGCAGCACACCAGCCGCCACCAGGCGCGACAGCGGGTCATCGATGCGGGCCAGTGCAGGTGCCAGATCGGTGCCCGCCCCCGCCAGGCTGGCCTGGGCCAGCGGGCGCTGGGCAGACGGCAGGCGCTCGGCGTCGGCACTGCCCGCTTCGCCCTGCAGATAACGGGCATAGGCCTGCTCCGGCGCCGCCGCATCAATGGCCAGCGGTGCATAGCCTTCGCAGGCGTCGAAAACCAGCGCCGCCACCCGCGTGGCGCAATGCGCCAGTTCCAGCCGCGCAGCCAGCGCTGGCTGGCCGGTGCGCGCCACCTCGCTGCGCGCGCGCGTGATCTCGGCCTGCGCCACCCGGTCGTTGCCGGCAAGCCAGGCATCGGCCGCCCGCTCGACCGCACTTTGGGCGTTCATCTGCCAGTCGGGCGGCGGCGGTGTGCTGCTGCAGGCGGCGAGCACAGCGGTGGTCAGGAGTATGGCCAGGGCAAGCCGCCCAAAGGCGTTCGGGCGCATGGGGGTCATGGCAAGGTGATTTCCGTTTCGCGTTTGAACGGCCATTTGCGGTTGAGGTCGTTGATGAGGCCCTCGACCTTGCGCAGGCTGGCCTCGACATCGGCGCGCAGCAGGCCCAGGTCGGCGGTGGCTTCGCGGGTGTTGCTGGCGATGCCTTGCGCTTCCACCAGCAGAGCATCCACCTTCTGCAGGCTGCCGCGGGTGTCGGTGAGCAGACCGTTGAGCTGCTGCACGGTGGCCCGCGCATCGCCCACCAGCCCCCCGCCGGCCGCGCTGCCCGGCGCACCACCGTCCTGGCCGAAGACCTGCCGGTCGGCGTTGGTGACCAGCGAATCCAGCCGCGCGGTCAGACCGTCGGCACGCGCCAGCAGCGTGTTGGCGCGATCGATCACCTCGCCCACCTTGCGCGCGTCGGCCTCGTTGCCCATGAGCAGCCCCATCGCGCCCTGCGGCCCCTTGAGGCGCTCGGTGGCCACCAGGGCATTGGCGAGGGTCTGATTGAGGGCCGAGTCCGCACCCGTCATCTGGTTGAGGTTGGTGAGCAGGTCGCGCACCTGCGCCACGAGTTGCGGGATCTCGGCCGCCGCATCGCCCCGCAGCACGTGCCGCTCGGCCCCGTCTTCGAGCGGCGGATCGCTCAGCACCCCGCTGTAGGCCCGGATGCGGGTGCCGCCGACCAGCGCCTTTTCCATCGTGAAGATGCTGGACGTGCGCAGCCAGCGCGCGTCGCGGGTGGGCACGTCCACCAGGATGCGCACGTTGCCGTCGTCCGCCAGATCGATGCGCGCGACGCGGCCGATCGGAAAGCCGGCAAAGGTCATGGTCATGCCGGTGGCCACCCCTTCGGAATCGTCGGAGATCAGTACCAGGCGCTGCGTGCGCTCGAACACCCCACGCGCGTACATGACATACAGCGCCGAACCGGCCACGAGCAGCAGCATGAGCAGCAGCAGCAACGCCGCCTTGAATTCGAGGTTGCGCACCGACTCGGGCGTGCCGGGTTCGGGGGAAGCAGGTGGCTGGGTCATGGGGGGGGCGGTGTCAGTAATAGTTGCCAAGCAGCGATACCACTTCGAGCAGCAGCAGCACCGACAGCAGGCGGGCAAACTCGGAAATGTCGCTGCGGCGCGAATAGCCACCCAGCACGTCGCGCTGCGCGCTCGATCCCATCGGCACAAAGGCGACCGCCAGGCTGAAGAACAGGGTCTTGAGCACGAAGATCAGCGACACCGCCGGCGTGAACACGCTGCCCACGCCCCGGTTGTAGGCGGCCAGCCCCCAGGGCGAAAAACCGTAGACGTTCAGATAGGTCAGCACCAGTGCCGTCAGGCCACTCAGGGCCGCCAGCAACCACACCGAAAACGCGCCCGCCAGCGCGCGCGGCAGCATCTGCTCGCGCAGCAGGGTCTGCGGCTCGTGATACACGCCGCGGCGGTGCTGGTCGGCCAGCAGCCGGCGGATGCGCTGGGCCTCCGGCATGGTGTAGCGCAATGCCACGAACAGCGCGGTGTACAGCGGGATCAGCTCCAGCACCAGGGTGCGCACCAGCACTTCGAGCGCGTACTGCGACAACCCGTAGCTGAAGGCGGTGGCCACGACGATGCGGATCAGCACCAGGCTGACCAGGGCCGAAAGCACCAGAAACCAGGTCAGCAAGGGCGCGCTGGCCCGGTACAGGTGCGACAGCACCGCGCTGCGCTCGGCGGGGCGGTCGTAGCTGGACGGTGACAGCGCCAGCACCACGATCTGGGCACCGATCAGCATCACCTGCCACCAGGCGCGCCAGGCGGCCAGCACCTGCTGCCCCCAGCGCAGCAAAAGATCGTGCATCGACGCGAGCAGGTTCATGCAGACGATGATAGCGGCGCCACGCCCTCCGTTCCCCCAGAAACCCCGCAGAAGGCAACCGATTGTGAAATGCTGCCGGCCCGCCGGCCTCAGCCGCCGACAGGCTTTTGCGCCAGCGCCCAGTCCACATGCTCACGCACCAGCGCACTCGGGTGCGTGGCGCGCGCGGCCAGCGCTGCGCGCCAGGCCGCGTCCTCGCGCTGGCGCAGCGCGTTGCCCAGGGCCACGGCCACGTTGCGTAGCCAGCGTTCGTGGCCGATGCGGCGGATCGGGCTGCCTTCGGTGCGCTGCAGGAACTCCGCCTCGGACCAGCCCAGCAAGGTGGCGAGATCCGCACCGGCCAGACCCGGGCGCTCATCGAAATCGGGCAAGGCGCTGCGCCGCGCAAACTTGTTCCACGGGCACACCAGTTGGCAGTCGTCGCAGCCGTAGATGCGGTTGCCCAGCAACGGCCGCAGCTCGGGCGGAATCGGCCCGGCGTGTTCGATGGTGAGGTAGGAAATGCAGCGGCGCGCATCGAGCCGGTACGGCGCGACGATGGCCCCGGTCGGGCAGGCCTCGGCGCAGGCGTTGCAGGCCCCGCAGTGCGAGGACACGGCCTCGCTGGGCGGCAGCGCGATGTCCACATACACCTCGCCCAGAAAGAACAGGGAGCCGCCCTCGCGGTGCAGCACCAGCGTGTGCTTGCCGCGCCAGCCCTGGCCGCTGCGGGCCGCCAGTTCCGCCTCGAGCACCGGCGCCGAATCGGTGAAGGCGCGGTGCCCGAAAGGCCCCACCTCAACCGCCAGCCGTTCGGCCAGCTTCTGCAGGCGCTGGCGCAACACCTTGTGGTAGTCGCGCCCCCGGGCGTAGACCGACACCACCGCCTCGCCCGGGCGCGTCAGCCGCGCCAGCTCGCGCTCGGTCCAGTCCGGCGCCGCGTCGCGCGGCAGGTAGTCCATGCGCGCCGTGAGCACGCTCACGGTCCCGGGCACCAGCTCGGCGGGCCGGGCGCGCTTGAGCCCGTGGCTGGCCATATAGTCCATGGAACCGTGGAAGCCCGCCGCCAGCCAGGCCTGCAAACCGGGTTCGGCGCTCGAAAGATTCACGCCCGCCACGCCGATTTGGGAGAATCCCAGTTCCCGGCCCCAGGCCTGAATCCGTGAGACGAGTTGAGCAGCATCCAGACCGGGTTTCATGACCCGCGCATTGTAGAAACGCCCCCGGCCGCGTGGTCCACCCAATGGGCCACCGAAGCCGACACCGCCGCGTTCGCGCAGCGCCTGGCCGCCTGCCCGGCCATTGTGCGCGCCACCCTCGTGCTGCACGGCGACCTGGGCGCCGGCAAAACCACGCTGGTACGCCACCTGCTGCGCGCCCTGGGCGTGCAGGGCCGCATCAAGAGCCCGACCTACGCGGTGGTCGAGCCGCACAGCAGCACCGCGTGCCCGTTGCTGCAGCCCGGCGAGACGCTGTCCATCTGGCACTTCGACTTCTACCGCTTCACCGACCCGCGCGAGTGGGAGGATGCCGGTTTCCGCGAACTTTTCGCCAGCCCCGGCCTCAAGCTGGTGGAATGGCCCGAACGCGCCACCGGCCTGATGGGCGTGGTCGATGCCGAACTGACCCTTTCCCCCGATCACGACATGGCCCATCCGGACACCGCTGAAGCCCCCGCCCGCCGCGTGACCTTGCTCGCCCACACACCGGCTGGCCAGCAACTGCTGGAGGCCGCCCACTCATGACGGCACCCCCGTCCGCACGGCGCCACCTGCTGCGCGCAGGCCTGCTGATCCTGCTGATCGGGCGGCAGCACATCGCCTGGGGTGCCACCGTCATCGCCGTGCGCCTGTGGCCCGCCCCCGACTACACCCGCGTCACCATCGAATCCGACGGCGCGCTGCGCCTGCGATCGACACGCACCGACAACCCGCGCCAACTGGTCGCCGACATCGAAGGGGTGGACCTGGTCGAGAGCCTGCAAAGCCTGGCCAGCCAGCTGCGCACGGACGACCCCAATCTGGCCGCCGTGCGCGTGACACCGGCCGGCCCGGGCGTGGCCCGGCTCACGCTCGACCTCAAGCAGCCTGTGCGACCGCAGGTGTTCCAGCTCACGCCGGTGGCGGCCTACCAGCACCGACTCGTGCTCGATCTGTACCCGCAACACGCCGTCGACCCGCTGGACCAGTTGGTGGCGCAGTACATGCGCGACACCGATGCCAGCAGCGAGCGCGCCGCGCGTCTGCTGGGCCTGGATCTGTCGGCACTGCGCGAACCGGGCACCGCCGGTGCGCCTGCCGCCGAAGACCCCCTGGGTCAGCTGATCGCCGAGCGCGAACGCCAGCAGCCACCGGCCACGGCCGCCGCAGCCCCATCCGCGCCGCCGCCCGCCAGCACGCGCCGCGGCAAGACCGCCCCCCCCGGCAGCTCATCGGGCACCGAGCGCCTGATCCTCGTGGCGCTCGACCCCGGCCACGGCGGCGAAGACCCGGGCGCCATCGGGCCGGGCGGCACGCGCGAGAAGGACGTCGTGCTGCAAATCGCGCTGAAGCTGCGCGACCGCATCAACAGCACCCGCATCAACGGCAACCCCATGCGCGCCTACCTGACCCGCGACGGCGACTTCTTCGTGCCGCTGAATGTGCGCGTGCAGAAGGCCCAGCGTGTCCGGGCCGACCTGTTCATCAGCATCCACGCCGACGCCTTCATGACGGCACGCCCGCAAGGCGCCAGTGTCTATGCGCTCAGCACCAAGGGTGCCAGCAGCGCCGCGGCGCGCTGGATCGCCGACAAGGAAAACGCGGCCGATCTGGTGGGCGGCCTCAACGTGCGCAGCAAGGACGCCACCGTGCAGCGTGCCCTGCTGGACATGAGCACCACGGCCCAGATCAAGGACAGCCTCAAGGTCGGCACCGCGATGCTCGGCGAGGTCGGCCGCGTCGGCAAGCTGCACAAGCCCCAGGTCGAACAGGCCGGCTTTGCGGTGCTCAAGGCCCCCGACATCCCAAGCGTGCTGGTCGAAACCGCCTTCATCAGCAACCCCGACGAAGAAACCCGCCTGCGCAGCGCCGCCTACCAGAACGACCTGGCCGACGCCCTGTTGCGCGGCGTGGTGCGCTACTTCCAGCAAAACCCGCCGCTGGCCCGCACGCGCACGCTGTAAACATCCGGCGGCCGATCACCGCCGGGTTGCCGCCGCCACCCGCCCGGCACGCAGGCGGCCAAGCCGCGATCAGTCGGCGCGCTGCCGCGCCAGCAAGGAACCGAGTCCCGCCGCCAGCGTGTCAACCAGGCGCCGCGCGGCTTCGGTGTCGGGCCGGGCCACGGTCGGCGTCTTGTTGACGTCAAAAATCACGGCCTCGCCCTGGTGCATCACGAAGTCGATCTTGCCGTAGTCGATCTGCCACTGGCGCCGGAAGCGGCGCAGATTGGGCGGGATCTCGCGCACCAGATCGGGCCGGTAATCGCCGCTGGTGATGACCGGATAGGGGGCGGTTTCTGCGCGGGTGAATTCCGCGTCGCCCAGGAAATACCACTCGCGCAGCACATACTGGCCGTCGTGGCGCTCGGGAACAAAACGCTCGATCACCAGTTGCTCATCGTCCCACCAGGCGTCGGGAACGTCGTCGGCCGAGGGCAGAACCTGGTAGTCGGCCTTGCTGCTGATGACATGGCCCGAGGCCGACCGCGGCGGCGGTGTTTCGCCCGCGGCGCGGCGCTCGGGTTGCCCCGCGTAATTGAGGCTGGATTTGACGATCACCGGCCCGGTGTAGCCGTCACCGCGAAAGACCTGGTGGTGACTGAGCCGGCGCTTGCGGATGTCGGTGAGCCCTGCATTGACGGTCGCGGGAAAACGGGCGGCCACGGCCTGGTAATCACGCGGCAGCACCGACAGGTCGACGTGCATGAACAGCAGGTCGGCCGCCGGCACATCGCGCGGGTCCGCATGGCGCACCACGCGGCAGCGCGGCTCCCAGGCCTCCAGGAGGAAACGGGCCAGGTAGGTGCTGTCTCGGGACGGGCTTTTCGGGTGCTCCAGCAGCAGGATGCTGGCCGGTAACGCCTCCCCATGGCCTGCGGCAGCGGGCCGCATCAGGCCGCCTTGTTCTGGCGGCTGGCGCGCCAGCCTCCGATGATGGCGATCAGGCCCGGCACGAAGATCAGCGCCCAGATGATCTTGCTCAGGTTGGCCTGCACCCAGGGCAGGTTGCCGAACCAGTACCCGGCGGCCGTCAGGCCGATCACCCAGATCAGGGCACCGATCACGTTGTAGGCGGTGAACTTGCTGCGCGTCATCTCGGCCACGCCCGCCACGAACGGTGCGAAGGTGCGGATGAACGGCATGAAGCGCGCCAGGATGATGGTCACGCCGCCGTAGCGCTCGTAGAAGTTGTGCGCCTG
Source organism: Hydrogenophaga sp. NFH-34 (assembly GCF_021401345.1). Lineage (GTDB taxonomy): Bacteria > Pseudomonadota > Gammaproteobacteria > Burkholderiales > Burkholderiaceae_C > Hydrogenophaga > Hydrogenophaga electricum. Next base: position 107,892 of record NZ_JACBGE010000017.1, read on the forward strand.
GTTGAAGGCGTTCTTGTTGAAAAAGCGCGAGTTCTCCCACTGGAACACCTTGGGGCCGAAATAGCGCCCGATGCTGTAGTTGAGCTGGTCGCCCGCGATGGCGGCCAACAGCATCAGGCCGGCCGCCAGCGGGTAGTCGATCAGCCCGGCGCCGCACAGCGCCCCGACGATGAACAGCAGCGAATCGCCCGGCAGGAAGGGCATGACGACCAGCCCGGTCTCGACGAAGATGATGAGGAACAGCAGCGCATAGACCCAGGCGCCGTAGGTCTGCACAAACGCCTGCAGGTGCTTGTCCACATGCAGGATGAAGTCGATCAGCATCATTACCAGTTCCATGGCGCGCGATTATCCCTGCAGCGGCCATGGCCCCGGCGAGCCGTTCTTACAATGAACGCGTGAACGCACCCCAGCCCCTGACCGCCCCGCCCCGCCGTCCCATCCGGGAGCTGCCCGACGAATTGATCAGCCAGATCGCGGCCGGCGAAGTGGTCGAGCGCCCGGCCTCGGTGGTGCGGGAACTGGTGGACAACGCGCTGGACGCCGGCGGCACCCAGATCACCGTGCGGCTGCAGGCCGGCGGCGTGCGCCTGATCAGCGTCGAAGACGACGGCGTGGGCATCCTGCGCGACGAGCTGCCCACCGCGCTCAAGCGCCACGCCACCAGCAAGATCGCCAGCCTCCAGGAGCTGGAAGCGGTCGACACCATGGGCTTCCGGGGCGAAGCGCTGGCGGCGATCTGCTCCATCGCCGAAGTCAGCATCCTCACCCGCACCGACGACGGCGCCACCGCGCACGGCTGGCTGCTGGACGGCCGCAGCGGCGAACTGCAGCCCACCGCCCGCACCCGCGGCACCACCGTGGAAGTGCGCGAACTGTTCTTCGCCACCCCCGCGCGGCGCAAGTTCCTGAAATCGGAAAGCACCGAACTGGCGCACTGCATCGAGGCCGTGCGCCGCCACGCGCTGGCGCGGCCCGAAGTGGGTTTTGCCATCTGGCACGACGGCAAGCTGGTCGCGCAGTGGCGCGCCGTGGCGCCCGACCTGGCCGGCGGCGAGCACACCCTGGACGCGCTGCGCCGCCGTCTGGCCGACGTGCTGGGTGAGGACTTCGTCGAGCAGGCCGTGGCCGTGAACTGGCCGGCCGACGCCGTGCCCGGTGAAGCCGCACTGGCGGGCGGCGTGCAGCGGCTGCAGGTCTGGGGTTTCGCCGGTGTGCCCGACGCCGCGCGATCGCGCGCCGACTGGCAGTTCGCCTACGTCAACGGCCGGTTCGTGCGCGACAAGGTCATCACCCACGCCGCGCGCAGCGCCTACGAAGACGTGCTGCACGGCCACCGCCAGCCGGTGTACGCGCTGTACGTCCACATCGATCCGACCCGGGTCGACGTGAACGTGCACCCGACCAAGATCGAAGTCCGCTTCCGCGACAGCCGCGAGGTGCACCAAGCCGTGCGCCACGCGGTGGAAAGCGCCCTCGCCGCCCCGCGCTCGACCGCGCACGCGGTGCTGCCCACCGCCCCCGCCCTGCCGCCAACGGGCGGGCTGCCGACCGCTGGCGCGCCCGCGCCCGAATGGGCCCCGGCGCTGGCGCCCGTGGCGCGGCAGCAGCCCCTGCCCTGGCAGCGCAGCGCGCCTGAAATCGGCCAGCGCGTGAACGATCTGCAAGCCCTGTGGCAACCGGCGGCTCCGGCGGCGTCATTCGCGCCTGTCGACACCGTGGCGGCGCCCGCTGCAGCCCCTTCGCCGAACAGCCTGCCGGCCCCCCCGGCACTGCCCGACGGCGAATGGCCGCTGGGCCGGGCCGTGGCGCAGTTGCACGGCGTCTACATCCTGGCCGAAAACGCACAGGGCCTGGTGGTGGTCGACATGCACGCGGCGCACGAACGCATCGTCTACGAGCGCCTCAAGCAGCAACTCGACGCGCACCAGGTCGCCAGCCAGCCGCTGCTGATTCCGGCCACCTTCGCCGCCACGCCCGAAGAAGTCGCCACGGCCGAGAGCGCGGCCCCGGTGCTGGCCCAGCTGGGGCTGGAAATCGTGCCGTTCTCGCCGAAGACACTGGCCGTGCGCGCCGTGCCCACCACCTTGTCGGCGGGCGACCCGGTGGCCCTGGCGCGCAGTGTGCTGGGCGAACTGGCGCAGCACGAAGCCAGCACCGTGGTGCAGCGCGCCCGCAACGAGCTGCTGGCCACCATGGCCTGCCACGGCGCGGTGCGCGCCAACCGGCGCCTCACGCTGGACGAAATGAACGCCCTGCTGCGCCAGATGGAAGTGACCGAGCGCAGCGACCAGTGCAACCATGGCCGCCCCACCTGGCGCCAGTTGGGCATGAGGGACCTGGACGCGCTCTTCCTGCGCGGGCGCTGAGGCACCAAACAAGGGCCATTCAGGGTTTCGCATACCCAAAAATGGCACCACACAAAGACATAGAGCCCCAAAACAAGGCATTTTTGCCTGGCGAAATGCGGTTTTTTCATAATGTCATGCACCAAAACAGGCATGACCATGAAATACACCTCGGTTCACGACTTCCTCGCTCACGTCGCCCAGCGCAATCCGGGCCAACCAGAATTCCACCAGGCCGTCACCGAGGTGATGGAAAGCCTCTGGCCCTTCATTGCGGCCCACCCGAAATACGCCGAACAGGGCCTGCTGGAGCGCCTGGTCGAGCCCGAGCGGGTGGTCATGTTCCGCGTGTCGTGGGTCGATGACCACGGCCAGGTCCAGGTCAACCGCGGCTACCGCATCCAGCACAGCATGGCCATCGGCCCCTACAAGGGCGGCATCCGCTTCCATCCCTCGGTCAACCTGTCGGTGCTCAAGTTCCTGGCCTTCGAGCAGACCTTCAAGAACGCGCTGACCACCCTGCCCATGGGCGGTGGCAAGGGCGGTTCGGACTTCGATCCCAAGGGCAAGAGCCCGGCCGAGGTGATGCGCTTCTGCCAGGCCTTTGCCGGTGAACTGTTCCGCCACGTGGGCAGCGACACCGACGTGCCGGCCGGCGACATCGGCGTCGGTGGCCGCGAAGTGGGCTACATGGCGGGCATGGTCAAGAAGCTGACCAACCGCGCGGATTGTGTGTTCACCGGCAAGGGCCTGAGCTTCGGCGGATCGCTGATCCGCCCCGAGGCCACGGGCTACGGCACGGTGTACTTCGCCCAGGAAATGCTCAAGACGCGCCAGATGGACTTCCAGGGCCTGCGCGTGAGCGTCTCGGGCTCGGGCAACGTGGCGCAGTACGCGGTCGAAAAGGCCATGCACCTGGGTGCCAGGGTGATCACCGTGTCGGACTCCAGTGGCACCGTGATCGACGAAGAAGGCTTCTCGCCTGAAAAGCTCGCGCTCCTGATGGAGGTGAAGAACCACCTGTACGGCCGCGTGAGCGACTACGCCGCCCGCACCGGTTCGCGCTTCGAGGCCGGTGTGCGCCCCTGGCACGTGCCGGTGGACGTGGCCCTGCCCTGCGCCACGCAGAACGAACTGGACGAAAACGACGCGCGCACCCTGATCGCCAACGGCGTGAAGTGCGTGGCCGAGGGCGCCAACATGCCCTCCACCATCGAAGCGGCCAAGGCCTTCGAGACCGCCGGCATCCTGTATGCGCCGGGCAAGGCCAGCAACGCGGGTGGGGTGGCCACGTCGGGCCTGGAAATGAGCCAGAACGCCGAGCGCATGGCCTGGCCGCGCGAGGAAGTGGACGCCCGCCTGCTGCAGATCATGCAGGGCATCCACGCCGCCTGCCTGGCGCACGGCCGGCAGGCCGATGGCCGCGTGAGCTACATCGACGGCGCCAACATCGCCGGCTTCGTGAAGGTCGCCGACGCCATGCTGGCCCAGGGCGTGATCTGAAACCGACCGCCCCCGGCCTGGCGCGCTGCCAGCCAGGCCACCGAAGCGGGCCGAACGCCCGCTTCAGTCCAGCGTCTGCCGGTAGCGCCTGAGCGCGATCACCCCGGCCACCGCGGTGAAGGCCAGCATCGGCCAGAGTTCACCCCAGAGTTGGGGCGCCTCGGCGCCCTTGAGCATGATGCCGCGCACGATGCGCAGGAAATGTGTCAGCGGCAGCACCTCGCCCAGGTGCTGCGCCCAGGGCGGCATGCCCCGGAACGGGAACATGAAGCCCGAGAGCAGCATCGAGGGCAGGAAAAAGAAGAAGGTCATCTGCACCGCCTGCAACTGGTTGCGCGCGACGGTGGAGAAGGTGAAGCCGACCGCGAGGTTGGCGACGATGAAGACACCGATCATCGCCATCAGCAGCGCGAAGCTGCCGACCATCGGCACCTCGAACAGCAGCAGGGCGGCACCGATGATCACGCCCAGCTGCACGTAGCCGATCACCACGTAGGGCAGGATCTTGCCCACCATCACCTCGAACGGCCGCACCGGCGTGGCCAGCAGGTTTTCCATGGTGCCGCGCTCGCGCTCGCGCGTCATCGCCAGGCTGGTCAGCATCACCATGGTCATGGTCAGGATGGTGCCGATCAGGCCGGGCACGATGTTGTAGCGCGACAGGCCTTCGGGGTTGTAGCGGCGGTGGATGCGCAGCTCGAACGGCGGCGCCCCCTTCTGCAATGGGCGCAGCGGGCCGACCAGGTCGTGAGCCAGCGCCTGCGTGCCCATCTGGCCCAGCGCGGCAATGGCGTTGCCCGAGGCCGACGGGTCGGTGGCGTCGACCGCCACCAGCACCGCCGGCTGCTCGCCCCGCACCACCGAGCGGCTGAAGTCGTGCGGGATCTCGACCACGAACTGCACCTCGCCGTCGGCCATGAGCGCATCGGCCTCGGCCGGCGAGGTGCCCTGGTGCACCACCTTGAAGTAGCCGCTGTTCTGCAGCGCCGCGACCAGGCTGCGCGCCTGCGGCCCGGCGTCGGCCGCCACCACCGCCGTCGGCAGGCCCTTGGGGTCGGTGTTGATGGCGTAGCCGAACAGCACCAGTTGCAGCACCGGAATGCCCGCCGCCATGGCGAAGGTCAGGCGGTCGCGCAGCATCTGCTGGAATTCCTTGAGGAACACGGCCCAGGTGCGGGCGGGCGAAAAGCGGCTCATGCCTGGGGCCTCCCGGGGGCGCCCGGAGCAAAGTTGTCCTGCGCGCGGTCGAACAGGCCGATGAACACATCCTCCAGCGTGGCGCGGCTGGCTTGCACACGCAGGCCCGGTTCGGCCTGCAAGGGCGCCAGCGTCTGCGCCAGCCGGTCCGCATCGGGCCCGGCCACGTGCAGCGCGTTGCCAAAGGCGACCACGCTTTGCACGCCGGGCTGGCCGCGCAGGCGCTCGGCCCAGGCGCCGGCCCGTTCGCCCTCGACCGACCAGACACACAGCCCCGCGCCCTCGACGATCTGCTGCTCGCTGCCGCGCGCCAGCACCGTGCCGTAGGCGATGTAGACCAGGTCGTGGCAGCGCGCGGCCTCGTCCATGTAGTGCGTCGAGACCAGCACCGTGATGCCCTGCCCGGCCAGCGTGTGAATCTGGTCCCAGAAGTCGCGCCGCGCCTTCGGGTCCACGCCCGCCGTCGGCTCGTCGAGCAGCAGCAGGCGCGGTTCGTGGATCAGGCAGGCCGCCAGCGCCAGCCGCTGCTTCCAGCCGCCCGAGAGCGCGCCGGCCAGTTGCTGCTGGCGCCCCTGCAGACCCAGGCGCTCCAGCGCGCGGTCCACCGCTTCACGGCGTTTCGGCAGTTCGAACAGGCGCGCCACGAAGTCCAGGTTCTCGCGGATCGACAGGTCTTCGTACAGGCCGAACTTCTGCGTCATGTAGCCGACCTGGCGCTTGATCGCGGCGGCGTCCTTGCGGAAATCCAGCCCCAGGCACTGGCCCTCGCCCGCGTCGGGCCGAAGCAGGCCGCAGAGCATGCGGATGGTGGTGGTCTTGCCGCTGCCGTTGGGGCCGAGGAAGCCGCAGATGCGGCCCTGGCCGACCTGCAGGTTCACACCGTCCACCACCGCACGGCCGCCGTAGCGCTTGGTCAGGCCACGCACATCGATGGCCAGCGCACCGTTCACGACGGGTCCTTGGCGGCGGGGTGCACGTCCAGCGGCTGCCCGGGGTGCAGCCTCGTGGCCTGGGCCGGATCGGGTTTGGCCTCGACCAGGTAGACCAGCCGCGCGCGCTGCGCGTTCGAATAGATGACCGGCGGTGTGAACTCGGGCGCGGTGGCGATGCGGCTGATGCGCGCGTTCACCGCGGCGCCGCAGCCGTCGCAGGACAGCGTCACCGACTGCCCCAGCGCCAGCGCGGCCAGTTCCGCCTCGGGCACGTAGAAACGCGCCTTGACCGCGCCCGGCGGCAGCAGCGACACCACCGGCTGGCCGGCCCCCACGTACTCGCCCTGGCGGTAGAACACCTCGGCCACCTGCGCGTCGGCGGGCGCGGCCTGCTGCTTCTGCGCGACCCGCCAGGCGCCCGCACGCACCGCTTCGCGCGCCGACGCGGCCGTGGCCTCGGCCGCCTGGCGCTCGTCGCTGCGGGCGGGCAGTTGCGCCACGCGCAGGTTCGATTGCAGCTCGGCCACCCGCTGCTCGGCCTGACGCAGGGTGGCGGTGGCGCTATCGAGCTGGGAGGCCGCCACAAAGCCCTGGTCAACCAGCGCTTTCTGGCGCCGCCAGGCCGACTGGGCGAGCGCGGCCTGCGCATTCGCCTGCGCCAGTTGCGCGCGCACCGCAGCCAGTTCGTCGGGGCGCCGCCCCTTGTCGGTGTTGCGCGCCTGGGCGGCGCTGGCCTCGGCCTGGGCCTCGGCCTGCGCGACCGCCGCCTGTTCGGCCTCCGCGTCCAGCGCGAACAGCGGATCGCCCTGCTTCACCGGGTCGCCCGCGCGCACCGCGAGCCGGTCGAGCCGGCCACCGATCGGCGCCGCGATGTAGACGTGGTCGCCCTCCGCATACCCCGACCAGCCGGTCGGCGCGGGCTGGCCGCAGCCCGACACCCCCGCCAGCAGCGCCAGCGCAGCCGGCAGCAAGCCCATCCGATTCAAGCGCATGGCTTGTCCTTTCCGGCGCACAGCGCCACCAGAACCATTTCGATCCGCTGCTCGGTGGCCGCGTCCGAGAGCATGTCCTCGTCGAGCCGGTCGACAATCAGGGGGTGTTGCAGTGCCAGCGCCCGCAGGCCCCGCCCGGCCAGCAGGGGCGCCGCCACCGCGCCCATCACGAAGCCCATGCGGCGCAGCGGCGGCATGGGGGCGATCTGCCCGGCCCGCTCGGCTTCGGCCATCAGCCCGGTCAGCAACCCCAGGTGGCGCGGTGCGTTGCGCTGCACGAAGGCCAGGGCGGCGGGCTCGCCCTGGGCCACGTCGCCCAGCACCCGCACCAGCAGTTCACCGCGCTCGCGCAGTGCACGCCCGAGCCGCTGCAGCACCGCCTTCAGCCGCACCAGCGGCGCGGCCGGCCCGCTCGCCGCCTCGCTCAGCTCGCTGAAAAGATCTTCGTAGACGCCCTGCAGCACGGCGGTCAGGAAGGCGTCCTTGCTCTCGAAGTGGTAGTGAAACAGGCCCGGCTTCACACCGGCCTGCTCGGCCACCCGGCGCACCGACAGGCCGGCACAGCCGTGCGCGGGGTAGAGCAGGCGGCCGGCAGCGATCAGGGCCAGATCGGCCTGGGAGGAAGGACGGGCCATGGTGAAAACGGTAGAGCGAGAATTATTGGTCACACGTCCAATAACTTCAAGAACCGGCCGTGAACTTTCTGCCCGACCGGGCGTCAGTTCTCTGCATGAAGCGCCTCATCGCCCTCCTCCTGCTGTCCGCCGCCGTCCTGGCCGGCTGTGCTTCGCTGGACGAACGCCAGCGCGTGTGGATCTTCCAGCCGTCCGACCGGAGCTGGGGCCGGGGCGAAGACATCGCCGCGCGCATGCAGGAGGTCTGGATCGACTTCAGCTCGCGCGAAACCGGGGAGCCGGCGCGCCTGCACGGGCTCTGGAGCCCCCACGAGCGGCTGGAACAGGACCCCAAGGCCCCGGTGCTGCTGTACCTGCATGGCGCGCGTTTCAACGTCGTCGGCTCGGCCTTCCGCGCGCAGCGCATGCAGGAGCTGGGCTTTTCCGTGCTGGCGATCGATTACCGGGGCTTCGGCAAGAGCACCCACACCCTGCCCTCCGAAGCCCTGGCCTACGAAGACGCCCGCGCAGCCTGGGAATGGCTGGCCCGGCGCTATCCCGACCGGCCGCGCTACATCTTCGGCCACTCGCTGGGCGGCGCCATCGCCATCGAACTGGCGTCCCAGGTCGACGACGAGGCCGGCACCCTGGTCGAAGGCACGTTCAGTTCCATTCCGGACGTGGTCAGCTCGTACAAATGGGGCTGGCTGCCCGTCGGCCCGCTGATCACCCAGCGCTTCGAGGCGATCGACCGGGTGGCCCGGATCGGGTCACCGCTGCTGGTCGTGCACGGCAGCGAGGACCGCACCATCGCCCCCGAACTGGGGCGCAAGCTGTTCGAAGCCGCCACCGGCCCCAAGCGATTCGAGCTGGTCGAAGGCGGCTCGCACCACAACACCAATGCCGTGGGCCAGTCGCAGTACCGGACGGCGCTGGCCGAACTCTTCGGGCTGCGCTGAGGCGGCGCCTCAGAGATTGAGCGGGATCGGCGCGCTCAGGTCGAGGCCGGCGAACTCGCAGCCCCGGCGGTAGTCCAGCATGTGCTTGCGCGTCCAGCTCACGGCGCGTTCGGCATCACCCGCCGCCAGCGCCGCCACCACATCGCCATGGGCCTGCAGCAGGCGTTCACCCGACTGCGGCAGGGCCGGCGCGATGGCCGCGTAACCGGCCCGCATGAGCTGACTGACCGGGCTGCGCGCCAGCTGCAGCGCCGGGTTGTGCGAAGCCTCGGCCACCAGGGTCTGGAATTCGATGGTGCTGTTGAACGGTACGTCGGTCATCTTCACGCCGATCGCGTCGCCCAGCACGATGCCGAAGAAGTGGTGTGGCGCCCCGCGGGCCGGGATGCCGAAGTTGGCCTTGGTCGGGTTCTTTTTCGCCCAGTCCACGAAATCGGCCAGGGTGTTGGCCTTGGGGTCGGCACCGCTGGCGATGGCGAAGGCGAATTCGCTCACCGTCCCGATCGGCACCAGGTCCTTGACCGGGTCGTAGCTGAGTTTCTTGAACGTGAAGGGATAAAGCGAGCGCAGCGCATCGGGGCCAAGCATCACCACGCTGCCGTCGTTGGGCGCCGCCTTGAGCACGTCCACCGCGATGCGGCCGCCCGCGCCGGGCTTGTTGTCCACCACCACCGGCCGGTTGAGTTCGACCTTGATCTTTTCGGCCAGCACGCGGGCGATGATGTCGAACGAGCCGCCAGCCGGAAAACCGACCAGGATCTTGGCCGGTGTGTCCTGGGCACTGGCCGACAGGGGCATGGCGGCGGCGACGGCGGCGCTGGCCAGCAGGCCGATGACGGTCCGGCGGCGGGATGGAAAAGTGCGTTGCATGGTTGGTCTCCTGTTGTGATGAGGGGGAACGGGAACAAGGGAAATCAGGGCGAGCGGGCCGGGCGCGCGTCGTGTTCGGCCTGCAGCACGCGCCAGAGCACCTTGCCGGACGCGCTGCGCGGCAGGGCGTCGGCCAGCTCGACACAGCGCGGCACCTTGTAGGCCGCCATGTGATCGCGCGCCCAGGCGACCACGTGTTCGGGCCGCAGCTCGCCGCGGTGGCTCTCGCGCGGCACGATCACGGCCTTGACGCTTTCGCCGCGGTAGTCGTCGCGCATGGCGATCACGCAGGCTTCCTGCACGCCGGGGTGGCGGTGCAGCAGCGCTTCGACTTCGGCCGGCCAGACCTTGAAGCCGCTGGCGTTGATCATGCGTTTGAGGCGGTCGGCCATGTAGAAGTAGCCGTCGGCGTCCATGCGCCCCAGATCGCCGGTGCGGAACCAGCGCCGGCCGTCGCGTTCGACGAAAGCCGCTTCGGTGGCCTGCGGCTGGCGCCAGTAGCCCCGAAACACCTGCGGTCCACTGACCAGGATTTCACCCACCTCGCCCACCGGCAGGCTCTCCAGCGTGTCGGGGTCCACGATCCGGGCCTGCGTGCCCACGTAGGGAATGCCCAGGCAGTGGCGGCGCGCGGCGTGGCGCGGATTGGTGTGCGTGGGGGCGGCGGTCTCGGTCAGCCCGTAGCCTTCCACGTAGGTCAGGCCCAGCCGCTGGTGCAGCTGGTCGGCCACGGCCTCGGGCATCGCCGCGCCGCCGCCGCCGATGTAGCGCAGGCTGGACAGGTCGGCCCGCTCGATGCCCGGCATGGCCAGCAGGTCGATCACCATGGTCGGGATGTTGGGCCAGTGCGTCACGCGCCGGTGTTCGATGGCGTGCGCCGCCATCTGCCGCTCCCAGCGCGGCAGCAGCACCAGCCGGCAGCCGTGGCGCACCGCCGCGAGCAGGCCCATCACCAGACCGGTGATGTGGAACATGGGCGTGACCACCAGCACCGCGTCACCCGGCCGCATGTCGAGCCAGGGGCCGGCGGCGATGGCGTTGTGCATCAGGGTTGCGTGCGTGTGCAGGCAGCCCTTGGCCGCACCGGTGGTGCTGCGGGTGTAGGGCCGGCAGCGCGAGGTCGTCCCCATGCGCGGCAGTGGCCGGCATGCACTTCCTGACGCCCGCCCACCTGACCCCGTTGGTGGAAGTGGTGCGAGGCCAGGCCACCAGCGATGCCAGCCTGGCGCGCGCCCGGGCGCTGGCCCTGCGCCTGGGCAAGCTGCCGGTGCTGGCCGGCAACGCCTGGGGCTTCATCGGCAACCGCCTGTTCGAGGGCTACCTGCGCGAGGTCGACGCGCTTCAACTCGAAGGCGTGCCGGCCGCGCGCATCGATGCGGCACTGGAGGCCTTCGGGTTTGCGCTCGGCCCCTGCCGCACCCTGGACATGGCGGGCACCGATCTCGTCAGCCAGGTGCTACTGGCGCGTGGACAGCGTGTCGAGCAAGGCCCGGCCTACCGCCGGATCACCCGCCGCCTGGCCGAACTCGGGCGCCACGGCCACAAGAGCGGCCGGGGACACTATTGGTATGAGGGGCGCCAGCACCGCCCGGACCCCGACCTTCAGCGGATCTGTGCCGAGGAGGCCCTGGCCCTGGGCATTGCGCCGGCCCCCGATATCAGCGACGACGCCATCGTGCGCCGCTGCGTGATGCCACTGATCACAGAAGGCCAGCGCGTGCTGACCGACGGCATGGCCTGCCGCGCCAGCGACATCGACCTGGTCTGGGTGCTGGGCTATGGCTTTCCCGCCGCCCGCGGTGGCCCCATGGCCATGGCCGACTGGGGCGCACTGGCGCCCTGAAAGCAGGCGCCCGGGGCATCTGCTACCCTCGACCGGATGTCCTCCCCGTCCCCCCTTTCCAGCGCCGCGGCAGCCCCCATGCCGCCCGCCCTGGTCGTGCTGGTGCTCTCGCTGCTGCTGGGACTGCAGCCCGTCACCACCGACCTGTACCTGCCCGCCCTGCCCTCGATCACCCAGGGGTTTGGCGCCGGCATGCCGCAAGCCCAGCTCACGCTCACCGCGCTGCTGCTCGCGTTCGGTCTCTCGCAACTCGTGTGGGGCCCGCTGTCGGACCGCTTCGGCCGGCGTCCGGTGCTGCTGAGCGGCACCGCGCTGTACGTGGTGGCGGCCATCGGCGCGGTGTCGGTCACGTCGATGGAGGCGCTGATCGTCTGGCGGACCCTGCAGGGGGCGGCCATGGGAGCGGGCGTGATGGGCGCGCGGGCGGTGGTGCGCGACCTCTACAACCCCGCCGACGGCGCGCGCATCATGTCCAAAGGGCTCACCGGTCTGGGCGTGATCGCCTGCGCCTGCGCCCCCGTGGGCGGCGTGCTGGCCGAGCACCTGGGCTGGCGCGTGGCCCTGGCGGCGCTGGCCGTCTTCGGGGCGGCCACGCTGGCCCTGCTGGCCTGGCGCTTCCGCGAAACCCTGCCGAACAAGAACCCGCGCGCCCTGGAACCCGTGGCCCTGCTGCGGACCTGGGGCCAGATCGTGCGCCACCCGACCTTCCTGTCCTACACCCTGCTGGCCACCACCTCCTACGGCGGCCTGTTCACCTTCCTGGCCACCAGCTCCTTCGTGTTCATCGGGGTGCTCGGCCTGTCCCGGCCGACCTACGGGCTGGTGATGCTCACGATGTCGCTGGCCTACATCGTCGGCACCTTCCTCTGCCGACGCCTGCTGCCCCGTTTCGGCGTCCGCCGCACCGTGGCCATTGCCGGCGCCTGCACGCTGACCGCCGGCACCACCATGGGGCTGCTGGCGCTGGCGGGCGTGCAGCACGTGGCGGCGATCATGCTGCCGTTCTACCTGTTCATGCTCGGCCACGGCGTGCACCAGCCCTGCGGCCAGAGCGGCGCCGTGGGCCCCTTCCCCCAGGCGGCTGGCGCGGCGTCGGCGCTCAGCGGCTTCCTGATGATGGTGGCGGCCTTTTTCACCGGCGGCTGGCTCGGCCGCAGCCTGGCCGAGCATCCGGGCAGCGTCACCCCCCTCACCCACGGCGTCTGGTTCTGGAGTGTGCTGATCGCCCTCACCGCCTGGACCCTGGTCCAGCGCTACGGCGAAGCCCGCCCCGCCCCGCAGCGCATGCCCGACCCCGCCGCCCCACGGGCAGGTTGACCCATGACCACTGCGGTCCCCGTGCTTCCCTGCATCGCCCTCACCGGCCCCACGGCCTGCGGCAAGAGTGCGGCCGCGCTGGCCATCGCCCGCCGCTGGCCGGTGGAAATCATCAGCGTCGACTCGGCCCTGGTCTACCGCGGCATGGACATCGGCACCGCCAAGCCCACGCCCGAGGAACTCGCCGCCGCCCCGCACCACCTGATCGACATCACCGACCCGCTGCAGGCCTACAGCACGGCCGAATTCGTGCGCGACGCGCGGCGCCTGATCGGCGAAATCCGTGCGCGCCAGCGCACCCCCCTGCTGGTCGGCGGCACCCTGCTCTATTTCAAGGCCCTGATGCAGGGCCTGGACGAGATGCCACGCGCCGATGCCGCGGTGCGCGCGCGCATCGAAGCCGCCGCCCGGGCTCACGGCTGGCCCGCCCTGCACGCCGAGCTGGCGCGCATCGACCCGGTGACGGCCGCCCGACTCGCGCCCGCCGACGCGCAACGCATCCAGCGTGCGCTGGAAGTGTTCGAGGTCTCCGGTCAGCCCATTTCGGCCCTCCAGACCGGCGGCCAGCGCGCCGACAACCCGGTGTCACCCGGGGCCTTTCTCAGTCTGGAGCCGGCCAGCCGGGCCTGGCTGCACGCGCGCATCGCCCAGCGATTCGACGCCATGCTGGCCACCGGTTTCGTCGACGAAGTGCGGCACCTGCGCGCACGCGGCGACCTGCACCCCGACCTGCCATCGATGCGCTGCGTCGGCTACCGCCAGGCCTGGGAAGCGCTGGATGCGGCGGGCGACGCGCCGCTGACGGTCGCCCAGACCGCCGCGCTGCGCGATCGCGGTATCTTCGCCACACGCCAGCTCGCCAAACGCCAGATCACCTGGCTGCGCGCCATGCCCGACCGCGTGGTGATCCCCGGCGATGCACCGGACGCCCTGGCCGCCGTGCTCGCGAAGGTTCAGACCTTGATACCCCCGGCGGGCCAGGCAACGGCATGAGCCTGCGCGTCCACGGCCTGGCCAAACGCTACGGCGAGGTGCCGGTGTTTGCCCACGTGGACCTGGCGGTGGCCCCGGGCGAATTCGTCGCCATCGTGGGCGAATCGGGCGTGGGCAAGTCCAGCCTGCTCAACTGCCTGGCGGCGCTGGACGGGTGGGACGCAGGCTCGATCACCTGGGACGGCACCGACCTGGGCACCCTGAACGAGGCGCAGCGCGCCCACTGGCGCCGCGAGCACCTGGGCTTTGTGTTCCAGGCCTTTCACGTGCTGCCGCATCTGGACGTGGCACAGAACGTCGCCCTGCCCCTGCTGCTGCTGAACCGCCCGGATCCCGCCCGCGTCGCGGCCATGCTGGAAGCGGTCGGGCTCGCCGGACTGGGCGCACGCCTGCCAGCACAGCTTTCGGGCGGCCAGCTGCAGCGGGTGGCGATTGCGCGTGCCCTGGTGCACCGGCCGCGCCTGATCCTCGCCGACGAACCCACCGGCAACCTGGACCCGGCCACCGCTGCCCGGATCATGGACCTGCTGATCGCCCAGTCACGGGCCCACGGCACGGCGCTGGTGCTCGTCACCCACGCTGCCACGGCCGCCGGGCGCGCCGACCGGGTGTTGCATCTGCGCACCGGCGGACTGGTGCCGGAACGTGGCGAACAGACAACAGGGGCTATGGCAGAATCGCCCTCCACTGCGACGGAGTCCGGGAGGCGTGAGCCGGACCGCCTGCAAACGTGGCTGCCAGAGTCACGCCCCTGAACCAGCCTGCCGCGCGGCAGCCCAGGGAGCGGTTCCAGCCGGCCACGCCCCAGAATGGAAAGCTCTGCATGAAGATTGCCGTTGCCGGCACAGGCTACGTAGGCCTGTCCAATGCCGTCCTGCTGGCCCAGCACAACGAAGTGGTGGCGCTGGACATCGTGCCCGAGAAGGTGCGCCAGATCAACGCGCGCCAAAGCCCGATCGTCGATGCCGAGATCGAGCACTTTCTGCGCCATGAAACGCTGAATCTGCGCGCCACCACCGATCCGCAGGAAGCCTATGGCGACGCCGACTACGTCATCATCGCCACCCCCACCGACTACGACACCGAGACCAACTACTTCAACACCCGGTCGGTGGAAGCGGTCATTGACACGGTGACCCGCATCAACCCGAAAGCGGTCATGGTGATCAAGTCCACGGTGCCGGTCGGCTACGTGGCCAAACTCCGCCCCTTGCCCGGCGGCTCGCAGGTGATCTTCTCGCCCGAGTTCCTGCGGGAGGGAAAGGCGCTCTACGACAACCTGTATCCCTCGCGCATCATCGTGGGCGAACAGTCCGAGCGCGCCCGCGTGTTCGCCGATCTGCTGCGCCAGGGGTCGCGCAAACCCGACGTGCCGGTGCTGTTCACCGACTCGACCGAAGCCGAAGCGGTCAAGCTGTTCTCGAACACCTACCTCGCCATGCGGGTGGCGTTCTTCAACGAGCTGGACAGCTACGCCGCTTCGCACGGCCTGGACACCCGCCAGATCATCGAAGGCGTGGGCCTGGATCCGCGCATCGGCAGCCACTACAACAACCCCTCCTTCGGCTACGGCGGCTATTGCCTGCCCAAGGACACCAAGCAGTTGCTGGCCAACTACACCGAGGTGCCGCAGAACCTGATCCAGGCCATCGTCCAGTCCAACACCACGCGCAAGGACTTCATTGCCGACTGCGTGCTCCGGCGCCAGCCGAAGGTGGTGGGCATCTACCGGCTGATCATGAAAGCCGGCTCGGACAATTTCCGCTCGTCGAGCATCCAGGGCATCATGAAACGCATCAAGGCCAAGGGTGTGTCGGTCATCATCTACGAGCCAGGCCTGTCCGAAGACACGTTCTTCCACTCCCCCATCGTCCGGGACCTCGACACGTTCAAGCAACAGGCCGACGTCATCATCAGCAACCGGATGAGCGACAGCCTGGCGGATGTCCGGGACAAGGTGTTCACGCGCGATCTTTTCGGCAACGACTGACGCCGGATTTTTCTTTCGGGTATTCGTAAAAGCGGGTGGGCGCCAACAATGGGCTGATGTATGTCACGCCAGCCAGAAGTCGTAAAACAGTGTTGCAAACATTGTCGCTTCACTGTACAGTTACGCTATCGAAA
>NZ_JACBGE010000018.1 GCF_021401345.1 Hydrogenophaga sp. NFH-34
GCCGTGGGCAACGACCGTGCCAGCATGATGGGGGGCAACTACCCGGGTGCGGGCATCACCCACGGGCCCAACATGACTTTCGGTTTCCTCACGGGCAACCACATCGCCGACACGGCAGGAGTAATCGCATGAACCCGACCCCAACCCCCCTGGCCTGGCCTGTCAGCGCCGCCAGCAGCCTGAGCCGCCCCCTGGTGGACCACCGGGTCTACACCATCGCTTTCCGCAAGATGCCGGAGTTCCTGGAGGTCTTCAACCGCCTGGCCATGCCGATCCTGATGCAGACGCTGGCGCATCCCGTGGGTTTCTACACCAGCGTGGTGGGCACGCAGAACCAGTTCCTGCACCTGTGGGCCTACGAAGACTTCGCCGACTACGAGCGCCGCAGCCGTGCCCGCGATGCCCACCCCGACTTTCCGGCCTACCTGCAGGCTTCGGCCCACCTGATCACCGCGCAGGAGACGCGGCTCGTGCGCGCGGTGCCCATGCCCGGCTGGGTGCCGCTGCCGCCCACGTCCGCCGTCTGACCCGCGCGGCCGTATCGCGTGTGGCGCTCACAGGTCCCTCGCCGATGAAACGCGCGGACAGACACCCGCTCGACGACGCGCTGCTGGACGTCAAGCTGCTGCGTTTTTTGGAGGTGCTCTACAGCACGCGCCGGCTGGCGCGGGCTGCGGAGCAACTGGGGCAAAGCGCGCCCACGGTCAGCATCTGGCTCAACCAGTTGCGCGATGCGCTGAAAGACCCGCTGTTCGTCAGAACGCCCAGCGGCATGCTGCCCACGCCGCGTGCCGAGCAACTGATGCCCTCGGTACGCGAAGCCCTGCGCGTGCTGCGTTCACTCAATGCCGAACCCCAGCCGTTCGACCCGTTGTCCGCCGACCGCGTGTTCCGCGTCTGCATCACCGATGGCGGCATGCTGACACTGCTGCCGCATGTGCTGGCGAGCCTGCGCCGCCTCGCTCCCCAGGTGCAGTTGGAGGTGATCAAGCTCGGGCCCGACGCCGGCACGCTGCTGGAAAGTGGCGAAGCCGATCTCGCCATCGGCCTGGTCCCCGAACTGGACACCGGCTTCTATCAGCAGGCGCTGTTCGACCAGGTCTGGGTCTGCCTGGTCAACCCCGAACACCCGCGCGTGCGCAATCGGCTCGACTGCGAGGCCTATGCGCGCGAAGGCCACATCGAAATCAGCCTCGGCACCGGCCACCGCATGCTCGCGGCCGCCCTGGAGCGGGCGCAGATCCGGCGCAAGGTGTTTCTGGAAATGCCGGTGTACCTGGGTGTGCCGGCCATCGTGTCGTCGAGCGACCTGATCGCGACCATGCCCAGCCGGACCGGCCATTCGCTGGCGCGCAGTTTCGGCCTGAACCTGTTCCCTTGCCCGGTGCCGGTGCCGCCGTTCACGGTCAAGCAGTACTGGCACGAACGCTTCCACCACGACGCCGGTCACCGCTGGTTGCGTGGTCTGGTCCAGGAGCTGTTTCTGGAGGGCAGCAGCCTGCGCTCGGACACCAGCCCCTGACTTTGCGAAACGCAAACTCCATGTTTGCGGTGGCTGTCTGTTGCGGCCGATGACCCGTTCCTAGAATGAAAGACACCCTGCGTTTCACAACAATCATTCGAGGAGCAACATGAGGGTACTGGTCACTGGAGGCAGCGGCTTCCTGGGTGCCTGGGTCGTCAGGCAACTGGCGGAAGCCGGGCATGAACCCCTGGTTTTCGACGTCGTCGGCGACCGCAGCAAAGTGGCGGAGATCGCCGGCCAGCGGCTGGCCCGCGACATGGTCTGGGTGGTCGGCGACGTGCGCAAGGCGCAGGACGTCGGGATCGCCGCCCAGGACTGCGACGCCATCATCCATCTCGCCGGTGTGCTCACGCCGGCCTGTCAACGGTCGCCGGTGCGCGGCGCCGAGATCAACCTCATCGGCACGCTCAACGTGTTTGAAGCGGCACGCCAGCAGGGCATCGGCTCCATTGCCTACGCCAGCACGGCCGGCGTGTTCGGCCGGCACGACAGCCAGCAGCCCTGGCCCGAAACCCACTACGGTGCGTTCAAGCTGGCCTGCGAAGGCTCGGCCCGCGCCTACTGGCACGACGCCGGCGTCGGCAGTGTGGGTTTCCGTCCCTTCGTGGTCTACGGCCCGGGGCGCGACACCGGCCTGAGCGCCGGACCCAGCCTGGCCTGCCGGGCCGCCGCCCGGGGCGAAGCCTATGTGCTGCCCTTCAGCGGCCGCTGCGGCATGGTGTACGTGGAAGACGCCGCCGCGCTGTTCGTGCAGGCCGCCGTGCGGCGTCACCAGGGCGCGCACGTGTTCAACTTGGTGGGCGAAGAAGCCTCGGTGGACGACGTGATCGACGGCATCCGTGCCATCGTGCCGGAGGCCCGCCTGTCCAGTGAAGGGCCGGCGCTGCCGATTGCCGTGGGACAGGACGAAGCCGGCCTGCGCGAGCACTTCCCCGACACGGTGCGCACCTCGCTGGCCGACGGCCTGAAAGCCACCGTGCGCTTCTACCAGGGCCAGCCCGCGCAGGCGCTGGACCGCAGCGGCAGCGGGGCCCTCGCGTGAGCGGCGCGGCCATGGACAACCGCGTGGCGGTGATCGCCGGCGCGGCGGGCGGGATCGGCCGTGCCATCGCGCAACGGCTGGCGCGCGACGGCATGCGCCTGGCGCTGCTCGACCTCGATGCGGCGGCCGTGCAGGCCCTGAGCGAGGAGCTGCCGGGCAGCCTGGCGGTGGCGGCGGACCTCACCGACGAACACCGCGTGCAGGACGCGATGCGCCGCACGGAGGCGCACTTCGGCCGGCTGGACGTGCTGGTGCACGGCGTGGGCGTGACCGGGCCTTCGCTGCCCGTGCACGAATACCCGGTGCAGGACTGGCAGCGCACGCTCTCCATCAACCTGCACAGCGCCTTTCTTTGCTGCCGCGCGGTGGTGGCACCGATGCTGCGCTCGGGCTTCGGGCGCATCGTCAACATCGCCTCCATCGCGGGAAAGGAAGGCAATGCGCAGCAGAGTGCCTACTCGGTGGCCAAGGCCGGTGTGATCGCACTGACCAAGTCGATGGGCAAGGAGCTGGCCACCACACCGATCCGTGTCAACGCCATCGCCCCGGCTGTGATCCACACGCCGCTGATCGATCAGATGACGCCCGAACTCCTGGCCACGGTGCTGGCCAAGATTCCCATGGGGCGTCCCGGGCAGCCGCAGGAAGTGGCCAACCTCGTGGCCTGGCTGAGTTCGGACGAGTGTTCGTTTTCCACCGGCTCTACCTACGACCTGTCCGGCGGCCGCGCCACCTACTGAGCCGCTCCGGCGGCGCGCGCTTTTGCATTGCCCGCCTTGCAGACACTGCAGGGCGGCCAACCGATGGCTCCCCGACGAGCCGTTTTTCCACCCAGAGGAGTCCAAGATGAAAACCGTTTCCCCTTCCGTGCACCAGCCGCAGCAAGGCTCCCGCCGGACGTTCCTGCGCACCGGTGCCGGCGTGGCCATGGCCGCCGGCGTGTCCGCGGGCCTGTCGCTGCCCGCGCTGGCCCAGGCCAAGCCCGTCACCCTCAAGGCGGTGATCCAGCACCGCAACGGCGAGTCCTACAAAAAGTGGCTGTGGTTGCAGGAGCAAGTCAAGGCGCGCAGCCAGGGCAAGGTCGAGATCGAGGTCACCACCATCGGCGAGCTGGGTCTGGGCGGTACCGAGATGCTGCGCGTGCTGAAGTCGGGCGTGATCGACATGGCCGAAATCCTGCCGGGCTACGTGGCCGGTGACTTCCCGATGATCGAGGCCTGCGATCTGCCGGGCATCTCCACGAGCTTCCAGCAGTCGCGCCGGCTCTACGACGCCTGGACCGAAAACGTGGTGAGCAAGAACGAAGCGGCCATGGGCGGCAAGATCGTCGGCTCGTTCTGCTGGTCCACGATGTTCATGTACACCAAGTTCCCGCTGGAGACGCTGGACGCCTTCAAGGGCCGCAAGATCCGCGTCTTCGCCCCGGCCCAGGCGCGCTTCCTGACTGCGCTGGGCGCCGAGCCGGTGAGCATGACCACGGCGGACGTGTACCCGTCGCTGCAGCGCGGCGTGATCGACGGCGCCATCACCGGCACCGAACACGTCAAGGCCAGCAGCCTGTGGGAAGTCACCAAGTACATGACCAACGTGAACATCCCGCCCATGGGTTCGTACGTGGTGATCGGCACGCGTGGCCTGGCCAAGGTGCCGGCGGAGTTCCGCAGCATCTTCACCGACGTCTACAAGGAGTTCAGCGACCTCGGCTGGAAGCTGGGCAGCGACAACGACCAGCTCGGCTTTGCCTACGCGCTGGAAAAGGGCATGGTCCTGACCAAGGAGGCCAAGCCCGAGTGGGTGCCGCAGCTCTCCCGTATTTCTCGGGAAGACATCCTGCCGTGGTGGGCCGGTCGGGCCGGTGCGCGCGCCAAGCCGGCGTTCAACGAGTTTCTCTCGCCCATCGTGGGCTACAAGCTGAGCTGAGCACAGGGTGCGCCGCGCTTGTGGCGCGGCGCACGCCTTCTTCCCATAACAAGAGACAAGAGGCTTCCCGTGCATGTCCTCCACCAACTGATGTCGCATCTGGCCCGCGGCATGGCCTGGATCAGCGGCCTGCTGTTTTTGCTGCTGGCGTTCTACATGAGCGGCGACGCGCTCAGCCGCACGCTGGGAGGCCCCTTCACCGGCGTTTCCGACCAGATCGCCGCGTTCTGCCTCTCGCTGGGCGCCACCTGGGCGCTGGCCCAGGGGGTCGTCACCGGCGCCCATGTGCGCTCCGACGTGCTGCTGCCGCTGCTGCCGGTGCCGGTCAAGCGCTGGTTCGGCGTGCTGGCGCTGGCCGGGCTGACCGTGTTCGCCTGGATACTGGCCTATTCGTCCTACCTGCTGACCATGGAGTCCTACGACATGGGCTCCACCGTGCCGCAGTCCATCATCGAGATGCAGCTCTACATCCCGCAGGCGGTGTCGACCGTGGGTTTTGTGGTGTTTGCCGTCACGGCGCTGCTGACCACCCTGGTGGCCATGACGCGCCCGGAGCCCATTGCCGAAGAGGGAGGCATCTGAGATGGCCGCCATTGTCGTTACCACCCTGTTCGCGCTCATCGGTTGCTTCCTGCTGAGCTTTCACATCGCCAGCTCGCTGGGGCTGACGGCCGCCATCGCGGGCGCGCTGCACATCGGCGAGATCTGGGGCTTCTTCGGCCAGATCCCGTGGAACAACATCAGCAACAGCGGCATGATCGTCGTGCCCCTGTTCATCCTGATGGGCGAGCTGTTGCTGCGCAGCGGCGTGACCGAGGAGCTGTATGCCATCCTGAGCAAATGGATGGGCCGCGTGCCCGGCGGGCTGCTGCACACCAACGTGCTGGCCAGCGGGCTGTTCGCGTCCATCTGCGGCTCCAGCGTGGCCACCACGTCGACCATCGGCGCCGTCGCCCTGCCGGAAATGCGCCGCCACGGCTACGACGAAAAGCTGGCCATGGGGTCGATCACCGCCGGCGGCACGCTGGGCATCCTGATCCCGCCGAGCGTGATCATGATCATCTACGCCATCATGGCCGAGGTGTCCATCGCCCAGCTCTACATGGCCGGCATCGTGCCCGGCCTGCTGATGATGGCCGCCTTCATGCTGGTGATCTTCGGCGTCGCGCTGGTCTCGCCGCAGCGGGCCCCGAAGCTGGAGACCCGCTTCACCTGGGGCGAGCGCCTGCGCGGGCTGACGGCCGTGCTGCCGGTGCTGTTCCTGCTGGGCATGGTCATGGGCACCATCTATGCCGGCGTGGCCACGCCGACCGAGGCCGCGGGCTTCGGCTCGGTGGGGGCGTTCCTGCTGGCGCTGCTCAAGGGCCGGGTCAACCGGCGCATGCTCAGCGAGACCTTCCTGGCGACCGCGTCGACCACCAGCATGGTGCTGCTGGTGGTGGTCAGCGCCTTCCTGCTGCAGTTCGTGCTCTCGCTCGGCGGTGTGCCGGCGGCGATCTCCAACTGGATCGGGGGTCTGGGCCTGTCGCAGATCGAGCTGATCCTGTGCATCGCGCTGATCTACATCGTGCTGGGCATGTTCATGGAGAGCATGGCCATGATCGTGTGCACGCTGCCGATCCTGCTGCCCATTCTGCACGCCGCGCAGGTGGACCTGGTGTGGTTCGGCATCCTGGCCGTGATCCTGGTCGAACTCTCGCTCATCACCCCGCCCGTGGGCATGAACCTGTTCGTGATGCACGGCCTGCGCACCCGCATGGACGGCGCCCGCGCCGGCCCGCTGACCGAGATCTTTGCCAGCAGCATCCCCTTCGTGATCGCGATGCTGGTGGTGCTGGGCCTGATCATCGCCTACCCCGAAATCGCCACCGGCATCGTGGCGCACATGAAGCAGTGAGCTGCCTCCATCCTTCTTTTCTGACCCATCATGAACCTCCCCTTTGAAGGCCGGTACGCCGTCATCACCGGCGCCGGCAGCGGCATCGGCAAGGAAACCGCCCGCGTGCTCGCCGAGCGCGGCGCCCAGGGCCTGTTGCTGGCCGACCTCAACCTGGCCGGTGCCACCGAGGTCGCGCAGGACGTGGCCGCGGCCACCGGCTGCACCTGCCTGCCGTACCAACTGGATGTGGCGCGCCCGGACCAGATCGAGGCGATGTTCGCTTTCGTCGCCGAACGCTTCGGCCGCGTCGACGTGCTGGTCAACGGTGCCGGCGTCTGCACCTACCTGCCGGTCGAGGAACTGGACGCGCAGAAGTGGGAACGGGTGATGGACATCAACCTCAAGGGTTCCTACCTGTGCGCGCGCTCGGCCATTCTGCAGATGAAGCGCCAGCGCAGCGGCAAGATCGTCAACATCGCCTCGGTGGCCGCGCGCATCGGCGGCGTGGCCTCGGGCGTGGACTACGTGGCCTCCAAGGGCGGCGTGCTGTCCATGACCTATGCGCTGGCCAAGGCCTGCATGGGGCACGGCATCAACGTCAACGGTGTGGCGCCGGGCGTGATCGACACACCGCTCATCTCGGGCCACGACTACCCCGAAGGCACCATCATCGGGCAGCCGCGCGACGTGGCCAACGTGATCGCCTTCCTGGCCAGCGACGACGCCCGCCATGTGCAGGGCTGCACCATCGACGTCAACGGCGGCCTCTACATGCATTGAACGCAGCACCGCAGGGAACCTCATCACATGCAAGACAGCACAACCGAACACATCCTGGTGACGGGGGCCACCGGCGGCATCGGCCTGGGCATTTGCGAGGCGCTGGCCGAGCGCGCCCGCCGCGCCGGTAGCCCGCTGCGCCTGAGCGTCGCCAGTTCGCGGGCGGGCGAGCGCCTGGACCGGCTGGTGGCCGAGCTGCGCACGGCCGGCGTCGACGCCCACGGCGTGGCCGGTGACGTGACCGACCCCGCGCAGTGCGATGCCCTGGTGGCGCAGGCACTGGCCCAGGGTGGCGACCTGTCGGCCCTGGTCTGTGTGGCCGGCGCCTCGGGGCCGGGCCGGCTGGCGGACCTGCCGGTCGAGCAGTGGGACCTGACCTTCCAGCTCAACACGCGCGCGGTCTGGCTGCTGGCGCGCGCGGCGCGCGAGTCGCTGCTGCGCACCCGCGGCAGCATCACGGCGGTGGCGTCCATGTCGGGCTTGCATCCGCACCCGGGTTACGGCGCCTATTCGCCCGCCAAGGCGGCGCTGGTGATGCTCTGCCGCCAGCTGGCGCAGGAGTGGGGGCCGGACGGTATCCGCACCAACAGCGTCTGCCCCGGCATGATCCGCACGCCGCTGACCGAGGCGGTGTACCAGGACGATGCGACGCGGCTGCAGCGCGAGGCCCTGGTGCCGCTGGGCCGCATCGGTCGCCCCGACGACATCGGCCAGGCGGTGGCCTACCTGACCAGCGAAGCCGCGTCCTACGTCAACGGGATGAACCTGGTGGTGGACGGTGGCGTGGCGGACCACATGCTGTGCATGATCCCGGGCCGCCCCGGCAAGCCGCCGGTGGGGGCGTCGGCCGCCTGAGCCGCGCAGGCCCGGGGCGGCCCGGCGCTGCTGCCCTCCGGTGTGACGGGTTGCCGATGACCACCCTCAGTCGTCCGTTGTCGGGCCGGCGCTCTGCATGGCATGGGCCAGGGCATTCGCGCCTAGCCGTTCCAGACCGTCGGCCGCGCCCAGCCGGTCGCGCGCTTCCCGGTTCTGGCCGAGCTTGAATTTGCCCACCAGGCGGGTGATGTCGATCTCCACCCCGACGATGGCCTGCAGCATGCCGGCGATGTAGTCGCTCGGGGCGTCGCCCATCCGCCAGGGTCTGGGCTGCTGCGAGCGCGCCTCGTGCTCGCGCGTCAGGCGACCGACCAGCCCGCGCAGAAAGCGTTCATCGTGATGGATGCGGAGCACGCCGTGCGCGTGCACCACCTGGTAGTTCCAGGTCGGCACATGGCGGTGGTGTTCGGGCTTGCTGGGGTACCAGTTGGGCGAGATGTAGCCGCCCGCGGCCTGGAAGATCACCAGCACGGCGGTGTCGGCCGCCTGTTGCCACACTGGGTTGGCGCGCGCCACGTGGGCGCGCAGCGTGCCGTGCGACCCCTGCGCGGTATCGAGTTCAAAAGGCAGGTGGTTGGCGTCCAGCCCCTCGGGGCCGTGCGTCACCAGCGTGCCCAGCGGGTGCGCGGCGATGAGGGCATGCAGGACTTCGGGGCGGCGTTCTTCGAAAGCGGCGGGCAGGTACATGGGGTTTCAGGGGGCGAAGACGCCGTGCGTCGGTGCAGCGCATTGTGCGCGCGCTGTGCTCGGTGGGAGAGGTCACCATCCGGCCAGACGGGGCCTCGAATGGGCCGATCAGGCGCCCGGGTGGCAGCCATGTCGGCAGCGGTCAGAAGCTTCGCAGCGCATGCCGCAGCAGCAGCGCGGCCATCACCCACATGGTCAGACCGATCAGGCCGTCCAGAACCTGCCAGGCGCGGGGATTGCGGAACAGCGGCGCCAGCCAGCGAGCCCCGAAACCCAGCCCGCAGAACCAGACCAGGCTGGCCGTGCTCGATCCGGCCACGAACCAGCCGCGCAGACCGGGCGGCTGCTGGGCGCCGATGCTGCCCATCAGCATCACCGTGTCCAGGTAGACGTGCGGATTGAGCAGGGTGAAGGCGGCCGCCTGGGCAAGCACCGCGCCCCGGCTCAAACCAGCCCCCCCTTCGGCCGCCTGCAGCTGCCCGGCGTGCGACACCCGGCGCAGCGCCTGCCAGCCGTACCAGGCCAGAAAGGCCGCACCAGCCAGCGCAAGCGACCGGGCCAGCACCGGGCTGGCGCCCAGCGCCTGGGCCATGCCCAGCACGCCGGCCGAGATCAGCACCGCGTCGGCCAGCGCACAGAACAGCACCACCGGCGCCACGTGCTCGCGCCGCAGGCCCTGGCGCAGCACAAAGGCGTTCTGCGCGCCGATGGCGACGATCAGTCCGAAGCAGAGCAGCAGGCCCTGGACAAAAGCGGGCATGGCCTGGGCGAGGGCAGGGGTGGTCATGACCGCCATGTTGCCGCTCGCCATCAATAAAGGCAAACTGTCTTTGCTTCATTGAAATTAGAAAAACTGTATTGATGATCGACTACGCCGCTCTCAACGCCCTGGCCGCCGTGGTGCGCGAAGGCAGCTTCGACCGTGCGGCCCGTGCGCTGCACGTCACGCCCTCGGCGGTGTCGCAGCGCATCCGCCTGCTGGAGGAGCGCGTGGGCTGCGCGCTGGTGGTGCGGGGCCAGCCCTGTCGGCCTACCGAAACCGGCCGGCGCATGTGCCAGCACATGGACCGCGTGCGCCTGCTGGAACAGGAGCTGACCGACACCCTCCCGACGCTGGTGGCCGACGGGCCGACGCGGGTACCGCTGCCGGTGGCCGTCAACGCCGACAGCCTGGCCACCTGGTTCGCGCCCGCGCTGGCCGCCTTCGCGGCCAACGCGCCGGTGCTGGTGGAACTGAGCGTGGACGACCAGGACCACACGGCCGAGCGCCTGCGCACCGGCGCCGTGGTGGCCGCCGTGACCAGCGCTGCCCGGCCGGCCACCGGCTGCAACAGCCGCCCGCTGGGGATCATGCGCTACCTGGCGGCGGCCAGCCCGGCCTTCATCGGCCGGCACTTCGCCGCTGGTGTGGGCGCGGGCAGCCTGGCGCTGGCGCCCAGCCTGCTGTTCAACACCAAGGACGAATTGCAGGCGCACTGGGTGCGCCGGCTGTGCCACCGGCATGTGGAGCTGCCGCGCCACACGCTGCCGTCACCCCAGGCTTTCGTGGTCGCGGCGCAGGCTGGCATGGGCTGGGGCATGTTCCCCGAGGTCATGATCGCACAGCAACTGGCCGATGGCTCGCTGGTCGAACTGGTGCCGGGCACGCCACTGGACGTGCCGCTGCACTGGCAGACAGCACGTGCCGCGTCGGGTGTGCTCGACGGGTTGACGCGGCAGATCGTGGCGGCGGCGCGGGCGGGTTTGCAGCCCGCCTGAACGGAGTGCGGGCGTTCAGCCCAGCCAGCCCTTCACGCGCTGGCTCAGCACCTCGGTGCTGATGCCGTAGCGGTCGTGCAGCGTGGGCAGGGCGCCGGCGTCCAGGTAGGCGTCGGGCAGGCCGGCCAGGCGGAACTTCGCTGGCGCCACGCCGTTCTGCAGCAGGGCACTGGCCACCGCCTCGCCCAGACCGCCCACCACCGAATGGTTCTCGGCCACCACCACCAGGCGCGGCTTGCGCAGCACTTCGGCGAGGATGGTCACCTCGTCCAGCGGCTTGATGGTCGGGCAGTGCAGCACGGCGACACCGATGTTGTCGGCCTGCAGCGCCTTGGCCACTTCCAGCGAGCGCATGGTCATGAAGCCGCTGGAGATGATCAGCACCTCGTCGCCATCCACCAGGCGTTTGGCCTTGCCCAGCTCGAAGCTGTAGTCGTATTCGTCCAGCACCAGCGGCACGTTGCCACGCAGCAGGCGCATGTAGACCGGGCCGTTGTGCGCGGCCATCTGCGGCACGGCCTGTTCGATGTCGAGTGCATCGCAGGGGTCGATGATGGTCAGGCCCGGGATGCCGCGCATCATCGCGACGTCTTCGGTGGCCTGGTGGCTGGGGCCGTAGCCGGTGGTCAGGCCAGGCAGGGCCAGGCACATCTTCACGTTCAGGTTCTCTTCGGCGATCACCTGGTGGATGAAGTCGTAGGCACGGCGTGTGCCGAACACCGCGTAGGTGGTGGCGAAGGGGATCAGGCCTTCCTTGGCCATGCCGCCGGCCGCGCCCATCAGCAGCTGCTCGGCCATGCCCATCTGGTAGAAGCGCTCGGGGTAGGCCTGCGCGAACAGGTGCAGGTCGGTGTACTTGGCCAGGTCGGCGGTCATGCCCACGATCTCGGGCCGGTTCGCGGCCAGTTCGACCAGGGCCTTGCCGAACGGAGCGGCCTTGACGCGCTGCCCTTCGCCCGCGATGGAGGCGATCATGGCGGAGGTGGTCAGGCGCGGTTTCTTTTCGACGGCGGTGTTCATGCGGCGGCTCCTTCGGGGGCGTTCTGGTCGAGGATGGCGAGGGCCTGCTGCCACTCGGGCGGATCGACGCGGATGAAGTGGTTCTTGTCGCGCGTTTCGAGAAAGGGCACGCCCTTGCCCATCAGCGTGTTGAACAGGATCACGCGCGGCTTGGCTTCCTTCAAATGGCGCGCGGTGTCGAAGGCGGCCAGCACGGCGGCCAGGTCGTTGCCGTCGATGCGCTGCACATGCCAGCCGAACGCGGCCCATTTGTCGGCCAGCGGCTCGAAGCCCAGGATCTTGCTGCTGGGGCCGTCGGCCTGCTGGTTGTTGATGTCGACCAGGCAGATCAGGTTGTCCAGCTGGTGGTGCGCGGCCGACATGGCGGCTTCCCAGGTCGAGCCTTCGTCCAGCTCGCCGTCGCTCATGGAGTTGTAGACGAAGGCGGGGTTCTTCTTCTGCTTGAGGCCCAGCGCCATGCCCACGCCGATGATCAGGCCCTGGCCCAGCGAACCGCCGGAGATTTCCATGCCCGGCGTGTAGGTGGCCATGCCGCTCATGGGCAGGCGGCTGTCGTCGCTGCCGTAGCTTTCCAGCTCTTCCTGCGGGATCACACCGGCTTCGATGAGGGCCGCGTAGTGCGCAATGGCGTAGTGGCCGTGCGAGAGCAGGAAGCGGTCGCGGCCTTCCCATTCCGGGTTCTGCGGTTGCAGGTTGAGGGCGTGGCCATAAGCCACGGCCAGCACGTCGGCCCAGCCCAGCGCCTGGCCGATGTAGCCCTGGCCCTGAACCTCACCCATGCGGACGGCGTAGCGGCGGATGCGATGGGCGCACCGGGCCAGCGCCGGCAGTTTGTCTGCGGCGGAAGTCATGGAAATCTCCTGTGTGAAAGCTAAAGGGGTTGCGCCGGGGTCAGCGCAGGATGGCGGCGGGCACGTAGGACACGATGGCCAGCACGAGGAAGGCCACCAGATAGAAGGGGCCCATGGCGCGCACGGTTTCGCCCACCTTGACCCGGGCCAGCGAGCTGGTGATAAACAGTGTGGTGCCCACAGGTGGGGTGTAGAGACCGATGGCCAGGTTGACCACCATCATGATCCCGAGCTGGATCGGGTCCATGCCGATGCTCTGGGCCATGGGCAGGAACACCGGCGTGAGCAGCAGCACCGCCGCGGGCAGGTCCAGGAACATGCCGATGAACAGCATCATCAGGTTCATCAGCAGGATCACCATCCACTTGGCATGCACGTTCTCCTGCACCCACTGGGCGATGTGCTGGGGCATCTGGTCGAAGGTTAGCAGCCAGCCGATGGCGGCCGAGGCCATGATCACCAGCAGCACCACCCCGGTGGCCAGGCCAGCTTCCAGCACCGCGTGGTGCAGCCGCTTGAGGCTCAGGTCGCGGTACATCAGGGCCGAGACCAGGCCGGCGTAGAGCGTGGAGAGGATCGCCACTTCGGTGGGGGTGGCAAAACCGAAGCGCAGGAAGACCACGATCAGCACGGGCAGCGCCAGGGCCGGGGCCGAGTGCCAGAGGTTGCGGCGGAACGCGGCGCGGTCGGGCGGAGCGGTTTCGCGCGGCAGGTTGCGCCGCTTGCCCACCCACCAGCAGGCGAACATGAAGCCACCACACAGCAGCAGACCGGGCAGCACGCCGGCGAAGAACAGCGCCGCGATCGACGCGTTGGCACTCAGCGCAAACAGGATCAGCGGAATCGAGGGCGGGATGATGATGTCGATGGTGGCCGCCGAGGCCAGCGACGCAGCCGAGAAGGCCATCGGGTAGCGCAGCTTGCGGTGCCAGGGCATGACCAGGGCGCCGATGGCCGAGGCGTCCGCCACGGCAGAACCCGAGACCCCGCCGAACATCGTGGACGACAGCACGTTGACCTGCGCCGGCCCGCCGTGCCAGCGGCCCACGGTGGCGGTCAGCACACCGATGATGGCCTGGCCGAGGCGGCCGCCCATCATGAGCGCGCCGGTGAGCATGAAGAAGGGAATGGCGATCAGCGGGAAGCTCTGCACCTGCGCCACCATCTGCTGCACCAGCAGATCGAGCGGGACGCGGTCGCTGCTGGCGGCAGCGGCCATGGCGGCGATCAGCAGCGCATGCGCGATGGGCACGGCGGCGACAGCGCCGGCGAGGAAGACCAGAAGAATGAGGGCGCTCATAACGGGCTCCGAAGGGGTTACCAGTGGACTTCCTGGGGGGCGATCGACGCGGCCGGGAGGCTGCCGTCCGAGCGGAACGCGCGCCATGCGGACTGCAGTGCCAGCAGGGCCAGCATCACCATGCCGGCCATGACGCAGCCGTAGGTGACCGAGCCGGGCACCTGCAGGATCGGCGACTTCTCGTCGTGCACGATCTCCAGCATGGAATAGGTGGACCAGGCCAGCGTGCCGTAGAGCCCGGCCACGACCAGCCAGCCCAGCACGCCGATGACGCGGCGTGCAGCGGGCGGCACGGCTTCCACCAGGAACACGGTGGCGATGTGCGCGCCCTTTTCGGCCGCCAGCACCACACCCGCCATCACCAGCCAGGGGAACAGCAGTTCGGGCAGCTCGTTGGCCCATTGCAGGCTCGACCCGCTGATGTAGCGCAGCACGGTGTTGGCGGTGAGGATCAGGAAGATCACCCCCGTGGTCAGCCACAGCACCAGGCTGCAGATGGCCACGATGGCGTTTTCCAGGGGGTTGCGTTGTGCGGTTTGCATGGGGGCTCCAGAGGGCCTGGATCGTCACCTTGTCAGGTCACGACCCGGCGCCAGCGGGTGAATCGGACCGATGGGCTCAGTTGGCCCTGGCGGCTGCGATCACCTTCTTGACGTAGGCGCCGATGGGCGAGGCCATCCACTTGTCATCGACCGCACCCGTGGCTTTGGCGAAGGCCGCCTTGTCCACCGTGGTCACCTGCACACCCTTGGCCTTGAGGTCGGCCAGCAGCTTGTCGTCGGCGTCCTGCGACATCTTGCGTTGCAGCGCGGTGGCTTCTGCGGCGGCTTCGGT
Source organism: Hydrogenophaga sp. NFH-34 (assembly GCF_021401345.1). GTDB lineage: Bacteria > Pseudomonadota > Gammaproteobacteria > Burkholderiales > Burkholderiaceae_C > Hydrogenophaga > Hydrogenophaga electricum. Next base: position 14,473 of record NZ_JACBGE010000018.1, read on the forward strand.
CACGGCCTTGCGGTCAGCGTCGTTCAGGCGATCCCAGGTGCGCTTGCTCATCAGGAAGGGCGTCATCTGGAACTGGTGGTTGGTCAGCGCCAGGTGTTTCTGCACCTCATACAGCTTGCTGGCGTGGATGTTGACCAGCGGGTTCTCCTGACCGTCCACCACACCCTGCTGCAGCGCGACGTACAGCTCGGCGAACTTGATCTGCTGCGCCTCGGCACCCAGCGCCTGCATGATGTCCACCAGCACCGCATCGGGCGGGGTGCGCATCTTCAGACCCTTCATGTCCTCGACCTTGCTGATCGGGCGCTTGCTGTTGGTCATGTGGCGGATGCCGTTGTCCCAGTAGCCCAGCACCACCATGCCCTTCTCGGCCGACTTCTGCGCCAGCTCCTGGCCCAGCGGGCCGTCCAGCAGCTTGAAGGCCTGCGCCGGCGTGGAGAACATGAAGGGCATGCCGTAGGCCGCGTACTCGGGCACGGCCACCGACACGGCGCCCTGCGAGTTGGCGGTCATGTCCAGCGCGCCGGTGCGCACGGCGGTCACCATGGCGGCGTCGTCACCCAGCTGGGCCGACGGCGCGACCTGAACCTCGATGCGACCGGCCGACTTGGCCTTGACCACCTCGGCGAACTTGACGGCGGCCTCGTGGCGCGGGTTGCCCGGCGCGGCGCCGTGGCCCAGGGTCAGCTTGGTGGCCTGGGCCTGCGCGGCCAGCGGCAGGGCGGCGGCCAGGGCGGCGATGGACAGCAGGGTGCGGGTGAAAGTCTTGCGTTGCATGGTGTTTGTCTCCGTTGGTGTGGGTGAAGGGTTCTCTAAATCCAGAGGCACCGCCAGGCCGGCTTTGCCGGACGGCCAGTGCCGCCCCCTGGGGGGTGACGCCGCAGGCGGCGCGGGGGGGGCAATGAATGAGCATGCCGCCGTTCACGTCGAGCGTGATGCCGGTGCAGTAGGTGGACAGCGGGCTGGCCAGGAACACGCAGGCGCCGGCGATGTCGTCGGCCCGGCCCAGGCGGGCCAGCGGAATGGTCTCGGCGATCTCGGCCTTCTTCTCTTCGGTGAGCTTGCCCTTGATGATGTCGGTGCCGATCAGGCCCGGCGTGATGCAGTTGACGCGGATGCTCTCCGGGCCAAATTCACGCGCCATGGCGCGGGCCAGGCCCAGCACGCCGGCCTTGGCGGCCGAGTAGTGCGGCCCGCCCAGAATGCCGCCGCCGCGCTGCGCCGAGACCGACGAGATGCAGACGATGGAGCCGCTTTGTTGCGCGCGCATGGCGGGCAGCACCGCCTGCGACATGTAGAGCGTGCCGCGCAGGCTCACGTCCAGGATGCGGTCGTAGTCGGCGCCGGTGATCTCCAGCGTCTTCACCGGCTGGGTGATGCCGGCGTTGTTCACCAGCGTGTCGATGCGGCCGAAGGCCTGGAGCACGGCCGCCGCGGCGGCGTCGCACGACGCCTTGTCGGTCACGTCGGCCACGATGCCGATGGCGCCGTTGCCGATCTGCGCGGCCGCCGCTGCGGGGTCGGCGCGTTCGAGGTCGAGGATGGCGACCCGGGCGCCCTGGGCGGCCATGAGGCGGGCGGTGGCGAAACCCAGGCCGTTGACACCGGCTCCGCCGGTGATGATGGCCACGTTGTCCTTGAGCAGCATGCGTCTTGTCTCCATGGGTTGAGTTGTGTTGTAAGTGGATTCTCAAAGCCGGTCATGCTGATGACAAGCGATAAAAGGTCAGCGTAAGATGACATAACGTCATTCAACATCAGGGTTCACCCCATGGCCGCTTTGCCACCCATTGCCAATCTGCAGGCCTTCGAAGCGGTGGCCCGGCGCCGCAGCTTCGCGCTGGCCGCGGTCGAGCTGCACCTCACCGCCTCGGCCATCAGCCACCAGGTGTCGCGGCTCGAATCGCACCTGGGCGTGCGCCTGTTCGAGCGCAGCGCGCACGGCGTGCGCCTGAGCCCCGCAGGCGAGCACTACCGGCTGCACGTGGGCGCGGCGCTGAACGCGATTGCCACCGCCACTGATGACCTGCGACAGGGCATCCGCAACAGCCTGTATGTGCACTCGGCGCCCAGCATCGCCAGCCTCTGGCTCATGCCGCGGCTGCACCGCTTCGCGCAGGCCTACCCGGACATCTCGCTCAACCTCTCGGCCGCGCACACGCCCAGCGACTTCGCGCTCGGCCAGTCCGACATCGACATCCGCTACGGCATTCCGCAGTGGGGCGATCTGGTGGTGGAGCCGCTGTTCGTCGAGTCTCTGGTGCCGCTGGCCAGCCCGGCCTTCATCAAGGCGCACAAGCTCAAGCGGGTGGAGCAGCTGCTGGAGGTGCCGCTGATCCAGAGCAACGTGAGCATCGTGCAGTGGTCCGACTGGTTCGGCCGCTTCACGAAGCTGCGCTCGCCCGACCGCTTCGCCCTGCGTTTCGACCGGGCGCAGATGTCACTGGATGCCGCCACGCAAGGCCTGGGCGTTGCGCTGGAGAGCGCCATGAATGCGGGCGGGCACCTGGGCGAGGGCAAGCTCAAGGCTCCGTTCGGCCTGGACCAGGCCATCCAGGTCAAGGCGCACTTCGCTGTCTACCCCGAACGCCACGCCAAACGCCCGGCGGTGGAGGCGTTTCTGTCCTGGCTGCACAGCGAGGCGGCGAAGACCTGAGCTCACTCTCAGATCGGGACCCGCGTGCCCAGTTCCACCACCGCGTTGCCCGGCAGGCGAAAGAACTCCACCACGCCGCCCGCGTTCTGGCTCATGGTGGCGAACAGCTTTTCGCGCCAGTGCGCCATGCCGCTGCCCCGCGTGGGCACCACGGTCTCGCGGCTGAGGAAGTAGCTGGTTTCGAACAGCGGTACCGCCAGCCCGTGCGAGGCGGTCAGCTCCAGAGCCTTGGGCACGTCGGGTGTGTTCATGAAGCCGTAGTTGACTTGCACCCGCCAGAAGCCGTGGTCCAGCGCCTGCACGTCCACCCGGCGCTCCATCGGCACCCAGGGCACGTCGTGGAAGCGCACCGTGAGGATCACGTTGCGTGCGTGCAGCACCTGGTTGTGTCTGAGGTTGTGCAGCAGGGCCTGTGGCACGGTGTCGGGGTCGGCCACCGCGTACACGGCGGTGCGCTCTGCGCGGTTCACGCTGCGCGGGTCCAGTTGGTTGATGAAGTCCTGCAACACCAGGCCGTCGTGGCGGATGCTCTCCATCAGCAGTTCGCGCCCTCGCCGCCAGGTGCTCATCAGCACGAACAGCAGCAGCCCCAGCGTGAGCGGGAACCAGCCGCCGTCGAGGAACTTGATGGCGCAGCCGGCCACCAGCAATGCGTCGATGGCCAGGAAGAAGACCGTGGCGCCCATCGCCACCGGTGCCGGCATGCGCCAGCCCTCGCGCACCACGAAGTAGGTCAACACGGTGGTGATCATCATGGTCAGCGTGACGGCGATGCCGTAAGCGCTGGCCAGGGCCGACGAGCTTCGGAAGAACAGCACCACGGCCAGCACGCCCACCAGCAGTGCCCAGTTGACGCCGGGCACGTAGATCTGCCCTTTCTCCCGTGCGCTGGTGTAGCGCACCCGCATGCGCGGCAAAAAGCCCAACTGGATGGCCTGCTTGGTCAGCGAGTAGGCGCCGGAGATCACGGCCTGCGAGGCGATGATGGCGGCCAGCGTGGCCAGCACCAGCGCGGGCAGCAGCCAGGCTTCGGGGAATTGGCGGTAGAAAGGGTTCTGGATGGCCGACGGGTCGCCCATCAGCAGTGCGCCCTGGCCCAGGTAGTTCAGCGCCAGGCCGGGCATCACCAGACCGGTCCAGGCGATCTGGATCGGCTTGCGGCCAAAGTGGCCCATGTCGGCGTACAGCGCTTCGGCGCCGGTCAGTGCCAGCACGATGGCGCCCACCGCTGCGAAGACATGCCAGCCGCGGCCCGACAGAAACTCCCAGGCGTGCAGGGGGTTCAGCGCCGCCAGGATGGCCGGCTGCTGCGCGATGTGCCAGGCGCCTGCGGCACCGAGGACGGTGAACCACAGCACGATGATGGGCCCGAAGAAGCGGCCCACCACCGCGGTGCCGAAGCGCTGCATCAGGAACAGGCCAATCAGGATGGCCACGGTGGCCGGCACCACATACGGCTTGAGCGCGGGGGTGACCACCTCCAGCCCTTCCATGGCACCGAGCACGGAGATGGCCGGGGTGATCAGGCTGTCGCCGTAGAACAGCGTGGCGCCGAACACGCCAAGCAGCAGCAAGGCGTTGCGCAGGGCAGGGCGCTGCCCCACCGCGCGGGCGGCCAGCGCGGTCAGCGCCAGGCCACCGCCTTCGCCGTGGTTGTCGGCGCGCAGGATCAGGATCACGTACTTGAGCGTGACCACCAGCATCAGCGCCCAGAAGATGGTCGAGACCGCGCCGATCAGGTGCGGTGCGTCCAGCGGCACGCCCGTGTGCGGCGCAAAGATTTCCTTGACGGTGTAGAGCGGGCTGGTGCCAATGTCGCCGTAGACCACGCCGATGGCGGCCAACGTCAGGGCGGCCAGGCCCTGCTGGCCGGCAGGGTGGGGTGCCGCATCGGTGGCGGCGGTGTCGGGGTTCTGCATGAAAGCTCCGTGGAAACACAGGCCATCACGATGCGCCGACGCGCATCAGGAACGCATAAGTGGAGAAAGGGCGACACCCAAACACATCCGGCGCGAAGTGTCTGATCCAGGGCCCCCGTGGAACGGGCTTGGCCCGGCCACAGGGTGCGTCCCCCCGCGCAGCAGGGGGGACGGCCGCGTCAGCGGCGCAGGGGGGCTTACTCAGCTTCAGCCAGGCGGTATCCGACACCCGGTTCGGTCAACAGGTGCTGCGGATCGGCGCTGTCGGCCTCCAGCTTGGCGCGCAACTGGCCCATGTACAGGCGCAGGTAGTGCGTCTGCTCCACGTGTTCGGCGCCCCACACATCGGCCAGCAACTGGCGGTGCGTCACCACCTGGCCGGCCTGGCGCACCAGCCGGGCCAACAGCGCGTATTCGGTGGGCGTGAGGTGCACATCGGCCTCGGCCAGCCGCACTCGGCGCGCCTTCAGGTCCACATCGAGCGGGCCGTGGCGGTAGTGCAGCAGCGCGGGCTCGCTGTGGCGCCCGCGGCGGCGCAGGGCCACGCGCATGCGCGCCAGCAGCTCGCCGATACCGAAGGGCTTGACCAGGTAGTCGTCGGCCCCGTCGTCCAGCAGGCGGATCTTCTGGCCCTCGGCCTCGCGGGCCGAGATCACGATCACCGGCGTGCCGCCGTTGCGCCGCAGCTCGGCCAGCAGGGCCTGGCCGTCGCCGTCGGGCAGGCCCAGGTCGAGCAGCACCAGGTCGATGGGCTCGCCCGGCGGGCAGTGCTCCAACTGCGCCCGCGCGTCCGCCAGGCTGGCCGCGGTGCGAACGTCGTGGCCTTCGATGGACAGGGCCTCGCGCAGCGAGTTGCGCAGCACCCGGTCGTCCTCCACCAGCAGCACGCGGTGGCTCATGCCGGTGCCTCCTTCGCCTCGGGGGCCGGTGGCGGCGGGCCATCGCCGCGAAGTGGAAGCCGGCACTCGAAGCGGCAACCGCCTTCCGCGCGCGGGCGCATCAGCAGCTCGCCCTGGTGTGCGCGAGCGATGGCGCGGCACACGGCCAGGCCCACGCCCGCTCCCCGGCCACCGTCCGCCCGTGGTTGCTCCGGTGCCGTGTCGCCGCGCTGGAACACCTCAAACACCTTTTCGCGCCAGGCCGGCGCGATGCCCGGTCCCCGGTCGCTCACGGCCAGCACCAGGTGTTCGCCGTCGCGCATGGCGTGCAGCTCCACCGGCGTTTCGGCCGGGCTGTACTTCAGGGCGTTGTCCAGCAGGTTGTCCAGCAGTTGCGACACCAGCATCGCGTCGCACCACAGCAGGGGCAGGGCGGGCTCCACCCAGGCGCGTACGCGGCCGCCCTCGGGCCGTCGCCGGGCCCGGCGCAGCACCGCGCCCACGATCTCTTCGGTCGACTCCCAGTCGCAGCGCAGCGCCACCGCCGGGGAGTCCAGCCGCGCCAACTGCAGGGTGTTGTCGGTCAGCCGCGCCAGTCGCTCGCTTTCTTCCACGATGCCGGCGGCCAGGCGCTGGCGCTGCGCGCCGTCCATGCGATCGCCCTGCTCCTGCAGGGCCGAGGCCGCGCCCATGATGGTGGCCAGCGGCGTGCGGTAGTCGTGCGAGATGGCGGCCAGCAGGGCGTTGCGCGTGGCCTGCAACTTGGCCTGCTCGCGCGCCTGCTGCTCCTGCGCCGTCATCAGCGAGCGGTGCAAGGCACTGCCCATCTGGTCGCACAGGGCCTGCAGGTGGGCGCGCAGCTCGGGGGCCTGTGGATGCCGGGCCAGGCCGGTGACCAGGGCCGCCCCCAGGGTGATGCCCTTGCCGCGCAGCGGCAGGTAGGCATCGGGCAGTTCGTCGTAGCGGCCGCTGCCCGCGCCCATGGGCCGGCCGTCGCGCACGCACAGGGCCAGGCCGGCGCACTGTTCCGCGTCGGGTTCGCCCACCTGCAGGCTGGCGCTGTCGTCCGGCTGAGCGCCCAGTGCGCGCAGCACCGATACCGCCACCGGGCGCCCGGACGCCTCCTGCAGGGCCGCGCGCAGCGCCGCGGCGTGCGCGGCTGGGTCGCTGGCATCGCGCAGCGTGTCGCCCCACTGGCGCAGCCGCGCCTCCCGGCCGGCCACGGTTTGCGCGGTCTCGGCCAGGCGGCGCTGTCGGATCACCAGGCCCGCGATGATCCAGTTCACCAGCAGCATCGCTACCAGCAGCAGCGCGTTCTGGTGCAGGTCAACGGTGAAGGTGAACTTCGGCGGTACGAAGAACCAGTTGAAAGCCAGCACCGCCAGGGCGCTGGCGCTCATGCTGGCCCAGCCGGGCAGCCAGAGTGCCGACAGAGCCGATGCCAGCACCAGCAGCATGGCCAGGTTGGCCAGCTCCAACTGCCCGTCCAGCCAGGCCATGGCCGCCCAGGCGGTGGCCCAGGCCAGCAGGGCGGGAATGAGGCGCGTGATGCCCGGACTTTTCATGACCAGAGCCTAACGCCATGGGCGTCAGGAAAACATATGGATGGGCCGTGTCTCGGTGGATTGATCCCTGTCAGGCGGCCAAAAGGCGGGCTGTGGGATAGTGCCACATGGACTCCGCCGAATCTTCTGGTTCCGTCTTCACTGCCCGCGCCCTCACCAAGACCTACGGCGAGGGCGACACCGCCGTGCACGCGCTGCGCGGGGTGGACCTGGACATCGTGCGTGGTGAATTCGTGGTGCTGCTGGGCGCTTCGGGCAGTGGCAAGTCCACGCTGCTCAACATCCTGGGTGGGCTGGACTCCGCCACCAGCGGCTCGGCGAGCTGGACGCACGCGGGCCGCGTGCACGAACTCATCGGTGCCGACGACGCCGAGCTGACGCGTTACCGGCGCGAGCATGTGGGCTTCGTGTTTCAGTTCTACAACCTCATTCCCAGTCTGACCGCCGAAGAGAACGTGGCCCTGGTGACCGACCTGGCCGACGACCCCATGGACCCGGCCGACGCGCTGGCGCTGGTGGGGCTGGCCGAACGGCGCCACCACTTCGTCTCGCAGCTCTCGGGCGGCGAGCAGCAGCGCGTGGCGATCGCGCGCGCCATCGCCAAGCGCCCGGCCGTGCTGCTGTGCGACGAGCCCACGGGGGCGCTCGATTGCGCCACCGGCGTGATGGTGCTGCAGGCCATCGAGCGCGTGAACCGCGAACTCGGCACGACGACCATCGTCATCACCCACAACGCGCCGATCGCTGAAATGGCCGACCGCGTGCTGCGCCTGGCCGACGGCCGCATCGTCGAAAGCCATGCCAACCCCCACAAGCAGCCGGCCTCGGCGCTGAGCTGGTAAGGGCATGAGCGCCACACCGGACCGCCGACCGTGAGCACGCTGCACACCAAACTCTGGCGCGACCTGACGCGCCTGCGTGCCCAGGTGCTGACCATCGCCATGGTGGTCGCCATCGGCGTGGCGGGCTTCGTCGGCATGTTTGCGGTGCACGAGTCGCTCAAAGGCTCGCGCGACGCCTTCTACCGCGACAACCGGCTCGCCGACGTGTTCGTGGGCGTCAAGCGCGCGCCCCGGCATCTGGGCGAACGGCTGGCGGCCATCCACGGCGTGGCCGACGTCAAGCTCGATGTGCTGTTCGACGCGCAGGTCGATCTGCCCGGCGTGATCCCGCCCGTCACCGGCCGCTTCATCGCGCTCGACCTGTCGGCCGCGCACGCGGGCCGCCAGGGCCTGAACGCGCTCACGCTCAAGCACGGACGCTGGCCCGAACGCGGCAGCGAGCTGGAGGCGCTCGTCAGCGACCGCTTTGCCGCCGCGCGCCAGCTCCAGCCCGGCGACGAGGTTCACGCCATCCTCAACGGCCGGCGCGAGCGCTTGCGCATCGTCGGCACCGCCGTCACGCCCGAATACGTGTTTGCCGCGCAGGCCAGCGCGCCCGACGACACGTCTTTCGGCATCTGGTGGATCGACGGCCAGCGCCTGACCGAGCAGTTCGACATGGAAGGCGCCTTCAACCAGGCGTCGCTGAGCCTGTATGCGGGCGTGCCCGTGACGGCGGTGCGGGCCGAGGTGGACCGGCTGCTGGCCGCCTACGGCAGCGTCGGTGCGGTCGGGCGTGACGGCCAGCTCTCCACGAAGATCGTGGACGACGAGCTGTCGCAACTGAAGGTCATGGGCACGGTGCTGCCGGCCATCTTCCTGGCGGTGGCGATGTTCATCCTCAACGTGGTGCTCAGCCGCCAGGTCGCCACGCAGCGCAGCCAGATCGCCGCGCTCAAGGCGCTGGGTTACCCCGACGGCGCCATCGCGTGGCACTACACCCAGCTCGCGCTGGTGATTGCGGGGCTGGGTGTGCTGGCCGGACTGGCGCTGAGCGAGTTCATCGGCCGCGGCATGCTCAGCCTCTACGACGAGGTGTTCCGCTTCAACGGCCTGGCCTATGTGATGAGCCCCTGGCTGCTGCTGGCCTCGGGCCTGATCGCTGCGCTGGCCGCCACCGCCGGCACCTGGACCGCGATCCGGTCCGTGGTGCGGCTGCACCCCGCGCAGGCCATGCTGCCGCCCGCGCCGCCGCTGTATTCGAAGACGCTGGTCGAACGCCTGGGCCTGGGGCGTTTCCTGTCCACCGGTGCACGCATGGTGGTGCGCCAGGTCGAGCGCCGGCCGCTGCGGGCGGCCTTCACCGTCACCGGCATTGCGCTGGCGGTGGCGCTGCAGATTTCGGGCGCCTTCTGGCTCGACGCCATCGCCCACATCGCCGACGTGCAGTTCCGCCAGGTGCAGCAGGGCGACGTGCTGGTCAACTTCCGCCACCCGGTGCCGCGCACCGTGGTGCAAGACCTGCTGCGCTTGCCCGGTGTGATCCGGGCCGAGCCCTACCGCACCGAACCGGTCAAAGTCAGCCTGCGGGGTCGCAGCGAGGACACTGCGCTCAGCGGCTACCGGGGCGACGCGCAACTGCTGCGGGTGGTCGACGAAACCCGCGGCGCCGTCGCCATGCCGGCGCACGGTGTGGTGCTTTCGGCATTGCTGGCCGAATCGCTGGGCGCGCGCGTGGGCGACCGCATCACGCTGGACTTCCGCCTCTGGAACCGGCGCCAGGTGCGGGTGGAGGTGGTCGATGTCGTGCACACCATGTTCGGCAAATTGCTGTTCATGAACCTCGACGCCATGAACCGTCTGGCCGGTGATGGCGACGGCGTGGCCGACGCGGCGCTGCAGGTCGACCCCGCTGCCATGACCGCGTTCTGGACCGCCGTGAAGAATGCGCCCACCATCGCCTCGGTCTTCGACAAGGCGGGCTCTTACCAAGCCTTCGACCAACGCACGCAGAAGAACATGGGCATCTTCAGCGGCATCCTCACCGTGTTTGCCATCGCCATGGCGGTGGGCATCATCTACAACGCGGCGCGCATCTCGCTGTCCGAGCGCGCCTGGGAACTGGCGAGCCTGCGTGTGCTGGGCATGACCCGGGCCGAGGTTTCGGTGCTGCTGCTGGCCGAGCTGGGCGCCGAACTGCTGATCGCGCTGCCCATCGGGGCCGGGCTCGGTTACGGGCTGGCCAGCGCGATGATGGCACTGATGGCCAGCGACGCGATCGATTTTCCCGTGGTGATCAACCCGTCGACCTACGCGTCGGCGGCCCTGATCGTGCTGGCCGCCGGGGTGGCCAGTGCTTTGCTGGTGCGCCGGCAGATTGACCGGCTGGACCTCGTGTCCGTGTTGAAGGTGCGCGAATGACTCAGAAGACCCAATGGAAGCCCGCCCGCCGCTGGGGCGTGGGGGTGGCGGCACTGGCCGCGGTGGCGGTGCTGGTGTGGGCGGCCTACCGGCCAAGGCCCATGGACGTGGAAACCGCCACGGTGACCGAAGGCCGCTTTGAACAGGTGATCGAAGAAGACGGCCAGTTGCGCCTGCAGCACCGTTACCTGATCACCGCGCCCACCGCCGCGCAGTTGCAGCGGCCCACGCTCAAGGTGGGCGATGTGGTGCAGGCCGGCGACGTGGTCGCCGTGCTCGCGCCCGCGGCGTCGCAACTCATCGACCCGCGCACCCGCAGCGTGCTGCAGCAGCGCGTGGGCAGCGCCGACGCCGCCGTGGCCGCCGCCCGTGCCAACGTGCAGCGCGCCCAGGCCGCGCTGGCCCAGGCCACGCTCGACGCCGAGCGGTCTGCCCAGCTGGCACAGGACAACTTCATCGCCGCGTCGGCGCGCGACCAGAGCCGCCTGGCGCGCGAGGCCGCCGCGCAGGCGCTGAAGGCCGCGCAGGCCGAACAGAACGCCGCCGAGCACGCCGCCAGCGAAGCCCGTGCGGCCCTCGGTTGGGCAGAACCAAGCGGCAGCGGCGTCAGACCGGGCCAGACAGCGGGAGGGTGGTCGCTCAAGAGCCCCGTCAGTGGCCGCGTCATCAAGCTGCACAAGGACAGCAGCGAACCCGTGCAGGCCGGCGCACCGCTGCTGGAGATCGGCGACACCGGCGCCATGGAGGCGGTGATCGACGTGCTCTCGGGCGATGCGCCCCGCATCGCCACCGGCGCGGCGGTGCAACTCGCCACCGGTCGCAACCAGCCGCCGCTGGCAGGGCAGGTGGTGCGCGTGGACCCGGTGGCCTTCACCAAGACCTCGGCCCTGGGCATTGAAGAACAGCGCGTCAACATCACCGTGGCGCTGAACGCACCCGCTGCGGAACTGCAGAAACTCGGCGACGGTTTCCGTGTCGACGCGCGCATCACCGTCTCGGCCCAGGACGGGGCCTTGCTCGTGCCCTCGGCCGCGCTGGTGAGGCAGGGCGAAGGCTGGCAGGTGTTCGTGTTGCAAGCCGGCAAAGCCCGCGCGAGGGCGGTGAGCTTCCGCGACCGCAATGCCGACAGCGCTTGGGTGAAGGAAGGGCTGAAGGCGGGGGAGACGGTGGTGCTTTATCCAGGGAGCGGGATGAAGGATGGGCAGCCGGTGAAGGGTAAGCGGGCAGCCTAACCGCGTTGGACTCAGCGCGGACAGACGACCACGATCTGAAAAAACTGCCCGTCAATGCGATGGCGGCAGCACAGCCGGCCTGTTGGAGCCGCTTGGTGATGCTTTCAGGGACCGCCGTTGGTTGCGTCAGCGGGAGACTGCCTGTTTCTCTCCGCTCTGTGGGCTCGTTCGGCTGCAATCCATCACCGTGCTTCTGAACCAGTGGTGTGCAGGGTCTGAATCTCGCCGAATGTGCCACGCTTGCTGGAATGGGAAGCGGGGTAGTTTGAACGGTGGCGTGAACTGCATCAGCTCTTGACCATGGAGCACTGGATCCAGCGTTCGACTGGCAACGGTCAGAATCAAATCGGTGTCTGTCAGTACTTTCGTCGACGCGCTCCAATGCGGCAGAACGAGTGCAATGTGCCTGTGCAGCCCTTGAGCGGCCAAGGCCGAATCGATTTCGTTGTCGGCATCCGGTCTGGTGGCCACCAGCACATGCGGACGCGCCAGCCACTGGGCCAGCGAGAGCTTGCCGCGCAAGGGCAGCGAGCGCTTGTCGGCCACGCTGATGAAGTGTTCCTGGAACAGGGTTTCGACCCAGATGTTGCTCGGGGTGTCTGGGAAAACGCCCAGGGCCATATCGATCTCGCCATCCCCGAGCTGGGCCAGCATGGCCTCGCGGCTCGCTTGGCAAACGGCTATGTCGATGCCCGGCGCCTGATCGCGCAGCCGTTTGACCAACGTCGGTAGCACCAAATGGGCCGCATAGTCAGACATGGCGACGCGAAAGTGTCGTACGGCCTGGTGCGGGTCAAAGGCGCCTTCTCGCAGCAACGAGGTGAGTTGATTCAGGGCCGCTTCCAGAGGGCGTTGCAAATCCTGGGCGCGTGGTGTCAACGCCATCGCTGCGCCTCGCCGGGTCAGCAAGGGGTCTTTGAAAATCTCTCGTAGCTGCGCCAGTGCATGGCTGACCGCTGGTTGGCTCTTGTGCAGCCGCCGTGCAGCCCGCGTGACGTGTTGTTCTGCGAGCAAAGCATGGAGCGTCAGCAGCAGATTGAGGTCAATGCGTCGGAGGTCATCCATTCAACGAATGATGCCTGTTTGAAATAAGAATTTCCATTCTTATATCGAATACATGAACATCCGGCATGTTCTTTCACCTGTGACGAGGCGTTTCCGCATGCAGTGGTCTTCTTCTCTTTCCGGTTTGTTTCCCATGGTGATTGCTTTGGTGGCTGGTGCTGTCGTGCCTTTCCAGGCGGCAAGCAACGCGGCATTGGGGCGTGCGCTCGGGCATCCGTTGTGGGCCACGCTGTCTTCTCTGGCTGTCAGCGTACTGGTCATCGTGCCGCTGATGGTGCTGCTGCGGGTTCCTGCACCGGCGTTAGGTGCTGCGGCGCAGGGGCCGGCGTGGTGGTGGCTCGGTGGTGTGGCCGGGGTGGTCTATATCACTGCCGCACTGGTATTGACGCCCAAGCTGGGCGCGGCCAGCTTTATTGTCAGCGTCATTGCGGGGCAGATGCTGGCATCGCTTCTGATCGACCATTACGGCTTGATGGGACTGACGCCCAAGCCTGCTGGTGCGTGGCGGATCGTGGGCATTTTGCTGATCCTGGTGGGCATGGTCGTTGTGCAGATGAGCCGTTCGCCTGCGGCCCATGCGTCTGGCCCGGCGCCTTCCGGCGGGTGGCGGTAAGGGGCGTTTGGTGTGTGCAAACGCCTGCTGCCATAACCCCGGTCCTGCCCGCAAACATCTTCAAACACCGACCCAACCGCGATGCACCACCGATGTTTACCCGAGAGGCGGTAGCGGATGACGAACTTGGGCGCCATCATGCGCACGGTGTGACCGAGCCGAGCAAACTCGCGCGCCCAGTGGTGGGCGCCGGAGCAGGCCGCCATGCCGATCAGGCACGGCGGCAGCGAAGCGATGAGTTCGAGCAGCTTGGCGTGCGTTACCCGGGGGGCACCAGCGCGGGTTTGCCTGCTTCATCCACGCCATGCACGGCAGAGACGTTCTTTGCCAGATCGATGCCAACGGATACGATGGCCAGCGACCTCCCCTTCCAGCAAACTATTGGGTTGATGAGATTTCGCACTTCCCACCGTGGCAGCTGGATGCCGTGCCCCGCAAATGCGCGGATCACCCGGGACCTGGCATCGCACCGCCGTCAAGGGGTTCTGCCTTCGGCAAGCCCCTTGCGTCAAACGTTGGTTGTTGCATCCCGGATGCAGCCGGTAGTGATGAATATCCGTTGATTTTCTTGCGATGAACTATTTTGAAAGCCCATTTAAGGGCAAGCTGCTTTCGGAGCATGTAAAGAACCCCAACATCCAAGTGGGGCGGTACAGCTATTACTCTGGCTACTATCACGGGCACCCATTCGACGAATGTGCGCGATACCTTGCGCCGGACCGTGAAGATGTTGACAAGCTGATCATCGGCAGCTTCTGCTCTATCGGAAGCGGCGCCTCTTTCATCATGGCGGGCAACCAAGGGCACCGGTATGACTGGGCGTCATCCTTTCCTTTCTTTTACATGCAGGAAGAGCCCGCCTTCTCCCGTTCACTTGATGCCTTTCGGAAGGCTGGTGACACTGTCATTGGCAATGATGTCTGGATTGGCTCTGAGGCAATGGTCATGCCCGGCATCACGATCGGGCACGGTGCTGTGGTTGGTAGCCGCTCTTTGGTGACAAAGGATGTGGCTCCTTACGCCATCATGGGCGGAAATCCGGCCCAGCAGATTAAGAAGCGCTTCTCTGAGGAGGAAATATCATGGCTTTTGGAGATGGCGTGGTGGGATTGGCCGCTGGATAAGATCAAAACGGCAATGCCTATGTTGTGCTCATCCGATATTGCTGGTCTGTACAGGTATTGGCGTGAATCCCGAAGCATGAGCGACCGCTGAGCGATCGGGCCACCGGCGCTGGGGCCGGCGCCCGGGAGATTGGGCGGTAGCGGCAAGGGAAAATCGTCCGTTCCGACGACGCCCGGGCCCGGGGAGCCGACCAGAATGGCCGCAGTTTCAACCAACCCCTTGTCGCCATGTCTGAAGCCTATATCGTCGCCGCTGTCCGAACTGCTGGGGGGCGCCGCGACGGCCGCCTGGCCGGGTGGCACCCTGTGGAGCTGTCTGCCCAGGTGCTGAACGCGCTGGTGGACCGCACCGGCATCGATCCTGCGCTGGTCGAGGACGTGATCATGGGTTGCGTGAGCCAGGTGGGCGAGCAGTCGACCAACGTGGCGCGCAACGCGGTGATGGCGTCGAAGCTGCCCGAATCGGTGCCGGGCACGTCGCTGGACCGCCAGTGCGGCTCGTCGCAGCAGGCGGTGCATTTCGCGGCGCAGGCCGTGATGTCGGGCTCGATGGACGTGGTGATCGCGGCCGGCGTCGAGTCGATGACGCGTGTGCCGATGTTCAGCCCTTCGTCGCTGGCGCAGAAGGCGGGCCTGGGTTACTACCAGAGCGAATCGATCAACCGCCGTTACAACGACGTTGTGTTCAGCCAGTTCGTGGGCGCCGAGATGATGGCGAAGAAGTACGGTTTCGTGCGCGAAGACCTGGACCGCTTTGCGCTGCAGAGCCACCAGCGCGCCATCGCCGCCACGCAGGCCGGTGCTTTCGATGCCGAAATCCTGGCGCTGCCGGTGCGCAACGCGGAGGGCGTGGACACGGACGACATCCACCAGGTGGACGAGGGCATCCGCTTCGATGCGTCGCTGGAATCGATCGGCAATGTGAAGCTGCTGCAGGAAGGTGGTGTCATCAGCGCGGCCAATGCGAGCCAGATCTGTGATGGCGCCACCGGTGTCATGGTGGTCAACGAGCGTGGCCTGAAGGCCCTGGGGGTGAAGCCCATGGCGCGCATCCACCACATGTCGGTGATCGGCCACGACCCGGTGATCATGCTGGAGGCACCGATTCCCGCCACCGAGCGCGCGCTCAAGAAGGCCGGTCTGAAGATCGACGACATCGATCTTTACGAAGTGAACGAAGCGTTCGCCTCGGTGCCGCTGGCCTGGCTCAAGGCGCTGGGGGCCGACGCCGACCGGTTGAACGTGAATGGCGGCGCCATCGCCCTGGGCCATCCGCTGGGCGGTTCGGGCACCAAGCTGATGACGACGCTGATCCACGCGCTGGGGGCACGCGGCAAGCGCTATGGCCTGCAGACCATGTGCGAAGGCGGCGGCATGGCCAACGTGACCATCGTCGAACGGCTCTGACCTTGCCGGGTTGCGCCCGGCGGGTGCGCCCATGCTGGCCCGGTGGCTCCGGGCTCCCGGTATTTCCTAAAAGAGATCGACGCATGACCCATGACAACGATCGCGGAGACAGCAACACGGCACCGCCGCTGTTGCAGGTGCAGGGTGTGACGGTGCGCTTCGGCGGCATCGTCGCGCTCGACGGCGTGTCCTTCGACATCCGGCGCGGCGAGATCTGCGCGCTGATCGGCCCCAACGGGGCGGGCAAGAGCACGCTGTTCAACTGTCTGTCGCGCCTGTACGAGTGCAACAGCGGCAGCATCGTGTTCGACGGCCAGCCGATCAACCGGCTGCCGCGCCACCGCATGGCGGCCATCGGCATCGGCCGCACGTTCCAGAACCTGGCGCTGTTCGGCTCGATGACGGTGCGTGACAACGTGCGCGTGGGCTGCCACAGCAAGCACCACGCGGGCATGCTGCGCAATGCCTTCCGATTGCCAGGCGCGGCGCGCATCGAGGCCGAGGCCCAGGCGCGGGCCGAGGCGCTGATCCATTTCCTGCAACTGGACGCGGAGGCTGACCGGATCGTGTCGGACCTGCCGTTCGGCACCCAGAAGCGGGTGGAGCTGGCGCGCGCATTGGCCAGCGAACCCCAGTTGCTGCTGCTCGACGAACCGGCCTGTGGCTTGAACCACGAAGAACTGCAGGGGCTGGGCGACCTGATCCGCGACATCCGGGACCGGCTGGGCGTGACCGTCTTGCTGGTGGAGCACCACATGGGCCTGGTGATGGGCATTTCCGACCGGGTGGTGGCGCTGAACTTCGGCAAGAAGATCGCGCAAGGCACGCCGGCGGAGGTGCGCTCGCACCCCGAAGTGATCCGCGCCTACCTGGGCGCAGAAGAAGAGGAAGGGGGGGGCGCATGACGACGAACCTGCTGGAAGTGCGCGGCCTGCAGGCCCGCTATGGCCCGACCCAGGTGCTCCAGGGCATGGACCTGGACGTGGCCGAGGGCCAGGTGACGGCGCTGCTGGGCGCCAACGGCGCGGGCAAGACCACCACGCTGCGTGCGCTGTGCCGTTTCATGGTGCAGACCAGCGGCTCGGTGACGCTGGCGGGCGAGCGCATCGACAGCCGTTCGACGGAACAGATTGCGCAACTGGGGGTGGGCCACGTGCCCGACGGGCGTGGCACCTTCATGGGCCTGAGCACCGAAGAGAACCTGCAACTCGGTGCCTACGCGCGCCACAACCGCAGTGGCCAGGCCGAGGACATGGAGCGGGTCTACCACTATTTCCCGCGGCTGCGCGAGCGCGCCCGGCAGCAGGCCGGCACGCTCTCGGGCGGCGAGCAGCAGATGCTGGCCATCGGCCGGGCGCTGATGGGGCGGCCACGCCTGCTGCTGCTCGACGAGCCTTCATTCGGCCTGGCGCCCCTGGTTGTCCGGGACATCTTCGCGATCATGCGGCGCATCAACCGGGAGGAGAAGGTGTCGATCCTGCTGGTGGAGCAGAACGCCAAGCTCGCGCTGAATCTGGCCGACAACGCCTACCTGCTGGAAACCGGGCGGGTGGTGCTCAGCGGGCCTTCGGCCGAGATGCAACGCAACGACGCGGTGCGCCGCGCCTACCTGGGTGAATAGGACGAGCAGACATGAATGAATTCCTGCACCAGTTGCTCGCCGGTCTGGCCACCGGCGGCATCTACGCCAGCGTGGCGCTGGCCCTGGTGATGATCTACCAGGCCACGCACCACATCAACTTCGCCCAGGGCGAAATGGCGATGTTCTCCACCTTCGTCGCCTGGGCGCTGATCGACGCGGGCCTGCCTTACTGGGCCGCGTTTGCGGCGACGGTGGTGCTGTCCTTCGTGGTCGCCGCCGGGATCGAGTTTGTGGTCATCCGGCCGATGCACAAGGCGCCTGTGCTCTCCGTGGTGGTGGTGTTCATCGGCCTGCTGGTGATCTTTCACAGCCTGGCGGGCTTCTTCTTCGGTTACACGATCAAACCGTTTCCAAGTCCGTTTCCGGCCGATGCCTGGTACGGCAGCAGCCTGATGTCGGCCCACGAGGTGGGGGCGATCGCGGTCGCGCTGGGCATGGTGGCGCTGCTGTTCCTGTTCCTGCGCGCCACGCCGCTGGGACTGGCCATGCGCGCGGCGGCGCAGAACCCGGGTTCGTCGCGGCTGGTCGGCATCCGGGTCGGGCGCATGCTGATGCTGGGCTGGGGCCTGGCCGGGGCCATCGGCGCGGTGGCCGGGATGATGGTCGCGCCGGTGGTGTTCCTGGACCCGAACATGATGACCGGCGTGCTGCTCTATGCCTTTGCCGGGGCGCTCATCGGCGGGATCGACAACCCGATCGGCGCGGTGCTCGGCGGTTTCATCGTCGGCGTGCTGGAGAACCTGATCGGCACCTACGTCGTCGGCACCGAACTCAAGCTCTCGGTGGCGCTGGTGCTGATCATTGGCGTGCTGATCGTCAAACCTTCCGGTCTGCTGGGCAAGACCATCGTTACCCGGGTCTGAACCATGGCTTCCCTGTCTTCCCTTTCGACGCCGCCTGCGGGCGCTGCGAATTTCGCCACCCAAGGCGCGCCGGTTGCCCGCCGCAGCCACTGGCTCTGGGTGCTGGCCTTGCTGCTGCTTGCTGCGGGCCTGACCTGGGTGCTCAAAGGCTATCAGCTGTTCCAGGCGACCATGGTGCTGTGCTACGCCATCGCGCTGCTGGGCCTGAACATCCTGACCGGCTACAACGGCCAGATCTCGCTGGGCCATGGTGCGTTCTTTGCGCTGGGTGCCTACGGCGCGGCCATCGCCATGGAACATGGTGGCTTGCCCTACTGGGCGGCGATCCCCGTGGCCGGCCTGGCGTGCCTGGTGGTGGGCTACCTGTTCGGCCGCCCGGCGCTCAAGCTCGAAGGGCTGTATCTTGCGCTGGCGACCTTCGCACTCGGTGTGGCGATGCCGCAGTTGCTGAAGTACAAGCACCTGGAAGCCTGGACCGGCGGGGTGCAGGGCATCGTGCTCATCAAGCCCGATGCTCCCTGGGGGTTGCCCCTCACGCAAGACCAGTGGCTTTACCTGTTCGCCCTGGGCGTGACGGTGGTGATGTTCCTCATCGCCCACAACCTGCTGAGCAGCGGCACCGGTCGCGCCATGCGCGCCATTCGCGACCACGCCCTGGCCGCCGAGGCCATGGGCGTGGACAACCGGCACTACAAGTCCATGACTTTCGGCGTGTCGGCCGCTTTCACCGGTGTCGGCGGCGCGTTGTCGGCGATCGCGGTGCAGTTCGTTTCGCCCGATTCGTTCACGCTCTTCCTGTCGATCTCGCTGCTCGTGGGCATCGTGGTCGGTGGCCTGGGCACGCTCTGGGGGGCCTTGTTCGGCGCGCTGTTCATCATGTTCGTGCCCAATCTGGCCGAGCAGGTGTCCAAGGCTGCGCCATGGGCGGTGTATGGCGTGGTGCTGATCGCCATCATGTTCGTGATGCCGGGGGGCGTGGTGGGGCTGTTGCGCCGCATGCAGACCGCGCTGCGTGCGCGTGAAAACCGGGGAGGGTGAGACCATGCCTGCGCACACCGAGGCGGGTGCGGCCGCACCGCCGTTGCTGAGCGAACGCCATGGCGACGTGGCCGTGCTGCGGCTGAACCTGCCGCAGCGCCTGAACCCCCTGGCGCTGCCGCTGCAGGAGACGTTGCGCGGCGAACTGGCGCGCCTGAAAGGCGAGGAGGGCGTGCGCGCCTTGCTGGTCACCGGCGTCGGCAAGGCGTTCTGCGTGGGGGCCGATCTCTCCAGCATGCAGGCATCGGACGGTGCCAGCCTCGGCGCGCAGACCGCGGAGACCATGGAGCGGCTGTCCAACCGCCTGATTCAGGACCTGCGCGAGCTGCCGTTTCCGGTGATCAGCGCGGTCAACGGGCCGTGCGCGGGTGCCGGCGTGGGCTTGGCGCTGGCCGCCGATGTGGTGTTGGCCGCCCGTTCGGCGTATTTCTACCTGCCGTTCATGCCGCGCCTGGGCATCGTGCCCGATCTGGGCTGCACCTGGTTCCTCGATCGTTTTCTGGGACGGGCGCGCGCTACCGCCCTCACGCTGCTGGGTGATCGGCTGTCGGGTGAACAGGCCGCGCAATGGGGCCTGGTCTGGGCCTGCGTGGACGATGCCACGCTGGCCGACGAGGCCATGGCGCTGGCGCAGCGTCTGGCCCGGCTGCCTGCGCACGCGGCCCTGGAGATCCGTGCGGTCTACGACAGCGCCGGTCAGGCCTCGCTGGTGGAGCAGATGGCCGTGGAGGCCGGGCGCCAGCGTGAATTGATCGACCGCCCAAGCTTTGTCGAGGGGGTCAGTGCCTTTCTGGCCAAACGCGAGCCGGTCTTTCCCCGCCGCTGATGGGTTGGGGTGCCGTGCACCGACGACCGCAATTTCGTCAGTTCCGACGAGGCCGGCCGCACAGCGACTTCCTACGATGAACCAGATGCTTGGGGGCCGTGGCGGGTCACAGGCAACCGTCACGCTTTTCCAATAGCCGAATTCCATCCACAGGAGATCTACATGAACGCACCCATCGACACGCGCCGCCGCCGTACCTTGCAGATCGGCGCGGGCCTGGCCCTGGCCAGCAGCCTGCCACTGACCGCCTTCGCGCAGAAGAAGTACGACAGCGGCGTGACCGACACCGAAATCAAGATCGGCAACCTCAACCCCTATTCCGGACCGGCGTCAGCCTACGGGGTGTGCGGCAAGTCCATGGCGGCTTATTTCGGCGCGCTCAATGCCAAGGGTGGCGTCAACGGCCGCAAGATCAACTTCCTGACCCTGGACGATGCCTACAACCCTGCCAAGTCGGTCGAGCAGACGCGCAAGCTGGTCGAGCAGGACGAGGTGCTGCTGATGTTCGCCTCGCTCGGCACCTCGCAGAACATCGCGGTGCAGCGCTACCTCAACGCCAAGAAGGTGCCTCAGTTGTTCGTCAACACCGGTGCCACCCGCTTCGGCGACCCCAAGGCCTTTCCCTGGACCATGGGCTGGCAGCCGACCTACCAGGCCGAAGGCCGGCTGTATGCCAAGCACATCCTGCAGACCCAGCCCAATGCGAAGATCGGCGTGCTGATGCAGAACGACGATTTCGGCAAGGACTATTTCAAGGGTCTGAACGACGGCCTGGGCGACAAGGCCAAGGCCAAGGCCATGATCGTGCAGCACCAGACCTACGAGGTGTCCGATCCGACCATCGATAGCCAGATGGTGAGTCTGAAATCGGCGGGCTGCGATGTCTTCGTGAGCATCACCACGCCCAAGTTCGCGGCCCAGGCGATCCGCAAGGCGGCCGAGCTGGGCTGGAAGCCCACGCAATATCTGGTGAGCGTGTCGCAGTCCATGAATTCGGTGCTCAAGCCGGCCGGTTTCGAGAACGCCGTGGGCGTCATCTCGTCGACCTACCTGCTCACGCCGTCGGACCCGATGGCGGCCGGCAGCAAGGACGTGCCGGAATACCTGGCGGGCATGAAGAAGTACTTCCCCGACGGCAACCCCGACGACTCGCTCAACGCCATCGGCTGGGGTGTCGCGGCGACCATGGCCCAGGTGCTGCGCCAGTGCGGCGACGAGCTCACCCGCGACAACGTCATGAAACAGGCGGCCAACCTCGACTTCAAGGCGCCGATGCTGTACCCCGGCATCGAGGTCAAGACCGGCGCCGACGACTTCTATCCCATCGACAAAAAGATCCTGCAGCGGTTCAATGGCAAGGGCTACGAAGCCATGGGGGCGCCCATGGCGGGCTAGAGGGGTATCTACCGGCGGATGCCCCTGTGCAGAACCAACAGAACCACAACCAGAACCTGGAGACCCCGCCATGCATGGCCTGATGCAAGACCGCCCGCTGCTGATTTCGTCGCTGATCGAACACGCGGCCACCTTCCACCCGGACACTGAAATCGTGTCGCGATTGCCCGAAGGCACGGTGCACCGCACCCACTGGCGCGGTGTGCGCGACCTGTCGCGCCAGATCGCGCAGGCCCTGCAGGCGCTGGGCATCCGGCAGGGCGACCGGGTTGGCACGCTGGCCTGGAACTCCTACCGCCACCTGGCGCTGTACTACGGTGTCTCGGGCAGCGGTGCGGTGCTGCACACCGTCAACCCGCGCCTGTTCCCGGAGCAGATCGACTACATCGTCAACCACGCCGAAGACCAGGTGCTGTTCTTCGACACCACGTTCGCTCCCCTGGTGCAGCAAATTGCTCCCCGGTTGAAGACGGTCAAGGCCTTCATCGCCATGACCGACAGGGCGCACATGCCGGACATCGATGTGCCCAACCTGCTGTGCTTCGAAGAGCTGGTCGCCGCGCAGAGCACCGAATACACCTGGCCCGAATTCGACGAGAAGAACGCCTCGTCGCTCTGCTACACCTCGGGCACGACCGGCAACCCGAAAGGGGTGTTGTATTCGCACCGCTCGACGCTGCTGCACACACTGATGGAGCTGGCGCCCGACACCTTTGGCATCAGTTCGGCCGAAACGCTGTTGCTGATCGTGCCGATGTTCCATGCCAACGCCTGGGGCGCGCCGTACGCGGCCGCCATGGTGGGCGCCAAGCTGGTGCTGCCCGGCCCGCACCTGGACGGCGAGAGCGTCTACAACCTGATGCGCGACGAGAAAGTGACCTTCTCGCAAGGTGTTCCCACGGTCTGGATGATGCTGTTCCAGTACCTGGACGCGCACCCCGAGCTACCGACCCGCTCGCTCGGCGTCAAGCGCGTGGGCATTGGCGGCGCGGCGGTGGCGCGCGGCATGCTCGAACGTTTTGAAAACGACTTCGGGGCCGAGGTCGTGCAAGGCTGGGGCATGACCGAGACCAGCCCGATCGGCGTGATCAGCAAGCTGCTGCCCAAGCACCAGGGGCTGGACAAGGAAGCGCTGATGCCGGTCAAGCTCAAGCAGGGGCGCGGCGTCTGGGGCGTCGACCTCAAGATCGTCGATGCCGATGGCAAGACCCTGCCCTGGGACGGGGTGGCTTTCGGGCACCTGCACGTGCGCGGCCCCTGGATCGCCAGCGGGTACTTCCGCAGCGAAGGCGGTGCGGTGCTGGACGAGGAAGGCTATTTCCCCACCGGCGACGTGGCCACCATCGATCCGGACGGCTACCTGCAACTGGTGGACCGCGCCAAGGACGTGATCAAGTCGGGCGGTGAGTGGATCTCGTCGATCGATCTGGAGAACACGACCAACTCGCATCCCGAGGTGGCCGAGTCGGCGGTGATCGGTGTGGCACACCCCAAATGGCAGGAGCGGCCCTTGCTGATCGTGGTGCGGCGCTCGGGCTCGACCGTGGACCGCGATGCGATCATGAAGCATCTGGAGGCGCGCATCGCCAAGTGGTGGTTGCCCGATGACGTGGTGTTTGTCGACAGCCTGCCGCACACCGCCACCGGCAAGCTGCTCAAGACGAAGCTGCGCGAGCAATACCGCGGCCACGCCTTGCCCACCATCTGAAGTGGGTGCCTATGCGCCAACCACGGCCGAGGCGCCCCCGTCGACCGGCAGCAGCACGCCCGTGATGTGTTGACCGGCATCGCTCGCGAGTAGCAGCACCGCGCCCTTGAGCCCTTCGTCGTTGCCGATGCAGCGCAAGGGCAACTGCGCGACGATGGGCCCGAGTGTCGCGGGTTGCAGCATGTGCTGCGCCATCCTGCTCGGAAACACGCCGGGCAGGATGGCATTGACCGTGATGCCGTGCGGCCCCCATTCGCAGGCCAGTGCCCGCGTGAGTGTGGCGACCGCGCCCTTGCTGGCGTGGTAGGCCGCCGCCTGCATCGAATGGGCCGTGCCGCCCAGGGCGGCCACCGACGCGATGTTGACGATCCGGCCCTGGCCACGCGGCAGCATGCTGCGCCGGGCGATCTCGCGCGTGAGCAGGAAGACGCTGCGCGCGTTCAGGTCCATCACCTTGTCCCAGGCGTCCATCGGGTGCTCTTCGGCTGCTGCGCCCCAGGTCGCGCCCGCGTTGTTGACCAGGATGTCGACCTGGCCCAGGGTGGCCAGCGCGTGATCGACCAGGGCCAGCACCTGCGCATCGTCCCGGCCATCGGCGGCAAAGACGCTCACAGTGTGGCCGGCGGCGCGCAGTTCGGTGGCGGCTTCTTCCAGCTCGGTGGGCTTGCGCGCGCTGATCAGCAGCCGGGCGCCGGCTTCTCCCAGGGCGTGTGCGAGTTGCAGGCCCAGCCCGCGCGAGCCGCCGGTGATGAGGGCGGTGCGGCCGCGCAGGTCGTGCAGTTGTTGAATGGTGCGGTGGGTGCTCAAGCGGGTCTCCTTGGGGTGGTGGGTTGGGGGTTCCCCAGCAGGCTACGGTCAGGGCGGGCGGCAGGCATCGTCGGAACGGACGAATGCCCGTCGGACCCGTCGGGCCGGTGACCGTGGCGGACGGCCTGACGTGGCACCATGTCGGCCTTATGGAGACCGGTACCGCATGAACCCTGTCGAGACGCCCGCAACGCTGCCCAGGCTGGAGCCGGGCAGCATCGAGCGTACCCAGCTGCTGGCCAGGCTGTCCGAGGCCCGCCACAAGCCCTGCGTGCTGATCCTGGGGCCGGCCGGCTCGGGAAAAACCACGCTGGCGCTGCAATGGCGCGCCCAGGCGCTGGCCTACGGGCACGATTTCGCCTGGATGACCGTGGTGCCCGGCGACGACGCGCAGGCCATGCTCGATGCGCTGTTTGCCGCGCTCGACCGGGTGGACCCCGAGATCGCGCGCGAGGCGCACTTCATCTACAACCGCGATGGCGAATTGCGCTCGCCCGACCCGATCGCCATCGCCGTGCTGCGGGGCCTGATGCGGCGCAGCCGCGCACTGGTGCTGCTGATCGACGACTACCAGAACGTGTCCGACGCGCGCGCGCACACGCTGTTGCAGACCTGGCTGGACTTTGCGCCGCCGCATTTCCACCTCGTCCTGGTCTCGCGCAGCGTGCCGCCGCTGTCGCTTTCGCGCCTGCGCGACAAGGACGCCGTGATGGAGCTGGGCTTTGCCGACCTGCGTTTCGCCCTGGACGAGGTGCGGGCCTTTGCGCACAGCCGTCACATGGGCAGCCCGGACCGCGACGCACGGCGCCTGCACGACATCACCGACGGCTGGATCGCGGGTCTGCAACTGGTGGCGCTCGACATCCAGCGCCAGCCCGAGCGCCTGGGGCGCGCCGTGCCGGTGCAGAACCCGCACGACTTCACCGCGTACTTCAACCGCGAGGTGCTCTCGCAGCTCGACCTGCGCGAACTGGATGCGATGACCTGCCTCGCGGCGGCACGCGGTTTCAATCTGGCCCTGGTGCGCGATCTGCTGGGAGACGAACAGGGGCCCGCCCTGCTGGAGCGCATGCGGCGCGAACACCTGTTTCTCATGCCGATGGATGGCATGGAGCGCCAAGGCTGGTTCCGTTTCCACCCGCTGTTTCGCGACCTGCTGCTGGAACGCCTGGAGCGCATGCCCGATGCGCAGCGGCGCCAGACCCATTCCGTGTTGAGCCAGTGGTTCGGCCGCCGCAAGCACCTGCGCGAAGCCGTGCACCACGGGGTGGCCAGTGGCGACCTGGAGCAGGCCGCCGACTGGCTGGACCGCTGGGCACGCGAGCTGTTTCTCAACGGCGAGCTGCAGCGGCTGGTGCGCGCGGTCTCCGAGCTGCCCCGCGCCATCCTGCGCGAGCGCGGCTCCCTGCTGCTCTGGCTGGGCTGGTCCCAACTGTGTTATCGACAGTTTGCGGCTTGCCACGACAGCCTCGCCGCGTTGAAGGACCGGATGCGCGGGAACGATCCGGAGGCGCGGGCGCACTGGTCGCTGCTGGCCTTTTCGCTCGCGCTGCAGGAAGACGACATCCCCACGGCCCAGGCGCTGCTGCCGGCAATGCAGGCCATGCGCCAGGGCAGCGACGCGGTGCTGATCGGTGGCCGGCGCAACCTCCTGAGCTGGCTGTTCACGCACGAGGGCGACTTCGAACAGGCGCGCAAGGTCATGCAGGGAGCGGTCCCCAGCCGGGAAGACGGTTCGCCCTTGCTGGATTCCCCGTTCGGCGCGCTGATGAGTCAGGCACTGCGCGGATTTGCCCTGATGCACAGCTGCGACATGCGGCAGGCCGAACCGGCCTTGCGCGATGCGCTGGCCGATGCCGAGCGGGCACTCGGGCCGTACTGCGAAGCCGCCTGCAACGCGGCCGGCTTCCTCAGCGCGGTGCTCTACGAAGTGAACGACATCGATGGCCTGCACCCGTTGCTGGAGCCGCGCTTTGATGCCATCGAGCGAGTGACCCTGCCCGATGCGCTGATCACGGCCGCCGTCGTTCGCTGCCGCCTGCGCCGCCTGGAAGGCAACCCGCTGGAGGCGCTGGAAGGGCTGGACCGGCTGGAGGAACTGGCGCAGCGCCGGGGCCTGGATCGCGCGCTGGGGTTTGCCCTGATCGAGCGGCTGCGCACCGACTTGCACATGGGGCAGATGGCCACGGCGTGGCAGACGCTGCATGCCTTGCAGGCGCTCGCGCGCCGCCATGCCGGAAACGCGGCGCCCGCGAGCCGCCGCGCGGTGGGTCTGGCCGCTTACGGCACCGCGCTGGTGGCGGTGGCCGAACACGATGACCGGGGGGCTTTGGCAGCGCTGGAGCCGGTGTGCGGGCCGGACGATGCCGCCTGGCTGCGGCGCGACCGGGCCAGCGTGCACGGTCTGCGGGCCTTGCTCTGGGCGCGCCTGGGGCAGCACGAACTGGCGATGAACCAGATGGCCTCGGTGCTGCGGGACGCCCAGCGCCAGGGCATGGTGCGCAGCCTGCTGGACCTGGGGCCGGAATGGCTGGCGCTGGCCCTGCGGTGGGCGCAGGAGACGCCCGATGCCGACCCGGTGCTGGTGTTCTACGTGGAGCGCTTGCAGGCCCAGGCGGCGCTGTTCAGGCCCGAAGCGCCGCCGTCGCTGGCACCGCTGAAGGAATCCCTGAGCGAGCGTGAACACGAAATCCTGCGTGCCCTGGCCAACGCCATGTCGAACAAGCGCATCGCGCAGGCGCTGGGCGTGTCGCCCGAAACGGTGAAGTGGCACCTGAAGAATGTCTACGGCAAGCTGGGCGTGACCGGGCGCGATGACGCGGTGGCGCGGGCACGTGATCTGGGCCTGGTGGGGCAGGGCTGAGGGCTTTCCCCACCACCGGGGAATACCCTAGCCACCCGTTGCGGGGGGGGCGGTTGGCGAGGGGGTGCGGGAACATGGCGTCGCGTTGGGGGCCGGGTGTCGCATCCGGTGGTCCGGCGACGAAAAAGACCCTCACAACAGGAGACAAGCATGTTCAACCGCAGCCTGCGCAAGCCGCG
Source organism: Hydrogenophaga sp. NFH-34 (assembly GCF_021401345.1). Lineage (GTDB taxonomy): Bacteria > Pseudomonadota > Gammaproteobacteria > Burkholderiales > Burkholderiaceae_C > Hydrogenophaga > Hydrogenophaga electricum. Next base: position 41,495 of record NZ_JACBGE010000018.1, read on the forward strand.
CCTATCCTCCCTCGTCCTGGCCGCCGCCGGCGCCGCCATGGCCGGTTCGGCCGCCGCCGCCGATCTGACGATTTCGGCCGGCCTGCCCAAGGTCCACTTCTGGGTCGGGCAGTACATGGAGCCGTTTGCCAACGCCGTCGAGGCCGCCACGCCGATCCGGTTCAAGCGCTTCTATGCGGGCGAACTGGTGGCCGTGGGCCGCGAGCTGGATGCACTCAAGGGTGGCACCATCGACGTGGCTGCACCGCTGCTCGCGCCGTACCACGAAGGCCGCTTCGCGCTGTCGGACGTGACCCAACTGCCGACCTACAACACCTCCGCGGTGTCGGTCACGAAGGCCTTCCAGAAGCTGCTGGACTCACCGGTCAAAATCAAGGGCGACAAGTCGTTCTACCAGTACGAGATCGCCGACAAGGGCATCCGTGTCTGGCCGCTGGGTGCCACCGCTCCCTACGTCATCTCCACCACCGGCAAAGTCCTGCAGTCGCCGGCCGAGCTCAAGGGCTTGCCGCTGCGCGCCGGTTCGGCGATGCACACCATCGTGCTGCAGCAGCTCGGCGCCACGCCGGTCACCATGCCGGCCTCGCAGGCCTACGAGGCGCTGTCGCGCGGCACGGTCAATGGCCTGGTGCTGTCGGTGGCCGACTGGAAGTCGTACTCCTTCCAGGACCTGATCAAGTACACGGTGACCGGTGTGTCCATCGGTCACTGGGAGAGCTATCTGGCCACCACGGAAGACCAGTGGAACAAACTGCCGGCCGACCAGCGCCAGACCTGGGACCGCATCGCCCGCGAGACGGCGCTGAAGAACGCCGAAGGCATCGACCGGCAGGACGTCGAGGTGCGTGAAGCGGCCGAAAAGAAGGGCAGCAAGTTCGTGCCCATCACCAGCCTGTCGGCCGACATGCAGACCTTCATCGCCAAGGCCTCGGCCAACACCTGGATCCAGTGGATCGAGCAGACCGAGAAGAAGGGGCAGCCGGGCAAGGCCACCGCCAAGCTGTGGGCATCGCTGGTGCAGGCCGAAGGCGGCAAGGTGCCGGACGGCGTGGCGGAATACCTCGCGAAATAAGGCGACCTGCCGCAGCGAAGGGGGCGGCCGGTGGCCGCGCCCCTTTCCCGGTGGCGCGGCAGCGCAACCCGGCCAGGCCGGTTCGCGCTGCCGGAGCACCGATCAGCGCAGGCGCTGCGCTTCCTTCTTTCGCACCATGGAGAAATCATGTCTCAATCCCTGATCCTGTGGGCCGTCGGCGCCTGGTTCACGGTCTTTCTGCTGCTGGGTCAGAACGTGTCCACCGTGCTGCTGGGTGCGGGTGTGGTGGGCGTGTCGCTGTGGATCGGGCCGCGCGTCTTCGACGGCATCATCGGCCCGGACATCTTCTACACGGCCTCGATCTATTCGCTGTCCATCATCCCGCTGTACCTGGTGATGGCGCAGTTGCTGCTGCGCGGTGGCGTGATCGTGGACCTGTTCCGCGTGGCCCACCGGCTGTCGGGCTACAAGCGCTTTCCGCTCGGTGTGGCCACCATCCTCACCGGCGGTTTGCTGGGCGCGGTGTGCGGCTCGGGTTCGGCCAGCGCCGCGGCGCTGGCCACGCTGGCAGGCCCCGAACTGGAGCGCGTGGGGTATTCGCGCCGTTTCGCGATCGGCCTGGCGGCGGTGTCGGGCTCGCTCTCCGCGGTGATTCCGCCCAGCCTGATCGTGATCATTTACGGCTCCATCACCATGGTGCCCATCGGTCACCTGTTCATCGGCCTGATCGGTCCGGGGCTGGTCTGCATGGCGGTCTACATCGTCTGCATCCGCTTCCTGGCCGAGGTCAAGCCCGGCGCGGTCGACGGCGTGCAGATCGAGGAACAGCAGGATCCGGCGCTGTTCCGCCGCAGCGTGCATGCCTTCGTCTTTGTCGTGGTGCTGATGACGGTGGTGTTCGGCGGCATCTACGGCGGCATCATCACGGTGGCCGAAGCGGGTGCGATCGGGGCCTTCACGGCGCTGATCGGCATGGTGGCGATGCGCCGGGTGACGTTGAAGGACATCGCCCTTTCCATGGGCGATTCGGTCAAGGTCACCGCCATGCTGATGATGCTGGTGATCGGCGCCCAGATCATGGCGCGCTTCTTGGCGTTCTCGCGGCTGCCGCGGGAACTGGTGGCGCTGCTCGATCCCATCCTGGACCAGCCGATGCTGCTGATCGCCATGATGATGGGGCTCTTCTTCCTGGCCGGGATGATCCTCGAATCGGCGGCCGTGATCGTGCTGCTGGTGCCGATGCTGCTGCCCTTGCTGCAGGCCGCGCAGATCGACCTGCTGTGGTTCGGCGTGATGGCCTCTTTCATGATTTCGCTCGGCCTGCTCACACCGCCGGTGGGGCTGTCGGTCTACGCCGCCTCCAGCGCTACGCGCTTTCCGGTGTCCGAGGTGTTCCGGCCAGCGACCCTGTTTGCGGTCGCGGCCGGGGTGATCGTGACCGCCGCCATGATGCTTTTCCCGGGCCTGGTCACCTGGCTGCCCAGCCACATCCAATGAGGAGCACGACGCCATGAAATTCTGGACATTCCTGGGGCGCCTCGAAGGGGGCATGGCCTCGATCGGTGCCGGCCTGTGCCTGCTGGCGATGATCGTCATCACCGTGATCAGCGTGGTGGGGCGCTACGTGCTGCACCACGACATCCTGCCCGGCGCCTACAACCTGATCGAACGCGTGGCCTTCCCGCTGATCGTGTTCTGGGCGGCGCCGATGGCGCACCGCGAGGCCACCTTTCCGCGCTTCGACATGCTGGTCAATGCCATGCCTGCGCGGGTGCGCCGGGCGGTCCAGGTGCTGGTCGGTGTGGTTGAACTGGCCATCTATGCGGTGGTGATGTGGTATGTGCTGCGCTTCACCTGGCAGAGCATCGTCGAGGACCGCACCATGCAGGTCGGCGCCGATTTCTGGCCCATGTGGCCGGTGCTGGTGATGATGCCGCTGGCTTTCTTTCTGATGATGCTGGAGATGATGCGCCTGATCTGGAAGGACCTGCGGGGCGAGGACCACCCCCCCCCGGCATCCGGCAACGACAACGTCTCTGCGGCGTTCTGATCTTCAAGCGGTATGGCTGTTTCTTCTCCTGATTTTTCGTCCCCGCTGGAAGCCTTTCTGCGCCAGCAGTTGCCCGCCCTGAGCGGTGCCATGCGCCTGCAGAAGATCGGTGGCGGCCAGTCGAATCCGACCTACTTCGTCGATTTCGACAACCGCCGCATGGTGCTGCGCAAGAAGCCCGACGGCGATGTGCTGCCCTCGGCCCATGCGGTGGACCGCGAATACCGGGTCATGCGGGCGCTGGCCGACACCGCCTTGCCGGTGCCGCCGACAGTGCTCTACCACCCCGAGTCCGACGTGATCGGCACCCCGTTCTACCTGATGGAGCGGGTCGAGGGGCGCGTGTTCGCTGACAACGCCTTGCCGGACATGGCGCCGGACGGGCGGCGGGCGATCTACCTGGCGATGGCCGAGACCCTGGCGCAACTGCACCGGATCGACTGGCGGGCCGTCGGCCTGGAAGGCTTTGGCAAGCCGGGGCAGTTCTTCCAGCGCCAGTTGCGCCGCTGGACGCAGCAGTGGGCGTTGTCGAAAACCCGCGAGAACCCGGCGATCGACGCGCTGCTGGTCTGGCTCGCCGACCATCTGCCGGACGACGACCGCACCACGCTCACCCACGGTGATTTCAAGCTCAACAACCTGATGTTCCACCCGACGGAACCGCGCGTGGTGGCGGTGCTCGACTGGGAGCTATCCACCCTCGGCCACCCCCTGGCCGACGTGGCATTCAACACCGTGGCCTGGCGCACCCTGCCCAGCGAATTCGGCGGCATTCGCGGCCTGGACCTGGCGAGCCTGGGCATCCCGGATGAACACGACTACCTGGTGCACTACTACCGCACGGTGGGGCACGACGGGCAGGCCGAGCCGTTCCACTGGGCGTTTGCGTTCATGCGCTGGGCGGTCATTTTCGAAGGCATTGCTGCGCGCGCCCATCGCGGCAACGCCGTGGCCGATGACGCCGCAGCCGTGGGCGCACTCAGCCTGGCCATGGCCCAGCGCGGCCTCGAAGCGATCGACACCCCCGTTCCCCATTTTTGAACCGGAGCCTCCCCTTGGACTTTCAGTATTCCGAAGACAACCTGCAGATGCAGCGCACCCTGCGCCAGTTCATGGATCGCCATGTGCTGCCCCAGAACCGCGAATGGCAACGCCTGGCCGACAGCGGGGTCTATCCCTCGGCGGTGGTCGAGCCGCTGAAGGCGCTCGCGAAAGAGGCAGGCCTGTGGAACCTGTTCCTGCCCGGCCTGCGCGACGACGAACCGGGCACGCGCCTGTCCAACATGGCATACGCGCCGCTGGCCGAGATCATGGGCCGCATTCCCTGGGCCTCGGAGGTGTTCAATTGCAACGCGCCCGACACCGGCAACATGGAGATGCTGCACCTGTGCGCCACGCCCGATCAGCGTGAGCGCTGGCTCGATCCCCTGCTGTCGGGCGAGATCCGTTCCTGCTTCTCGATGACCGAGCCCGACGTGGCTTCTTCGGACGCCACCAACATCCAGACCACGATCCGGCGCGAAGGCGACGAGTACGTGATCAACGGCCGCAAGTGGTTCAGCACCGGCGCCCTGCACCCGCTGTGCCGATTCACGATCGTCATGGGGGTGTCGGACGAGAGCCCCGACGCACCGGCCCACCAGCGGCACTCGATGGTGATCGTGCCCATCGGCACGCCGGGCTTCGAGATCGTGCGCAACGTGGCCATCATGCACCACCACACGCCGGAAGGGCATTGCGAAGTGACCTTCAACAACGTGCGCGTGCCGGTGTCCCACCGGCTGGGCGAGGAGGGCGCCGGCTTCGCGCTGGCGCAGGCCCGGCTGGGGCCGGGGCGGGTGCACCACTGCATGCGTTCGATCGGCCAGTGCGAACTGGCGATGGAACTGATGTGCGAACGCGCGCTGACCCGCAAGGCCTTTGGCAAACACCTGAGTGACTACGCCAACGTGCAGGACTGGATCGCGCATTCGCGGGTCGAGATCGATCAGGCGCGGCTGCTGGTGTTGCGCGCGGCCTGGCTGATGGACACGCACGGCAACAAGGCCGCGCGCATCGACGTGTCGGCCATCAAGCTGGTCGCGGCGCTGCTGCAGACCCGCGTGCTCGACCGCGCCATGCAGGTGTTCGGTGCCATGGGCATCACGCCCGACACACCGCTGTCCTTCCTGTGGACCTGGGGCCGGGCGATGCGCTTCTTCGACGGGCCGGACGAGGTGCACCTGCGCGCCATCGCACGCCATGAGCTGGGCCGTGCGCGCGAGAGCCTGGGGTCGACGGCGGCCTACTACAACCTGGCTTGAGGAGAGCGCAATGGCGTATCCGGACAAGGACACCCGCGGCGAAGCGAGCCTGCTGTACTGGCGCGAAGGCGCGGTGGCACGGCTGCATTTCAACCGCCCGACGGCGCTCAACGCCATCGATGAACCCATGGCCAGGGGCTTCCTGGCAGCCTGTGAGGCCGTGGCGGCCGACCCGCTGGTGCGGGCCGTGCACATCACCGCCGAAGGCAAGGCCTTCATGGCCGGCGGCGATCTGGCCGCCATGCGCAGCGATCCGGTGCCGGTGGCCCAGGCGCTGATCGCGGGCATGCACGGCGGCCTGCGTCTGCTGGCAGACCTGCGGGCACCGGTGGTGGCGAGCGTGCAGGGCGCGGTGTTCGGCGGCGGTCTGGGCCTGATGCTGGGCTGCGACCTCGTGATCGCCGCCGAAGGCACCCGCTTCGGCATCGCCTATCCCCTGATCGGCGCCAGCAGCGACTGCTCGACCTCCTGGGGCCTGGTGCAACTGCTGGGCCTGCGCAAGGCGATGGAACTGGCCCTGCTGGCCGACGTGATCGACGCGCCCGAGGCCCTGCGCCTGGGGCTGGTGAACCGGGTGGTGCCCGCTGCGGACCTGCAGGCCGAGGGCGAACGCCTGGTGCAGCGGCTGGCTCAAGGGCCGACGCAGGCGCTGGGCCAGCTCAAGCGCCTGCTGCGCGCCGCCACGCACAACGATCTCGGGACCCAGCTCGACGCCGAGGCAGCGGCTTTCCTGTCCTGCGCCCGCACGGCCGATTTCGCGGAGGGCGTGGGCGCCTTCCTGGACAAACGCGCACCGACTTTCAACGGCCACTGAACAGCGCCGTCTTGTGAACCTGGAGAACTGAAGCCATGAAAACCCGAATCACCGAACTGCTGGGCATCCGTTACCCCATCATCCAGGGCGGCATGCAGTGGGTCGGCACGGCCGAGCTGGCTTCCGCCGTGTCCAACGCGGGCGGCCTGGGCGTGCTCACGGCGCTGACCCAGCCCGACCCGCAGGCGCTGGCGCGCGAGATCGACCGCTGCCGCGGCATGACCGACCAGCCGTTCGGCGTCAACCTGACCATCCTGCCGTCGGTCAAGCCGCCGCCGTACGCCGAGTACCTGGACGTGGTGATTGAACGCGGCGTGAAGGTGGTCGAGACGGCGGGCAACAGCCCGAAGGCGTTCATCGAGAAGCTCAAGCGCCATGGGGTGCGCATCGTGCACAAATGCACCAGCGTGCGCCACGCGCTGTCGGCGGAGCGCAATGGCGTGGATGCGGTGAGCATCGACGGCTTCGAGTGTGCCGGCCATCCGGGCGAGGACGATGTGGCGGGGCTGGTGCTGATCCCGCTGGCCACGCGCGCCTTGCGCATTCCGGTGGTGGCGTCGGGCGGCATCGCCGACGGCCGTGGCATGGCCGCGGCCATGGCCCTGGGCGCCGAGGGCGTCAACATGGGTACGCGCTTCTGCGCCACGCAGGAGGCACCGATCCACGAGCGGATCAAGCAGGCGCTGGTCGGTGCCAGCGAACGTGATACCCAGCTGATCTTCCGCACCCTGCACAACACCGGCCGCGTGCTGAAGAACGCGGTGTCGGACGAGGTGGTGGCCACCGAACGGCGACCCGGCGGCTGCGAGTTCAGCGACATCCAGCCGCTGGTGGCGGGCGCCCGGGGGCGCAAGGCGCTGAGCAGCGGCGAAGTGGATGCCGGTCTGGTCTGGGCCGGTCAGGTGGTGGGCCTGATCGACGACATACCGAGCTGTGCCGACCTGTTGCAGCGCATAGTCGCCGAATGCCACGCCAGCCTGACGCAGGCCCTGGCGGGGTGCGGCGAAGGCACGCGCACCGGGCAGCCGGTGGCCTGTGCGTGATGAGGGAGCGGCATCCATGAAGACACGACTGGAAACCCATTTTCACGACCGCGTCGTGCGCTGTTTTGCGCAGCGCCCGGGCAACGTGAACCAGATGTGGCGCGCGGCGGCGCGCCTGCAGCCGCAGGCCGAGGCCGTGGTCTGCGGCGGACGGCGCCTGGACTGGGCCGAACTGCAAACGCAGGTGATGCGGGCGGCCGCAGGCCTGATCGCCCTGGGCGTGTCGCCCGGCGACCGGGTGGCCTTGCTGCTGGGCAATGACGTGGAGTTCGTGGTGTCGGCGCTGGCGGTGCAGGCCGCCGGTGCGGTGCTGGTGCCGCTGAGCATCCGCGACCAGACACCGGGCCTGGCCTACATCCTTGCGCATTGCGGCGCCTCGGTGCTGATTTCGGAGGCGGCGTTGCGCGACCGCTGGCCGGCACCGGCCGACACGCCGGCGTTGAAGCACCGCGTGCTGGTCGGCGCACCGGCGGACGAGGCGCAGTCGTTCGAACGGCTGCTGCTGTCGCACGAGCCGCTGTCGGCATGCGTGCCCGTGGAGGAAGACGGCGTCGCGATCATCATGTACACCTCGGGCACCACGGGGTTTCCCAAGGGCGCGATGCTCACGCACCTGAACATCGTGCACTCGGTGCTGCACTACGCCCAGGCGCTGTCGCTGCCGACCGGCGTGCGCGGCGCGGTGGTGGTGCCGCTGAGCCATGTCACGGGGCTGGTCGGCCTGATGATGGTCACGCTGGGCCTGGGGGGCACCCTGCTCATCCAGCCGGCCTTCAAGGCGGCGGACTTCCTGCGTTTCGCTGCGAGCGAGCGCATGGGGTTCACGATCATGGTGCCGGCGATGTACAACCTCTGCCTGCTGCAGGACGACTTCGCGTCGCACGACCTGTCTGCCTGGCAGATGGGGGGCTACGGCGGTGCGCCCATGCCGCCGGCCGCCATCGACCGGCTGGCGCGGCTGCTGCCGGCGCTGCGCCTGTCGAACTGCTATGGCGCCACCGAAACCGCATCGCCGGCGACCATCATGCCGCCCCAGCTCACCCGCGACCATCTCGACAGCGTGGGTCTGCCGCTGCCGTGTGCCGAGGTCGCGGTGATGGACGAGCAGGGCGTCGAGCTGCCGCGTGGCGAGGTGGGGGAACTCTGGCTCAAGGGGCCGATGGTGGTCAAGGGCTATTGGGACAACCCGGCTGCGACCGCCGAGAACTTCCTGGGTGGCTTTTGGCGCAGCGGCGACATCGGCAGCGTGGACGCCGAGGGGTTCGTGCGCGTGCTCGATCGCCGCAAGGACATGCTCAACCGCGGTGGCTACAAGATCTTCAGCGTCGAGGTGGAAAACACCCTGTGCCAGCACCCCGACGTGATGGAGGCGGCCGTGGTGGCGAAGTCCTGTCCGGTGCTGGGCGAGCGGGTGCATGTGTTCGTCTCGGCGCGCGAAGGCCGTTCGCTGGACGCGGCGGCCTTGCGCGCGTTCTGCGCCGAACGCCTGTCCGACTACAAGGTGCCCGAGAGCTACACCCTGTGTGCCGATCCCTTGCCCCGCAACGCCAACGGCAAGCTGCTCAAGCGCGAACTGCGCGAACGCCTGCTGGCCGAGGTCGAGCGCGCCCAGGCGGCGCAGGAGGCCCGCGCATGAACGGCGTTGACGAACCCGTTCGGGTCGAGCGGCCACAGGCCGGGCTGTGTGTGCTGCGCCTGAACCGGCCGGGCCGGCTCAATGCGATGGACGTGCCGGCGCTGCAGCATTTCCACCGGGTGCTGGACGAGGTGCTGGGTGACCGCAGCGTGCGGGTCATCGTGCTGGCGGCCGAAGGCCCGGGATTCTGCGCCGGCCTGGATCTCAAATCGGTGCTGGACGACGACGGCAGCTCGCGCCTCGACGTCGGCAGTGGCTACGAGTTGCAGCTGTGTTTTGCGGGCCTGATCCAGCGGCTGCGCGCCACCGACGCCACGGTGATCGCCGCCGTGCAGGGCGTGGCGGTCGGCGCCGGCATGGCGCTCACGCTGGCGGCCGACATCCGCATCGCCTCGACCCAGGCCGCGTTTCACGTGGGCGCCGTGCGCATCGGCATCACCGCCGGCGAGTGCGGCATCAGCTACCACCTGCCCCGGCTGATCGGCGCTTCGCGGGCGTTTGAGCTGATGCTCACCGGGCGCCCGGTGTCGGCCGGTGAGGCGCTGCAGATTGGTCTGGTGGCCGACGTGGTGGCGCCAGACGACCTGCACGCCCGTGTCATCACCTGCGCGCAAGCGGTGCTGGCCAACAGCCCCTACGCCACGGCCCACACCAAGCGCCTGATGTGGAGCAACCTCGATGCAGGCAGCCTCGACGCCGCCATCGAGCTGGAAAACCACACCCAGGTCCTCGGGCTGATGACCCAGGACTTCGCCGAGGCCGCCAAGGCCTTTGTCGAGAAGCGAAAACCGGTCTTCACCGGGCGCTGATTCCCCCGGGGCCACCGCGCCGAGGTGGCCACCTCCGGCAGGGCCGTCGTCAGCCGTCCGGATTTCGTCGGATTGGACGATGCCAGCCACGTGGGTGCGCGCCACCATCTGTCTGTCCCGCCGCTGGGTGCGGGAAGCAGGAGCAGGCAGATGGCGGGACCCTTGGCGGGATTGAAGGTGATCGAAATGGCGGGCATCGGCCCGGGGCCTTTCTGCGCCATGGTGCTGTCCGACCTGGGGGCCGACGTGGTGCGCATCGTGCGCCCCGGAACGCCGCTGGATCCGAACGACGTGCTGGCCCGCGGCCGCACGGTCCTGGCGCTGGATCTGCGCCGCCCGGACGCGGTGGACGAGGTGCTGGCCCTGGTGGCGCAGGCCGACGTGCTGATCGAGGGCTTTCGCCCCGGCGTCATGGAACGCCTGGGCTTGGGGCCATCGGTCTGCATGGCGCGCCAGCCGAGGCTGGTCTACGGTCGCATGACCGGCTGGGGGCAACACGGCCCGCTGTCGCACGCGGCCGGCCACGACATCAACTACATCGCCATCTCGGGCGCCCTGCATGCCGTGGGCCGGTCCGGCGAGGCCCCGGTGCCGCCCCTGAACTATGTGGGCGATTTTGGTGGCGGGGCGATGCTGCTGGCGGTCGGCATTCTCAGCGCGCTCCATGAGACCGCCCGGTCGGGACAGGGGCAGGTGGTGGACGCCGCCATGACCGACGGCGCGGCCCTGATGTCGGCCCTGATGTACGGCATGAAGGCGGCGGGCCAGTGGAGCAACCAGCGGGGTGAGAACCTGCTCGACGGCGGCGCCTTTTTCTACGACACCTACGCCTGTGCCGATGGGCGCTACGTGGCGGTGGGCGCCATCGAACCCCAGTTCTATGCCCTGCTGCGCGAGCGCTGCGGCATTGCCGACGATCCGGCATTCGACCCGCAGATGGACCCGAGCAGTTGGCCGCTGCTCAAGCTGCGTCTGGCCGAGGTGTTCCGCACCCGCACGCGCGATGCCTGGTGCGCATTGCTGGAAGGCTGTGACGCCTGTTTCGCGCCCGTGCTGGACTGGGACGAGGCGCCGACACACCCGCACAACCGCGCGCGCCAGACCTTCGTCGCACTCGACGGCGTGGTCCAGCCCGCTCCCGCACCCCGTTTCCAGCGCACGCCCGCGGCCGTGCCCCGCAGCAGCGTGATCGCCACGACCGACGCGGTACGCCGCCGCTGGCAGGCGGGTGCGGGTGCGGATTCCGCTGCCGCGACCGTTCCTGCCGCCCATCCCGTGGCCTGACCCGCCCATCTGCACCGAACCCTTCCATGGCTCTGAACTTTGCACGCTCCTGGAGCGACCCCGATCTCGACCAGTACCGCGACACCGTGGTGCGCTTCATCGAAAACGAAATGCTGCCCGGCGACGAGGCGGCGCGCCAGCGTGGCCACGTGGGGCATGAGCTGTGGCGCAAGGCCGGCGAAACCGGCTTGCTCTGCACCGACCTGCCCGAACAGTGGGGTGGTGCCGGCGGTGATTTCCGCCATGAAGCGGTGTTCTACGAAGAAATGGCGCGCCGCAGTCTCAACGGCATGAACGCGTCGGTGCACACCATCGTGGCGCACTACCTGCTCAACCACGGCACCGACGAACAGCGCCGCCGCTACCTGCCGCGGCTGGTGAGTGGTGAGTGTGTCGGCGCCATCGCCATGACCGAGCCGGGTGCCGGCTCCGACCTGCAGGGCATCCGAACCCGCGCCGAGCGCTCGGGCGATGGCTACCGCATCAACGGCTCCAAGACCTTCATCTCCAACGGCTATCTGGCCGGTCTGGTGCTGGTGGTCGCCAAGACCGATCCCAACCTGGGCGCGCGGGGCACGTCGATCTTCATCGTCGAGACGGCCGACTGCCCCGGCTACCGCGTGGGGCGGGTGCTCGACAAGATGGGCCTCAAGGCGCAGGACACCTCCGAGCTGTTCTTCGATGACGTGCAGGTGCCTGCGGACCAGTTGCTGGGCGGCCGCGAAGGCCGGGGCTTCTTCCAGCTCATGGCCGATCTGCCCTACGAGCGCCTGATCATCGGCGTGACCGGGCTGGCGGCCATGGAAGGCGCCTACGAGGCCACGCTGGCCTATGTGCGCGATCGCCAGGCCTTTGGTCAGGCCGTGGCCGATTTCCAGAACACCCGCTTCAAGCTGGCCGAGATCGCGACCGAGATCCGCGTGGGCCGCGCCTTCATCGACCGTTGTGTCGAAGACCTGGTGGCAGGCCGGCTCGACACCGCAACCGCCTCCATGGCCAAGCTCTGGGGCTCGGAAGCGCAGGGGCGGGTGGTCGATGCCTGCGTGCAACTGTTTGGCGGCTATGGCTACATGAACGAGTACCTGGTGGCGCGGCTGTATACCGACGCACGCATCCAGCGCATCTACGGCGGCACCAGCGAAATCATGAAGGAAGTGATCGCCCGTGCGCTTTGAACGGGCCCATTACCCAGGAGACCAGCATGCCTGATGGCGACGTGCTTCAGATCGAGGAGGCGGGCGGCATCGCCCGCGTCACGCTCAACCGGCCCCAGCGCCTCAACGCGCTCAACCCCGCGCTGGCCACGGCGCTGCGCGACCACTTCCAGGGCCTGCAGCGCCGCCTCGATCTGCGCGTGGTGATCCTGCAAGCGGCGGGTGCGCAGTTCTGCGCCGGGCTCGACCTCAAGGAGCAGGCCCCTGGCGATGCCCTGGGCGCCGAAGCCATGATGGCCGTGCAGCACAGCATCCGCGACATCATGATCGCCATGCGCCGCTGTCCGCAGCCGGTGATCGGCGTGATCCAGGGCGCGGCCAGCGGTGGGGGCTTTGCCCTGGCGCTGGCGTGCGACGTGCGGCTGGCCACGCCCGACGCGCGCATGAACGCCTCGTTCATCCGCATCGGCCTCACCGGTTGCGACATGGGTGTGAGCTATTTTCTGCCTCGCATGGTGGGCAGTTCGGTGGCCGCCGAATATCTGCTGACGGGCCGCTTTATGACCGCGCAACGCGCGCTCGCCCTGGGCCTGTTCAGCCAGGTGGGCGCGCTGGACGCGATGCAGGCCGAGGCGCAGGCGCTGGCCGACGACATGCTGCGCTGCACCCCGCTGGGTCTGCGCCTGACCAAGGAAGGCCTGGGCCATGCCATCGACGCCGGCGGGCTGGAGGCCGTGATCGCCATGGAAGACCGCCAGCAGGTGCTGTGCACCCAGAGCGGCGATTTCCACGAAGGCATGGCCGCGTTCCTTGAAAAGCGGGCGCCCCGGTACCGCAACGTCTGATGACCACAACGGAGACAACACCATGACCCTTGATGACCTGATCTACAAACCCGGCCTCCTGAATGGCGAACGTATCCTGGTCACCGGTGGCGGCTCCGGTCTGGGCCGGGTCATGAGCGAAGCCCTGCTCATGCTCGGCGCCACGGTCTACATCTGTGGCCGGCGCGGTCCGGTGGTCGAACAGACCGCGCAGGAACTCATGGCCGCGCATGGTGGCCGCGTCGTGCCGCTGGTCTGCGACATCCGCGACGACGCCAGCATCCTCGGCCTGCTCGACACCATCTGGGCCGATGGCGGTGCCCTCACCGGCCTGATCAACAACGCCGCCGGCAACTTTGTCAGCCGCACCGAAGACCTCTCGCCGCGTGCCTTCGACGCCATCGCCAACATCGTGTTCCGCGGCAGCTTCTACATGACGCTGGAATGCGGCAAGCGCTGGCTGGCCGAGGGGCGCAAGGCCTCGGTGATCTCCATCCTGACCACCTGGGTCTGGAACGGCTCACCCTTCACGGTGCCATCGGCCATGTCCAAGGCCGGTCTGCACGCCATGACCCAGTCGCTGGCGGTCGAGTGGGGTGGTCGGGGCATCCGCTTCAACGCCATCGCACCGGGCCTGTTCCCGACCGAGGGCATGAGCGCACGGCTGAACCCCCAGGGCGGTGAGCACCAGGTCGAGGGCAACCCCATGGGGCGCAACGGCCGCATGCCCGAACTGGCCAACCTCGCCGTGTTCCTCATGGGGCCGGGCGCCGAGTACATCAACGGCCAGACCATCGCCATCGACGGTGCGCAGTTCCAGGCCACCGGGGGCAATTTCGCCAGTCTGGCGGCGTGGACCGATGCCGACTGGCAGCGCGCGCGCCAGAACATCCAGCGCCGCAACGCTGCCGACCGCGAGCGGCGCAGCGCCTGAGCGCCGCCCTCAGTTCAGCAGGCCGAGGCGGCGGGCGATGGCCACCGCCTGCGTGCGGCTGTGGGCGCCGAGCTTCATGTTGATGTTGCGCAGGTGGGTGCGCACCGTGCTGTCCGAGACATAGAGCTTCTCGGCCATGGCGTTGTTGGAGTAGCCCTCCACCAGCAACTGCAGCACACGCAGTTCCTTGCGCGTGAGCGGTTCCAGCACGCCGCCGGGCAGGTCTCCGGGCAGTTCGGTCTCGGCCGGCAGGGGGCCGAAAGCCTGCAGCAGCCGCTGCAGGTAGTCCCCCAGGAGCGGGTCGCGCGACTGGCCGCTGTCGTGCAGGGCCTGGTAGCGTTGCACCAGGACGCCCACGGCCGGCCCTTCGTCCAGCACCAGCCGCATGAACCCCTCCTGGCTGGCGAACTGCAGGGCCACCCCGACCTGCGCCACCGCCGCCGGCGTGTCGCCGGAGCGCTGCAGGGCCAGCGCGCGCAGCAGGCGCAGCACCAGCAGGCGGCGCTGCCGGTCGGCCCGGCTGGCGGTCTCGATCTGCGCATCGAGCAAGGGCAGGCTGGTCGCCGCATCGCCGTGGGCGACGTGCCAGCGCAGCCGCGCCAGTGCCATGTATTCGATGTCGTGCGCGAGCAGGCGCTGTTGCTGCTCGCGCGCCCACAGGGTCGGGTCGTCCGCCCGCACCAGTTCGTCGTGGGCCGCCGAGGCGTGCCCCTGCAGCATCAGCAGGCGCGCGCGCTCCAGCTTGGCCGCGGCCACCACGCGCGGCAGCTTGCGCTGGTTGCCCAGGTATTCCAGTTCGGTCAGCGCATGGGAGGCCACGTCCACGTCGCCATGGATGTAGGCGATGCGCGAGCGCATGGCATGGCTCAGGATCATGTGGTCCGGCAGTCCCACGTCGCGCGCCAGCGGCAGATAGACATTGAGCAGGTGATCGGCCTGCGCGAGCTGGTTGGCTTCGTAGAGCGCGCTGGTGTAGAGCACGCCGGCCCAGGCGTTGCCGTGGGTGTGGTGGTAGTTGACCGCGTGGGTCGCGTCGACCGCCAGCCGGAACCGCGCCGTGGCCTGGCGCAGCCGGCCTTGCTGCAGGTCGACCAGGCCTTCGGTGGACTCGGTGTACATCCGGTTGAAGGTGCTGCCACCGTCCTGCTCGCGCCGCGCCGCGTCGAGCAGGTGCAGCGCTTCGCGCGGATCGCCCGCGACCGAGCTGATGTAGGCCATCGCGTTGAGCAGGGTGCTGTCGGCGAAATGGTTGCCGGTCGGCAGCCGCTGGAGCGATGCGCGACCGGCGATCAGCGCTTCGTCGTTGCGGTCCTGCATCGCCATCAGCATCGGCCGCATGCCGTCGGCGTGGGCGCGCAGCAAGGGGTCTTCGCTGCGATCGACGCCGCTGCGTTCCAGCAGCTCCATGGCTTCCCAGGGGCCGCGCGTGAAGCTGGCCGCCCACACCGCGATCATCTGCAGCCGCAGGTGCCCGCGCAGTTGTGCGGCGGGCAGCGTATGGAACCAGCGCCCCAGCAGGCGCATGCGGCCCTGTTCCAGGAAGTCCTCGGCGTTGGCATCGAGCAGCTCCATGGCGTGCGGGAAGTCGCCGCCTTCGATGGCGTGGTCGATGGCCGGCACCGGCCGCTCGTGCGACTCGTACCAGCCCGAAGCCGCCAGGTGCAGCCGCGCCACCTCGTCGGGGCGCTCGCGCTCAAGCTGCGCGCGCAGGTAGCCGGCGAACAGGCTGTGGTAGCGCCAAGTGCGTTGTTCGCCCGCCACCGGCGTGAGAAAAAGGTGGTCGGCGTCGAGCTGTTCCAGCAGGGCGGCGCAGTCGGTGCGCGGATTGAGCGCAGCGCAGACCGAGGCATCGAGTTGTCGCAGCAGGCTGGTGCGCAGCAGGAACTGGCGGATCGGTGCTGGCTGGCGCGCCAGCACCTCTTCGGCCAGGTAGTCGGCCACGGCGCGGTCGGAGCCCGAGAACCGCTCGACGAAATCCGCCACGTTCTCGTGGCGGTCCAGGGCCATCGACGCGAGCCACAGCGCCGCGATCCAGCCTTCGGTCTTCTGGTGCAGGCGGAACAGCTGGTCCGGGTTGAGCGCCTGCGCGCGGCGCTGGTCGAAGAACGCGGTCGTGTCTTCCAGGCTGAAGCGCAGGCGGTCGGCCTCGATCTCCGTCAACTGGCCACGCACCCGCAGCCGAGCCAGTCCGAGCATGGGCAGGTTGCGCGAACCGATGAACAGGCGTCCCCGGCGCGGCAGGTGTTCCGCGATCTCGCGCACCAGACCCAGCACGGCGGCCTCGTGCACGGATTCGAATTCGTCCAGGAACAGTGCGAACGGGCTGTCGGCCTGCGCCAGCGCCTGCACCGCGTCGCGGCCAGCATCGGCGTCGTTCAGCCCCAGGCGGTGGACGGCTTCGTCGAGCGCGCTGAGAAAGCGCGAGGTGTCGTTGTCGGCGCGGTCCAGCGTGAGCCAGACCGTGGGCACGCCCTCGCGTTCCAGGCGCTCCCGGGCCTGCACCAGGGCGGTGGTCTTGCCGAATCCCGCCGGTGCGCGCACCAGCACCAGCTGGCCCATGCCGTTGCACAGGGCATTGCACAGTTCTGCGCGGGTGACTTGCGACGCGACCGGCGCAGGGGCCTGGAACTTCGTCTCCAGCGCCACGGTGTTGCGCGCACGGAGTGGGGGAGCGGTGCTGTTGACAGGCTCGGGAGCAGACATGGGGCGCATTCTGCGCCGGACCCGCGACGAATCCCCTGGGGTGGCTGTCACCGGTATGTCACCCAGGACGGTCGGTGGTTTTCCGGCAGCCTGCTGGCACGGGGCGTGCGGTTGAACGCCGCCGCTGCGTGGCCGTTTTCGTCGCTTCGGACGATGTGCCCACAGGGTGCGCTTTCTAGACTGGCTTTCGATTCGGCATGGTGTCGAAGAGCGGGAGTTGCCCTGTGTTTCAAGGCCAAAGTGTGTGGGTGCGTGCGCTGGACGAAGCCGGCGTGTACGAGCTGTGTTTCGATCGCCAGGGCGATGCGATCAACAAGTTCGATGACCGCACCGTCGAGGAATTGCGCCAGGCGGTGAACGCGCTGGCCGGTGTGGCGGACCTGCGCGGTGTGCTGATCAGCAGCGCCAAGGAAGTGTTCATCGTCGGCGCGGACATCACCGAGTTCGGTACCAAGTTCAGCCAGCCGGCCGAGGCGATCAGCGCCGGTGTGGCGCACAGCAACACGGTTTTCGTGGCGCTGGAAGACCTGCCGGTGCCCACGGTCGTGGCCATCAATGGCTTCGCCCTGGGCGGCGGCCTGGAGCTGGCGGTGTCGGGTTCGCTGCGCGTGATGTCGAGCGCGGCGCAGGTGGGGGTACCCGAGGTCAGGCTCGGCCTGTTCCCTGGTTTTGGCGGTACCGTGCGACTGTCGCGCCTGGCCGGTCCGGCGGCCGCCTGCGAATGGGTCACCACCGGGCGGCCACAGACCGCACCCGCCGCGCTGGCCTGTGGCGTGGTGGACGAGGTGGTGGCGCCCGAGGCGCTGCGCGAATCCGCGCTGGGCCTGCTGCGCCGTGCCATGGCGGGCGAGGTGGACTGGGCCGCGCGACAACAGCGCAAGCGCGACCCGGTGCCCCTGTCGGCAGCGGAGCGGACGGCCGTGTTTGAAGCTGCCGTGGCCGCGACCGAGCCGCTCAGTGCCCGCCACCAGCCCGCCGCGCAGCGCGCGGTCGAGATGATGGCCGAGGCGGCAGCGCTCGACCGGGCCGGCGCGCTGGCGCTGGAAGCGCGGGTGTTCGGTGAGGTGGCGTGCACGCAGGCGGCGCGTTCGCTGGTGCAGGCCTTCGTGAACGACCAGGCGCTCAAGAAGCTGTTCAAACGCCATGCCCAAGCCGCCACGCCGGTGCGGCGCGCCGCCGTGCTCGGCGCCGGCATCATGGGCGGCGGCATTGCCTACACCAGTGCCTTGCGCGGCGTGCCGGTGCGCATGAAGGACATCCAGCCGTCCGCGCTGGAACTGGGCATGGGCGAGGCCGCCAAACAGCTGGCGCGTGGGGTGAAAAACGGCAAACTCAGCCAGGAGCGCGCCAACGGCGTGCTGGCCGCGATCACGCCGCAGCTCGACAGCGCGGGTTTTGACCAGGTCGATGGCGTGATCGAAGCCATCGTCGAAAGCCTGGGGATCAAGCAGAAGGTGCTGGCCGAGCTGGAGGGCCAGCTCGCACCCGGCACCCTGATCGCGTCCAACACCTCCAGCCTGCGCATCGACGACATTGCCCAGCCACTGCAGCGCCCCGAGA
Organism: Hydrogenophaga sp. NFH-34; assembly: GCF_021401345.1. Classification (GTDB taxonomy): domain Bacteria; phylum Pseudomonadota; class Gammaproteobacteria; order Burkholderiales; family Burkholderiaceae_C; genus Hydrogenophaga; species Hydrogenophaga electricum. The sequence goes on from NZ_JACBGE010000018.1 coordinate 59,642, forward strand.
ATTTTGTCGGCATGCACTTCTTCAACCCGGTGCCCATGATGCCGCTGGTCGAGGTGATCCGGGGCAGCCGCACCAGCGAGGCTGCTGTTTCCACCGCCGTGGCTTATGCCGTGGCCATGGGCAAGACGCCCATCGTCGTGAAGGACTGTCCGGGGTTTCTCGTCAACCGGGTGCTCACCGCCTACATGCGCGGCTTTTTGCAGCTCGTGGCCGACGGTGCGGACTTCTTGCAGGTCGACCGTGTCATGGAAGCGTTCGGCTGGCCCATGGGGCCGGCCTATCTCGAAGACGTGGTCGGCATGGACACCGGCAGCCATGTGAGCGACGTGATCTCGGCCGGCTACCCGGAGCGCATGCCGCATCTGGAGCGCGATGCGCTGCGGCTCATGGCCAGCGAAGTGCGTTACGGCCAGAAAAACGGCATCGGTTTCTACCGCTACGAAGCGGACGCCCAGGGCAAGCCGCGCCGCTCGACCGCGCCCGACACCCCGGCCTTGCTGGCGCGCCTGCAGCCCGACGGACCGCGGGCCTTCAGCGATGCCGAGATTGTCGACCGCATGATGCTGCCCATGATCGTCGAGGCCGCGCACGCGCTGGAAGACGGCGTGGTCGGCAGCCCGGCCGAACTCGACATGGCGATGCAGCTTGGCCTGGGCTTTCCGGCCTACGCGGGCGGGCCGCTGCAATACGCCGACTGGCTGGGGTTGCCCGACGTGGTTGCGCGCTGCGATCGCCTCGCCCCCGAATTGGGCGCCGCCCTGCAACCCACGGCGCGCATGCGCGCCATGGCGGCGGCCGGCACCGTCTATTACCCCCACCGATCTGCCTGAACTTCTCTGGAGCCCATTCCATGCAACTCAACCACGACATTGCCGCCGTCATCACGGGCGGCGCCTCCGGCCTGGGAGCCGCCACCGCACGCCGCCTCGCGGCCCAGGGCGTCAAGGTCGCCTTGTTTGACCTCAACAGCGAACAGGGCGAAGCGCTGGCCCAGGAACTGGGCGGCGTTTTCTGCCGTGTCGACGTGACCGATGAGGAACAGGTCGACGCCGGTTTCGCGAAGGCCCGCGCGGTCCATGGCCAGGAGCGCATCCTCGTCAACTGCGCCGGCACCGGTAACGCCATCAAGACCGCCAGCCGCGACAAGAGCAGCGGCGAGATCCGCCATTTCCCGCTGGCCAACTTCGACCGCATCATCCAGATCAACCTGGTCGGCAGCTTCCGCTGCATCGCCAAATCGGCGGCCGGCATGCTCACATTGGAGCCGCTGGCCGACGGCGAGCGCGGCGCCATCGTCAATACCGCTTCGGTGGCCGCGCAGGACGGCCAGATGGGGCAGGCGAGCTATGCGGCCAGCAAGGCCGGCGTGGTCGGCATGACCCTGCCCATCGCCCGCGACCTCATGGGCGATGGCATCCGGGTCAACACCATCCTGCCCGGCATCTTCAACACCCCGCTGCTGCAGGCAGCGCCGGACAACGTCAAGGCGGCGCTGGCGGCGTCGGTGCCGTTCCCCAAGCGCCTGGGTGATCCGCTGGAATACGCCCACGCGGCCGAGTTCCTGATCACCAACGAATACATGAACGGGGAGTCCATCCGGCTTGACGGGGCGATCCGGATGGCGCCCCGGTGATCAGATGCCCTCCGCCCCGCGATGGGGAGGAGGTTCGCGCAGGCCCGGCATGTCCTCGCATGCCGCCGGGCACCGGCCCGGTCGGCCATGCCCGCGCATGGCTCAGCGCAGCACGCTGGCGAAGTAGGCCGACAGTTCGTCGAAGCCGTCCAGCGGCAGCACGTTGGCCACGTACTGGTCGGGGCGCACGACGATGAGGCAGCCGCGTGCGCGGTCGATGCCGCGCAGGGCGTAGATGTCGCCCGCACCCTTGTGGTCGGTGCAGAAGATCTTTTCGTGGTCCTGCAGGCCGAGCTTGCCGGTCTTCGGTTTGAGCAGCGCCGGCATCTGCCCATAGTCGAGCTGGTCGAAGGTGGGCTGGAAGACGGCGCGCACATCGATGATGGCGTCGATGTCTTCACCCGGGCGGGTGTGCCGGACCACCGGTGAGGCCGGGTGATTCGCCAGCCAGTCGGCGAGGCGGGCCATCGGCGCATCGGGCTGGCCTTGGTCGCCCTGGCCGGCGAAGGCGTAGAGGCGCCAGCGCGCGTCGGCCTCGGCCGCGTGGCCGAGCTGCATCTGCTTGGCGTCCGACAGGCGCACCACGGGCGCCGAGTGGAAGCGGCGGCCGATGGCTTCGCCGGTGGCCAGGGCCTGGTGCTTGCCTTCGGCAAACAGGGGCGACGTGTCGTACTTCACCGCCGTGCCGCCGGTGAATTCCAGGTTGGCCTTGAACTGGCGGATGATGCGCGGCTCTTCCTTGCCCTCGCGTTCGGCCTGGGTGGTGGGCGCGGACATGATGCGGGCCCACTCGTGGTCGGTGTCGACCAGGCGCTTGGCCTCGGTCAGGCGCTCCTTGCTGTAGCTGCGCAGCAGGCAGGCATCGGCCCGGCCCTGCAGCACGTGCACCAGTTTCCAGCCGAGGTTGAAGGTGTCCTGCATGGACACGTTCATGCCCTGGCCGGCCTTGGGCGAGTGGGTGTGGCAGGCGTCACCGGCGGTGAACACGCGCGGCGCGCGGTCGGAGCCTTCGGGCACGTCGTCGAACTTGTCGGTGATGCTGTGGCCGATGTCGTAGATCGACCACCAGACGATCTCCTTCACGTCCAGCGAATAGGGTTTGATGATGCGGTTGGCCGCCGCAATCATGTCGTCCTGCGTGAACTTCTTGCTCGCGGCCTTTTCGCCTTCCTTGAGCTTGTCGAGTTCCACGTACATGCGGAACACGTAGCCGCCTTCGCGCGGCAGGATCAGCACGTTGCCTTCGTTGGCCGACGAGATCAGGCACTTCTGGCGCACATCGGGGAAGTCGGTGTTGGCCAGAATGTCCATCACACCCCAGGCCTGGTGCGCGGCATCCCCGTGCAGCACGCCGCCGATGGCCTTGCGCACGGCCGAATGGGCGCCGTCGCAACCGACCACGTAGTTGGCGCGCACCGTGCGTGTGGCGCCCCAGTTGATGCCGGTCGCGTCCTTGAGCGTGACCGTGACCGGGTGGTCGTCGGTGGTTTCGTCGATGGTCAGGCCCAGGATTTCCCAGCCGTAGTCGGGCGCCAGTCGGGAGGGCGAATTCGCCATCACTTCCAGAAACAGCTCGTGCAGCCGCGCCTGGTTGATCAGGATGTGCGGCATCTCCGAGCTGTCGTCGGCCACGTCCTGCACGCGGCCCACGCGCTGGATGTGCGCGGGGTTGGTCGGGTCGGGCATCCAGAACGCGGTCTGGTTGACCCAGTAGGTCTCGCGCTTGACCTTGTCGGCGAAACCGAAGGCCTGGAACATTTCCATGGTGCGCGTGTTGATGCCGTCGGCCTTGCCCTTGATGATGTTGGTGGGCATGCGCTCGACGATCATCGTGTCGATCTCGGGGAACTGCGCCAGTTGCGCGGCCAGGCACAGGCCGGCCGGGCCGGTGCCGGCGATCAGCACGTCCACCTTCTCGGGCAGCGGCTCGTTGACACCCCGGTTGCGCCGGTTGGGGGCCGCCTGCTTGATGTCGGGGTTGCCGCCCCGAAAGCCGTCTTTGTAGAACTGCATGTGTTGTCTCCTGGGTTGAAGGGCGCCCTGGGCGGTCTGCCGGCGCGTGGCGCGAATAATATCTGTACATACTATTTTGCGTCAATACTGTATGTGTACTTATCAATAACTGTCACGACCGGCGGATACGATGCGCACATGACCGATTCTTCAGAGACGCCGATGGACTCGCTCGACATGGCGGGCCACCTGATTCGCCGCCTGCACCAGCAGTCCAGCCAGGTTTTCATGCAGCGCACCCAGGCGGCGGGCTTTGACCTGACCTCGGTCCAGTTCGCGGCACTCGACGCCATCCGCGCCCAGCCGGGCACGGACCAGGCGCGTGTCGCGGAAATGATCGCCTACGACCGCGCCACCATCGGGGGCGTGATCGAGCGGCTGGAGCAGAAGGGCTGGATCCGCCGCGTGGTCAGCGAACGCGACCGCCGGGCGCGCGAGCTGTCGCTGACGCCCGAAGGCGAGCGTGTGCTGGCGGCGCTGCTGCCGGTGGTGCGGGCGCTGCAGGACGATATCCTCCCCTCACTGAAACCGGCCGATCGCGAACGCTTTCTCCAGCTCGCCCGCCAGGCGCTGCGTTCGTAGACCCATCTTTGATAGGGCTTTCCCAGGCTTCGCACCATGGACATTCCCCGCATCTTCAACGTGATGGAGAGTGCACACCGCATTCACAACCCGTTCACGCCCGACAAGTTCGCCACGCTGGGCGCGGCGCTGCGCTTGCAACCCGAAGACCAGGTGCTGGACCTGGGCAGCGGTTCCGGCGAAATGCTCTGCACCTGGGCGCGTGACCACGGCGTTCGGGGCACCGGTGTCGACATGAGCCAGCTCTTCAGCGAACAGGCGACGCTCCGAGCCCAGGAGCTGGGTGTCGCCGACCGGGTGCGCTTCATCCACGACGATGCCGCCGGTTATGTGTCCGACCAGCAGGTCGACGTGGCCGCCTGCGTCGGCGCGACCTGGATCGCCGGCGGCGTGGCCGGCACGGTGGCGCTGCTCGCGCGCAGCCTGCGGCCCGGTGGCATCGTCCTCATCGGCGAGCCTTACTGGCGCCAGCTTCCCCCGACCGAAGAGATCGCCCGGGGCTGTCTGGCCAACGCCACGACCGACTTCCTCGTGCTGCCCGAGCTGATCGGATCGTTCAGGCGGCTGGGCTGCGACGTGGTGGAGATGGTGCTGGCCAACCAGGACGGCTGGGACCGTTACGAGGCGGCCAAGTGGCTGACCATGCGCCGCTGGCTGGAAGCCCACCCGGACGACGAGCTGGCGGCGGAGGTCCGCGCCAAGCTGGACACCGAGCCGGTGCGCCACGCGACCTATACCCGTGAATACCTCGGCTGGGGTGTGTTTGCGCTCATGCCGCGGGCCGGCTTCGGGGCGGCCCCGACCTGAGCCGGCCCACCGACCGGCGCCCACCGAACCTCACTGACCTTCACTGACCGGAGAACCGCCTTGAATCCTTTTTCCCTCGAAGGCCGCAAAGGGCTGGTGGTGGGCGTGGCCAACGCCCAGAGCATTGCCTGGGGCTGCGCCCAGGCGTTTCACGCGGCGGGCGCCGAACTGGCCCTGACCTGGTTCAACGACAAGGCCCGCCCGCACGTGGAGCCGCTGGCCCAGCGTGTGCAGGCGTCGATCACGCAGGCGCTCGACGTGGAGCAGCCTGGCCAGCTTGAAGCGCTGTTCGACACCATCGCCGAGCGCTGGGGCCGGCTGGACTTCGTGCTGCATTCGATCGCCTTTGCGCCCAAGGACGATCTGCACGGCCGGGTGGTGGACGCCTCGCGCGAGGGCTTTGCCCGCGCCATGGACATCTCCTGCCACTCTTTTGCGCGCATGGCCCGGCTGGCCGAGCCGCTGATGACCGGTGGCGGCAGCCTGATGACCATGAGTTACGTGGGGGCCGAAGAGGTGATTCCCCATTACGGCGTGATGGGGCCGGTCAAGGCGGCGCTGGAGGCCAGCACGCGCTACCTGGCGGCCGAGCTCGGGCCCCAGGGCATCCGGGTCAACGCGGTGTCGCCCGGCCCGCTGGCCACCCGCGCGGCGTCGGGCATTGCGCACTTCGACGAGTTGCTGGCCGACGCGGTGCGGTGCGCGCCCCTGCGCCGGCTGGTCGACCTGGACGACGTGGGCGCCCTGTGCGTGTTCCTGGCCAGCGAAGGTGGGCGCTCGATCACCGGCAGCACCCTCTACGTGGACGCGGGCTACCACATCGTCGGCTGAACGGCGCCCGGCGGCGCCGGTTCAGTGGCCGCTGTGGGCCGCCTCCGGCGCAACGAGCCCGGCGGCCTGGCGGGCCACGATCAGGCGTTTGCGCAGCGAAACCTCGTTCAGGTCCAGCTCGCCCACCAGGGCGCGCAGCGAGGCGTCGTTGATGTGGTGGGCCTGGCGCTCGGCGTACAGCGCGTCGCGTTCCACGCGCAGCGCCTGCAGGCGCAGCTCTAGCTCGACCACGTAGCGCCGCTGGCGCTGGCGCACCGCGTCGGGGGTATCGGCCTGTGCTTCCGGGGTGGTCACGTTGGCGGGCTCTTCCAGTAGGTCGATCCGTTTGCGGTAGTCCTGGGCCACGCGGCCCACGGCCTCCTGCATCTGGGCCGGCTGCTCGGCATCGGGCAGTTCGTCGGTCGGTAGCTGGATGTCGCGCAGGTGGGCGATTGCAGCCTGGCAGGCCACCAGCCGGGCCTGGCGCTCTTCGCGCACCACCAGCGGTTCCCCGGTGTGGGGCAGGCGCCGCAGCACCAGCGGCAAACCCACGCTGCCAATCACCAGGGTCAGCAAGATGGTGGCCGTGGCCAGGAACACGAGCTGGTGGCGTTCGGGAAACACGTCGCCACCGGGCATCAGCAGCGGCACCGACAGGGCACCGGCCAGGGTGACGGCGCCGCGGATGCCGGCCAGCGTGGTCACCAGCGTGAGCCAGAGCGTGGGCTGTTCGGTCAGCGTGCCATGCTGGTGGGCTTTGCGCAGGCTGCCCCGCACGCCCAGCAGCAGCCAGATCCAGCGCAGCGCCAGCAGCGCCAGCGTGATGATCAGCGCCTGGCTGGCGGGCTGCCACCAGTCGTTGCCCGCCGCTTCCAGCGTCTTGCCCAGGATGGCGGGCAACTGCAGGCCCAGCAGCAGGAAGATGGCGCCATTGAAGGCCGACTCCACCATCGTCCAGGTGCCTTCGGTCTGCATGCGCTCGACCACGAATTCGCCGCGCCGCAGGTCGGCAAAGTTGGTGGTGACGCCGGCCGCCACGGCCGCCAGGATGCCCGACACGCCGATGTGTTCACCCAGCAGGTAGGCGGCAAAGGGCAGCAGCACCATCAGCAGCACCATCTGGGTGGCGGCCACGTCGCCGACGCGGCGCGTGACGGTCTCGCGCAGCGAGGCAAAGCCCCAGCCCAGCAGCGCGCCGGCGCCCAGCCCGCCGAGTGCGATCCAGAGGAATTCCTTGGCCGCTTCGGTCCAGGAAAACAGGCCGGTGAGCGTGGCGGCCACGGCAAACTTGAGCGCCACCAGGCCCGAGGCATCGTTCAGCAGCGACTCGCCTTCGAGCACGTGCATGGTTTGCGCCGGCATGCCCAGGTTGCGGGTGATCGCCGAGACCGCCACCGCGTCGGTGGGCGAGACCACGGCGGCCAGCGCGAAGGCCACCGTCAGCGGGATGGCCGGGATCAGCCAGTGGATCAGGAACCCGAGCCCGATCACGGTGAACAGCACCAGGCCCAGCGCCAGCCGCAGGATAGGGCGGTGCAGCGCGAAGAATTCCCGCTTGGGAATGCGCCAGCCGTCGGCGAACAGCAGGGGCGGGATGAACAGCGCCAGGAAGAGTTCGGGGTCGAAGGCGATGTGCAGGCCTTTCTGGGGCCAGGACAGCGCCGCGCCCAGGGCGATCTGGATCAGGGGCAGGGGAATGGCGCGCAGGTAGCGCGCGGCGATGCCGGTCAGCGCACCGAGCAGCAGCACCAGCAGGACGATTTCAACGGTATGCATGAAGTGGGTTCGATCCCCGATCACCAACGGGGTTCTGGGCGCGGGGTGGTGCCGGCCGCATTCAGCCGCGCACTTTGCGCAGCAGCAAGTCTCGCATGACCTGGATCGGCGCTTCGCGCCCGCGTCCGCGCCGCGACACCAGCGAGAACGGCGACTGGTAGCCGAAGTAGGCGGGCAGCAGCACGCGCAGGCGGCCCTGGTCGACCCAGGCCTGGGCGTAGTGCTCGGGCAGGTAGCCCACGTAGCCGCCGGAGAGGATCAGGAACAGCTGCGCTTCCATGCTGTCCACCGTGGCCACGCTGCGCTTGAAGCCATGGCGGCCCAGCTCGGACTGGCTCCAGTAGCTGCGGCGCACCACGTTCAGCTCGGACACCAGCGACTCGGGGATGTCGCGCTGGCCGTAGAGCGGGTGGCGGTCGCTGCAATACAGCCACTGCTGCTCGCGGTACAGCGGCTGGAAGACCAGACCGGGTGGGCGGGTGGGGAAGAAGCCCACGGCCAGGTCCAGCTCGTTGTTGAGCAGGCCTTCCTGAAGATCGTAAGGATTCTTGATGAACAGGCTCAGGTGCACCGCCGGGTAGCGCTGGCAGAACACGCCGATGGCGTCGGACAGCGGCAGCATGCGGTCGGTGACGGTGGAGTCGAGCACGCCGAGCTTGAGGTTGCCCGACAGATCGCCCTTGAGCGAGGCGGCATAGGCGCCGAAGCCGTCCACTTCACCGATCAGGCGCATGGCCTCGGTCAGGATCAACTCGCCTTTTTCGGTCAGGGAAAAGCCCCCGCGCCCGCGTTCGCAAAGCTTGAAGCCGAGCTGACTTTCGAGCTGGCTCATGTAGGTGCTGATGGCCGAGAGGGTGAGGTTGAGTTCCTGCTGCGCCTTGGCGAAGCCCTGGTGGCGGGCCACGCAGGCAAAGATGCGCAGCAGTTTCAGGTCGGGCTGCGTACTCATGGGGCGAAAGACATTGGTTGGGATTTTTCTGAACTGATTTTTTGCATCTGAGCATTTGTCGTGCCAGGGGTCGGGCGAAGAATGGGCCCATCCACCGATTCCCCCCGTTTTCTGCGATGTCCCAGCCCCTGAACCAGCCGCAAGGCGGCAACGAGATGCCCCGATTCGCCGGGCGCGGCACCATGCTGCGCCTGCCCGATGCCCACACGCCCGACGGGCTGGACGCGGCCTTCATCGGCATCCCGCTGGACATCGGCACCTCCCAGCGCGCGGGGACCCGTTACGGCCCGCGCAGCATCCGCAACGAGTCGGTGATGATCCGGCCCTACAACATGGCCACGGGCGCTGCCCCGTTCGACGCGCTGCAGGTGGCCGATCTGGGCGACGTGCCCATCAACACCTACAACCTGCTCGAATCGGTGCGCATCATCGAGGCGCATTACGACACGCTGCTGCCGCACCAGGTGGTGCCACTGACGCTGGGCGGCGACCACACCATCACGCTGCCGATCCTGCGCTCGCTGACCAAGAAACACGGCCCCGTGGGCCTGATCCACGTCGACGCGCACACCGACACCAACGACCACATGTTCGGCGAGAAGATCGCCCACGGCACCACCTTCCGCCGCGCGGTGGAGGAGGGGCTGCTCGACTGCCACCGCGTGGTGCAGATTGGCCAGCGTGCCCAGGGTTATGCCAGCGGTGACTTCCAGTGGGGCGTGGACCAGGGCTTCCGCCTGTTCCAGGCCGAGCAGTGCTGGCACCGGTCGCTGGCGCCGCTGATGGCCGAGGTGCGCCAAATCATGGGCGACGGCCCGGTGTACCTGAGTTTCGACATCGATGGCATCGATCCTGCTTGGGCTCCCGGCACCGGCACGCCCGAGGTGGGCGGCCTGACCAGCATCCAGGGTCTGGAGATCGTGCGCGGCTGCAAGGGGCTGAATCTGATCGGCTGCGATCTGGTGGAGGTTTCGCCGCCTTACGACCAGAGCGGCAACACCGCGCAACTGGCGGCCAACCTGCTGTACGAAATGCTGTGCGTGCTGCCGGGTGTGAGGTACCGATGACGACACCCCCCTGCGCGGCGGCGCCGCTCCCCCCCGCTCTGGCGCGCCGCTGGGCGGCGCTGGGAAGGGGGACGGCGCCTGCGGCCCGGCGAAGCCGGTTCCGCGGCACCACCTGATCAAGACATTTCGCTCGGTACACCTGGTCATTCGATATGCCCCTCGATCCTTCCTTCTTCCAGCCCCAGGACGCGGCGCAACTGCCGCGCTACGCGGGCCTGCCGACCTTCATGCGCCTGCCCATGCTCGACATGGCGCAGATCGCCGAGGTGGACATCGCTCTGCTGGGCATTCCCTGGGACGCCGGCACGACCAACCGCGCCGGCGCCCGCCACGGCCCACGCGAGGTGCGCAACCAGTCGGCGCTGATGCGCAAGGTGCACCACGTCAGCCGCATCGCGCCCTACGACCTGGCGCGCGTGGCCGATCTGGGCGACGTGGCCTTGCCGCCCTCGGGCATCGAAATCGGCCTGGCGGCCATCGAGGCCTTCTACCGCCGCGTCAGCGAAGCCGGTGTGCGGCCGCTGTCGGTCGGCGGTGACCACCTGATCACGCTGCCGGTGTTCCGGGGCATCGCCCGCGGGACCGCGCTGGGCATGGTGCACTTCGACGCCCATTCCGACACCAACGACAGCTACTTCGGCGGCCAGAAATACACCCACGGCACGCCGTTCCGCCGCGCGGTGGAAGAGGGCCTGCTGGACCCGAAGCGCACGGTGCAGATCGGCATCCGCGGATCGGTCTACGACCCTGCCGACCTCGACTTCGCCCTGGCTGCGGGCATCCGCGTGATCCCGATGGAAGAGGTGGCGGCCCGCTCGACCGAAGACCTGCTGGCCGAGGCGCGCGCCATCGTTGGCGACGCGCCCAGCTACATCAGCTTCGATGTCGACTGCCTGGACCCGTGTTACGCCCCCGGCACCGGCACGCCCGAGATCGGCGGCATGACCACGCTGCAGGCCCAGCACCTGCTGCGCGGCTTGCAGGGGCTGAACCTGGTCGGTGCCGACGTGGTGGAGGTCAGCCCGCCATTCGATGTGGGCGGCGTCACCGCGCTGGTGGGCGCCACCATGGCGTTCGAGCTGCTGTGCCTGCTGGCGGACGCGCACGCCAACCGCGGCCGGCTGCCGGCCGCCGCGGTGGAGGGGGGCGCCGCATGAAGCTCGAACTGTTCCGCTCTCTCTGGGGATGGCAGGGCGACTGGGGCCAGTGCGCCGCCCAGTTGCGCCAGATCGGCTGCGTGGGCGTGGAAGCGCGCCTGCCCAGCGACACCTTTGCCCAGCGCGCGCTGCGCCAGAACCTGCGCCAGGAAGCGCTGGAATACATCGCCGTGGTGTTCACCGGCGGCGACGTGGTGCCTCGCCAGGACTGGACGCTGCAGCAACACTGGGACCGGCTGGCTGCCAGCATCGACGGCGCCCGGGACGTGGGCGCGCGTTTTCTGAACGTGTTGCCGGGCAACGACCGCTGGCCGCTGGCGAAGCAGGTGGAATTCTTCGGCCGCGCACAGGAACTGGCCGACGCGGCCGGTGCGGTGTGCAGCTTCGAGATCCACCGCGCCACCTCGCTGTACAGCCCCTGGGTGGCGCTGGAGGTGATCGCCCAGTTGCCGCAGTTGCGATTCACCGCCGACATCAGCCACTGGGTGGTGGTGTGCGAGCGCCTGCTCGACGACCCGGCCGACGACCTCACGCCCTTCATCGAACGGGTGCACCACGTGCAGGCCCGCGTGGGCTACGACCAGGGGCCGCAGGTGCCGCACCCGGCCGCGCCCGAATACGCCCGCGAACTGGCTTTCCACCAGGGCGTGTGGGAGCGCGTGTGGGCCGCGCAGCGCGCGCGGGGCTGCGAAGTGACCACGCTCACGCCCGAGTTCGGCCCCGATGGCTACACGCACAGGCTGCCGTTCACGCAGGCCCCGATTGCCGACGTGTGGGCGCTCAACCAGTGGATGACCCGCACCGAGGCCGAACACTTTGCACGCTGGCAGGCCACCCATGCCGCCACTTCCGTTTCCTGATCTTCGCCACGCCCCACCATGCCCCACGCGACCGCCAACTTCGAATCCCTGCCCATCATCGACATCCGCGGGCTGTTCAGCGCCGATCTGGCCGACCGCCAGGCCGTGGCCGAACAGCTCGGCCATGCCGCGCGCCACGTCGGCTTCTTCTATGTGAAGGGCCACGGCATTCCTGCGGAAAAAATCGCCGGCCTGCGCCGCGCGGCCGAACAGCTCTTTGCCCAGGCATTCGACTGGAAGATGGGCTACCACATCGGCAAGGGCCGCGGCCACAAGGGCTTCGTGCCCGAAGGCGAAGAGATCTACGGCACCGGCAAGCCCGACCACAAGGAAGCGTTCGACATCGGTTTCGAGGCCGCCGACGACCACCCCTTCGTGCAGGCCGGCCAGCCGCTGATCGGCGGCAACAAATGGCCCGATCTGCCGGGCTTCCGCGAAGCCGTGGCGGCCTATTACGAAAGCATCTTTGCACTCGGCCGCAAGCTCATGGGCGGTTTTGCCCTGGCCCTCGGCCAGCCCGAGGATGCCTTTGAACCATACGTGAGCTGCCCGCCGTCCAAGCTGCGCCTGATCCACTACCCGGTGGACCCGAGCGCCGAAGACACCCCAGGCATCGGCGCCCACACCGACTACGAGTGCTTCACGCTGCTGCTGGCCGATCAGGCCGGGCTCGAAGTGCTCAACGACCAGGGCCGCTGGGTCGACGCCCCGCCGCTGACCATCGACGGCGAAGAGCTGTACGTGATCAACGTGGGCGACATGCTCGAAGTGATGACCGCCGGCGCCTTCGTCGCCACCACGCACCGGGTACGCAAGGTCAAGACCGAGCGCTATTCGTTCCCGCTGTTCTTCGCCTGCGACTACGCCACCCGGATCGAGCCGCTGCCCGCGTTCGACCCCGACGGCAGCAAGGCCGCGCAGTACGCCGACATCGCCATCGGCGAGCACATGTGGAGCATGGCGCTGCAGACCTACCGCTACCTGCGCGCCAAGGTCGCCAGCGGTGAGCTGCAACTGCCCGCCCACGCCCGCAGCACCACCAGCTTCGGCCAGTTCAAGACGCTGGCGGCCCCGGCCGCCTGAGTCGCACCCCGGTTTCCCTCTCCCGTTCCTTTTCCATCCCCTCCAGGAGTTTCCGCCATGTCCCCACTGATCGCTTCCGTTTTTCGTACCGGCGCGCGCGCCGGCCTGGCCGCCTTGCTGGGCGCCGGCGTGCTGGCTGGCGCCCAGGCGCAGACGCTGGTGCCCGGCTCGCTCAAGGTGGCGCTGGAAGCCACGTACCCGCCCTTCGAGTCCTACGACGGTGACAAGATCGTCGGCTTCGACCCCGACCTGACCGCGCTGCTGACGCGCGAGATGAAGCTCAAGCACACGCTGGTGGACACCAAGTTCATCAACCTCGTGCCCGGCCTGGCCGCCAACCAGCACGACGCCGTGGTGTCCGGCCTGTACGTGACCAACGAACGTCTGGCCCAGGCCGACGCCGTGCCCTACGCCAACACCGGCGCGCTCATACTGGTGGCCAAGGACAGCAAGGTCCAGCCCAAGACCGAAAAGGACCTGTGCGGCCTCAAGGTCGGCCTGCAGGCCGGCACGGCCTGGGTCAAACAACTGCAGACGCTGTCCAGCGACTACTGCAAGAGCGCCGGCAAGGCAGCGGTCAACGTGATGGAGTTCCCCACCGCGCCCGAGGTGTCGCAGGCCGTGATGGCGCGCAACGTCGACGCGCAGATGGAAATCGCCGGTGCCGCCAAGATGATCGTCGAGCGCACCAAGGGCCGCATGGCCATCAGCTCGCCCGACCTGGTCTACCCGCAGACCCTGGGTCTGTACGTGAAGAAGGGCAACACCGCGCTGCTCAAGGCCTTCCAGGACGCGATGGTCGCGATCAAGAAGACCGGTGAATACGACGCGCTGATCAAGAAGTACGACCTGTCCCCGGTCAAGTAAGCCTTTCCGCAAGCCCCCCACGCAGGCGCAGGAACCCCACGATGGAACTGGACTGGTCCTATTTCTTCTCGCTCTTTTCCATGGGGGCGTTCTACCGCGCCTGCGTCACGGTCATCGCGCTGGGCTCGCTGTCGTGGCTGCTGGGCCTGGTGCTGGGCTTCGGCCTGGCCCAGGCCGAAGCCTCGCGCCTGTTCTGGCTGCGCTGGCCGGCCAAGGCCTACATCTGGTTCTTCCGCAGTGTGCCGCTGCTGGTGCTGCTGGTGTTCGTCTACAACCTGCCGCAGATCGTGCCGGCCACCGGCGTGGTGCTGGGCGTTCCCTTTCTGGCCGGCCTGGTCGGCATGGTGATGACCGAAGCCGCCTACATGGCCGAAATCCACCGCGGCGGCCTGCTGTCGGTGGCCAGGGGGCAGCGCGAGGCCGGCCATGCGCTGGGGCTGGGCTGGTTCGCGACGCAGACGCGCATCGTGCTGCCGCAGGCCTTCCGCATCGCGCTGCCGTCGCTCATCAACGAATTCGTCACCATCATCAAGCTCACCTCGCTGGTGTCGGTGATCTCGCTGCCCGAGCTGCTGCTCACCGGGCAGCGCCTGTACACGCAGAACTTCCTGATCCTGGAAACCCTGCTGGCCGTGGCGGTGTATTACGTGGTCATCGTCACCGTGTTCGGCGCCGGGCTGAACGCGCTGGAACGCCGGCTGGACCTGCAACGCCGCAAGCCCGGCACGCTCGACGACGGGGCACAGGCTGCGCTGCGCGCCGGTCTCTGGGTGGCGCCGGCGGCGACGCCGGCCGGCAAGGGCACGGGCGCGCCGCCCGCGCTGCAACTGCAGAACATCCACAAGGCCTACGGCACGCACCAGGTGCTCAAGGGTGTGGACCTGACGGTGCAGGCTGGCGACGTGATCAGCATCATTGGCCCCTCCGGTTCGGGCAAGACCTCGCTGATCCGCACCGTCAACGCGCTCGAAAGCCTGGACCAGGGCGAGATCGTGCTGTTTGGCGAGAGCTACCTCCAAGGCGCCGCACCGCAGGACGCGGCGCGGGTGCGCCAGGGCATTCGCCGCATCGGCATGGTGTTCCAGGGCTTCAACCTGTTCCCGCACCTGACGGTGCTGCAGAACATCCTGCTCGCGCCGGGCCTGCACGGCCAGGGCGGCACGGTCGAGCAGCGGGGCACGGCGCTGCGCCTGCTCGACAAGGTGGGCCTGCTGGCCCACGCCCACAAATACCCGCACCAGCTCTCGGGCGGGCAGCAGCAGCGCGTGGCCATCGCGCGGGCGCTGGCGCTGCGGCCCGACGTGATGCTGTTCGACGAACCGACCTCGGCGCTCGACCCCGAACTCGTGGGCGAGGTGCTCAAGGTGATCCAGGATCTGGCCGCCGAGGGCATGACGATGCTGATCGTCACGCACGAGATGGAATTCGCGCTGCAGATCTCCGACCGCATCGTGTTCATGGAAAACGGCCTGCTGCAGGTCGACGTGCCGCCGGCGCACCTGCGCCAGCCCACCGCCGAGGCGGGCGATGCGGTGGCGCGCGTGCGCCGCTTCATGGGTCTGGAGCCGGCAACGGCCGCCGGAGCCTGAGCGCCCCCTTTACCGCCAGCCCCTTCTGTCGAGCACCGCTGTGATTCCTGCCCAACCCTTTGCCTTTCCCTACGACGGGCGCTTTGACCCGGCGGCCACCGCGCTGGTCGTGATCGACATGCAGCGCGACTTTCTGTCGCCCGACGGCTACTTTGCCCGCCAGGGCTACGATCCCGCACCGCTGCGCGCCATCATTGCGGTGGTGGCGCGGCTCATCGACGCCTGCCGCGCGGCGGGCGTGTGCATCATCCACACGCGCCAGGGCTACCGGGCCGACCGGGCCGACATGACGCCTTACGAAAAGTGGCGGCGCGCGCAGCGTGGTCTCGAAGGGGTGCTGCTGCGCGACAGCCCGGGCTTTCCCATCATCCCCGAGCTCGATGTGCGCGACGAGGACATCGTCGTCGACAAGACCTGCAACAGCGCCTTCACCTACACCGACTTCGAACACATCCTGCGCGCCCAGGGCATCACGCACCTGATGTTCAGTGGCTGCACCACCGACGTGTGCGTGCACACCACGCTGCGCGACGCCTGCGACCGCAACTTCCAGTGCCTGACCATCGCCGACGCCTGCGCCAGCGGCGATCCCTACGCGCACGAAGCCGCCTTGCACATGGTGACGGTGGAGTTTGGCGTGTGGGGCTGCCTGGCCGATTCGGCCGCGGTGCTGCAGGCGCTCGGCAGCCTGCCCGCCGGGGTGGCCCATCCCCTTTCCCGGGAGATTTCATGACAGCGATGACCAAGGCCGACGAGGCCGCCCTGCGGCGCGATCTGGCCGCAGCCTACCGCCTGGCCGCGCGTTTCGGCTGGGACGACACGCTCTACACGCACTTTTCGGTGCGCCTGCCGGCGGGCAAGGGCGCCCGGCGCGGCAAGGAGCGTTTCCTGCTCAACCCATTCGGGCTGATGTTCAACGAGATCCGCGCCAGCGACCTGATCGTGGTGGACCTGGACGGTGAGGTGGTCGAGGGCTCGGCGCCCATGAACCCGGCCGGCTTCACCATCCACAGCGCCGTGCACAGTGCCCGCGCCGACGCGCACTGCGTCATCCACACGCACACGGTGCCCGGCATGGCGGTGGCCGCATGCGAGCAGGGCCTGCTGCAGCTCAACCAGATTTCGGCCGAGTTCTACCAGTCGGTGGGTTTCCATGCCTACGAAGGCGTGGCCTTCAACCTGGAAGAGCGCTCGCGCATCCAGACCGCGCTGGGCGAGAACATGGCGCTGATCCTGCGCCACCATGGCCTGCTCAGCGTGGGCGCCACCGTCGCCGATGCGTTCTGCATCATGTACTACCTGAACAAGGCCTGCGAGATCCAGCTCGCCGCTGCGCAACTGGCGTCGATCGCCGGCCCGGTGACCCGCATTCCACCGGCCGTCAGCAGCTACGTGCGCAAGCAGTTCCGCGGGGTCGAGCACGAGCGGCAGATCGTCTGGGCGGCCTGGCTGCGGGAGCTGGAGCGCACGCAGCCCGAATATCAGTGGTGACACCCCCCTGCGCCGCTGGCGCGGCTTCCCCCCGCTCTGGCGCGCCGCTGGGCGGCGCTGGGCAGGGGGACGGCACCTGTGGCCCGGCGGAGCCGGTTCCACGGTGCCCTGTAGCCTGACTTCCCCTCGTAGGCGTGAGGGTTTGGGGGCTTGTGTTCCGTGCATCCTTGCGAGTCTCTGAATCTGCCGAAATGCCTTTGTCTTCAGCCATGCCTCCTACCTTGCTGGTTTGCAGCGAAACCGATGATCTGAGCGATCTGGTGGCGCCTTTCGAGGCTGCCGCGGCAGCGTTGTGTCCGGGCTTGCGGGTGGCGCTGTGGTCGCCGCAGACGAGCGAGGCGGAGCTGGCGTCGGTGGTGGCGGTGGCGGGCTGGTTCGTGCCCGCGGGCCTGCCGGCGCGATTGCCGGCGCTGCGCCTGCTGGCCTCGATCGGGGCGGGGGTGGAGCACCTGCTGCGCGATCCCGCGCTGCCGCCGGCCGTGCCGGTGACCCGCATCGTTGACGCGGAGCAGGCGCGTGGCATGGCCGAGTTCGTGCTGTGGGCCGCGCTGTATTACCACCGCGGGCTGGACCGTGTGCAGGCACAACAGGCGCGGCGCCAGTGGCACATGCCACCGCAACGGCCCGCCCAACGCACCCATGTGGGGGTCATGGGCCTGGGGGCCATGGGCGCCGAAGTGGCCCTGGCGCTGGCCGCGCACGGTTTCCGGGTCAGTGGCTGGTCGCGCCGTCCACGCACGCTGCCGGGTGTCTGCACCTGGGCGGGCCACCGCGAACTGCCCGAATTCCTGCGGCCGCTGGACGTGGTGGTGTCGCTGCTGCCGCTCACGCCCGAGACGCGTGGCCTGTGCAATGCCCGCTGGTTCGAGCGGCTCAAACCGGGGGCGGCCTTCGTCAACTGTGGGCGGGGTGAACAGGTGGTGGTGCCCGACCTGCTCGATGCCGTGCACCGCGGGCACCTGCGTGGCGCCGTGCTGGACGTGTTCGAACACGAGCCGCTGCCACCCGAAAGCCCGCTGTGGGACGCACCGGGTGTGCTGGTCACGCCGCACATGGCTTCGTCGGCGTCACCCGAAGTGATCGCCCGGCAGATCGTGGCGGACACGGCCCGCGTGATGGCCGGGCGGGCGCCGGCAAACGCGGTGGACCGCCTCAGCGGCTACTGAGGCGCCGGCCGGTGGGGTGGCCAGCCCCGCGGGTCAGGCCTTGGGCGCGCACTTGCGCACCAAGCCGTCGATGGCGACGAGGTAGCCGTCGACGCCGAAGCCGATGACGATGCCGGCGGCGGCCGGGGAGACCCAAGAGTGGTGGCGGAAGGCCTCGCGCGCGTGCACATTGGAGATGTGGCACTCGATCACGGGCATGGGGTCGACGCCCTTGATGGCGTCGTGCAGGGCGATGGAGGTGTGGGTGAGCGCGCCGGGGTTGATCACCACGCCGAGCACCTCACCGGCCTTGAAAAGCTGGCCGTATTCGTGGATCTTGTCCAGCAGCGCGCCCTCCCAGTTGCTCTGGAAGCACTCGACGGCGTAGCCGAGCTTCTCGCCATGGGCCTTGCAGAAGGCTTCGACGTCGGCCAGCGTGGTGTGGCCGTACTGGGCGGGCTCGCGCATACCCAGCAGGTTGAGGTTGGGGCCGTTGAGGATCAGGATTTTGCGGGTCATGGCAGGGCGGGTCGGAGGCGTCGGGCGCATAGGATAAACGCTGCCACGCGGCGTGGAGGCGGCCCGTTTCAGGGCGCGGGCCCGGCCACGGGGCGCGAGCGCAGGGGGTTGAAGCCCGTCACCAGTGCGGTGGCGGCCAGCACCAGCGCACCGCCGGCAAAGATGCCTGAAGACAACGCTTCGCCCAGGAACAGGTGGCCCCAGGTGACGCCGAACACCGGAATGAGGAACACCGGGCTCATGGCCGCCACCGGCGGCACCTGCCGGATGATGCGCAGGTGCACCCAGTAGGCCAGGCCCGAGGTCAGCACGCCCAGCACCGTCACGGCAGCGAACCCGCCTGCGGTGAAGCGTGCCTGCGGCCAGCTCAGCAGGGCGCCGGGGAGGATCACCACCATCGCCATCAGGTGGATGCCGGCCGCCAGCGACAGCGGCTCCAGCCGCTGGGTCAGGCGCTTCATCAGCGGCGTGGCAAAGCCGTAGCAGGCGGCGGCGCCCACGCAGGCCAGGGCGGCGGACAGGGTGTTGGCATTGATCGGTACCGGGCCGAGTTGCACGATCAGGCCCACGCCCAGCGCTCCACACAGGCAGCCCAGCAGCTTGCGCCGGGTGAGCGTGTCTTCCTTGAACCAGGCGGCCGACAGCGTGCCGAACAACACCGCCGTGGTGTTGAGCAGGGCGCTGTAGCCGGCCGGCAGGCGCAGCGCCGCCCAGGAAAACAGCACGAACGGCAGCACCACCGTGAGCAGGCTGAGCAGACCCAGCAGGCGCCATTCCTGCCAGGGCCACTGGTGGCGCAAAACGCGCATGATGACCGCCAGGGTGAGCGTGGCCAGGGTGACCCGTGCGCCCGCCAGCATCCAGGGGCCGAGTTCGGGTGCGGCCACCCGCAGCAGCGGAAACGAGGCGCCCCACAGCGCTGAAAGGCCCACGATCTGGGCGAAATGACGGGTTTTCACGGACGGATTCTGCCGGGTCGGCGGAAGGTAGGCGATGGGGTGCCTGTCGCTTCGGTGTCGCGCAGGCGGCAGCGGGGCATCAGGTGGACCCCGGGGTGATGGTCGGTGGCTGGGGCGGCACGCGGTCCGGCGCGGGGCTGGCGGGGCGGCTGGTGAGGGAGCAGCCCACGGCCGCCGCCATGGTGCAGCCGATGGCCAGCCACTGGGTGGCGCTGAGCTGTTCGTGCAGCACCAGCAGGCCCAGCAGTGCGGCCACGGCGGGTTCCATGCTGATCATGATGCCGAAGGCGGAAGAGGGCAGGCGCTTGAGGGCCATCATCTCCAGCGAGATCGGGATGGCGCTGGAGACCGCCGCCACACCCAGCCCGAACAGCAGCACCTGCGGGTCGAGCAGGGCGGTGCCGGCGTGCCAGACCCCGATGGGCACGACCGTCAGCGCGGCGACCGACAGACCCAGCGCCACCGAATGGCCGGCATGCAGGTGATCGACCCGCTTGCCGAAGACGATGTAGGCCGCCCAGCAGACGGCGGCTGCCAGCGCGTAGCCGACACCGACCGGGTCGAGCCGCTCGCCGTGGCCCGCAAACGGGAGCAGCAGCAACAATCCGGCCACGGCCAGGGCCAACCAGAGCAGGTCGGTGCGCCGGCGCAGGCCGAACAGGGCCACGGCCAGCGGCCCCGAGAACTCGATCGCCACGGCGACGCCGAAAGGAATGGTGCGCAGCGACTGGTAGAACAACAGGTTCATGCCGCCCAGTGCGATGCCGTAACGCAGCAGCGACCAGCGGTCGGCGCGCGACAGCTTCCAGCGCCAGGGGCGCCAGATGAGCAGCATCAGCAGGGCCGAAAACCCCAGGCGCAGCGCGCTGGTGCCCAGCGAGCCGACGACCGGAAACAGCTGTTTGGCCTGCGAGGTGCCGATGCCCAGCGCCGTGACGGAGCCGAGCACGGCGAGCAGGGGCAGGGCCTGGGCCCAGCGGGTCGGTGCCGTCATCAGGTGTCCCGGTGGAGGGGATGGTGGAGAGGCCAGGACGGGATTCCCGCCTGCGCGGGAATGATGCCCACTTGACATGATCGACCCACGAAGCGGCGGAGGGTGGGGGCCTCCGACCCCGCCACCGGGCCGCCCCAAGGCGAGGTCAGCCCCCTCGGGGGGCAGCGACCCGCGCAGCGGTGGAGCGTGGGGGCCCCGTTCTTTTTCACACCAGCGGCACCGTCAGGTGCTCGATCACCGGTCGGGTGTCGGGGCGCACGCCGCGCCACCAGGCGAAGGCTTCGGCCGCCTGTTCCACCAGCATGCCCACACCGTCGACGCACTGCGCCACGCCCGCGGCGCGGGCCTGTTTCAGGAAGGGCGTGAGACCCTTGCCATAAACCAGCTCGTAGGCCAGGGCGTCGGGCGTGAACACGCTCGGGGGCAGTGGCAACTCGGCCTGCGACAGGCCGGTGGAGGTGGCGTTGAGCACGACGTCGAAGCGTTCACCGGCCAGGTCGGCATAGCCGCCGGTCTGCAGCGGGGTGTGGGCCGCGAAGTCGGTCTTGAGGGCGTGCGCCTTGTCGGCGCTGCGGTTGGCGATGGCGATGAGTGCGGGCTTCTGCTGCGCAATCGGCAGGATGGCGCCGCGCGTGGCGCCGCCGGCGCCGCAGATCAGCACCCGTTTGCCCGTCAGCGACACGCCCAGGTTGCGCTGGATGTCGTTGACCAGGCCGAGTCCGTCGAAGTTCTGCGCCCAGATGCGGTCGCCCTCGAACTTGAGCGCGTTGACCGCGCCGGCCAGCCGGGCCGACTCCATGGGGTCGGTGGCGATCTCGAACGCCTGCAGCTTGAAGGGCAGGGTGACGTTCATGCCACGGCCGCCGGCCGCGATGAAGCTGCGCACCGCCTCGGCAAAGCCATCGAGCGGGCCCTCCAGGGCGGTGTAGGTGAGGTCCTGTCCGGTGGTCTGCGCGAACAGACCATGGATCAGGGGCGACTTGCTGTGGGCGATGGGGTTGCCGATGACGGCGTAACGGTCGGTCATGGGGGAAGGCAGTGGACGGGCAGCGCAAAGCGTGTGATTGTCCTCCAACGGCGCGGCGCCAAGGCCCCGGCCCGGGTGCGGGCATGGTGGCAGGACTACCATGCCCGCATGACCACACCCCAGACCCTCAAAATCGACTTCGTGTCCGATGTCTCCTGCCCCTGGTGCGCCATTGGCCTGGCTGGCCTGGAGCGGGCGCTGGAGCAAGTGCAGCCCGACATCACGGCCGAATTGCACTTCCAGCCTTTCGAACTGAACCCGCAGATGGCGCCCGAGGGTGAGGACGTGGGCGAACACCTGACGCGCAAGTACGGCAGCACCGCCGCGCAGCAGGCACAGATCCGCGAAACCATCCGCGAACGCGGTGCGGCGGCCGGGTTTGCGTTCAACCGCGAAGGCCGTGGCCGCATCTGGAACACCTTCAATGCCCACCGACTGCTGTGCTGGGCCGAGGCCGAGGGTGAGCCCGGCCAGCAGCACGCGCTGAAGAAGGCGCTGATGGAAGCCCACCATGGCCGCGCCGAGAGCCCGGCCGATCCTGCGGTCCTGGTGGCTTGCGTGCGGCAGGCCGGGTTGGATGACGCACAGGCGCAGGCGGTGCTGGCCAGCGACGAGTTCGCCGCCGAGGTGCGCGAGCGCGAGCAGTTCTTCACCCGCGCCGGCATCACTTCCGTGCCGGCCGTCATCGTCAACGAACGCCACCTGATCGCCGGTGGCCAGCCGGCCGAGGTCTTCGAGCAGGCACTGCGCCAGATCGCCGCCCAAGGCTGATTGGCCGCAGCGCGCCGGTCCGCTGCGTGCGGTTGTTCACGCGCGCAGCGGGATTCGTTGTCTAATCGCAGCGCTATTGCTTTTGTATGCGATCTGACGACTCCCCAGCCGCTCCCAGCCATGCCTTGCCCGATCCCCGGGGGAGGCTACCTTCGTTGCCGGAAGGGCTGACCATTGTCCTGTTGGGGGCGCTGGTGTCGGTGGTGCTGGTCTTTCTGTACTTCCAGCTCTCGCGCTGGCTGGATGGCCCGGGCAGCCTCGCGCCCGTGGCGCTCTATACCGATACCAGTGCGCGCATGGGGGTGGAGGAAATCGCGGCGCTGGACCCCCAGCAGTTTGAGCCCATGCCCTCGCAGATGGCTTTGGGGTATTCGTCGTCGGCGCGCTGGTTCCGGCTGGTGGCACCGCCAGACACGCTGTTTCGTCACCTGGTGGTGTCGGTGCAGCCCAGCTACCTGGACAACGTCCGTTTCTACCTGCCCGACAGTTCCCAGCCTTCGGGGTGGCGCGTGGAGCAGCAGGGCGACCGGTTCGCTTTCGCTGACCGAAGCCGCAAGGACCTTGCGTTTGCTGCCGACGCCTGGCTGGAGGACGGTGAAGTGGTGCTGGTGCGCGTGCAGACGCGCAATGCGCACAGCCTGCGTGTGCGCATGCTCGAAGCCGACGACGCCACGCGGGAAAACGCGCTGACGCTGGCCAGTGTGGGGGTGTACTGCGGCGCCGTGCTGGTGCTGGGGCTGGCTTCGGCGCTGTCGGCGGTGGTCTACCGGGACCGCTACTGGGCCGTCAATGCGCTGTTCCAACTGGCGACGCTGGTGACCATGTTTGTCTACTTCGGCCTGGCCAGCCAGTTCTTCCTGGATCGCCAGCCGGCTGTCGCCGACATGTTGTCGCTGGTGTGCGGCTTCGTCCAGTTTTTCCTCGGCACGCTGTTCTACCGGCTGTTCTATGAACAGTACGGCATGCCCCGGTGGCTGCTGGTGCTGCAATCGGTCGCGCTCGGGGTGCTGGCCCTGCAACTGGTGATGGTGCTCTCGGGCCAGATCGAGGCGGCCCTGCGGCTGTATGCGCTGACGGTGGGTTTCGTGGTGTTCCTGGGCGTGGCGGCGCTGGCGGTGCTGCAGTGCCAGGACAGCTTCATGCGCAACCTGCTGCGTCTGAACCTGTTGAGCACCACCATGTTCTTTGTGCTGCTGGGGTTGTCGCACCTGGGCTGGCTTTCGGCGAACTTCATGCAGCTCTATCCGGGCGTGTTCATCAACCTGCTGACCGCTGTGGTGTTGCACCTGGCCCTGCTGCGGCACAACACCCTGTTGGCGCGCGAACAGGGCGAGGCCCGGCGTGCCCTGCTCGTGAGTCAGGAGCAGGTGGCGATGGAGCGACGCCAGCGGGAGGAAGAAGGGCATTTCTTCGGCATGCTCATGCACGAGATGCGCTCGCCGCTGGCGGTGATTGCGGTGGCCGTGGGCAGCCTGCAACGCAAGCTGCGTGCGCTGGTTCCCGAAGAAACCGAGCACGATGGCCTGAGCCGCAACGTGCGCCGCATCGAGGAGTCGGTGGGACAGATGCGGGGGGTTCTGCAGCAGGTGCAAGCGGTCAGCGAAATGGAACATTCCCTGCGGCATGAGCCGGCGCGATCACCGCAGGTGGCGCACGGTGTCACGCGGATGGGGACGCTGTTCGGTCTGGTGCATGCGCGTGAGGCCGAGCAGGAGCGGGTGCAACTGCGGGGGATGGTCGCCGATCCTGAAGCGTCCACCTGGGCCGAGGAGCGTGTCATCGGGGGGCGCCTGGTGCTGGAGATGATGATCTGCAACCTGGTGGACAACGCCCTGAAGTATTCGCTGGCCGACACCCCGGTGGTGCTCGATGCGCAGCTCAGGGAAACCGGCGTGACCGAGGGCGAGGGGGCAGGACGCTGTCTGGCGGTGACGGTGACCAATCGCGTGGGAGACGTGGGCATGCCCGATCCGGAGCGGCTTTTCAGCAAGTATTACCGGGCGCCGGGCGCGCACCAGTTCTCGGGGTCGGGACTGGGGCTCTACTGGGTGCGGGGTATGACCCGGATGTTGGGTGGCGATGTGCAATACGGGGTGGAAGGGGCCGACCAAGTCCGTTTCTCGCTGATACTGCCGCTGGTGGACGACAAGGTGTGAACGATGTGGGATGTGGTGGTGTGCGAGGACTTCGTCAACCTGCGCGATGCGTTGGTGGAGTACCTGGCCGAAACGGGGTACTGGCGGGTCCGCTCAGTGAGCAGCGGTCAGGCCCTGCGCCAGCAATTGGTGGAGCGGGTGCCGCACGTGCTGCTGCTCGACGTGGGCCTGCCGCATGAGTCGGGTATCGACATCGCCCGCTGGGTGAAGGCCACACACCCTGGCATCGGCATCGTCATGCTCTCGGGCCGCTTTTCGCCGTCCGACCGACTCTTGGGCTGGCGCGCCGGGGCCGACGCCTACCTGCTCAAGCCGGCCGAGATGGAAGAGGTGGAACTGGCGCTCAAATCGGTCGCCACCCGCATGGCTGCGGCCCAGCCTGCCGGGACGCAGCCGGCTCAGATCGCGCGCCTGGATGTGGCCAAAGGCCTGCTCACCGGTGCAGACGGCCACAGCAGCCGGCTGACCACGCGGGAGACCATGCTTCTGCATGTGCTGGCCATGTCCAACGGCACGGTGGTGGAAAACGACACCCTGCGGCGACTGCTCTGGGCAGATGAAGACGAGGAAGTGGATTACCACAACGCGCTGTTTTCCCTGGTGCGGCGGCTTCGGCGCAAGCTCGAAACCTGTGGTTTTCCCCAGGAAACCATCACAGGTATCCGCGGCCGGGGCTACCGGCTGAGCGCGACGCTGCAACTCGACGCCTGAGACGCCACTCAGGCCTCGGCAGATGTGGCGTAGAACATAAGGGTTAACCCTCATGTTTGTAAATGTCACTGGCCTGTGACAGGTTGTGACAGATTTGGCCTTTTTGTGGCTCCTATGCTTCTTTTCGTTACATCTTGGTAATGGAGTCGCTCATGAAGCATGCATTTCGTCGCGCCCACGTTGGTTTCGGCCGACAACGGCAATCCGGTTTCACTTTGGTGGAGTTGTCCGTGGTGCTGGCCGTTATCGGCCTGATCATCGGTGCAATGGCCATCGGCAAAGACGTTCAGCGTAATGCCGAGTACACCAAGATCAAAAACAAGTTCGTCGACCAGTGGGAACAGGCCTACAACCAGCACTACCAGCGCACCGGCGTGGTGGTGGGTGATAGCCAGATCGCTCCCCGTCTGATGGTCAATGGGTCCACCTACGGTTCCGTGCCGACGTCCACGCCGCTGTCCGGTGGTGACATGACGGGCGCCGATGCGCCTGGCCGCGTTTGCGACAAGGCCGAAGGTGCCGGCATGGCCGGTGGTCGTGATGGGGCGGCCACCACCCTGCGTGACCAGATGTCGCGCGCTGGCGTGCGTATGCCGCCTGGCCGTGCCGAAGGTTACGAAGACCGTTATGTCTATCTGGACACCAACGGCAACCCGCAAGAAGTGCAGGTGTGCTTCCAGTGGAATGCGCCCTCTGCATCGGATGGCTCCGGCAACGTGATGATCATTTCCGGTCTGACGCCCGACCTGGCCCGCATGCTGGACCAGATGATCGACGGCAAGCCTGATGCCCGCGAAGGCCGCTTCCGCCAGCAGGCTGTGGATGGCACGGTCGCCAATGCGCCGGGTCTGGAATGGATCCAGAACAACAAGCTGGGTATCCAGGAAGGTGCGACCGATGCGGGCCGCAACTTCGACGAAGACCAGGTCTATACCGTGGTGGCCATCTACAAGATGACGCAGTAACTCTCGGCGCACACAACGGAACCCATACCCATGAATACCATCAAGCGTTATCGCAGCGCAGCACCCCAGTCGGGTTTCATGCTCATCGAGCTGGCCCTGGTCCTGGCGGTGGTGGGGCTGATCATCGGCGCCGTGGCCATCGGCAAGGATGTGCAGCGCAATGCCGAATACAACAAGGTCTCGAACAAGTTTCTGGACCAGTGGAAGATGGCCTACGACCAGTACTACCAGCGCACGGGCACGGTGGTGGGTGACTGCCAGCAGGCACCGACCTACATGGTCAACGGCGCAGAAACCCGCATCGGTGGCGTCGATTCGTGCCAGCGCGGCGGTGCCCAGGATGTGGCCGGTATTCCCGAGAACTTCGAGAACAAAGGCCTGAAGATCTGCGAAGGTCAGGGTTACCGCGAAGGCCAGACCGGCCAGGGCGACACCCTGCTGGCCACCCAGTCGCTGCGCGACCTGATGTCCCGTCATGGTGTGCGTCTGCCCCCGGGGCGTGGCGAAGGCCACGAAGACCGTTATGTCTACCAGGACACCAATGGCAACCCGACCGAGGTGCAGGTTTGCTTCCAGTTCAACCTGGCAGGTTCGACCAGCGGTGCCGGCAACGTGATGGTGGTGCGTGGCCTGACGCCCGACCTCGCCCGTTACCTGGACCAGCTGATCGATGGCAAGCCCGATTCGCGTGAGGGCCGCTTCCGCATCCAGGGGCGTGCTGCGCACACCAATGCCGATCAGGCCAACGCACCGGGTACCGCCTGGGAAGCCAACAACACCGTGGCCAGCAACATCGGTGGCACCTGGCACAGCAGCAACGACACCACGGCCATCGGCGCCGACAACCCGAGCGGTGCTACCGCCAGCGGTCGTCAGTTCGACGAAGACCGTGTGACGCTGCTGACCGCTCACTGGTCCATGGATCAGTAATCCATGAGCGCATCCCGCCGTGGGCGTCTGACCCTTCTCGGCCTGTCCACCGCCGCTCTGGCGGTGGCCTGTTGGGTGGCCATGCAGGCCATTGCCGAGTTGGGTCGTGCCCGGGCGCAAACCGCCTCGGTCCGCACGGAGCTGTCACAGCTCCGTAACCTTTTGCCGATGGTGGAACAGCGCGAACGCTACGTGCGTGAATCCGATGACGTGAAGACCATGATCGAGCGGATTGGCGTCGATCCCGCTCAGTGGGCCAATCGCCGGATCCAGCGCTCGGCCTCGGTGCTGAGCCGCCAGGACGCCGAGCAACTGCTGGTGCAGCAACTGGGTGGTGGTGGCCGCCAATGGTTTGCTGCCGATCTTTTTGACGTGTCGGTGACAGCACCCTCGGCCGGCCTGTTTACGGCGCCGGCGCCCAACGAAAAGGGCTTCAACGTGGAGTTGTCGGGCGTGGTCTATTTCCCTCTGAGTGCCCGATGAAGCCCGATCAGTTTCTCCTCGTGACAGCGCAAGGCTGGTGGCAGTTTGCCAATGGCCGCGTCACCGAGCTGCAGTCTTGGCCGCAACTGCAGGGCACAGCCCTGGTGGTGGTGGATTTCGCCGATTCGGCGATCGGCGTCCAGTACTGCAAGGGCAAGGCCGCCTACGCGGCGGCCCAGATTGAAAAAACCGTGCGTTCCGAAGGCGTGATCGACGGACCGGTGCATGTCTTCGTGCACCGGCAGATCGGCCATGCGGACAGCAGCCAGACGCTCTACACGGCCGTGCCGTTGATGCTCTGGCAGGAATTCCAAGCTTGGGCCGCACGGCAGCCCGATCACTGCCTGGTCGTGCCCTTGGCCAGCATGCTCGCCGAGCGTGGCGCCGGCGACCGCCCCCTCATCCTCCGTGCGGGACAGCAACTGCATGCCTATGGGGAGCACGAAGGCAAGATGTATTACGCCTCGGCCGCCGCCATGGGCAGCGAGGCTTCCGATTTTGTCGTGCCCGTGCGCACACTGGCTACGCAGTTGCGCCTGGCCGGCGGGCGTGGTGCGCAGGGCGCGTGCGACTGGGCTTCGGTGCGCAGCGATGCGCTGGCCGACGAGCAGGAACTGGTGCAGCAGCTCGGCGAAGCCGGGGTGATGCAGGCCCAGTTGTTGCCGCACGAAGCTTTCCGCCTGGACACCGACCGCAAGCCGGTCACGGTGTTGCCCGAATGGCTGGGCAAGGTGTCGGTCCAGTCGCTGGCCGCGCCGCCGCTGCTGCGGGCGGCCTGGTTGAGCGAGCGTTACGTCATGCCGCTGGCGGCCATGGTGGCGGTCGTGGCCGTCGGGCTCGGCATCTTTGCCTGGGTGGCTTTCGGCATGGTGCGGGATGAGCAGCAGTCCATGCAGGGTCTGCAATCCGAACTGGAGACGCTGCGCGCGCGCGTGGCCAAGGTATCGGGGACGGGTGTGGCCGGCATGGAGGCGCCCGAGGTGGTGTTTGCCCGCCAGATGGGCTTTGCCGTCATCCACGACCCCCTCCGCATGTTGGGCACCGTGCGCCGTGCCGCAGGTGAGACGGTCCGGATACAGCGCCTCCAACTGACCAAGGCGAATGCGTCGAACCCGGCGCGTTTCCGGGTCGACGGGGTGGTGGCCGATGGCTCGCCCGAAGAATTGAGCCGCTTTCTGGCTGCGCTGCGTGCCGAAGGCTGGCAAGCGGAATCCACGGCGCCGTTCGACAGCTCTGTCGGGGCCTTTGCCTACTACCTCAGGGCCGTCGTGCCAGGAAGAAACAGTTGACTGTCTGGTGCGTGCTTCCCGAAGTGCCCGATGACCGACAACCGCTTACCGAAACAGACCGTCGATGAAATACGTTGCCCTGATCCTCAGCTCTATTGCCACGGCCTTGCTGGTCCTGGCTGTGGCGGGCATGGCCGGTCGCCTGGGCGAGCAGCGGCGAGGCCTGCCGCCGCCGCAGGTTTCGGTGAGTGCGCCGACGGCGCAGCAGTTCAATGACCAGGCCGATCTGAAGAATGCCTTGCAGGCGCTGGTGGAGGCCTCGTCTTCGGGTTCGTCCTTCCTCATGCGTCAGGATGGCGGGTCCGCCGCGTCGCTGTTTGCGCTGGCGCCTGCGCAGCCGGACATGCCGCGTGAGCGGGTGCGGGCCCTGCCGCCGGCGCCGCCCGAGCCGCCTGTGGTCAGTGTGATTTTGGATGCCGGTTCCGAAGGCAAGGCGGTGGTCAACGGCCATCTGGTGCGGGTGGGCGATCCGGTGGGCGATGGCCTGACGGTGCGCTCCATCCAGGTCGACTCGGTGACGTTTGCCAACGGCAAGGACCGCAGTTTGCAGGTCACCGTGCCGCTGGATCGCCTGCGCGTGCTGGGGGCTTATCCCTCGGGAGGCCGGCCATGAAGAAGGCGCTCTGGCTCGGTGTGGGTTCGGGAGTGCTGGTGCTTGCGGCACTCGGTGCGTACTGGTTGAAAGCATCGACGCCGGCCACGGATCTTGCTGCTACGCCCCTGGCCGCGGGTTCGGACACGGCCGTATCGCCCCTGGCCCGTGATGGCAACGGCGCTGGCACGGGAGGGTTGGGGCCATCCGATCCGGCCGCGAGTTTGCCGCCGGGCTGGGGTACTGCCCAAAATGCCGATGCGGGCAAGGCCCCGTGGTCCTCATCCGCCGGGGCCGCCCCGGCCACCGCGGCATCGACGCTGACGCGCGAGGAGCGCCGCCAGGTGCGGGCCCAGATCCGCGCCAAGCTGGCCGAGTTGCAGGCCAAGGGCCAGAACGTGACCCTGGCGGAAACCCAGGTGGCGGTGGCCGACATCGAACGTCTGGCTCGCGGCACGCTGGATCCTCGCTACTTTGGTTTGCTGCGCGACACGCTGACGCAGGCGGCCCGTGTCCAGGATCTGAGCCGGGAGCTGACCCAGGTGGCGCAGAGCACCAAGCCCAACGATGTCGTGCGCAAGCAGGCCATCCTGGCCGAGATGCGCGAGCTGAGCTTTCGCCTGACCAGCTCTTCCAAGGCCCTTCAGGCCTATGCCCGTGAAGGGCAGGGGAGCAAGGGATGAAGCCGCTCATGCGCGCCGCCGCCCCGTGCGGGCCTTCCCTGCAGCAGCGAGGTTTCTCCCTGTTGGAGGTGGCGGTCGTGCTCGTGGTGGTCAGCCTGCTGTCCTGGGCAACTTTCGGCGCGTACGAAACCGTCAACAACCAGCGCGCTCGCGAGCTGGCCCAGGGAACGGCGCTGCAG
Organism: Hydrogenophaga sp. NFH-34; assembly: GCF_021401345.1. Classification (GTDB taxonomy): domain Bacteria; phylum Pseudomonadota; class Gammaproteobacteria; order Burkholderiales; family Burkholderiaceae_C; genus Hydrogenophaga; species Hydrogenophaga electricum. Next base: position 89,729 of record NZ_JACBGE010000018.1, read on the forward strand.
ATGCAGTCGACGTTGCGCGCCTTTGCCATGCGCCATGGGCGTCTGCCTTGCCCGGACACGACCGGTCAGGGTTACGAAACCGTGTCCGCCGGTGCCTGTACCGGCAACGGCCAGATCGGCTGGTTTCCGTACGTGAGCGTGGGCACTTCGATTCCTGAAGACGGCATGAAGGCGCGCTATGCGGTCTTTCGCAACGCCAACGGCGCGCTCGCGGCCGATGCCGATCTGGCGGTGACCAAGGAACGGACCGGCGACACTCCCGGCACCGCGACCTACCAGGACGTGACGGACCTGATCGTCGCGCTCAACAACACGGCCGGAGCGACGGTGTCGGCCCATCCCTACCTGACCGGTGACAGTGGCGCCGCCGGCGCTGTCGACTGTGCCGGCAACCAGGTGCAGTCGGTGGCCTACTGGATCGTGCTGCCCCTGAAAGACCGCAGCGGCGACGGCGAGCGCCTGGACGCCCCGCACACGACCGGCAGCCTCTGCGCTGCGAGCCCTTCGGCGCCCATGCGTCACGACTTCGACGACGTCGTGCTCGCGGAGTCACCCTCCCAACTGGCCGGCTGGCTTCGCAAGAGCCTGCCCTGAACCGGACCATCCTTTTCGACCACTCTGCTTCATCCACTGCCATGCAACACTCTCTCATGAAAACTCGCAAGACCGTACTGGCAACGACCGCTGCAGTCCTCTCCGCCACTTTGCTGTCGGCCTGCGTGACGCCTCCGCCCCAGAGTGCCAAGAACCTGAGCAATCCGGATGTCGAATCGATGAAGCGGATGCAGGAGGTCGCGACGGCGGAGTCGCAGAAGCTGCTGGCCCAGCAGGAAGCGCTGCTCAAGGAAATGCGCCGCACCGCAGCCGCCAAGGCCATCGAGCCCACCCCTCCGCGTTACGACCCGCTGGAAGGCCGGACGATCAGCGTGGCGATTTCCAAGGGCAACATCAGCCAGATCCTGACGGCCTTCGCCGATGCCGCCAAGGTCAACCTGATCGTCGAGCCGGCCGTGGTGCAGCAAGGTGCGCTGACCGACATGTTCCTCAAGGACGTGTCGCTGCGCGAAGCCTTCAACGAAGTGCTGCGCAGCTACGACGTGGCTGGCGAGATCAACAACCAGACCATGCGCATCCGCCTGCATGAAGAGCGCTTCTTCTCGCTGGGCTTCCTGAACGTCAACTCCCAGCTCAACCTGAGCTCGGGCGGCAACGTGTTCGGCTCCAACATCAACAGCGGCAACACGGCCATCGCCGGCAGCCTGTCGATGAACGCCTCGGCGACCTCGCGCGCCGATCCCTACACCGAAATCGAAAGCAACCTGCGCGCCCTGCTGGGTGAGAGCCGGCTGATGGCCGACGCCGGCCCCGTGTCGCGCACGCAGCAGGACCCGTCGCAGGCCGTGCAACCGGCCCAGCAGTACGGTTTCACGCTCAACCGCACTTCCGGTACGCTGTTCGTGAAGGCCCGTCCGTCGCAGATGCGCGCCGTGGAACGCCTGATCAAGCAGACCCAGGACATGCTCACGCGGCAGGTCTACATCGAGGCACAACTGGTCGACGTCCAGCTCAACGACGGTTACCAGTGGGGCGTCGACTTCACCGCGCTGCGCAGTCGTCTGGCGCTGAACTTCGGTATCGATCCGCTGACGCTGCAGGGCAATACCAACGCTCTGCAAGGCTCGAACGGTAACTACCTGTCGAGCGCGCTGACCATCCCGTCGCGGATCATTGGTTCCTCCACCGGCTCGGCCGGCGGTGGCCTGGCCTACCAGGACAAGAACGGCTCGACCGTGATCAACGCCCTGCGTTCCTTCGGCAACCTGCGCATCCTGTCGAACCCGAACATCCAGGTTCGCAACGGCACGCCTGCGATGCTGTCGGTCGGTACCAGCCAGCGCTACGTGTCGCGTTCGAGCTCGGCCCAGAACAACATCGGCGGTGGCGCCACCACCACGTCGTCCGAAGTGCAGACCGATGCCGTGTTCTCCGGCGTCATGGTGGGTGTGATGCCCATGCTGCGTGAAGACGGCCGCATCGAGTTGCTCATCAACCCGGTGCAGAGCGAAGTCGATCCCAAGAGCCTGGATCTGGTCAACGTCAACGAATACAACCGCGTCAGCCTGCCGCAGGTCGCCTACAAGGGTCTGACCACCACGCTGAACGTCAACGATGGTGACGTGGTGGTTGTCGGGGGCCTGATCGACCAGAAGAGTTCCGGCTCGAACAGCGGCGTGCCCTACTTGGCCGACGTGCCGTTCTTCGGCAAACTGCTGACGCACGAAGGCGACAGCAAGTCGGCCCGCGAGCTGATCGTCGTGCTGCGTGTCCGCATTCTATGAGTCTGATCTATCAGGCGCTCAAGCAAACTGAACGGCAGGCATCAGCTCCCATCGTGGCAGGCGTGAAGCCTGCGGTGACCCCTGTGGTCGCCTCTGCGAAGCCTGCGCCGTGGTTTCAAAAGCCCTTGTGGCTGGGTGGCCTGGTAGCCGCCGCCGGTGTGGCGGCAGGAACATTCTTGGCGCTGGGTGGCCGCATGGCCACGCCACCGTCCGCGCCTGCGTCTGCAGTGGCCGTGCCCAAGGTGTCGGCCGCCATGCCGGCCGCTGCGCGCGTGGACGCCGAAGCGCCGCTGGCGACGGCGGCGCCGATACCGGCGCTGCCTCGGGCCGAGCCAAGGCCTTTGCCGGCGACCGAGCCGCCTTTGCCCACCGCCGGGCCCAAGCTGGTCATGGCCTATGGCATGTCCAGCGCGCCAGCGCCGAAACCGGTTGCCCAGTCTCCCGCCGCTGCGGCTGCCGTGGCTGCGGCAGCGGTCCCGGCGGCGCCCGCAACGCCGGCTCCCGCGCCGGCGCCGGCGCCGGCTGAGGCTTCTTCCCCGGCGCCCGCTGCGGCCGCCGTGGTGGCGCCTGCGCCAGCCCGGGCAGAACCGGTGGTGTCGGTGGCGTCGCCGCGGGCGGCCGCCTCCGGCGCAGCAGGTCCCGAAGACCTGGGCGAGCTGTTCGATGCGCTCAACCGCGCACTGGCTGCCAAGGACGAGCCTCAGGCCCAACGGCTGCTGGCGGCGGTCCAGGCGCGACTGCCCGAAAGCTCGACGGCGCGCTGGCGGGCCGAGGCCTGGTTCGCCTACCAGACGGCCGACATGGATCGGGCGCGCCGTGCCTATCGCCGGCTTCTGGAGAAGGTGCCGGGCGACGAAAACGCCACGCTCACCCTGGTCGCGATCGAGCGCCAGCAGCAACGGCCCGAGCAGGCTCGCGAAGTGCTGTCGCGCTCGCTGCGGCAGAACCCCAACTCGTCGGCACTGCGCTCGGCGCTGGACCAGCTCAACCAGAGCGAGGGGGCCCGATGAACGCGCGCAACGGCCATCTTGCGGCGCTCGGACTGGTGCGCAACCCGTTTCCCTACACCCCCGACGCCGGGTGCTATTTCTCCACGCCCCACCTGGAAGAGCAGGTGGTGGAGCTGGCGCACTGCATCCTGGCGCGCAAGGGCATTTCGCTGCTGACGGCGGAAGTCGGCATGGGCAAGAGCACCCTGGTGCGCCGCCTGATGGCCGACCTGGGCACCAAGAACGTGGTGTCGGCCCTGGTTTTCAACACCTTTCTGCAGGGGCCCGAATTGCTGGCGGCGGTGCTGCAGGATTTTGGCCTGCAGAGCACGGGCTCCATGTCCTCGGACATTGGCGTGCTCAACAGCTTCCTGCTGGACAACCACCGCGAAGGCAAGACCTGCCTGCTGATCATCGACGACGCGCAGAACCTGGCGGCGAGCTCTCTGGAGCTGGTCCGCCTGCTGTGCAATCTCGAAACCGACCAGGAGAAGCTGCTGCAGATCCTGCTGGCCGGTCAGCCCGAACTGGAAGATACCCTGGCCCAGCACAGTCTGCGCCAGTTGCGCAGCCGGCTGGTCAAACACGCGCGCCTGTACGGACTCAACAGCACGGAAATCGCCGACTACGTGCGCTTCCGCTTTGAGTCGGCCGGCAGCGATGGCAGCTACCTGCTGCAGGCCGATGCCTGCCAGTTGCTGTGGCAGGAAACACAGGGTGTGCCGCGCCAGATCCACCTGATCATGGACCGTTGCCTGTACGGGCTCGCGGCCCACAACGCCAAGGTGATCGACGCCGCCCTGATGCGGCAGGCCATTGCCGACAGCCGCGTCGAGCTGACCGGAGTCGCCGGCGTGGCCGGCGGTCAGGTCCCTGTGCCCGCTGCGGCCTCGGACGCGACAACAGTTGCCAGCACCGGGGGCATTCCGGGCTGGACCTATGCGGTGGTCATTGTCGGCCTGCTGGGCATCGGCATCGTGCTCTGGCAGCAACCGCCGCGCCAGGCGCAGGCGGCCCTGACAGCGCCGATCGCACCGACACCCGCCACCGAAGACACACCGGCCGCAACGCCCGGCACCGCCGTCAGCGCGGAGCCGACCACCGCCGAAACCACCGCACCGGCCCCGGCCGACACGGTTGCGTTGGCTCCGGCGACGGGCGATGCCTTGCCCGTGGCGGCCCCGCTGCCGGCGCCCGCGCCGGTGATCGAGTCGGCGGTCTGCCAGCCGGCGCGGCCCTGGTCGGCCGAGCGCAAGATCGTCAGCCAGCCGCTGAGCGAAACGACGGTGCGCCTGCTCGGCTCGCGCCTGGCCCGTCTGGACGACCTGTGCCTGGAAACCCGCGAAGGCCAGACTTGGCTGAGCTGGAGCGCGCCGCCCGCCGGGTACGTGTCCACCGACCGGATCACAGCCGCGCGCCTGCAGATCGCGCTGACCCGTTTTGGCAGCCTGACACCGCAAGAGGTCGACGGTATCTGGGGGGAACGCAGCCGGCGCGCGCTGCAGCGCTTCCAGGAAGGTGTCGGCCTGCCGCCGACCGGCGAAATCGACGCCCTGAGCGGCTTGCTGCTGGAGAGGTTTTATGCGCAGGAGTCCTGACGCCATGGAAAGCGTGCCGGCTTCCGATCGCCGCAGCCTGAGCCGCATGCTGGTCAGCAGCGGGCTGGTCACGCAGGTCGTGATCGATTACGCGCGCCAGAAGCAGGCCGTCGAAGGCCAGCGCCTGGGCCGCATGCTGGTGGAGCTGGGCTTCATCAGTGCGAAGGATCTGGCCCGGCAACTGGCGCTGCAGCGGGGCATCGAGTTCCACGACCTGCCGGCCATCGATCCCGAGGTGGCCGCTGCGTTCAACCGCAGCCTGTGCCTGACGCACAACTTCCTGCCGATCCGCCGCGAGGGCGACAAGCTGCGCGTGTGGCTGGGTGATGCGTCGCCCGAGACCGTGGCGGCCATCGTGCAGCGCCGCGTCGGCCAGGACGTGCTGTTCTGGCAGGGCGACTTCTTCGCCGTGGTGGATGCCATCCACCAGCACTATTACTTCCAGGAAAACCCGGTCGAAAAGCTGATCGACACGGAAATCCGGCGCCTGTCCGACGACAACGACCATGCCTACAGCCCGACCCGCCTGCTGGAGCTGGTGCTGCATTCGGCGGTGCGCGAGCGCGCGACCGACGTGCACATCGCCCCCACGGCCCAGAGCCGCACGGTGCTGATGCGGGTCGACGGCGTGCTGCGGCCGATGTTCGCCATGCCGCCCTCGCTGGACCGGCTGACGGCTTTCATCAAGATCAAGGCCGAGATGGACGCCAGCGAGCAGCGGCTGCCGCAGGACGGCAGCTTTTCCATCCATCTGATGGAAGCGGCCTACACGATCCGGGTGTCGACCATGATCTCGGAGTTCGGCGAGCGCATCGCGCTGCGCCTGCTGCCCGAGCGCAGCGACCTCGATCGCCTGCAGGATCTGGGTTTCCTCGATGAGGACGTGGCCGAGATGGAGCGCGCCTTCGCGCGCCCGCACGGCCTGGTGCTCATCACCGGGCCCACCGGTTCGGGCAAGAGCACCACGCTGCATGCCGCGCTGCGCGTGCAGCCGCTGGTGGAGCGCAACGTGCTGACGGTGGAAGACCCGGTCGAATACCGGGTGCCGGTGGCCTGCCAGACGGAAGTCAACCGCCGTGCCGGCTACGACTTTGCCAGTGCCATGCGGCACTTCCTGCGCCACGACCCGGACATCATCCTGGTGGGCGAAATCCGCGACCCTGAAACCGCGCGCGCGGCGCTGGACGCCTCGTCCACCGGGCACCTGGTGCTGTCCACGCTGCACGTGGGCAGCATCTTCGGGGTGGTGCCCCGCCTGCGCCTGCTGGGGGTTGACGCCGACTCGGTGGCCGAAAACCTGGTGGCCGTGATCAACCAGCGCCTGGTGCGCAGCATCTGTCCTCACTGCAAGACCGAACGCCCCGCCACCAGCGCTGAACAGGCTTGGCTGGGCCGGCCGGTGGCCAGCCTGTTCCACGGGGTGGGCTGCGAACACTGCCGCGGCACCGGCTACCGGGGGCGCGTGCCGGTGTACGAAGTGCTGACCGTGCGCCGCGAACTGGCCGACGCCATCGTGGCCGATGCGCCGCGGGCGCGCCTGCGCGAACTGGCCGAAGCCGGGGGCCTCAAGCCCATGGCCCAGCTCGCACGGCACCGCGTGCTGGCCGGTGAGACGACCCTGGACGAAGTGCAGCGATCGGTGGGGCTGGACTGACCATGGGCACCGTCCGCACCTATTTCTACCGCGTGCTCCTGCCCCATGGCGAGGTGCGCAGCGGCTTCCTGCGCCTGCTGGTTGAACGCGACCACTCGGTGCGCGTGCGGCTGGAGCAGGAGACCGAAGGCACCGTGCTCTCGCTGATGCGGCTGCCGACCTGGCTCACCGCCATCAACGACTTCCGGCTGCGCACCTTCCGCAGCCAGGTGCGTTCGCAGGACCTGGCCGGCTTCCTGCGCGATCTGGGCATCATGCTCGACGCTGGCGTGCCCATGATGGACGCGCTCAAGACCCTGATCGAGGACGATACCGGCTACCGCGGCGTCGCGGGCATCGCCCGCAGGGTGCATGCGGACATCGGTTCCGGCATGCGCGTGCCGCAGTCGTTCTCCCGCCATCCCGACGTCTTTCCCGAGACCGTGCGCAACCTGGCCGAGATCGGCGACGAATCCGGCACGTTGCCCCGCATGCTGCTGGAGTCGGCCTCCCACGTCGAGCGGCTGATCGATATCCACCGCGACATCCGCACCGCGATGATTTACCCCACGCTGGTGTTCGCCTCCATCCTGGGCGTGGGCTTCTTCTGGCTGTACTACGTGGTGCCCAATCTGGCCCAGCTGTTCAAGCAGTTGCAGGCCAAGCTGCCGCCGCTCACGCAGTGGCTCATCAACGTGTCCGACGTGCTGGTGCACTACATGGTGCTGGTGGCGGTGGGCTTTGTGGTGCTGGTGGTGCTGCTGCTCTGGCTGTTCCGCTCCGTGCCGCGCTTCCGGCGCGCATGCTACGAACTCATGCACCGCCTGCCGGTGGTGCGCACGCTGCTGACCTCGTCGGGCATGGCTTTCATCAGCGAACACCTGTCGCTGCTCGTGCGCGCCGGGCTGGACTTCATGATGAGCCTGGACGTGCTGGCCCGCGCCACCTCCAACCAGTACTACCGCGATCGCCTCATGCGTGTGCGCGAAGGGGTCGCGCGCGGTGAAGGCATCGGGGCTTCGATGCGGCGCGTGGGCGGCTTTCCCGCCATGGCGGTGCGCATGATTTCGGTGGGCGAGGAGTCGGGGTCGCTGGACAAACAGCTCGACCGACTGGCCGCCGAATACCGCAAGCGCCTGGACGTCGTGGTCCAGTCCCTGAGCGAAATCATCAAGCCGGCGCTGATTCTGATCGCCGGTGGCCTGTTCATTTTTCTGATCGTGGCGCTGCTGCTGCCGATCTACGACCTGGTGCGTCAGTCGGTCGGTCAAACATTGGGAGTCGGGTGATGGTGCACCCCGGACAACACGCGAGAGTTCGCCGCCTGCAGCAGGGCCTGACCCTGCTCAAGGTGCTGCTGCTGGTGGCCGTGCTCGGCGGTCTGTCGCTGGTCGGCTACCTCGAATGGCGCGAACGCACGCTCGTCGAGACTTCGCGGCAGGAACACCGCGCGCTGTCGCAGGCGGACCAGGCCATCATCACGTTTGCCACCGTCATGCGCCGGCTGCCGTGTCCGGATGCAGACGGCGACGGGCTGGAAGACTGTGGCACCAGTGCCCAGAAAGGCTGGCTGCCTTCGCAGTCGCTGCGGCAGGCGGGTGCCGATCCGGGCGTCGACATCGGCCGGCTGCGTTACCTGGTGCAGCGCGGCGGTGGTGATCAGGATCTGACCGTGCTCAGCGACACCTGGCGCCCGCTGGAATACGACGACGGCGCGGCCACCTTCTTCAACATGCGGGACGCGAACCCGTACCCCGACGACATCCTGAACCTGGCCGACCTGTGCCAGCGTCTGGCCGTCGGTGTCGACACCGCCTACGCCAGCGGTCGAGCGGCCGTGCGTTCGTCGCCCATGCGCACCGTTGCCTATGCGCTGGTGCACCCGGGCATGCACGGCAACACGACCACCGGTTCGCTGTTCGACGGCGCCAACCAGACGGATGCCAACGAAGTGGAAGACCCGGCCAAGGCGCCGTTGCTCTCCACCTACGACGACGTGGTTTTCGAGCGCTCGTTTGCCAGCCTGCGATCGGCCTTCCAGTGCCAGCCGCTGATCGATTCGATCAACATGGTGGCGCTGGGCCTGGACGTGTCGGAGCAGGTGGCCGACATGCGCGATGACAACATCGAGGCGGCGCAACAGGCCATCATTTTTGCCTCCATCGGCGCCGGTGTGACGGCGGTGGAAACCGCCGCGCTGATCATTGAAGGCGCCTCGGAAGCCGGCAATGCGGCGGTGGCTTGGGCGCTGTGTGCGGCCACGCTCGGCCTGGCGGTGAATGCCTGTGCGGCGGCGCCCCAGCACACTGCGGCGATTGCGCTGACCGGCGGGGTGATGGCGGCCAACATCGCGTCCATCGCCTTGAACATCGTCGCCGCCGTCAAGGCGGGCGAAGCGCTGGCCCTGGCCGACAACGAGATCGACGTGAGCGACCTGAGCTGCGGCCCGACCCCGAATCCCGACGACATCATCGCGGCGGCGCAGCAGGAGGTGACCGACGCCACCAACGCGCTGGCCGAGCTTGATGCGGACATCCTGACCAAGCAGGGCCAATTGGGTGCCGCCAACACGGCACGAACCAATTCGATCAACAGCCTGTATGCCACCGTGCGCGCCAGCCAGGCGTCTTCATCCATCGATTACAAGGTCACCAACCTGATCAATGCGGGGGATGCCTGGTACACGGCGGACGCCAACTTCAATACCGCCGAATCGCAGCTCACCTTGCTCAATGACCAGTACAACAACTGGAACGCTTCGGTCACCAAATACAACAACATTCTCAACAACCTGACCGGACCGGCGAACACGGGGGCGCTGAACACGCAGATCAACAGCTTGCAGACGCAGATCAACAACCTGCAGACCCAGATCGATGCCGAAACCAACCCGGACACCAAGCAGGCCCTGCAGTTGCAGCAACTGTCCTTGATGGCCGACCGGGAGTTGCTCATCCGTTACCGCGACTCGGGCGACACCACCGAAATCGTGACCGAACGCGACCGCGCCGTGACCGAGCGCGACAACGTGGCCGGCCAGATCAGCGCCGCCCAGACCAACTACAACAACGCCAATACCGCCCTGGGCAACGCGAACTCCACCTACCAGTCGGCCTATTCGAGCCTGCTCAACCACGGCGTTTACTCCGTGACGACCGGGCTGACGACGACCTACCAGTGCACCAACTACGCGGGCACCTGTCCGGCCACGATCAACATCAGCGGCACGGACTACCCCGTCACCAACCGGACGAGCGTCGTGCGCAACGCGATCGCCGATCTGATGGGGGGCACAGGCAACACCTGGGGGGTATCGTGGCCGGCAGACGACAGCAAGCTGGTCATGCCCAGCGTCCGGCAGAAAGAACTCACGGCCTTGCAGGGGCGGCGCCCTGCGGCGGTGGACCGGGTGAATACGGCGAATGCCAACCTGGCGCAGGCCCAGGATGCTGCCCAGGACATGCCCGAGTGCACGATCACGGGCACCGGCGTGGGCCCCATGCCACCGGACATTCCCGAGGCATTGCTGATCAACGTTGACCGAAAGGGTGGCACGCGATGAGGCCGCGTTTCCTGCACAAACAGCGTGGCTTTTCCCTGGTGGAACTGGGGGTGGCGCTGGTCATCATCGGCCTGGTCGGCATCATGGTCTGGCGCTGGGTGGCGGCCATCACCGCTCCCATGACGCGCCCCGAGATCCAGCGCCAGCTCAACGAAGCGCAGGCCGCGATCGAAGGCTTCGTGCTGTCGCGCCACCGGCTGCCCTGCGCGGCACCCGATACCGGCGGCACTGAGGCTTGCGGCAGCGCCACAGCCGTGTTTCTGCCCTGGCGCACGCTGGGCCTGAGCAGCGACTTTGGCCGGCTGCACTACGGCGTGAACACCGGAGGTGGTGTCAATCTGGCCCAGGTGCCGAACCTCACGGCGACCCCCTGGGCGGCGGCATCGCCCGATCTCAATCGCACATTCTCGGGTGTACCCACATTGCCGCCCGACCTGTCGACCGTGCCGGCCGCCGTCACCAACGCACGCAACCAGTTGCAGACGGTGCTGACGCAGGCCACCGGGCGCCGCACCGTGGTCAACGGCCTGGACTGGTGCAACGTGCTGCGTCGCCACGCCAGCAATCCGGGCGTGGCCGGGGCGCTGACCGCCGGCAATGCGTCCACCGCCTTGCCCGTCGCCTTTGTGGTGGTGCACCCTGGGGAGAACAACCGCTTCGACGGCAACAACGCTGTCGGCGCCAACCCCAGCTTCCACTTCGACCTGCCTGGCCGTGCGCAGGACGTCAACTACGACGACATCAGCCTGGCCGTCGGTCCGGCCGACCTCTCCATGCGTCTGGGATGTGTGGCGCGCCTGGGCGAGATGCAGGCCGCGGCCCAGGGGGCTTTTGCGGCCTACGACAACACGCGGGTGATGCAGGAGTACTGGTCGCTGCGGGCCTACGACATCATCTCGGCCGAGTCGGCCTTGCAGGCGGCGGAAGCGGGCGTCGTGATGTCGGCCATGGGCCTGGCGCTGGCCACGGCCAGCACGGCGATCAGCATCGCTTCGGCGGCCAACACCGAAGGCCTGACCGCTTTCACCATTGCCATGGCGGCCGTCAACATGGCGCTGGCCATCACCGACGTGGCGATGTCGGCTCAGGAGCTGTCGGACGCCCAGGACGCACTGGCCGACGCCGAAGACAAGCTGGATGCCGCCAACGACTACGCCGTGCACATTTTCGACACACTGCGGCTCACGCTGGCACAGGCGATCACGCTGGATGAAAAGGGGCTGAACCCATGAAGCGACTCCAACGGGGTTTCTCCCTGGTCGAACTCTCCGTGGCGCTGCTGGCGCTGGGCATCGTGTTGCTGGGCGCGGTGGTGTTCTGGCAATTGTCCGAGCGGCAGCGCGTGTCCACCCGCCAGATGGACACCCAGGTCCAGGTGCGCGAAGCGGTGATCGGGTTCGTGCACGCCAATTTCCGCATGCCGTGTCCGGCGCTCGACACCCTGGGCACGGAAAACTGTGGCGCCGGGCAGGTGGGTTATGTGCCCTGGCGCACCCTGGGTTTGCCGCGCCCCGAGGCCGGGCAATTGCGCTACGGGGTGTACCGCCAGGCCTCCACCACCGCGCACGAGGACCGCGATCTCGCCGTGCTCAAGGACCGCATGAACCCGTTGCGGGTGGCCACGCCGTCCCCGCGGCCGCAGAACAACACCGCGCCCAATGGGCAACTGCCCCCCTTGCCGGTGGCCAGCGCGGCCAACCTGCTGGGCGCCACGCAGTCGGGGTCGTTCAGCGATCCGCTGTCCGGCTCTTGCGATGCCAGCAATGGGCCGCCTTGTCCGGCCACCCCGGTGGGGTCTGCGACCAACCTTATCGATGTCTGCCTGGCGCTGAACACGGCCAGCGACAACATCGTGGCACCGGCCGGCAACCTGGGCGTGAACGCACGGGGCAGCCGGCAGGCGGTGGCTTTTGTCATCGCGGCGCCCGGCATGCTCAACGCCAGCGGCACCGGCAACCGGTTCGACGGCGCCAACGGCACCGCAACCAACGCCAGCCCGACCTTCGAGTCGCCGAGCACGTTGATCACCAACAACTACGACGACCAGGTCATCTCGGTCAGCCATTCCGAGCTGTTCTCGCAGCTGCACTGTGGCGCGGCCCTGTCGGCGGCGATGCACGCGCACTTCAATGCGGCCACCAGCGCCTTCGTGCTCGAGCGTGCGCTCTACGACTACCGCGACCAGCTGTACGTCGCATGGAAGCTCGCCGATGCCGACGTGTTTGCCGCGGCGGCCGGGGTGGCGAGTGCCGCATCGGCCATTCTCGATGCGGCCAAGGAAATGGTGTCCGCCACCGCCGACACCACCATGTCGGCGGGTGCCCGTTCGTTCCAGATTGGTCTGGCGGCCGCCGGCATTGCCACCGCTGCCCTGGCGGCAGCTGCCGCCGGATATGCCCAGTACGACGCCATCGCCTCGCGTGACGAGGCCTGGGACGTCTGGGAAGACTTCGCCACGCGGACCACGGCTGCCACCGATCTGTCCATCTCCATCAATCGCAATGCCCTGATCGGCGATGCCATCGGCTACTGACACCTTTCGGCCTTGAGGTAACTACCATGACCCACCAGAACCTGACGAACCTCCGCGCCTTCGGCCTGCGTCGCCAGCAGGGCTTTTCGCTGCTTGAACTGACCATCGCCTTGCTGGCCATCGGTCTGCTGCTGGGCGCTGCTGCGGTGGGGCGCGACCTGCAGCGCACCGCGGCCAACCAGCGCCTGTCCACCGACTTCGTGCAAGGCTGGCAACTGGCCTATGAGGCCTACATCAACGGCGTGGGCTATCCGCCGGGCGACAACGCCATCACGCCCACGGGCCAGGTCAACGCCAACACCACCGAGCTGTGTGGCAATACGCTGATCAACGCCTTCCTGGCGGCCGGCATCCGCTTGCCCGAAGGCCGCGCCGAAGGCATGCAGGATCGCTACGCCTACCTCGACAGCAACGGCAACCCGCAGGAAGTGCAGGTGTGCTTCCAGAATGTGGCCTGGGCCGAACCCGGTGCCACCGTGGGTACCTATGTTTCGCGCCAGCGCAACGTGATGGTGCTCAAGAGCGTGACCTATTCGCTGGCCGGCATGCTCGACCAGCAGATCGATGGCCGCGGCGATGCCCGCTTCGGCCGTCTGCGCGATGTCAGCTACGCCAATTCGACCGCCGTGACCACGGGCCAGATCTGGCCCATCGATGACCGCATGGCCTACGGCACGACGACGCCGACCTCGCGCGACGAAGACCAGGTGGCCGTGACCACCGCGTGGTTCCAGATGATGCAGTGAGCCGGGGAGGCGGTCGGGCTCAGCCCGCCGCCAGCGCGCGGGCAATCCGGCCGCGCTTGACCGTGGGACGCGGCACCGGGCAGGGCAGGTGCTCGAACCAGCGGCGCACGTCGTCTTCCACGCACAGGCCGTGCATGTAGTTGTAGATCGCCTTGCGCAGGCCCTGGCCCAGCACGTCGTGGTCCACACCCGGCGGCATGGGCGTGGGGTCGACGAAACCGATGTCGTTCTTGGCGAAGGTGACTTCGGGCAGCGGAATCAGTTGAATGCCGTAGTCGGCCGGGTTCTGGCCGATGGGTGAATGCACGGTGCAGCTGAAGCGGTGGAAGAAGCCGCTCTGGATGCAGCCGTTCTCGAACAGCTGGCGCACGTATTCCAGCGCGTCCACCGTGTCCTGCAGCGTCTGGGTGGGAAAGCCGTACATCAGGTAGGCGTGCACCAGGATGCCGGCATCGGTGAAGCCCCGGGTGACGCGCGCCACCTGCTCGACGCTCACGCCTTTTTTCATCAGCTGGAGCAGGCGATCACTGGCCACTTCCAGCCCGCCGCTCATGGCGATGCAGCCGCTTTGCGCCAGCAGCTCCGCCAGCTCGGGGGTGAAGGTCTTTTCGAAGCGGATGTTGCCCCACCAGCTGATCTGCAGGTCGCGCCGGATCAGCTCTTCGGCCAGGGCTTTGAGGGCTTTGGGCGGCGCCGCCTCATCGACGAAATGGAAACCGGTCTGGCCGGTTTCCTCGATGATCTTCTGGATGCGGTCGGCCAGCGTGGCGGCGGTGGCGGTTTCGTAGCGGCCGATGTAGTCCAGGCCCACGTCGCAGAAGCTGCATTTTTTCCAGTAGCAGCCGTGGGCCACGGTCAGCTTGTTCCAGCGCCCGTCGCTCCAGAGCCGGTGCATGGGGTTGAGCATGTCCAGCAGGCTCAGGTAGCGGTCGATCGGCAGGCCGTCCCAGGTGGGCGTGCCGACGTCCTCGAACGGGATGTCGGGCTCGGCCAGGTTCACATACTTCACGGCGCCGTTCTCGCGCAGGAAGGTGCGCTGCAGGCGCTGGCGGCCGCGTTCGCCGCGCAGGTGCTCGATCAGCGACAGCACCGGGCGTTCGCCCGCGTCCAGCGTCACGTAGTCGACGAAGTCGAACACGCGCGGGTCTTTCAGCTCGCGCAGTTCGGTGTTCACGAAACCGCCACCCAGGCCGATGCGGATGTGCGGGTTCTGGGCCTTGATGCTCTGGGCGATGCGCAGCGCCGCGTACATGGCGCCGGGAAAGGGCACCGAGAGCAGTACCAGCGTGGGCTGGTGCCGATGGATCGCGGCCAGGGCCAAGCCCTGCAGCAACTGGTCGACCAGGGTGGGCGGCGCGGCCAGCGCGGCGGCCAGCGGGTCGAAGCTGGGCTGGCTGCTGGCCAGGGACTCGGCGTAACGCACGAACTCGAAGCGTTCGTCGGCCGCGTCGCGGATCACGTCGGCCAGGTCGTTCAGGTACAGAGTGCCCAGGTGGCGCGCCTTGTCCTGCACGCCCAGGGCGCCGAAGGCCCAGCCCAGCGGGTCGCCGCTGTCGTCGCCATCGTCCATGTTTTGGTAGTTCTCCAGCGCCGAAAAACGCGGGCCCTCAGGCAGCAGGCCGCGTGCGGCGATGCGGTAGGCCAGGGTCGAGTCCCGCCCCTGCAGGTAGGCGATGACCGGGCCGATGGTGGCACGGTAGGCGTCGAACTGGTCGAGGAAGCTGTGCACGCTGGCCGGGCGCTGCGCCTCGGGCAAGGCCAGTGCCCGGCCCCGCAGCGCTTCCAGCCCGGCGGGCGTGAACAGCTTGAGCACCAGCGCCAGCGCCAGGTCTTCCTGCACCGCGTCGATGCCGCGTGAGCGCAGGAAACCGGTGAGATAGGCGGTGGACGGGTAGGGCGTGTTGAGCTGCGTCATCGGCGGGATGAGGCTCAGCACGCGAAAGCGCGTGGTCATGGGGACAGCAAGGTGGGGCGGTCCCCGAGCTTAGCCCATGTGCCTGCCCCCCCGCAGCGGGGTCAGCGCCCGCCGGGTTGCAGCTCCAGGGTGTCGCGTTGCGATCCGAAACCGGCCCACAGGCGCCCGGGCGCGCCAGCCAGTGGGCGGTCGAGCTGGATCCAGTGGGGGTCCGACGCGTCGGCCGACAGCGGCAGGGCCATCACCAGCCGGGTTCCGATCACCAGGGCGGTCTGGCGCCCGCTCTGGCCGACCCATTCACAGGGGGCGGCCATGGGGTCTTCGCAGATGGCGCGGTCGGTGACCCAGTCGACTTCGGCGATGGCGCTGCCGGCGTCCTGGATGACCTGCATGCGCAGCACCAGGGCGCCGGCGCGGGTGCGGATGCGCGGGTCGTTGCGCACGATGCGCCAGTGGCCCTGCCACGGCCCCACGGGGCGCTCTTGGGCACGTTCCTGCGCCGACTGCATGGTCGACGCCGGCTCCGCGGTCGCGGGTGCGCCGCAGAGGGCGCTTCCGATCAGCCAGCCGGCCAGGGCGGATGCGGGGATGCGCACGGCTCAGGGCTGCAGGCCGGCCAGGCCCTGCTGGGCAAAGCCGGGTTGGCAACCCCGGGTCACGCACTGGGTCTTCGTGACCTGCAGGCGCACGCGTTCGCAGGCCGCGTGGGCCGTGCCCACGGGCTGCTCGGTGTTTCCACCTGGGGCGAGCCCACCGACCGTGGCCGAATTCAGGCCACCCGCGAGCGGTTTGCCGCTGGCGGCATCCAGTGCCTGGTATTCCACCACCAGCGCCAGGAGCTTGCGGTCCATCTTGTTCTGGGCTTTGACGCTCAGTTCGCAGGTGGCCATGGTGCCCGTGCCGGCTGTGCCGACGAAGGTGACGGGGACGTTGGCGGACTGGGCGGCTGCGCTCAGAGCGGCCAGTGCCGCGACCGTGCCGATGAGGGTTTGCAGGGATGTCATGTGTTCCTTGCTGGACAGCGGGGCATCTTCATGCGTTGTTGGATCGCGGCGGCGCGCTGGCAGGCCACTGACGATCCCGTGTCAGGACGGCCGCTTGAGGCGGGCGAGCTGGTCCAGCCCCAGGGTCGAAAGGGCTTCGTGCAGTTGCTGGACCGGCAGGCTGCCGTTGGCCTGCAGCATCACCCCGTTGGGCAGCAGCAGGGCCACATCGGAGGCGCTGCCGTCCTTCTGGTAGCGCTCCTTGATGGCGATGTCGCCGCGCCGGTAGACCCGTTCGACTTCCCCGTCGGTTTCGCTTTCCATGGTGGTGCGCGACCAGGCGGTCATGGCCATCGCGAGCGCGGGCACGGCCCCGACGTCCTGCACCTCGATTTCCAGTTCCTGGTTGTCGGCGGTGTATTGCGCGCTGACGCTGCTGATCTGGATGCCCATGGCGCTGTCCGAGCGCGCTTCGATGCGCGATCGCGTCATGCCGGCCAGCTTGTCGGGCACGAAGCCGCGCAGCGTTTCGGGCGGGAAGGGCGCACCACCCTGGCCACCGAGGGCCGCACCCATCATGTCACCCAGCGCCTTGCCGGCGGCCTGGCTGTCGCCGCTGGCCTGGGCTTTTTCCATCTCGCGGCTGGCGGCTTCGATGCGGCTGGTGTCGATCTTGATGTCGGTGCCTGGAACGGTGATGCTCACGCCTGGCGAGGCGCTGCCGATGACGGGACCGCGGGGGCCCGTCCCGCCAATGCCCCCCGGCGTGACCAGCGAAGTCAGCAGGCCGATCAGGATGCCGGCCACGATGCCGCAGACCACCAGTGCCACCGTGTAGCCGATGGCCTTGTCCTGCGGCGCCTGCATCAGCACCGGAATGCCGGTGTAGATCAGGTAGATGGAATACAGCGCGGCCAGCAGGCCGAGCATGGACAGCGACGGCACGGCCGAGAAGATGCCGCCCACCATGCCGGCCGTGGCGCCATAGGCGACCAGCTTGAAGGCCGACGGCAGGTTCTGCTGGCCCTGGAACTTCGGGGCCAGGGCGTTGGCGATGAGGGCCAGTACATAGACCATCGCCAGCGACAGCGCATAGCCCACCACCATGCTCACCAGACCCTGGACGATGGGAACGCGCACCGAGAAGCCGAACGCACCGATGCCGACCAGGCTCTGGCCGATGAAGCCCGCCACGGCGGGAATGGCGGCCAGGTAGATCAGGTAGCCCTTGTAGATGCGGGCGATGTCGCCGTCCTCGGCCGCGATGTCGGACCAGGTCTCGCGCGGACGCAGCAGGATGGCCTGCACCCGTTGGAGCAGCGAGGGGGCGAGAGCGGGGGATGATGCCGTGTTCATGATGCAACTCTGTGAAATGGGCCGGGCAGACTGCCGGCGCCAGGGGGCGGGGCAGGGTTCGCGAAGGCGGTTCGAGCGCCTTCGCCAGGGCCGCGCCAGTGTCGTCGCCGCTGACAGGGGCGTCCATAGGCCGAACGGCCCAAGGTGCGCGCACGCAAGGGTGCCCAGGGCAGGCGGGGGACCGATCGGCCTATCGCCTTCGGGAATGGGCTGCGCTATTCTTCGTCGCCATGGCTGAAAAGGACAGAGACGACGTGGACAGGCTCGACGATTTCGGCCTGCTGCTGGTGGACGACCACCCCCTGCTGCGCGATGGGCTGACCATGGCGCTGCGCACCAGCGCGCCCGGCCTGCGGGTGCAGGCCGTGGCCTCGGCCGAAGAGGCCGACGCCTTGCTGGTCCGCGAAGCCGAAGCCTTCGACCTGGTGCTGCTCGACTACCGCATGCCCGGCGAAGACGGGCTGAGCGCGGCCCAGGCCCTGCGGCGGCGCCACGCTCACATCGCGGTCGGCCTGATGTCGGGCGCCGAAGACAACAGCCTGCCGGTGCGCGCCCGCGAGGCGGGGCTGGTGGCCTACCTGCCCAAATCGCTCGAAATCGACGCCCTGATCACCGCGCTGGAGCGCCTGGCCCGGGGGGAAACCGTTTTCGACCTGGCCGAAGCGGTGCACCACAACGGCCTGGGCGCCTGCGGTCCCTTCGGCCTCACGGCCCGCCAGATGGCCGTGTTGCGGTTGCTGGCCACCGGGGCCAGCAACAAGGTGATTGCCCAGCAGATGGGCATCTCGCCGGCCACGGTGAAGAACCATCTTGACGCCATCTTCGCCAAGATGGGGGCCGCCAACCGCCTGCAGGCGGTGATGATGGTCCGCTCGGCCGCCGACGATGCCTTCTGAAAACCCCGCAGACCAGCGGCTGGTCTTCGAGGACAGCATCCGCAGCCTGTCGCGCGCGCTGCGTGGCTCCATCGTCACCAACCTCGTGGCCGCCACCCTGCTGGTGGTGGTGATGGCCCAGCACCGGCCCTGGCCGGGGCTGCTCGCCTGGCTGGCCGGGCTGCTGCTGGTGCACACCTGGCGCCTGATCGCGGGCAGTGTGAGGCGCTGGCGACACGGCGCTGTCGCCGCGCCGATGGATGCCCAGCGCAAGGCCTTTCGCACCCTGGTCGACGCGACGCTGCTGGCTGTGTACTGGGGCGCATCGTCGGTGCTGTTTTTCGACCCGTCGCACGTGTCCGTGCTGTTTGCCTGGGCGCTTGTGCTCGGGGGCACCGCTGCCGGCAGCATCGGCGCGCACGCCCACCACCCGCGGGTGTCCTGGCTCTTTCTGCCGCTGCTGATCGGCCCGTTCGCGCTGCGGGCGCTCTGGGAGCCGGTGACCGACGTGCGCTTTCTGGGCCTGGGCATGCTGTTGCTGCTGGCCTACCTGCTCTATTACGGCCGCCAGCACGCGCGCACCCTGCGCCACCTGATCGAACTGCGGCACGAGAACAGCGCCCTGGTGCAGGAGTTGCGCGAGCAGGCGGCCGCCTTGCACGAGGCCAACGCGGCCAAGACCCGGTTCTTTGCCGCGGCCAGCCACGACCTGCGCCAGCCCCTGCAGGCCATCGGCCTGTACCTGTCGGTCATTGCGTCCGGCAAACCCCACCCTCAGGCCGTGGCCAGCATGGGCCAGTGCCTGGAAGCCCTGGACCGCTTGCTGGAAAGCGTGATGGACATCTCGCGCCTGGACGCCGGCAAGATCACGCCGGTGCCGGAGCCCGTGAACCTGGCCGGGCTGCTCGAACGCATGGTGCGGATGTACGAGGAGGCGGCCCGCCGCAAGGGCCTGCGTCTGCGCCTGCACACGACGCCCGCCTGGGGTCTGGGGGACCCGGTGCTGCTGGAGCGCATGATTTCCAACCTGCTGAGCAACGCCATTCGCTACACCGAACGCGGTGGGGTGTTGCTGGTCCTGCGGCCCCGGGGCAATGCCTGGCAGATCGCCGTGATCGACACCGGCGTGGGGATTCCCGCCGAGTCGTGGGAGATCATCTTTGAAGAGTTCGTGCAGTTGCACAACCCCGAGCGCGACCCCACGCTCGGCAACGGTCTGGGCCTGCCCACCGTGCGCCGCATCGCGGCGCTGCTGGGCACGCCGGTGACGCTGCGCTCCCGCCCCGGTCACGGGTCGGTTTTTGCCCTGCAGGTGCCGCGCAGCGAACCGCCGGCGGCACCCATGGTCTCGCCGGCGCCGCTCACGGGCACCGAGTTGCGCGGGCGGGTGCTGGTGGTGGAAGACAACGCGGCTGTGCGCGATGCGCTGGTCCAACTGCTGGGCAACTGGGGGCTGTCGGTGCAGGCGACCACCTCGGCGGCGCCGGCGCTGGAATGGCTGCGGCGCGATCCTTTTGACGCGGTGCTGTGCGACTGGCGGCTCCCGGGCGAGCCGGATGGCGTCGAGGTGCTGCGCCAGGCCCGGGCTCTGCAACCAGCGCTGAAGCTGGCGGTGCTGATCACGGGGGAGGACGAGCAGCGTGTCCAGATGGCCCGCGAGGAATTCCTCGTGATGCGCAAGCCGGTGCGCCCGCTGCGGCTGCGGGCGCTGCTGTCGGCCCACCTGGTGGGGGCATCCGGCCTGGCGCCAGGTACCGGGTCCTGAGTCAGGCCAGTTCGGCGATGGGCACGCAGCTGCAGAACAGGTTGCGGTCGCCGTAGACGTTGTCGACGCGCCCCACCGAGGGCCAGTATTTGGTGTTGACTGCGCGGCCCTGGGCCGCCGCCAGCTCGCGCGGGTAGGGGTGGGCCCATCCGCTCGCGAGCACGCTGGCTGCCGTGTGCGGTGCGTTTTTCAGCGGGTTGTCGTCCTGCGGCCATTCGCCCTTTTCGATGCGGCGGATCTCGTCGCGGATGGCGATCATGGCGTCGATGAAGCGGTCCAGCTCTTCCAGCGTCTCGCTCTCGGTCGGCTCGACCATCAGCGTGTTGGCCACCGGGAAGCTCAGCGTGGGCGCGTGGAAGCCGTAGTCCATCAGGCGTTTGGCCACGTCTTCGGCCATCACGCCGCTGGTTTCCTTCAGTTGCCTCAGGTCCAGGATGCATTCGTGTGCCACGTGCCCATTGGCACTGGCGTAGAGCGTGGGGTAGTGGTCCTTGAGGCGTTTGCTGATGTAGTTGGCGCTCAGGATGGCCGCTTCGGTGGCGTGTTGCAGGCCGTTGGCCCCCATCATGCGGATGTACATCCAGCTGATCGGCAGTACCGCCGCGTTGCCAAGGGGCGCCG
Organism: Hydrogenophaga sp. NFH-34; assembly: GCF_021401345.1. Classification (GTDB taxonomy): domain Bacteria; phylum Pseudomonadota; class Gammaproteobacteria; order Burkholderiales; family Burkholderiaceae_C; genus Hydrogenophaga; species Hydrogenophaga electricum. The sequence continues at coordinate 110,644 of NZ_JACBGE010000018.1, forward strand.
CGCTGACAGCCCCGACGCCGCTCTGCACGCCGCCGGTGGCGTGACCGGGCAGGAAGGGCACCAGGTCTTTCACCACGCAGACCGGGCCGACGCCCGGGCCGCCACCGCCGTGGGGGATGCAGAAGGTCTTGTGCAGGTTCAGGTGGCTGACGTCCCCGCCGAATTCGCCCGGCGCGGCCACGCCGACCAAGGCGTTCATGTTGGCGCCGTCCACATAGACGCGGCCACCGTGCTGGTGCACCAGGGCGCAGAGTTCCTTGACCGTGGTCTCGAACACGCCGTGCGTCGAGGGGTAGGTGATCATCACCGCCGCCAGGTTCGCGCTGTGCTGTTCGCACTTGGCCTTCAGGTCGGCCATGTCGACGTTGCCGTTCTCGTCGCACTTGGTCACCACCACCTGCAGGCCCGCCATCTGGGCCGACGCGGGGTTGGTGCCGTGGGCCGACGAGGGGATCAGGCAGATGGTGCGGTGGCTTTCGCCGCGCGAGGCGTGGAAGGCCTGGATCGCCAGCAGGCCGGCGTATTCGCCCTGCGAGCCGGCGTTGGGCTGCAGGCTGATGCCGGCATAGCCCGTGGCCTGACACAGCCAGGCACGCAGCTGTTCGTCCAGTTCTTTGTAGCCCTGCAGCTGGTCGGCCGGGGCGAAGGGGTGCACGCCCGCAAACTCTGGCCAGGTGATGGGGATCATCTCGCTGGTGGCGTTGAGCTTCATGGTGCAGGAGCCCAGCGGGATCATGCTGCGGTCCAGCGCCAGGTCCTTGTCGGACAGCGCGCGGATGTAGCGCAGCATGCCGGTCTCGCTGTGGTGGCTGTTGAACACCGGGTGCGTGAGGAACGCGCTGGTGCGGCGCAGGTCGCCCGGGATCAGCGGCTCCACGCCTTTCTCGAACGCGTCGAAGGTCGGCAAGGCCTGGCCTTCGGCGGCGAACACCGACCACAGCAGGGCGATGTCCTCGCGCGTGGTGGTTTCGTCGAGCGACATGCTCACGTACTGTGTCCACGAGAGCTTGAGGTTCGCGCCCTGTGCCAGCGCCCTGGCCACGAAGTCTTGGGCTTGCGCGGCGTCGGTGGCCTTGACGGTGAGGGTGTCGAAGGCCGTGTCGCTGGTCAGTGCGTGACCCAGCTTTTGTAGTCCGGCGGCCAGCACCGCGGTGTAGGCGGCCACGCGCTGGGCGATGCGCTTGAGGCCCTGCGGGCCGTGGTACACGGCGTACATGCTGGCCACGACGGCCGGCAGCACCTGCGCCGTGCAGATGTTGGAGGTGGCCTTTTCGCGGCGGATGTGCTGTTCGCGCGTCTGCAGTGCCAGGCGGTAGGCCGGGTTGCCGTGGGTGTCCACGCTCACGCCCACCAGGCGGCCGGGCATGGAACGCTTGTATTCGTCGCGGCAGGCCATGTAGGCGGCGTGCGGACCGCCCGCGCCCATGGGCATGCCGAAGCGCTGCGTGGTGCCGACCACGATGTCGGCGTCGAACTCGCCCGGGGGCACCAGCAGGGTCAGGGCCAGCAGGTCGGCGGCGACGATGAAGGCGGCCTGCTTGGCGTGCACGGTCTGCACCTCGGCGCGCAGGTCGTCGATGCGGCCGCTGGTGGACGGGTACTGCGCCAGCACGGCGAAGTAGTCGTCGCCCTTCAGGGCTTCAGCCCACTCGGGCGCCGAGTTCGCCAGCTTCACGGTCAGGCCCAGCGGCTTGGCGCGGGTCTGGATCACCTCGATGGTCTGCGGGTGCGCGTCGCCGGCCACCACGATCACGTTGCCCTTGGCCTTCACCGAGCGCTTGGCCAGGGTCATGGCCTCGGCGGCGGCGGTGGCCTCGTCGAGCATGGACGCATTGGCGATCGCCATGCCGGTGAGGTCGGTCACCATGGTCTGGAAGTTGACCAGCGCCTCCATGCGGCCCTGCGAAATCTCGGCCTGGTAGGGCGTGTAGGCGGTGTACCAGGCGGGGTTTTCGAGGATGTTGCGCAGGATGACGCCCGGCGTGTGCGTGCCGTAATAGCCCTGGCCAATGAAGCTTTTGAAGACCTTGTTCTTGGCCGCGATGGCCTTGAGCTCGGCCAGCGCCGCGGCTTCGGTGGTCGCGGGTGGCAGGTCCATGCCGGCGCTGCGCGCGATGCTGCGTGGCACGATGGAGTCGATCAGGGCGCGGCGCGAGGCCTCGCCGATGACCGACAGCATGTGGGCTTCATCGGCTTCGCTGATGCCGATGTGGCGGGCGATGAACTCGCTGGCGTTTTCGAGTTCACCCAGGGGTTTGACGGACGGCATCAGCATGGAGGCACCTGGCAGACGGAATCGGTGGCGGGGCGGGCGCAACGCGCCGGAAAATCAGCCTTGTTGCGCGAAGGCGTCGTAGGCGGTGGCGTCCAGCAGCGCGTCGACCTGGGCCGCATCGCTGAGCTTGACCTTGAAGAACCAGCCGGCGCCCAGCGGGTCGCTGTTGGCCAGCGACGGATCGTCGCGCAGGGCCTCGTTCACCTCGGTGATCTCGCCGCTGACGGGCATGTACACATCGGCTGCGGCCTTGACGGACTCGACCACGCCCGCCACGTCCTTCTGGGCAAAGGTCTTGCCCACTTCGGGCAGGTCGACGAACACCACGTCGCCCAGCGCGTCTTGCGCATGGGGGGTGATGCCGACGGTGGCGATGCCCCCCTCAACGGTGATCCATTCGTGGTCTTCGGTGTACTTGGTGGTCATGGAAAAGGCTCCGGTGAAAAAGGTTGAGGTGGACAGCAGCTTATCGGGTTGGCGGGAAGCCGTTCAGCCGCGGTGATAGCGGTTGGCCACAAACGGCATGGGGGCGACTTCCATCGGCACGGCCTTGCCGCGCACGATGGCATGCAGACGCGTGCCTATCTCGGCGTGTTCGGGGGAAACGTAGCCCATGGCGACCGGCTTGTCGGCACTGGGGCCGAGCAGGCCGCTGGTGACTTCGCCGATCCTGGTGCCGTCCAGGCTTTGCAGCTCCACATGCTCGCGCACCGGTACGCGCTCCAGCGCAATCAGGCCGACGCGCTTGCGGGTCAAGGCGCGGCTGCCATCCAACTGGGCGAGCACGACGTCGGCGCCCGGGAAGCCGCCGGCGCGCTCGCCGCCGGTGCGGCGGATCTTCTGCATCGCCCAGTTCAGCGCCGCTTCCACGGGGGTGGTGGTGGTGTCGATGTCGTTGCCATACAGGCAGAGGCCGGCTTCCAGGCGCAGCGAATTGCGGGCCCCCAGTCCGACCGGCTTGACCTCCGGCTGCGCCAGCAGGGCGCGGGCAAAAGCGTCGGCGCTGGCGGCGGGCAGCGAGATCTCGAACCCGTCTTCGCCGGTGTAACCGCTGCGGGTGACGTACAGGTCGGCGCCGTTCCAGGTGGCGGCCATGCCGGTCATGAACACCAGCTTCTCCACGCCGGGCAGCAGGCGCTGCAGGGCCGTCACCGCTGCCGGCCCCTGCAGGGCGAGCAGGGCGCGGTCGAACTGGGCGTCGATGTGGCACAGGCTGCCGATGCAGGCCCGGATGTGCGCCAGATCGCCGTGTTTGCAGGCGCCGTTGACGATCACGAAAAGGTCCGTCCCGCGGTTGACGAACATGAGGTCGTCGATGATGCCGCCCGCGTCGTTGAGCAGCAGGCCGTAGCGCTGTTTGTTCACCCCCAGGCCGATCACGTCCACCGGCATCAGGCTCTCGAAGGCGGCCGCTGCATCGGGACCGGACAGCAGCAACTGGCCCATGTGCGAGACGTCGAACAGGCCCGCCGCGCGGCGCGTGTGGTGGTGCTCGGCCATCAGGCCTTCGGGGTATTGCACCGGCATGGCGTAGCCGGCGAAGGGCACCATGCGCGCACCGAGTTCGAGGTGCAGGGCGTGCAGCGGGGTCTGGAGCAGGGTCGGGTCGGTCACGGCAGGTCTCGCAAAGGGCAGGGCAGGCCGCCAGCCCCTTGGGGGTGACGGAATGGCACGGTTCATCCGTGCGCTGCCCCACTGTCCGCTTTACCTGAGAGATTCGCCCGGGCGATGCCGCGCTTGCTCCTTCGGTGGGCGCCGCAGGGCGCCTCTCTCCAGTGAGGGACATCGCCGCCAGGGCGATGGTCATCAGTCCTTTTGCCTGAGCGTTCAGAACCGGTTTGCCGGTCGCCTGCGCCTTCGGCGGCTCCCGAAAAGGGAGCGCTCTCCTGATGGGGCCGCAGTGTAACGGAATCGCACCGCCTTCAGGCCGGGATGTCGGTGATCTCCGGCGGCAACAGGCGCTCCAGCCGTTCGCGGATGCCGGCGGCGCGCTGGGCGCCGGCCAGCGTCTCCACGTCGGCGATCAGCTCCCGGCCCACCGCCAGCATGGTGTGGGCGTCCCGCGCTTCGCGCAGCGCCGCGCGGTAGCGGTCGGCGAGGTTGCGGTCGCGCGGGGCGAACAGCCGGTCGCTGAGGTCGAAGAGATACATGCGCGCGGTGGCCAGCGAGCGGGTGCCTGCGAACGACTCCCCGTGCTGCGCCGTGGGGCGCGCAGCAGCCGGGGGCGGTGGCGCTGGCTGGGTGCGGCTCAGGTAGCCCTGGGTGACCAGGCGGTCGACCAGTTCGCGGCCCTCGCCCTCGAACAGCGCGGCCAGGCGCGATTCGCTCACGCGCCCGTCGGCGAGCAGCAGCACAGCGCGCTCGCGTTGCCCCAGGCTGCGGTGGCCCGGGCGCAGTTCGGCGCGTCCTTGGTCGGTTTTGGTCAGCATGGCGGTTCCCAACGAACCCGCCGCACTGTGCCGGGGCTTCGTGACCACGGTGTGAAAAAGACGGAGCCGGCGACAATGGAACCTTGCCCGGCCTGGCGGGTCGCATCCCCATTCCCTGATATTCCCGTCCCCATGAACGTCCGTCGCCGCCAGCTCCTGCAAGCCTTTTCCAGCATCGCCGCCGTGACCGCGCCGCTGCGCGATACCGCCGCCGCTCCCGCCGCCACCCGCATGCCCGTGATCTTCATCGGTCACGGCAGCCCCATGAATGCGGTGGCCGACAACGCCTTCACGCGCAGCCTCACCGCCTGGGGGCGGCGTCTGCCCCGGCCGACGGCCATCCTGTCGGTTTCCGCGCACTGGCTGACGCCGGGACAGAGCCTGGTGGACGTGCAGGCCCGGCCGCGCACCATCCACGATTTCGGCGGGTTTCCGAAGGCGCTGTACGAGATCCAGTACCCGGCGGCCGGTGCGCCCGGCATGGCGCGCGAACTGCAGGCCATCGTCAAGGCGCGCAAGGTCCAGGGCAGCGACGACTGGGGGCTGGACCACGGCACCTGGACCGTGCTGCGCCACCTGTATCCGCAGGCCGACATCCCCACGTTTCAGCTGTCGATCGATTACGCCGCGGCCGGCGGCTTCCACCACGGGATCGGGCGCGAACTGGCAGCGCTGCGCGACCAGGGCGTGCTCATCGTGGGCAGCGGCAACATCGTCCACAACCTGCGCGCGACCGTGCGCGGGGCCGAGCCCAGTGCGCGCGGCCTGACCGACTGGGCCCAGGGCTTCGATGAGGCGGTGAAGGCGGCGCTGAACGAGCGCAGCTTCCGCACCGAACAGCGCCTGCTGAATCCCGCGGCCATGGGCGCGTCGGCCGCGATGGCGGTGCCCACACCCGATCACTACTGGCCGTTCCTGTATGCGCTGGGCGCTTCCGATCCGCGCGAGCCGCTGCAGCACGTCTACGAAGGTTTCCACTCGGGCACGCTGAGCATGCGCTGCCTGCAGTGGGGCTGAGCCGGCCGCACGCTGGCGGTCCGGCCGGTCCGGTTCTCAGGCGGGCAGGGCGCGCTGGAGCAGGGCGTCGACGTCCAGCCTGGACGGATCGACCAGGCCGGTGACGGCGCCCCAGTGCGTGCCCAGGCGGGTGGCGATGAAGGCGTCGGCCACTGCCGTGGGAGCGCTCTCGTGCAGCAGGCAGGCCTGGGCCAGCACGCACAGGCGGGCGGTGAACTGGCGGCCGATGCCCTCGAATTCGCCCGGTGGCCGCTCCAGCAGGCGGCTGAGGTCGAGCGCTTCGCTGGTCAGCGCCCGGTGTTCGCCGGCCCGGCGCATGAGGTCGGCGAGCAGCACCTGCGCGTGTTCGGGCTGGCGTGCGATGCCGCGCATCACGTCCAGGCACATCACGTTGCCCGATCCCTCCCAGATCGAGTTGACCGGCGCTTCGCGGAACAGCCGGCCCATGATGCCGTCCTCCACGTAGCCGTTGCCACCGAAGACTTCCATGGCTTCGCCGGTGAGTTCGACGGCGCGCTTGCAGACCCAGAATTTCGCGGCCGGCGTCATCAGGCGGTGCCACGCGCGGGCCTCGGGCGTGTCGTGTTCGTAGGCTTCGGCCAGGTGCATGGCCAGTGCCAGCGCGCCTTCGCTCTCCAGCGCCATGTCGGCCAGCACGGCGCGCATCAGCGGCTGGTTGGCCAGGGTGTTGCCGAAGGCCCGGCGCTGGCGCGTGTAGGCGATGCCCTGGGCCAGCGCCTGGCGGATCATGGCCGCGCTGCCCAGTACACAGGTCAGCCGCGTGTAGGTGGCCATTTCGATGATGGTGGGGATGCCGCGTCCGGCCTCGCCCATCAGCACCCCCCAGGCATCGTGGAACTCCACTTCGCTGCTGGAATTGCTCTTGTTGCCGACCTTGTTCTTCAGGCGCTGGATGTGGATGGCGTTCTTGCTGCCATCGGGCCGCCAGCGTGGCACGAAGAAGCAGGCCAGGCCGTCCTCGGGGGTGCGCGCCACCACCAGATGGGCGTCGCACATGGGGGCCGAGAAGAACCACTTGTGACCGCGCAGCAGGTACTCGCCGCCACGCCCGCCCGCGCCGATGGGGGTGGCGGTGGTCTGGTTGGCCCGCACGTCCGAGCCGCCCTGTTTTTCGGTCATGCCCATGCCCAGATAAATCGCGCTTTTCTGGGCGATGGGCAGATCGCGCGGATCGTAGCGGTCGCTGAAGAGGCGGCTGCCGGTCTGTTCCCAGAGCGCGGGTTCGCGCTGCAGCAGGGGAATGGCGCCCAGCGTCATCGTCGAGGGGCACAACGTGCCGGCCTCGATCTGGGCGTGCAGGTAGAAGCCGGCGGCCCAGGCCGCCCAGCGGCCCGTGTGGGTCTCGCGGAAGGGGCTGGAGATCAGGCCCGCACCCCGGTAACGGCTCAGCAGTTCGTGCCATGCGGGGTGGAAGTCCACCTGGTCGATGCGGCGCCCGCGGGCGTCGAAGGTCCGCAACTCTGGGGTGTGGCGGTTGGCAAGGTCGGCCAGGTCGTAGCTCTCGGCCGTGCCCATCAGCTCGCCATAGGCAGCCAGGCGGTCGTGGGCGTCGGCCCCGCCGTGGCGCGAAACGGCGGCCTGCAAGGCACTGTCGGTGGTGTAGAGGTTGTAGCCGCGCAGTTCGTCGAACTGGTTGCTGACCTCGTGGGTGGTCCAGCCCATGCTAATGTCTCCTTCGTTGGTGTGTGTCCAGGGCAAGACAGAGTGTAGGAACGATGGCGGCAACACGTGTTCGGATTTCCCGTGCGCCGGTGACGGCCCCCGCGGCAGGCGAGTCTGCCTTGCGGCGGCGCCCCCGGCAGTCGCGTGCGCAGGCCAGTTCGCAGGCTTTGCAGGAGGCCTTTGTTCGGGTTTTGCTGGACCAGGGCTATGCGGCCATGACGGTGCGCGAACTCGCGGGGGTGGCGGGGGTGGGCATCGGCACCTTCTACGACTATGTGAGCGACAAGCAGGCGCTGGCCGCGCTCACCATCCACCGCAAGGTGCAGGCGCTGGCGCGGGATCTGGTGACCCAGGCGGAGGTTTTGCAGGGGCTGCCGCTGGGGCAACTGGTGCCAGCACTGGTGGCGCGGCAGATCGCGGCGATCCGGTCCGATGCCCGGGCCTGGGCCGCGCTGTACCAGTTGGAGCGCCAGATATCGCCGCCCGAGGCCTACCGCAAGAACTACCGCCGCTACGTCGAGGCCTGGGTTGCGGCGGTGGGACACGCGCGTGATGCGCCCGATCCGGCCGGCTGCCTGCGCCTGGGGCGGGCGGTGCACGTGCTGACCTACGGTGCGGTGGTGCAGGCCCTGCTCACGCAAGGTGCCCGTGTGGACTGGGCCGCGTTGCAGACCGATCTGGGGCGGTCGCTGCAGGGGCATCTGGCGGGCGGCTGACGCGCCCATGAAAAACGGGCGGCCAGGCCGCCCGTCTGCCGAGAAAGGGGGCGGCCGGTGTTTACCCCGGCCACCGCTATCACATGCCGGCGTAGTTGGGCCCGCCGCCACCCTCGGGGGTGACCCAGACGATGTTCTGCGTGGGATCCTTGATGTCGCAGGTCTTGCAGTGCACACAGTTCTGCGCGTTGATCACCAGCTGGTCGGCCCCGTCCTTGTTGACGAACTCGTACACCCCGGCCGGGCAGTAGCGGCTCTCGGGACCGCCGAACTTCGCCAGATTGACCTTGACCGGCACGCTGGCGTCCTTGAGCGTCAGGTGTGCCGGCTGGTTCTCCTCGTGGTTGGTGTTGGAGACGAATACGCTGGAGAGCCGGTCGAAGGTGAGCTGCCCATCGGGCTTGGGGTACTCGATCTTCGGGCACTCGGCCGCCGGCTTCAGGTACAGGTGATCGGCCTGCGTGCGGTGGATCGTCCAGGGCGGCGTGCTCACACCGATCTTGGGCAGGAACCATTGCTCGATCCCGGTCATCAGGGCGCCAACCGTGCTGCCCTTCTTGAACCACTGCTTGAAGTTGCGCGACTGGTGCAGCTCGGTGTGCAGCCAGCTTTGCTCGAAGGCGTTGGGGTAGGCCGCCAGCTCGTCGCTGGTGCGACCCGCCGTCACCGCCTCGAAAGCCGCCTCGGCGCACAGCATGCCGCTCTTGATCGCTGCGTGGCTGCCCTTGATGCGCGCGGCGTTCAAAAAGCCCGCATCGCAGCCGACCAGCGCGCCGCCCGGGAACACCGTCTTGGGCAGACTCAGCAGACCGCCGGCGGTGATGGCGCGGGCGCCATAGCCCAGGCGCTTGCCGCCTTCGATGTGTGCCTTGATGGCCGGGTGGGTCTTCCAGCGCTGCATCTCCTCGAACGGGGAGAGCCAGGGGTTTTGGTAATCCAGCCCGGTCACGAAGCCCAGCGTGACCTTGTTGCCTTCGAGGTGGTACAGGAAGCCGCCACCGTAGGTCTCGCTGTCCATCGGCCAGCCCGCGGTGTGCACGACCAGGCCCGGCTTGGCCTTCTCGGCCGGGATCTCCCACAGCTCCTTGATGCCGATGGCGTAGCTTTGCGGGTCCTTGCCCTCGTCGAGCTTGAATTTGGCGATGAGCTGTTTGCCCAGGTGGCCACGCGCGCCCTCGGCGAACACCGTGTACTTGGCGTGCAGCTCCATGCCGATCTGGAAGTTCTCGGTCGGCTCGCTATCCTTGCCCACGCCCAGGTTGCCGGTGGCCACGCCCTTGACCGAGCCGTCATCGTGGTAGAGCACCTCGGCAGCGGCAAAGCCGGGAAAGATCTCCACGCCCAGGGCCTCGGCCTGCTGGCCCAGCCATTGGGTGACCGCGCCCAGGCTGATGACGTAGTTGCCTTCGTTGTGGAAGTTGCGCGGCACCAGCGCGTCGGGCGTGCGCTTGTGGCCCGTCTCGGAAAGAAACAGGACATCGTCGCCCGTCACGGGCTGGTTCAGTGGCGCGCCCAGTTCCTTCCAGTTGGGGAGCAGCTCGGTGAGCGCCTTGGGGTCCATCACCGCGCCCGAGAGGATGTGCGCGCCCGGCTCGGAGCCTTTTTCCAGCACGCAGACGTTGATCTCGCTGCCCTTGTCGGTGGCCAGCTGCTTCAGGCGGATCGCGGTGGACAGCCCCGCCGGGCCGCCACCGATCACCACCACGTCGTATTCCATCGCTTCTCGCGGGCCGTATTGCGCGAGGATCTCGTCTGGGCTCATCGGGGGTCTCACAGATAATGGTTTTCGGATCGCCGCCACGGCTGTGGCGGGTGTCTTCGGGCGGACCGCATTTTATGCCCTTGTGCCCGAAAATCGAACGATCGTGCTAATTTGAATCGTCTGGAGATTATCCCGTGTCTTACCAGCTTGACCTGTCGGGCCGTGTCGCCCTCATCACGGGCGCTTCCAGTGGTCTGGGGGCGCAGTTCGCCAAAACCCTGAGCCGCGCGGGCGCTGCCGTGGTGCTCGCCAGCCGCCGCACCGACCGCCTGATGGCCTTGCGTGCCCACATCGAGGCCGAGGGCGGCGACGCCCATGTGGTGGCGCTGGACGTGACCGACACTGCGTCGATCAAGTCTGCGGTCGCGCATGCCGAGACCGAGGTGGGGCCGATCGACATCCTGATCAACAACTCGGGCGTGAGCACCACGCAGCGCCTGCAGGACGTGACCGAGGACGACTACGACTTCGTCTTCGGCACCAACACCCGGGGCGCCTTCTTCGTGGCGCAGGAAGTGGCCAAGCGCATGCTCGCGCGCGCCCAGGGTGCGGCTCCGGGCACTTTCGTGGGCGGGCGCATCATCAACATCGCGTCCATGGCCGGCCTGAAGGTGCTGCCGCAGATCGGTGTGTACTGCATGAGCAAGGCCGCTGTCGTGCACATGACCAAGGCCATGGCGGTGGAGTGGGGCAAGTTCGGCATCAACGTCAACGCCATCTGTCCTGGCTACATCGACACCGAGATCAACCACCAGCACTGGCAGACTGAGCAGGGGCAGAAGCTGATCGGCATGCTGCCGCGCAAACGCGTCGGCTCGCCGGCCGATCTGGACGCGGTGTTGGTCATGCTGGCGAGCAACGAAAGCCATTTCATCAACGGTGCCGTGATCGCGGCAGACGACGGGTTCGCGGTGTGACGCCAGCGCAAGGCGTTTCCGCGGGCAGCCTGGGGCAGCCGGGGGCGCTGCCGCCAGGGATGGCCACGGGCATTCTGGCCGGTCTGGCGGCCGGGGCGTTCTGGGGCACGACCTTCGTGGCGCCGCTGGCGGCCCCCGGATTTTCGTCGGTGGACTACACCGCAGGCCGTTTCGTGGCCTGCGGCCTGTTTTCTGCGCTGCTGATGCTGTGGCAGTGGGGGCGCAGTCAGCGCGGCGGGGCCGCTCTGCGACGGCCGACGGGGCGCCAGGCGCTGGCGGCCGCAGGCCTGAGCGTGCTCGGCTACACCGGGTATTACCTGTTGCTGGTGCTGGCCATTGCGGATGCCGGGGCGGCGTTGCCGGTGCTGATCATCGGCACCATTCCGCTGTGGGTGATGATGCTGGGCAAGCCGGTCGGTCTGCGCTGGTCATCCCTGGTGCCGGGCCTGCTGCTGACCGCAGCCGGCATGGCCCTGATGATGCGGGCCACGGCAGCCGACGTGGATGTGGAAGGCGCCCGTCACCTGGTCCGGGGCGTGTTGTTCGGGGTCGGGGCCATGGCCAGTTGGACCGTGTTCGGCCTGTTCAACGCGCGCTGGCTGCGGCGCAATGAGGCGGTGAATTCCACCGAGTGGGCCAACTGGTTGGGGCTCGCTGCCGGGGTGGGCGGGTGGCTGCTCTGGCTGGGGGCTGGTACGCCCTGGGCCGAACTGGCAGAGCGCCCAGGACTGGGGCGTTTCGTGTTTGTCTGCACGTCCACCGGCATTGGCTCGGCCTGGGTGGCTTCGGTGCTGTGGAACGTCGCCTGCCGCCGGCTGAGTTCCAGCCTGGCTGGGCAACTGATTGTCAGCGAGACCGTGTTCGGTCTCTGTTATGCGTTCATCTGGTCGGGGCAGTGGCCCCAGCCCGTGCAATGGGGGGCGAGCGGCCTGTTCGTGCTGGGCATCCTGGCCTCCATCCGCGCCCACCGCTGAGGGCTTTCGAGCCCGGTCACTCCTAGGAATCTGTGATGAAACTGGAACTGCCTGACGACAAACGCCTGGTGCATGAAATCGTGGTGCCCATCCGTTGGGGCGACATGGATGCCATGGGGCATGTGAACAACACGATCTATTTCCGCTACATGGAGATCGCCCGGCTCGACTGGTTTTTCGGCATGGGCCTGCCGGCCGATCCGCAGGGTGAAGGGCCGGTGATCGTCAATGCCTTCTGCAACTTCATCCGCCAGTTCGAATTTCCGGGTGAAGTGCTGGTGCGAACCTACGTAGGGGCCATGGGGCGCACTTCCTTCGACACCTACCACGAGATGTTGCGCACCGACGACCCGGCCACGGTGTATGCGAACGGGGGTGCCACCGTGGTCTGGGTAGACTTCCCGCGCCAGAAATCGGTGCCGATGTCGGACAGCGCCCGGGCGCTGATCGAGTCGGCAGGCGGACCTCCCCGGCTGGCGCGCGACTGAGTAACCGTCTTGGAAGTCAAGCGCTGTGAAGCGATTTGTCCCAAGGTTTGCCAGTTCGGACCATGGCATTGAGCGTGGTCAGCAGCTTGCGCATGCAAGCGACCAAGGCGACCT